>CAUQMS010000019.1:0-87720 GCA_963519305.1 uncultured Enterobacterales bacterium
CCTCCGACCCACTGGTCCCAAACCAGTTGCGCTACCAAGCTGCGCTACTCGCCGAATCGGAGCGCATGTTACTGCTGCTGATTCAGAGCGTCAATGCCTTTTTGTCACGCAGGCGCTGACTGCCTAGATTTCCAGCAAAATCACCCTTTACCGACTCGAATCGCCTTATCAGCAGGCGTTTTTGCGCACCAGTTATTAGCTGGGTTAATGCCACCATCCGGTGAGGTATAGCCGAGGCAGCCGAGAATCGAGTCAAACAGCTCCTCGTGACGCTTCTCACCTCCGACCCGCTGCTGGGCTTTCAGGCGCTCAAACGCCTGCTGATGATCGGGCTGCGCCAGGAAACTGTCTGAAGCCCACACCAGCATTGGCACGCGGAACTGCTCCGGGGGTGCCATCTCACGGGGGGTACCGTGCAGATGTGAATTCTCATCGATAGACTCGCCGTGATCGGCGGCGTAAAACACTATCGCTTTCTTATCACGCAGCTGATCCATTACGTTGGCGATAAAGCTGTCGGTATACAGCACGCTGTTATCGAACGCGTTAATCAGCTGAGCCTTGGTGCAGGCGCGGTCAACACCCATGCACTCCGGCGTATAACGGGCAAAACTGCGCGGATAACGCTGGGAATAGAGGTAGTGCGACCCTTTGGTATGCAACACGACCAGATGTTTGCCCTGCGGATGCGTTCTCAACGACTCCTGCAATTCGTTAACCAGCAGCATGTCATCTACAGGTTTACCGTCATTACGCTTTTCAGAAGCGATAATTTCGCGGAACGAATAGTCATCTGGGTTGGCGTTGTTGTAAAACCACACTTCACTTTGCATCGCGAACAGTTCTGAACTGAAACCCAGCGATTTAAGGACGGCAAAAATATTCTGCTCTTTCAGGGTGCGCTGCTGATTATTCTCCGTGCCGCCTTCCCGCACGAACATGCAGCGCAGAGAGAGCTTGGTGGAGGTGTCGCAGGACTTACCGCGAAACGCGACCAGATTCTTCTCCTTCGACAAGCGTGGCGTGGTGTCACGCTCATAGCCCAGCAGGCCCATGTGGTCCCAACGGGTGGTTTCCCCGATAATAAAGACCACGTAGGTATCATCGACACCCGCTGGCGCTACGTAAGTAAACTCTTTGGCCGGGTCAAAAAAATTGCCCGCGTCCTGGCTTTCATCCACCTTGGTGTAAGCAAACAGGCCAAGTGCCGCCAGCCAGTTAGAAGGTAAGTAGGAGTGTGCAACCACCCCGCCATAGCTGGGTAAATCAATGTTGGTCAGCTTTTCATTGCGGCTCTGCTGTTTATCCAGCATACGCAGCGGCAACCAGACCAGCGCCACCACCGCGACTAAAATACCTAAAGGCACCAACCGCTGGCCCGGCGTTTTGATCTGTTCTATCAGGGTTAGCCGCAGGTCATTCTTCCAGATCAATATCAGCGGTATGGCACTGACCGCGATCATCCACATGAAGAAATTCCAGCCAACCACCTCTTTGCTCAGGTCAATATCCGTGGTCATGACTGACGCAATAATGCCGTAACCAATCACCACATTGAACATCACCATGTAGTAACTGGCCGACACTGAGATCAGCAGCAGTAAACTGGCGATGATGCGGAAAAACATCTTGCCGCCCAGTGAAAGCAGGCGCAGCAGGAAGAAAGTAAACAGCACAATGGCGACCACTTCGGTCACTGCCTGGGACAATTCAATGAAATTGACGCTCTGAGTGAGGGGTGCGAAGCGGCGGAAAAAAACGGAGACATTGAGAAAAATGCCGATGTAGATCGCTAACAAGAATGAGAGATTTTGCTGCGATAGAGTCTTCACTCTATTCATGTAATGTGATTTTCCAGATAGTTTTAGAAAGATTCTGAATCATTGTGACATGTTTATAAGCGACTGGTTCACAGATATTGATGAGAAACGGGATTTGGCGGGGTTTTCAGGAGTAATCCGTCTGGGAAGGGCACTACGTGGGCCGCCCTCAAAAGAAGCGGAGAATTTCATGCAAAGAAAAAGGAGGCCGTAGCCTCCTTATACAGAGTAAAACAGGTTGAAAAGCCCTTGTTTAGTCTGAGGACATTATTTCACGTTCAGCGTCACGTCAATGTTACCGCGCGTTGCGTTGGAGTATGGGCAAACCTGATGCGCTTTAGCGACCAGTGCTTCCGCTTCACTGCGCTCCATGCCTGGCAAAGTGATGTCGAGCTGAACTTCAATGCCGTAGCCGCCCGGGATCTCACCGATACCCACCGCGCCTTCGATTTTTGCATCAGCAGGAATTTTGATCTTCTCTTTGGCCGCTACCGCTTTCAGTGCGCCAAGGAAGCAGGCGGAGTAGCCCGCAGCGAACAGTTGCTCAGGGTTAGTACCGCCGCCCATACCGCCCATCTCTTTTGGTACACCGAGTTTGACGTCAAGCACGCCATCATCAGAAGCAGCGCGGCCGTCACGGCCACCGGTTGCAGAGGCATGAGCGCGATAGATTACTTTTTCAATAGACATAGTTCGTTCCTTTAAGGTCAGATGACTTTCAGATTGAATAAAATATTATGCGATTTAATCGTGTGCGATATATTTAATACTAACAGACAAACGCAAAGGGTTACCTCGGATTAGTCTGTTTGCTGCAACTTGCCATTTTAAGTAAATCAGGTTCAGGCAAATCAGGACTTATCTTTCAGATTAGCCCGCAGCAACTCCAGCTGCCGCTTGAGTGCGACCATTTCATCGACGTCACACTCGGTAGCGCAAAGAATTGCTTCAGGAATACTTTTGGCTTTTTCCTGTAACACTCTGCCGGCTTCGGTCAGGGTAATGATCACCTGGCGCTCATCGGCCTTCGCGCGCTGGCGCAGCAACAAACCCGCCACTTCCAGACGCTTTAAGAGCGGCGTCAATGTGGCAGATTCGAGAAAAAGCTTCTCGCCGATATCAGAAACCGTCACATCATCGCGCTGCCATAACACCAGCATCACCAGATATTGCGGATAGGTCAGATCGAGCTGTCCCAGCAGCTTGCGGTACACTTTGTGGAGTGCCAGATTCGCCGAATAAAGCGCGAAACACATCTGTTGGTCCAGATGCAAAAGGGCATTCGCTGAGGTTACAGGGTCAGTTTTCGTGTTCATGGATTTCAATATAGATAGCGTGCGATATTATCGCAAGCATTTTCACTGATAATGATTCAAATTTAGCCCTTCGCCCCGCAACATTCCCGCGCCATTTTCGCTCAGTTGCACAACAACGCTGGTGCAACATTTGTGCAAAACAGTCACAACCTCATTAAAAATTGTTGTTATTCAATAAGAAAAAACATGGCACAGCCTTTGCTTCAATGAATTCAATCTTGTGTACCAGATGGAATTCAACCGATGAACGACAGCTTACGATCTGCGACCACCCCGTTTCACGCCTTCACCCTGCGCGACTGGCAGCAGCATTACCAAACGGCGCCTGACAGTCTGCGCAGCTCGCTGTCAATGGTGCTTGGCAGCCTGAATTCCCGCGACAACGCCTGGTTATACCTGCCAACCCAGGCCCAGCTGGAAGCACAACTGGCTCACCTTGAGCAGTTGCGCCGTGACGCCGATGGCTCGCTGGCCTCCCTCCCGCTGTTTGGCGTGCCTTTCGCGGTAAAAGACAATATTGATGTCAGCGGCTGGCCCACCAGCGCGGCCTGCCCGGAATTCACCTACATGGCGGCGGCCGATGCCACTGTCGTCGCCAATCTGCGCGCCAAAGGGGCGATTGTGGTTGGCAAGACCAATCTGGATCAGTTCGCTACCGGTCTGGTCGGCACCCGTTCGCCGCACGGTGCCGTGCGCAACACGTTTAACCCGGAGTACGTCAGCGGCGGTTCCAGTTCGGGTTCCGCTTCAGTGCTGGCGCGCGGACTGGTCGCTTTCTCGCTTGGCACGGATACTGCCGGGTCAGGCCGCGTACCCGCCGGATTCAACAACATTGTTGGCCTGAAACCGACCAAAGGCTGGCTGTCGAATAACGGCGTGGTGCCTGCCTGTCGCCTCAATGACACGGTGTCGGTTTTTGCCCTGACGGTGAGCGATGCCCAGACCGTCGCGCACGCCGCAGGCGGTTACGATGCCGCTGATGCCTACTCGCGTTCGAACCCGCACACCGCGCCTGCGGCGATGTCCGTTCATCCGCGTTTTGCCGTGCCCGACAGTCTGGAGTTTTTTGGCGACGCGCTGGCTGAATTTGAATTCGAACAGGCGCTCGAGCGTCTCACCGGCAGCGGTGTCACGCTGGTACCCATTGATTTCACGCCGTTCCGCGAACTGGCCGAACAACTCTATTACGGCGCATGGGTGGCCGAGCGCACCGTGGCCGTCGGTAAGATTTTTGACGAAATGCCGCAGGCGATGGACCCGACGGTGCGTGGCATTGTCGCCAACGGCCTCAACTACAGTGCATGTGACGCGTGGCGCGCCGAGTACCTGCGCGCCGAGCTGGCCCGCAAAATCAATCTGGCGCTGGAAGGTTTCGATGCGCTCATCGTGCCCACCTCGCCGACTATCCGCACGCTGGAGGAGATGGCGCAGGAGCCCGTACTCTTCAACTCACAGTTTGGCACCTACACCAACTTCACCAATCTGGCTGACCTGTCCGCGCTGGCGCTGCCGTCCAGCATCCGCGCCGACGGTCTCCCGTCCGGCATCACTCTGATTGCCCCGGCCTGGCACGACGATGCACTGGCCGCCTTTGGCCGTCAGTGGCAGCGCAGTCTTGGCCTGCCGCTGGGGGCAACAGGCCGCGAACTGAGCGCCAGCGCCTTTATGAGCAACCTCGCGGCCAGCCCCGATCACGTCAGGGTCGCCGTCGTCGGTGCGCACCTGACCGGCATGCCACTCAATTTCCAGCTCACCCACCGTAAAGCCGTACGCGTCGAACAAACCACCACCGCCGCCAGCTACAAACTCTTCGCCCTCGCCAACACCACACCGCCAAAACCTGGGCTGGTCAGAATTGAGGGCGGCAGTGCGATCACCGTGGAACTTTGGGACATCCCGCTGGCGCGCTTTGGCGAATTCGTCGCGGAGATCCCGGCACCGCTCGGTATCGGCTCGCTGCAACTGGCGGACGGCCGCACGGTGAAAGGCTTTATTTGCGAACCCTGGGCGATAAACGACGCCACCGATGTCACCCATTTTGGCGGCTGGAGAAATTACATCTCCCACCTCGCCGCTCTGAAAAACGCCTGAGGAGCCACCCGATGTTCACGACTGTATTGATTGCCAACCGTGGCGAAATCGCCTGCCGCGCCATCCGCACCCTGAAGCGTCTGGGTGTGACCAGCGTTGCCGTTTATTCCGATGCCGACCGCAATGCGCCGCACGTGACCGACGCCGACATCGCCATTGCACTCGGCGGCGACAAGGCCAGTGACAGCTATTTGATGATCGACAAAATTCTGGCAGCGGCAAAAGAGACCGGCGCGCAGGCGATCTATCCGGGCTACGGATTTCTTTCCGAAAGTGCCGAATTTGCCGATGCCTGCAAAGCGGCCGATATCGCCTTTATCGGCCCGAGCGCCGCGCAGATCCGTGAATTCGGCCTCAAGCACCGTGCCCGTGAACTGGCCGCTGCCGCCAATGTACCGATGACGCCGGGCACCGGTTTGCTCGGCAGCATTGACGACGCCGTAAAGTCTGCTGCGCAGATTGGCTATCCGATCATGCTCAAAAGCACGGCTGGCGGCGGCGGTATCGGCCTGACCCGCTGTGAGGACGAAGCCGCCCTGCGCGCCGCATGGGACAGCGTGAAGCGCCTCGGCGAACACTTCTTCCGCGACGCGGGTGTGTTCCTCGAGCGCTTTGTAGATCGCGCCCGCCATGTTGAAGTGCAGATTTTTGGCGACGGAAAAGGCCGCGTCGTGGCGCTCGGCGAACGCGACTGTTCGCTGCAACGCCGCAATCAAAAGGTCGTGGAAGAGACCCCCGCACCGAACCTGCCGCAGGCCACCCGCGAAGCTTTACACCGCGCCGCCGTGCAACTGGGCGAGTCAGTCAGCTACCGCAGTGCCGGTACCGTTGAATTTATTTATGACCCGGCGCGCGACGCCTTTTACTTCCTCGAAGTGAATACCCGGCTGCAGGTTGAGCATCCGGTCACCGAAATGGTCACCGGGCTGGATTTGATCGAATGTATGCTGCGGGTCGCCGCCGGGGAGCCGCTGGACTGGGCCGCGATGGAAAAAGCTCCGCAGGGCGCGTCAATGGAAGTGCGTATTTACGCCGAAGACCCGCTGAAAAACTTCCAGCCAAGCCCCGGCGTGCTGACCGAAGTGGTGTTCCCGGACGGTGTACGCGTTGACGGCTGGGTCTCTACCGGCAGCGAAGTCTCCGCCTTTTATGACCCGATGATCGCCAAGCTGATCGTTCACGGTTCCGACCGTGAGGACGCGCTGGCAAAAATGTCCACCGCGCTGGCCGCCACCCGCCTGCACGGTATCGCCACCAATATTGATTATCTGCGTCAGGTGGTTGCCACACCGGTGTTCTACGCGGGCCAGATGTGGACGCGGATGCTCGATACCTTCGACTACGCGCCACAGGCGGTTGAAGTTCTGGCACCTGGCACTTACAGCAGCATTCAGGACTACCCCGGCCGCCTCGGTTACTGGGATATCGGCGTACCGCCATCCGGGCCAATGGATGATTTTGCCTTCCGCCTCGCTAACCGCATCGTCGGTAATCACCCTGACGCCGCCGGTCTGGAATTCACATTGCAGGGTCCGACGTTGCGCTTTCATTGCGACGTCACCCTCGCGCTGACCGGTGCCCGTTGTCCGGCGGATCTCGATGGTGAAAACATTGATTACTGGCAGCCGGTGAACGTCAAAGCCGGGCAGACTTTAACGCTTGGCCGCGCCACGCAGGGCTGCCGCACCTACCTCGCCGTGCGTAACGGTTTGGACGTGCCTGTGTATCTCGGCAGCCGTTCTACCTTCGCCCTCGGCCAGTTTGGCGGGCACGCAGGGCGCATATTGCGCGTAGCCGATATGCTGACGGTTTCCCAACCCGAACTGCCCGCCTGTACCACGCCCGCGCCGGTCGATCTGCCACAGGCTGCGGCAGCGCAACTGGTTCCCGCATACGGAAATCTCTGGGAAATCGGCGTCCTTTACGGCCCGCACGGCGCACCGGACTTCTTCACCAAAGAGTCTGTCGATGCCTTTTTCGAAGCCGAATGGCAGGTGCACTACAACTCCAACCGCCTCGGCGTGCGGCTGAGCGGCCCGAAACCGCAATGGGCACGGCAGGACGGCGGCGAAGCAGGCCTGCATCCGTCAAACGTGCATGACTGCGAATACGCCATCGGTGCGATTAACTTTACCGGCGACTTTCCGGTCATTCTGACCCGCGACGGACCAAGCCTTGGTGGTTTCGTCTGCCCGGTGACCATCGCCAAAGCCGAACTGTGGAAAGTCGGTCAGGTGAAGCCGGGAGATAAAATCCGCTTCCATCCGGTAAGTTTCGAACAGGCACAGGCGCTGGAACTGGCGCAGCAGGGCATGGTGGATTCGCTGATGCCCATTGATGTCATGAAACTGGCAACGCCGTCACTGCTGCCATACACCACCGCTTCGGCCACTGTGCTGGCCGAACTGCCTGCTGCCGAAGGCCGTCCGTCGGTGCAGTATCGTCAGGCCGGCGACGGCTACGTGCTGATTGAGTACGGCGACAACGTGCTGGATCTGGCCCTGCGTCTACGCCTCTATCTGCTGATGAAAGCCATCCGCGAAGCCGCAGAGCCGGGCATTGAAGAACTGTCGCCGGGCGTGCGTTCGCTGCAGGTCCGCTATGACAGCCGTGTGCTCCACCAGTCAGCCCTGCTATCCCACCTGCTGCTGCTCGAGCAGGATCTGGCGGACGTCAGCCAGCTCAAAATCCCGACCCGCATCGTGCATATGCCGATGGCGTTTGAGGACTCCGCCACACTCGGCGCGGTCGAACGCTATCAGCAAACCGTGCGCAGCGAAGCGCCGTGGCTGCCCAATAACGTGGATTTCATCCAGCGCACCAACGGACTTTCGAGCCGCGAAGAGGTGAAAAAAATCATCTTTGACGCCAGCTATCTGATCCTCGGTCTGGGCGATGTCTATCTCGGCGCGCCCTGCGCGGTGCCGGTCGATCCGCGCCATCGCCTGCTGAGCTCCAAATACAATCCAGCGCGCTCGTACACCGCTGAAGGCACGGTCGGCATCGGCGGCATGTACATGTGCATTTACGGTATGGACTCGCCGGGCGGCTATCAGCTGGTCGGACGCACACTGCCCATCTGGAATACTTTCCTGAAAAATCAGCAATTTAAAGACGGTGAACCCTGGCTGCTGCACTTCTTCGATCAGGTGCGCTTCTATGAAGTCACTGAAGCCGAACTCGACGCCCGGCGCGACGCCTTCCGCGAAGGGCGGGCACAGGTTCGCATCGAAGAGACTGAGTTCGATTTTGCGCAATATACCCAATTCCTTGCTGACAACGCCGCCGATATCGCCGACTTCCGCGCCCGCCAGTCTGCCGCTTTCACCACCGAAGTGGCGCACTGGGCCGCGCAGGAGAGTGCCGCCGTCGATGCCGCCGCCAACGCGGTGGAAATCGTCGAAGACGACAGCGAGCAGCAGGGCCATCTGGTCAGCGCTGACCTCAATGGCAGCGTGTGGAAAATTCTGGTGGAACCCGGCCAGCAGGTCGAAGCCGGGCAGGCGCTGATTGTGGTGGAAGCGATGAAAATGGAGCTGTCGGTCTGCGCGCCCTGCGCCGGTACTGTCAGCAAAATCAGCTGTCAGCAGGGCCGCCCGGTCGGTCCCGGTGACGCATTGCTGTGGCTGGACGTCGCGCAATCCGCGTAAGTCTTTCATCAGGAAACATTATGCAACTGACCGGTTCACGCACCACCGCAGATAAAAGAAACAGCAAAAACCGCCCGGAAGGGCTGGCTGAGCGGATCTACCAGCAACTGAAGGACGACATCTTTAATTTTCGCCTGCTGCCGGGCGACCGGTTCAGCGAAAACGACATTGCCGAACGCATGGAAACCAGCCGTACACCGGTGCGTCAGGCGCTGTTCTGGCTGGAGCGCGAAGGCTATGTCGAAGTTTTTTTCCGCAGCGGCTGGCAGGTCAGGCCGTTTGATTTCGACTATTTCGAACAGCTTTATGATCTGCGCATCGTGCTGGAGTTAGAGGCGGTGAAGCGTTTGTGTGCGCTGACAGTGCAGGCTCAGCCGGTGCAACTTGCGGGGCTGAAAAGCTTCTGGATTGAAGATCCACGCCTTGATGACGGCCAGACGGTGTCGCGCTTTGACGAAGCCTTTCATATGACGCTGGTTGAAGCAGCAGGCAATGCCGAAATGGCCCGCATCCACCGCGACCTGACGGAAAAAATCCGCATCATCCGCCGTCTGGATTTCACCAAAACGTCGCGGGTCGATGCCACGTATCACGAACACGCAAGCATTCTGCTTGCCATCTTGCAACAGCAAACCGGGGAGGCCCAACGCCAGCTACACGACCACATTGCCGTCAGTAAAGCCGAGGTGCGCAAAATCACCCTGCATATGCTGCACCAGGCCAGAAATGATGAGGGCAACCCATCATGACTTTTTTAAAAATCTTTTCGACTTACACCATAACAGTATTCTCTTAACTCATTTAAATCACAGCGTTTTTACAGAGGATTCATCTATGCATCGTCGACATTTTATTAAAGCCTTCACCCTCTCCGCCACCGTGGTCAGCATGGGTTTAGCCTGGAGCGCACAGGCGGCAGACACCATCAAAGTCGGTATCATGCATTCGCTTTCCGGCACCATGGCGATTTCTGAAACGCCGCTGAAAGACATCGCGCTGATGACCATTGACGACATCAACGCCCACGGTGGCGTGCTCGGCAAAAAACTCGAACCGGTGGTGGTTGATCCGGCCTCCAACTGGCCGCTGTTCGCCGAAAAAGCCCGCCAGCTGCTGACGCAGGATAAAGTCGCCGTGGTGTTCGGCTGCTGGACGTCGGTATCACGTAAATCCGTGCTGCCGGTGTTTGAAGAGCTGAACGGACTGCTGTTCTATCCGGTGCAGTACGAAGGCGAAGAGATGTCGCCAAACGTGTTCTATACCGGTGCCGCGCCCAACCAGCAGGCGATCCCGGCGGTGGAATATCTGATGAGTGAAGACGGCGGCGCGGCCAAGCGCTTCTTCCTGCTCGGCACCGACTACGTGTATCCGCGCACCACTAACAAAATTCTGCGCGCCTTCCTGCACTCCAAAGGCGTGAAAGACAGTGATATCGAAGAGGTCTATACGCCATTCGGTTACAGCGATTATCAGACCATCGTCTCCAACATTAAGAAATTCTCCGCAGGCGGCAAAACAGCGGTGATCTCCACCATCAACGGCGATTCCAACGTACCCTTCTACAAAGAGCTGGCGAACCAAGGCGTGAAAGCGACTGACGTACCGGTGGTGGCGTTCTCGGTTGGCGAAGAAGAGCTGCGCGGCATCGACACCAAACCACTGGTAGGCGACCTCGCGGCGTGGAACTACTTTGAGTCTGTCGATAACCCAACCAACAAGAAATTCGTCGCCGAATGGAAGGCTTACGCCAAAGCCCACAAACTGCCAAACGCAGACTCTGCGGTCACCAACGACCCGATGGAAGCGACCTACGTCGGCATCCATATGTGGGCGCAGGCCGTTGAGAAAGCGGGGACGACCGACGTCGACAAAGTCCGCGCCGCCATGGCCGGGCAGACCTTCGCCGCACCGTCTGGTTTCACGCTGACCATGGATGCGACCAACCATCACCTGCATAAACCGGTAATGATCGGCGAAATCGAAGCCAACGGGCAGTTCAACGTAGTCTGGCAGACCGACAAACCGATCCGCGCCCAGCCGTGGAGTCCTTACATTGCGGGGAATGATAAGAAGCCAGATACACCGGTGAAAACCACTAATTAGGGCTTGCAGCCCAGACCCGCTAAAACCTTGGGCTCGCCGCCCAAACTGGCCCAAAGGAGGCATAAACGTGCCTCCTTTGGAATCCTGCGTTTTTTCACTGAGACACCGACAGCTTCGCGCCATACAGGCACCGTGTTCCAGGAGCATCCGTTCTCGCCGCAAAATCCCGCCGCAACGCGGTGCCTTCGCGGCGGGTTCGAGCCATAGGTCTCGAACCTCTTGCTCAGCGGAATTTTTGACTGCGGCCTAATGGCTATATAAGTCAAAAAAAATAGCAGAGCAAGTCTGTTTTGACCTTAAAAATGCCTCAAAGGCGCAGTCAAAACGGCGTCGAATGAACGGTGAGAAACCGCACGGGTCTTTTTTCGGGCGGGTCCGAACCTGAAATGAGAGCACCGCGCAGCGGCGGCGTTTGCGCCGTGAACGGAAGTCTCTGAAACACGTTCCCTGCCAGCAGCGGTAGCTGTCGGTGTCACAAACAAAAAGGCGCGGGATGTCCAGAAGGGGCGCGCCTTGGCGCTCCTTCTGGGCGGGTGTGGGCTGCAAGCCCGCGGTTTACGAGCCCAAGGTCTGAGCGGGTGTGGGCTGCAAGCCCGCGGTCTTAGGAATACAACTTTTATGGCGAAGACATAATGAAAACTTTACTTCGATCTCTGATTTTCCTGCTTGGCTGCCTGCCATGGCTTGTTCACGCCAGTTCAGCCAACGAATTTGCTGCCGCCAGCCGCAGCCAGCAGGCCACGTTATTGCAACAATGGGCGGCGGATCCGCAACCGGAACGTTTGCCGCTGCTTGAGGCGCTGAAGCAGGAAAACGTCGTGATCGACGACGCTAAACACGCCTTCATCCAAAACGGTGACCAGCTCACGCCACTGGACGGCGATGCCAAACCGCAGGGCGGCACCAAAAAAGTGTGGCTGAACAACCGCCTGCGGATTCTGATCGCCAACGCGCTTTCCGCACACCGGTTGGTCAGCACCAACAGCAGCGTGCGTTTACAGGCGGCGAAATCCTTGCAACGTGAAGCGCAGGCCGATCAGCTGCCGTTGCTGACGCATCGTTTTGAGGTGGAAAAAGACAGTGCGGTGCATGACGCGCTGGCTATCGCGCTGGCGAATTTACAGCTGGCAGATACCAATCCACAGGTACGCCTGAAAGCCGTCGAGCTGCTCGGCACGTCCGGTGATCCGGACACGCAGGGGCGTCTGCAAAGTTTGACCGACCCGAAAACTGAAGCCGACGCTACGGTGCGCGCCGCCGCCGTTGTCAGCCTGAAAGCGGTGCAGCACCGGTTGCTGATAGGCGATCTGCTCGGGCAGGCGTTTACCGGTTTGTCGCTCGGCTCGATTTTGCTGCTGGCGGCGCTGGGGCTGGCGATCACTTATGGCCTGCTTGGCGTGATTAACATGGCACACGGCGAGATGCTGATGCTCGGCTCCTACTCGACGTATATGGTGCAGTCGTTGTTTCAGCACTACGCGCCGGGGCTGCTGGCGCTTTATCCGCTGGTCGCTCTGCCGGTGGCATTTTTCGTCACCGCCGGGATCGGCATGGCGCTGGAGCGCACGGTGATCCGCCATTTATATGGCCGCCCGCTAGAAACGCTGCTGGCGACCTGGGGCATCAGCCTGATTCTGATTCAGGGCGTGCGCATGTTGTTTGGCGCGCAGAACCTCGAAGTCGCCAATCCGGGCTGGCTCTCCGGCGGCATTCAACTGCTGCCAAATCTGGTGCTGCCGTACAACCGCATCGCGGTGATCATTTTCGTGCTGCTGGTGCTCGCCCTCACGTGGCTGCTGCTCAATAAAACGCGCCTCGGCATGAACGTGCGGGCCGTCACGCAAAACCGCGCGATGGCTGCCTGCTGTGGCGTGCCGACCGGCCGCGTCGATATGTTGGCGTTCGGCCTCGGCTCCGGCATCGCGGGCTTAGGCGGCGTGGCGCTTTCGCAGCTCGGTAACGTCGGCCCTGAACTCGGTCAGGGTTACATCATCGACTCCTTCCTGGTGGTGGTGCTCGGCGGCGTCGGCCAGCTGGCGGGGACGGTGGTGGCGGCCTTCGGGCTCGGCATTGTGAACAAAATTCTTGAACCGGAAATCGGTGCAGTACTGGGGAAAATCTTGATCCTCGCGCTGATCATCCTGTTTATCCAGAAACGTCCACAGGGACTGTTCGCCTTCAAAGGCAGGGTGATTGACTGATGAGCCAACCTCTAACCATAACCGGCGTGCAAAAAGCGCCGAAAATTGCGATTGCCGTGGGCGTTCTGGTACTGGCCGTACTCATTATCATGCCGTTTCTGGCGCTGCTGCCGGCGGAGAATCCGCTGTCGATCTCCACGTACACACTGACGCTGGTCGGCAAGATCCTGTGCTATGCGATCGTCGCGATCGCCCTCGATCTGGTGTGGGGCTATGCCGGTTTGCTGTCGCTCGGGCACGGGCTGTTTTTCGCCCTCGGCGGCTACGCGATGGGCATGTATTTGATGCGTCAGACGGCGGGCAGTGGCCTGCCTGCCTTCATGTCGTTTCTCTCATGGACTGAACTGCCGTGGTTCTGGGCCGGTACCCAACATTTTGCGTGGGCGCTGTGCCTGATCGTGCTGGTGCCGGGCGCACTGGCGTTTGTGTTCGGCTACTTCGCTTTCCGTTCCAAAATCAAAGGCGTCTATTTTTCCATCATGACGCAGGCACTGACCTACGCAGGTATGCTGCTTTTTTTCCGCAATGAAACAGGGTTTGGCGGCAATAACGGCTTCACCGGTTTCACCACTCTGCTCGGGTTTCAGGTCACCGCCACCGGCACCCGCATCGGGTTATTTTTGATGACCGTGTTGGTGCTGGTCTTCAGCCTGGCGCTCGGCTTTGCGCTGGCGCGCAGTAAATATGGCCGCGTGCTGACCGCCGTGCGCGACGCCGAAAACCGGCTGATTTTCTGCGGCTACGATCCGAAAGGGTTCAAGCTGTTCGTCTGGACGGTATCCGCGATGCTGTGCGGACTGGCGGGCGCACTGTATGTGCCGCAGGTCGGCATTATCAACCCCGGAGAAATGTCGCCTACCAACTCCATTGAAGCCGCCATCTGGGTGGCACTCGGCGGGCGCGGCACGCTGATCGGCCCGATTCTCGGCGCGGGCATCGTCAACGGCACGAAAAGCTGGTTCACCGTCGCCATCCCCGAATACTGGCAGTTTGTGCTCGGCGGCATGTTCATTGTGGTGACGCTTTTTCTGCCGCAAGGCGTGATTGGCCTGCTGCGCAAGAGGAAATCCTGATGAGCCCGATGACCATGACCGAAGAGCTGTTCACTCAGCCACATCTGGCGGACAGGCACCGCGAACAGACCGACCCGATTTTGCAGCTGCAAAATATCAACGTCAGCTTTGACGGCTTTAAAGCACTGACCAATTTGTCGCTGAATATTGGCGTCGGCGAGTTGCGCTGCGTGATCGGTCCGAACGGTGCGGGAAAGACCACGCTGATGGACGTCATCACCGGCAAAACCCGCCCGCAGAGCGGCAGCGTGTTTTACGATCAGCGAACCGATCTCACTAAACTGAACCCGGTGCAGATTGCGCAATCGGGCATTGGCCGTAAATTCCAGAAACCTACAGTATTTGAAGCGCTGACCGTATTCGAAAATCTGGAGATTGCACAGAAAACCAATAAATCGGTGTGGGCCTGTCTGCGCGCCAAAATGAACAGTGAACAGCGCGACCGTATCGATGAAATGCTCGGCACGCTGCGGCTGACGGCGGAACGCCATCGCCCGGCCGGTTTGCTGTCGCATGGGCAAAAGCAGTTTCTGGAAATCGGCATGTTGCTGGTGCAGGAGCCGCATTTGCTGCTGCTCGACGAACCGGCCGCAGGCATGACCGACGCTGAAACTGAGTACACCGCCGAACTGTTTAAACAGCTTTCCGGCAAGCATTCGCTGATGGTGGTCGAGCACGACATGGGTTTTGTGGAGAGCATTGCCGACCACGTCACCGTGCTGCATCAGGGGCAGGTACTGGCGGAGGGTTCACTCAGGCAGGTGCAGTCTAACGAGCAGGTTATCGATGTCTACCTAGGACGCTGAGGCTTTTTCTGAGGGAAATACGCATGTTGCAAGTTAATGAACTGAATCAGTTTTACGGTGGCAGCCACATTCTGCGCGGCCTGTCGTTTGAGGCAAAAGTCGGCGAAGTCACCTGCCTGCTCGGGCGCAACGGCGTGGGTAAAACCACGCTGCTTAAATGCCTGATGGGGTTAATCCCCGCGAAATCCGGCACTATCAGCTGGCAGGATCAGGTGATTAATAACCGCAAACCGCATCAACGCGTGCAGGCAGGGATTGCCTATGTGCCGCAAGGACGCGAAATTTTTCCGCGTCTGACGGTGGAGGAAAACCTGCTGATGGGCCTGTCGCGCTTTTCCGGCAGCAACGCAAAACAGGTGCCGGATGAAATCTATCACCTGTTCCCGGTCCTGCTGGAAATGAAGCATCGCCGCGGCGGTGATTTGTCCGGCGGTCAGCAGCAGCAGCTGGCGATTGGCCGCGCACTGGCCTGCAAACCGGGATTGTTGATTCTCGACGAACCGACCGAAGGCATTCAGCCTTCGGTCATCAAAGAGATTGGCGCGGTCATCAAACAGCTGGCTGCCAAGGGCGACATGGCGATTTTGCTGGTCGAGCAATTCTACGATTTCGCCGCCGATCTGGCCGACAGCTATCTGGTGATGTCACGCGGCAACATCGTCAAACGCGGGCGCGGAGAAGACATGGAAGCAGAGAATGTGCGGGGTCTGGTGGCGATTTAACCCAGGCTGACTTATCGCAAGACAAACGTTAACTTTTCAGCCAAATTTGAGCTGGTTTTTTCATATATGGCTGGAAAGGATACAAACAGCATGAAAATCAAAAGTCAGGAAGCGCTGGTTCGCCAACGCAAACGCTGGATAAAGCTCGCCTTACTGCTGGCGGTCATTGCCGGGTGCTATCAGTGGTGGAAGCAGGGAAAATTAATTTCCGAAACATGGAGCCCTAACAAGCAATATGTGGTGCGCGAATACCGGACATTCAATTTTATTCCGCGTATGACGATGCCGGGCGACGGCGGGCATTACTCCGGTTACCTTCGCGTCTATAACCGCGACGGCAAGCTGTTCTACGAAGAGTACTCCAACTTGCTCGATTTCATCGAAGGGCCGTTTTGGGCCAAAGAAGGGGTCTACTGGATGGGCAATGATTACCAGGACATCGTGAGATTGCCGACGCCGCCGGTGGATTGAGTCTTTTAGACACAAAAAAGCCGCGACGTGCGCGGCTTTTTACGATGTCTTTTCGCGGGTGATCAGCTGCGAATTTTACGGTAGATGAACAGCACCACCAGCGCGCCGATCACGGCGACGATAAAGCTGCCGAAGTTGAAACCATCGACGCGGCCAAAGCCGAAGAACGTACTGATATAACCACCGACCACGGCCCCGACGACGCCCAGAACTACGGTCAGGATAAACCCGCCGCCATCTTTACCCGGCATGATCCATTTCGCCAAAATACCCGCAATCAGACCAAAGATAATCCAGGATAAAATTCCCATTTTTAACTCCTCCAAATAAATTCCATTTCCGTGAATGTTGTTGAGCCTTTACGGCATAAACAGTACGGAACGAATGTCGTTCTGTTTTCGGCGCTGTGAATAATCAACCGTAAAACGTTTTTCTTACCCTACACAGTGAAGTCTAGCAGAGATCCACAAACCCGCTCAAAATCAGGAGGAAAGAGAATTAATCGTCAATTTATGCTCTCTTTTTAAACCGGTGTAAGGCTTCTCTGCGTTTCGTCAACCGGACGCAGCGGGCTGTAAAATTGCGTAAAAAATAGCCCAAATTTTTTGAATGACTTCCTCAAATCAATCCGTTTTTCATCTGCGCCAGACAGGCCTATTATTCACACATCGAAAGGCAACCACCTTTCTAACTCATAACCTGAATGGAATAATCATCATGAAAAACGTCAAAATTTTTGCTGTAGCTGCGACCCTTTCCCTGATCTCTTTCGGTAGTTTTGCTGCTGAGCAGGTTTCCCAACCCGCTGACGGCGCACAGAAAATCGGCGTGATCTCGGTAGCAGGTCCAACCACTCTGGGTGGTCTGGAAAATAAACTGGCCGCTCAGGCAAGTGACGCGGGCGCTTCTTCTTTCCGCATCATCTCCGTGACAGGTAACAACCGTATGCACGCAGACGCTGAAATCTACAAATAAGCCTGTTTAGCCCGTAAAAACCCTCCTGTGAGCAAAAAGCCTGCGGAAAGCATCGTCCAACGATGTCTCTCCACAGGCTTTTTCATTTTGGATGTTCCTCTTCAGTTTGGCGGTTAAGAATTTTCTTATCTGGAGATTGCTTATGTTACAAGGTATTACTATTCTGAATAGCTACGTTCTTCTGAAGGGAATGCCATGAAAACTCGTATGACAGCCGCACCCACCGAAAATGACATCGAACAGATCAAAATCGGCATGCGTAAATTCAACAGCAATTTTATTCCGCAGCAAAAACTCCGTGCGTTAGGCATTTTTGTCGAAGATGAAAATGGGGAGAAACAGGCGGGTATTGTGGCTGAAACCGTCGGGAATTGGATGTACATCCAGATTCTGTGGGTCGATGAATCCCTGCGCGGTCAGGATGTCGGCACACAGTTGATGAAGGAAGCGGAAGAAGAAGCCAAAGCGCGTGGCTGCCGTTATTCGCTGGTTGATACCCTGAGTTTTCAGGCCCGGCCATTCTATGAACGCATGGGTTACAGTATGCAGCTGGCGCTGGAAGATTACGTGGCAGATACCCGCGCCCCGGCAGATGCGCCGTCCGCCCATACCCGTTTCTACCTGACCAAAAAACTCTCGTCCCCTGAGAGCTGATACCATGACCGGTATCGTATTTATCGCTTTTGCCGTTCGTCTCACGACAACGAAACGTTAACCATAGGAAAGAGTAATGAGAACGCGCATGACCGACGCACCCACCGCGGCGGATATCACTGACATTATCGACGGCCTGCGTGGCTACAATAAAGGCTTTATCCCTGAGCAGTCCTTTCGCGACCTGGCCATTTTTATAGAAGATGAACAGGGTAAGAAGCAGGCGGGGATCATCGCTGAAACCGTGGGTAACTGGTTGAAAATAATTTATTTATGGGTCGATGAGTCGTTACGCGGTCAGGATATCGGCACGCAACTGTTGCGTGATGCCGAGCAGGAAGCCATCGCGCGCGGCTGCCAATATGCAATGGTGGATACCTTCAGTTTTCAGGCGCGCCCGTTTTATGAGCGTCACGGCTACCATATGCAGATGGCACTGGAAGATTACATCGCCGATACCCGTGCTCCGGCAACGGCCCCCTCTAGCCATACCCGTTTTTATCTGACTAAAAGGTTTGTCTGACCCTGTTTTGGCACGTCATAAAAAGCGCGGCGGGACAGCTTCCCGCTGCGCTTATTCCATACATTATTTCGCTGGCAACGCCAGCCACTCCTGAACGGACGGGCGCTGCCACTGGGCATCGGCATAGGCCGCCAGGTTCTCCGGCAATGCATCACCGTTTAAATGTAAACGGTTGAGCATCAACGCCAAATCCGTATCCGCGATACACCATTCACCGAACAAATTCTCCCGATCTTCCAGCAGGCGCTGTGCAGCACTGATCAGTTTTTCAGCGGCAGCCTGACCTTTTGGCGTCAGCGGCGGACATTTTTTGCCACCAAATACCACTGCGGTTGAGCGCTCTTCGCGGATCGGCATTAAATCGCTGCGCAGCCACGCCTGCACTTCACGGGCTTTAGCGCGCTTTTCCGGGTCAACAGGGTAAATCGCCGGGAAGGTCGGCGCGGGAAAGAGCTCTTCAACGTACTCATCGATGGCGGAAGATTCAGAGAGCACAAAGCTGCCGTTGGTCAGCGTCGGCACGCGGCGCGTCACTGAAATCGCGGTGTAGTGATCTTTCAGGTTTTCGGCATCCGCCAGATCCACCGTCTCCAGCTCAAAAGGGATACCCTTTTCCGTCAGTGCCACAAACGCAGACATGACGTACGGGCTGAAGTATTGGGCGTCGGAATAGAGTGTCAGTGAAGGTTCGCTCATCGGAACTCCTGAAAAAATTTAGCAAAAGGATGAAAAACATAGCGCAGAAATGAAGTTGTGTCGCCGACAACTCGTTTCGAAGGTCAAGAGAGGGGCGGGCAATTTCTGCCCGCGAATGCTTATTTAAGGCGGAAAACCTGCACGATTTCATTCAACCGGCGCGCCTGATTTTCCAGTGAGGCTGAGGCGGCCGAGGCTTCCTGCACCAGCGCGGCGTTCTGCTGAGTGACACCATCCATCTCATGTACAGCCTGCGTCACCTGACTGATGCCACGCGATTGCTCATCTGACGCAGAGACAATTTCCGCCATAATATCTCGCACATCGGTGACCGCTTTCATCATCTCTTGCATGGTTTCACCGGCGTTTTTCACCAGTCCGACGCCGGCATCCACACGTGATGTGGACTCCGCGATCAGCGCCGAAATCTCTTTCACC
Source organism: uncultured Enterobacterales bacterium (assembly GCA_963519305.1). Lineage (GTDB taxonomy): Bacteria > Pseudomonadota > Gammaproteobacteria > Enterobacterales > Enterobacteriaceae > Ewingella. The sequence continues at coordinate 19,540 of CAUQMS010000019.1, forward strand.
GCATCGGCGCTGCGCTGGGCCAGGCTGCGGACTTCCGACGCCACCACGGCAAAGCCGCGCCCCTGCTCACCGGCACGGGCGGCCTCAACCGCGGCATTGAGCGCCAGAATGTTAGTCTGGAACGCGATACCATTGATCACCGTCGTGATATCGGCAATCCGCCGCGAACTGTCGTCAATTTCCCCCATAATGCCGACAACATCGCTGACCATACGATCGCCTTTCTCGGCGATTTTTGTCGCATTGGCCGTTAAATCCGTTGCCGTATGGGCATTGTAGGCGTTCTGTTTCACCGTCGCGGTCAGCTGCTCCATGCTGGCGGCGGTCTGTTCGAGCGCGGCGGCCTGCTGCTCGGTGCGCGCGGCTAAATCGATATTTCCCGCAGCGATTTGTGATGCGCCGCTGCCAACAGAATGACTGGTGGCGATAATGTCGGTCACCACATCACGCAGTTGCGCCTGCATGGTTTGCAGCGCAAAGAAGATGCTGTTGCGGTCGCCCTTCTGAGTGACGATCGGATGCGTCAGGTCACCCTCCGCGACGGTCAGCGCAATCCTTGCCGCCTCAAAGGGCTCACCGCCCACCGGCCTCATCACTTTGCGGGTGAAAATCACGCTCAGAACCGCGAACACCAGAATAATGCTGATCACCATCAGGATCATGGCGTTACGCAGCTGGCGGTAACTCTCTTTCATTACTGCATCCACCGGCGCGACAATTCCCATCATCCACGGCGTGGCGGTACTGCCGATTTTCACCGGCATATAGACCGCCAGGGCGCTTTTGCCCATCACCGGATCCTGCTGTTCGCGGGAAAAGGCTTTACCCTGCTGCACGCTTTTTTGCAGTGCCGGGTCATTTTGCAGCGGGCGGGTGATCAGGGATTTATTGGGATATGAGATGTAATGCCCGGACTGGGAGAGCAGCAGCGCGTAGCCGGTACCTTCATAGGGCTTAATGTTGTCAGTCAGGGTCTGGAGAGTGTGCAGCGAAAAGTCCGCCGTGACAGAGCCGATAAACCGGCCATCAACCATGATCGGTACCGCAATCGAGGTCAGTAAGATCTCCACGCCGTTATACGGGTAGCTGTAAGGCTCCAGAATCACCTCTTTTTTCAGCTTGCGCGGCAACAGATAATAGTCGCCGCTGCCCGGTTTTTCGTAGTCGGTCAGGTTGTGCAGCGCGACTTTGCCGCTGGTGTCGCGGTCAACGTAGCGTACAAAACGGCCTTCGGGATCTTCCCCCTCCTTACCGGCAAAATCGTCGTCTTTACCGTCGAACGCGTCCGGCTCCCAGGCCAGTGACATCGACAAAAAATCCGGGTGACTCTTCAGAGCGTTGGCGAGCAGTGTGTCTGCCAGTTTCCGGTCGGCGTGGCCCGCCTCGCGCAGGCTGATCACGCTCTGTACCAGATCACGAGCGGCATACAGCGCTGTATCGAGTTTTTGCTGGGTGATATAAGCGTCGGTTTGCGCCGTCTGCTCAAGATAGCGATGTGCGATAGCCCGCTGCTGCGTACCCGACTGCCAGCTAAGCAGACCGACGGTGATCATGTAGCCGAGGCTGATGGTGATTATCCCGACAATCAGCATCAGCGTGCGGGTCCGCATCGGGCCGCGCTTTTTTACGGCGCGCGGCGCCTCATGGTGCAATTTTTTCATGGAATTCCCCGGAACACATCGTGCAATAAAGTGGCTGTTTTGCGCTGTCCCTGGCGTGTCTGGCACCCTGCGCTGACGCATGGCGGGTCTTCCGTTATCGTCTATATCATCGGCATGTCCCGGCGTATCTTTAATCGATTAGTGATGTACCTCACACTTTTTTCACTGACAAATTAAACGTTTCGCTTAGCGGGGCCATCTCCCTATACTGCTGAAATCCCCTGATGTCGGGCTTTTATTCCAGGAACAGACCATGAAAAAACGGAACCTTGCCCTCGCGATGCTCCTGCCACTGCTGATATCCGCAGCGCACGCTTCCTCTCCCAGGGAGATCAAAGCGCGTTTCAATCAGTTTAAGGTTGGCGATAAAACTATCTGTCTGGATGAATTTACTTATCCCAATAACCAGAAGATGAAATCTTTCGAGAACGGATTTATCGTCAGTAAGAAAAATAACGTGCTTACTTATCAGATAGTCAGCATGTTTTTACTGGGCAACGACGTGACAGCCAATGTGAAAGCTATTGTGGAGAGCCGGGCGGGGAAAGACGGACTGAGCACCACGTTCAAGCAGGCCTTTATCGATGTGTCCGGCATGGACAAGCCTGAACAGGCCGATGCTAAAGCTAAAATCATCAACGATTTCCAGCAGATGACCCGCGCGAAGCAGGATGTTCTGCCCTACAGCTCGATAGTGCTTAACGATCAGGGTTATGTGATCACTACGGTGGAAACCAATGGCACCAGCGTCAGCGAATGCTTTGTGACACCTTACAAAACGCCAGGCAAGGATTGATATTGATGACCGTTTTATGCCCCATGAGCGACACCTTTTTCCTGCAATTTTTGGAAAAAATGGCCGACGATTACGCCAAAGAGAATGTTAAATCAGGCCGCTGGCCACCGGAAAATGCCCTGGACAGGTCACGGGGTGAAATAGCCCGATTACTTCCTCAGGGCATCGCGACGCCAGAGAACTATCTGTTTGAAATTAAAGTGGATAGCAACGGAGACACCGCCGGTTATATTTGGTTTGCCGTCAGTGAACGTCAGGGCGAACGCAGCGCATTTATCTATGAAGTGTCGGTTTTTGAGGACTTTCGCCGCCAGGGCCATGCCCGCGCCGCCTTTTTACAGCTTGAGGAGAGAGTGCGCGGGCTGGGGCTGACATCCATCGGGCTGAATGTGTTTTATCACAACAGCGCAGCGCAGGCGTTATATACCGGTCTGGGCTATGCGCCAACCAACCTGACCATGGTCAAAGCACTGAAAACGGTATAACCGCGCAGGTTATCGCTGATATTTGATAAAATCCGTCTGTACACCGATGCGGTCATATAATTTGCGGGCCGTATGATTGGACGTTTTCGTGGTCCAGTAAACGTTGGCTTTGTCGTTCTGATCCGCGTAGGCGTATACCGCTTCAACCAGTTTCTGCCCGATACCCAATTTACGCACGCTGTCGTCAACGTACAAATCCTGCAAATAGACCACCTGCTTCATGTGCCAACCGTGATCGTGATTGATGCAGTTCACCAGCCCGACCAGTTTTCCCTGATATTGGGCCACCAGGCCAAACATACTCACATAGTCAGGCTCCGCCAGGCGCCTGAAAGTGTAGTCAAACTGTGCCGGGTCGAGATCTGACTGATAAAAATCCAGATAAGCGCGCCACAGAATTTCCCAACTTTCGCGGTCAGCGGGCGTTAACGGGCGGACAGTGACCTCTTGCGATGAACTCATACGACGCTCTCCTCAAATAAACTGATGCCGAAGATAACAGGCCGTCACGGCCAGGTGTGGGGATAATGTATCAGGTCATGAAAACGGACGATATCTGCGCTTTCATTGCGGTAAGCATGCGGGCAATCGGCAGTAAAACGCAGTGCCTCACCAGCTTTAAGCGTGCGGATGATACCGTCCACCTCCAGCGTTAACTGCCCTTCAAGCACGATAGCGTGCTCAATGACGCCATTCTCATGCGGCGACGACTCACTGATGCCGCCCGGCGCCATTTCGATCAAAAACATATCCATGCGCAGGGCCACGTCGAAAGGAAACAGCGGCACCACGCGCATACCGGATGTTTCACTGTTGAACGTCGCCAGCAGGCCATGGCGATGCAATGCAGAGGAGAGTTTAGGCGGCGTTTCGATAAATTCTGAAAATGAGACGTTCAACCCGCTGGCGATTTTCCACAGCATCGCCACCGTCGGGCTGGACTCTCCGCGCTCAATCTGGCCGAGCATCGCCTTACTCACGCCGGTTTTCTCCGCCGTCTGGCTGAGGCTCCAGCCGCGTTCGGCGCGCACCGTTTTGAGTTGTTTGCCTATCCGTTGGGCGAGTTCTTGCATCTGGCTCCCTTCATTCTGGCTACTGAATGGGTGTTGTGCGTTATAACGCACGGTGATATGTTGAGCGCATCCCTGTGCGCTATAACGCACAACAGAATACCGCCGTCGTCGCCTGACCAGAAGGATTTTCACTCATGACTTCCCGATTAAAGGATTTCACCTTTTCCGCCGTGATCGCCGGTTTTGTGGCGGTGATGGTGGGCTATACCAGTTCGGCGGCGATAATCTTTCAGGCTGCCGAAGCCGCAGGCGCCAGTGTGGCGCAAATCGGCGGCTGGCTGACGATGCTCGGCCTCGGCATGGGGGTGACGTCCATCGGGCTTTCGCTCTGGTACCGCACGCCGGTCGTCACGGCCTGGTCCACGCCCGGCGCGGCGCTGTTGGTCACCAGCCTGCCCGGCACGTCAATTAACGACGCTATCGGGGTGTTTATTTTCGCCACCGGGCTGATTCTGCTGTGCGGCGTCACCGGCCTCTTCGCCCGGCTGATGCAATATATTCCGCAGGCGCTGTCGGCCGCGATGCTCGGCGGCATCCTGCTGCGCTTCGGACTGGACGCGTTTACCTCGCTGCAAAGCAATTTCCCGCTGGCGGGCGCGATGTGTCTGGTCTATCTGCTGGCCCGCCGCCTGCTGCCCCGTTACGCTATTGTGCTGACGCTGGCCGCCGGGCTGGTTGTTGCCGCATGGCAGGGCGATATCGCGTTGCAGGGCCGGGCACTGACGTTTGCCACACCGGAATTTGTCATGCCGCACTTTTCTCTGGCTGCCCTGCTTGGCATCGGCATCCCGTTTTTTGTGGTCACTATGGCGTCACAGAACGCACCGGGCATCGCCACCCTGAAAGCCCACGGTTACAACCTGCCGGTTTCCCCACTGATTTCATGGACCGCGCTGGTTGCCCTGATATTAGCCCCGTTCGGCGGTTTTACTGTCTGTATCGCTGCCATTACCGCCGCGATCTGCATGGGTGAGGAGGTGCATCCTGACCCGAAAAAACGTTATATGGCGGCCGTGGCGGCGGGGGGATTCTATCTGCTGGCCGGTCTGTTTGGCGGCTCGATAGGTATGCTGTTTACCGCGCTGCCCGCACCGCTGATCCACACCATCGCCGGGCTGGCACTGCTCGGGACCATTTCAGGCAGTTTGCACCGGGCACTGGCTGAAGACAGTCAGCGCGACGCCGCCATTGTGACGTTCCTGATCACCGCCTCCGGGCTTTCGCTTCTCGGCGTGGGTTCCGCCTTCTGGGGTCTGGTGGGTGGCGTGATCACGCACTTTATTCTCAGTTATTCACGCAAAAAGGCGGTGTAAAAGTTGAGGCCGTTCAAGTTCTGGGTAACAGCTTTTCGTAACACGGCTTAATGTGACACGCGTCACATTTCTGCCCAGACAAACGCTCTTTACTGGTCCCTATCCTGCCGTCAACGCTGCTGTCGCGGCACCCAATAAAGAGCGAAAAAAGATGAATATTGATACCCAATCCTGCGTCGTCACCGGTAAGAAAGAGGTCTCCGTGGTCGATCAGCAGATCGATTATCAGGGCCAGGGAACGCTGGTCAGAGTGACCCGTGGTGGTATCTGCGGTTCCGACCTGCACTATTTCGAGCACGGTCAGGTCGGCGACTTCAAGGTACGCGAAGCGATGGTGCTCGGCCACGAAGTGGTTGGCGTGGTGGAGAAGTCAGATACCGACAGGCTGAAACCGGGCCAAAAAGTCGCACTCAACCCGAGCAAACCCTGCAAAGCCTGTAAATACTGTCTTTCCGGCGATGAAAACCAGTGCACCACCATGAAATTCTTCGGCAGTGCCATGTACTTCCCGCACATTAACGGCGCCTTCACGCAGTATAAAATTGTCAGCAGCGATCAGTGCATTCCCTACGACAATCAGGTCAGTGACCGCCTGATGGTGTTCGCCGAACCGCTGGCCGTCGCCATTCACGCCGTCAATCAGGCCGGTGATATCAGCGGGAAAACGGTCTTTGTTTCCGGCGTAGGCCCGATTGGCTGCCTGATCGTATTGGCCGCGATTGCCAAAGGCGCGGCAGAAGTTATCGTCACTGACCCCAGTGAACGCTGCCGAACGCTGGCGCTGGCCGTCGGCGCGACCAAAGCGCTGGATGCCATAAAGGGTGACTTCACTGCCTATCAGGCTGAAAAAGGCTATTTCAACGTCTCTTTCGATGCGTCTGGCCACCCGTCCTCCATACGCCGCTGTCTGGAAGTGACCCGCGCCCGCGGCACGCTGGTACAGGTAGGCATGGGCGGCGCGGTCAATGACTTCCCGCTGATGATGCTGATTGCCAAAGAGATTAGCTGGGTCGGCAGCTTCCGCTTTACGGAAGAATTCAACACCGCCGTCGAATGGCTGGCGAATAAAACCGTAGATCCGATGCCCCTGCTCTCCGCCGAATTCCCGCAGGGAGATGTAGTCGAAGCGCTGGAATTCGCGCTGGATAAGTCCAAAGCGTCGAAAGTGCAGCTGGTGTTCTGAGTCTGCTGGCGGAATCACAATATTAAAACGGCGTTTCATTTTAAAATATCCCCCTGATTTTATGTCACGGGGATTTTTTTATGCACAAGGAAAACGCCAAAAAGCAGGTCGCGCTGTTGCTGGCCGACGGATTTGAAGAGGGCGAAGCGGTGATCGTTCTGGATATTCTGGAGCGTCTGGATGTCAGCGTCACTACCCTGGCCTGCCAGCCAAACCAGACGCTGCGCAGTTATCACGGTATTCAGATGCAAGCCAACGAACTGCTTTCCACTCAGGGTGACCGGTTGTTTGACGCCGTGGTGATGCCCGGCGGTCCGGAGGGTTCCATGGCGCTGGCCGCCAGCCGCGACGTTGTGGAATTTGTCCGCCGTCATGACGATGCCGCAAAATTGATCTGCCCGCTCTGCTCGGCTGCCGCCCGCGTGCTCGGGGGTAATCAGCTGCTCAAAGGGCGCCGCTATGTCTGTTCCGGCGATTTATACAAAGACGTTAAAGACGGCGTGTATGTCAATCAGTCCTTTGTCGAGGACGGTAACTTATTGAGCGGAAAGGGATTGGGTCTGGCATTCGATTTCGCCTTCCAGCTGGCGTACCGCCTGACCGGTAATGCGGAAACGACTGATTTTCAGGCTGATCATATCGACTATCATCACTGGCGTGCGGACCAAAAACTCTGATCCGCCGGTGGACGGCAAAGGTCGTCCGCCCCTGTCAGCATGATGTCCGTTTTTGGCATATCAGTTTCACTTCTACTCGCGCAGACTGACTCCACATCCACCTGATGGAGTCCGAAAATGACCAAAAGCGCCCTGTTAAATATCGACGTACAGCGTTCGTTCGAACACCGCCCATTCTGGCAGGAAGAAGATTTACCGGCATTCCGCGATGCACTGACCCGTCTGATTGACGGCTGTCAGACGCGCGGCGTGCCGGTGATTGATGTATTCCACGTCAATCTCGACGGTCCCTTTTCACCCGAATCCGGGCTGGTGACACCGATGCCCTTCCTCAGCCATACGCCACAAAAAACCGTCCATAAACATGTTCATAATGCGCTGCTCGAATCCGGTCTGGATGCCTGGCTGCGCGAGCAGGATATCTCTCATCTGATTATCGCCGGGCTGCGTACCGAACAATGCTGTGAAACCACCACCCGCGTGGCGGCGGATATTGGCTACAAGGTGACGTTCGTGACCGAAGCGACCATGACCTTCCCGATGACCCACGCCAGCGGCGAAACCTTCTCCACGGCCGCCATTAAACGCCATACCGAATTGGTGCTGGCCGAGCGCTTCGCCACTATCACTGACGTTGACGGCGCACTGGCGCAGCTGGACCTGGCTGTGTGAATATGGCGTTTTCGCTGCCGTGATACCAAGAGGCCTCTATGGCGCAGGACATTTATTTCGTAACGCTCCCAGGCGTCATGGCACTCGACCTGGCCGGTCCCGGCGAAGCATTGCGGCTGGCGGGCGCGTTCCGGCTGCATTACGTGAGCCCGCAGGAAGAGGCTGAGATGTCCACCGGTCTGGTGGTCGGGCGGTTGCAACCGCTGCCGGAAAATCCTGCGCCGGGCAGTCTGATAATTGTCCCGGGCGTTGAACACTCAGCCGAAAACTACGTCACGCCGGTAGCCGTGATCGCGCGCGACTGGCTCAGACGACAAAAACCCGCCATCGAGCGCGGCGACATCACGCTGGTCTGTATCTGCTCCGGCAGTCTGCTGGCCGGTCAGGCCGGTCTGCTCGACGGTTATCAGTGCACCACACACCATGACGTGATCGCTCGTTTGCGCCAGCAGGTGCCCGCCGCACAGGTGAAAGACAACCGTATTTTTGTCGAAGACCGTTTTATCCTGACCAGTGCGGGGATCACCGCCGGTATCGATCTCTCGTTGCACATTATTTCCAGCCGTCTCGGCGCACAGGCCGCGCTGGACGTGGCCCGCGAGATGGTGGTTTATTTTCGCCGCACGGGCGATGACCCGCAGCTGTCGCCGTGGCTGCGTTATCGCAATCACCTTCACCCTGCCGTTCACCGGGCACAAAACCTGATGGCCGCGGCACCTGAATCCTCATGGCAGGTCGAAGAGGTCGCCATGAGATCCCACATCAGCAGCCGCCACCTGACCCGCCTCTTTAAACAGCATCTGGGGATCAGCGTGCGCGACTATCACGAACAGCTGCGCATCGCGATCGCCAGCCAGCGGCTGCAACAAGGTTTCGGAATTGAGAAAGCCGCACTGGCAGCAGGTTTCACGTCAGCAAGGCAGTTCAGACGTGCACAGGAGAGGTGGGGTGAGAGTTAGCTCACCCATTTGTGCCGGTCAATTTTCCCCAGCAAGATTGCCAGCAGCAGGCTACCCGACAGGCCGCAGATAAAGAGGAAAGCGACGTTAAGCAGCGGCCATTGGGGGAAACCGATACGTGCGGCGCGCAGGCCGATGACGATCAGGGCGTGAAAACCGTAGATCGCCAGCGAATGGCGCGAGATCACCGCTAATCCGGGCAAAATCCGCTGTGATAACGTGTTTTTAAATATCACGTACAAAGAGAGGGCGGAGATAAACACCAGCGGGCCGCAGTAGACGTAGAAGGTATCGGCGAAGTTCTGATTAATCAGCGACTGGTGCCGGGTTCCCCAGGCGATGCCCAGCGTACTGAGAATATACAGCGCACCCGCCGCCACGGTAACGCCGGTTTTCTGCGTATTCATCATGCCGACGGCACGACCCATCAGCGCATAAAGCAGATAATAGAATGTATCGCCGCCGATATAGAGATTGAGCGGTAAAAGATGCACGCCCTGCCAGTTCAGCACCGGCAGCTGCGGATTGGCCAGCACACCGAGAAAAACTCCCACCACCAGCACATAGTTTCCCGTCACCTCCTTTACGCGGATAAAGGGCGAAAGCAGGTAAATCACCACAATCGCGTAGAAAAACCAAAGGTGATAAAACACCGGCTTTTGCAGGATATGCTCCAGGGAGGGCCAAAAACCGATATTTGTCAGGCTGTAGATATATATCAGCGACACCACGCTGTAGAACAGCAGGCAGAGTCCGATACGTAAGAAATGCCTTTTCGCGGCACTTTTCTCACCAAAAAAAAGGTAGCCGGAAATCATAAAGAACAGCGGCACACCGACCCGCGAGGCAGAGTTCAGCAGGTTTGCCACCGTCCATTCGGCAGAATGGATCGCCGGGAAATTCACCACCTGTGCCGTGCTGGCGTGGATCATCACTACCATCATGCAGGCCACCGCCCGCAGATTATCTATCCAGCTGATTTTCTGGCTCATCGACTGCGCATTCCTTCTCCTGACTCAATTAATACCGCTCTGTTGGCAGGTTAACGGGCCTGAGGATGGCTAACAACCTGAAAGTCGCACTCTCAGAAAGTGCTTAACCTCACAAAGGGTGATTGCACTACGGTCAAATAATCGGCAAAATAGCCGCCATTACTGCCTCCGCCTGCGTTACCCGCCCGGACAGTCCCTATTTTCTTGCTACTGGATTCTCGGTAATCGTCAGTTCATTAGCGTTACGTCTGTGAAATAACAACTATGCATAACTCTCCAAATACTGCGTCCCTTCTGGGCCGGCGGGCGCTTTTGTTCCCTCTTTGCCTGGTGCTTTTCGAATTCGCCACCTATATCGGTAACGATATGATCCAGCCCGGCATGCTGGCCGTAGTCGCGGGTTTTAACGCCGGTGAAGAGTGGGTACCGACGTCAATGACGGCCTACTTAGCTGGCGGTATGTTCCTGCAATGGCTGCTGGGGCCGCTGTCGGACCGGCGTGGGCGTCGCCCGGTGATGCTGGCCGGTGTGGGCTTTTTCATCGTCACCTGTCTGGCAATTTTGTTTGTGCAGAGCATTGAACAGTTTATGGTGATGCGCTTTTTACAGGGTATCAGCCTGTGCTTTATCGGCGCGGTGGGTTACGCGGCGATTCAGGAATCTTTCGAAGAGTCGGTGTGTATTAAAATTACCGCGATGATGGCGAACGTCGCGCTGATCGCCCCGCTGCTTGGGCCGCTGGCCGGTGCGGCTCTGGTGCAGTTTGCGCCGTGGGAAACCATGTTCGTGCTGTTCGCCCTTCTGGCCGCGATTGCGTTCTGGGGCTTGTGGAAATCCATGCCGGAAACCGCGTCGCGCCTCGGTGAAGCCTTCTCGATGAAAAGCCTGTGGAAAGACTATAAAGAAGTGTTGAGAAACCGCCAGTTCCTGTGCGGCGCTCTGGCAATTGGTTTTGCCAGCCTGCCGCTGCTGGCATGGATTGCGCAGTCGCCGGTGATTTTGATCAGCGGCGAAGGCCTGCCCCCGTTCGAGTACGGTTTATTGCAGGTGCCGATTTTTGGCGCGCTGATTATAGGCAACGTGACGCTGGCGAAGCTGACCGGTAAACGCAGCGTTGAGCAGTTGATCAAACTGGGCGCAGGCCCGATGGTGCTCGGTTTAGTGATCGCCGCTGCCGCAACGCTGCTTTCCGGCCACGCTTATCTGTGGATGACCGCCGGACTGAGCTTCTACGCCTTCGGTATTGGCGTGGCCAACGCCGGTCTGTACCGTCTGACGCTGTTCTCCAGCACCATGAGCAAAGGCACGGTTTCCGCCGCGATGGGCATGATCAGCATGATGGTGTTCACGTTGGGTATCGAACTGGCAAAAGTGGCTTACGTCGGAGGCGGCAGCGGGTTATTCAATCTGTTCAACCTGATCAGCGGCCTCTGCTGGCTGGCGCTGGTGGCGGTATTTATCCGCCGTCGTCAGGTGTTTGTGGCTCCCAATAACGCGGCCTGAGACCAATAACCCCCCGGCAAGGGGCGTTATTGGCAGATAGCAGAACTTCTGGCGCAGCGAGTTTCAGTGCGGACAGTGCGCAGCACCCGGAGCGTACTTAACGTACATGAGGAGTGCGAGCACTGCCCAAGCTGAAAATCGCAAGCAGACTCAGAAAAGGCCCATTGGTTTGTCGGAGTAGGAGACTAACAGACACTTGGTCTGCTGATAGTGATCCAACATCATTTTGTGCGTCTCCCGCCCGATGCCTGACTGCTTGTAACCGCCGAAAGCCGCGTGAGCCGGATAGGCGTGGTAACAGTTGGTCCACACGCGACCTGCCTGTAAGTTACGCCCCATGTGATAGGCCACGTTGCCATCGCGGCTCCAGACGCCCGCCCCCAGCCCGTACGCCGTATCGTTGGCAATCTCCAGCGCCTCTTTCATATCCTTAAAGGTCGTTACCGCCAGCACCGGGCCGAAAATCTCCTCCTGAAATACACGCATACTGTTTTTACCCAACAGGATGGTGGGTTGCAGGTAGTAGCCCTCGTTGAGCGCCCCTTCCAGTTTTTTCTTCGCGCCGCCGGTCAGCACCTGCGCGCCCTCTTTTTTACCGATTTCAATGTAATCCAGAATGGTTTTCATCTGCCCGGCCGAGACCTGCGCGCCCATCTGGGTTTCGGCGTCCAGCGGGTTACCGGTTTTGATGGCTTCCACGCGTTTGATGGCCCTTTCCATAAAGCGGTCGTAAATCGACTCCTGCACCAGCGCACGGCTCGGGCAGGTACAGACTTCGCCCTGATTGAAGGCGAACAGGGTGAAGCCTTCCAGCGCTTTATCGAAGAAGGAGTCCTCTTTGTCCATGACGTCGGCGAAGAAGATATTCGGGGATTTACCACCCAGCTCCAGCGTGGCCGGGATCAAGTTCTGCGCCGCGTAACCGGCAATCTGCTGGCCCACTTCGGTGGAACCGGTAAAGGCCACTTTGGCGATACGTTTAGAGGTCGCCAGATATTCGCCAATCTCACCGCCCGTGCCGTTTACGACGTTAATCACGCCCGGCGGCAGGATGTCTTTCACCAGATCCATCAGCAACAACACCGACAGCGGCGTCAGTTTGGCGGGTTTGAGTACAATACAGTTACCGGCGGCCAGCGCCGGAGCCATTTTCCAGCAGGCCATCAGCAACGGGAAATTCCACGGGATAATCTGCGCGACCACGCCGAGCGGCTCATGGAAGTGATAGGCCACGGTTTCGCTGTCGATTTCACTGATCCCGCCCTCCTGGGCACGCACGCAGGCGGCGAAGTAGCGGAAGTGGTCAATCGCCAGCGGCACATCGGCGCCGGTGGTTTCACGGATCGGTTTGCCGTTATCCCAGGTTTCAGCGTTGGCCAGCAGCTCGAGATTCTGCTCCATACGATCGGCCACGCGGTTTAGAAGATTGGCGCGCTCCTGCACTGAACGCTTACCCCAGGCGGCTTTGGCGTCGTGCGCGGCGTCGAGCGCCAGTTCCACATCTTCCTTGCTGGAACTGGCGACTTCACACAGGGCTTCGCCGGTGATCGGCGTCAGGTTGGAATAATATTCCCCTTTCACCGGCGCGACCCATTCGCCGCCGATAAAGTTGTCGTAGCGTTTTTGCAGTTTAAGCGGGAAACCATACTCTTCCGGTTTAACGGCCTGAGGGTTTTTGTCATAAGCCATGATGGTGATCCTTATGCAGCGTGATGCGATGGGGGGCGAAACGTTGCTCGCTGCATAAAGCGTAGGTGGTGAGAAAACAACCGGCCGGATGTAAAGAGAACTCTTCGAGCCGCCTCACAACTTTTCAGCGGGAGGCGCACGGGATGTTCAGACAGGCAATGAGGCGGGTGTGGTGCGCGCGAAGCTTTCGCGCTGGAACAGGCGTTCCACCAGCGAAATCAGAGTCGGGTGTTCGACGCACCAGCCGGGGGTCACGCGGCGAAAATTGAGATAACCGATGCAGCAGGCGACGGCGATATCGGCCACGTTAAGGCTTTCACCGTTGAGCAACGTACGGTTTTTGGCGTGCTGTTCAAGGACGTCGAGGCCGCGCAGCAGCTTTGCACGCTGACGAATAACCCACTCTTCGTTCCGCTTGTCGGCGTCGCGTTTGCTCTCCAGCACCAGTGCCACGGCGGCATCGGTGACACCATCGGCCAGCGCTTCGATTTGCCGCACGCGCAGGGCTTCCAGCGGTTGCCAGGGCAGCAGCGTTGGGGAGACATTGAGTAGTTCGATAAACTGGACGATGATCGGCGAATCAAAAAACACTTCGCCTTCGTCGGTAACCAGCGCCGGGACTTTGCCCAGCGGGTTAAATTGCGTGACCTTGCTGCCCGCATTAGCGGGAGGGTCATTGACGAAATCAAACGCGATGCCCTTTTCCAGCAGCATCACGGATATTTTTCGTACATAAGGGCTGGTGTAGCTGCCGATCAACTTCATCAAAGCCTCCGTCTCTTTCCAAAGCCTTGTTTAAAGCTAGCAGCCACGAACCGTTTTACCAGCCGGGGCTGCTCACTTTAAGACTTCACGAGGCCGGGAAGAGGAACGGATTGAGGCTGCTGCTGGCGAAGCCTTTTTCTTCCATACGCTGGTCGAGCCATAACGTGGCGAGATCGTCGGCCACTGCGTCGGCCTGCGGATCCTGCTCCTGATAGATGATTTTCAGGTAGGAGCCGCAGTCGTCGCAGCTTTCGGCTTTCACCACGGCTTTTTCGCTGTTGGTCGAGCCATCATCGAGGGACCAGTAGTGCAGTTTTTCCATCTCTTCACAATTGCTGCACTTGGCGCGCACCACGTGCCATTCGGTTTCACACAGGCTGCAATGCAGGTAACGCAGACCGGTAATTGCGCCCAGCGTCACCACACCGGAGACCGGCAGGCTGCTGCAAACCGGGCAGAACTGGCGGTTTTCACCGTAGTCCGCGCGGCCAACGCCTTTGATTTGCGCCGCCATCTGCGCCCAGTACACCGACAGCGCGGCCCACAGGAACGGAGCTTTGTCAGCGGGAACGTATTTAAAATTCTGATTCAGCAAGTGTGTCGCCATCATTTCACGTTGCAGACTCGGCGAATGCTCCAGACGCTCCAGCACCCGACGTACCGGTTCTGACGCCCCCGGTTTCAGCGCCGCGATCAGCGCATCGAGCAGCACCAGCCAGTGTGATGTCCGCACAACGGAGGCGCTATCGAGTGGCGCATCAGCGGCAGCGTCACTGCTCTCACCGTTGAGCGGATGGGCCAGTAAAACCTGTTGCTGCGCCTGAGCCAGCGTTGCGGCGAAGTTCAGGTAATCATCCATCGGATGATTTTCAGCCAGCTGGTGTAACCGGTCAGCGCGGCGTTGGTAGAGGGTTTTCAGGTTGGGGAACAATAGCGGCGGGAGGGTAGCCGCCGGGTTGTTATTGGCCGCCAGTTGTTCTTCAGGGACAATACGAATGCTCATCCGGTTTTCCTCTTGTTGTCAGCTTTTTCCTGCTGCTTAGCCAGCACTTCACGGTACCAGCGCGGATGGTGATACTTCGCCCATGACGCCGGGACCTTGCCCTGCGTCATCGCGGTAATCGACCCTTTTGCCCACGTTGCCGCGTAGACGTGCATGATGATGACCAGAATCAGCCCAATTCCAGCCAGAGAGTGCGCCAGCAAAGCCAGACGGATCAGTGGGATCGGGAAGAAGCCCGCGAACCACGGGCGCCAGATAATGACGCCGCTCGCCATCAGCAAGACCAGACAGCTGATCGCCGCCCAGAACACGCATTTTTGGCCGAAGTTATAACGCCCGGTATCGCCGACTTCATGATTGGTCAGCACTTTGCCGATATTCTTCGCCCACACAACGTCATCTTTTTCCGGCAAGTTGTGCTTCCAGTAACGAAAGAACATCCCGAGGAAAGCGAGGAACATCACCACGCCGAAGAACGGATGGAGAATGCGCGCCAGCTGCGGTGTGCCGTAAATATTCATCAGCCAGTTGAAGGACGGGAAAAAGAAGCCCAGTCCGCTGAGCGCAAGCGTCACAAAACAAAAAGCCACGATCCAGTGATTGAGGCGTTCCGGCAGGCTATAGCGCTGGATTGACTTCTCTTTTTTCATGGCTTTTTCTCCTCGTCATGTCCTTTTTCAGCATGATCTTCCTCTTTCACATAGTTCGGACCCACGCCGAGGAAGTGGAATGCGGTGGCCGCAAAGGTCGCGGCGAAGCCGATGGCAGCCAGCGGCTTCCAGATGCCTTTCCACAACGTGATAGCCGGACTGATGGCCGGATCCTTCGGCAAACCGTGGTACAGCTCGGGTTTGTCGGCATGGTGCAGCACGTACATCACATGCGTGCCGCCGACGCCCTGCGGGTCATATAAACCGGCGTGGTCAAAGCCGCGCCCCTGAAGTTCGCTGACGCGTTCAGCCGCCAGATCTTTCATGGCCTCTTTGGTGCCGAAATGAATGGCGCCGGTCGGGCAGGTTTTGACGCAGGCCGGTTCCTGGCCGACGGTCACGCGGTCAACGCACAGCGTGCATTTATAGGCACGGTTGTCCTGCGCATTGATACGGGGCACGTTGAACGGGCAACCGGCGATGCAGTAACCACAGCCGATACAGTGTTCCGACTGAAAATCGACGATGCCGTTGGCATACTGAATAATTGCCCCTTCCGCCGGGCAGGCTTTCAGGCAGCCTGGATCGGCGCAGTGCATACAGCCGTCTTTGCGGATCAGCCACTCCAGCTTGCCGTTCTCTTCGACTTCAGAAAAACGCATCACCGTCCAGGATTTGGCGCTCAAATCCATCGGATTGTCATACACGCCGGTGTTGTGGCCGACGTCATCGCGCAGGTCGTTCCATTCGGAACAGGCCACCTGACAGCCTTTGCAGCCGATGCAGGTGGTGACGTCAACCAGCTTCGCCACTTCCTGCTGATGGTCCCGAGCGCGCGGCGCAGGCGTAAATCCGTTGGTTGCGGACTTACGAAGTATGTCCTGAGATTGCATTGCCATAATTCGTCTCCCTTACGCCTTTTCCAGGTTGACCAGAAACGCCTTAAATTCCGGCGTTTGCGAGTTGGCGTCACCTACCGATGGCGTCAGCGTATTCGCCAGGAAGCCTTTACGGGTCTCCCCCTCAAAACCCCAGTGACACGGAATACCGATGGTGTCGACCGGTTTACCGTCAATGGTCAGGGTCTTGATGCGCTTGGTCACTACCGCTTTGGCCAGAATATAGCCGCGCTTGGACGACACTTTGACGCTGTCGCCCGCAGCAATATTTTTGGATTTCGCCAGCGCTTCGCCGATCTCCACAAACTGCTCAGGCTGAGCAATGGCGTTGAGCAGCGCGTGCTTGGTCCAGTGGCGGAACAGCTCGGTGATGGAATAGGTGGTGGCAACATACGGGAAGTCCGCCGCGGTGCCCATATTGGGTAGATCACTGGCGAATATGCGTGCCACCGGGTTGGACACTACGTTCGGGTGCAGCGGATTGGTGCCGAGCGGCGTTTCAATGGGTTCGTAGTGTTCCGGGAACGGACCGTCGGCCATTTTATCTATGGCAAACAGACGCCCCATGCCTTCGGGCTGCATGATAAATGGCCCGACGCCGCTGCCGGGCGCGGCGTTGCTGTAGTCGGCGACATCAAAACCGGCCCATTTCGCGCCATCCCAGCGAATGATTTCGCGTTTCGGATCCCACGGCTGGCCCTGCGGATCTACGGACGCGCGGTTATAGAGAATGCGGCGGTTAAGCGGCCACGACCACGCCCAGCCGGAGGTACAACCGAGGCCAGACGGATCGGCATTGTCACGGCGCGCCATCTGGTTACCGGCTTCGGTCCAGCTGCCGGTATAAACCCAGCAGAAACTGGCGGTGCTGCCATCGTTTTTCAGCTGAGCGAAGGTGGAAAGCTGCTGGCCTTTCTTCGCCACCACGTTGCCCTGCGGATCGGTGAGATCCGCCAGCGCTTTGCCGTTAGCTTCGCGGGCGATCTCCTCCGGCAGCGGGTCAAGCGGGTCATGATAGTCCCACGCCATATTCATTACCGGCAGCGGGTTGGCGCCGCCCTCTTTCTGATACAGCTCGCGCAGTTTCATAAACAGGCGGGCAATAATTTTGGCATCGTGCAGCGCTTCACCCGGCGGCTCAGCCGCCTGGAAATGCCATTGCAGCCAGCGGCCGGAGTTTACAATCGAACCGTTCTCTTCGGCAAAACAGGATGACGGCAGGCGGAACACTTCGGTCTGCACGTCGGCGGTCTGAATATCGTTCATCGCGCCGTGGTTCTGCCAGAAGTTGGAAGACTCGGTCACCAGGGGGTCGATCACCACCATGTACTTGAGTTTTGCGAGCGCACGCGAAGACTTGTTCTTGTCCGGGAACGCCGCCAGCGGGTTGAAGCCCTGCACGATGTAGCCGTTCATTTTACCTTCGGCCATCAGTTCGGCCTGCTGCATCACATCGTAGCTTTTGTCCCACTTCGGCAGCCAGTCATAGCCCCAGTCATTGTCAGCCTGTGCGTGATCGCCCCAGAAGCTTTTCATCATACTGACGAAGAAATTCGGCGTGTTTTTCCAGAAATTCACCTGCCCGTCGAGCAGCGCAGACGGCGTTATCTCTTTCAGGTATTGCGTCAGCGATGTCTGCTTTTCAGAAGGTAAACCGATGTAACCCGGCAGGTTCAGCGACAGCAAACCAAGATCGGTATAACCCTGAATATTCGAGTGTCCACGCAGCGCATTCACACCGCCGCCCGGCATACCGATGTTGCCGAGCAGCAGCTGAATCATCGCCGCACAGCGGATCATTTGCGCGCCGCCGGTGTGGTGAGTCCAGCCCAGTGCGTAGAGAATGGTGGAGGTTTTGTCGCGCACGCAGGTTTCGGCCAGAACCGAGCTTATCAGCAGGAAATCCTCTTTCGAGGTACCGCAGAGGCGCTCGACCAGTTCCGGCGTGTAGCGCGAGACGTGCTGTTTCAGCAAATTCCACACGCAGCGCGTGTCATGCAAGGTTTTGTCCTGCTTCGCGAAGCCGTTTTCGTCCAGCTGATAGTGCCAGCTCTCTTTATTGTAGGTTTTTTTCGCGGCGTCAAAACCGCTGAACAAACCCTCGTTGAATTCGAAATCTTCCCGCACCAGCAGGCTGGCATTGGTGTATTCGCGCACGTAATCGTGCTGGATTTTGTCGTGGGTGATCAGGTAGTTGATCATGCCAAGCAGGAAAACGGCATCGGAACCAGCGCGGATCGGGGAATAGATATCGGCGACGGCGGCACTGCGGTTAAAGCGGGGATCGACCACGATGACTTTGGCGTTATTGCGGGTTTTGGCCTCGATCACCCATTTGAAACCGACCGGGTGCGCTTCGGCGGCATTACCGCCCATGATTAAAATCACGTTGGCGTTTTTGATGTCCACCCAGTTGTTGGTCATCGCGCCGCGGCCAAAGCTTGGGGCCAGTGCCGAAACGGTCGGGCCGTGGCACAGGCGGGCCTGACAGTCGATCGCCAGCATCCCCATCGCGCGGGTGAATTTCTGGTCCAGCAGCCCGGTTTCGTTACTCGCCGCCGACGAACAGAGCATTCCCGTGGTCAGCCAGCGGTTGACGGTCACGTTGTTGTCGTTCTTTTCGACGAAGTTGGCATCACGGTCATCTTTCATCAGACGGGCGATACGGGAAATCGCCTCGTCCCAGCTGATACGCTGCCATTTATCAGAGCCCGGCGCGCGGTATTGCGGATGCGTCAGGCGGCCTTTGCTGTGAATATAATCCAGCACGCCCGCCCCTTTAGGGCACAGCGAGCCGCGACTCACCGGATGGTCCGGGTCACCTTCTATATGGAAGATGTTTTCGCTGACGTTCTTGGCACCGTCACCCTGGCTGTAGATCAAAATGCCACAGCCGACCGAGCAATAGGTACAGTTATTGCGGGTTTCCCGCGAGCGGAGCAGCTTATACTGGCGGGTTTCCGCCAGCGCCAGCGACGGTGCAAAACCGAGTAACGTCGCTGTTGTGCCTGCCATTCCGCCCGCGCAGATTTTAAATAACTGTCTTCTGCTGACCTGCATGAAAGACTCCTTCCTATCATTTGTTAACACATTGCATTCACATTGGCGCTTTCCCCGCCGCAGCGAGGGGCGCTAAAATAGTGGATTAAATCCGGACTGTAATTGTGGTCTATTGTAACCGGAATGTTTATAAGGTTATTGCCAATGGATGTCCATCGCGTAAACGAATTTGACGAAAAAGATGACCATAAAGTGACGCAGATCATCGGTGCCACCCGTAAAAAGGTGATGCAGCGCGGGCATCTCGATGCGCCACAAGATGACTGGATTGCCGAAGAAGTACCTGTGGCGCTGGTGTACAACGGCATCTCGCACGTGGTAATGATGGCGTCACCCAAAGAGCTCGAGGCCTTTGCGCTGGGGTTTTCGCTCTCGGAAGGGATTATCGAATCGATGTCTGATATCTACGGTATCGAGGTGTCATCGAACTGCAATGGCATAGAAGTTAACATTGAGTTATCCACCCGCCGCTTCGCCGGGCTGAAAGAGCGCCGTCGCGCAATGGCGGGCCGCACCGGCTGTGGCGTTTGTGGCATCGAGCAGTTGGGCGATCTCTTCCGGCCGCTGGCACCGCTGCCGTTCACGCAGACGTTTAATTTGTCGAATCTGGATAACGCGCTGCATCAGCTGAAATCGGTACAAACCATCGGCCAGCTGACCGGCTGCACGCACGCCGGGGCCTGGCTCAGTCCGCAGGGCGAACTGCTCGGCGGCTGCGAAGACGTCGGACGCCACGTCGCATTGGATAAAATCCTCGGCGTTCGGGCGAAAAAACCAGACTGGCAGGCGGGTGCCGCGCTGGTCTCCAGCCGTGCCAGCTATGAAATGGTGCAGAAGGCCGCCATGTGCAGCGTCGAAATCCTTTTCGCCGTTTCGGCCGCCACCCAGCTTGCCGTCGATGTCGCCGAACGCTGTAACCTGACGCTGGTCGGTTTCAGCAAACCCGGCCGGGCGACGGTATATACCCATGCACAGCGGCTGAAAGGGTAGAAATTACGGCAGAATGGTCCGAATCGCACCTTAGACCGTTTGCGGCATGCCTTAGTTAATCTCGCTCTAAGCCCCGTATAACAGCATCTTACGAATACCCGCACAAAGTGCGGAGCATAGATAATCATTTTCAATATCATTTAATTAACTATAATGATCCGACTGATTACGCGGTGCTCACATCAGAAAGTGCCGCCCTACACTATGGAGACGATGAACATGAGTTATTCACTGCCATCACTGCCTTACGCATACGACGCACTCGAACCGCATTTCGACAAAGAAACGATGGAAATCCATCACTCTAAACATCATCAGGCGTACGTTAACAACGCTAACGCTGCGCTGGAAAGCCTGCCAGAACTGGCAAAACTGTCTGTTGAAGAACTGATCGCTAACCTCGATAAAGTTCCTGCTGACAAGAAAGTGGCTCTGCGTAACAACGCAGGCGGCCACGCTAACCACAGCCTGTTCTGGAAAGGCCTGAAAACCGGTACCACCCTGCAGGGCGACCTGAAAGCGGCTATCGAACGCGATTTCGGCAGCGTTGACGCTTTCAAAGAAACCTTTGAAAAAGCAGCAACCACCCGTTTCGGTTCAGGCTGGGCGTGGCTGGTTCTGAAAGACGGCAAACTGGCGGTGGTTTCTACCGCTAACCAGGACAGCCCGTTGATGGGTGAAGCCGTCTCTGGCGCATCAGGTTACCCGCTGCTGGGTCTGGATGTTTGGGAACACGCTTACTACCTGAAATATCAGAACAAACGCCCTGATTACATCAAAGCGTTCTGGGCTGTAGTGAACTGGGACGAAGCAGCAAAACGTCTGGCTGAAGCGAAGTAATTTCGCGCCCCCCTTAACCGGGTTACAGTTCGCACAATCGGCGGGGTCTTCCCCGCCTTTTTTATGTTTGTAATTTGCAGCCCATTCATTCCAATATCCGATCCCGCTCTCAGTTCTCAAATAAATCCTCTTCCAGCCCTTAAGTTTGTCTTAAGTCTTCCGATATGCCTTTAACAAAGGCTTCACAAAAAACTCACCTTATGAGCAAGGACGTCGGCGGAGAACAGTTATGGCAAATGGAACCGGTCTATCACAACACATTGAAAACCTGAAAGTCGGCACCAAACTCGGATTGGGTTTTGGTTTGGTGTTAGTCATCGCGGTGGTTATCGCTGCCGTCGGCATGGTGAAGTTCAAAGACATCAACGATCGCGCGGAGAAAGTGGATTTCAGTAACCAGATGAATACGTTACTCAATGATGCCCGCCTCAGCCGCACGTTGTACCAGCTCAATTACAGCCCTGATTATCTGGCTAAAAACCAGCGCAGTATTGCGGAGCTGCAAAAGCTTATCGAAAGTTCGAAGGGCAAGCTGGTGTGGGATGCGCAGAGTCAGGCCAACCTCGATCAGGTGCCGGTGAAAATCAAAGAGTACATTCATGCTCAGGCCGAGTTTAAACAGGCCGTCGATGAAAAAGACGCCGTGCGTAAAAGCTGGAACCTGTCGGAAACCGAAGATGTCGTCAGACGCTTGCAGGAGCAACTGCGGGTAGAAGATGCCGATCCGGCTATTCGTCTGTCATTGGCCGAGGTGATTCAGAAACTGATCAGCGTGCGTTATTACGTGCGCGGCCTGCTGCTGAACATGGATAAAGAGTCCGAAACCACGCTGCTTAAAGCTATCGATGATACGCAGGCCAACGCCAAAAAACTCAATGCCCTGTTGCTCCCTAACCAGCAGGAGACGCTGGCACCACTGATGACTGCGCTGGCGACCTATAAATCCCACGTGGTGGCTTACATGCCTGCTTACGAGCGTGAACAGCAGAACTCGCAACTGCTGTCAGTCAAAGCCACAGAGATGAATACGCTGGTCAGCAAAATCTTTAAAAATGAGCTGGATAATACGCATCAGGATATCCGTCGGGCGCTGATCATGATGGCCATCATCACCCTGGCAGCGCTGTTTATCGGTGCGCTGATCGCCTGGCGCATTACCCGCCAAATCACCCGTCCGCTGCGTGCTACGCTGGCAACGGCCGAGCTGATTGCCAAGGGCGACCTGACGGCGGCACAGTCCACACCGCGCCGTGATGAGCTGGGTATGTTGATGAACGCCGTGGCCGGCATGAGCCACAATCTGCGCAATATGATTTATGAGATTCGCATGGGTGTGAGCCAGGTGTCTCACGCCGCCGCCGAGATTGCAGCGGGTAACACGGATTTATCCTCACGTACCGAGCAGCAGGCCGCCGCCGTCGAAGAGACCGCCGCCAGCATGGAGCAGCTGAGTTCGACAGTGAAACAGAACGCCGAGAATGCACACCATGCCAGCAAACTGGCGTCTGAGGCATCGCAAACCGCCACGCGCGGCGGCAAGCAGGTTGGTGATGTCGTCGTCACCATGCAGCAGATCTCCGGCAGTTCTAAGCGGATTGCTGAAATTACGTCGGTGATCAACGGCATCGCCTTCCAGACTAATATTCTGGCGCTGAACGCCGCTGTCGAAGCCGCACGCGCGGGTGAACAGGGGCGCGGTTTCTCCGTTGTGGCATCCGAAGTTCGTTCGCTGGCACAACGCAGCGCCCAGGCCGCCAAAGAGATCGAAGGGCTGATTGCCGAATCGGTCGAGCGCGTAAACACCGGTGCGAAGCTGGTCGAAAATACCGGCCGTACCATGCAGGACATCGTGCAGTCGGTGACGAACGTGCGCGATATCATGGGTGAAATTGCGTCAGCATCCGATGAGCAGAGCCGGGGCATTGCGCAGATTTCCCAGGCGATCGTCGAGATGGACAGCACCACGCAACAGAACGCCGCCCTGGTGGAACAATCCGCAGCAGCGGCGGATTCGCTGGAAGACCAGTCCCGCGTACTGACCAATGCGGTTTCGGTGTTCCGGTTGTCAGAGAATGACAATTTTGTGGCACCGGAGAATAAACGTGGCCCGGCGGCCAAAGCCCTGCCCGCAGTACGCCCGGCCAGTACGCAGCAGGGGAATTGGGAGATCTTCTGAGGTGCCAGTAATCTGAAATAAGAATGCGCCCGCTGCGGCGCATTTTTTTTGCGACTTTTTAGCACTGCCATTGCAGGGTATGCTGAAAGTCTGGACATCGGCATGACGGAGGCTCTATGCACTACCCGGACGTATATATTGGCGCGATAAAATCCTATGAAAACAATGCGCCCAGCGCCATCGGCAAGCGTCAGGTCAATGGCGTTCTGCACCTGACTTCACTGGGGCTGGAAGGTGATGAGCAGGCTGAGAAGTCATACCACGGCGGCCCGGACCGCGCCCTGTGTCACTTTCCACGCGAACACTACGCCTGGCTGCGTCAGCACTTTCCTGAACAGGAAGATCGCTTTCATCCACCGGCGTTTGGCGAGAATTTGTCCACACTGGGGCTGACCGAAGACAACGTGTTTATTGGTGATATTTTCCGCTGGGGTGACGCACTGATTCAGGTGACCCAGCCGCGATCACCCTGCTACAAGCTGAATAGTTTTCTGCACTGTCCGCAGATGTCGCAGGTCTTACAGGACAGCGGCCGCTGTGGCTGGCTCTACCGGGTGATCGCCACCGGCAATGTCAGCGGTGACCGGACGTTTGAGCTGATGACCCGCAACAGTGAGGTCTCCGTCGCGCAGGCGATCTCTATTGCCTTCAATATGCCCTTCGATGAAGAGCAGTACCGCCGTTTAATGGCCGCAGCGGGGCTTTCCGCCAGCTGGAATAAAACCATGCAGATGCGTCTGGTGAACCGCAAGATCGAGGATTTTGGACGGAGATTGTTTGGTTCGGCGGGGAAATAAGACAATACCCTCCCCTTTACAGGGAGGGTATTTAAATCAGAAGGCTTTTTTCGCGTAACCGGTCACAACTTTCAGGCCCATTTCCCGGCCCAGCGCCGTCATCGGGTGAACCACCACGATACCGCGTACGACTTTTTTCAGCGTGCCCATATCGGCCTGCTCTTTCTTGGTGATTTCGCGGCTGAACGGCAGCGTAGCCAGCTTTTGTGCTTCTTTGCTCAGCTTGTTAACGCGAACGTCTTTCAGACGGGCGATTTCCGCCGCCAGCTTCTCTTTTTCTTCTTCATGCTTGGAAATCAGTTCAGAGTTGCCCTGCTGAATAACCGTCGCATCTTTGTGATTCAGTGCGTCCAGCATGTCGCTGAGGCGTTTGATTTCGGCTTTTTCGACTTCTTTCATAATGTTTTCGACCCGTGCGTGCCACGTCGGGCACGATGTTGCTCAAGATAATAATGTGTAGTGTATCAGGAAGTGCGGGTTTCATCAGCCCGCGCGTCAGAGGTTGTTTCAGCCAGTCCCGGCGGCAGACCGCTCATTTCACAGGCGCGTTGCCCGAGACGCGCCAGCGCGGCGGTATAACGCGCATTAAAGGGATAACAACACGACAGCCGCAAGCCGTTGCGGTAGCGCCCGCTCGGTGAATAAAGCGTGCCCGGCGTCATGCAGATTTTCTCCGCCAGCAGTTGCTGGAACAGCACCACCGTGTCGACGCCCGCCGGGAAATCCACCCAAAATACGAAGCCGCCCATCGGCTGAGTGGCACGGGTGCCTTGCGGGAAATAACGGGCGATCAGCGCGCGTGCTTCATCCACCTGCGAAGCGTAACGGCGACGCAGCGCGCGCAGATGGTGGTCGTAGCCGCCAGACTCCAGAAATACCGCCAGCGTCTGCGACAGTAAAGAGGACTCCGACATCGACGAGACGGCCTTCAACTTACGCAGCTTATCTGCATAGCGGCCACCGGCGATCCAGCCGATACGAAAGTCCGGCGCCAGCGTTTTGGTAAAGCTGGTGCAAAACAGCACCCAGCCATCGCGGTCGAAAGATTTCACCGCCGGAGAAAGCGCATCGCTGAACTGAATTTCAGCATAAAGCCCGTCCTCGATCAGTGGCACCTGATGATCGTTCATCAGCCGCGCCAGCCGCTTTTTCGCCGCCAGCGGCATGGTAAACCCCATCGGATTCTGCGCCGTCGGCATGGCGATCACCGCATTCAGGCGTTTTTCATTGAGCATCAGTTCCAGCGCATCCAGCGATAAACCGGTCTGCGGGTCGGTTGGAATTTCCACCGCTTTCAGCCCGAGGCTGGCCAGCAGCGGCAGCAGGTAGAAGTAGGTTGGCGTCTCAAGGCCCACGCTGTCACCGGGTTTGGTCGTCACCCGCAGCGCCAGCTGTAAGGCTTCCATGCAGCCGTGCGTCAGGGTGATATCTGCCGTTTCCAGCATCATACCGAGCGCCAGCGACCGGCGGGCGATCTGCTGACGCAGTGCCAGGTTGCCCGGCGGCAGTGCATACTGACCGATCAGGTGCGGCTGACGGCGCAGCAACGACGCCATGATGCGGCCCAGTTTGGCGCCGGGATAGAAATCATTCGCCTGCGGGCAGGCCAGCGAAAGGTTGGTATACGCCGGATTGATCTGCGCGGCAAACACGGTGTCGATGAGGTCCAGAACGTCTTCGGCGGGCTTGGCGGCGGGCGCATGGGGCTGATGCTGCACCTCCAGCGCCGGGAGCGCGGTACGCACGTAGAAACCTGATTGCGGACGGGCCTCAATCAGCCCGCGGTCTTCCAGCCGCCGGTAGGCCGCCACCACGGTATTGATACTGACCCCGTGAGTCTGCGCGCTGCTGCGCACCGACGGGAGGCGGCTGCCCGCTGGCAGGGTGCCACGGCGGATCGCTTCGGCCAGATTATCGGCCAGCTGGTTGTAGCGCGTATCGGTAGAAGCGTCGGTGAGCGAGGTCAGGATATCGGCCATGGTGTCAGTTCCGCAAAAGTGAATAGGTACAGTTTGTTTCTCATACAACTGTAACCATGACAATAGCGTATTTTTGGCTCTGTTACCTCATCCTCTGACTGCTTACTCTGTAGGGACAGATTTTAGATGCAGAGGAATACCCATGCTGGATACCGCTTTCGTCAGTTATGTCACGGTGATGTCGATCACGCCGGGGCCAAATAATTTACTGCTGGCCGCCTCGGGGGTGAATTTCGGGCTGCGCCGCAGCGTGCCGATGATGCTCGGGATCACGCTCGGCTGCGTGGTGCAATGCGCGCTGATGACCTCGATGCTGGCGATTTTGCTCAGTTGGATGAACGTCGTGCGCCTGCCGATGGCGGTGATCGGTTGTACGTATCTGTTCTGGCTGTCGTGGAAAATTTACCGTTCCGGCACGCCGAAAGAGGGCGAAAAACAGCAACCGATGAATTTAGTCGGCGGCGCTTTGTTTCAGGCCATCAATCCCAAAGCCTGGCTGATGGCGACCAACGTAGCGATTCTCTTCACGCCGCCGGAGGGCAATATGCTGCATCACACGCTACTGATTTGCCTCGGCTTCGCGCTGATCAACCTTCCGTGCATTCTGGTTTGGGTGGTGATGGGTGACAGGTTACGTCAGGCATTACGTGTGGAATGGAAACTTAAACTGTTCAATACCATTATGGGCGGCATGATGGCGCTCACCGCGCTGTGGCTGCTGGTCGGGGAAGTGCGTCATGCACTGATCTAAATGCATTATTTTCTCACGGGGGACAAACGTGATGGCTGCTGATTACTGATGTGCGCAATCAAACCGGTAACAGATAACACCATGGTGGAGCGGACGATTTGCTGATAACGCTGGCGCTGCATAGCGATCAGCGATTCGTCGGCTTCGCCGGGCTTGAGGAAAGTGGGGACAGGAGGCAGTTCGGTGACGCAGTGCAGTTCGCCGAAGGGGCCGAGAATTTCGTCGTCAGTGAAACGGTAATCCTCACCGTCGTAGTTCAGCTCTTCACGCAGGGCCATCAGCAGCTCGGCATCTTCATACTCGTGGCGGCTGATCACGCCAAGCGCATAAATCAGTTTCAGACGTACGGTTAAATCCCCCAACGGGCCGTTGCCGGTCAGCAAAGGTTCGACGGCATATTTGACGGCGTAATCATCTTTACGGAAAACCTGCACCACCAGAATATCCAGCGCTTCCGCCAGCAATTCCACGGCAGTCATCAAAAAGCTGCGCACAGTTTTCCCTGCGTTCAGTTTTTCCAGTACCCGGTTTTCAAACGCCTGTGCTTTTTCCATCGAGTTACTTACTTTAAGGATCGCGTCATGAATTACGGCTTCAGGTGTGTCCATAACGCCTCTGCTGTCATCCGTGAAATTCCCTTCGTGCTGGGGTTACAGCGGCAGTTACGGCTGTAACTCCCGTCACGTTGGGTATTATTTAGTGCATTTTCTCGTACAGGCTGACCGCCTGAGCGACAACGTCTCCGTCTTCCGGCAGACCTGACACCTGCGCCAGTGCCGCTTTCGGCCCGACTTTTTCCAGCAGTTCAACCCACTCTTTCGCCTGCTGATCTTCGTCGCTGCGGTAATGCATGGCTGCGGCGATACCGATCACCAGATTGTTGTGCGGCAGGCGATATTCCAGCGTACCCAGCAATGGCTTGATCAGACGGTCACCGGCGCTGAGTTTACGCAGCGGCTGACGGCCAACGCGCTCAACATCATCATGCAGGTACGGGTTTTCAAAACGGGAGATGATTTTTTCGATGTAAGCGAAGTGTTTTTCCGGGTCAAAACCGTAACGGTTGATCAACACCTGACCGCTCTCTTCCATCGCGCCGCGTACGATCAGGCGGATTTTTTCGTCAAGAATTGCGTCACGGATTGTGGCGTGACCGGCCTGCTGACCGAGGTACGCGGTAATGGCGTGACCGGTGTTCAGCGTGAAGAGTTTGCGCTCAACGAAGGCCATCAGGTTGTCAGTCGGTTCCATGCCGGAAATTTTCGGCAGCGGGCCTTTGAACTGAGTCTGGTCAACAATCCACTCGCTGAAGGTTTCAACGGTGACTTCCAGCGGATCGGTGGTACCGGCAGCGGCCGGCGGCACAATACGGTCAACCGCAGAATCCACGAAACCGACGTGGGCTTCGACCCAGGCTTTCTCATCTTCCGGCAGCGCATTGAAGACGTGCTGTTTGAACTGGCTGGTACCACGCACCATGTTTTCACAGGCGATGATGTTCAGCGGTGATTCATTGCCCTGCTGATGACGCAGAACCAGACCTTTAGCAACGTTTGGCGCGATTTTTTCCAGCACAGTCGGGCCAACGGCAGTGGTCACTAAATCCACTTCAGCGATCAGGTTGATCGCATCCTGACCAGCACTGTTAACGGCGCTGACGTTACGCACAGGCTCAACGCTCGCCTTCTCACCGACCACGTGCACATCGTAGCTTTTACGGCTGTTCAGCGCGTCGAGTAAGACAGGGCTGACATCCGCAAACGTCAGTTCAATTCCGGCATCAGCAAGCAATTTACCGATAAAACCGCGGCCAATGTTACCTGCGCCAAAATGTAATGCTTTCATAATATTTCCTTCAAATCGGGGGCCATCATTAGGTAAAGCTGGGGAGCCGCCCGGCTCCGAATCAACAAGCGGGTCTCGTAAGACCCGCTGAGTGACGCTCTAATTCTTTATGTTTGAAACTTAAGGCTTATGACTTAACGCTTAACCGCGAAGAATGCTCAGGACTTCTTCAACGCTGGACGTATTCGCCAGACGGTCGATAACGCCGTCCTCATCCAGTGCAGTCGTCAGCTTGGTGATCACGTTGATGTGCTCATTATTACGTGCGGCGATACCAATAACCAGACGTGCTGCATCATCTTCCTCATCGCCCCAGCGAATACCCGCCGGATACTGGCAGAACACGATACCGGTTTTCAGTACGCGGTCTTTGGCTTCGATGGTGCCGTGCGGCACAGCGATAGATTCGCCGAGGTAAGTGGAAGTCAGCTGCTCACGGGCCAGCATCGCTTCAACGTATTCCGGCTGAACGTAACCGCCTTTCACCAGCTGCTCACCGGCAAAACGAATCGCCTGTTCTTTGCTGGTCGCCTGCAGGCCGAGGAAAATATTGCTTTCGCTCATGCGGAACAGGTTTTCGTTTTCGTGATCGCCCACCAGGCTGTCGCTCAACGTAGTGGTCACTTTCTCTTTGTATTGGCTGGATTTGTTCACTTCAACCAGACGGGCAGTCAGGTCGGTGTACAAGCCGCTGTCGAGGAAGTTGGTCAGCGAAATATGCTGAGCGTGAGGTACCTGACGCATAGCGCGTTCGGTTAAATCACGGTGGGTGATGACCAGATCAACGTCGTCCGGCAGGCTGTTAATCGCACTGTTGGTCACGCTGATGTTGGTCAGGCCTGCGTCCTGCACTTTCTTACGCAGTACACCGGCACCCATGGCGCTGGAACCCATACCGGCGTCGCAGGCTACGATGATTTTACGCACGGTAGACAGGTCGCCCGCTACGCCCGCAGTCGCTACTTTGCCGCCTTTAGACTCGGCCTTCATGTCCTGCATGCGACGGGTTGCATCGTCCAGATCATCGCCTTCTTTCGCTTTGGTGGTTTTCAGCAGGAAGGCTGAGACCACGAAGGAGACCGCAAAGGCCGCCACGATAGCCGCAATGTTCGCGAAGTAAGCGCCTTTTGGCGTCATCGCCAGAACAGCCAGGATGGAACCCGGTGAAGCCGGAGACACCAGACCGCCGTTAAGCATGGTCAGGGTGAACACGCCAGTCATACCGCCCAGAATCACCGCCAGCAGCAGGCGCGGGTTCATCAGCACGTATGGGAAGTAAATTTCGTGGATACCACCGAAGAAGTGGATGATTGCCGCGCCGCCCGCAGACTGTTTGGCACTGCCACGACCGAAGAACATATAGGCCATCAGAACGCCCATCCCCGGACCCGGGTTCGCTTCGATCAGGAAGAAGATAGATTTACCGGTTTCAGTCGCCTGCTGGATACCCAGCGGAGAGAAGATACCGTGGTTGATGGCGTTATTGAGGAACAGGATTTTCGCCGGTTCAACAAAGATAGAGGCCAGCGGCAGCAGGTTATGAATAACCATGATGTGTACGCCAGCAGCCAGCAGTTTAGACAGAGCCTCTACCAGCGGACCGATTGCCAGGAAGGCCAGGATCGCCAGCAGCATACCGATAATACCGGCCGAGAAGTTATTAACCAGCATCTCGAAGCCGCTTTTGATTTTACCGTCAACCCAACGGTCAAAGCGTTTGATACACCAGCCGCCCAGCGGGCCACCAATCATCGCACCGAGGAACATCGGCATATCCGCACCGACGATAACACCCATCACGGTGATTGCACCGACCACACCACCGCGGTCGCCGCCGACCAGACGCCCACCGGTGAAACCGATCAGCAATGGCAGCAGGTAAGTGATCATCGGGCCGACCAGCTTGGCTAAGGTTTCGTTCGGCAGCCAGCCGGTAGGAATGAACAACGCAGTAATGATACCCCAGGCAATAAATGCCCCGATGTTAGGCATCACCATGTTACTCAGGAAGCGGCCAAAGTTTTGAACTCCGACCTTAACGTTTGGTGAAAACATAAAACGCACCCCTATTGGTACGCGCTAACAATAAGAGCGCGTCATATCTGTTAATTATCGGTGACGGTTATTACGGTTTTTTTGCCACTGCTTTAAAAATCCGTCCGTCGAATTGCTGTCTGCGAGGCGGACTCTACCACGTGATTATGGCACCGCGTAGCCAACGCGCGATGCGTGAGCGTGATCACACCCGACCCCCCGTCACACCCCGCTTTTAGGTGACTGTGATCACAAAACAGGCTTGAAAATTAACCACAAAGGACAAAAAACAGACTCCGAGGTGATTAAAACGTGACGAATATCACTCTTTGGTGGTATGCCTTTGTTATTAAAATGTGACTTTCATCACAAAGTATTTTTCGGCAGAGTTTGAAATTTAGCTTAGAAAATATTCAGCCGTATTTATAACGTGCGTGATCAGGTTGACGGAGATGATGTTGAAAGAAAATGACAGAGGGAATGACGTCAGTCAGGAAGGGTGAAAAAGGGGCAAGCAGGAAGCAATAACAGACACCGCCGGCGCGATGCCTGTTGAGCAGCGAAAAGAATTATTTTCCCTGTGCTTTTACAATGGCGGCCTGTAAATCTTCCGCAGAGACGGCACCCGGCAGGACCGTGGTGTTCCCGGCAGTGGCGCCAGTGGTTGGCATCACCACGAAGCCCGGCGTACCGCTAAAGCCTAAGGTGCGTGCCAGTTCATCATTAGAAGCGATGGCCTCGTGAGTGGCTTTCAGTTGTGCCGCCGTCGGCGTGGTGGCTTTGGCTGCTTTCACGGCACCGGCGATATCGGCGTCGGTCAGTTTGCCTTCGTCATGGCCGGTACGGTAGATGCTGTTGTGATAGTCGAAATAGGCTTGTGAACCCTTCTCTTTCCACACGGCCATACCGGTTTCAGCGGCGGTGATGGAGGCTTTCCAGCGGTCACCAAAGATTGGCCACTCTTTGAAGACGAAACGCACGTTTGGATTGGCCTTCACGGTCTGTTCGACCAGCGGTGCCATGCGGCTACAGTAAAGGCACTGGTAATCGAAGAACTCAACAAAGGCGACTTTGGCGTCTTTCGGGCCATAGCTTGGGGTCGCCGGGTCGCTGACCAGCGCTTTGGCATTGGCCAGAACGGCTTCCTGGGTTTGTTGCTGCTGTTGGTCAGCCTGCTGCGCCTGCAATTTCTGGCTGACTTGCACCAGAATTTCCGGGTGTGCCACGAGGTAATCGGAAGCGATTTTGCCAATCGCCGCCTGCTGGGCCGGAGTGAAATCAGCAGTGGCGCTGTCAGCGGCCATTACTGCGGTTGGAGTCATCACCAGCGCGGCCAGCAAAGTCATCGTCAGACGTTTCATCAAAAATCCTTAATTAGTCAATCCCGGAACAGGACGCGTGGTTGAAAAGTAGAGTAATTTGCTGCCAGTTGCAGGTTAAAAATTGTCATTTTTTATAAATCGGCCTTTTGATAGCCATTATCCGCGCCCATTTTGAGCGTGATATCCGCAGGCTGGCTCTGCTCTAACACCCGCATGACATTTGGCCCGTCGGTCATGGCATAAAAATCCCCGGCCTGCTGCGGCGTCAGCCCACCGCGGATTTTGCGCCCGATCAGCCGCCCGCGAAGGAGGTCCGGATCCGCTTCAATAAAAATGCTCACATCACACAGTGCGGCGAGCGATGCCCAGCCAGCCTCATTGAGCAGCAACCAGTTTCCCTCAACAATCAGCACCGGCGCAGTAACGCTGATGGCCCCTTCGACCGGCTCATGCAACGTACGACTGTACTCCGGCCAGTGGCTGCCGGGCTCGCGTAACGCCAGTAACGCCTCGCGTAATTTAGTGAGATCAAAGGTCTCCGGCGCGCCTTTGCGCTGGCGCAGGCCGTGAGCATTCAGCCAGCGGTTGCGGTGATGAAAACCGTCCATCGGCAACGTTTGTAACGGGGCGAGCCCGGGCGTTTCGCAGGAAAGCTTTTGCCAGAAGGCGGACAGCGTGGATTTACCGGTGCCGGGAGGTGCCGCCAGAAAGACAATCAGAGGCCGGTTTTGCTGGCGTTGCAGGGTAGAAAAATGCTGTAAAAGTGGCAGATGGAGCTGGTCGATATCCTGACGGGGGAAGCAAGCCTGCGTGGTCAGTCCGTTAATCGTCAGCGTTACGTTCATAGGTGAGTTCCTTGAGTAAATCCGTCACCGCCAGTGACAGTGCCGTTCTCACCAGATTGCTATAGCGCGCATTATTGAATATCTCAAAACCGGCATATTTCATCTTCTCAATGGACTGGAACATCAGCGGGTTATCGGTGACGCAGCGCAGATTCTGGATAAACTCATAAACGGTTTCTTCATGAAATCCGACCGTCTCAGGCTGAGTTTTAAGGTGCTCATTCAGTTGAGAAAACAGCAAAATATCGGCATAGACCGGTTTTGTGATTTTCCCCAGCGCATAGATCAGCCGCAGGGATACATCAATACTGTCGAGCGGGCCTGATTTGGCGAGCAGCGGCTTGACGGCAAATTCACGGATATCCTCGTCATTATTGATAAACAAGTGGGGAAGGAACTGCTTAATGCCGCTCAGTAAAATCACATTGGCGGCATCCAGAAAATCATTGAGATTGGTCTGGGCGGAGAGCGTCTCCAGCACCTGATCTTCAGTGAGTACAGTCATCCTTCCCTTAGCCAATTCAGTAATGAGGAGAATTGATCATATTACAGCCCGGTGGAAACACCAAAGTGGCTGAGCAAAGCCTGCTCCGCCAGCTCGTTCCAGACACCGTGCGTCGGTGCGACCAGTTCAGCCAATCGGGCAAACAGCGGGTCGTTTTCGCCCAGTTTGGCAAAGTCGTCAATCGCCGTCAGCGGCAGGGAGATCCCGTTGTAAATAAGCTTTTTGCCGCCCGGAATATCAGGCAAATTGAGCACTGTTTCCGGCACCGCATCCAGCCCGCCGATGTGGGTGATCATGTAAGAAGGCTGAATGCGCCCCGCCGCCGTGAGCGCCAGCGCCTCTTCCATATCGCCGGTCGAACCACCCGACGTGCCGACAATATGCGTCGAAGAGTAGTGAACATGGTAGAAGTTGAAGGGAACGCGAAAGTTTTTGTCGGTCGGCCCGGCAAAGAAATTCAGGCAGCCATCTTCAGCCAGCAGATCATCTCCCAGTTCGATCACTTGTGTGACTGCCGCGTAAACAAAGACGTCATCGAATCCGTGGCCACCGGTCAGTTCGCGCAGGTGAGCTGCGGGGTCTGACAACGTTTTGCTGTTGATGTAGGACAGTTCAATGCCTTTTTCCGCCGCCAGGGCGACCGGTAATAACTGCTCTGCCCGCGCCAGCCGCTGTTCATCAATATCGACCACCACCACGCGCGCCGGCTTCACATCGCCGTTAATCGCGTAATCAATCGCGCCGATGCCCATCGGTCCGGCGCAGGCCAGCAGCGCTAAATTTCCCCCGGCTTTAATGCCCATCTGATGTTCATACACATACTGCGTGGTGTGATAGCTGGCGTGATACGCGCCGATAATGCAGCACATGGGTTCCGCCAGAGAGGCCGCTGCGAAGTAACGCCCTTCATAAGGCAACACGCAGCCCAGATCGATAGCCTGTTTCGGTATGATCATATAGATGGCATTACCGCCGAACGTTTCATAGCTGTAACCGGCGGAATAACCGGTCGGCAGCCCCATCGCCGGTTGCAGCACGAAGCGTTTTCCCGCCTCAAAACGGCCGGTAAGGTTTTTCCCCACCTGAACGATCACCCCGGCGCATTCATGCCCGGTGACGGCCGGATGCTCAGCAATATCTTCCGGTACGCGTTTGTGTTCACTGCCGAGCAGGGCAGCTTTATAGGTCGAGAGACAAACGCTGTCTGACACCACGTTCACCAGCAGTTCGTCATCGCCGATTTCCGGCAGGTCAAATTCCCGGATCCTGACGTCTTTTTTGCCATAAATGGCCGCGACTTTGGTTTTCATGCGAGTGCTCCTTGCTGAGGCTGTGAGGTGACATCGATAAGCAACGCGTCGAGCGCCGGGTCGCCAAGGTAGTTTTTAATCAGGATCAGCGGTTTATCCGTGACCCGCTGCGCACGTCCTTCCAGACTGGCGTGGGTCACAATAATGTCGGCATCAGCCGGGATGTTTTCGATGGAGTAGTGCTTCACCTCGATCGCATAACCC
This sequence comes from uncultured Enterobacterales bacterium, assembly GCA_963519305.1. Classification (GTDB taxonomy): domain Bacteria; phylum Pseudomonadota; class Gammaproteobacteria; order Enterobacterales; family Enterobacteriaceae; genus Ewingella. Next base: position 54,518 of record CAUQMS010000019.1, read on the forward strand.
GCCTTTTCCAGCTTCTTGCGAAATGTGGTCGCACCCATGGCGCTGGAGCCCATTCCGGCATCACAAACAAAGGCGATCAGATTGATACGGGCTGCCAGCGGTGATGTGCCAGCCTTGCCTTCGGCCTTACGTTTTTTGTTCGCCGTCTGGGAGTCGGCGAAGTTATCTTCCGCCGGCGATGTATCGAGTTTCAAAATCACGGTGGCGACCACAAAAGAGACCACGGTGCCCGCCAGCACACCGGCGCAGGTTCCGATAAAGCCACCGCGCGGCGTCAGGGCCAGATAAGCAAAGATTGAGCCCGGGCTGGGGCCCGCCACCAGCCCTGCACCAAAGAGTTCAAAGACGTAGATACCGGTCATGCCACCGGCAATCATCGCAATGATCATCAGCGGTTTCATCAGGACGTAAGGGAAATAGAGCTCGTGGATACCGCCGAGGAAATGAATGATCATCGCGCCGGGCGCAGACTTTTTGCTCAGCCCTTTCCCAAACAACGCGAAAGCCAGCAGCATACCGAGGCCAGGGCCAGGGTTGGAGGCCACCATGAAATAGATAGATTTTCCGGCCTGCGCGGTGTCCTGCATACCCAGCGGATAATAGACCCCCTGATCGATGGCATTATTCAGAAACAGCACTTTTGCCGGTTCGTTAATCACCGACAGCAGCGGCAAATAACCGGTTGCCACCAGCGCTTCAATGCCCTCTTTCACCACGTTATTGGCCGCCATCACCGCCGGACCAATGACCTCGTAGGCCAGCAGGCATAACAACATGCCGAGAATACCGAGCGAAAAGTTATTGATGACCATTTCAAAACCGGCAGGGATACGTTTCTCCAGTGCCTGATCCACTTTTTTGATCACGTAGCCACCCAGCGGCCCCATCACCATCGCCCCGATAAACATCGGAATATCGGCACCAACAATCACCCCCATGGTGCCGATGCCGCCCATGACCGCCCCGCGTTTACCGCCGATCAGATGTCCGCCGGTGGAACCAATCATCAGCGGCAGCAGATAGGTAATCATCGGGCCAACCAGCTGGCCGAAGTGGGAGTTAGGTGTCCAGCCGGTCGGAATAAATAACGCCGTAATAAAACCCCAGGCAATAAAAGCCCCGATATTGGGAATGACCATTGCCGTCAGAAAGCCGCCAAAAGCCTGCACTCTGGCGCGCATTGATTTGTTAGCCATATTAATTCCTGTTTTAAAAGGGAGGGTGAATTTAATAACGTCGGATGATATTGGTTAATTCCTCAATATTCTCTGCATGAAGTAATTCATTAATCACGTCGTCTTCACACAACATTTCACTTAATGCCTGAATGGCGGCGATATGAGAATCCGCATCGGCGGCAGCCAGACCGATCAGCAGATTTACCGGCGGGCTTTCAGCGTCAAAGTTCACGCCTTCGCGCAGCAGGGTCAGACTTAGCGCCGTCTTCAGCGCCCCGCACTCTGGCCGCGCGTGGGGCATGGCGATATGCGGAGCCAGTAAATAATAGGGGCCGATGTCCAGTGTGGTTTGTTTAATGGAGGCAATATAATTTTTAGTTACCCAATTATTCTCCAGCAGATTCTCCATCGATAAATCTATCGCGTGTTGCCAACTCTTCGCGCCGGAATAAATATTGATCGCGCCCTGATGAAAGAAACTTATTAACTCTGACATATCACACCCCTTATTCCCGCAATATTCCCTCGGATAAAGCCCCACCAGGATAATGACGGACGTTGAATAATCCGGAGCATATTCTCACGCTACTTTTTAAGCAAACGGGCGGAGTTTTGTGATCTCTGTCGAATAAAAAGGAATCAGGGGAGCAAAAGTGAATGGCGTTCACATTATTTATTGATAATTTTAATTTAAAAAAATAAGTCAATAGTCATTTTGATAACTAAATCACAAGTAGTGATTTTTATTAAAATACATTAATTGTGAACCACGTCAAATTAGAACTCTTGTTTTTAATTTTTCCATTAAAAAAGCCACGTTATTTAACGTGGCTTTAGAGGTCAGTTCGCCGTATTTCTGCGGGAATAAACCTTAGTGGCTGTAATCGCCCTGCGCGGCTTTCTGCGCACTCAGCAACGTCTGTTGTTTACCCACCAGATTCGACATCATGGTGTTGTATTGCATCGCCTGCTGCTGGGTCGGGAACTGCACGCCGCCGTTCGCGAAGGCTACCTGAGCGCCCTGCTGTTGCAGGTAATCGCCCACGGCGATGATATCCTGCGTAAAGCTCGTCAGCGCCGGTACCAGCGGAGTCAGCACGTTTGCAGGCTCCGTCACTACGCTGGAATAAACCTGTGCGTAGACGGCTTTGAGATCGTCAGGTTGCTTGAGGGCTGCCATGGCGGTATCAGCCTTGTTCTTCGAGTCGCGAATTTGCGCACCCAGCAGATTCAGTGAACCGACCGACTGTTGCAGCTCAGTACGCTGTGTCATGTAATCCTGCGGCGTACGGATCTGCCCGATAGCGCTGACCGCCGGAACCAGACTGCCTTCCACGGCCTGCTTCATCTGACGTGAATACGACAGGATGATGCCGTAGTCATTGGCGTAATTACCAAACTTCTGTTTCTGATCTTCACTCAGTGATGGCAGGTTCTGCCCACTGCGCATCACGGTATTTTGCAAATAGTCGATAAAGGCTTTACGTTGCTCCGGCTCTTTATCGCCACACGCCGTGAGTTGAAACACGACCAGCAATGCCACAAGCGGCGCCAGCCAGCGCGCGAATGCCCTGCTTCTGATCCCTACAGCCATGAGTCCTGACTCCTGATTTCAATGTTCTTTTTTACCGGCCAGTTCCCTGCCGATCTGTGCCTTCCGTGCGAGTAATAGAATAGAACATCTGGGGGGAGAACGCTTTTTAAAAAAGCGTAGAAAAGCTTTAAATTCAAATTCAAGGTCGTGGGCTCGCCGCCTACACCGACTTTCAAATTCAACGTCAAGGTCAAGACCGTGGGCTCGCCGCCCACACTGGCCCAAAGGAGGTTTAAACGAACCTCCTTTGGAATCCTGCGTTTTTAAACTGCGCGCTATCGCTGAATCGGGATGGCCGTGTTTCAGGCACTTCCGTTATAGCCGCAAAATAGCGCCGCGTTGCGGTTCCTTCGCTACGGGTTTCGAGCCTTAGGTCTCGAACCGCTTGCTCAGCGCTATTTTTGAATGCGGCCTCGACATTTTAAAGGTCAATACCATGCAAATTTCGAGTAGGTTTCGAATTTGAATTTGAATTTGAATTTGAATTTGAATTTGAATTTGAATTTGAAGAAGCTTCGGCCGCGTTCAAAACGACGTCGAGTGAGCGGTGAGTAACGGCGAGAGTGTTTTTTCGAGCTGGTCCGAACCCGAAATGAGAGGACCGCGCAGCGGCGGAGTTTGCGGCTATCACTGTGGCCCCTGAAACACGGCCATTGTGACCAGCGCAGCTGCTGTTTTTAAAAAGCCCGGAGGTCCAGGGGGCGGCGGCGACTGGCCGCCCCCTGGTCGGTGTGGGCCGACGCCCACGACCTTGACCTTCAGGCAGGGTTGGGCGGCGAGCCCACGGTTTTGATTTTAAACAGTCCCCTGCTTACTGAAGCAGAGAAATATCCGCGACTTGCAGGAACAACTCCCTCAGCTTGGAGAGAAGCGTTAACCGGTTAACGCGAACGGCCTCATTCTCATCCATCACCATGACGGTGTCGAAGAAGCTGTCGACGGTTTCACGCAGGGCGGCCAGTTCTACCAGCGCTTCTTTATACTGGCCAGCGGCGAACAGCGGTTCCAGTTTGTCGCGCAGTACTACCAGATGCGTAGCCAGTTTCAGTTCAGCAGGCTCTTTCAGTACGGAAGCGTGAACGTGTTCCAGCAGGGTATCTGACGATTTAGCCAGAATATTGGAAACACGTTTGTTGGCAGCGGCCAGCGTGGCGGCTTCATCCAGCGTACGGAAGTAGCTCACCGCTTTCACGCGGGCGTCGAAGTCGGCCGGTTTAGTCGGACGGCGTGCCAGCACGGCCTGAATAGTGTCAACGGCGTGGCCCTCTTCCTGATACCAGGCGCGGAAACGACCGAGCATGAAATCAACCACTTCATCGACCACTTTAGCGTTGGTCAGCTTCTCACCGTAGAGGCGAACCGCTTCTTCGGTCAACGTTTGCAGATCCAGCGGCAGGTTCTTCTCGACGATGATACGCAGTACGCCGAGCGCGGCGCGGCGCAGTGCGAACGGGTCTTTATCGCCTTTCGGATGTTGCCCGATGCCGAAAATACCGGCCAGGGTGTCCATCTTGTCAGCGATAGCCAGCGCACAGGCAACCTGCGACTCTGGCAGCTGATCACCGGCAAAGCGCGGCTGATACTGCTCGTTCAGCGCCACGGCCACTTCTTCGGCTTCGCCGTCGTGACGCGCATAGTGCATGCCCATCACGCCCTGGGTGTCGGTGAACTCAAACACCATGTTGGTCATCAGGTCGCATTTTGACAGCAGACCGGCGCGTTTGGCATTTTCAACGTTGGCACCGATTTTGTCGGCGATCCAACCGGAAAGGGCTTCGATACGGTCGGTTTTATCACGCAAGGTGCCGAGCTGTTTCTGGAACATCACCGTTGCCAGACGCGGCAGGTTATCTTCAAGACGCTTTTTCAGATCGGAATTGAAGAAGAATTCGGCATCGGCCAGACGCGGACGCACCACTTTCTCGTTACCGGAGATGATCTGCTGTGGGTCTTTGGACTCAATGTTGGTCACGAAGATGAAGTTCGGCAGCAGTTTCCGTGCGGCGTCGTACACCGGGAAATACTTCTGGTCGCCCTTCATGGTGTACACCAACGCTTCGGCAGGCACCTTAAGGAATTTCTCTTCGAATTTGGCGGTCAGCACCACCGGCCATTCCACCAGTGAGGTCACTTCTTCCAGCAGGCTTTCGCTCAGATCGGCGATACCGCCAATTTGTTTAGCCGCCTGCTCGGCGCCCTCTCTGATAATCGCTTTACGCTGTTCGTAGTCGGCGATCACTTTGCCGCGTTCGAGCAAGATTTGCGGATACTGATCGGCGTTGTCGATGGTAAATTCTGCTTCACCCATAAAGCGATGACCGCGAAGAGTACGCGCAGAATCGATACCGAGAATATGGCCTGGGATCAGCTCATCGCCGAGCAACAGGGTCACGGTGTGAACCGGACGCACAAAGTGCACGTCGGAATCGCCCCAGCGCATCAATTTTGGGATCGGCAATTTGGAGAGCGACGTGGCAACCATCGGTGCCAGCAGGTGTTGGGCACTTTCGCCTTTCACGTGCGCACGGTAAACCAGCCATTCACCTTTGTCTGTCACCAGACGGTCAGCCTGCTCGACGGTGATACCGCAGCCACGCGCCCAGCCTTCAGCCGCTTTGCTTGGTTTGCCTTCGGCGTCAAACGCCTGGGAAACCGCCGGGCCGCGTTTCTCAACTTCGCGGTCAGCCTGAGTCGCGCTCAGGTTGGAAACTTTCAACGCCAGACGGCGCGGAGCGGCAAACCACTTCACTTCGCCGTGGGGAAGATTGGCCGCATCCAGCTCAGCCGTCAGGTTGGCAGCAAAAGATTCAGCAAGGCTACGCAGTGCCTTTGGTGGCAACTCTTCGGTGCCGATTTCCACCAGAAATGTTTTTTCAGTCATGGACTTGTCTCACTTCTCGTTCTTTTTGCACATCGGGAAGCCCAGTACTTCGCGGGAGGCGTAATAGGCCTCAGCAACCGCTTTAGTCAGGGTACGGATGCGCAGAATGTAGCGCTGGCGTTCAGTCACGGAGATGGCTTTACGCGCGTCCAGCAGGTTAAAGCAATGTGCGGCTTTCAGAATGCGTTCGTAAGCTGGCAACGCCAGCGGCTTTTCAAGAGCCAGCAGGGTTTGCGCTTCTTTCTCGTGCTGTTCAAAACAGGTAAACAGGAAATCGACGTCGGCGTATTCGAAGTTATAGGTGGATTGCTCCACTTCGTTCTGATGGAACACGTCGCCGTAGGTGGTTTTACCCAGCGGGCCATCGCTCCAGACCAGGTCATACACGCTGTCCACGCCCTGGATGTACATCGCCAGACGCTCGAGGCCGTAGGTAATTTCGCCGGTGACCGGTTTACATTCCAGACCGCCAACCTGCTGGAAGTAAGTGAACTGCGTCACTTCCATGCCGTTGAGCCACACTTCCCAGCCGAGGCCCCAGGCGCCAAGCGTCGGGTTTTCCCAGTTGTCTTCTACAAAGCGGATGTCATGAATAAGCGGGTCCACGCCCAACTCTTTCAGCGAGCCAAGGTAGAGCTCCTGAATGTTGTCCGGGGACGGTTTGATCATCACCTGGAACTGGTAATAATGCTGCAGGCGGTTAGGGTTCTCACCGTAGCGACCGTCGGTCGGGCGGCGTGAAGGCTGGACGTAAGCCGCCGCAAAAGGCTCAGGGCCGAGTGCGCGCAAGCTGGTCATCGGGTGGGAGGTCCCTGCGCCGACTTCCATATCCAGTGGTTGAACTATGGTGCAGCCTTGCTGCGCCCAATAGTCCTGAAGTGTCAGGATCAGGCCCTGAAAGGTCTTGGTATCAAACTTTTGCATGTTGGTTTCGCACGCGAGACAGTGAGTTTAAAAGAGTGCGCCAGTATACCCGCTGAGCGGAAGATAATCAGCCAGAATGACACAACAGTTCTGCAGGATTAGCGATCTGGAGGCCAGTATTCAGCGCTTCTCAGCCAGTTTGTACGCTTCATTGCCTTCGCGTTTACCAATAGCGACAACAATAACGATGATTTCGTCCTCCTCCACCTGATAGACCAGACGGTATCCCAGGCTTCGGAGTTTGATTTTATAGTGGTTCGCTTTTGGCCCGCACAGCCGAGCAGATATCACATGAGGGTTTTCAAGACGCTCGGCCAGTTTCTTTTTAAATTGGTCTCTAATGGGTGGGGCAAGTGCCTTCCATTCCTTAAAGGCAGATTTCATCAAATCGAGTTTATAAGTCATCCAGTGTCAGCCTTATCCTTTCCTCACCCTGCCGCGCATCCATTATGCGGTTCAGTTCAACGTCTTCTGCAAGACTTAAAAAATAGGCGTAAATATCTGGCGGAACACAATAAAAGGCAGGTTCATTACGGTTAAGAATGGCCACGGCTTCTCCTTCTCCGGCAGTAAACGTCCCCATGGGATCGCGTTTTAACTCGGTAATGCTGGCTGCTGAGGAAGTCAGTATTTCAAACGGCATAGGTTTTCTCCTGTCACACTATGCCGTTATTATAGCCGCTTAAAGTGCCTTTAGAAGCACTCTAAATAACATCTTTAAAATCTCGCACTGATCCCTGCGTTGTACGAGGTTTGTTCGCCGGAATCCAGCCCGGTGGTTTGCGACACGGCGGCGAAAGCGGCGATATTGTCAGTGATCTGTACGTTGGCGCCGAGGGTCATGTCGACCCAATCGTTATCCTGCTCACCGGTGGTGCGGCTAAACCGGGTGCGGGTGGATTTTATCGCGCCGGTGGCAGTATAGGTATCATCCCCAAACTGGCGGTCATACGTCACCTGTGCATACGGGTTCACGATGCCAAGCTCAGCATTCAGACGCCAGCCCAGCGCGCCAATTTGCGAATGGGAAGTCTGGTCGCCAAAGCGCATCGAGGTACTGTTGTTATCCTTCTCCTCATAGCCATCGATATTGCTGTAATCCCAGCTGTATTGCGCTACCGGGCCAGTTTTCAGCACCGGTAAAATCGGGAAGTCCCAGCCTGCGGTGACACGCCCGCCAATCTGCTTACCATTGGTTTCACCGCTCTCCGTACGGGTGGTCGGGCCTAGTTTCATGCTGCGGTTGATATCGTCGTAGTTCATCGAGCCATAGTGAACATCGCCGTTGATCCAGCCATTATCGGCGATTTTCACGCCGGTGAAGGCAGTTGCCATCCAGCCACGCGTGCGATAGCTGAAGTTATTGGTCGGGTCCTGCTTATCATCGGCACCGGAGAGCATCACTCCCATCATCCAGCGTTCGGTCAGCTGGTAGTCCATGCCGATATTCAGCGAGTTGGTGGTCAGATCCCCATCCCCTAAACCCAGTGACGGATTAAATTTACTGTCTGCACTCTGCCCGGCATAACCGCCAAACATGCCAAAGGTGCCGGATTCATTATTCTGCGTGCGCAGTTGCTGATAGCGGCTGTCGAGTAACCCCTGCGTATTGCGCGTCAGCGCCAGCGATCCCTGATTCAGCGCCGCCACTTCCAGCGGGCCGTTGATCACCGCCTGCATATAGTCGGCGATCAGCGCATGGGCCTGTGGCGTCGGGTGGAAATGGTCGGCAAACAGGAAAGATTTGCTGGCGTCAAAACCCGGCAGGTTCGAAGTACATTCAGAGGCCGACGTTCCGACCGGGCAGGCGGTACCGGCGGTATTGGCGAAACCGTAGCGGGCCGGGTCGGCGATCACTTCGTTGAACAGACCGTTGATATCAACACGCGCAATATTGCCGCCGGTCTTCGCCAGCGCGATATCTTCGGTGGTGTTGTAGGTGTCGGTCAGGTCGCCTGCCACACTTTTGAGCGCGTCATAAGCAGCGATAAGCCCTTTGGAGAGCAAGTCCTGAACCAGTGCGGAATCCAGACCCGCGGTGGTCGAGGCCTTCAGCGCATTGTGAATCGCTTCGGTGCGGGCGTCCGTATCCGGCGTATCTTGCGCATTCAGGTATTTATAAGCGGCTTCCAGCGCCTGCTGCTGCACCGGCAACAGTCCTACCTGAATAATGCCTTCCATCAGTACCGGCGTCAGCCCGATGTTCGGTACCGTCGGTACGACCACCGTTCCGGCCCCCGCTTTCAGCAGATCATTCACCTGCGAAGCCGCCTGTGTGGCGCTGTTGGTAGCGATATCCACGGCTTTGATCGGGTTGAGGCTCAGCGCGGCGGCGGCTAAATCATTGCCGCCGATCCAGTGCACATACAAGCCGTTCGGGTCGGCTTTGCCCCCGGTTGCGGCCAGATAATTTTTCACCTGATCTTGCGTGGTGTAATCCGAATCCAGCCCCGGAACCGCCACACCGCCGCCTTCGGCATAGTTCAGTCCCCCCTGCGAGGAAGGTTTGAGCGTAGTGCCAATATTGTTCGCCAGAATTTCGTCGTATAGCTGATGCGAGCTGCTGTCGAAAGTCCAGCGGCCAATGTTGCCGGTGTCGCTGAGGCTGTCGCCAAACACATAAAGTTGATCGTAAGCCTGCGCCGGAGCGTAAATGCCCAGACAGAGCGCCGTTGCCAGCGCGCCCTGCGCCAGACGAAATATCGGGGCTTTTTTACGGAATATCGTTTTGCGGGTCATAGAAGTTTTCCAAAAAGAGCCAAAGGTAAAAGCGAGTCAGAATGTAAGGATTCTGTAATTTGTGGTTTTGACTATGGTTCAGATTGGCGGAGGGTCAAGGCGGGGATGCGTAAAACGGGACGTTGCAGAGTAATCTGATAAGTAACACTATGGGCCACTTTCATTACGGCAAGGACAGACGACATGACAAGGTGCAGCTGGGTTTCTAAAGAGCCTATTTATCTCGACTACCACGACACGGAATGGGGCGTTCCGGTCAAAGATGGGCGCGAACTGTTCGAAATGCTCTGTCTCGAGGGCCAGCAGGCCGGCCTGTCGTGGATCACCGTATTGAGAAAGCGCGATAACTATCGCCGCTGTTTCCATAATTTTGACCCGGTACGCATTGCCAAAATGACCGACGACGATGTCGAAACGCTGGTGCTGGACGCCGGGATCATCCGCCATCGCGGCAAAATTAAAGCCATTATCGGCAATGCGCAGGCTTATCTGGCGATGCAGGCCAACGGCGAGGATTTTTCGGAGTTCGTCTGGAGCTTTGTTGACCACCAACCGGTCATCAATAACCCCCTCGGCCCGGAAGGCGTTCCGGCCAAAACCACAGTGTCTGACGCCATGTCCAAAGCACTGAAAAAGAAAGGCTTTAAGTTTATCGGATCCACCATCTGTTACGCCTTTATGCAGGCCAGCGGGCTGGTGAACGATCATCAATCCTACTGTTTCTGCCACCCGAAAAACCAGCCTGCATGATCCGCCGTTCCCGGTCTGACGACATTGAAGCGATAATGCTGCTGTGGCTGCGCAGCACGCTGGCAGCCCACCCGTTTATTGATGAGTCTTACTGGTATGAAAGCGCATCCATGGTGCGCGAGACCTTCCTGCCGCAGGCTACCACCTGGGTCTGCTGTGGCGATGACGACGGTGAAATAAACGGCTTTATCAGCGTGCTGAATCAGCAGTTTATCGGCGCGCTGTTTGTTAAAGAGAGCGTTTATGGGCAGGGCGTGGCGCAAGAATTAATGCATCAGGCGAAGGCACATTTCCCGCTGTTACTGCTTGAGGTCTATCAGCAAAACCACCGCGCGGTAGCTTTTTATCGCAAAGAGGATTTCCTGGTGGTCAACGACACCCTTCACCCCGGAACAGGTCTGCCGACCTGGGTTTTGCGCTGGCACGCCCCCCTTTCTGAATAAATTCTGAAAATCCTCCAGGGTGATAAAAACAGAGTTCCGGAATACTCCTACTGCTTAACGCCACCAAATTGCGCATAAAGAGCGGAATAACGCCGTATGCCTGATGTCCGCCGGTTGCACTTCTTTGTATTTTGACATGTTTTTATTTGCAACTTGTTCCGCGCTACGCAGTCATAATGGAAATTATTCGGCTTGAAACAGAAAACATCCAGAAAGGAAATAAGATGAACAAACGACTTATTGTGGTTGCAGGCGCCCTTTGCGTGACAATGGGCCTGTCAGGCTGTACCACCAACCCTTATACCGGCGAGTCTGAAGCAGGGAAAGCGGGCATTGGCGCGGGTTTGGGTGCTGCGCTGGGCGCAGGCGTTGGGATGCTCTCATCTTCCAAAAAAGATCGCGGCAAAGGCGCACTGATCGGTGCAGCAGCAGGCGCGGCGCTGGGTGGCGGTGCAGGTTATTACATGGATGTGCAGGAATCTAAACTGCGCGACAAAATGAAAGGCACCGGCGTCAGCGTGACCCGCCAGGGCGATAACATCGTGCTGAATATGCCAAACAATGTGACCTTCGACTCCAGCAGCAGCACGCTGAAACCGGCGGGCGCCAACACCCTGACCGGCGTGGCGATGGTACTGAAAGAGTATCCGAAAACTGCCGTTAACGTGGTCGGTTACACCGACAGCACCGGTACCCGCGCCCTGAACATGAAACTGTCACAACAGCGCGCTGACGGCGTGGGCAGTGCATTGATCACCCAGGGTGTTGCAGGCAGCCGCGTTCACACCACCGGCGCTGGCCCGGATAACCCGATCGCCAGCAACAGCACCGAAGAAGGCAAAGCCCAAAACCGCCGCGTTGAGATCACCCTCAGCCCGTTGCAGTAAGTTTTCCCCAGTCATGACAGCGGGGCCGAAAGGCCCCGTTTTGCTTCCTGCGCTACGTTCCTGCCACGTTGATGTGATATTCTTGCGCCCTCTGCTACTTCCCTCTTCCCGCGCCGGAACCTGCTATGTCACTGAAAGATATTGCTAAAGAACTCGGGCTATCCGTGACGACCGTCAGCCGTGCGCTGAACGGTTACAGTGATGTGTCGGCTGAAACCAAAGCGCGGGTACAGGAAACGGCACAGCGGCGCGGCTACCGCCCTAATACGCTGGCCCGCCGTCTCAAAATGGGCAAGATCGACGCCGTTGGCCTGCTTTTCCCCTTCACTTCGCATCCGTTGAGCAACTCTTCTTTTATTGAAATGGTCGGCTGCATTACCTCTGAGCTGGCGAAAAACGAAGTGGATTTGCTGCTGGTCGCCGACGAACTACCGCACTTTTCCTACAGCCGTCTGGTGGAAAGCAAACGCGTTGATGCCATGCTGGTCGCCCACACGCTGGTGCAGGATCCGCGCCTTGAAGATTTGCAGCGGCGCAATTTCCCCTTTCTGGCGCTCGGCCGCAGCCAGCTGACGCAGGATTACGCCTGGTTTGATTTCGATAACCGTGCCGGTATGGCGCTGGCGGTGACACATCTGGCCGGTCTTGGCCACCAGCGCATTGCGTATCTTGGCGAAAATAACCAGCAATCGTTTATTGGTCTGCGCCGGCAGGGTTATCTCGAAGGTATGGCCGCGTCAGGGCTGCCGGTCACCCCGGAGTGGATGCGTAAAGTCAGCCCCAGCCGCCGCGACGGTTATCTGGCAACCAAAGAACTGCTGGCGCAACCCGTGCCGCCCACCGCGATTGTCTGCGACTGCAATATGCACGGCGAAGGGGCCGCCATGGCGCTGTATGAAGCCGGGCTGCTGCTGAGCGGAAAAGTCTCGCTGATCATTTACGACGGTCTGCCTGCCGACAGCCTGCCGGACGTCGCCGTGACCGCCATCGTGGAGAACACCCGCGAAGCCGTAGGCAAACAGATTGCCGACATGACACTGGCGCTGATCTGCGGCGAAAAACTGACTAACTTGCAGGTATTGTGGCAACCTGTGCTGCAATCTGGCGTAACTGCCAACCCTCCCTTCAAAAATTAATTATCCACGCTGCGTCACAAATATAGCCTTTTCCATTACGCATCCGAAACGTTTCGGATCAATGCTTATTCCACGCAAACAGGAATCACGGAGCAGCAATACATGGAAAACGACATCGTTCATCTCACCAGTGACAGCACCAGCCTGATCGTGCGCTGTAGCCCTTACGCTGAAATTCTCTATTGGGGACAACGGCTGAGCCGCTTCAGCGCTGACGACGTGATTTCACTCGGCCGCGCGGTGCCTAATGGTCGCGTTGACGTCGATGCGCCGGTAAATATCAGCGCCGATTCCGGACGCGGCTCCTTCGGCACGCCCGGCCTGGAAGGCCACCGTGACGGTCTGGACTGGTCGCCGGTGTTTGATACGGTTGACGTCCGCCAGCAGGGCAATCAGCTGACGATCGTCACGCAGGACGCCATCGCTGGCCTGCAGCTGCGCAGCGAACTGCGTCTGGATGACAGCGGCGTGTTGCAGATGCGCAATGCGCTTACCAGCCTGAAAGCGGGAAGTTATCAGGTGACGCGTCTCGCCGTCACCCTGCCGCTGCCGGAACGCGCCGACGAAGTAATGGCGTTTCATGGCCGCTGGATCAAAGAGTTCCAGCCGCATCGTACGCGCCTTGAGCACGGCGGCGTGCTTCAGGAAAACCGGCGCGGGAAAACGTCGTCCGAGTATTTTCCGGCGATGATGATCGGTCATCAGGGTTTTAGTGAACAACAGGGTGAAGTCTGGGGCATGCATCTTGGCTGGAGCGGCAATCACCGGCTGCGCGCCGATGTGAAAACCGACGGTCGCCGCCTTATGCAGGCTGAGGCGCTCTATTTTCCCGGCGAGCAGGTGCTTGAGCAGGGCGAAACGCTGGAGACACCGTGGCTCTACGCCAGCTATTCGGCCAGCGGCCTCAACCTGATGAGCCAGCAGTTTCACCGCTTTGTGCGCCAGCATATTTTACGCTTCCCGACCGATAAACCGCGCCCGGTGCACCTCAATACCTGGGAAGGGATCTATTTTAATCACGATCCCGACTACATCATGCAGATGGCGACCGAATCAGCGGCGTTAGGCGTCGAACGCTTTATTATCGACGACGGCTGGTTCCGCGGTCGTGACCATGACCGCGCCGCGCTGGGCGACTGGTATCTGGATGAGAAGAAATACCCGCACGGCCTGAAACCGGTGATCGATCACGTCAAAAATCTGGGCATGGAGTTCGGTATCTGGGTTGAGCCGGAGATGATTAACCCGGATTCTGACCTGTACCGCGCACACCCGGACTGGCTGCTGGCGCTGCCGGGGTATCAGCAGCCGAGCGGCCGCCATCAGTTTGTCCTCGATCTGAATAACCCGCAGGTGTTTGATTATCTTCTGGAACGCATGAGCTGGCTGCTTGGCGAACACGACGTCGATTATGTGAAGTGGGACATGAACCGCGAAATCGTCCAGCCCGGCCATCAGGGCCGCGCCGCGCTGACCACGCAAACGCAGCATTTTTACCGCCTGCTCGACGTACTGGGCCAGCGTTTCCCGCAGATTGAGTTTGAGTCCTGCGCTTCCGGCGGCGGGCGTATCGATTATGAAGTGCTGAAACGCAGCCACCGCTTCTGGACTTCCGACAACAACGACGCGCTGGAGCGGCAAAAGATTCAGCGCGGTATGAGCTACTTCTTCCCGCCGGAAGTGATGGGCTCGCACATCGGCAACAAGCTGTGTCACGCCACCTCACGCCAGCACAGTATTGAATTTCGCGGGCTGACGGCGCTGTTCGGCCATATGGGGATCGAGCTGGACCCGGTCAAAGAGGGTGAGGAAGAGCGCGCCGGTTTTGCCCGCTATACGCGTTTGCATCAGACACTGCGCGACTTGCTGCACAGCGGCAACGTCTATCGCGTCGATCATCATGACGACACGACGCTTATCAACGGCGTGGTGAGCATTAGCCAGGATCGCGCGGTATTTTTGGTCAGCCAGCTGGCGATGCCCACCTGGTCATTGCCGGGCAACTTGCGGGTACCGGGGTTGGACACGCAGGCGCGCTACCGCGTCTCAATACTTGATGCACCAGCGCTGCTGGCAAACGGCGAGCCCGGCCACACCATGCGTAAACAGCCCGACTGGATGCAGCAACCGCAGGAACTGAGCGGCGAGTGGCTGGAAAAAGCCGGTCTGGCGCTACCGGTGCTGGACCCGGAAAGTGCCCTGTTGCTGGGTTTTGAACGCGTTTAAATAAAAACAAAAAACGCCGGTACTTCGGTACCGGTTTTGATGGTTTCGGCAAGGAAATCACTATGAACCCTACACAAACTGACAGCGGTTGCTTCTATAAAAACAATCCGAATTTCTGGATTTTTGGCGCCTATTTCTTTCTCTATTTCTTCATCATGGCCACCTGTTATCCGTTCCTGCCCATCTGGCTGTCGGATGTCATCGGCCTGAGCAAAACCGAAACCGGCATCGTGTTCTCCAGCATGTCGCTGTTCGCCATTCTGTTTCAACCGATTTTCGGGGTGATTTCAGACAAGCTGGGGCTGAAAAAACATCTGCTATGGATAATCGCCGTCCTGCTGTTTCTGTTCGCGCCGTTCTTTATTTATGTTTTTGCGCCGCTGCTGAAACTGAACATCGTGCTCGGGGCGATTCTCGGCGGGGCTTATATCGGCTTTGTGTTTGCCGGGGGCTCAGGGGCAACCGAGGCATATATCGAGCGGGTCAGCCGCAACAGCCATTTTGAATATGGCAAAGCGCGGATGTTCGGCTGTTTTGGCTGGGGAATTTGCGCCTCGACGGCCGGGATCCTGTTTAATATCAACCCGAATATCGTGTTCTGGATGGGATCGGGCGCAGCATTAATCCTGATGATATTGCTGCTGGTCTCCCGTCCGCAGGAGAATAAAAACGCACAGGTGCTGGATAAACTCGGTGCCAATCAGCCACAAGTCTCGCTGAAAACGGCGGCCATGCTGCTCAAAGAGCGCAAATTGTGGATGCTGATTTTATACGTGGTAGGCGTCGCCTGCGTGTATGACGTGTTCGATCAGCAATTCGCCACCTTCTTCAAAACCTTCTTCGCCTCACCGCAGCAGGGTACGGAGATGTTTGGCTTCGTGACCACCGCCGGTGAGTTGTGCAACGCCATCATTATGTTCTGCTCGCCGTGGATCATTAACCGTATCGGCGCGAAGAATACGCTGCTGCTGGCAGGCACCATTATGTCTATCCGTATTGTCGGTTCGGCATTCGCCACAACCGCCGTTGAAGTCATACTGCTGAAGATGCTGCATGCGCTGGAAGTACCCTTCCTGCTGGTTGGCGTCTTCAAGTACATCACGCAGATTTTTGATGTCCGGTTCTCGGCGACCCTCTATCTGGTCGGGTTTAATTTCGCCAAACAGCTGGCGGCAATTTTCCTTTCGGCCTTCGCGGGCAGTTTGTATGACCGTATAGGCTTTAGCGATACCTACCTGATCCTCGGTGCTATTGCCTTCTCGGTCACGGTGATTTCGGCCTTTATATTAAGCGGGCGAGGAAAAGTATCGGTAGGTGCAGAGCACCCCGGCATAGCCGCCAAAGCGGGCGGAGTGAGCTGAAAGCCGCACCACGGCAGGTTTTACGAATTCAGCCTTTCCGCACTGTGTGCTAGTCTCCTGTGGTTGAGCATTCAGGGGGAAAGGGTTTGAGCAGAAATCAGGAGTCAGGCAGCGGCGTTCGTGCCACCATACGTGACGTCGCCAGCGCGGCGAAAACCGGTAAAACCAGCGTTTCGCGCTATCTGAACGGCGAGAAGAATCTGCTTTCCGACGATCTTAAAGAGCGGATTGAACGGGCCATTACCTTGCTGAACTATCAGCCAAGCCAGATGGCCCGCAGCCTGAAAAGCGGCCAGACGCGGCTGATTGGCCTGATCCTCGCAGACATCACCAACCCCTATTCGGTCGACGTGATGCGCGGCGTGGAAGCCGCCTGCCGACAGCAGGGGCTGACGCTGCTGGTGTGTAACACCAATAATCAGCTCGATCAGGAAAAACATTACCTGCAACTGCTCAGCAGTTACCGCGTCGACGGCATGGTGGTTAACGCGGTCGGCATGCGCGAAGCCGCCATATCAACGCTGCAACAGGCCCATTTACCGATGGTGCTGATTGACCGAAAAGTGGCGAATTTCTCCTGCGACGTAGTGGGCCTTAACAACGCGCAGGCCACCACCATGGTGACCGATCATCTTCTCCAACAGGGTTTTGAGGCTATTTTATTCCTCAGCGAACCCATGACCATCAACACCCGCCTCGACCGTCTGCACACCTTCTTACAGCGAATGCAGCGCGAACCGCAGCACATCGCCGAACAGGGCGAGGTTGAGCTTAGCGATACCGCCGGGCTGGAAACCTTACTGCGTGATTTCGTCTCGCGTTACCCACAAAAACGTAAAGCCGTACTGGCCGCCAACGGAGCTCTGACGCTGCTGGTCGCCCGCGCGATGCGCCGGATGGAGCTTGAGTGGGGCCAGGATATCGGCCTGCTGGGCTTTGACGAACTGGAGTGGGCAGAACTTGCGGGCGTGGGCATCACAACTCTGAAACAGCCGACCTACGACATGGGCGTCGCCGCACTTGAGCAGCTGGTGACCCGCATTCAGGGCAGCCAGGAACCGATACGTGAGCAGGAGTTCTCCGGTGAACTGATCGTTCGCGGCTCGACGGCGAAAGCCTGATACACCTTTCAATAATTTCCGCCTTTTAAAAATCCCGACTACGTAAACTTCGTGAGCGGGATCATATTTTTCATCCTTGCGCCTTCCCGATGGAACCGGTCCCAGATAACGTGAATTGGGATACGGCAAATACTTAACAAAAATCCGCACCCTGTTTAACCGTCTAAGATTGAACATTGACCCGCGTTTCCGGGCCGCTTTTTACAAGGAAATTCAGATGAAAAAAGAAATTGTGGTGGTGATGGCTGCGTACGGCAATGACAACGTGAAAGCGCTGGGAGGACAGGCTGCGCTGCTGCCGGTGATTGCGGATGCAGGTGCAGACGGTGTGGAGATCCGCCGTGAGTTGTTCACAGAAAGTGATCTTAATAATTTGCCAGCTCTGGCGGAAAACATCCGGCAGAAAAATTTATTTACCGTTTATTCAGTGCCTGAATCGCTATTTATTCAGGGCGGAAAAGTTAACCCGTCGCTGCCAAAGTTTTTGGAAGAGGCCGCCACGCTCGGCGCACGCTCGCTGAAAGTGGCGCTGGGGCATTTCAAAGCCGGTGAAGACCTCACGCCGCTGAAAGTCACGCTGGGATCTCACCCGGTGAAACTGGTGGTGGAGAATGACCAGACCTCAGACTGCGGCATTTTATCGCAGATGAACGCGTTCATGTTTGCCGCCACCGCGCAGCATTTACCGCTGACCATGGCATTTGATATGGCCAACTGGCTGTGGGTCGGGCAGGACCCGATGGCGGCGGCCGATTTGGTGGCACAGCACGTCGGCTATGTTCATGTTAAAGCGGCAGAGAAGCGCGGTGACAAATGGCACGCCGTAGCGCTGGATGATTCCGACGGCAGCTGGAAGCCGCTGCTGGCAAAACTGCCGCAGGATGTGCCACGGGGAATTGAATTCCCGCTGGAAGGCAAAGATCTGACCGCCGTCACCCGTCACTACGTTGAAATGTTGCGTAAGGACGCGGCGCAGGCATAAGGAGCCAAAACATGTCGAAGTTATCGTCTCACGCCGCACTGGATGTGGTTACCGTCGGCGAAGCCATGGCGATGTTTGTCGCCTGCGAAACCGGCCCGCTGGAAGAGGTGACGCAGTTCACCCGCCAGGTCGCTGGTGCCGAACTCAATGTTGCTATCGGGCTGTCGCGCTTAGGGCTGACGGTCGGCTGGGCCAGCCGCGTGGGCGATGACGTGTTTGGCCGTTTCGTACTCAAACAGCTGAAAAAAGAGCGCATCAACGCCGGTCAGGTGACGGTGGATAATCGCTTTGCCACCGGCTTTCAGCTGAAATCCAAAGAGACCGGCGGCCGCGACCCGCGCGTGGAATACTTCCGTAAAAACTCGGCGGCCAGTCACCTTTCGGTGGCCGATTTTAACCCGGACTATTTCTGTGCCGCCCGCCATCTGCACCTCTCCGGCGTCTGTGCAGCGCTGTCTGACTCATCACTGGAGCTGTCAAAGTTTGCCGCGCAGCAGATGAGAAAGGCCGGGAGAAGCATCTCTTTTGACCCGAATCTGCGCCCCGTTTTGTGGCGCAGCGAAGAGGTGATGCGCAAAGAAATTAATGCGCTTGCCTTCGCCGCCGACTGGGTGTTACCCGGCCTCAGCGAAGGTCAGCTGCTGACCGGCGAGAAAACGCCGGAAGGCATTGCCGATTTTTACCTCAATCAGGGGGTAAAAGCGGTGATCATCAAAACCGGCCCGGACGGTGCCTGGTTCAAAAATGCCAGCGGCGAGCAGGCGCAGGTCGCGGCCTGTAAAGTCGAAAACGTGGTCGATACCGTAGGCGCCGGTGACGGTTTTGCGGTCGGGCTGGTCAGTGCGCTGCTCGAAGGGCTGACGCTGGAACAAGCGGTGCAACGCGGTAACAAAATCGGCAGTCTGGCCGTGCAGGCCGTGGGCGACAGCGAAGGGTTACCGACGCGAGAGCAGCTCGATGGCGCATGACCCAGGCCGTTTTTACGTTGTTTGCTACACTTACTTAGCACCCTATATAACAAAAAATAACGCACATCAGTCGCGAAACTGAGGATAAAAGTCATGAACGAAGCCAAAATCGCCATCAGACGTTGGTGGTATATCATGCCGATCGTGTTTATCACCTACAGTCTGGCCTATGTCGATCGCTCCAATTTCAGTTTTGCCTCTGCGGCGGGGATTAACGACGATCTGGGCATCACCAAAGGGATGTCTTCCCTGCTCGGCGCCCTGTTTTTCCTCGGTTATTTCTTCTTCCAGATCCCCGGCACGATTTACGCCGAACGCCGCAGCGTCAGGAAGCTAATTTTCTGGTGTCTGCTGCTGTGGGGTGGTTTTGCTTCCCTGACCGGTGTGGTGAGTAACATTCCGATGCTGGCGGCGATCCGCTTCGCTCTCGGCGTGGTTGAAGCGGCCGTGATGCCTGCCATGCTGGTGTACATCAGTAACTGGTTTACCAAATCCGAACGCTCGCGGGCCAATACCTTCCTCATACTCGGGAACCCGGTCACGGTGTTGTGGATGTCAGTGCTGTCCGGTTATCTGATCCACGCCTTCGGCTGGCGCGAGATGTTTATCTTCGAAGGTATTCCGGCGGTGATCTGGGCGGTCTGCTGGTGGTTCCTGGTCAAAGACAAACCTGAACAGGTTAACTGGCTGACGCAGGATGAGAAAAAAGCGCTGGCCGATCAGCTGGCTAAAGAGCAGGAAGGCATCAAGGCAGTACATAACTACGCCGAGGCGTTTAAATCGCGCAATGTGATCCTGCTGTGTATGCAATATTTTGCCTGGAGTATCGGCGTGTATGGCTTCGTGCTGTGGCTGCCGTCAATTTTGCGCAGCGGCATGCAGATGGGTATGGTGGAAGCAGGCTGGTTGTCATCCGTGCCTTATCTGGCGGCGACCATCGCGATGATTCTGGTGTCATGGGCGTCGGACAAAATGCAGAACCGCAAAATTTTCGTCTGGCCACTGCTATTGATTGGCGCGCTGGCGTTCTTCGCCTCATGGGCCGTCGGCCCGAATCATTTCTGGGTCTCTTATTCGTTGCTGGTCATTGCCGCCGCCGCGATGTACGCGCCTTACGGCCCGTTCTTCGCCATCATTCCTGAGATGCTGCCGAGAAATGTCGCCGGTGGCGCGATGGCGCTGATCAACAGTCTCGGTGCGCTGGGTTCGTTTTTCGGATCGTGGTTTGTCGGTTATCTCAACGGCAACACCGGCAGCCCGGCGGCCTCGTTTATTTTCATGGCCGTGTCCCTGCTGGTCTCGGTGGTGCTGACGTTGATGGTGAAGCCTGAGCAAACGTCCGCCAAACCAAAATCAGCCTGATTCAATGAGTTACTTATCAAATGTTTAATTTGGAGCCTGTGATGAAGCCGTCTATCGTTTTGTATAAAAAGCTACCTGCCGACCTGCATCAACGTCTGGAACAACATTTTTCCATCGTCGAGTTCGAAGGCATTACCGACGGAAACCGCACCAAAGTGTTCAACGCCCTGCAACAGGCTGAAGGGTTGATTGGTTCAGGCGGCGCGGTGAATAAAGAGCTGCTGGACCACGCGCCACGCCTGCGCGGTGTCTCGACGATTTCCGTGGGTTACGACAATTTTGACGTCGATGAACTCACCCGTCGCGAAATTCCCCTGATGCACACCCCGACCGTCCTGACCGAAACCGTGGCCGACACCGTAATGGCGCTGGTGCTCGCCACCGCCCGCCGCGTGGTGAATGTCGCCGAACGCGTGAAAGCCGGGGAGTGGACCAGCAACATCGGCGCTGACTGGTTTGGTGTCGATGTGCATCACAAAACTATCGGGATTATCGGCATGGGGCGCATAGGCCTCGCGGTGGCGCAGCGTGCGCATTTCGGCTTCAACATGCCGGTGCTCTACAATGCGCGCAGCCAGCATAAAGCGGCCGAAGAGCGTTTCGGCGCGAAGAAATGTGAACTGGATGAACTGCTGGCGAAGTCAGATTTCGTCTGCGTATTACTGCCGCTGACCGAGCAGACCTTCCACACCATCGGCAAAGAACAGCTGGCAAAAATGAAGTCCAGCGCCATTTTGATCAGCGCTGGTCGTGGCCCGGTGATTGATGAAAAAGCACTGATTACCGCACTGAAAGAGGGCAAGATCCACGCCGCCGGGATGGACGTGTTTGAAACCGAGCCGCTGCCAAAAGACTCGCCGCTGCTCGGCTTGCCAAACGTCGTGGCACTGCCGCACATCGGTTCTGCCACCCACGAAACGCGTTACGGCATGGCAGCCTGCGCAGTGGATAACCTGATCGCCGCCCTGACCGGTGAAGTCAAAGAGAACTGTGTGAATCCGCAGGTTTTGAAGAAATAGACCGTCCGGGTAACATATGAAATGCCGCCTGCAGGCGGTATTTTTTTGTCTGTCGTTGCGTAACAACGCGTTTCTACCCACTGCGTCCGATTGCACTGTTTTGCGGCAAACGCTATGGTGGGTATCACATTCTGATAACACACAAAGCTTTCTATGACGTTTTCTGTTTTCGGCGATAAATTTACCCGTTTCACAGGCATTAGCCGCCTGATGGGCGATATGAATGATGGCTTGCGCACGCCAGGAGCGGTCATGCTCGGCGGTGGGAACCCTGCGCAAATACCGGAGATGCAGGACTATTTCCACACGCTGTTAACCGGGATGTTAGCTGAAGGCAAGCTGACCGAAGCGCTGTGCAATTATGACGGCCCGCAGGGCAAAGACGTGCTGCGCCATGCGCTGGCGGATCTGCTGAAAAAAGAGCTGGGCTGGGAGCTGGACGCGAAAAATATCGCGCTGACCAACGGCAGCCAGAGCGCCTTCTTCTACCTGTTCAACCTGTATGCCGGTCGCCGCGCCGACGGCTCGATGGCGAAAGTGCTGTTCCCGCTGGCCCCGGAATATCTTGGCTATGCAGATGCGGGGCTCGACGAGAACCTGTTTGTTTCTGCCAAACCCAATATTGAGCTGCTGCCGGAAGGCCAGTTTAAATATCACGTTGATTTCGACCATCTACATATTACGGACGATATCGGCCTGATTTGCGTGTCGCGCCCGACCAACCCGACCGGCAATGTGATAACCGATCAGGAGTTACGGCGTCTGGACGCCTTGGCGCAGCAGCACGACATCCCGCTGCTGATCGACAACGCCTACGGCGTACCTTTCCCCGGCATTGTCTTTACCGACGCCACGCCGCTGTGGAATCCGAATATTATTCTGTGCATGAGCCTGTCGAAGCTCGGCCTGCCGGGATCGCGCTGCGGGATTGTGATTGCCGATGAGAAGGTGATCACCGCCATCAGCAACATGAACGGCATTATCAGCCTGTCGCCGGGCAGCGTCGGCCCCGCAATTGCCAATGAGATGATTGCCCGTGGCGATCTGCTGCGTCTTTCTGAAGAAGTGATTAAGCCCTTCTATTATCAGCGCGTGCAGGAAACGATTGCCACGCTGCGCCGGTATTTGCCGCCTGAGCGGTGTTTGATCCATAAACCCGAAGGCGCGATTTTCCTCTGGTTATGGTTTAAAGACCTGCCGATCAGCACCGAAATTCTTTATCAGCGCCTGAAACAGCGCGGCGTGCTGATGGTACCGGGCCACTATTTCTTCCCGGGGCTTGAACATCCGTGGCCGCATACGCATCAATGCATGCGTATGAATTACGTGCCTGACGGCGAGCAGATTGAGCGTGGTGTGCGGATCCTGGCTGAAGAAGTGGAAAAGGCGCACGCGGAACATCAGTCAGTCTGAATTCAGGCCATAAAAAAACAGGAGGACATAGTCCTCCTGTTTTTTATTGTGGAAACCGCATCAGACGCTCTGGCTTTCTAACGCCGGTTTCTCAGTACCGATGGCGATTTTCTGCGGTTGCAGCGCCGGTGGTACGTCACGCACCAGGCTGACGTGCAGCAGGCCGTTGGTGAACTCCGCAGCGGAAACGTGCATGTGCTCGGCCAGCGTGAAGCTCAGATTGAAAGGCTTCATCACTAATCCCTGATGCAGGTATTCCACTTTAGTTTCCTGTTGTTCAGGTGTTCCACTGATGGTCAACCTTGGCCCTTCTACTTCAATATTCAAATCACTTTGTTTGAACCCTGCCAGCGCCAGTGAGATGCGATAGTGATTATCGTCTGATTTCTCAATGTTATACGGAGGGAACGCATGATCTGTGCCCTGCATTGAACTGGCAAGTTTGTCGAAACCAATCCACTGACGCAGTAATGGGGAAATATCATAATTACGCATATGTAACTCCTTCTATGAAGCGAGATAGTTAAGTCGCCACGGAATTATCGACGTGACGGTTCTGCTCCCTGACGGCGAGCAACGTGTTATAAAAACTGTTGTCTGTAATCTGTGGTCAGAATTACCGGATATCAATACGACGCGGTTTCGATGATTCCGGTACGACGCGTTCGAGATCGATGTACAGCAAACCGTTCGCCAGATTGGCGGATTTAATTTGAATATGTTCGGCCAGCTGGAATTTACGCTCGAAATTACGTTCGGCGATGCCCTGATATAAATAAGTGCGTTCCGCGGCGGCATCTTTATGCGCGCCTTTGACCAGTAACATATTATCTTGCGCCGTGATATCGAGCTCAGATTCAGCAAAACCGGCGACTGCAATGGCAATGCGATAATGGTTTTCATCTACCAGTTCGACATTATAAGGCGGGTAACCGCCACCCTGATTTTGGCCGGATTCAATGAGATTGAATAAACGGTCGAAACCAATAGCAGAACGGTATAAAGGGGATAAATCAAAATTACGCATTGGTGCTTCTCCTGAACATGCAGCGAGTCGATTTTTTTAGTGACCTTCCCTCGGGACAGGTCCGTAACGCGTCATACCCTTACGGCGTATGCTTTTCCTGCGTCGTATGATAAAAATGGCGACGGAAATACGTATTTCAAGTCACGATAAGAAAATTTATTGGGTAAAGGGCCTGAGAGTTGTAGACGGGGCTAAAAAAGTATTTTAGAGAATACGGGCTCTTTTCGGCAGGATCTCAATTATCCCTTACACTATAACCAACGTTGATTGGGGTAACTGCTTCAATCACGGCGGGTTAAATTGAGACGGCCACCACAGAGCCACACCTTGCTTTGTTAAATTTTTTGGCTGAATGATATAAGTCACCTTTGACGATAAATCCCCGGCCCGACAGCATGAGATGAGTTCGACCATGATGAAAACAGTTTTACTGCCGCTCGTGACCGGATGCGCTTTTTTATCAACCGGCGGCTGCTCCAGCGTAATGACTCACACCGGGGGCCATCAGGGATATTATCCCGGCACCCGCGCCGACGTGACGATGATTGGAAGTGATGACACCAGTTGGGCAATGACGCCTCTGTTAATTATCGATCTGCCGTTCAGTGCGCTACTTGATACGCTGTTATTGCCTTATGACTATTATCGTCAGGGAAATGAAAATACGCGCGATCGCATCAAAGCCAGCGAAGAGCATAATCTGGCGCTGAGCAACGGCGTGGATATCGACCACGTTCCGCCTATGACGGCGACAACACATTCGCTAAAATCATCGACCCACAAAAAATAGCCGTTTTCAGAGAAATTGACGAGTAACCGTCCCTGCACAGGCCGGTTCTCTGCGATTAACGGCTGGATGTGACCGCGATCTGGGCAAACTCCCCACACTGTCGCATAAACGCCACTTTTTTGCCGTCGGGTGAAAACACCACCGCATCGGCGCAGGGCGCCACCCCGGTTCTCTGCGTCAGCCGGTGCATCTCTCCGCTTTCCACGTCCAGTTGCATCACGCTGTTGTCACAGACCAGCGCCAGACTGCGGCCATCTGGGCTCCAGCTCAAGGCCGACTGAATGCCCGTCACCGCATGGCTGATTTGCCGCAGCTCACCGCCGTCAGGTGAAACCGTCCACACCTGAACGATCCCGTCATCATCCTGCATCAGAAAGGCAATTGCCGAACCATCGGGCGAGGCGCGCAGCCAGTGTCGCGGCTGCTGTGCGATACCTTTTGCTGTGAAGGTAATGCGTCGCTGTCTGACGCCCGCCGGAGGAGCTGGCAGCCGGTCCGCTGTCCCTTCAAGCGGTTTCTCACCGGCCTGCCTGTAGCCGCTGTCATGTTCAGGTAAATCCACCACAAAAATCTCCGGATGTTTTTCACCCGAGGCAGAACGCGTATCGCCAATAAAGGCCAGCGCCCAGCGCTGACGCTGCCCATCGGGTTTGAGATAGCCTTCTTTCCCGATCCAGCCCTCTTCATAAGCGCGGTTAATCTCATCACTGCCCGGCAGAGGCTGGGCAGTGGTCTGACTCACCAGCACGCTGAAATGGCTGCCGTCATATTCACGAGGGTGATGTTTAGGGGAGATAACAGGATGGAGGCCCAGAGCAACGCCGACATTGCGCAGGTCAAGTGCCGGGTCCAGCTCGTGCATAACGTGATCGTTATAAGTAAAACTCAGGCGGCTGCCATCAGGGCTGAATACATGCACGTGGGTGCCGCCGCGCAGGGCGCCGGGTGTAAAGGGTGCGGTAATATCCAGGGCGTCCAGCGTGATGGCCTGTGAGGGAAGCGGCTCACTGACAATCACGCCGCGCCGGTGGTGAAAATCATATTGCCAGGTGCTGTCCGGATTTTCCGGGCCATGAATAAACGCATAACGCGCCGGATCGTTCGGGCTGACCGTTGCGACCCCCACATGTGCGCCCGGAGGAGCCTGATAAATCACCTGCACATCGCCGGTTTCAACATTCACCCGCTCAATAGTAGAACCGGTAAAAGAGCCGCCGTGCGGGCGGACATCATAGACCAGCCACTGACTGTCCGGTGTCCAGACGTTGATGTTGGTCAACTGATGCCCGCGGGCATCAAAGGTGAGTTGTTTTTCTGTCATGTGGTAGGAAAGCCCATGCCATGAATTGAATGGGCTAAGCCTACGACAGTGGGACGATGGAGACAATCTTCAAATATCGCCGACCCGCTTGACTTCGCCAACGAGGAATATATAAGACAGTGCCCCTAATAAAGCCACGGCGGAAATATAAATTAATGAAGGCGCAAAACCATAATCCTGGGCTAAATACCCTACCACTAAGGGCACAGTAATTCCGCCAAGCCCGCCTGCAAGATTAAATACGCCGCCGGTCAGGCCAATCAATCTCACCGGTGCTAAGGAAGAGACCAACGACCAGGTGATAGAAGCGAATCCATTACCAAAGAAAGCCAGCGCCATTAATGTCATGATCCACATAGGGTCATTCGTATAATTCGCCCCCATAATACAGGTGGATAATAATAAACCACAGATGATCGGCAATTTGCGCGCAAAGCCAATGGATTTACCTTTGCGAACTAATTTATCCGCCACCAGCCCTGACAATAAAACCCCCACGAACGCAGCCAGAAACGGAACGGTCGTCATAAAGCCCGCGGTCAGGGCAGGAATGTGTTTTTCCTGCGTCAGGTAATTTGGGAACCATGTCAGGAAGAACCACAGTGTTGAGGCTACCGCGAATTGCCCTAAATAAACGCCGACCAGTTTACGGTTAAATACCTGTTTCCAGTCGGTTGACGTGAGCGGAACACGATTTTTCTTTTCGGCGGGAGCGTCACCGTCAATCAGGCCACCCCCCTTACGGATATGTTCCAGCTCTGCGGCGTTTACACCTTTGCTTTTACGCGGTGACTGATAAACGTAAAACCACAGCAAAGACCAGACAATGCCGATACCCCCGGTAACAATGAAGACCCAGTGCCAGCTAAGCATCTCCTGAATCCAGATCAGCAGCGGCGTCAGAAATGCCAGACCGACAAACTGGCCGGAGGTATAAAAACCCACGGCCGAAGCGCGTTCCTGTTCGGGAAACCAGCTCGTGACCATACGGTTGTTGGTCGGGAACGCAGGGGCTTCAAACATGCCGGTCACGGCGCGCAGGCCAATCAAAGAGGCTAATCCCCCCGCGAAACCCTGCAATAACGTGGCGACTGACCAGCCCAGAATCGCGATAAAATAGGTGATTCTGGAACCGACGCGGTCAAGGAACCAGCCGCCGGGGATCTGGCATGCGGTATAGGTCCACGCAAACGCCGAGAAGATATATCCCATCTGCGTTTTGCTGATCCCAAACTCTTCCTGAATATGCGCAGAGGCCACCGCCAGATTGGCGCGATCGACATAACAAATAACGACGGTAATAAAAATCATAAATAAAGTGACGTACCGTCTTTTCGTCGGTTTGACTTGTAGGGCCATATCCATTTTCATTTCCTATTAATGGTTATTCTATAAAAAAGACGTAAGAATGACGCAGAGATTTCCCTGATGTTTTAATTAATGATATTTATTTAATATGAAATAAAAGCTTACTTCTTTTTATTTACCATTCAGCAACGGCGCCATCAGGATATCGCCACAGCGGGTTTCGCCAGTCCGGCGCACTTTTACTGCGCTCAATCACTAACTCTTCATTAATTTCCACGCCTAAACCGGGCTTATTAGAGGGGTAGAAATATCCATCATTCATTTTGAAGTCATCTTTATTAATAACATAATCCAGTAATTCAGCACCCTGATTATAATGAATCCCCATACTCTGTTCCTGTAAAACAGCATTGCGGGATACAAAATCAATATGCAGGCAGGCAGCCAAAGCAATCGGCCCCAGCGGACAGTGTGGTGCAAGCGCCACATCGTAAGCTTCGGCCATGGCGGCAATTTTATAGCACTCGGTGATGCCACCGGCATGGGACAGATCAGGCTGCACAATCGCTAAGCCACCGTCAGCCAAAACGCGTTTGAAATCAAACCGCGAAAACATGCGCTCACCCGCAGCAATCGGAATATGTGTCTGCGCAGCAAGGCGTGGATAATATTCGGCCTGCTCGGCTAAAACGGGCTCTTCGATAAACAGCGGACGGAAAGGCTCAAGCTCTTTGATCAGCACTTTTGCCATAGGCGCACTGACGCGGCCATGGAAATCCAGACCAAATTCTATCTGGTTACCGAATTCACTCCGTATTTTCGCAGCCTGTGCCACAGCAACATCAATCTGACGGGCGTTCTCGATAATGCCCATCTCTTCGCAGCCGTTGAGCTTGAACGTATCAAAACCAATGGCTTGTAGTTTGCGGATACCGGCAATCACATCAGCGGGTCGATCTCCGCCTACCCAGCTGTAGGCTTTGATTTTGTCACGCACCAACCCGCCCAGCAGCTGATAGACAGGAACACCCAGCGCCTTACCTTTGATGTCCCATAACGCCTGATCGATACCTGAAATGGCGCTCATCAGGATCGGACCGCCGCGATAAAAACCGCCGCGGTACAGCGTTTGCCAGATATCATTGATACGCGCCGGGTCCTGGCCGATAACATATTCACTCAGCTCATGAACTGCCGCTTCGACACTACGTGCACGCCCTTCAATGACCGGTTCGCCCCAGCCGACAATGCCTTCATCCGTTTCTATCTTCAGAAACATCCAGCGCGGAGGTAAACGATAGGTGGTGAGTTTGGTCACTTTCATTATCTTGCGTCCTTATAAGCTTTAATAAATGCATTCGCCTGCTTCGCCGTGGTTTCTGGTGTCTGACCCGCACGGTATAAATCACCGCCCAAACCGGCCCCCACACACCCTGCACGCAAGTAAATATTCAGGTTTTCTGGGGTCACGCCGCCAACAGCAAAGACCGGAACATCGGCAGGAAGTACCGCTTTCAACGCTTTGATGTAGTCAGGGCCGAATGCGGAGGAAGGGAATATTTTCAATGCCTGCGCACCGGCATCCAGTGCATTGAATGCTTCCGTTGCTGTAGCGCACCCGGCACATACCGTCATGCCAAGTCCAACTGCGCGGCGGATAACATCCGGGCTCGTGTTCGGCGTCACCACCAGTTTGCTGCCCAGAGAATGCAACACATCGACCTGTTCAGGTTTCAGAACCGTACCCGCCCCCAGAAGAGCGCGGTGGCCAAAAGTGTCTACCGCCAGTTGAATGCTGGTTTGCCAGTCAGGAGAATTGAGCGGGATTTCAATCGCATTAAACCCCACCTCCAACAGTACAGAAATATGCTGATTCACTTCCTGCGGACGAACCCCACGCAAAATAGCAATTAACGGAATTCTAGTGGTCCATTGCATTAACGATTCTCCTGATACCTGATTGAAATGCCCGATCGCCATCCAGTGCCTGCCAGTGAATTCCGGCCAAATCGAGAGCCTGTCCATAGCGTTCGGTTAATTGCGGGTTACCGATAATAGTCATGCTGTGCTTGCGGCCAAAATGGCTAAGCATTTGAGCCACTTCGCTTCCAATCAGCAACCCGGATAACTCATCACTGACCGCCGTTTTATCCAGACGATTGAGCACATGGGCAGCACGGACTTCAAATAAGCGGCCCGTGATTTCTGGATAGTCATAGCCGGTGCGCAGGGCCTGACGGAAGACGTCTTCAGCGTGCTGTTGCTGAGGCAACCCTTTACCAATCAGAGAAGAGGACATCAGAAGATGATGCAACTCACCGGTCATGGCGGTACGGAAATTACAAATCAGGCCGTTTTCAACCTGCACCCATTTGCTGTGAGTCCCTGGCATCAGATAAAGGGAGGAAGGGGATTCGCTGCAAGCCCCCAAAATCTGAGTCTCTTCACCACGCATAACGTTGCAATTATCATCGCGTTCGATGCAGATCCCCGGCACAATCCAGGCTTTCAGCGGCAATGCCGCTTCGACGGAAAAAAGATGGTGGCCGAGATCGTCAAGCGAAACGGGGGCAGCCAGATAAGGCACATCGACCCAACCCGCGTTACTCCCGATCATGCCAGCCATAATCACCGGCAGATTGAGTGATTGCCACGGGGCTATCACTTCGCTGAATACCTGTTGTGGCGTTTTATTACCAAGCCGGGTTATTCCCTGCTCGGAACGGATTTGCTCAATGCACTCCCCCTGTTCGTATAAAGAGGCGCGCAGGTTGGTTGACCCCCAATCAAGCGCGATATAGCTTGCTGTCATGTAATGTCCTTGAGTCGTTTCGTCGAAGAGGCGATCATTTTCAATGCTGCCTGCTCTGCTGCATTAGCATCCTGATGCCGGATCGCGTTGAATAAATCCTGATGCTCGCGCAATGTCAGCGTCATATTGCTGTCATCCGCCATATAAGTTCTTTCGAATACCGCCCGCTGCAACGAGCTGATAGCAATACTTAGCTGCTGCAACACCGGGTTATGTACCGCCGCTAGCACCGCTTCATGGAAAAGAATATCCGCTTCGTTAAACGCATCCCGATCCTGATGGTTAGATACCATGCTGTTGAATGCTTCTTCGATTACCGCCAGTTCCCCGGATGTCGCACGCTCTGCCGCCCAGCGGGCAATCGTTGGTTCAACCAGGTTTCGCACCTCGCTCATCGCCGCAATCAGTCGCGGGTCATAATCACTGGCAAGCACCCATTGGAGAACGTCGGTATCGAGGTAATTCCAGTGATTACGCGGACAGACGAATGCGCCCCGGTATCGCTTAATTTCGACCAATCTTTTCGCCGTCAAAGAACGGAGGACTTCCCGAATGATGTTTCGGGAAGTATCAAATTGCTCACACAGTTCTACTTCGGATGGAAGCGCTGCGCCGGGAATATATTTTCCAGTAACGATCTGTTGCCCCATCTCAATGACAATTCGGTCTGTTTTGCTTAATTCGAGTGCGTTCATAAAAACTCCGGGCTGAAAGAGAAAAAACTTACTTTACTGCTCATACCCGCGTTGGTCTTCGAATTGCTGCACAATCTGTATTAATTCCTCATTAACGATGCGCCAATAGTACTACTATTTATCTTTATCGTACTACAATGTGGATCACAAAACAGACAACTCATCTTTATGAAAAATGAGGATATGAAAGAAGTACCGAAGGAAAAGAATGAGGGACCGGGTTAATTAATTGAAATGTAATAACAAAAAATAGTGAGAGGGGGGAGTTTTAAATGAAAGCAGCCTGTTTTCAGATCAAATTAAACAGGCTGAGTAAATCTGGAGGTTATCAGTGCCCTAAAACGAATTTTTCAATGGCGAACGCCACACCATCTTCCATATTGGTTTTAGTCACGAACTGGCTGACGGCTTTTACGCTCTCAAGCGCATTGCCCATCGCCACACCCAAACCGGCATATTCAAGCATCGCAATATCATTTTCCTGATCGCCCAGCGTCATCACGTTTTCGCGTGGAATGCCCAGTTTGGTGGCCAGCGTTTTCACGCCTTCGCCTTTGTTCACGCGCTTATCAAGGATTTCGAGGAAATAAGGCGAGCTTTTCATGACGGTATAACGCTCCCTGGCTTCAGCAGGAAGCTGGCTGATTGCCTGATCGAGCAATTCAGGGCGATCGATCATCATCACTTTCGGGAAAGTCAGCGACGGTTCCATCTCGTCTGCCGGGCGGTATTTCAGCGGAATACCGGTCATATAGGACTCATGCACGCTGTATTCACTGATATCTCGGTTGGCTGTATAGAGGTCAGTCTTGGTCAGCGCGTGGAAATGCACACCCAGCTGGCGCGCCAGTTTTTCAAAATAGTGATAGTCGTCAATAGTGAGGGCAATTTCGGCAATCACGCTGCCATCTTGCGCGTTATGTACCAACGCGCCGTTATTGGTGATGCAGTAACAACCTTCCTGCTGTAAATCCAGCTCCTGCAAATAACGCTCGACGCCCATGTAAGGACGGCCGGTCGCCAGAACAATTTGTACCCCTTTTTTACGGGCAGCAATCAGAGCCTGTTTTACGGCGGGAGTGACTTCATGCTGCGGATTGAGCAACGTGCCATCCATATCAATTGCAATTAATTCAATAGCCATAGCATCCTCAGAGGTTAAATAATCTCCCCTGATGCTAACGCGAGTTACTACGGCAAAGCCAGTCTGATTCTCCATAGATTGTGGATAAAAAAAATCCGAAGCGATTTCTCACTCCGGACTCTATTAATACCCAAAATCATTCGAGCTATATCAAGGGTATTTAAATATCGATGTTAGCTGCTTTCAGTGCATTATCTTCAATGAAGGCACGACGCGGTTCAACGGCATCACCCATCAGGGTGGTGAAAAGCTGATCGGCAGCGATAGCATCCTTGATAGTCACGCGCAGCATACGGCGTTGTTCCGGATCCATGGTGGTTTCCCACAGCTGATCCGGGTTCATTTCGCCCAACCCTTTATAGCGCTGTACAGAAAGACCACGACGGGACTCTTTCACCAGCCATTCCAGCGCCTGTTCGAAGCTGGTGATCGGCTGACGACGTTCACCACGTTCGATGAAGGCATCTTCTTCGATCAGGCCGCGCAGTTTTTCACCCAGAGTACACAGCTTGCGGTATTCGCCACCGTGAACGAAATCGAAATCGAGATCGTAATCGGTATCTACACCGTGAGTACGGATGCGCAGAACAGGTTCGAACAGCTGACGCTCGCGGTTTTCACGCACAATCGCACTGTAGCTGCTGCCGTGCAGCTCTTTTTCGTTCAGCATCGCCACCAGGGATTCCATCCAGTTCTGAACTTTTGCCTGATCGGTGAGATCTGCTTCGTCCAGCGTTGGCTGGTAAACCAGACGGTTCAGCAGGGCGCGCGGGAAGCGGCGCTCCATGCGGCCAATCATTTTCTGCACGCTGTAATGTTCGGCAACCAGTTTCTCCAGAGCTTCACCCGCCAGCGCCGGAGCGTGAGCATTGGTGTGCAGCGTGGCGCCGTCCATTGCGATGGTGATTTGGTACTGGTCCATCGCTTCGTCATCTTTAATGTACTGTTCTTGCTTGCCTTTTTTGACTTTATACAGCGGCGGCTGGGCAATATACACGTGGCCACGTTCGATAATTTCAGGCATCTGACGGAAGAAGAAGGTCAGCAGCAAAGTACGGATGTGAGAACCATCGACGTCGGCATCGGTCATGATGATGATGCTGTGATAGCGCAGTTTGTCCG
>CAUQMS010000020.1:0-86768 GCA_963519305.1 uncultured Enterobacterales bacterium
GTAATCCTCTCTCGCCGACCAATTCGAAGAAAACCTGCTTTCAAAAGCAGGTTTTCTTCGTCTGTAATTTGCCATATGTGCCTTCCTTCCCCTGCTGTTGATCATAAACGACATTCTGTCTTTTTATTGTCGTTGTACGGTGACACTCATCTGTATGAAAATAAACACATTATCCAACGATTGGTCGGGCTGTCTCTGAGAGGCAACACTAATTGGCGTTAAGTCGTTTTTACGATGTGCTGCTTTGGATGAGCCAGTGATCCCTTGAAATAAAAAAGATTATTATGCATTAAAAATCAGTGAGTTATATGGTTGGCAACTTTCGGGGGCGGAAAAAGCCTCAATGTGGCACGCGTCCTGCAATATTTGATATGTAGATGCTCATTCCACCTCTTATGTTTGCCTTCTGGCTTCATAAACCTGGGAATGATGCAGAGCCAATTTATAGTGCCTATTGTCTATCTGCCCGATAAACACCTCTCATCAGGTATTTATCAACCAGCAGGCAAAACGTTGAGTGAGGCACTCCCCCTGTTGTCCATGACCTGATTGTTTTCGACACTTGCTGACCGGCAAGTGTTTTTTTTTTGCGCATAAAAAAAGCTCCCGAAGGAGCTTTTAGACCGCGGGGTTACACTTACTGCCCTTGCGAATTATTCAGGGTCAGCATTAATCCCTTATGGCGCATCTCTGCGGCCTCGGCAGGTTTGTGCAGCTTATCGAGTGCATCAGCCAGCCATGCATAATCATAGGCATCAGGACGTTGTTTCAGCGCCTCACGGAAAGCCTCAGAGGCTTGCTGCCATTCACCATGCTTCATCAGCAACTGCCCCAAAGTGCTGTTAAGCAGCGGCGTGGCGCCATTCTGCTTTATGATCTGACGTAAAGTCTTCTCCAGCTGTTCCGGATTGCCTGAACGCAACTTTGGCATCATGGCGACCAGACGTTCATCGTACTGGCGTTTCAGCCCGTCGAGGATCACTTCCTGCGCCAGATCCTGATCGTTGCATTCAATCAGATGTGCAGCCATCGCGACCTGCAGAGCCACTTCATGACGGGTTTTACGGTTCTGATCTTTCCACCAGCGCTTCAGACCTTCACTGCCTTCTTCGGCCATCATCTGGTTCATCATGCCGATATACGCCTGCTCCTGCAGTACACGCAGCTCTTCATCATCGTGAATACCCGCTTTGGACATGGAGGGCAGGATCTCCAGCAATGAGCCGTAAGCACCGGTACGCAAATAGGCCTGTTCTGCCAGACGCAGGATCTCCGGATGACGCGGTGACTGACCAATCAGACGGTCAACACCGTGGCGCGCAGCATGAATTTCGCCCTGCGCCAGCTGAATGCGCACACGGGTGATATCCACCGGCATCTGGTCGGTGTCGGCGATTTCAGCCGCGCGTTCCAGATACTGATTGGTACGGATATCATCACCGCGTTGCTGAGCGGCTTCGGCGGCGAGCAGATAATTCACCACCGGTTGATCAGCGTGGTCAGCATTACGCGCCAGCAGTTTTTCCATCTGGCGGTGATCGCCCTCCGCCAGCTTCAGCATTGCAGCCTGGGTCTGTTTACGCGCTTTGGAACTTTTGCGGCCGGCAAACCAGCCGCGGGTGCGTGCCCCTGTGCGGAAAACGCGGCGCAAGATCCACTCGATAAAAAACAGCACCAGCATCAGTACCACAAACATGATGGTCAGGCCGGTTACGCTGGTTTCAACGTTGTAATTGTCCGTCTGTATCAGTACATAGCCCTGATGTCCTGCGAGCATCGGCCCGATGACAATCCCGGCAATGACAATAATGAATAACACGAAAACCTTGAGCATGTGTTATTCCCCCTGAGCAGTGGCAGCGGGCTGTTGAAGCAGATTACGTACACGGGTCTGCATCAGTTTTTCCAGCATAGGCTGACTCTTCAGCTGGTCGGGAACGTCCATCGAAATGGATTGCTGGCTGAGACTGTCCACCTCTTCCAGGAAGGCTTTGGTTGAAGGGTCGCTGGTATCGAAATAGGCGCGAACCCAGGTCGATACCGATTCGAGAGATTGTTTGTAGATCTCATCCTGATGGCGCGGCACCGCCTGAGCGGCAATCAGCAGACGTGAACGGATATTCTCACGCAGATAGACATCCTGATTGGGTGCCAGCAGAGGTTCCGCGCTGCTGTCGCGGCGGCGGACCGTAATGAAATCTGACATAAAGTTGTGCCAGCTTTTGGTCAGATTCTGACGCCACTCAGTGAGTGAGCCGGACAGGCTGGTGCCGTCATCGTCCATTGGTGCTTCATCGCTGTCATTGTCGGCCAGGCGCAAGTTATCGACCTGATTAGAGAGCTGATTCACTTTCAGGATAATGCCGTCGAAATCGACCTGCGCGACGGCGGAGAGGCTGGAGACATCTTCATTGAGCGCGCGGCGTACTTCAATCAGGCTCGGATCATTCATGTCGGCCAGGCTTGCGTCGGCGCTTTTCAGCAGCGCGGCGGCGGTGGTGACATCCTGATCGCTCCACAGTTTACGACCGGCAAGTTTCACAAGGAAATCGGCCTGAGCCAGCATCCAGGTTTTGGCATCACTGCCGGAGATACTGGCGACTTTATCCTGTAATTCGTTCAACTGGCGGCTAAACGACGCCTGCTGACGTTCACCGGCCTGCTGTGCTTTATCCTGCTCGCCGAGCAGCGCGGTAATTTGCTGTTTGTCCTGCTGCTGGCTTTTTTGTAAGGCAATCAGCTGGTCCTGTAACTCATCGACGGCTGCCGTTTGTCTGAGCGTCTGTTGGTGCCCGTGATAATAGAGGCCCGCGCCCAGTGCGATGACCAGCACAATCGCGATGGCACCGAGCACGGGAGCAGTCCGCTGTTTTTTACGCAGCTGATTGATTTGCTCATCTTGCTGTTTGTCACGTGAATCAACATCTGGCTGTTGGGGGCTCTCAACCGCTGGGGTGATCACATCATCCTGTGCGGAAGGATTTTTTTGTTCCGTCATCTTGGCACATCCCTTAGTCAGGTTATTTTAATGCGCGGATCAGCGCATCATTATCTGCGTTTTCAGCGACCCGGATGTCGCTCCAGCCTAATTGGCGGGCGAGGGTCGCTAAGCGTTCGCTGACCACTACCAGGCTACAGCGCAGTAACCAGGTGTCACGGTAGTATTCAGGAACTAACGTATGAAGCAGTTGTAGCATTTCGCCGCTGGTGACGACCAGTGTCGTAATGCCTGCGCGCTGCCAGCTTGAGCTTTGCTCACTGCCGTCATAAAAAATCGGGCTGCGCTGGTAGCATTCGCAATAAATGACCTCAACACCGCGTTGGCGAAGCGTTTCGGCCAGCAGTTCCCGGCCGCCATTGCCGCGCAGGATCAGGGCTTTCTTGCCTGCCAGATTTTGTAAATCCGGCAGTTGTAACAAGGTTTCGCTGGTTTCGCCATCATGAGGATAGACCACAGGAAGACGGCTCATGCGGTGGAAAAGCAGACCCGTTGTGCGGCCAATCGCATAGTAATGGACGTTTTCAGGCCACTTCTGCTGGGATTGCTGCAACGCCCGATCGGCGTATTTCACCGCGTGCTGAGAGAGAATGAACACCAGATCTTGCTGATTTAATGAGGATAGCAGGTTCGGCAGGGTTGCGAGTCCGTCGCCTGGCGCAAAATCTATCAACGGGGAATGATAGGCAACCCGGCCAAGCGTACGCAGCCGGCTCACCAGCTGCTCGCCAAAAGGAGAAGGGCGGGTTACCAATATCGTCATCGTGGTGGATTTCCCTGATAAACGTCCTGCAGGATCTCACGGGCGCCGTTAGCCAGTAGCTCTTCGGCCAAATCCACACCCAGTCGTTCTGCATCAGCCGTATTGCCGCGACGTTCGCCGCGCACCATCTGGCTGCCATCCGGCGCGCCAACCAGTGCGCGTAACCAGATTTGATCGCCATTCACTTCAGCGTAGCTGCCAATCGGTACCTGACAACCCCCTTCAAGGCGCATATTCATCGCCCGTTCGGCCAGCACGCGCAACGTGGTTTCACGGTGCGCCAGAGGTGCCAGCAATTCGCGGGTGTAATGATCATCAAGACGGCATTCGATACCAACGGCGCCCTGTCCAACGGCAGGAAGACACTCTTCCGGCGACAGCGCCACGCGGATGCGGTCTTCCAGGTTCAGACGTTTCAAACCGGCAACCGCCAGAATGATGGCGTCATAATCGCCGTTGTCGAGTTTGCCCAGACGGGTCCCGACGTTGCCGCGTAAATCGCGGATCACCAGATCGGGGCGCTGCTCACGCAGCTGACACTGGCGGCGCAGACTCGACGTGCCAACAATGCTGCCCGCAGGCAGGGCCGCGAGATTGGCGAAATGGTTGGAGACGAAAGCGTCACGCGGATCATCGCGCTCGCAAATCGTCACCAGACCCAGCCCTTCGGGGAATTCAACCGGGACATCTTTCATCGAGTGCACGGCGATATCCGCGCGGCCATCCTGCATCGCCAGCTCGAGTTCTTTGACGAACAGGCCTTTACCGCCGACCTTTGCCAGCGGCGTATCCAGAATGATGTCGCCACGCGTCACCATCGGCACCAGTTCAACCTGCAAACCGGGATGAAAAGCCATTAATTGGGTTTGAACATATTGTGCCTGCCACAGCGCCAGAGGGCTCTGTCGGGTAGCAATTCGAATGATTTTGTCTAACATGTTTGTTACCGTTTTACTGATTCACTGACCATCCTACCACCGACATAGGAAAGCTGTCAGCGTAAGAAGCCATAGTCAAAGGAGGGGAACGGGCACAAAAGGAATTTGTTACATCCGTGAGCAGGAAGTAAAATGTAAAGTAGCGGAAGAATAATTGTGGTGCGTTACTTCCTTTACGGTCAATCAGCAAGGTGTTAAATTGATCACGTTTCCAGCATTTAACCGTCAACTAATTTCCTTTTTACGATAAATGACGGTTTTGGGAACGGGGTTCTTTCTAGACACTGGAAAATCAGGCGAACAGTCTTGTACCTCTATATCGAGACACTGAAGCAGAGATTGGATGCAATAAACCAGTTACGTGTGGATCGCGCTTTAGCGGCCATGGGACCGGCTTTCCAACAGGTCTACAGTCTTCTGCCAGTTTTACTACATCACCATCACCCTCTGATGCCTGGATACCTTGACGGCAAGGTTCCGCACGGCGTCTGCATCTTCACGCCTGATGATACCCAAACCACCTACCTTGCTGATCTCGAAGATAAATGGGGCAGCGCCCTTGAAACCATGGCGAAAGGCGAATTGCCGATCACCGGTGTTTACTCGATGGGCAGCACCTCGTCCATCGGCCAGAGCCACACCTCAGATCTGGATATTTGGGTCTGCCATCAGTCCTGGCTCGACAACGAAGAACGCAACCGCTTACAGCAAAAATGCAGCCTGCTGGAAAAATGGGCCGCCTCGCTGGGCGTGGAAGTCAGCTTCTTCCTGATCGACGAAAACCGCTTCCGCCACAATGAAAGCGGTAGTCTGGGTGGTGAAGACTGCGGTTCGACGCAGCACATTCTTTTACTCGACGAATTTTACCGTACTGCCGTACGTCTGGCCGGGAAACGTATTCTGTGGAATATGGTGCCGGGCGAAGAAGAGGGGCATTACGACGAATACGTGCTGTCGCTTTACGCTCAGGGTGCGCTGACGCCAAATGAGTGGCTGGATCTCGGCGGGCTCAGCACGCTGTCGGCCGAAGAGTATTTCGGTGCCAGCCTGTGGCAGTTGTATAAAAGTATCGATTCGCCTTACAAAGCCGTACTCAAAACCTTGCTGCTCGAAGCCTATTCGTGGGAATACCCGAATACATCGCTGCTGGCTATGGACATCAAAAAGCGTCTGCATCAGGGTGAAATCGTCTGCTTTGGCCTCGACTCATATTGCATGATGCTCGAGCGCGTGACCCGTTACCTGACCCAAATTGAAGACACCACGCGTTTGGATCTGGTCCGCCGCTGCTTCTATCTCAAAGTGTGCGAAAAGCTCTCCCGCGCCCGAGCCTCAGTGGGCTGGCGTCGCGAAATTCTCAGCCAGTTGGTCAGTGAATGGGGCTGGAGCGAAGAGCGTCTGGCGATTCTCGATAACCGCGCTAACTGGAAAATTGAACGGGTGCGCGAAGCACATAACGAACTGCTTGATGCGATGATGCAGAGTTACCGTAATCTGATTCGCTTCGCCCGTCGCAATAATTTAAGCGTCAGCGCCAGCCCGCAGGATATAGGCGTGCTGACCCGTAAATTGTACGCTGCTTTCGAAGCGCTGCCGGGAAAAGTGACGCTGGTGAATCCGCAGATTTCACCCGATTTGTCCGAGAGCGACTTAACCTTTATCCATGTGCCAATTGGCCGCGCCAACCGCACCGGCTGGTATCTGTATAACCGGTCGCCGTCGATGGAATCCATCGTCAGCCATCAGCCGCTGGAATATAACCGCTATCTGAATAAGCTGGTGGCCTGGGCCTATTTCAACGGTCTCCTGACGTCCACCACGCGCCTGCATATTAAAAGCGGCAACCTGTGTGATATCGCCAAACTGCGTGAATTGGTGGCGGATGTGTCGCATCACTTCCCGCTGCGTCTTGCAGCCCCTACGCCAAAAGCGTTGTACAGCCCGTGTGAAATTCGCCATCTGGCGATCATCGTTAACCTTGAACACGATCCGACCGCGGCTTTCCGTAATCAGGTGGTGCATTTCGACTTCCGTAAACTCGACGTATTCAGCTTCGGCCAGCAACAGCAATGTCTGGTGGGCAGTATTGACCTGCTCTATCGCAACTCGTGGAATGAAGTGCGAACCCTGCATTTCAGCGGCGAGCAGGCGGTGCTGGAAGCGCTGAAAACCATTCTGGGCAAAATGCATCAGGATGCGGCGCCGCCGGAATCGGTGGAAGTGT
The DNA here is from genome assembly GCA_963519305.1 of uncultured Enterobacterales bacterium. Taxonomy (GTDB): domain Bacteria; phylum Pseudomonadota; class Gammaproteobacteria; order Enterobacterales; family Enterobacteriaceae; genus Ewingella. The sequence goes on from CAUQMS010000020.1 coordinate 6,924, forward strand.
TCTGCTACAGCCAGCACCTGCGTGGCCTGATCCGTACCCGTATTCAGCAACTGGTCTCGGAGTGCATCGAGCTGCGTCTGTCGAGTAAACGCCTTGAACCGGGCCGTTTTAAAGCGGTGCGCGTTGCCGGGCAGACCTGGGGATTATTCTTCGAGCGCCTGAGCGTGTCGGTGCAGAAGCTCGAAAACGCGATTGAATTCTATGGCGCGATCTCCAACAACAAATTGCACGGCTTATCTGTCAAAGTACAAACAGACCAGGCGCATTTACCGGCGGTGATTGACGGTTATGCCAGTGAGGGGATCATTCAGTTCTTCTTCGAAGAGAGCAGCGATGATGTAGGTTTCAACATCTATATCCTTGATGAAGCCAACCGCGTTGAGGTTTATCACCACTGCGAAGGCAGTAAAGAAGATCTGGTTCGTGACGTCAGCCGTTTCTACTCCTCTTCACATGACCGCTTTACCTACGGCTCCAGCTTTATCAATTTCAACCTGCCGCAGTTCTACCAGATTGTGTCACTCGATGGCCGTACTCAGGTGATCCCTTTCCGCAATAATCCGCTCGCGCAACTTTGTGCCACGGTGGCCGATAATGCAGCAGAAACGGCGAAGGTACAGCAGCGTTTCCAGATACATTAAACCCGCTCCAGTGGTTTTTTTCCGGCCCTGAATCACTAAACCGCACCGTCTGAGATTGTCGATTCCTATTGCTTTTCATGATCCACCTGCGATTATAGAGAGCTTGGTGGCATGAATTACAGGCATTCATAAAATGAAAAAGGTTTTACTCTGGTCTTTGGCCGCAGCGGTACTCTTTACTCTTTCGGGTTGTGGACTGAAAGGCCCACTCTATTTCCCGCCGGCTGATAAATCGTCGAAACAAAAAACCAGCCAGACGCCAGGCGTCCCGGGTGATGGATCATCTCAGCAAAATGGCGTGTCACCAGAGAAACTGGGCACCAATTCCAGAGATTAACTGAGTGACCAGATTGTCCTTCCCGCGTGAATGATGCGGGAACAGACCCTAGTTTACAGGATCATCGCGACTGGATCTGACCAGCGGTAAGCGGAGCAAAATATGCAGTTCTCCAAAATGCACGGCCTGGGCAACGACTTTATGGTCGTCGATGCCGTCACTCAAAATGTTTATTTCTCTCCTGAATTGATCCGCCGTCTGTCTGACCGTAACCGTGGTGTAGGCTTTGACCAGTTGCTGGTTGTGGAACCCCCTTACGATCCAGAACTCGATTTTCACTACCGCATTTTCAACGCTGACGGCAGTGAAGTGGCGCAGTGCGGCAACGGTGCCCGCTGTTTTGCCCGTTTTGTTCGAATTAAAGGCTTAACCAATAAACGTGACATTCGCGTCAGTACGCAAACCGGTCGCATGGTATTAACCGTCACCGAGGACGAACTGGTGCAGGTTAATATGGGCGAGCCCGTTTTCGAACCGCAGCAAGTTCCCTTCCGTGCGCCTAAACAGGAGAAGACCTACATCCTGCGCGCCGAAGAGCACACTGTATTTTGCGGCGTCGTCTCGATGGGCAATCCGCACTGTGTGTTGCAGGTGGAAGATGTGCTCACCGCCAGTGTGGAAGTCCTGGGCCCGATGCTTGAAAGCCACGAGCGTTTCCCTGAGCGTGTGAATGTGGGCTTCATGCAGGTGGTTGACCGTGAGACGGTGAAACTGCGCGTCTATGAACGCGGCGCAGGTGAAACTCAGGCCTGCGGAAGCGGCGCCTGTGCGGCCGTTGCGGTCGGGATTTTGCAAGGTTTACTTGCTGAAGACGTCCTGGTGGAGTTGCCGGGAGGCAACCTCGAGATTAGCTGGAAAGGACCGGGTCATCCGCTGTATATGACCGGCCCTGCCACTCACGTATATGACGGATTTATTCATCTATGAACAATCTTGACGACCAGTTAGAAGCCGCCGTTGCCATCGCGCTTGACGATGATAGCGTGATGCAATATTTGCTGCAAAACCCGGATTTCTTCATTCGTAATGCGCGCAGCGTTGAACAAATGCACGTGCCGCATCCGGTGAAAGGCAGTATTTCGCTGGTGGAGTGGCAGTTAGGCCGCCAGCGCCATCAGATTGCTCAACTGGAAGAAGAGATCACTCTGCTGATGGAGCAGGCTTCCGTTAACGAAGCCTTGTTCGGCCGCCTCATTGAATTACAGGCTACGCTGGCCGCAGCCAGCAGCCTGCAGGATATGCTTAACCGGCTGCAACGCTGGGCGCGCGGCCTGGGGCTGGCCGGCGCGAACGTCAGGCTGTTTAGCGAAAGCTGGCGCATCGGTGCACCATCGGACTTCACCCATCTTGGGCTGAGCCGCAGCGCGTTTGAGTCACTGCGCATTCAGCGCCTTGGTGATACCCACCACTTCCTCGGCAGCCTTAACGGTCCGGAACTGTTGCTGGTATTGCCTCAGGCCAAAGCCGTCGGTTCTGTCGCGCTCTCTTTGATGGGCGAAAACGGCGAGCTGGGCATGTTGATCTTCAGCAGCCGCGACGCACAACATTATCAGCCGGGGATGGGCACCGTGATGCTCAACCAGCTGGCGAAAATGCTGCCCGGTTTACTGGAACGTTGGATTGAACGGGCATGAGCCACGTCGACTCGCCACTGATTCCCGCGGTCGAGGCATTTTTACGTTATCTGCGGGTTGAGCGACAGCTCAGCCCCCTGACGTCCGGCAGCTACGAACGCCAGCTCGACGTCATTATCGGCATGGCCGGTGAAATCGGTATCACCCACTGGGAGCAGCTCGATGCCCCAAAAGTGCGGATGTTACTGTCAAAAAGTAAACGCGCCGGGCAGGGCGAAACCAGCCTTGCTTTACGGATGTCCGCCTTGCGCAGTTTCCTTGACTGGCAGGTGAGTCAGGGGATGCTCAGCGTCAATCCGGCGAAGGGCATCGCCACGCCGCGCATGAAAAAGCATCTCCCCAAAAATCTTGATGTTGATGAAGTCGATAAACTGCTGAGTATTGACGCCAGCGATCCGCTCGCCGTACGTGACCGTGCCATGCTGGAAGTGATGTACGGTGCAGGTTTGCGTCTGTCTGAGCTGGTGGGTATCGATACCAAACACGTGGATATGCTCTCCGGCGAAGTCTGGGTAGTGGGGAAAGGCAGTAAGGAGCGAAGGTTGCCTCTGGGCCGTACCGCGGTTGTCTGGCTGGAAAAATGGCTGGAACGCCGGCAGGACTACTCCCCGCAAGACGACGCCATGTTTTTATCCAATCAGGGCAAGCGTATTTCTGCCCGCAACGTACAGAAACGCTTTGCTGAATGGGGCGTGAAGCAGGGAGTGAATAGCCATATTCACCCGCATAAACTGCGCCACTCTTTCGCTACCCATGTCCTTGAATCAAGCGGAGATCTTCGCGGTGTGCAGGAGCTGTTAGGCCACTCGAGCCTCTCCACCACGCAAATCTACACCAGCTTAGATTTTCAACATTTGGCGTCGGTGTACGATGCCGCGCATCCACGGGCCAAACGAGGAAAATCCTGATGAAGTTCTATCGACCGTTGAAACGCATTGAAGCGATCACCTTCGATTTAGACGACACGCTGTACGACAACCATGACGTTATCCGCCGCACCGATGCCGAAACACTGAAGTTTATTCAGGGTTTTCATCCGGCGCTGACGGACATGGCCGCAGACACCATCCGCCTTATGCGTGCAGAATTGCTGGCGCAGGACGCTGAGATTTATCACGACGTCACGGAATGGCGTCGTCAGGCGGTATCGCTGGCAATGACCCGAGCAGGCCTGAGTGACAGCGATGCGATGCAGGGCACGAAAGCCGCAATGGAAACCTTCGCTTACTGGCGCAGCAAAATCTATATCCCTGAAGAGAACCATCAGGCGCTGGCCGCACTGGCCGAGCGCTGGCCTCTGGTGGCGATCACCAACGGTAATGCGGATCCCCATGCTTGTGGACTGGCGCAATATTTCCAGTTCACCTTACGTGCGGGCGATCATGGTCGGGCGAAGCCTTATGCCGATATGTATAAAAAGGCGGCGTTGAAACTGGATTTACCCCTGGAACAGATCCTGCACGTGGGCGATGACCTCACCACTGACGTGGCCGGTTCAGTGGCATGCGGGATGCAGTCATGCTGGATAAACCTGCGTGAAGGCAACCTGATGCACATCAAAGATGCCCGCCTGTTACCCCACATTGAGATTTCGCAGTTGGCATCGCTGACAGCATTGCTATAATCCCCGTATTCTCTGTATAAATTCACAGTAGAAAAGCGTCCTCCGGACGCTTTTCTCTTCCAGACCAACGGTGCCTATGGACGTTTCTGACCTGCTCGACAGCCTGAATGAAAAACAACGTGAAGCCGTGGCCGCGCCGCGCAGCAATCTGTTGGTGCTGGCGGGAGCAGGCAGTGGCAAAACCCGCGTCCTGGTTCACCGTATTGCCTGGCTTTTGTCGGTAGAAAACTGCTCACCGTACTCCATCATGGCGGTCACGTTTACCAACAAAGCCGCGGCGGAAATGCGCCACCGTATTGATCAACTGATTGGCACCAGTCAGGGCGGCATGTGGATCGGCACTTTCCACGGTCTGGCGCACCGTCTGCTGCGCGCTCATCACCTTGACGCTAATCTGCCGCAGGACTTTCAAATCCTCGACAGCGATGACCAGTTGCGTCTGCTCAAGCGTATCGTTAAAGCGCTGAATATCGACGACAAACAGTGGCCGCCGCGTCAGGCGATGTGGTATATCAATGGCAAAAAAGATGAGGGTTTACGCCCGCAGCACGTTGAAACCTATAACAATCCGGTGGAAGCGACCTGGCTGCGTATCTATCAGGCCTATCAGGAAGCCTGCGATCGGGCGGGGCTGGTAGATTTCGCCGAACTGCTGCTGCGCGCCCATGAACTGTGGCTAAACAAACCGCATATCTTGCAGCATTACCGCGAGCGCTTTACCAATCTGATGGTGGACGAGTTTCAGGACACCAACAGCATTCAGTACGCGTGGATCCGTCTGCTGGCGGGCAACAATAATAATGTGATGATTGTTGGCGACGATGACCAGTCAATCTATGGCTGGCGTGGTGCGCAGGTCGAAAACATTCAGCGCTTCCTGAAAGATTTCCCGAATGCAGAAACCATTCGTCTGGAGCAAAATTATCGCTCCACCAGCACCATTCTGACTGCTGCCAATGCGTTGATCGCCAATAACAGCGGCCGCATGGGGAAAAACCTGTGGACCGAAGGCGTGGAAGGCGAACCAATTTCGCTCTACTGCGCGTTCAATGAACTCGACGAATCACGCTTTGTGGTCAACCGCATCAAAGCCTGGCAGGACAACGGCGGGGCGCTGAAAGACTGCGCGATTTTGTACCGCAGCAACGCCCAGTCACGTGTGCTGGAAGAAGCGCTATTACAGATGGCGATGCCGTATCGCATTTATGGCGGCCAGCGCTTCTTCGAACGTCAGGAAATCAAAGACGCGCTGGCGTATCTGCGCCTGATGGCAAACCGCAATGACGATGCCGCATTTGAGCGCGTGGTGAACACGCCGGTGCGTGGCATTGGCGATCGTACCCTCGATGTGGTGCGCCAGACCGCCCGTGACCGCCAGCTGACTATGTGGCAGGCCACGCGTGCGCTATTGCAGGATAAAGTGCTGGCGGGCCGTGCTGCTTCCTCGTTGCAACGTTTCTGCGAATTGGTTGACGCTCTGGCCCATGAAACCGCTGATATGCCGCTGCATGTGCAGACCGACCGGGTGATCAAAGACTCGGGCCTGTTCATTATGTATGAGCAGGAAAAGGGCGAGAAGGGTCAGGCACGTATTGAAAACCTTGAGGAGCTGGTGACGGCAACGCGCCAGTTCAGCTATCAGGACGAAGATCAGGATCTGATGCCGTTACAGGCTTTCCTCTCCCATGCGGCGCTGGAAGCCGGTGAAGGGCAGGCGGATGCCAATCAGGACGCCACTCAGCTGATGACGCTGCACTCGGCCAAAGGGCTGGAATTCCCGCAGGTGTTTATTGTTGGTATGGAAGAGGGGATGTTCCCAAGCCAGATGTCGCTGGATGAAGGCGGCCGCCTGGAAGAGGAGCGCCGTCTGGCCTACGTAGGCGTGACGCGTGCGATGCAAAAATTGACGCTGACCTACGCCGAAACCCGCCGCCTGTATGGCAAAGAGGTTTATCACAAGCCTTCACGCTTTGTGGGCGAGTTGCCGGAGAACTGCGTCGAAGAAGTTCGCCTGCGCGCCAGCGTGTCGCGTCCGGTCAGCCATAAACGCATGGGCACGCCAGTAAGCACCAGCGACACCGGCTTCACCCTCGGCCAGCGCGTGGTGCACCCGAAATTCGGCGAAGGCACCATCGTGAACATGGAAGGCAGCGGCGAACACAGCCGCCTGCAAGTGGCTTTCCCCGGCGAAGGCATTAAATGGCTGGTTGCCGCATACGCCCGCTTAGAAGCTGTATAAGCTAGCTTACTGGCGATCTTGAGCCCAGGCAGTGCTCGACATCCTCATGGACTACGTGTCCATTCCGGTGTCTCCGCGCTGTCTGGGCTCAACCTCGCTGCGCCGCTGACGCTTAACCTTTAATATTGTTACTGGAAAACATCCCCCACATCCGCCTTCGCATACCATTCCAGCGTTGCTTTCACGCGCTCGTCGCCTTCAGGGGCTGAGCCCGGCAGGTAATCTTCTTCGGTGACGGGCTGGTAGGCGCCACGTTTCACTTCAAAAATTACGCCACCTTCGTCCAGCGACAGTACGCTGTGCCAGGTGTTGGCGGGAATTTCCAGCAGGCGCGTTTCTGCGCCGAGCCAGAGGCGGTCGGTGACTTTGCCTTCGGCGTCATAAATCAGCACCAGAAAACGTCCGCGCAGCGCGGTGAGCATCTCCCAGGTGTGCGGATGGCGATGCACGCGCACGTAAGTGCCGGGTTCCATGGCAATCGCCAGACGCTGTACATCATCTTCCGGCGCTGGGTGCATATTCAGGTTCTGACGCAGACGGGGCGAGTTGGACGCCTTAGTGATCAGTTCGCACATCATGTCTTGGTTAATCTGTTTAATCATCGGAGTTCCTGTGCGGCACGCGCCGGAAAAGGGCAGAATCAAGGTCGTCGAGTGTAGCCAAAAAACCTGCGGCATATAAGTCCGTGCTGGTTATCGCGATAGCCTGAATATTATGCATAAATGTTGCAGGATTACTTTTGTTGGAGGTTGACACTGTTTTTCTTCTCGGCGTAACATGCGCGCACTAATATTTTTGAGGACCTTCGCCTTGGACACACCCAGTAGATACTGGCTCGATAACCTGTTCTTCAGGTACCACTTCTAAGGCTATCCTCTATGCTGATAGCCTTAGTGGTTGTCAGCGACCCCCGTTCTGTCGCTGTGAGTCGGATCTGAATTTGGTCTGAAACACGCCGGTGACGCCTTTCTCACCCTGTGTTTTCCTGTGCTTCAACGCGTTGTCCATACCTGTCATCTTAGGGAGAACGGGCACATGCTGAGTGCTTTTAAGTTAGATAACAGCCGCTTATCCCGTTTGGAACTGGACGAGGAAGATTGTGACGACCTGAAAACGTCGTTGTGGGTCGACCTGATTGAGCCAGATGAACAGGAACGTGAGCGTGTTCAATGTGAGTTAGGCCAGAGCCTGGCGACCCGCCCGGAGCTGGACGATATCGAAGCGTCGGCCCGTTTCTTCGAAGACGAAGATGGCCTGCACATTCACTCCTTTTTCTATTACGAAGATGCGGAAGACCACGCGGGCAACAGCACCGTGGCATTTACTATCCGCGAAGGCCGCCTGTATACACTGCGCGAGCGCGAACTGCCTGCATTTCGTCTCTACCGTATGCGTGCCAGAAGCCAGACGCTGGTGGATGGTAACGCCTATGAACTGCTGCTGGATTTATTCGAAACCAAAATCGAACAACTGGCGGATGAAATCGAAAACATCTACAGCGATCTGGAAAAACTCAGCCGCGTGATCATGGAAGGTCAGCAGGGCGATGAATATGACGCGGCGCTCTCCACGCTGGCGGAACTGGAAGACGTAGGCTGGAAAGTCCGTTTGTGTCTGATGGATACCCAACGCGCCCTGAACTTCCTGGTACGTAAAGCGCGTTTGCCGGGCAGCCAGCTTGAACAGGCGCGTGAAGTCTTGCGCGATATCGAATCGCTGTTGCCACATAACGAATCGCTGTTCCAGAAGGTGAACTTCCTGATGCAGGCGGCGATGGGTTTCATCAACATCGAACAGAACCGCATCATCAAGATCTTCTCGGTGGTTTCCGTGGTGTTCCTGCCGCCAACGCTGGTGGCATCAAGCTACGGTATGAACTTCAAGTTTATGCCGGAACTGGATCTGACCTTCGGTTATCCGGCGGCGATTGGCCTGATGATCCTGGCGGGTCTCGCCCCTTATCTGTACTTCAAGCGTAAAAACTGGCTTTAAGCCTTCAACCTGTCAGCCCCGGCGCTGGCAGGTTTTAACCTTCCTGCTTCCCTCCCCGGATTTCCCTCCACTGTCCGAATTGTGTTAGAAATGTGCCTCCGCTTACGCCAATGCAGAATGAAATCATGTTGATGGAAAGGATTGCTCCCTGGGGCCAGTGGTCACTGCTGGTTATCGCCTCGTTAATCCTCGGTTTTCTTTTTCAGGCTTTTCACGTACCTGCTGCCCTGCTGCTGGGGCCGATGATCGTCGGCGTGGTGATGGGGTTACTCGGGGCCACGGTACGCATCGCGCCGGTTTTCTTCAAAATTGCTCAGGGTATTTTGGGTTGTATGATTGCCCAGAGCCTCTCGCCTTCCATATTGCCGCCACTGCTCAATGACTGGCCGATGGTGCTGCTGGTCCTGATTGCCACGCTGCTGGCGAGCGGTCTGTCGGGCTGGTTGCTGGTAAAATTCAGCAGTTTGCCGGGACCGACGGGCGCATGGGGCTCTTCTCCCGGCGGTGCCAGTGCGATGGTGGCAATGGCCGGAGATTTCGGGGCCGACGTGCGTCTGGTGGCTTTCATGCAGTATTTGCGGGTGCTGTTCGTGGCAACGGCGGCAGCATTTGTCGCGCGTATCAGTCTCGGCGACAGCGCTCAGGCGGCGGCTGCCGTGATCTGGTTTCCGCCGCTGGACTGGCGTTTCGCCGGTACGCTGCTGCTGGCGCTGGCTGGCGTCTGGCTTGGGCCGCTGTTACGTATCCCTTCCGGCGCGCTGTTATTGCCGGCGGTGGTGGGTGCGGCGCTGCATTCAACCGGCACCATGACGTTACAGGTGCCGGAGTGGCTGCTGGCGATGGCCTATACATTGATTGGCTGGAGCGTCGGGTTACGCTTCACGCGGCCTATTTTTAAACTCGCGCTGAGAACCCTTCCGCAGATGATTGCGTCGATTATCGGGCTGATGCTGATTTGCGGGGGAATGGCGTGGGTGCTGACGAAAGTGCTGCATGTGGACATGCTGACGGCTTATCTGGCCACCAGCCCCGGCGGGCTGGATACGGTGGCGATTATCGCGGCAGGCAGTGATGTGAATTTAGGGTTTGTGATGGCCATGCAGACGCTGCGTCTGCTGACCATCATCGTGACCGGTCCGGCGATGGCGAGGTTTATTTCGCGCAGTGCCAGGCCGCCTTCCTCAATGCCGTAGGCGGCGCTGGGTGTAAAGCGCGTCGGCGACAAAGCATAACAAACCGGCCCAGATACAGCCGAAAGTCACGAGCTGGGACGTCGTGACGGACTCTCCGTACACCGCGACGGCCAGAATAAACATCAGCGTCGGCCCCAGATACTGGAAGAAACCCAGCGTCGACAGCTTCAGGCGCGCGGCGGCAGCGGTGAAGAACAGCAGCGGAATGGTGGTGATAATGCCCGCCGACATCAGCATCAGGTTCAGCGACCACGGATTAGCCGGCAAATGACTGGTGGCGGTGTCGGCGATAAAAAACAGATAGATCGCCGCAACCGGCAACAGCCACAGTGTTTCAATCAGCATGCCGGTCTGCGCCTCTACGCCGATACGTTTACGCAATAGCCCGTACAGCGCAAAACTGAGCGACAGCCCAAGGGCAATCATCGGTACCGAACCATAGACCCATATCTGATAGCTGACGCCGATAAACGCCAGCACTACGGCGACCCACTGCATCCGGCGAAAACGCTCGCCTAAAAACATCATACCAAACAGCACGTTAACCAGCGGGTTGATGAAATAACCCAGGCTGGCTTCCAGCAGATGATTATTATTAATGGCCCAGATATACAGCAGCCAGTTTCCGCCGATGATCACTGCCGTCAGCAGCAGCAACGCCACTTTCTTCGGTACTTTCAGCACCTGACGCACGTTCCCCCAGCTGCGGCTTACCGACAGCAACAGCAACATAAAGAAGAATGACCAGATCACCCGGTGCGTGAGGATCTCCTCCGACGGAACCTGCTTAATCAGCTTAAAATAGACCGGAGCGATGCCCCAGATAATGTAGGCGACGAAGGCGAAAATAATGCCCTGCCGGGTGCGTTGTGCGTCCATGTTTATGCCTGATATCAGAAGAAGAGGGCGAGTTTACCTGATACTTGCCAGCGGTGTTTTGCTTTGTGATCGGTTTATCCCAACCGGTTTATCCCACCAGATAGGTGGCGTTGGCGGTCGCAATATGCACGCCGCTGTCGTTGTGCAAATCGACGCGCGCCACCGACACTTTATTGCCTGCGCGGATCAGGCTGGCATCAGCCGTAAAAACTTCACCACGCCCCGGACGCAGATAATCCACCCGCAAATCGATAGTCCCCATTTTCGCCAGACGCTGGCGCATTTCGGCTTCCAGCAGCGGATGATCGGGCTTATCGCGGCGGATTAACGAACTCGTGACACAGACCAGACCGGCTGCGACATCCAGCACGGCGGCGATCACGCCCCCATGCAAAATTTTTTGTGCTGCATTTCCGACCAGGCGGGTCTGATGTGTAAAGGTCAGCTCGGCGTGGTCAGTATCCAGGCGTTTAAGCTCAAGTCCCAGCTCGCGGTTAAACGGCATATCGTAAACGAAAATATCGCCGATCAGCTGGAGGGCGGCCTCGTGGCTCAGGGATGAAGCAAGCATGAATGAATTCCTGATGAAAATGATAGCGGGCTATATTCGCCGAAAAAGTTGATGAAATGTTGATTTTAGTTGCGAAAGCGGAAGTTTTCCCATGAATGAACCATAATCATCCGCAATGCTTATGTGTAAATGTATTTATGTGTAAAATATTTTTTTCTTTTCCTCTGTGTTTCAGCCGAGTGTTTGGCTTATTTAAAGTAAATTAATTTATAAGGTTAAATAAAATGGATAAAAAATGGACGGCCGGCGCCGCCTTGCTGGTGTTACCCTTAATCGGACATGCGGATGAAGCAACCATAGTCGCAGTGCATGATAAGCCCTCAGTTCGCGGCAGCATCGTGGCGAACATGCTGGAGGTACACGATAACCCCTTAACGCTTTATCCTTACGACTCCAACTATCTGCTTTATACCGACACCAGTAATATTAATAAACAATCCATTCATTCCGAAAGTTGGTCAAAAAACGCCAAACACGATGAAGTTGAATTTCAGCTCAGTCTGGCCTTCCCATTATGGCGTGGTATTGCCGGTGATAACTCCGTGCTCGGTGCTTCCTATACGCAAAAATCGTTCTGGCAGCTATCTAACCGTGCAGAATCCTCACCGTTTCGTGAAACCGACTATGAACCGCAACTGTTCCTGGCCTGGGCCACGGATTACAATTTCCTCGGCTGGACGCTGCGTGAAGCAGAATATGGTGTGAACCACCAATCTAACGGAAGTTCGGACCCGACCTCCCGCAGCTGGAATCGTATCTATGCCCGCTTTATGGCGCAGCATGGCAACTGGCAGGTCGATCTCAAACCCTGGTACCGCATTCCTGAGAATGACGAAGATAACGATAACCCGGATATCACCAAATATATGGGTTACTACCGTCTGAAAATGGGGTATGCGTGGGGTGATAGCGTATTCAGCGTGGAAAGTCGTTATAACTGGAATACCGGTTACGGTGGTGCGACGACAGGCTGGAGCTATCCGATTTCAAAACATGTTCGCTTCTATACGCAGGTGTTTAGCGGTTACGGCGAATCATTGATTGATTACAACCACAAGCAGACCCGCATCGGTGTTGGGGTTATGCTCAACGACTTGATGTAAATATACCCGCCTCTCCTCAACTCGTATATTATGACCGACAGCCCCGGCGGCTTTAGGGCTTAGCCGGGTGGTTTGAACAGTTGGGGAATTGAGTGTCTACGGCGGCAGTATTAAATAAAGAAGAGCTGGCTCATCAGGTATTACGCGATACCTTCGGCTATCAGCAATTCCGACCGGGTCAGCAAGCGATCATCAATACCGCCATTTCCGGGCGGGATTGTCTGGTGGTGATGCCGACCGGTGGTGGTAAATCGCTGTGCTATCAAATCCCTGCACTGGTGATGGATGGCCTGACGCTGGTCGTTTCGCCCCTCATCTCCCTGATGAAAGATCAGGTCGACCAATTGATGGCTGCGGGCGTTGAAGCCGGTTGCCTGAACTCGACCCAAACCCGCGAACAGCAGCAGGACGTGATGGCCGGTTGCCGCACGGGCCGCATTAAAATGCTGTATATCGCCCCGGAACGCCTGATGATGGGCGACTTCCTCGAACAACTGCAACAGTGGAATCCGGCCATGCTGGCCGTCGATGAAGCCCACTGTATCTCCCAATGGGGCCACGATTTCCGCCCTGAATACCGCGCGCTCGGCCAGCTAAAACTGCGCTACCCACAGTTGCCGGTGATTGCCCTGACCGCCACCGCCGATGAAGCCACGCGTAACGATATTGTTCGTTTGCTGGAACTCAATGACCCGCTGATTCAGGTCAGTAGTTTTGACCGCCCCAACATCCGTTACACGCTGGTGGAGAAGTTTAAACCCCTCGACCAGTTGATTCGCTTCGTGCAGGATCAGCGCGGAAAAAGCGGCATTATTTACTGTAACAGCCGCGCCAAAGTCGAAGACACCGCCGCCCGCCTGCAAAGCCGTGGGTTGAGTGTCGGTGCTTATCACGCTGGCCTGGATAACGACACCCGCGCCCGTGTGCAGGAAGGTTTCCAGCGCGACGATTTACAAATTGTCGTCGCCACCGTGGCCTTTGGTATGGGTATTAACAAGCCTAACGTGCGCTTCGTCGTGCATTTTGATATTCCGCGCACTATCGAGTCCTACTATCAGGAAACGGGTCGTGCCGGGCGTGATGGCCTGCCTGCCGAAGCGGTATTGCTCTATGATCCGGCCGACATGGCCTGGCTGCGCCGTTGCCTGGAAGAAAAACCGCCAGGCGCGCAGCAGGACGTCGAACGCCACAAACTGAATGCGATGAATGCCTTTGCTGAAGCGCAAACCTGCCGCCGTCTGGTGTTGCTCAACTATTTTGGCGAAGGTAAACAGAACGCCTGTGGTAACTGCGACGTCTGCCTTGATCCGCCGAAACGCTACGATGGGCTGCTCGATGCGCAAAAAGCGCTGTCGGTAGTGGCACGCGTCGGGCAACGCTTTGGTCTGGGCTATGTAGTGGAAGTACTGCGCGGTTCTAACAACCAGCGTATCCGCGAATACGGTCACGACAAGCTGTCGGTGTACGGCATCGGCAAAGAGCAGAGTAACGAACACTGGACCAGCGTGGTGCGCCAGCTGATCCACCTCGGCATGATCATGCAGAACATCGCCATGCACTCGGCGCTGCAACTGACCGAAGCGGCGCGCCCGGTACTGCGGGGCGAAATTCCCCTGCAACTGGCGGTGCCGCGTATCCAGACGTTGAAGATCAAAAGCAGCGCCAGCCAGAAAACTTACGGCGGCAACTACGATCGCAAACTGTTTGCCAAACTGCGTAAGCTGCGCAAATCATTGGCTGATGACAATAATGTGCCGCCCTACGTGGTATTCAACGACACCACGCTGCTGGAAATGGCCGAACATTTGCCGGTAAGCCCGAGCGATTTGCTGGACATCACCGGTGTTGGTCAGCGTAAACTCGAGAAGTTTGGTCGTCCGTTTATGGCAATGATCAGAGACCATATTGATAACGGCGACGAATAATACCCGTCATCCTTAAAACTAGCTGAGTACGAACTATGTTAATTCTCTTTCTGACTGTTGCCCTGATGCATATGATCGCGCTGGTAAGCCCGGGGCCTGACTTTTTCTTTGTCTCGCAAACGGCGGCCAGCCGTTCGCGTAAAGACGCGATGATGGGTGTGGTCGGCATTACGCTGGGCGTGGCGGTCTGGGCGGCGGTGGCTCTGATGGGATTACATTTAATCCTGCAAAAAATGGCCTGGCTGCACCAGATTATTACCGTCGGCGGCGGCCTGTATTTGTGCTGGATGGGCTGGCAACTGCTGAAATCGGCGCGGGCCAAAAAATTGGCTGGGGATGCTGAAGAAGCGGAAACCACGGTAGACCTGCCTGCCCGTGGACGCACCTTTATGCGCGGCTTTCTGACCAATCTTTCCAACCCGAAAGCGGTCATCTACTTCGGCAGCGTATTCTCACTGTTTGTCGGCGACAACGTCAGCGGCGGCGAGCGCGGCGGATTATTCATCATGATCGTGGCGGAAACCTTTGTCTGGTTCTCAGTAGTGGCGATGGTATTTGCATTGCCCGCCATGCGTCGTGGCTACCAGCGTTTGGCAAAATGGATTGATGGCGTAGCGGGCGTAGTGTTTGCTGGTTTTGGTATCGCGTTAATTGTGAATCGTTAACAGGCTTCGTGCCACTTGCCATTTTGCCCGCGGGCAGTGCTCGGCATCCTCATGGACTACGTGTCCATTCCGGTGTCTCCGCGCTGGCCGCAGCCAAACTGGCTGCGCGCACTGTGCCTGAGTTGTCGCTAAATCAAACTTTCCTCGCACTAGCCAGCAGCACCCCAACCAGCATAAACAGTGAACCAAAAATCCGGTTCAGCAGTTGCATCTGCTTTGGCGCTTTGACCCAACCGGCGATGCGCGTTGCCAGCGTTGCGTAACCAATCATCACGATGATATCCACCACCACGGTCGTCACGCCAAGCACCACATACTGCGCAGCCTGTGGCTGGTGCGGGATGATAAATTGCGGGAACAGTGCAGCCAGAAACACAATACTTTTCGGGTTAGTGAGATTGACCAGAATTGCGCGTTTGAACAGGCGGCGGCGTGGCATACTGCTCGCCAGCGCGTTCAGATCAATAGCACCGGCGGCCCGCCACTGGCAAATACCGAGCCAGATGAGGTACGCCGCACCCAGCCACTTCAGCACTTCAAAGGCCATCATAGATTGCGACACCAGCGCGCCGAGGCCAATGCCGACCAGCACGATGTGAATCGACAGTCCTAGCTGCAAACCGGCGATGGAAGCGACGGCACCGCGATAACCGTGGCTGATGCCAACGCTCATGGTATTGATCGCGCCGGAACCCGGTGAAAGACTTAAAATTGAAGTCGTAAGCAGATAGGTTAACCACCAGTCCAACGTCATCGCGCTACTCCCTGAAAAGGCTATTTTATGGCACAATACGCTATTGTTTATGGGGCCACAATTAACTTACTTATCTTCCTGTAACACGGTTTCGGAACCCTTCCATGTCATCGAATTTTGCAAAGTGGTTAACGCGCGAGAAAGAATTTTCTGCTTTTGCAACCGGGCCGTTGCTGGATTTCTGGCGTCAACGGGAAGAAGGACACTTTGCCGGTGTGGACGACGTACCCATTCATTACGTCCGCTTTAGCGCCTTTGAGCACGACAGTGTCATTGTGGTGTCACCGGGGCGTATCGAAAGCTACGTAAAATACCCGGAGCTGGCTTATGACTTATTCCACAGCGGATATGACGTCATCATTGTTGACCATCGCGGGCAGGGGCGTTCAGGGCGTATGCTCGATGACCCGCACCGTGGACACGTGCAGCACTTTGATGACTACGTTGAGGATTTCCACCGGCTGTATGAGCGGGAAATCGCGCCACGTCATTACAACAAAAAGTATGTACTGGCTCACTCAATGGGCGGTGCGATTGCCGCGTTGTTCCTGGCGAAGTATCCGCAGAGCTTTGACGCCGCAGCCCTTTGTGCGCCGATGACAGGTATTTACCTGCCGATGCCGGGCTGGATCTCACGGCGGATACTCAACTGGGCGGAAAACCGACCGCTGCGCCGTGACGGTTATGCGTTGGGAACCGGTCACTGGCGGCCGCTGCCGTTTGTGGTTAACCGCCTGACGCACAGCCGAGAACGCTATCGCCGTAACCTGCGTTTTTATGCGGATTACCCCGAGCTGCAGGTCGGCGGGCCAACTTATCACTGGGTGCGGGAGAGCATTGAGGCGGGTATGCATATTCTGCAACAGGCCGAAAATATCACCACACCCCTGCTATTATTACAGGCAAGCGAAGACCGGGTGGTTGATAACCGGTCACATCTTGCTTTTTGTCAGGCGATGGCCGTTGCCGGACACCCTTGTGAAGGGGAGAAGCCACTGGTCATCGAAGGCGCGCGCCATGAGATCCTGTTCGAACGGGACGACCTGAGGGCACAGGCGCTCGATGCCATCATGCGCTTTTTTGCGCGGCATTAACTCGCGGCGAACTGCCGCGCACAACTCCATCAGAGGTTAGAACCTACCGCTATGTATCATGTTGTTGCTTCCGATTTAGATGGCACTCTGCTGTCACCCGACCATACCCTGAGCCCTTACGCCAAAGAGACGCTGAAGATGCTGACTCAGCGCGGCGTGCACTTTGTGTTTGCCACCGGCCGCCATCACATCGATGTGGCGCAGATCCGTGACAACCTGGAGATCAGCGCATTTATGATCACCTCCAACGGCGCACGGGTGCACAACACCGAAGGTGAGCTGATCTTCTCCCATAACGTTGACGAAGACATCGCCCGCGACCTGTTCGGTATCATGCACAACAACCCGAATATCCTGACCAACGTTTACCGCAACGATGACTGGTACATGAACCGCGATCGTGACGATCAGGACCAGTTCTTCCGCGAATCCGTCTTCAAATACAAACTGTATGAACCGGGTCTGCTGGAAACTGACGGCATCTGTAAAGTCTATTTCACCTGCGAAAGCCATGAAGAACTGGTACCGCTGGAAGATGCTATCAACGCCCGCTGGGGCGATCGCGTTAACGTCAGCTTCTCGCTGCCGACCTGTCTGGAAGTGATGGCCGGTGGCGTATCGAAAGGTCATGCGTTGGAACACGTCGCAAAACTGATGGGCTATGGGCTGAAAGATTGCATCGCGTTCGGCGACGGTCTGAATGATTTGGAAATGCTGACGATGGCGGGGAAAGGCTGCCTGATGAGTGGCTCGCTGCCGCGTCTGAAAGCAGCGATGCCGGAGGCAGAAATCATTGGCTCGAATGCCGACGACGCCGTGCCGCATTATCTGCGAAAAATGTATCTCTCCGAACCGGCTTAATTTTCCGCTACGTTGAAAATAAAAAAGCGGGCAGGGTGAAAACCTTGCCCGCTTTTTATGGCTTCAGCGCCATGACGGAGAGCTTATTTCTGTGGCTGCGTCTGCTGATGCTCTAAATAACTCACCGCTTTGTCCGGGAAGTCAGTGAACAGGCCATCAACGTGCGCCTGCTGATAGAGTATCTGATACAGCGAATTCACAGTGGCCGCATACTTCGGCAAATCGTCTGCACGAACGGTAAACGGATGCACTACCAGTTTGCTGGCGTGCGCTTCCGCCGTCATCGGTGTCAGTTTGATGTTGTCTACCGTAGAGTCTGCTTCAATCAGCATATGGTAATCAGGCCCGATGCCGTCGGCGTATTGCGCGATTTGTTTCATCGCGCCCGGCTTGAACATCCAGTCATAATTGTAGTTCACCCACTTGCCGCCTTTCTGCTCCTGCGTTTCATCCCACTTGGTGTAGGCGATGAGCTGAACCAGTTTCAGGTCGATGCCCATCTTCGGCTCCAGCTCATTTTTGATACGCTTGAGCTCGTTCGGGTCGAAGCACTGAACGTAGACGTTGCTGCTTTTACTGGTGTATCCGTACTCCTTGAGCACCTCCAGTACTTTGGCAGAAATGTCTTTGCCTTCCTGACGGTGGAACCACGGTGCTTTGATTTCGGTATAAATCCCGACGTCTTTACCCGTCGAATGATTCAGCCCCTGCACAAACTCGATCTCTTCCTGGAAGGTGTGCACGCGGAAATCAGATTTTCCCATCGGGAAACGTCCCGGATAGGTCTGCACCTGCTTACCGTCTTTGATATCAAAACCTTCAGTGAACTTCAGCGATTTGATCTCTGGCAGCGTGAAGTCGATGGCGTAATAACGCCCGTCTTTACGCGCCCGGTTCGGGAAGCGCTGCGCCACGTCGGTCACGCGATCCAGATAGTGGTCATGCAGAACGACCAGTTGGTCGTCCTTAGTCATCACCAGATCCTGCTCGAGAAAATTGGCACCCTGCGCGTAAGCCATGGCTTTGGCGGGCAGGGTGTGTTCCGGCAGATAGCCACTGGCACCGCGATGGGCGATAACCACCGGCTCGGCGGCACTGGCGTAGCATGAGGCGGTAATCAGACCCGCCAGCAGACTACTTTTCAATACATTCCCTAAAACCTTGCGCATCCTTATGCTCCTTTAGCCAGTTGGGCTTTGTGTTTGTTTTCACTCAGCATAACCATCACCAGCAAAATCACCGCCAGCACACAGCCGCCGATCATCACGATAAATCCGCCGTCCCAGCCGAAGTAGTCAACGGTATAGCCGACGATAGCACTCGCCGCGACCGAGCCACCCAGGTAGCCGAACAGGCCGGTAAAGCCTGCCGCTGTTCCAGCCGCTTTCTTCGGAGCCAGTTCCAGCGCGTGCAGGCCAATCAGCATGACCGGGCCGTAAATCAGGAAGCCGATGGTGATCATACAGGCCATATCAATGCCCGGATTACCGACAGGGTTCAGCCAGTACACCACGGTGGCGATAGTCACCAGCGTCATGAAGAACACGCCGGTCGCGCCACGGTTGCCTTTGAACACTTTGTCTGACATCCAGCCGCACAGCAACGTGCCCGGGATCCCGGCATATTCGTAGAGGAAGTACGCCCACGAGGATTTATCCAGTGCGAAGTGCTTCACCTCTTTCAGGTAAGTCGGTGACCAGTCGAGGATGCCGTAACGCAGCAGATAGACGAACACGTTGGCGATAGCGATGTACCACAGCAGTTTGTTCGGCAGGATGTATTGCATGAAGATCTGTTTCGCCGTCAGTTCCTGCTCGGCGGACTCTTTCACGTAGTCTGGTGGGTAGTCGTTTTTGTACTCTTCAATTGGCGGCAAACCGCAGGACTGCGGGGTGTCGCGCATGGTGATGAATGCAAAAACGGCCAGCGCAATCGCGCCAAAAGCGGGCATATACAGCGCCGCGTGCCAGTCGTTAAACCACGCCATACCCAACAGGAACAGCAGCGGAGGAATACCGCCGCCGACGTTATGGGCACAGTTCCATACGGACACGATACTGCCGCGCTCTTTCTGCGACCACCAGTGAACCATGGTACGTCCGCACGGCGGCCAGCCCATTCCCTGGAACCATCCGCACAGGAACAACAGCACGAACATGATGGCAATACTGGAAGTCGCCCAGGGAACAAAGCCCATGAACAGCATCACTGCCGCCGCCAGAATCAGACCGACGGGCAGGAAAACGCGTGGGTTGGAGCGGTCGGACACCGACCCCATGATGAATTTGGAGATACCGTAAGCGATGGAGATACCAGACAGTGCGAAGCCGAGGTCGCCACGGGAGAAGCCCTGATCGATGAGGTAGGGCATCGCCAGTGCGAAGTTTTTGCGGACCAGATAGTAAGCAGCGTAACCGAAGAATATCCCCATGAAGATCTGCCAGCGCAGGCGGCGGTACAAAGGATCAACATGGTCGGCTGCCACAGGAGCCTGATGGGCTGCGGGCTTAAAGATACTGAGCATTAACGCCTCCAATGGCATTGGTCAGCGCACTCACCCTGAGTGGCTGACAAACAATAAAACCAGACTGAAATGTTCCATAACGAACGCCATGCTAATCACATGCGCGTAAGCGAACTGTGATAGATGACAGAATTGTTACGGTTTTATGAAACCGGAGGCGGATTTTGCGGCATCGGTTAACATTTTGAAATACGCAATTGCGCATTTTAGCCGTCAACGATCACATTTTTGGCTTTTCATTGCGACATTTTGGGGCAATGACGCGAATTTATTCGTTTATGAGCGAATAAGTCCATAGAGAGGGTGGTGTTTTATTGTATCAGGACACGTCAGAAAGGAAAAAGCGGGGCAGGCCCCGCTTTAGATAACACTTAATTCAGAATGATCACTGAATTTTCAGAGTGTTAATGATAGCTTCCGCATCCGTCTGCGCCTGCTGCTGATTATCTGCAGGCAGGGTGATTTGCAGGGTCAGCAGATGGCTGTCCACTTTACCCAGAACGATAGATGAATAAGCTTTTTGACCGGCTGAAGAGATCACGCTGTCGTACTGTTGCAGTGTCTGGCCGTCGACCTGAATCGACTTATTGGTCACTACCTGCAAGTTAGTGTCGCGGGATTTTTGCTGCTCTTGCAGACGGGCTGTCAGCACGTCCAGCGACTCAGTGGTGTTATCACCGAGGATAACGATCACAGCTTTCTGACCGGTGCTGTCGGCATACACGTGCATATTGTTTGCCTGGCTGCCCAGTTTACCGCTCTGATCGCTCATACCCTGCGGAAGGGAGAAGGTCACTTTGCCATCAAGCAGGCTGACCGGAACGCCAGCGGCAGTTGCAGAGGCCGCAGGAGCGCCTTTATCCGCCGCGGCTTTGTCGTCAGTTTTGCCATCACATGCCGCCAGACCGAGGATCAGCACGCTCATACCTGCAAATTTCACTAAATTACGCATAGTTCTTCCTTTGATTTTAACGCGCTATACCCCCGCCATTGTTCAGATTGCCGCCATGCAGCACCAAAAGCAGGCACTCCAGACGATGCAAATCATTTTGGGGATAGATACTTGATTTCACTGCCCGTATGGCAACCTATTCACGTCGCAAATGCAAGTCAGATTATGGCGCATTTTGTATTAGCTGCACTCAGTGAGAATTTAGCTGAAACTGCGCGCGATCGCCGCTTTGTGAAAGGCGTTTCAACAGCATATTGAGCAGCACGCCGTACATCGGCAGGAAGAACACCAGACAGATCAGCACCTTGAAAGTGTAATCTACCAGGGCGATTTCTACCCAATTGTTAGCCATAAATTCATTACTGCTTTTGTAGAACGCAATAAAGAAGAAGGCCAGCGTATCACTGATGTTTCCGAGGAACATCGCCGCGGCAGGAGCCACCCACCAGCTGCGTTTCTGGCGCAGGCGGTTGAAGACGTGAACGTCAAGGATCTGTCCCAGCACGTAGGCCATGAAGCTGGCGACGGCGATGCGGGCAACCATCACATTCAGGCTGCTGAGCGCGGCAAAACCCTGCCATTCGGCTTCAAAATAGAGCGCGGAAATCACGTAGGAGATGAGCAGCGCCGGCATCATGACCGACAAAATAATGCGACGGGCCAGTGGCGCGCCAAAAATGCGCACAGTCAGATCGGTGGCGAGAAAAATGAACGGGAAAGTGAAAGCGCCCCATGTGGTGTGGAAACCGAATATCGAGATCGGCAACTGCACCAGATAGTTACTGGAAGTGATGATGGCAATGTGGAATAACGATAGCCATACCAACGCCGCAAAGCGCTGTTGAGCGGTAAAAGAATACATAAATTGTGGCCTTTTTTAGTGTTGAATTGGGGTGAGGGAACCCAATTAATGCATAGTAAATAATAGCGCGGAAAATACAGCGCGGCGCGCATAGTAACCGTTTGTGTCGGTATTGCAATGGTTAATTTTAACGCAATGGTTTGCGTTGGTTGCGTCACGGAATCAGCGGTATAAACTGTCGCGCATTAACGCATGCGAGTGAGAAATGAAATGACCGATCCCTTTATCAACCCGGACCATCAACTGGACGCTCTGGGCCTACGTTGCCCCGAGCCAGTCATGATGGTTCGCAAAACGGTGCGTGCTATGAAAGACGGCGAAACCCTGCTGGTGATTGCGGATGATCCCGCTACCACTCGCGATATTCCGGGCTTCTGCCGTTTTATGGAACACACCCTGTTAGCGGTCGACACAGAACAGCTGCCGTACCGCTATTTGCTGGCGAAAGGTGTAGTGAAATCTGAGTAATCACTTACTTCGTTTTTTTACGCAACAATCTCAACGCGTTGGCGGTGACCAGTGCGGTAGCGCCGGAGTCTGCCAGCACCGCCAGCCACAGTCCGGTCAGCCCCATCAGCGTGGTGACCAGGAAAATCGCTTTCAGCCCCAGCGCGATAGTGATGTTTTGACGGATATTGGCCCGCGTTGCCCGTGACAGGCTGATCATCTGCGCCAGTCCGCTCAGGCGGTTATGCGTTAACGCGGCGTCGGCGGTTTCCAGTGCGACGTCGGTGCCGCTTCCCATCGCAATACCAATGGTTGCCGCTTTCATCGCCGGGGCATCGTTAATGCCATCACCCACCATCGCTGTCGGATGAATCGCATTAAGGGCCGTCACTGCCTCGACTTTATCTGCGGGCAGCAACCCGGCACGAAACTCAATGCCCAGCCGTTCGGCAATGGTTTTAGCGGCGCGCGGGTTGTCGCCGGTGAGCATCACCGCGGAAATCCCCAGCGCTTTAAGATCCGCCAGCGCGCTGGCTGCGTCATCACGCAGCTTGTCCTGCATGGCGATAAGCCCGATGGCGTTACCTTCCCGTAAGACCACCACCACCGTTTTACCGGCGGATTCCCAGTCGGCAATTTGGCGCAGATGGTCTTCGGCCACCCCTTTTGCCGCCAGACGTTTCGGTGCCAGCACCTGAACCTTTTTACCGGCCACTTCACCTTCAACGCCTGAACCGGCCAGCGCGCGACGCTCCTGTGCATTGATCGGCAGAGGATTTTCTGCCCTTGCGCGGGTAATAATCGCCTGGGCCAGCGGGTGATGCGAACCGGCTTCCACCGCCGCAGCCAGGCTCAGCAACTCATTTTCGGTCACACCGCCCAGCGCCAGAACGTCAGTCACTTCCGGTTTACCTTCGGTCAGCGTGCCGGTTTTATCCAGTGCGATGGTCTGAATTAACGCCAGCTGTTCCAGTGCGGCACCGCCCTTGATTAATGCGCCCTGACGCGTGGCAGCTGCCAGACCCGACGTGATCGCCGCCGGGGTTGAAATGACCAGCGCACAAGGACAACCGATCAGCAGCAGTGTCAGCCCGCGATAAATCCAGGTTTCCCACGGCAGGCCCATCGCCAGCGGCGGGATCAAAATCACCAGCAACGCCATCAGCATAATCGCCGGAGTGTAGTAGCGGCTGAAGGTGTCGAGGAAGCGCTCAATCGGCGCACGACGTTCGTCGGCTTCTTCAATCAGTTGCAGGATGCGGTCAATGGCGCTGGCACCGGGTGCCGATGTGACGCTCATGCGCGCCACCCGATCCACACACAAACTGCCGGCCGGGACTTTTTCTCCAGGCTGACGCTCGACCGGCACAGACTCACCGGTCAGGGCGCTTTCATCGAAACTGGCCGTGCTGTCCAGCAACGTTGCATCGGTGGGCAGACGGCCACCGGCGGCCACTTCAATCACATCACCCGGACGTAAATCAGCCACAGGGACGCGGGTGGAATTACCGTCCACAATCAGCTCGGCGCTGTCAGGGACCAGCGCCATCAGTGCTTTGACGCCGCTGCGTGCGCGATTGGCGGCGAAAGACTCCAGCCGTTCACCGATCATAAACAGCAGCAGCACCATCGCCGCTTCAGCCGTTGCACCAATGAATAATGCGCCTAACGCCGCGACGCTCATCAGCGTTTCAATAGTGAAGGGGGAACCGGCACGGGTAGCGCGGATGGCCTGTAACAACACCGGCCACAGGCCGACCAGCGTGGTGGCGATGAAAGCAATTTCGCCGAGTGGCTGACTAAACTGGTCGACTATCCAGCTGACAGCCATCAGCGCGATGAGGATCAGCAGTGGCGCATATTCCTTCAGGCGTGACGTTTCAACGGTGGCTTCGGGGCGTTTCTGGTTGAGTGACTGCAGAGTAAATCCGGCACGCGTGACGGCTTGTTGCACCGCTGCGGAGAGGTCACTGTCCGCGCTGACCAGTAACTTCTCGGTGGCGAACTGAACTTTAACGCCGCTGACGCCCGCGATGCCGCTGACGGCTTTTTCGATGGTGCGGGCACAGGCCGGGCAGTCCATGCCGTCCACTTTCCAGCTCAGCTGGCAGGCAGCGGCAGGCAGCCCGCTGGGGTCGCTGTCGCCGTCACCTGAACTGTCATCATCACTTTTGGCTGTTGGTGAGTGTTCACTGGGTTGCGGGCTGCAACTGTCGGATGTACAGCATGCGGATGCGGCAAGCGGGGCTTTGTCGCTGCAACAGGTCGCCGGATGCGGCTCGCTGTGGGTAGATTCAGAGATTTTGTTAATACGCAGCATGGTCGGTTTTGCGCACTTGCCTGACTGGCAACCGCAACCGCTGGTGGTTTGTTTATGTGGCTGAAGCATACGGACTCCTGTCGTAACAGAGTGGAATTGCCTTTAGTCTACAGCCTGGAGCTGACTCCAGGGTCAAGGGAAAAATAACGCAGAGTGAAAAAAAGGCGAAACCGCAAGATTTCGCCTGAGAAGCGTGGTGGGTGAGCCGTGAGCTAAAGGTAGAGCGAACGCACAATCAGAAAGTGACCGCCGAAGTAGCAGGCGGCGACGATGGCGTCCGAGGCACGGAATTTGAAGCGATAGCGGCTGACCAGCCAGACCACGTTGCCAAGCAGCAATAAAAACGTCCCGCACAGCAGTGAAAAGGCCAGATCGGTGCTGCGGGCAAAATACTGCTCACCCGCCAGCCATACCATCAGCAGCGTCATGGCGATGTAAGTGGATACCGCCCAGCGCATCTCCGCCAGCCGCGACCAGATCACCGCCAGTAACACCGCTCCGATGATGATCAACGCCAGCGGCAGCGGCCAGAAGAAGGTCAGCGTCATCTGGCTGGCAAAGCTCAGCGTATAGAGCAGATGCGACAGGAAAAAGGCGCCAATGGCGTAAAGAAAACGTTCTTCCGGCAGCAACAGCAGGCCGTCGGCCACCAGCGTTGCCGCCAGACCCAGCAAAATCAGATAGCTGTAGACGTTAAGAACCGGTGCCTGCCAGGCTAAAAGCAGCAGCAGTAAAAGAGTGACGGGTTTAAACAGCCAGCGTTGCCAGCGCGGCCCGCGGTAACTGGCATCGACGAACAGCCAGCCTGAGAAAAATACGGCAAGAAATGGCCAACTCATTGTTTATCCTTTTTAAAAAATAAAACGTAAGCAAGGTTCTGCCTGTAAGGAAAGGACTTCCTGCTTTCCTGGATGGTTTTCAGTGTAGGAGATCGTGCCCTTCGTCTACAATCAGAATCCCCTGTCATCCGAGATGAATGCCGAATATGAATAAACCGCCGGTGATTATTTTGCTGGTTGTGGTGGTGATTGCCATCTTTGCGACCCGCCAGTATCTCCATCAACGTCGTGAAAATGCCGACAACGACGCCGCGCCGCAGCGTGACATCGCCGTGGAAGTGACCGCTAAGCGTGACTGGCTCTCCCCGAACCGGCGATCGCGCCAGCGGGAGCAAATCCCGGTGGAAGACAGGAAGTATGAGGCCTATTTCAAACCGGTGAACGGCGGGGCAGAGCTAAAGCTGAAACTTGAACAGAAAGAGTATGATGATTTAGCCAAAGGGCAGAAGGGAATGTTGAGCGTGAAAGGAACGCGGTTTATTGCTTTCAAAGCGCAAGACGGCTCGCAAAAGCAATAAACCTGCGTACCTAAATTGGTTTTTATTTGCGGGTTGGCAGCGGTGGCTGTTTTTTCTGCCACGCCATCAGTTCGAACACGCCGAACAGGAAGATGCGCAGCTGTAACCAGCCGCCAATTTTGGCCTGATCCTTACCCTGCGTGGCTTTAAGCAGCATCATTTGCAAACCGTGCATAAAGAACATGAAGACCATCGCCACATCCAGAAAGTATTTCGTCGGTTTTGGAAACGGGTGAATGATATTGAACAGCAAGAAACCCCAGATGCACAGCATCAGTAACCGGCCTACATTAATTAACATCATCTTGCTCCTGTTCAGAATCCTGATCGCCAGAGGTTGGCGAAATATCGCGATAATACAAACGGTAGGCAACCTGCCCGGCCACCTTCTCGCGGTGTAAACGCCAGCTGGCCGGAACCGGAATAGCGCCGTGCTCCACTTCCGCTTCGACATAAATCCAGGCTTCATCCGCCAGCCAGCCCTGCTGTTCCAGTAACGTCAGCGTCTCCTGCAAAATACCTTTACGGAACGGCGGATCGACAAACACGACATCGAACGGTGTCCCTTTTTTCGCCAGCCAGTTTAGCGTATTAGCGTTGAATACCTTCGCGTCGCTGGCATTGAGCAGCGCCAGGTTTTTCTCCAACTGCTGGGCAACCGGACGCTCGAACTCCAGTAATGTGGCGCTGGCGGCATAGCGTGACAGCGCTTCAAGACCGAGCGCGCCGCTTCCAGCGAAACAGTCCAGACAATGCGCGCCCCGGATCATCGGTGCCAGCCAGTTGAACAGCGTTTCGCGAACGCGATCGGTGGTAGGGCGCAGGCCCGGGCTGTCAGGCACCGGCAGTTTGCGTCCACGCCATTGGCCGCCAATCAGTCTGATCTGGCCTGCGGCGGAAGTATTGGGTTTTTTAGCCATAGCTCGCTTTCGTCATTCGCCACCGTCATGGCAGCATTGCAATTCAATTGGGGTCTATTCTACCGGTGTGTTGGCCTGCGGCAAATATTTAACATTCCTGACTGAATACCCTACGCAAATCAACACACGGGTGTGTAGGCCTTATAGGAAAGTGATAGACTGCGAAGCATTACCCTATTAACAATCCGTTCGCCCTGAATTAACGGCGAGGAGTGAAGTTGTAAAATGGCAAAAGATAAAAAACGCGGGTTTTTCTCCTGGTTTGGCCGTGGCCGTCAGGAAGAAGAACAGCAGAAAGAAGAGACCAGCGTTGAGCAGCCGGTTGTAGAAGAAGAGTCTCCACATACGCAGGAAACGGTGCGTGCAGAAGAACCGTCCGTCACAGCAGAACCTGAGACTGAATACGCACAAGCACCGGGCGTGCCGGTTGAGAATCATCCCGGCGAATGGGACGCTACCACCACCGTTGAAGCCGCCGCAGAAATCGAGCCCGCCTTTGAGCCGGTGCATGAAATCCCTGCCGCTCCGGTCGAACCCCAGCCTGTTGCCAAAGAGCCGGCTTCTGTCGTACTGGCCGAAGAGATTGTCGCCGTCACCGAACAGGTTGCCGCCGCGCAGCATGAAGTCGTCGCTGAAGAGTTTGTCGAGTCAGAGGCAGAGATCGCCGCGGATGAGCGTCAGGATGCCATCGACTCTATCGACGACAGCGTGGTCGAAGAACCCCTGCCGGTCGCGTTCGACCCGATTATCACCCTGCCTGCCGTTGAAACCGAACAGGAACGCCCGACTAAAGAGGGCTTCTTTGCGCGCCTCAAACGCAGCCTGGTCAAAACCAAGGAAAATCTGGGATCCGGATTTGTCGGTCTGTTCCGTGGTAAGAAGATCGACGACGATCTGTTTGACGAACTGGAAGAACAGTTGATCATCGCCGACGTTGGCGTTGAAACCACGCGTAAAATTATCACTTCGCTGACCGAACACGCCAGCCGCAAGCAGTTAAAAGATGCGGACGCGCTCTACGGTAAGCTGAAGGAGGAAATGTCTGAAATTCTGGCCAAAGTGGATCAGCCGCTGGATGTCAGTGGTAAAACCCCGTATGTCATTCTGATGGTTGGCGTTAATGGCGTGGGTAAAACCACCACCATCGGTAAAATGGCGCGTCAGTTCCAGGCGCAGGGCAAAACGGTCATGCTGGCCGCCGGTGATACCTTCCGTGCGGCTGCCGTTGAGCAACTTCAGGTCTGGGGTCAGCGTAATAAGATCCCGGTGATCGCACAGCATACGGGTGCGGATTCCGCCTCGGTGATTTTTGATGCGATTCAGGCCGCGAAAGCCCGTAATGTTGACGTGTTAATTGCCGATACCGCCGGACGCTTACAGAACAAAGCGCACCTGATGGAAGAGCTGAAGAAGATTGTCCGGGTCATGAAAAAACTGGACGAAGACGCCCCCCATGAGGTTATGCTGACGCTTGATGCCAGCACGGGCCAGAATGCGGTCAGTCAGGCGAAATTATTCAATGAAGCCGTGGGTCTGACCGGTATTACATTGACTAAACTGGACGGTACCGCCAAGGGCGGCGTGATATTCGCCATTGCCGATCAGTTCGAAATCCCTATCCGCTACATCGGTGTGGGTGAAGGCATTGAAGATTTACGGCCATTTAAGGCTGACGATTTTATTGAGGCACTTTTTGCCCGAGAGGATTAATACGGATGATTCGCTTTGAACAGGTCAGTAAAGCTTATCTAGGCGGGCGACAGGCGCTGCAGGGCGTCGATTTTCACATCCAGCAGGCTGAAATGGCCTTTCTGACCGGTCACTCCGGTGCGGGTAAAAGTACCCTGCTGAAACTGATATGCGGAATTGAACGCCCGAGCGCCGGACACATTTTGTTCGGTGGCCATGACATCAGCCGTCTGAAAGCGCGCGAAGTGCCGTTTTTGCGCCGTCAGATTGGCATGATTTTCCAGGATCACCACCTGCTGCTGGACCGCACCGTGTATGACAACGTGGCAATGCCGCTGATTATCGCCGGTGCCAGCAGTGAAGATATCCGCCGCCGTGTTTCTGCGGCGCTCGATAAAGTGGGCCTGCTCGATAAAGCCAAAAACTTCCCGATCCAGCTCTCCGGCGGTGAACAACAGCGCGTGGGTATCGCCCGTGCGGTGGTGAACAAACCGGCGGTTTTGCTGGCTGATGAACCGACCGGTAACCTTGACGATGCGCTGTCAGAAGGCATTTTGCGCCTGTTTGAGGAGTTCAACCGCGTCGGCGTAACCGTATTAATGGCAACCCATGACATGGCACTGATCGCCCGTCGTAATTACCGCACGCTGACCTTGAGTCAGGGTCGCATGATGGGAGGGGCGCATCATGGCCAATAGTCCGAATCCGACGAAAACAGCCAAAAGCGCCCGCGCGGCCAAAAGCAAAGCGCTACAGGGTGGATGGCGTGAACAGTGGCGCTATGCGTGGATGAACGCTCTGGCGGACATGATGCGCCAGCCGCTGGCGACGCTGCTCACCGTGATGGTGATTGCCATCTCTCTCACGCTGCCAAGCGTCTGTTATCTGGTGTGGAAAAACGTCAGCACCGCTGCTGAACAGTGGTATCCGACGCCACAACTGACGGTATATCTCGATAAGGCGCTGGACGACAACGCCGCTGAAAATGTCATTAAGTCATTGAAAGCGGAAGCCGGTGTCGAGAAAGTAAATTATCTGTCGCGTGACGAAGCCATGGGCGAGTTCCGTAACTGGTCTGGCTTTGGTGGTGCGATGGACATGCTGGAGCAAAACCCGCTGCCCGCCGTGGCTATCATCACGCCGAAAATGAATTTCCAGGACTCCACGACGCTCAATACGCTGCGTGACCGGGTTGCTGCGGTTCAGGGGGTTGACGAAGTTCGCATGGATGACAGCTGGTTTGCACGGCTGGCGGCGCTGACCGGGCTGGTCGGGCAGGTAGCGGCGATGATCGGCGTGCTGATGATCGTGGCAGTCTTCCTGGTGATCGGTAACAGCGTGCGTCTGAGCATCTTCAGCCGTCGCGATACCATTAACGTCATGAAGCTGATTGGCGCGACCGATGGCTTTATTCTGCGTCCGTTTCTCAACGGCGGCGCGATGCTCGGCTTCTGTGGCGCGTTGCTGTCACTGATCCTTTCCGAAGCGCTGGTATTGCGTCTGGAAAGCGTGGTGACGCAGGTAGCGAAAGTCTTCGGTACGACGTTTGACCTGCACGGTCTGGCGTGGGACGAAAGTCTGCTGCTGCTGCTGATCTCCGCGATGATTGGCTGGATTGCTGCATGGCTGGCAACGGTACAACATTTACGGCGATTTACACCACAATAGCGATTCTTTGATATACTCTTCCCCTGCTGTACAGGATCTTGTGCACAGGGGGAGAGCAAGATGGGTTGCTCTATCACGTCGTCTTACATCTCTTATTCCCCGAAAGCACAAATTCCCTATCCGATAGCCTGACCGTCACATAAAGTCGCTAGGCTCTTGCATTGAATAATGAACTTTATGTAAAATTCGCGGTCGAAAAAACGGCAAAAGTATGCGCCGGTACGCCGAAGCTTGAGCGGAAAAGAATTCAGTAATAAAGCAGTAAACGATGAAGGGCTCTGCGTTGTTTTGTTAGTACGCCACTAAGGCGAAGCGGTATTCACTCCGCAGCAACGCAGTATAAAACCTGCATGACGTCATACATGAGAGGCTTTGAATGACCAAAGAAATGCAAACTTTAGCTTTAGTTCCCCAAGGTAGTCTGGAAGCCTACATTCGGGCAGCCAACACTTATCCTATGCTGACCGCAGAGGAAGAAAGGGCGCTGGCTGAACGGCTGCATTACGACGGTGACCTGGAGGCAGCGAAACATCTGATCCTGTCTCACCTGCGCTTTGTTGCACACATTGCCCGTAACTATTCTGGGTATGGTTTGCCGCAGGCTGACCTTATTCAGGAAGGCAACATCGGCCTGATGAAAGCGGTACGCCGCTTCAATCCGGAAGTCGGTGTGCGTCTGGTCTCCTTTGCAGTGCATTGGATCAAAGCGGAAATTCACGAATACGTACTGCGTAACTGGCGTATCGTAAAAGTCGCGACCACCAAAGCGCAACGTAAGTTGTTCTTCAACCTGCGTAAAAACAAACAGCGTTTGGGCTGGTTCAGCCACGACGAAGTTGAGCACGTTGCCCGCGAGTTGGGTGTGACCAGCAAAGACGTTCTGGAGATGGAATCACGCATGGCCGCACAGGACATGACGTTTGACCCAACCCCGGACGACGAGCCACGCGATGGCGCAGCCATGGCACCAATGCTTTACCTGCAGGACAAGAGTTCTGACTTTGCAGAGAGCATTGAGGAAGACAACTGGGACAAAGACGCGACTGATAAGCTGAGCTATGCGATGGAAGGTCTGGATGAGCGTAGCCAGGATATCATCCGCGCCCGCTGGCTGGACGATGACAACAAGTCCACCCTGCAGGAGTTGGCCGACAAGTACGGTGTCTCCGCAGAACGTGTCCGTCAGCTTGAGAAAAATGCCATGAAGAAACTTCGTCTGGCGATAGAAGCCTGATAATACAGAGCTTCCAAAGTAAAAAAAGCGACCTTCGGGTCGCTTTTTTTATGCCTGAAATTCAGGACTGTTTTTCCCAGCCACCCGCCATTTTGCGAAATCCACAAGCGGGCATAAAGGCATCCAGCACCGGTTCTGCCTGGGCTTTCATCTCCCAGCGTTTCACCTGCGACATTTGCGCCAGCGTATCTTCGATCAGATACAGCCCGACACCGCGGCGGCGGGTCACTTCACGCACCAGCAGATCGCGCAGTTCAGCCGAGTCGCCGGTCAGGGAAACTTTAACCGCCCCGAGAATACGTTCGTTAAATACGGCGGCGAATAACGCATTATCGCCCTCCAGTGCACGCTGCCAGTCAGCTGGCGTCTGCTGCGGCCAGATTTTCACCAGATCAATCAGGTCTTGTGCGCTAAGTGAAGTCAGTTTTTGAATGGTTAATTTCATGGTGCGAACAGTCAGAAAATGGGACTGACAGTGTAGCGGAATACCCTAAAAAACCGGCGTAACTTTTTTTGTACAGTAACAGGTCGAAAACTTTTTTGAAGATCCTGCTATAAGCGATAAATGTTGGCTTTAATGAATAAAGCCAGCGTTAACCGCTGACTGCTCTCCAAAAGGCGGAGTTAATACCCAAATAAAATTCTGTTTACACCTCTTGTTTCTGATTGTCTCATTTGATTTGCAGCAGAAAATTCCTGTTTAATGATATGAATTATAAAGTCTTATTCTGAAATAAGACGAAATAAGCCGGTAACTCGTTATTACTTATAACTAATTTATTAAGTGATGATGTTTTGAACAGGCGCAAAAAAGCAAACCACAACACACATCAACGGGGTAATCGGATGAAAGTAACCAAGGGTAAGATCTGGCTGGCAGGGTGTATCGCATTGGCAATGGGCCACGCAGCAGTTGCAAAAGATATTAAAGTAGCCATCGTCGGTGCAATGTCAGGCCCGGTCGCCCAGTATGGCGACATGGAGTTCACCGGTGCCAAACAGGCTATCGCTGACATCAACGCCAAAGGCGGCATTAAAGGCGACAAACTGGTTGGTGTTGAATATGACGATGCCTGTGACCCGAAACAGGCGGTTGCGGTAGCCAACAAAGTCATTAACGACGGTATCCGTTATGTTATCGGTCACCTGTGTTCCTCTTCCACTCAACCTGCGTCTGACATCTATGAAGATGAAGGCGTGCTGATGATCACTCCTGCGGCCACTAACGCCGATCTGACCACCCGCGGTTACAAGTTGGTCATGCGTACCACGGGTCTGGACTCCGACCAGGGCCCAACTGCAGCCAAATACATCCTCGATACCATCAAACCAAAACGCATTGCCGTTGTGCATGATAAGCAGCAATACGGTGAAGGTCTGGCGCGCTCTGTTCAGGACAGTCTGAAGAAAAACGGCGGCAACGTGGTGCTGTTTGAAGGTATCACTGCGGGCGACAAAGATTTCTCCACCCTGGTGGCGCGTCTGAAGAAAGAGAATGTCGATTTCGTTTACTTCGGTGGTTACTACCCGGAAATGGGCCAGATTCTGCGCCAGTCTAAACAGGCCGGTCTGAATGCCAAATTTATGGGACCTGAAGGCGTAGGTAACTCTTCACTGTCGAACATCGCCGGTGATGCTTCTGAAGGCATGCTGGTCACCCTGCCAAAACGCTACGATCAGGTTCCTGCTAACCAGCCCATCGTTGATGCGCTGAAAGCCAAGAAACTGGATCCAACCGGACCATTCGTCTGGACCACCTACGCCGCATTGCAGGCGCTGACCACCGGTATGGAGCGCAGCGGCAGCATGGAGCCGGCAGACATTGCCAAAAACCTGAAATCTGCGCCAGTGAACACGGTAATGGGTCCGCTGAGCTGGGATGAGAAGGGCGATCTGAAAGGCTTCGAATTTGGTATCTTTGAATGGCATAAAGATGGTACTTCGACGCCAATCAAATAAATGCCCTGCATCCTTCGCGCCGCCTCCGCGTTGGCTGCCTTCACTCACCCCGGTCACTTACTTCAGGAAGCTCCCGGGGATTCATTCAGTTGCCGCGTTACCCGGCCTTCGGGCCTAGCCCCTAAAGGGGACGCTGCAAGCAGCAGGTTTTGTGATGCAACACGAATGATTTTGGGCATTGCTATGCATTACGTAGCAGAACAGCGCATTACTCAGCCCGGCGTCTACTGTTAAAAGAGACGCCGGGTTGTAGTCGCAGCACCGTATTCAACCCCCTTGATGTAAAAGGATAGGGTATGTCAGAGCAGTTCTTATATTTCCTCCAGCAGATGTTTAACGGTGTCACCTTGGGCAGCACCTATGCGCTGATCGCCATCGGCTACACCATGGTTTACGGCATTATCGGCATGATCAACTTCGCCCACGGCGAGGTGTATATGATCGGCAGTTATGTCTCCTTTATTGTGATTGCCGCCCTGATGATGATGGGTATCGATGCCAGCTGGTTGCTGATCGGTGCCGGATTCATCGCCGCGATTGTCATTTCCAGCGCCTATGGCTGGAGCATTGAGCGCGTGGCGTACAAGCCGGTGCGAAATTCCAAGCGCCTGATTGCGCTGATCTCCGCCATCGGGATGTCGATATTCCTGCAAAACTACGTCAGCCTGACGCAGGGCTCGCGCGATTTAGCGCTGCCAAGCCTGGTCACCGGCCAGTGGACGCTCGGCATCGCCAACGGCTTTGCCGCCACCATCTCCACTATGCAACTGATCATCTGGGTCGTCACCTTTGTTGCCATGCTGGCGCTGACGCTGTTCATCCGTTACTCCCGCATGGGCCGCGCCTGCCGCGCCTGTGCTGAAGACCTCAAAATGGCGAGCCTGCTGGGCATCAGCACCGACCGCGTGATCTCCCTGACCTTCGTCATCGGTGCCTTAATGGCCGCCGTGGCTGGCGTTCTGCTCGGCCAGTTCTATGGCGTGATTAACCCGTACATTGGCTTTATGGCGGGCATGAAAGCCTTCACTGCCGCTGTTCTTGGCGGTATCGGCAGTATTCCGGGTGCGATGATTGGCGGCCTGATTCTGGGCGTGGCCGAAGCACTGACTTCCGCCTATCTCAGCACCGAGTACAAAGACGTCGTCTCCTTTGCGCTGCTGATTGTGGTGCTGCTGGTATTGCCGACCGGGATCCTGGGCCGTCCGGAGGTTGAGAAAGTATGAAGCGCCTCAATCTGTTCAACGCCCTGCTTTCAGCCTTTGTTTTACTGGTGCTGGCCTCGTTCATCATGGGCTTACAACTCGGTCTCGACGGCACAAAACTGGTGGTCAACGGCGCCGGTGAAGTGCGCTGGATGTGGATCGGTATCGGTTGTGGGATTGTTTTTGTGTTTCAGCTGTTCCGCCCGCTGGTCAGCAGTGGCCTGAAGAAAATCTCCGGGCCGGGTTGGGTATTGCCGAGCTTTGACGGCTCGACGCCAAAACAGAAGCTGCTGGCACTGGTGCTGATTATCGCCGCCATCGCCTGGCCGTTTATTGTCTCGCGTGGCACCGTGGATATTGCCACGCTGACGCTCATCTACATCATGCTCGGTCTCGGCCTGAACGTAGTGGTCGGGTTGTCCGGCCTGCTGGTGCTGGGTTACGGCGGCTTTTACGCCATCGGCGCTTACACCTACGCGCTGCTCAATCACTATTACGGCTTAGGTTTTTGGGAAGCGTTGCCGCTGGCTGGCCTGGTTTCTGCTGCTTTCGGTTTCCTGCTCGGTTTCCCGGTGCTGCGGCTGCGGGGTGACTATCTCGCCATCGTGACTCTCGGTTTTGGCGAGATCGTGCGTATTTTGCTGCTCAACAACACCGAAATTACCGGTGGGCCGAACGGCATCAGCCAGATCCCCAAACCGACGCTGTTCGGGCTGGAGTTCAGCCGCACACCGCGTGATGGCGGCTGGGATACCTTCAGCCACTTCTTTGGCGTTAACTACGATCCGAGTGACCGCATTATTTTCCTGTACATGGTGGCGCTGCTGCTGGTGATCGCCACGCTGTTTATCATCAACCGCCTGCTGCGTATGCCGCTTGGCCGTGCATGGGAAGCTTTGCGTGAAGATGAAATCGCCTGCCGCTCGCTGGGCCTGAACCCGACCCGCATCAAACTGACCGCGTTTACCATCAGCGCCGCTTTTGCCGGTTTCGCCGGGACGCTGTTTGCCGCGCGTCAGGGCTTCGTCAGCCCGGAATCTTTCACCTTTGTCGAGTCGGCGTTCGTGCTGGCCATCGTGGTATTGGGTGGTATGGGCTCGCAGTTTGCAGTCATTCTTGCCGCAATTCTGCTGGTGGTTTCCCGCGAGCTGATGCGTGATTTGAATGAATACAGCATGTTGTTGCTCGGTGCGCTGATGGTGCTGATGATGATCTGGCGTCCGCAGGGCTTGCTGCCGATGAAACGTCCACAGCTCAAACTGAAGCTGTCGAAAAGACAAATCGCTGACAAGGGAGAGCAGGCATGAGTACGCAACCTCTGTTAGCAGTCGAAGGCCTGATGATGCGTTTCGGCGGTTTGCTGGCGGTCAACAACGTCGCGCTAAACCTCAATCAGGGCGAAATTGTCTCGCTGATTGGCCCGAACGGGGCCGGTAAAACGACAGTATTTAACTGCCTGACCGGTTTCTATAAGCCGAGCGGGGGCACCATCAAACTGCGCGACCAGCATCTCGAAGGTTTACCGGGGCAGAAAATTGCCCGTATGGGGGTGGTGCGCACTTTCCAGCATGTGCGGCTATTTCGTGAAATGACGGTGATCGAAAACCTGCTGGTGGCACAGCATCAGCATCTGAAAAGCGGTGTGCTGGCCGGGCTTTTCAAAACGCCGGGCTTTCGCCGTGCTGAAGCCGAAGCACTCGATCGCGCTGCAGATTGGCTCGAGCGCGTCGGTTTGCTGGAACTGGCCAACCGTCAGGCGGGCAATCTGGCGTACGGCCAGCAACGCCGTCTGGAGATTGTGCGTTGTATGGTCACCCGGCCTGAAATCCTGATGCTCGATGAGCCGGCAGCGGGCCTTAACCCGCGCGAAACCGATGAGCTGAACCAGCTGATCGCCGAACTGCGTAACCAGCACAACGTTTCTGTCCTGCTTATCGAGCATGACATGAAACTGGTGATGGGGATTTCCGACCGTATCTACGTGGTTAATCAGGGAACGCCGCTGGCGCAGGGCACTCCGGCAGAAATTCGTAATAATCCGGATGTGATCCGTGCGTATCTTGGCGAAGGATAAGGGGCAGAACACGATGTTGTCATTCAATCAGGTATCCGCCCACTACGGCAAAATTCAGGCACTGCACGACGTCAGCCTGCACATTGATCAGGGTGAAATCGTCACGCTTATCGGTGCGAATGGTGCGGGAAAAACCACACTGCTCGGCAGTTTATGCGGCGATCCGCGTGCGTCCAGCGGTTCAATTCTCTTTGAAGGTCAGGACATTACCCAGTGGCCGACGGCGAAAATCATGCGCGGCGATATCGCGATTGTGCCTGAAGGGCGCCGGGTGTTTTCCCGTATGACGGTGGAAGAGAATCTGGCGATGGGCGGTTTTTTCGCTACCCGCGACCAGTATCAGGCCCGGCTGCTGAAGGTTTTTGAACTGTTCCCACGTCTGAAAGAGCGTCGTGCTCAGCGCTCCGGCACTATGTCTGGCGGTGAACAACAGATGCTGGCGATTGGCCGTGCGCTGATGAGCCAGCCGCGCCTGTTGCTGCTTGACGAGCCGTCGCTGGGTCTGGCGCCGATCATCATCCAGCAGATTTTCGATACTATCCAGCAGTTGCGTGAAGAGGGCATGACCATCTTCCTCGTGGAACAGAATGCCAATCAGGCGCTGAAGCTGGCTGATCGTGGTTATGTGCTGGAAAACGGTCATGTGGTGCTGGAAGATACGGGGGCGGCGTTACTGGCGAATGAAGCGGTGCGCAGTGCCTATCTTGGCGCGTAAAATACGGCGATAATCAGCCGCAGATCGCATCAGTAAAAAAAACCGCACGGCCGGCGCTTTGCGGTTTTTATTTTTGGTTTAAATTACTTTAATTAACATCTCATTAAATTTTACGCATCATCTGGAGCGGCAATGAATACAGAGGGTTTACTCGCCAACCGCATGGCCCGGATCAAAAGTTCGGCCATCAGGGAGTTACTGAAACAAAGCAAAATGGAAGGCGTTATTTCACTGGCGGGTGGTATTCCTTCGGCGGCGCTGTTTGATTTCGAAGGGCTGAAGCTGGCGACGCAAATGGCCATTACCGAACAGCCTGAGCATGCTTTCCAGTATGGGCTTACCGAAGGCAGCCACACGCTGCGCCAGCGCATTGTTGAACTGTGCGCCGATCGCGGTGTTCTGGCTTCGGCGGAAGATATCGTCGTCACCGCGGGATCCCAGCAGGCGCTGGATCTGGTGATGCGTGCGGTGGTCAATCCGGGTGATGTGATGGTGGTGGAGAGCCCGACCTATCTGGCGGCGTTACAAACGCTGGAACTGGCTGAAGCGAAAATGATGACCGTCGGGTCGGATGCCGATGGAATGCGGGTAGACGAACTGGCAGAACTGCTGGAAACGCAAACAATCAAAGGTGTTTATCTGGTGCCGACCTTTGGCAACCCGAGCGGTGTGACACTGAGCCGCGCCCGCCGCGAGCAGCTGGTGAAACTGGCGGTGAAACACCACTTCCTGATCATCGAAGATGATCCTTATGGCGAGCTGCGCTTTACCGACGAACGCCAGCCGACGCTATATCAGCTGGCGCATGAGATGTACGGGCACGCTGAAAACGTCATCTACACCTCGACCTTCTCCAAAATTCTGGCCCCCGGCCTGCGCCTGGGCTGGGTGATTATGCCCGCCTGGCTGCTGCGTAATGTGGCGATCATCAAACAAGCCGCAGACCTGCACGCCAGCGCGCTGTCGCAATCGGTGGCTGAATGTTATCTCGGTCTGAACCGCATGACGGCACAGGTCGAAAAAATCCGCGCCGCCTACAAGAAAAAATGTGAGGTTCTGGCACAACTGCTGGAAAGCGAATTGGGTGACGTACTGACGTTCGAATACCCGAAAGGTGGCATGTTCCTTTGGGCTAAATTCCGTGAACCGCGCAGTTGCAGCGAATGGCTGAAAAAGACCCTGGAGCAGGGTGTAGTCTTTGTCCCCGGCGAATATTTCTTTGCCGAGAACCCCGATCACTCTACCTTCCGTTTGTCCTTCGCCACGGCCACGGAAGAGCAAATGCAGGAAGCCGTTGCCCGCCTGAAACGCGCTTTATAGTCCCGAAGGCGTATTGCGCCCGCAATACGCCTTGTTCTGCTCCAGTAAAAGTTGCCATCTCCCCGTCACCTGCACTTCATGCTTCTGTAACCTTATTGTCATTTAAAGGTTATTTTTCTGTCATTTACGCATGTCATCTTGGCTCCCGAATCAGAAAGTCTTTATCACACTGACATCACACCAGCCCTCTTCAGGAGACAAGCATGCTTAAGCACGCTGTTACAAAAACGACACTTTGCATCGCACTGGCATTCGCGTTTAGCACCCAGGCGATGGCGGTTACGGAAATTCCTTTCTGGCACTCAATGGATGGCGAGTTGGGTAAAGAGGTGAATTCTCTGGCCGACCGTTTTAACCAGACCCACCCGGACGTCAAAATCGTGCCGGTATTCAAGGGCAAATATGACGAAAGCCTGGCGGCGGGCATTGCCGCGTACCGTACCGGTAAGGCTCCGGCCATTTTGCAGGTATACGAAGTCGGCACCGCGACCATGATGGCCAGCAAGGCGATTAAGCCGGTCTATGAAGTGTTCGCCGATGCGGGCATCAAAGAAGATGTGTCCCAGTTCGTACCAACGGTTTCCGGTTACTACTCCGACTCCAAAGGACGCCTGCTTTCGCAGCCGTTTAACAGCTCCACGCCGGTGCTGTACTACAACAAAGACGCTTTTAAGAAAGCCGGTCTGAACCCGGACCAGCCACCAAAAACCTGGCAGGACATGGCGGCTTACACTGAGAAGTTGCGTCAGTCAGGCGTGAAATGTGGTTACGCCAGCGGCTGGCAGGGCTGGATCCAGATTGAGAACTTCAGTGCCTGGCATGGTTTGCCAATCGCCACCAAAAACAATGGCTTCGACGGTACTGACGCGGTTCTGGTGTTCAACAAACCTGAGCAGGTTAAGCACATTCAGATGCTCGAAGACATGAACAAGAAAGGTGACTTCACCTATCTTGGCCGTAAAGACGAGTCTACCGCCAAGTTCTACAACGGTGACTGTGCCATGACCACGGCATCTTCAGGTTCACTGGCAGATATCCGCCAGTACGCCAAATTCAACTACGGCGTAGGCATGATGCCTTACGACGCTGACGTGAAGGGCGCACCACAAAACGCCATCATCGGCGGTGCCAGCCTGTGGGTGATGAATGGGAAAGACAAAGAGACTTACAAAGGCGTGGCAGAATTCCTGCAATTCCTGACAACACCGGCGATCGCCGCGGAATGGCATCAGAAAACCGGTTATCTGCCGGTCACGACAGCCGCGTATGAGCTGACGAAACAGCAAGGTTTCTACGACAAGAATCCAGGGTCTGACGTCGCCACTCGCCAGATGATGAATAAGCCACCGTTACCGTTCACCAAAGGTCTGCGTCTGGGCAACATGCCACAGATTCGTACCATCGTGGACGAAGAGCTGGAAAGTGTGTGGAGCGGTCAGAAGACGGCTCAGCAGGCTCTCGACTCCGCGGTGCAGCGCGGTAATCTTCTGCTGCGTCGCTTCGAAGCTTCCACTAAGTAAGCCGGCTATTGCGCTTTGCCAGACCGGGATTGGGCAGTGCTCGCACAAAGGCAGTAGCCTTTGTGCGAGCAAGGGCGGCACGGAGGGGGAGTGAAACGAATACTCCTCATGGACGTTGTGTCCACTCCGGGAGCTGTGCGCTGTCCTCACCCAGTCTGACTTCGCTCGCTACGTCTCGTTCCGAGTTATTTGTGTTTGTCATTCATCTTTTCGCATTAACGAGTAACCCAATATGAGTTCACACCGCCCCGGTTTTGGTTGTAGCTGGCTGCCCTATGCTTTAGTGCTGCCACAACTGCTGATCACGGCAATCTTCTTTTTATGGCCTGCCGGTCAGGCGCTGTGGTATTCGGTCCAGACGCTTGATCCCTTCGGTTTATCGAGCCAGTTCGTGGGCCTGAGCAACTTCGAGCAGTTGTTCCAGGACCCGTATTACCTTGAGTCTTTTTACACCACTTTGAAATTCAGTTTCCTGGTGGCGTTTATCGGCCTTGCCGTTTCCCTGTTTTTTGCCGCCCTGGTGGACCACGTGGTGCGCGCCAGCCGAATTTACCAGACGCTGATGATCCTGCCCTACGCCGTAGCCCCTGCGGTTGCCGCCGTGCTGTGGATGTTTCTTTTCAGCCCCGGTCTTGGCCTTATCACCCATTTCCTCGGTTCGATTGGCTACAACTGGAACCACGCGCAGAACAGCGGGCAAGCGATGTTCCTGGTCGTGCTGGCATCGGTGTGGAAACAGGTCAGCTACAACTTCCTGTTCTTCCTTGCGGCGCTGCAATCTATTCCAAAATCACTGGTGGAAGCGGCGGCCATTGACGGCGCCGGCCCGGTGCGGCGCTTCTTCAACCTGGTGCTCCCACTGATTTCGCCGGTCAGCTTCTTCCTGCTGGTGGTCAATCTGGTGTACGCCTTCTTCGACACCTTCCCGGTGATCGATGCCGCGACCGGCGGCGGTCCGGTACAGGCCACGACCACGCTGATTTACAAAGTGTACCGCGAAGGTTTCGCCGGTCTGGATCTCTCCAGCTCCGCCGCACAATCGGTGGTACTGATGATGCTGGTGTGCGGCCTGACGTTTATTCAGTTCCGTTTCGTCGAACGTAAGGTGCGTTACCAATGATTGAGAACCGCAGAGGGCTGGATATTTTCAGCCACATTATGCTGATCCTCGGCGTGCTGGTGATCCTGTTTCCGCTGTACGTCGCGTTTGTCGCCGCCACGCTGGATAACAAACAGATCTATGAAGTGCCGATGAGCCTGATCCCCGGTACCCACCTGTGGGAGAACATTCGCGCCATCTGGTCACAGGGCGTGGGCGACAACAGCCCGGCGTTTGGCCGCATGTTGATCAACAGCTTTATCATGGCAATGGTGATCACTATCGGGAAGATTTCGGTGTCGATGCTTTCGGCGTACGCCATCGTCTATTTCCGTTTTCCGCTGCGTAACCTGTTCTTCTGGCTCATTTTCCTCACCCTGATGCTGCCGGTGGAAGTGCGTATTTTCCCGACCATTCAGGTGATCGCTAATCTGAATATGCTCGACAGCTACACCGGCCTGACGTTGCCGCTGATGGCCTCGGCCACTGCTACGTTTCTGTTCCGTCAGTTCTTTATGACCCTGCCGGATGAACTGCTGGAAGCGGCACGCATCGATGGCGCGGGCGCTATGCGCTTTTTCTGGGACATCGTGCTGCCGCTGTCGAAAACCAATCTGGCGGCGCTGTTTGTCATCACTTTCATCTACGGCTGGAACCAGTATCTGTGGCCGATTCTGATCACCAGTGATGCCTCGATGGGCACAGCGGTGGCCGGGATCAAAAGCATGATTTCTTCCGGCGACGGTTCTACCCAGTGGAATCAGGTAATGGCAGCGATGATTTTGACTTTATTGCCCCCGCTTGCGGTGGTGCTCCTGATGCAGCGCTGGTTTGTGCGCGGTCTGGTAGACAGTGAGAAGTAATGCGAAATGGCTAATTTAAAATTACAGGCAGTGACAAAATCGTACGACGGTAAAAATCAGATTATCCAGAGCATCGATCTGGACGTCGCGGACGGTGAATTTATTGTGATGGTCGGCCCGTCGGGCTGCGGAAAATCTACGCTGCTGCGCATGGTGGCAGGGCTGGAGCGCACGACCAGCGGCGATATATACATCAACGATCAGCGCGTCACCGAGATGGAACCCAAAGATCGCGGCATCGCGATGGTCTTTCAGAACTACGCGCTCTATCCACACATGAGCGTGTTTGACAACATGGCCTATGGCCTGAAAATTCGCGGTTTCGGCAAGGCGCAGATCCACGCCCGTGTCGAAGAAGCGGCCCGTATTCTCGAACTTGGCCCGCTGCTCAAACGCAAACCGCGTGAGTTGTCCGGCGGCCAGCGGCAGCGTGTCGCCATGGGCC
Organism: uncultured Enterobacterales bacterium; assembly: GCA_963519305.1. Taxonomy (GTDB): domain Bacteria; phylum Pseudomonadota; class Gammaproteobacteria; order Enterobacterales; family Enterobacteriaceae; genus Ewingella. The sequence continues at coordinate 49,606 of CAUQMS010000020.1, forward strand.
GCGCTATTGTGCGTGAACCGGCGGTATTCCTGTTCGATGAACCGTTGTCGAACCTTGATGCCAAGCTGCGTGTGCAGATGCGCCTCGAGCTGCAACAACTGCACCGCCGCCTGCGCACCACCAGTTTGTATGTGACGCACGATCAGGTCGAAGCCATGACGCTGGCCGAGCGGGTAATTGTCATGAACAAAGGCGTCGCCGAGCAGATCGGTACGCCGTCAGACGTTTACCGCCGTCCGGCCACGCTGTTTGTCGCGAGCTTTATTGGCTCACCGGCCATGAACCTTTTGCCGGGCACCCTTGCCAGCGATGGTACGTCACTGGTGATGGAGGGAGGCTTCGAGCTGCCGCTTAGCAAACCGCGCCCGGAGTGGGGCGGACGTGAGCTGACCGTGGGCATCCGGCCGGAACATATTCAGCTGTCTGAAGACCGGGACACCGGCATTCCTCTGAATCTCACCACGCTGGAGCTGCTGGGTGCCGATAACCTGGCGCACGGCAAATGGGCGGGCAGCGGCGTAGTGGTCCGGCTCAATCATGAAGTTTGTCCGGAGCCGGGCACACAGTTACGTTTGGTTTTGCCGACGAACGCGCTACACTTTTTCGATTCACACAGCGGATCACGAATGGAGTAAAACATGTCAGTCTGGCCTTATCCACGGATTGTGGCGCATCGCGGCGGCGGTTCGCTGGCCCCGGAAAATACCCTTGCCGCCATCGATATGGGCGCGAAATACGGCCATACCATGATTGAGTTCGACGCCAAACTGGCGCAGGACGGCGAAATTTTCCTGTTGCATGACGACACCCTGAACCGCACCAGCAATGGCTGGGGTGTAGCGGGTGAGCTGAGCTGGAACAAATTGCATGAGCTGGATGCCGGTGGCTGGTACAGCGCGGCCTTCAAAGGCGAAAAATTGCCGACGCTGGCTCAGGTGGCGAAACGCTGCGCACAGCATAACATGATGGCAAACATCGAAATAAAACCGACCACTGGCACAGACATGCAAACAGGCACTCAGGTCGCGCTGGCAGCGCGTGAGCTGTGGAAAGATTTGGCCGCACCGCCTTTGCTCTCCTCGTTCGAATTTGACGCGCTGGTCGCCGCCAAAAAGGCAGCACCGGAGTTGCCGCGTGGATTACTGATGGATGAATGGCGCTACGACTGGAAAAACCTGACCGACGAGCTGGAATGTGTGTCGCTGCACCTCAACCATAAAGTGCTGACCGCTGAGCGGGTCAAAGAGATCAAAGACGCGGGCCTGCATATTCTGGTTTATACGGTGAATAAACCCGAACGCGCCCGCGAGCTGCTTGGCTGGGGCGTGGATTGCATCTGCACGGATAAGATTGATGTGATCGGGCCGGATTTCGTCTGAGAACTTCCTCCCCAGACATCAGGGGAGGAAAGAGAAAATGGGGAGATAGGCAAAGCAATTCAGCTGTCAGGGCGTCTGTTTCAAATTCTGCTGCAACTGCTGATTGTTCTGGTTCAGTTGCTGAGTTTGCAGACGCTGCTGATCGTTTTGAATCTGCGAACGCAGTCTGAGTTGTTGCTGTTGCTGGCTGTTATTGATTCCCTGCTGCAACTCGCGCTGTTGCATCTGCGAGTTAGTCTGCTGTTGTTGCTGCATCCGTTGCTGCGAGGGGTTATTCAACAGCTGCTGCGCACGGTCCGGCGGCGGGATCGTATCGGCCGAGGCGGCCTGTACGGCGAAAATCAGCGGGAAAACGGCTAAAAATCCATAAGAACGTTTCATCAGGTCATCCTCCTTTCAGTCATTCATTCAGTCTACGTCATAGAACGATACAGCGTCGTCTGAAGCAGCACGGAACGCTTAAAGCGTGTGCTGGCTCTCGTTTGATTTAAAAGTGAACACTCGTCAACCGAATTTGCCCGCAAGCGCTAACCTACTTCGGTTACAATCAGCCATCTTCCTCCTTTTCGGGCTGAACTTCGTGCCGTTACTTATCATTACCACTATTTTGTGGGCCTTTTCTTTCAGCCTGATTGGCGTCTATCTGGCCGGTCAGGTTGACAGCGTTTTCTCCGTGCTGGTGCGTCTGGGGCTGGCAGCGCTGGTCTTTCTGCCTTTTTTACGCTGGAAAGGCTATCCACTGAAAACTCTGCTGATGTATATGGCGGTGGGCGCGATGCAGTTGGGCATCATGTATCTCATTAGCTTTGAAGCCTATCTGTACCTGTCGGTACCGGAATTCCTGCTGTTTACGGTGATGACGCCGCTGTATGTCACGCTGATTTATGACCTGATCAGCGGCCGGAAAATCCGTAAAGGCTACGCACTGAGCGCGCTGCTGGCGGTGGCAGGGGCGGCGATCATCCGCTACGACCATATCAGCGAACATTTCATTATTGGTTTACTGCTGGTTCAGGCGGCAAATCTCTGTTTTGCACTCGGGCAGGTGGGCTACAAGCGGCTGATGGAAACCCATCCGATGCCGCAGCATACGGCCTTCTCCTGGTTTTACATCGGTGCGCTGATTTGTGCCGTGGTGGCGTGGTTCCTGTGGGGGAATGCGCAAAAATTGCCCACCACGAACCTGCAATGGGGCATTTTGATTTGGCTGGGCGTGGGGGCGTCGGCGCTGGGCTATTTCATGTGGAACTACGGCGCGACGCAGGTGGATGCGGGAACGTTGGGTATTATGAACAACTTTCACGTCCCGGCCGGGCTGCTTGTTAACCTGGCTATCTGGCAACAGCAGCCGCACTGGCCGAGTTTTATTGTGGGTGCGGCAGTGATAATGGCTTCACTGTGGGTACACCGGCGTTGGGTCGCGCCGCATCGCGCACAAACGGCAGATGGTCACACGCGTGCTGCCGGGTCGAACGAATAAAGGCTTCCACCACCGGTTGACGCTGCTCGCCATCGCGCACGGCGGCGTACAACCGGCTCCATAACCCGTCACCCAGCGTTTTGGTCACGACCAGACCCTGACGCTCAAAACTCTCCACCACCCAGTGCGGCAGCGCCGCAATGCCCATCCGCGCGGAGACCATCTGGATCAGCAACAGCGTGTTATCGACGTTTTTCAGCGCCGGGCTGACGCCAGCTGGTTGCAGGAAGTGCCGCCAGATATCCAGCCGCTGACGCTGAACCGGATAGATCATCAAAATTTCGCTGCTTAAATCTTCCGGCGTGATCACCGCTTTATTGGCCAGCGGATGATCCGGCGCCAGCACCAGCCGCACTTCAAAATCAAACATCGGCGAATAGTGCAGACCGCTGCGCGGCAGGATGTCGGACGTCAGTACAATGTCCAGTTCGCCCTGTTGCAGCGCGGGTTGTGGATCAAAGGTAACGCCGGATTTGAAGTCCATCAGCACCTGCGGCCAGCTGATGCGGAAGCTGTCCAGCGCCGGGGTCAGCCACTGAATGCAGCTGTGGCACTCAATAGCGATGCGCAGTGATGCCTGATGTGGCTCATTGCAGGCCTGCAACGCCTGCTGTATTTGCGGCAATACCTGCTCCGCCAGATTCAGCATGATCTCACCCTGCGGCGTAAAGCGCAGCGGCTGGCTTTTACGCACGAACAGCCGGAAACCCAGACGTTGCTCAAGGTCACTGAATTGGTGCGACAGGGCGGATTGCGTCTGGTGCAGCTGCGAAGCGGCGGCGGCCAGCGATCCGGTATTGCGAAGTGCCTGCAGCGTCCTAAGGTGTTTCAGTTCGATCATGAGAGTCCTTCACTGTGTCATGAATAATTTGCGCTTGTGGAATATACAGTACCTGCGGATTATGGATGTGTAAACATCTGGACGGCTAAACAGGAATTTAAAGATGACCATACTGAATCATACCCTCGGTTTCCCACGTGTCGGTCTGCGTCGTGAACTGAAGAAAGCACAAGAAAGCTACTGGGCGGGTAACTCTTCGCAGGAAGAGTTACTGGCAACGGGCCGCGAACTGCGTGCCCGTCACTGGAAACAACAGGAAGAAGCGGGCGTGGATCTGGTGCCGGTTGGCGATTTCGCCTGGTATGATCATGTACTGACTACCAGCCTGCTGCTCGGTAACGTGCCGGCCCGACATCAAAATGCTGACGGTTCAGTCGATCTCGATACCCTGTTCCGTCTGGGACGCGGCCGTGCGCCAACCGGTAAACCGGCGGCAGCAGCTGAAATGACCAAATGGTTCAACACCAACTATCACTACATGGTGCCGGAATTTGTGAAAGGTCAGCAGTTCAAACTGACCTGGACCCAGTTGCTGGATGAAGTGGACGAAGCACTGGCGCTCGGGCACAAAATCAAACCTGTCCTGCTTGGCCCGCTGACGTATCTGTGGCTCGGCAAAGTGAAAGGCGAGCAGTTTGACCGTCTGACGCTGATTAACGACATCCTGCCGGTTTACCAGCAGGTGCTGGCCGAACTGGCAAAACGTGGCATCGAATGGGTACAGATCGACGAGCCTGCGCTGGTGCTGGAATTACCGCAAGCGTGGCTGGATGCCTACAAGCCGGCTTACGAGCAGCTGCAGGGTAAAACCAAATTGCTGCTGACCACTTATTTCGACAGCGTGGGCCATAACCTCGACACTATCCGCCAGCTGCCGGTACATGGCCTGCACATTGATGCGGTCGCCGGTTGTGATGACCTGCAAACCGTGATCAACGCACTGCCAAAAGCGTGGCTGATTTCACTGGGCGTGATCAACGGGCGTAACGTATGGCGTGCGGATCTGAGCAGTTGGTTCGACCGTCTGAAGCCGCTGGTGGAAGGGCGCAACCTGTGGATCGGCAGCTCCTGTTCGCTGCTGCACAGTCCAATCGATTTGAGCGTTGAAACCCGTCTGGATGACGAAGTGAAAAGCTGGTTCGCGTTTGCCCTGCAAAAATGCGCCGAGCTGTCGCTGTTGACGTCTGCGCTGAATAACCCGACGGCTGAAGCACAACAAAAGTTGGCCGAATACAGCGAGCCAATCCGCGCCCGCCGTAAATCATCCCGCGTAAACAACGCTGCCGTGACCAAACGTGTTGCCGCGATCACTGCCGCCGATATCGAGCGTTCGAACGTTTATACCCAGCGTGCTGTGGCGCAGCGTGCCCGTTTCAATCTGCCGGCATGGCCGACGACGACGATCGGTTCATTCCCGCAAACTACCGAAATCCGCGGCCTGCGTCTGGACTTCAAACAGGGCCGTCTGGACAACACCAAATACCGTACCGGTATCAGCGAGCACATCAAGCAAGCCATTAAAGAACAGGAGCGTCTGGATATCGACGTACTGGTTCACGGTGAAGCAGAACGTAATGACATGGTTGAGTACTTCGGCGAACATCTTGACGGTTTTGTGTTCACGCAAAACGGTTGGGTGCAGAGCTACGGTTCTCGCTGCGTCAAACCACCGGTGATCATTGGCGACGTAAGCCGTCCTGAAGCCATTACCGTGGAGTGGGCGAAGTATGCTCAGTCGCTGACCGAAAAACCGGTTAAGGGCATGCTTACTGGCCCGATCACTATCCTTTGCTGGTCCTTCCCGCGTGAAGACGTCAGCCGCGAAACCATTGCCAAGCAAATCGGTCTGGCGCTGCGTGATGAAGTGCAAGATCTGGAAAAAGCCGGTATCGGCATCATCCAGATTGACGAACCTGCCCTGCGCGAAGGCCTGCCGCTGCGCCAGTCCGAGTGGAATGCATACCTGCGCTGGGCCGTAGATGCGTTCAAACTGAATGCCGCGATTGCCAAAGATGATACGCAGATCCACACCCACATGTGTTATTGCGAATTCAATGACATCATGGACTCCATTGCCGCGCTGGATGCTGACGTGATCACTATCGAAACCTCGCGTTCAGATATGGACCTGATCGAAACCTTCAAAGAATTCGATTACCCGAATGAAATCGGACCCGGCGTTTACGATATTCATTCACCTAACGTGCCAAGCGTTGAGTGGATTGAGAACCTGTTGCGTAAAGCCGCTGACAGTATTCCGGCAGAGCGTCTGTGGGTTAATCCGGACTGCGGCCTGAAAACCCGTGGCTGGCCGGAGACCCGCGAGTCGCTGGAAAACATGGTGAAAGCCGCAAAACGCCTGCGCGCTGAAAAAATCTAACGTTGATTGTGGGTTGTGATGCAGTAACCCTAAGGGCACCCCGGTGCCTTTTTTTATTAGGTGATCAGGGTTCAAGAAAGAGCGCCCGCTCAGCCCTTCTGCGGCGGGCTAATCCGGGGACTATCACACCTCCGGCTCTGTCCCAGCGTAAAAACTCCTCCGCAGCGGGATGATACCGTTTCTGATTGAGCAGATGACGCAGGGTGGAATGTTTCAGGCTACCGATACCCAGGTTGAGGGTGAACGACACCAGTGCATCAAACTGATTTTGTGTCAGGGGGACGGTGATAAAGATCCGCACGCCTCTTTCACTGATACCGAGATCGTGTTGCAGCAGATACTGCGCTTTAGCCAGAGTAATCGCGCCCTCAAACGTTTCATCGGGCAGGATAAGATGGCCATAGCCGATGGTCGGCCTTTGGGCTGAATCCAGATAACGCTTCAGGCGCAGCGATTCGAAATTCTCAATCAGTTCCAGTCCTTTGGCACCTGTCGATAAAAGGGGATGACACATCTTTGGCACCTCGGTTGCGTCAGGTTCGGTATGACCCGTCTGATGAAAATGTCTCATTCGGCTTCGTTTTTACAGGGGGAACCCTTCCGTCTGGCGGATAAAAGGGGGATCGAGGGCTTACGGTCATGCGCGAAAGTCTGCCTCATTCGTATTTTGTAACGAGTTTCTCATTCCTTCCTGATGGGCCTGTACGGCGGCCTGCGCGGCTCTGCGGGGGGATTTCCCGGTCAATTATGCCTGTCTCTGATTTTTTACCACTAGGCTTAAAACAGGCTTCATTGACGCAATCAAAGGAGAAAATATGAATCGATTCACAGATAAGGTCGTCGTTGTGACAGGAGCAGGCTCAGGCATGGGGGCTGCAACGGCCAGGCGTTTCGCAAAAGAGGGCGCGATTGTGGTGCTGGTCGGGCGGACTAAAGAGAAACTGGAAAAAGTCGCTCATTCCCTTGAAAGCACGCAGTATTATATTCATCTGGCGGATGTCTCGAAAGCGCAGGACGTTGAGCGTATGGCGGCGGTGATCAATGACAAGTTTGGCCGCGTGGATGTGCTGGTGAACGGTGCCGGGATTGCGGTGCAGGGCAAAGTCACCGAAGCGAGTCTTGAGGACTGGCATAAAGTGATCGAGATCGATCTTAGCGGCGTATTCTATTGCACGCGTTTCTTTATGCCCGCGCTGATTGAGAGTAAAGGCAATATTGTGAATATTTCATCGGTGTCCGGAATGGGCGGTGACTGGGGGATGAGTTTCTATAATGCCGCGAAAGGTGGTGTCAGTAACTTCACCCGTTCAATTGCTATGGATCACGGCAAAGACGGCGTGCGGGTTAACGCAGTTTGCCCATCGCTGACGTTCACCGAGATGGCCGCCGATATTAAGAAAAATCAGCCACTGCTGGATAAATTCGCCGAAAGGATCCCAATGGGGCGTGGCGCCGAACCGGAGGAGATCGCTGATGTGATTGCATTTCTCGCCAGCCACGATGCGCGCTTTGTGACCGGGGTGAATTTGCCGGTCGACGGTGGATTAATGGCTTCGAATGGCCAGCCGCAGCAAGCCTGATTAGCTTTGTCACTATCGACCTTCCTGAAATAAGCCTTCCACTGCCCGCATTGCTTGTGCGGGCAGCAATCCTGCCCTGATTTGTCGATCTTTCTCGCATTCCCGGCCAGCAGAATAAAGATTGGGGCCGAACTTTGGTTATGATGAACCGGTCATTTCTAAAGGTAGCCCGTAATGAAAACCCCTCTGCATACCGCACTGACGCCGTTGCTGGAAAACCCGAAAGGCATCGGACGGGTAAATTTCGCCGGTAATCAGCATCCTGCGCCACCGCTGGCTTATGACGTGAATTTCCCACGGCTGGAACTGGTGTTGTCCGGTCAGCAGGAGATGGAGTGGGGGGATCCGCAGGGACATCAGCAGGTACAGATCATGTCCGCCGGTGATATTTTGTTCGTGCCCCCTCATGGGTGGAATAACCCGCGCTGGAGTTTACCGGTAACGACCCTGAGTATTCTGTTTGGTAAACAGCAGTTGGGTTTCAGCCTGTTACACTGGACCGGTGAGGTTTTTCTGGCGGGAGAGAAAGGCAACGTGGCCCGACGCGGGCCGAGGGTGGGGGCATTCCTGCTACAGGCATTAAATGAACTGGCGTGGCACCCGCAGGATCAGCTTACCGCGCACTTTCTGGTGAAAGGACTATTGAGCCACGTGTTGGATCTGTTTGGGGCTTCTGCAATAACCCCTTCCCGCAGCCAGACGTTATTCACTGTGATCCGTGAATATCTGGAAGAGCATTACCATAAGCCGCTGACCCGCGAATCCGTTGCCAGTGTGTTTTATATCTCACCGAACTACCTGTCCCATCTGTTCCAGAAATCAGGCGGTATCGGTTTTAACGAGTACCTCAACCAAGTGCGGCTGGAGCAGGCTAAAAACTTGCTACAACGTTATGACATGAAGGTAAAAGAAGTGGCGCACGCCAGCGGCTTTCCGGACAGCAATTATTTCTGCAGACAGTTTCGTAAAAGTACAGAACGGTCGCCTTCGGAATACCGCAGCCAGTATCGCAGTCAACTGACCGGCAGCTGAGAACCGCGCGCGTGCGGCTATTCCAGCCGGATCAGAGTTTGCTGTGGTGAGCGTGCGACTTTGCGCACAGCGCCGATCACCCGCTCGCTGTCGCTTAAAAAACCACGAATGCTGACTTGTACCCCACGCTGGTGGGTAAAACGTTCACTCTCTTCCAGCATGATATCGGCAATCAACAGTACGACATCAGCCTGAGCAATATCTTCCACGGTGAGACGGTTCTCAACACCGAGGGCGCCCTGTGTTTCTACTTTGACCGGCCATTTTTCCTGCGCGCAAAGTTTCTCCAACCTTTCAGCGGCCATATACGTATGGGCTACGCCGCTGATACAGGCCGTTACCGCCACCAGTTTTAAAGGCATATTCCCACTCTCCCTGCAGTTGCTTGTGTATGGGTTATATTCACTCAGCCACCTATGTGCACATCATAGCCTGCGCTGATGGCGACTGTCCGGAAACGTGCAATATCTGCGGCGTCCGGCACAGGAACGTGCCGCAACAGGGTATATTTAGCCTCACCGTACTGAGGGGTTATTGGCCTATACGATAGGCCAGGATGGTGGGGCCTGACAGGGGACGAATTTGCGTTTTGCTGGATTTTTGTAATCTAAAAACAAAAATGCGAGCAGGTTCGAATAATCGATGTATCTCATCCCGTTGAGTTAACTCTATACCTGTGAGATGCCTCGCAAAAAATCATCCAGAGTACATTTGTCCAGTATTTGGCTTTTTTGTCTCATATTCATTGCATCTTTCTGTCTGCAAGCTAAAGCAACCGGAATGGCTCGCTGTCATTTGAATGAGAGCGTAATTGGATGAGGATGTACAAATGGCTCAAAAACTGACCTTCACCTGCATGTTGCCCAATGGCGTACATGCCCGTCCTGCCAGTCATATCGAAACGCTGTGCAACCGTTTTAGTGCCCGTTTCGAATGGCACAACCTGCGAAGCGGCCGGAAAGGAGATGCGAAAAGCGTGTTGTCGCTGATTGGTACGGATACGCTCTCAGGCGATGAGTGCCAAATCACAATAGAGGGTGCGGATGAGGCGCTGGCACTGGCAGCACTCAGTCACTTTATCGAGCATGAGTTAGCGCACTGTGATGCAGCGCTATCGCAGGAGGGCGAAGGCAAGGATGCCGAACCTCTCCCTGAGTCATTAAGTCATCTCTCTCCGACCCTTTTTCGGGGCAATTCCGTCAGCGTTGGCTGTGCCAGCGGAAAGTTGATAAGCCTGATGAGCGTGGATCTAAATGCCTTGGATTCACTGCCCACGGCGGGTTCGCTGGAATACGAAAAATCGCAGCTTACTGCCGGGATAAGCCGCTATACCAAAGTATTAGAACTGCGGCTGATGGAGGGAAGTTCCACGACGACGGCAGTACTGGAAGCTCATCATTCTCTGCTGTGTGATCCTGTATTCCGTGACCAGCTGTCGTTACACATTGAGGCGGGCAGGAGCTGTGCGGAAAGTATTGTCGGCACTGCCGCACATTTCAGCCAGCAGCTCAGCCTTTCATCCAGCGCCTATCTTCGCGAGCGTGAACTGGATATCCGTGATGTCAGTTTTCAGCTGTTGCAGCACATCTATGGTGAGCAGGAGTTTGCTTCCCAACCGGCGCTGAGCGAACCCAGTATTTGTCTGGTGGATGAGCTGACGCCAAGTCAGTTTATTGAACTGGATAAACATTTTCTGAAAGGGCTGTTGCTCGGCAGCGGGGGCAGTACATCCCACACGGTGATCCTCGCCCGTTCTTTTAATATTCCGACGCTGGTGGGTATCAATACGCAGACATTACAGCCTTATCTCAACCAGAGGGTGCAAATCGATGGCGATCTTGGCGTGGTGGTCTGCAAATTAAGTGAACCCGTGCAGCGCTATTACCAACAGGAGCAGTGGGTCGCAGAGCAACTGCGGCAACAGCAAAGCCATTATTTGGATAAACCGGGTTATACCGCTGATGGTGTCAGGCTTGAGATTGCTGCCAATATTGCGCACTCAGTTGAGGCTCCGGCAGCATTTGCCAATGGGGCTGAAGCAATAGGGCTTTTTCGCACCGAAATGCTCTATATGGACCGTACGAAGGAGCCTTCAGAAGATGAACTGTATAATATCTTTTGTCAGGCCAGTGACGCGGCGAAAGGGAAACCTATTATCGTTCGCACCATGGATATCGGTGGCGATAAACCTGTCGATTACCTGAATATTCCCGCTGAGAAGAACCCTTTCCTCGGTTATCGCGCAGTGCGTATTTACCAGGAATATCTGCCGTTATTCCAGACACAGCTACGCGCCATTCTGCGCGCCTCGGCGCATGGTGCACTGAAAATCATGATCCCGATGATCTCTTCTATGGAAGAGGTGTTGTGGGTGAAAGAAAAAGTAGCAGAAGCCAAACAATCACTGCGTACAGAACAGATCCCTTTTGATGAGAGGATCCCTTTAGGCATCATGCTGGAAGTGCCGTCGGTGCTGTTTATTATTGACCAGTGCTGTGAGGAGGTTGATTTCTTTAGTCTTGGTAGCAACGACCTCACGCAATATCTTCTGGCGGTGGACCGCGATAACGCCAAAGTGATCCGGCATTACAACAGCCTGAATCCGGCATTTCTGCGCGCTCTGGATCACGCGGTGCGCGAGGTGCACCGCCATGGTAAATGGATTGGTTTATGCGGTGAACTGGGGGCGAAAGGTTCGGTGTTACCGTTGCTGGTAGGACTCGGATTGGACGAAATCAGCATGAGTGCTCCTTCTGTTGCCGTTACCAAAGCGCATCTGGCAAAACTCGATAGCCGCGAATGCCGTCTGTTGCTCAACAGAGCGATGGCCTGTCGTACCTCGCTTGAAGTCGAGCATCTGCTGGCGCAGTTGCGTATGGAAGTCAACGACGTGCCGTTAATTACACCCCAGTGTATTGCCCTCGACACAGACTGGCGCAGCAAAGAAGAAGTCATTAAAGGTATGGTGGATAACCTGTTGCTGGATGGGCGTTGCCGCTACCCGCGTAAACTTGCCGCAGACCTGTGGGCCCGTGAGGCCGTGTTTTCGACCGGTCTGGGGTTTGGTTTTGCCATTCCTCATACCAAGTCAGAGCATATTGAGCAGTCAACGATCAGTGTCGCCAGGTTACTTCACCCGATAGCCTGGGGAGATGAACAGGCAGAATTTATCATTATGCTGACCCTGAATAAGCACGCAGCAGGCGATCAGCATATGCGTATTTTTTCCAAACTGGCGCGGCGTATCATGCATGAAGCTTTCCGCGATGCATTGGTTGATGCGAGCTCCGTGCAGCAGGTTGAATCGTTGCTGAAACAGGAGCTTGAACTCTGAGATTAACCGGTTAAAAAGCCCCGCAGGCGCTGCTGCCCCGGGGCGTCTGATAGCAGAGCCGCGTTGTATTATTTCACGCCATATTTCTCAAACCATTCCAGCATTCGTTGCCAGCCATCGGCGGCGGCTTCGGGATCGTAGCTGGCCCGGTAATCGGCATTAAAAGCATGACCGGCTTGCGGATAAACGACGATCTCTGCCGTGGCATTCGCGGCGCGAATAGCCTGGCGCATGGTTTCCACACTCTCGAGCGAAATGCCTGAGTCCTGGCCGCCATATAAACCGAGTACCGGTGACGTCAGATCAACCGCTTCATCCACCGGATGTGTCGGACTGGTCAGCGTTTTGTCACCCACTAATTTGCCATACCATGCCACGCCAGCTTTCAGCTGAGGGTTGTGCGCGGCATAAAGCCAGGTAATACGACCACCCCAGCAAAAACCGGTAATAGCCAGTTTTGCGGTATCTCCGCCGTGTTGTGATGCCCAGTGCGCGGTGTGGTCAAGATCCGAGAGCACCTGTTGGTCGGGCACCTTACCCACGACTTTACCGATGATATCGCTGATTTCCGTGTAATCACGTGGGTCGCCCTGACGGAAATAGAGTTCAGGCGCGATAGCCATATATCCCTGCTTCGCCAACCGGCGGCATACATCCTGAATGTGCTCATGTACCCCGAAAATTTCCTGCACCACCAATACCACGGGCAATTTCCCGGTGTAATTCTCCGGGCGTGCAAGATAGGCCGGCATGTCTTCGCCCTGTGACGGGATTGTGGTCTGGCCCGCGTGCAGCCCTTCGGTATCAGTATGTATCGTGGTACTGGCTACAGGGGTAACAGCCGGTGCAAAGCTGGTCGGAGCCTGTTTTACTTGCGGTGTAGGTACAGGTAAGTCGTCATTCTTCATTTCGGTCTCCATACTTTTCTTATGCAATGAGTCGCGCTGTTGTTTTTAAACTATAGCTATAAACCCGCCACGGCAAGACACAGGACATGTCCTATAGTTAGGTGTTGAGGATAAAAAGTCTTAAGACTGAGGCTCAGAACAGTAAGCGGTTGTCGTCAATCTACCGCCCGTTGTGAAACTGAATGTTAAGGAGTTATGTTCAATGTCGAAATCAACCCCGAAAAAGCAAAGTGAGCAGAAACCGGCTAACCGCGCCCCCGCCACGGGCATCGAGTCATCACAGCCTGGACTGGGAAGTCTGGCACCGGCAGACGGATCGCACAAAGTCACGCCGAAACCGACCCCGCCGGGTAAAGAGCCCACGGCGTCTGGCAGTGCCAAAAGCCCGAAAAATACCAACGCCAAACTGACCGCGCTGGATATTCATCGCAAAAATGGTGAAAAACACGCGCTGACTACCGATCAGGGGACCAAAATCTCCGACGATCAAAATTCTCTCAAAGCGGGAACCCGCGGCCCGACGCTGCTGGAAGACTTTATCCTGCGTGAAAAAATCACCCATTTCGACCATGAGCGTATACCTGAGCGCATTGTCCATGCTCGCGGTGCGGCTGCTCATGGCTATTTCCAGCCCTACCGTAGCCTGTCAGATGTAACCAAGGCAGACTTCCTCGCCGATCCGAAAAAGACAACGCCGGTCTTTGTGCGTTTTTCCACCGTACAGGGCTCGCGTGGCTCGGCGGATTCCGTGCGTGATATTCGCGGCTGGGCAACCAAGTTTTATACCGATGAAGGGGTATATGACTTAGTCGGCAATAATACCCCGGTGTTCTTTATTCAGGATGCCCACAAATTCCCGGACTTCGTCCATGCCGTTAAACCCGAGCCACATAACGAAATCCCACAGGGCGCCAGCGCACATGACAGTTTCTGGGATTATGTGTCGTTGCAACCTGAAACCTTGCATAACGTCTTCTGGGCGATGTCCGACCGAGGGATCCCGCGTAGCTACCGGACAATGGAAGGCTTTGGTATTCACACTTTCCGTTTTGTGAATGCTGAAGGGAAATCGACTTTCGTGCGTTTCCACTGGAAGCCCCTGGCGGGTAAGGCCTCTCTGCTTTGGGATGAAGCGCAAAAACTGGCGGGTAAAGATGCCGATTTCCATCGCCGTGATTTATGGGAAGCCATCGAAGCAGGTGATTACCCTGAGTATGAACTCGGTGTGCAATTAATTCCCGAAGAGGACGAATTCAAATTTGATTTCGACCTGTTGGATGCCACTAAACTCATCCCTGAAAAGCTGGTACCTGTTGAAATCGTCGGCAAGATGGTGCTCAACCGTAACCCGGATAACTACTTTGCCGAAACCGAACAGGTCGCATTCCACCCAGGACACGTTGTTCCAGGCATTGATTTCAGTAATGACCCGTTATTACAGGGCCGACTCTTCTCATATACTGATACGCAAATCAGCCGTTTAGGCGGACCGAACTTCCACGAAATCCCGATCAACCGGCCAACTTGTCCGTATCACAACTTCCAGCGTGACGGCATGCACCGGCAGGATATTGACACTAATCCGGCCAACTACGAGCCAAATTCCCTTAACGATAACTGGCCACGGGAAACGGCACCAGCGGCCAAGGGCGGCGGTTTTGAAAGCTATCACGAACGCATCGATGGCGATAAAATTCGCCAGCGGAGTGAATCTTTTGCCGAGTTTTACTCCCAGCCACGTTTGTTCTGGCTGAGCCAAACGCCGGTTGAACAGGACCACATTGTTGCTGCCTTCTCCTTTGAACTCTCCAAAGTGGCGCGCCCATATATTCGTGAACGGGTAGTGGATCTGCTGACCCACATCGATGTGAAGTTAGCTGAAAAAGTGGCGAAGAATCTCGGCATCAAACTCAGTGCCGATGCCCTGAAAACCAAACCGCCAAAACCGGTAAATGGCCTGGATAAAGATGAGTCGCTCAGTCTGTATGCTAGCGGTAAAGGCGTTATTAAAGGTCGACAAGTGGCGATTTTGCTCAGCGAAGGGGTGAATGCTGCCGATGTACTCAATGCTTTGCAGGCCTTCCAGGCTGCCGGGGTGCACCCTAAATTGCTGGCCAGCCACTTAGGTGAAGTAGTGGCTGATGATGGCTCGACCTTACCGGTTGACGCCACTTTCGCCGGATCGCCATCGATTACGGTGGATGCTCTCTTGGTTCCGCATGGCCACATTGATGCGCTACTGATGAATGGCGACGCTCGTCATTTCGTCCTGGAAGCCTATAAACATCTCAAAGTGATGGGGCTGAGCGGTGACGCCCGCCGTTTCAAATCCCTGCTGGGCCTTGAAGATGGTGTGCAAGAAGAGGGGGTGATTGAAGCCGAAAAAACCGAAGGTGTGCTGCTGGAGACTTTCCTCAAAGATATGCTTAAGCATCGTATCTGGTCACGAAGCGCTAAAGCGGAGGGCGTACCTGCCTGATAGCGAAAGCAAACATAGCTTCCAAAACAGGCATTGGCTGGTCACGGCCAATGCCTTTGCTGTTTATCACGTATTACGGCTTTGTAGTCCTCGCTAAAAGAAAAAATGCAGCAGTATAAATAATCATCAAAATAGGCTTTTATTGTGAATTTGATCACATTTTAAATGTACGTCGTATTTTTGTTGTTGCGTCGTAGTGACGTTCGTCACGAAATAACGGCACAATGATCAGTAGAGTAGCCGGGTGTCCTCCTGCGAAAATATGACCTTAAATAAAGAGGAGTTTGTTATGTCTGACGTTTTCCACCTTGGCCTGACCAAAAAAGATTTAAATGGCGCGACGCTGGCTATCGTTCCTGGTGATCCTGAGCGCGTCGAAAAGATCGCCAAACTGATGGAGAACCCCGTGCGTCTGGCTTCTCATCGCGAATTTACCTCATGGCGCGCAGAGCTTGATGGCAAATCTGTCATCGTTTGTTCTACCGGTATCGGTGGCCCGTCTACCTCTATTGCCGTTGAAGAGTTGGCCCAGCTCGGTATCCGGACCTTCCTGCGCGTGGGAACAACCGGCGCAATTCAGCCACACATCAATGTGGGCGACGTTCTGGTTACCACGGCGGCAGTGCGTCTTGATGGCGCAAGCCTGCATTTCGCCCCGATGGAATTCCCAGCGGTCGCTGATTTTGACTGCACTACGGCGTTGGTAGCCGCGGCGAAGGCCGTTGGTGCTGAAACGCATATTGGTGTGACGGCCTCTTCAGATACCTTCTATCCGGGTCAGGAGCGTTATGACACCTACTCCGGTCGCGTGGTTCGTCGCTTTAAAGAGTCGATGAAAGAGTGGCAGGAAATGGGCGTGATGAACTATGAGATGGAGTCTGCGACGCTATTGACCATGTGCGCAAGCCAGGGGCTGCGTGCCGGTATGGTAGCGGGCGTTATTGTTAACCGCACCCAGCAAGAGATTCCTAATGCTGAGACCATGAAAAAAACCGAAAGTCATGCGGTGAAAATCGTCGTAGAAGCCGCGCGTCGCCTGATCTAAAGGTTATCGCTTTGCTTTTTCTGATGAATAACGGGCTACTCAGGTGGCCCGTTTTTTTATATCACAACGTGAATCTGTTAAGGTCTGAGGATAGATAATTCCAGAAAAAGGACCTTTTATGACAGCAACTATTTTGCTCCATCCCTCGCTGACTCCTCTTGAAGGTGGCATTAATTTCCGTGAATTAGGCGGCAACAGTGCTGCAGACGGACGCCGCGTTAAACGCGGCTGGCTTTATCGCTCCGGTTCGCTTGATGCACTAACGCCTAAAGATTGTGACTATCTGAGTAAAATCCCTGTCGCGCATATTCTCGACTATCGTGATGCGGATGAAGTCGCCTCCAAGCCCGATGTTCTCTGGCATGGTGCGCAGTATCACCACGCGCCTGTTAACCCTCTGAGCCATGAAGTTAACGCTAATCTCGAAAAGTTGACTGAGCAGACTATTAATGCTTTTGACCCCGCAGCTTTTATGCTCGAGCTTTACCGCCGCCTGCCATTTAACAATGCGGCATATCAGCAACTGGCAAACCTGCTAATGCAACCAAGTGGCGGTGCGATTGTACAGCACTGCGCAGTGGGTAAAGATCGTACGGGTATCGGTTCCGCGTTGGTGCTTTTTGCGCTGGGTGCAGACCGAAATACCGTGCTGGAAGACTATTTGCTGACTGACACCACGCTGGCCCCTTTCCGCGAACAAATGCTCGATAAGATGTCCATCAGGCTCAACGAAAAAGCACTGGAAAAATTTGCGTATGTTCTCTCTGTGCGTGAATCGTTTATCGATACCGCGCTAAAATCTATCGACGACTTATATGGTTCCACCGATCTGTGGCTGGAAAAAGAGTACGGTCTGGCGGCGGAGCAGCGTGAGAATCTGCGCGAACGCTACCTTGAGTAGTCGCTGTCTTCAGGAAGCACAGTTTGGCGTTAATCAAAATCTCTGATTTTAAAGCCCGTTTTACGAGGAAATCTTTTGACCCTTAACGACGTTATTCACCTCACTACCGAGTTTGTTCGTGCGCATGAGGCCTGGGCTATACCCATTGTTTTTTTCCTCGCGTTCGGTGAATCGCTGGCATTTATCTCCCTGCTGCTTCCCGCCACCGTGATTTTGCTAGGGCTGGGCGCGCTGATTGGCGAAAGTGGTATTCCCTTTTGGCCTATCTGGGCCGCCGCGGCCGCAGGTGCCTTCTTCGGCGACTGGTTTTCTTACTGGGTTGGTGACCACTTTAAAGACCGCGTCGGTAATTTCTGGCCGTTTTCAAAACATCCGCAAATGCTTGAGCGCGGACATGCCTTCTTTGAAAAGTGGGGTATGCCCGGCGCCTTTATCGGCCGCTTTTTTGGCCCACTTCGTGCGGTAGTCCCTCTGGTGGCCGGTATTTGCGGTATGCCGCAGCGTTATTTCCAAATAGCTAATATTACCTCTGCCTTCATATGGGCGTTCGGCGTGCTGGCCCCCGGTGCCTTTGGTATTCAGTGGCTCAGCCGATGGTTGTGATCTTGTGGCGCTAAGCCGTTTTCTACAAGAGGGGAACGGGTGAGAAATTGCGTCTTGCGAGACACCTCGCAAAGTATCGAGGCGTCTAAAAATGGACTGGACATCCATACAGCATGACATTACCTTGGCCGCAAGAATTGACTGAAATGGAGAGTCCTTGGACATCAGCATCCTCTATCTGGTGGGCGGTGGTTTAGCTGGCTTATTGCTGGGCTGGCTAACTGTCAGCCTGCTTCAACAGCAGCGTCAAACCGAGCATGAAACGCAGCGCCGTTTACTGCAGCAGACGCTTGAGCAGCAGCAAGCGGAAAACGAAAGCCTGAAAGCTGAGCGCCAACAGGCGCAGCAATATACCCGTCAGTCTGAACTGGAGCTGCGCAGCTTACACAGTGAGCTGGCGGGCAGCCGTGAAAAATTGCTGAGTCTGGCCCACTGGCAGAGCGAGTGCGAACAGCTTAATCAGGAACTGCGGGCTCAGCGTGAAATCAACAGCGCTCAGGAAGCCGAGCTGCGGGAAGTCTCAACGCGCCTCGATGAAACCCGCATGGCGGCCGAAGACAAACAACGGCTGCTGATCAACAGCGAGCAACGGCTCACGAGCCAGTTTGAAAATCTCGCTAACCGTATTTTTGAACATAGCGGACGCCGTGCTGACGAGCAAAACAAACAGAGCCTCGACAAGCTGTTGTTGCCGTTGCGTGAACAGCTGGATGGGTTCCGACGCCAGGTGCAGGACAGTTTTGGTCAGGAAGCACGTGAACGGCATACGTTGTCCCATGAGATCCGTAATCTCCAGCAACTCAACGAACAGATGGCACGTGAAGCCATCAATCTCACCAAGGCCCTGAAAGGCGATAATAAAACTCAGGGTAACTGGGGTGAGGTTGTTCTGAGCCGGGTGCTTGAGGCCTCCGGTTTGCGCGAAGGGTATGAATATCAGACACAGGTCAGCGTGCAGGTAGATACCAATAGTCGTATGCAACCTGATGTTGTGGTGCGTTTGCCGCAAAATAAAGATGTGGTGATTGATGCCAAAATGACGCTGGTGGCCTATGAGCGTTATTTCAATAGTCAGGATGATATTGAACGCGAAATTGCCCTGAACGAGCATATTGCTTCCGTACGTGGTCATATCCGTTTGCTGGGACGCAAAGATTATCAGCAATTACCGGGGCTGCGCAGCCTCGACTATGTGCTGATGTTCATTCCTGTCGAGCCGGCTTTCCTGCTGGCTATCGACCGGGAGCCCGAATTGATCAGCGAAGCGCTTAAGCACAATATTATGCTGGTCAGCCCGACCACGTTGCTGGTGGCATTAAGAACTATCAGCAATTTGTGGCGCTATGAACATCAAAGTCAGAACGCCAAGCGTATCGCTGACCGCGCTGCGCGATTGTATGACAAGCTGCGCCTGTTCGTGGATGATATGGAGTCGATGGGGCAAAGTTTGGAAAAAGCGCAGGGCAGTTATCGCCTGGCGATGAATAAACTGTCGCAGGGGCGCGGTAACGTGATCGGCCAGGTAGAAGGATTCCGTGCTCTGGGCGTTGAGGTTAAGCGGCCCATCAGCCCCTCTTTGGCTGAGCAGGCGAAAGCGGAAGACGAACCGGAAACCGCCGTTTCTCTTGACGATTCGTCATCACAAGAGAACCAAACACTGTCACAAGAGTTTCGTGAAAGCGATGTTGACCGGTTTCGCGAACAGGAATAATCAGGTCTGATCGCCGTCGCTCCTCAGTAATTCTTACTGTGAATATCTTTGGAGGTTCAATCAGCATCGGTGATGGGGCTTTCCCCGGGGTTCTGGTACACTTTCCCCAAGAGTTTGACTGAATAAGCAGGCATAAAAAATGGAAAAGCAGACGCAGGAAACCACGCATTTCGGTTTCCGTACCGTAGCGAAAGATGAAAAAGCGGAAATGGTGGCAGAAGTTTTCCACTCCGTTGCCGCCAAATATGACCTGATGAATGACCTGATGTCCTTTGGTATTCATCGTATCTGGAAGCGTTTCACCATCGACAGCAGTGGCGTTCGCCGTGGTCAGCGCGTGCTTGATCTCGCAGGAGGCACTGGTGATCTCACCGCCAAGTTCTCTCGCCTGGTCGGCGAAACGGGTGAAGTGGTGCTGGCAGATATCAATGATTCTATGCTGAAGATGGGGCGCGAGAAGCTCCGCAATCTGGGCATTGTCGGCAATGTCAGTTACGTGCAGGCTAACGCCGAAGCGTTGCCATTCCCTGATAACTATTTTGACTGCATCACCATCTCTTTCGGCCTGCGTAATGTGACCGAAAAAGAGAAAGCACTGCGCTCAATGTTCCGTGTGCTAAAGCCGGGTGGCCGTTTGCTGGTGCTGGAATTTTCCAAGCCGCTGCTGGCTCCGCTTAGCAAAGCCTACGACACTTACTCATTCCATATTTTGCCACGCATTGGTGAACTGGTCGCTCAGGATGCAGAGAGCTATCGCTATCTGGCGGAGTCAATCCGTATGCATCCCGATCAGGAAACGCTCAAAGGTATGATGGCTGATGCGGGTTTCGAAAATGTAACCTACAGCAATTTGACCGGTGGCATTGTCGCGCTGCACCGTGGTTTTAAGTTCTGAGATGAGTATGCCGATGTTGTTAACGCCGTTACTGACCGCCGCGATTGAAACATCGCTGAATTATCTGCTGTTCAGGGACCGTAGTTTAAAATCTGCACGCACCCGTTTATCAGGGAAAGTTTTGCGTGTTGAATTGCAGGAACTGAGCTCTCCGCTGACGTTTATCTTTAGTGAGCAGAAGATTGATGTTCTTGGGCAGTGGGACGGGGAGGCAGATTGCACCGTGACTTCAACATTGTCCGTGCTGCAAAAGTTACGCAATCGGCAGCAACTCTCTCCGCTGATGCGCAGCGGCGAACTGATTGTGGAAGGCGATATTTCCGTCGTTCAGCAGTTAGTGGCACTGGTTGATCTCGCTGAATGGGAGCCCGCTGAATTTCTTGCGCCATACGTTGGTGACATCGCAGCACAGGGTGTGACTCAGGCCGTGGCTGGGGGTTTTCGTTTGCTGAAAAATGGCCTGAAACGTCAGCAAAGCTATGTGGCACAAACGCTCACTGAGGAGTGGAAACTGGCACCCGGCACGCTCGAAGTCGTGTGGTTTAACGATGAAGTCTCCGCACTGGTACGTGAACTTGAAGCACTGGATAAACGTTTCAACAAGCTGGAGGATACGCCATGACTCCAGGTGAAATGCGACGCCTGTACCTGATTATTCGCATGTTTTTGACCTATGGTCTTGACGAACTGATCCCCAAAATTCGTTTGACGCTGCCACTGCGCATGGGACGCTACCTGTTTTTCTGGTTACCATACCGCCACAAAGATAAGCCTCTTGGCACGCGCTTACGCCTGGCCCTTGAGCAGCTTGGCCCTGTGTGGATTAAGTTTGGTCAGATGCTCTCTACGCGGCGTGACCTTTTCCCCCCACATATAGCCGACCAGCTGGCCTTACTGCAAGATCACGTCGCCCCTTTCGATGGCGCACTGGCACGCAAACAGATTGAAGAAGCTTTGGGGGGGCCGCTGGAAACCTGGTTCGATGAGTTTGACCAAACTCCGCTGGCTTCTGCCTCTATTGCGCAGGTCCACACCGCCGTACTGAAAGAAAACGGCAAGCCAGTGGTATTGAAAGTGATCCGCCCGGACATTCTGCCGATCATCAAAGCGGATATTCGCCTGATGTCCCGTCTGGCAGGTTGGGTTCCCATACTGCTGCCTGATGGCCGCCGTCTGAAACCCCGTGAAGTGGTGCGCGAATATGAGAAAACGCTGCTTGATGAACTGAATCTGCTGCGCGAATCTGCCAACGCCATTCAGTTGCGCCGTAATTTTACGGGCAGCCCGATGTTATATGTTCCGGAAGTTTATCCGGACTATTGCAGCGAGCGGCTGATGGTGATGGAGCGCATTTACGGCATTCCTGTTTCTGACATCAAAGCGTTGGAAAAGCAGGGCACCAACATGAAACTGCTGGCTGAACGCGGTGTTCAGGTGTTCTTTACTCAGGTCTTTCGTGACAGTTTTTTCCATGCGGACATGCATCCGGGTAACATCTTCGTCAGCTATGACACCCCTGAAGATCCTTGCTACATAGGCATTGATTGCGGCATAGTTGGTTCCCTGAACAAAGAAGATAAGCGTTATCTGGCAGAAAATTTCATCGCTTTCTTCAACCGCGATTATCGCAAAGTGGCTGAGCTGCATGTCGACTCAGGCTGGGTTCCTCGTGACACCAATGTAGAAGAATTTGAATTCGCAATACGTACCGTCTGTGAGCCTATTTTCGAAAAGCCTTTAGCGGAAATTTCCTTTGGTAACGTGCTGTTGAATCTGTTTAATACAGCGCGCCGCTTTAATATGGAAGTACAGCCTCAGCTGGTTCTGCTGCAAAAAACGCTGTTGTATGTTGAGGGGTTAGGGCGTCAGCTTTATCCTCAGCTTGATCTCTGGACCACGGCAAAACCTTTCCTTGAAAGCTGGGTGAAAGATCAGGTTGGCTTACCGGCGATGCTGCGGGCGTTTAAAGAAAAAGCGCCTTTCTGGATTGAGAAAATGCCTGAGATTCCTGATCTAATTTACCAAAGCCTGCATCAACATAAGCTTTTGCAATACAACATCGAGAAGCTCTCTTCACAAATGCAGCATCAGGGCGTGCGTCAGGGGCAATCCCGATATCTTTTCGGTATTGGTGCCACCCTCCTGCTTAGCGGTACAATTCTGTTGCTTGGTCAGGTAGAGGTTTATCCGGCATGGCTGATGGCAGCCGGTGTGGTTTCCTGGCTCATTGGCTGGAAGCGCAGCAGCTGAAAAAGACTGGCTGTAGAACGATTTAACGTGTTTAAAATTGAGTGTCGCCTCCGGCGGCAATGAATGTAGTCCCTTCATATTGAGGTGAAGATAATGGGTGGTATTAGCATTACACAACTTCTGATCATTGCAGTGATCGTGGTCCTGCTGTTCGGCACCAAAAAACTGCGTACTTTAGGTTCCGATTTGGGTTCTTCTATCAAAGGCTTCAAAAAAGCCATGGGTGATGAAGACACAACAACCAAAGTACATAAAGAGAGCGATACTACGAACGCTGACGCTGACTTCACGGCTAAACCTCTTGAGGTTAAACCTGAAGTGAAAGCGGAAGAAACGAAGAGCCAAAACAAAGAGCAGGTATAAGCCGTGTTCGACATAGGATTTAGTGAACTGTTGCTGGTGTTGGTGATTGGTCTGGTTGTTCTTGGGCCTGAGCGTTTACCAGTGGCCGTCAGAACAGTTGCAGGCTGGATCCGTGCGCTACGCGCCATGGCGGCCTCGGTACAGAATGAGTTGTCTCAGGAACTGAAACTTCAGGAACTGCAGGACAGCCTCAAGAAAGCTGAAGAGTCTGGCCTTAAGAATTTAACGCCAGAAATCAAAGCCTCTATGGATGAGCTTAAAGAAGCCGCTGAATCAATGAAGCGCTCCTTTACCGCCGAGCCTGATGCTGCTGCAAAAGCGGTAGAAGCAGCCTCGGCTGAAGGCAATACCATTCACAACCCGCTAGTTCAGGAAGCTGAAGCCTTGCATGACGAAGGTATTTCACCAGCAACCGCCAGCCATGTAGCCTCTTCGCCCGTGAAGGCGCCACAAAATGCGGTGGAAGCAGCGGTGGCCTCCAGCAAGCCAATTCATCAGGTGGAGGCGGCTGCCGAAGCACATGTCGCCCCGTCATCTGCGCATGAGGCAGTGCAGGAGACTGTGCCGCCGGTTTCAGTGAATAACGCTGATCCCATCGATACTCAGGCTCCGGCAGGTGAAACAGTACCCGCGGTAAAACCGACCCCTTCTACTCATTCTACAGGCGAACGTTAAAACATGGCTGTTGAAGATACCCAACCGCTTATCAGCCATCTGATAGAACTGCGTAAGCGTCTGCTCAACTCCATCATCTGTATTTTGGTGGTGTTCCTGGCTTTGGCCTATTTCTCCAATGATATTTACTATCTGGTCTCGGCTCCGCTAATCAAACAAATGCCGTTAGGTGCCAGCATGATTGCCACCGATGTGGCATCGCCATTCTTTACCCCAATCAAACTGACCATGATTGTTTCGGTGTTTGCTTCTGCGCCGTTTATTCTTTATCAGGTCTGGGGTTTCGTGGCACCTGCGCTATATAAGCACGAACGCCGTCTGATGATGCCATTGCTGTTCTCCAGCTCACTGCTGTTTTACCTCGGTATGGCGTTCGCCTATTTTGTGGTATTCCCACTGGCGTTTGCCTTCTTTGCTAAGACAGCCCCGGCTGGCGTACAAATTGCGACGGACATTAATAACTATCTCGATTTTGTCATGGCGCTGTTTATGGCCTTTGGCGTGTCGTTTGAAGTGCCGATCGCCATTGTGCTGTTGTGCTGGAGTGGCGTAACGACGCCAGAAGACCTGAAGAAAAAACGTCCTTATGTTCTGGTAGGCGCGTTTGTCGTTGGCATGTTGTTGACACCGCCTGACGTATTCTCTCAAACACTATTGGCAATCCCGATGTACTGTTTGTTTGAAATCGGCGTGTTCTTTGCCCGTTTCTATGTCGGTAAGCGACGTCGTTCTGACGTTGATGCTGAAGACGACGAACAGGATCAGGCATCCTGATAGGGTCATTGACGTAAAAAACCGCCCTGTTGGGCGGTTTCAGTTTTAGGACGCAGCATGTTTGAAATTGGCGTGAACCTTACCAGTAACCAGTTTGATAAAGACCGGCCACAGGTTATTGAACGTGCACGGGCCGCGGGGCTTTCTGGCATGTTAATCACCGGAACATCGGCGGCGGAAAGCTGTGAGGCGGCACAGCTTGCTGCGCAATATCCGCAGTTCTGCTGGTCAACCGCCGGCGTCCATCCGCATCAGGCCAGCAGTTGGAACCCTGAAACCGAACAGACCATCCGCACGCTGGCCGCCAGTCCGCAGGTCGCGGCACTCGGTGAGTGCGGGTTGGATTTTAATCGTAACTTTTCACCGGCAGATCAACAGGAAGTGGCTTTCAGCGCACAGCTGGCATTGGCCGCTGAGCTCGAAATGCCGGTGTTCCTGCATTGCCGTGATGCTCATCCGCGCTTTGCCGATCTGCTGACGCCGTGGCTGAGTAAACTACCGGGCGGGGTTGTGCACTGTTTTACCGGGACCGAACAGGAACTCGAACTGTATCTGTCGCTCGGGCTTTCGATTGGTATTACCGGTTGGGTATGCGACGAGCGGCGGGGGCTGGAGTTACGGGGCATGCTTAGTCAGATTCCCGCTGACCGGCTGCTGCTTGAAACTGACGCACCCTACTTACTGCCAAGAGATATGTCTGAAAAGCCAAAGAACCGGCGAAATGAACCGGCTTTTTTACCGCATATTATCCGTCAGGTGGCGCTGTGGCGTGGTGAAGACCCGGCATGGCTGGCGCAAAAAACCGAAGATAATGCGCGCGCGTTGTTTGGTTTACCTTGCTAAGCCGTACAGACGACAAAGGCACCTTTAAGGTGCCTTTGTTTTATGCTCAGGATCTGCGCATCATGGGATGACGAGCAGGGGCGGGTCAAACTTTCTGGAAGTGGGTGTTATCGAGGCTCTGCTTAACCTGTTGGTTGATAAGATTGAGCATCAGCAATGAACGGGCTTCGCCATCAGGTTCGGTATAAATCGCTTCGAACCCTTCAAAGATACCTTGCGTAACGACGACTGTATCACCGCTATGTGGGGTTTCAGGGTCACGAACGTCTGGCGTCGGTTGCGTCATCAGTTGATGGATGACATCCGGATGTACTGTGGCCAGCAGCGGGCCAAAGCGGACAAAATGGCTGACACCGCGCGTCGCACTGATAGTGGTTGTGTGGATACGTTCGGGATCAAACTCGATAAACAGATAGTTTGGGAACAAAGGTTCACTCACCGCCGTTCTGCGGCCACGCACTATTTTTTCCAGTGTGATCATCGGAGTTAAACAGTTAACCTGTTGACGCTCAAGATGTTCTTTTGCGCGCAGAAGTTGCCCGCGTTTGCAATATAATAAATACCAGGATTCCATAGTCTCACACGCCATCAAGTCTCACCGGTCAGCATAACAAAAGTGACTGGCGATAGACAGACAGGTGGTTGATTGCATGCGAACGCCAGGCGTATCGCGGCACATTACACAAGTTTCTAACGACAATAACGGAGAAGCGTCATGGAGTTGTTCTTGCTAAGTAACGGTAAGCTTTCAGGTGAATCCACGCTGTTAGGCTATGCCAATGAACATATTCAGGCGATGTTAAAAGCCCGTAATATTACCTCTGCTGTTCTGATCCCTTATGCCCTGATCCGCAGCGACTACGACGCGCGTGCACAGGAGCTTGAAAAGGCGCTGGGCATCGAGGTCAGCAGTATTCACCATGCCGAAACGCCAGCTGAGGCTATCGGGCAGGCGGAGTGCATTCTGATAAGCGGCGGGAATACCTGGATGCTGAACCAGCTGTTGCACGAAAACGGGCTGATCGTTCCTATTCAGCGCGCCGTTCGCGAACGCAATGTGCCTTATATCGGCTGGAGCGCAGGGTGTAATGTGGCGACACCAAGTATTCGTACCACCAATGATATGCCGGTACGTAATTCAGTCGTGCTGCCTTCTCTTGGCCTCTTCCCGGTGCAAATCAATCCGCACTATATCGACGCGCATCTCAGTGGTCACATGGGTGAAACCCGCGACGAACGTATTGCTGAGTTTTGTGCGGTTAACCCGAGCGAGTCGGTGATTGCGCTGCGTGAGGGCAGTCTTCTGCAGGTTTCTGGTAATGATCTGAGTTACTTCAGCGCCAAAGGGCAGGGCTTTAAAGTGTTCCGTCACGGTCAGGATATTCAGGAATATCAGGACACTCAGGCGTTGAGTTCCCTGGTGCCGTTTAACTGCCAATAGTCGATTTCGCATCGCCAGTCCAACTGAAGTTCGGGCTGGCGGTTACACTGTCTTTTCATTATTGGTATTTACCTACTGATAACAAAAAGACAGCAACAACTCCGGAGAGGCCCTATAATGCTCTCCCCAATTTGGCGATAAAAATCAGCATGAAATACCGTGATTTACGTGACTTCCTCTCGTTACTTGAAAAGAGAGGCGAACTGAAACGCATTACTCAGCCTGTCGATACCTATCTGGAAATGACCGAAATTGCTGACCGCACCCTGCGTGCCGGCGGCCCGGCGCTATTGTTCGAAAACCCAAAAGGTTACGACATGCCGGTGCTGTGCAATTTATTCGGTACGCCTGAGCGCGTGGCGTTGGGAATGGGACAAGAAGATGTCAGTGCGCTGCGTGAAGTCGGTGAATTGCTGGCGTTTCTTAAAGAGCCTGAGCCTCCGCGCGGATTTCGCGATTTCTACGATAAAATGCCCAAGTTCAAGCAAGTGATGAACATGCCGACCAAGGTGCTGCACTCGGCACCTTGTCAGGAACTGGTTTGGGAAGGAGATGACGTTGATCTTTCGCGTATTCCGGTGATGCACTGCTGGCCGGAAGATGCCGCACCGCTCATCACCTGGGGTTTAACGGTAACCCGCGGCCCGCACAAACAGCGTCAGAATCTGGGGATTTACCGCCAGCAGGTTCTGGGCAAGAATAAAGTGATCATGCGCTGGTTATCCCATCGCGGCGGCGCGCTGGATTTTCAGGAGTGGTGCCAGCAAAACCCGGGTAAACCCTTCCCTGTCTCCGTCGCACTCGGCGCGGATCCGGCGACTATTCTTGGCGCGGTGACACCGGTGCCGGATACGTTATCGGAGTATGCATTTGCCGGTCTGCTGCGTGGCAATAAGACTGAAGTCGTAAAATGCATTTCCAACGATCTCGAAGTGCCTGCCAGTGCTGAAATTGTTCTGGAAGGATATATTGACCCGGCCGAACTGGCGCCAGAAGGTCCTTACGGCGATCATACTGGCTACTACAATGAAGTAGACAGTTTCCCGGTGTTTACCATTACCCATATTACTCAGCGCAAAAACGCCATTTATCACTCCACCTACACCGGCAGACCGCCCGATGAACCGGCGGTGCTGGGCGTGGCACTGAATGAAGTCTTTGTGCCGATTTTGAAGAAACAGTTTCCAGAAATTGTGGATTTTTATCTGCCGCCTGAGGGCTGTTCATACCGACTGGCCGTCGTTACCATGAAAAAGCAGTATGCCGGTCATGCCAAGCGCGTGATGATGGGCGTCTGGTCATTCCTGCGTCAGTTTATGTACACTAAGTTTGTGATTGTCTGCGATGACGATATCAATGCCCGCGACTGGAACGACGTCATTTGGGCGATAACCACCCGTATGGATCCCGCGCGGGACACGGTGTTAGTCGAAAATACGCCGATTGATTATCTCGATTTTGCCTCACCGGTTTCCGGTTTGGGGTCGAAGATGGGCTTAGACGCCACGAATAAATGGCCGGGTGAAACGCAGCGCGAATGGGGCCGTCCTATTGTTAAAGATCCTGTCGTGACCGCGCGCGTTGATGCCATCTGGGACGAACTCGGCATCTTTGCCGGCGATAAGTACGCCAGTAAAGCGCCAACGTATAATAAAAATGCAGACAGCGGCAGCGCGAAGAAATAACCGTGCCACCGTTCTCCGCCTTGCTTTGATGACCCACAGAGGGAACGCATGACAATATTGAGCTGTAAAGTAACCTCGGTTGAGGCCATTACTGATACGGTGTACCGGGTACGGTTATCGCCGGAAGCGCCGTTTTCTTTCCGTGCCGGTCAGTATCTGATGGTGGTGATGGATGAGCGCGATAAGCGCCCGTTCTCCCTGGCCTCTACGCCCGCCGAAAGCGACACGATTGAGCTACACATCGGCGCTTCAGAGCTGAATCTGTATGCGATGGCCGTGATGGACCGCATCCTGAAAGAACAAAATATTACCGTGGATATTCCCCACGGTGATGCGTGGCTGCGTGACGACGGTGATCGTCCGCTGGTGCTGATCGCTGGGGGCACTGGTTTCTCTTACGCGCGCTCAATATTGGTGGCGGCGCTGGAGCAGCAGCCGGATCGCGATATCTCAATCTATTGGGGCGGTCGCGAACTCAAACATCTTTATGATTTGGGTGAACTGGAAGCGCTGAGCGTGAATCATCCAAACCTGAAGGTGATTCCGGTGGTTGAACAGCCGGAAGAAGGCTGGCAGGGAAGAAGCGGTACCGTATTAAGCGCCGTGTTGCAGGACTTCTCCACGCTGGCTGGCCACGATATTTATATCGCCGGACGTTTTGAAATGGCGAAAATTGCCCGTGAGCGTTTTGTCGCAGAACGTAGTGCGCAGGAAGATCGTATGTACGGCGATGCGTTTGCCTTTATTTGATATCTTGAAAGTCTCATAAGAAAACAAATAAAAAGCCCGCCCCTGACGGGCGGGAAAACGGCAACTAAACACGGTAGTTACGAACAATGAAAAAGCGGGCAGATGCCCGCTTTTTTGCTTTTTTATCAGACTCTCTCGAAGATAGTCGCGATCCCCTGGCCCAGCCCGATGCACATGGTCGCGACGCCAAACTGCACGTCGCGGCGCTCCATCAGGTTAAGCAGGGTGGTAGAGATACGTGAGCCGGAGCAGCCGAGCGGGTGGCCTAAAGCAATGGCGCCGCCGTTGAGATTGACGCGCTCTTCCATGGTTTCCAGCAGCCCCAAATCTTTCGCACAGGGTAAAGCCTGTGCGGCGAAGGCCTCGTTCAGCTCAAACAGCCCGATGTCCTGCACGCTCAGTCCGGCGCGTTTCAATGCCAGACGGGTTGCCGGTACTGGCCCATATCCCATAATCGACGGGTCACAACCCACCACTGCCATCGCTTTGATGCGGGCGCGGGCTTTGAGGCCGAGAGATTTGGCTTTTGATTCGCTCATGATAAGCATGGCTGACGCGCCGTCAGACAGAGCCGATGAACTGCCCGCCGTGACGGTGCCGTTAACCGGGTCAAACGCAGGGCGCAGCGCAGCCAGCGTTGCCACCGTGGTTTCCGGGCGGATCACTTCGTCATAGTTGTAGTTGGTCAGCACGCCCTCTGCATCATGGCCGTCGGTTGGCACGATTTCATGGGCAAAGTGCCCGGCAATCGTGGCGGCATGTGCGCGCTGGTGTGAACGGGCAGCAAATTCATCCTGCATTTCGCGGCTGATCTGATGCATTTTCGCCAGCATTTCGGCGGTCAGTCCCATCATGCCTGCGGCTTTAGCGACAGTGCGGCTGAGCCCCGGGTGGAAGTCCACGCCGTGATTCATCGGCACATGACCCATATGTTCCACGCCACCAATCAGGCCAACATGGGCATCACCGACCATAATGGCCCGGGCAGCATCATGCAGCGCCTGCATGGAAGAACCACACAGACGGTTGACCGTGGTGGCCGGGACGCTATGAGGAATTTCTGCCAGCAGTGCAGCATTACGGGCAATATTGAAGCCTTGCTCCAGCGTTTGCTGAACGCAGCCCCAGTAAATGTCATCGATCTCTTTCGGATCCAGCGCCGAATTACGGGCCAGAATGGCGCGCATCAGATGAGCGGATAAATCCTCGGCGCGGACATGACGGAATGCTCCGCCTTTTGAACGGCCCATCGGTGTGCGGACGGCGTCAACAATGACTACGTTTTCCATGATTTCGGTCCTTATGCCTGAGTGCCGGTGCTGAGATCTTCCAGCGGTGCTGCGACCGGATAATAGGTGTCATTGGTTTTGGCTTTGTCGCGTAACCCTTCAGGTGCCTTGTACAACGCGCCGAGGTGCGCGTATTGCTCAGTCATTTTCAGGTAGGCGGCACTGCCCAGAGTATCGAGATAGCGGAATACACCGCCGTGGAATGGTGGGAAACCAATGCCGTAGACCAGCGCCATATCGGCCTCAGCCGGACTGGCAATGATTCTCTCCTCCAGACAGCGGGCGACTTCGTTAATCATTGGGATCATCATGCGGGCGATAATATCTTCCTGCGTGAATTCGGCTTTTTGGGCGCCATTTTCAGCCAGCAGTTTATCGACCTGATCGTCGGTCTCTTTACGTGGTTTGCCTTTGCTGTCTTCGCTGTAACGGTAGAAGCCGAGCTGGTTCTTCTGGCCGAATCGCTGGTTGTCGAACAGAACATCGACGCCGTCGCGATACTCTTTTGCCATACGGTCCGGGAAACCGGCAGCCATCACGGCCTGCGCATGATGCGCGGTATCGATTCCTACCACGTCGAGGAGATAAGCCGGACCCATTGGCCAGCCGAACTGTTTTTCCATGACTTTGTCGATCTGGCGGAAATCCGCGCCGTCGCGCAGTAACAGGCTGAATCCGGCGAAGTAAGGGAACAATACGCGGTTAACGAAGAATCCCGGACAGTCGTTGACCACAATCGGCGTTTTGCCCATGGTCAGCGCGTAGGAGACGATACGTGACAGCGTTTTTTCTGACGTTTTGGCACCGCGCACGATTTCAACCAGCGGCATACGGTGAACAGGGTTGAAGAAGTGCATGCCGCAGAAGTTTTCTGGACGTTTAAGCCCGGCCGCTAACTGATCGATTGGAATGGTCGAGGTGTTGGAGGCCAGCACGGTGTCGCTGTCCAGCAGGGATTCCGCCTCCGCCAGCACGGCCGATTTGATTTTTGGATTCTCCACCACGGCTTCTACGACAACTTTCGCGCGCTCAATACCGCTGTAGCTCAGCGTCGGCTGAATGGTAGACAGCACTTTTGCCATTTTCAGGCCATCAAGTTTGCCGCGTTCCAGCTGTTTGTTCAGCAGTTTGGCAGCCTCGTTCATGCCGAGCGTCAGGGATTTGTCATTAATGTCTTTCATAATGACCGGCACGCCTTTCAGGGCAGACTGGTAGGCGATGCCGCCACCCATGATCCCTGCACCCAGTACGGCAGCCTGAACGGTTTTCTCACTGTCACTGGCCAGTTTTTTGGCTTTGGCTTTGACGAACTGATCGTTAAGGAAAATACCGACCAGCGCGCGGGCCTCTTTCGATTGGGCGAGCGGCACGAAGCTGGCAGTTTCCAGCTTGAGGGCTTCTTCACGACCTAATTTTGCCGCCGCTTCAATAGTTTTTACTGCTGTCATCGGTGCGGGGTAATGTTTTCCTGCCGTTTGCAGCACCATGCTTTTGGCTACACTGAAACTCATCGTGGCTTCAATCGGGCTCAGTTTCAGCGGCTGACGCTTTGGTTCCCGGCGGGCATGCCAGTCCAGTTTTCCGTCAATCGCCTGCTGCAATATGTTCAGTCCGGCGTCGCGGAGTTTGTCTGCGTCTACCACGGCATCGACCAGGCCGACTTTCAGCGCCTCTTTGCCACTGATGTCTTTACCGGCGGCGATGATCTCCAGCGCGCTGTCAGCACCGAGCAGGCGCGGTAAGCGAACGGAGCCACCAAAGCCCGGCATGATCCCCAGTTTGGTTTCCGGCAGACCGATGCGCGTGTCCGGTGTGGCGATACGGAAGTCGGTTGCCAGCACACATTCGCAACCGCCGCCCAGTGCATATCCCGAGATGGCAGAAAGGGTGGGTACCGGTAAATCTTCCAGACGATTAAAGATGCTGTTGGCAAAATTCAGCCACTGGTGCAGCTTTTCCGCAGGGGCATTAAACAGGGAAAGGAATTCGGTAATGTCGGCACCGACAATAAACGCCGGTTTAGCCGAACTCAGCAGCAGGGCTTTTAAATCGTTCTGTTTTTCCAGCACGCCGATCGCTTCGCCAAGACTGGCGACGGTGCGGGTATCGAGCTTGTTAACGGAGCCCGGTGCATCAAACACCAGCTCGGCAATACCGTCGTGGAGCCAGTGCAGGTGTAGTGTTTCGCCTTGGTAGAGCATGTGTCTCTCCTGAATCATCTGGGATGATCTGGTATGACCAGATGAATGGAGTGTGGTTTTTATGTTAACAATTTGCAAATCAGATGAGTGTAATTTGCAGGCAAGATCACAAACCTTCCGGGGCTACGACCCGTGCGTGGCTGTGATAAGATGCGGCATCGTTGTGCAGGAAAAAGGACAGTTTGATGGAATCGCTCACTACGCTTTACAAAGAACACATCGCCACGCTGCAAGGGCGTGCGCGCGAAATACTGCAACGCAATCAGCTCGATGCGTTATTGATTCATTCTGGTGAATTGTTGACGACTTTCCTTGATGACCATAGCTACCCGTTCAAAGTGAATCCGCAATTCAAAGCCTGGGTGCCCGTCACCAAAGTGCCGAACTGCTGGTTATGGGTAGATGGCGTTAACGCGCCCAAACTCTGGTTCTACTCACCGGTAGATTACTGGCACAGTGTTGAACCGCTGCCGGAGACTTTCTGGACCCATGAAGTGACGCTGTCGCCGCTGGCGAAAGCCGATGACATCAGAAATCAGCTGCCTGCGGATTTAAAGCGCGTCGCTTATATCGGTTCAAGCCAGGCTCGTGCACTGAATATGGGGGTCGTGGCAGATAACATTAACCCTAAAGCGGTGTTGGACTACCTGCATTATCACCGCGCCTATAAAACGGGCTACGAGTTGGCCTGTATGCGTGAAGCGCAAAAAGTCGCGGTCAGCGGCCATCACGCAGCGCAAGAAGCCTTCTTGTCAGGCATGAGTGAGTTCGATATTAACCTTGCTTATCTGACGGCCACCGGTCATCGCGATACCGACGTGCCTTATGACAACATTGTGGCGCTGAATGAACACGCTGCCGTGCTGCATTACACTAAGCTTGATCATCAGCCGCCGTCTGAGATGCGCAGCTTCCTGATTGATGCCGGTGCAGAGTACAACGGCTATGCTGCCGATTTGACGCGAACTTATGCATCGGATCCGGACAGTAATTTTGCCGCGCTGGTGAAGGATTTAAACAGCGAAGAACTGGCGCTGATTGGCTCCATGAAACCTGGCGTCAGCTACACCGACTATCATGTTCAGATGCATCACCGTATCGCCAAACTACTGAAGGCCCACAAGCTGGTGGTGGATATCAGTGAAGAAGCGATGGTCGAGAAGAATCTCACTGGGCCATTCCTTCCGCATGGTCTGGGCCATCCGCTTGGCTTGCAGGTTCATGATGTTGCAGGTTTCATGCAGGATGAGCAGGGTACGCATCTGGCGCCGCCCTCGCAGTATCCTTTCCTGCGCTGCACCCGTGTGATCCAGCCGGGTATGGTATTAACCATCGAACCGGGCCTTTATTTCATCGAATCACTGCTGGCACCCTGGCGTGATGGCGAGTTCAGCAAGCATTTTGCCTGGGATCGTATCGAGGCCCTGAAACCGTACGGCGGGATTCGCATCGAAGACAATATTGTCATTCACGATAATCATATTGAAAACATGACGCGTGATTTGAAACTTGCCTGATGCAGCCTTACCCGGTTCCTGCTGAAGCGGTCAGTTTCAGTGAGGAAATAAAGAAAAGCCGCTTTATTACGCTTCTGGCACACACCGGAGGCGTAGAAGCGGCTAAAACTTTTATACAAGATGTCAGAAATCAGCACCCGGCAGCGAGGCATCACTGCTGGGCGTTTGTTGCGGGGGCGCCAGCGGATTCGCAGCAACTAGGCTTCTCTGATGACGGTGAGCCGGCGGGAACGGCGGGAAAACCGATCCTCGGGCAGTTGATGGGAAGTCGTGTCGGTGAGATCACTGCAGTCGTGGTGCGTTATTATGGCGGCATCATGTTAGGCACCGGTGGTTTGGTAAAAGCCTACGGTGGCGGTGTTCAGCAGGCGCTGAAACGCCTTACGGTTTATCAAAAAGTCCCACTGGCAGAATATAAGTTGCACTGCGACTATCCCCAGCTTGCGCTGGTGGAAAGCCTGATGCAGCAGATGGGTGGGCAAATTTTACAGAGTGATTACAGTGCTGCTGTCGAACTGCGTCTGGCCTTACCTGCTGCAGAAGCGTCGGCAATTGTCATCCGTTTATATGATCTCAGTCGCGGCACGCTTCAGTTGCAGCCGGTTTCATAAATTCTTATTCAATGGTTAATTCGCTGAGGAACGCGCCAGCATGCATTTTCGTGCCATAACACGCATCGTGGGGGTGCTTGTCATCCTGTTCTCCGGAACGATGATTATTCCCGGATTAGTCGCGCTGATTTATCGCGATGGCGCTGGGCGCGCATTCAGCCAGACGTTCTTTGTCGCACTGGCTATCGGCCTTTTTCTGTGGCTACCGAACCGAAAACAGAAGAGCGAGCTCAAGCCGCGCGAAGGTTTCCTGATTGTTGTGCTGTTCTGGACAGTACTGGGAAGCGTGGGGGCATTGCCTTTCCTGTTCTCTGAACGTCCGAACCTCTCGCTGACTGACGCCTTTTTTGAATCCTTCTCCGGTTTAACGACAACCGGAGCGACCACTCTGGTGGGGCTGGATTCCCTGCCGAAAGCCATTCTGTTTTACCGCCAGATGCTCCAGTGGTTTGGGGGGATGGGGATCATTGTGCTGGCCGTCGCCATCCTGCCGATTTTGGGTGTCGGCGGGATGCAGCTCTATCGCGCGGAAATGCCAGGGCCGCTGAAGGACAATAAGATGCGGCCGCGTATTGCAGAAACAGCGAAAACGTTGTGGCTGATTTACGTTTTGCTGACCATCGCCTGTGCGCTGTCGCTCTGGGGCGCGGGCATGTCGGTATTCGACGCCATAGGCCACAGCTTCTCGACGATTGCGATTGGTGGGTTCTCCACCCATGACGCCAGTATCGGCTATTTCCACAGCGGTACGATTAACACCATCATCGCGGTATTCCTGCTGATCTCCGGTTGTAACTATGGTCTGCACTTCGCCGTGCTGAGCGGACGCAATCTGAAGGTGTACTGGCGTGATCCGGAATTTCGCATGTTCATCGGTGTGCAGTTGACGCTGGTAGTGGTCTGTACGTCGGTGCTCTGGATGCATAACGTTTACAGTTCCGGGCTGGAAACGCTGAATCAGGCGTTCTTCCAGGTAGTATCAATGGCGACGACCGCGGGTTACACCACTGACAGTATTTCCAAATGGCCACTGTTCCTGCCGATCTTGTTGTTGTGCTCGGCCTTTATCGGTGGCTGTGCGGGGTCGACCGGTGGCGGTCTGAAAGTCATTCGTATCCTGCTGCTCTATTTACAAGGGTCGCGCGAGCTAAAACGCCTTGTCCATCCCAATGCCGTCTACACCATTAAGCTCGGTAACCGTGCGTTGCCGGAGCGTATTATTGAGGCCGTATGGGGATTCTTCTCAGCCTATGCGCTGGTCTTTATCGTCAGCATGCTGGCTATTGTCGCGACCGGCGTAGATAACTTCTCTGCCTTCGCGGCCGTAACGGCGACATTGAACAACCTCGGGCCGGGGCTTGGCGTGGTGGCCGACAACTTTGCGTCAATGAATTCGACGGCGAAGTGGATCCTCATCGTCACGATGTTATTTGGCCGACTTGAAGTGTTTACGTTATTGGTTCTGTTCACGCCGACCTTCTGGCGCGAATAATTCAGAACCTTATAAAGAGAGAAAGGAACCTGTTATGAAAGCACTGGTGCTCTATTCAACACGTGATGGGCAAACGCATGCCATTGCTTCTTATATAGCAAGCTGCATTAAAGAGAAGTATGAATGCGATGTTATTGACCTGACACACGCTCAGCATGTCACGCTTTCTCAATACGATAAGGTGCTGGTGGGAGCGTCAATTCGCTACGGCCACTTCAATGCGGTACTGGATAAATTCGTCAAACAGAATATCAAACAGCTTAACAGCATGACGTCGGCGTTCTTTGCGGTGAACCTGACAGCACGTAAATCTGAAAAACGTACGCCGCAGACTAACTCTTATGTACGCAAGTTTCTGATGGCGACGCCGTGGAAACCAGCTTTATGCGGAGTGTTTGCCGGCGCGCTGCGTTATCCGCGCTATCGCTGGATAGATAAAGTCATGATTCAACTTATTATGCGTATGACCGGTGGTGAAACGGATACCAGTAAAGAAGTGGAATACACCGATTGGGAGCAAGTTAAGAAGTTTGCTGAGGATTTTGGCAAGTTATCGTACAAAAAACCGCTCTGATGCTGGATCTCTGGGCGTATCGCCCAAAAAAAGAACGGTCAGTAATATATTTGAAATTAAGGGTTGCGGCCTGCTCAGAACTCCCTATAATGCGCCTCCACTGACCGGGAACAACGACTCCTCTAACGAG
>CAUQMS010000021.1:0-83154 GCA_963519305.1 uncultured Enterobacterales bacterium
TCAATAACTACCTGTCTATGAACAAGAAAGGTACTATTGTTACTGGTAAAGTCACAGCAGTTGACGCCAAAGGTGCTACAGTTGAATTGGCAGGCGGCGTAGAAGGTTACCTGCGTGCTTCTGAAGCTTCTCGCGACCGTATTGAAGACGCAACTCTGGTTCTGAGCGTTGGTGATGATGTTGAAGCTAAATTCACCGGTGTTGATCGTAAGAACCGCGTAGTAAGCCTGTCCGTCCGTGCTAAGGATGAGTCAGACGAGAAAGAAGCAATCGCTGTGGTTAACAACAAACCGGCAGAAGAAAGCAACTTCTCTAACGCTATGGCTGAAGCGTTCAAAGCGGCAAAAGGCGAGTAATGACGGGGGACGGTATTTATACCGTCCCGAAACGGTAGTTTAGCTGCAAAGCTTGGAGGTAATATGACCAAGTCTGAACTTATTGAAAGACTTGCTGGCCAGCACTCTCATGTCCCGGCGAAAGCCATTGAGGATGCAGTGAAAGAGATGCTTGAACATATGGCTGCAACTTTAGCTGATGGCGAACGCATTGAGATCCGTGGGTTTGGCAGTTTTTCTCTTCACTACCGTGCTCCGCGTGTTGGGCGTAACCCAAAAACTGGCGACAAAGTGGAACTGGATGGTAAATACGTTCCGCATTTCAAGCCAGGGAAAGAGTTGCGTGATCGCGCGAATATTTATGGCTAAGACTACGGTCTGACATAAATTCTGCCTATAGCGAACGTAAAGCGGTGCCTTTTTAAGGTGCCGTTTTTTTTGCATAAAATTCATCCCGATCTGCACGTTTATTCTGCGCGATGTCTCGCATCGTTCATCTCTTCAGCTTGTCCCTGTATACCCTCACAATCATACTTGCTACCGCAAATGCGGGATGTTGAACCCGTTTTTAAGCTGCTTCAGGGTCAGTGTTAAGCCAAGGATGCCATTATTAAAATCTCAATAGATGAGATGGCGCTTGCCGCCATAGCGGGAATGCTTCCGCTGCTCGTTTTGCCCAACTTACCCTCACCGGCGGGCTGCCTGTTTATTGCTGTTTTAGCGTGCGCATTAGGGCTGATTCGTCACAAAATCGCCTGCTTCGGCGCCATACTGCTATTGAGCTTTGTTTGGGCAACCAGTCAGGGGCAGCATCTGTTAGTGCAAACGGACAGGCTGAGTGAGGGAAATGTAGAGATGCTTGCCAGCGTTCAGTCGATAAATTTAGGGCGACAAGATAAGCATCAGATTATCATGAAGATTATTGAAGTCGCGGGCGCACCTGTCTTCTTTCCTGTTTACTTCAGGGCCCGGTGGGAAAATACTTCAATGGATTACTGTGCCGGACAGGTGTGGAAATTAAAAACCAATTTGAGGCCAGTCCATGCTTCTCTCAATGAAGGGGGATTTGATTCCCAGCGCTGGGCAGTGGCAAATCATTGGCCCCTGCAGGGCCAAATAAGGCAGGGAAGCGTTCTTCATGAAAGTTGTGATCTGCGCCAGCGTTTTATCTCGGCTGTTAACAATGAGCTGGTGGGGATGACTAACCGGGCTGTGCTCGTCGCATTAGGCTTTGGTGAGAAAGGACTGATTGGCCCGGAGGATAATGCCCTTTTGCAAAAAACAGGTGTTGCGCATCTGGTCGCGATATCAGGGCTGCACATTGGTATCGCTGCCTGGATCGGTTGGTTACTGGCAAGGGCGATGCAGTACTTCTTGCCCCTGAGATTTATTGACTACCGTTTTCCCCTGATTATCAGCGAAGTCACGCTGCTCATTTACACCTGGCTGGCCGGATGTAACGCCCCGGCGCTGCGCGCTGCGCTGGCGCTTTCTTTGTGGCTTGCGTTACGCTTATGCCGTGTCCGATGCCATCCCTGGCAGGTGTGGTTGTGGGGAATGGCATTGTTGTTGCTGATGGATCCATTAAGTATTCTGTCTGACAGCTTCTGGCTCTCCTGCTTAGCCGTCGCAACGCTGATTTTTTGGTTTCAATGGGCTCCTCTGCCTGCAAAGTTCAGCCGTCACTGGTATTGGGCTGCTTTGCGGTGGGCGCACCTGCAGCTCGGAATGACATTGTTACTACTGCCCATGCAAATAGGGCTGTTTCACGGCATAAATTACGCCTCTTTCATGGCAAACATGTGGGCGGTGCCCATTGTTTCACTCTCCACCGTCCCGCTGGTTCTGCTGGGATTGATCGGCCACTTTATATTCCCGACCGTGATGAACGCATGGGTCTGGTCGGTTGCAGATAACACGCTTTCACTGGCATTTTGGGGAGTGAGGAAATTTGCTGAAGACTGGTTTTATTTGGGCGCATCAACTTTCTCTCTGGCGTTCACTGGCTGGGCTGGTGTAATGATTTGGCGGTTTGGCTGGCAGCGGACCTGTCCGGCAAGCGTATTAGCTTTGCTGGCGGCCATGGGGGTTTGGCTGAATATGAAAGCCCCCGAGCGCTGGAGGGTCGATATGATCGACGTTGGTCACGGTCTGGCGACGTTGATCAGTAAAAACGGGAAAGGCATTTTATATGACACGGGTAATCGCTGGGAGGGGGGCTCAGCGGCAGAGATGAATATTTTGCCATTCTTGCGCTGGCAACATATCGACGTGGAGCAGATTATCATCAGCCATGGTGATGAAGACCATCGTGGCGGTCTGGAAAGCATAGGCAGGGCTTTCCCGCGGGCAAGCGTGCGTGAAAGTTCAGTGAGTGCCTCGCTGCCATGTCGTAGCGGACAAGGCTGGACGTGGCAGGGGTTACACTTCAACGCGCTTTGGCCGGATAAACTAACCGACAGACCGTCGAATGATGACAGCTGCGTTATCCGCATTGATGACGGTAAATTTAGCGTTTTGCTTACCGGGGATATTGAGGCGGCTTCAGAGCGCAATCTGGTTTCCCGATATCATCATGAACTGAGTTCTACACTGATGCAGGTTCCCCACCACGGGAGTAACACATCATCGACTGGGCCTTTCCTGCGCACGGTCAATCCGGAAATTTCCATAGCTTCAGCATCGCGGTTTAATAAATGGCATCTTCCTGCCCAAAAAGTAGTCAGTCGCTATTACCACGCCAATCTCGCCTGGCGAGATACTGCGCATTCTGGGCAACTGACTGTTCGTTTTTACGACGATTATTGGTCTATTAATGGCTTACGTGAGCAAATATTTCCCCGTTGGTATCACCGCCGGTTTGGTGTATCGGGTGATAATGAGTAGAATGGTCCGCTGTTTCTATCGCTGCTGGTTAATAATGCATGATGAATGATAAAGATCTCTCCACCTGGCAGACATTCCGTCGCCTATGGCCGATGATCACTCCTTTTAAAACCGGGCTAATTGCTGCGGCTATTGCGCTGGTTGCTAACGCCGCCAGTGATACGTTCATGCTGTCCCTGCTGAAGCCACTGCTTGATGACGGGTTCGGCAAAGCTGAGCGCTCAATTTTACTCTGGATGCCTTTGGCCGTTATTGGCCTGATGATTGTCCGGGGTATTAGTGGCTACGTCTCAAGCTACTGTATCTCGTGGGTCTCCGGAAAAGTGGTCATGCAGATGCGCCGCCGCTTGTTTGGGCACATGATGGGCATGCCTGTTGCTTTCTTCGACCAACAGTCCACCGGGACTCTGTTGTCACGTATAACCTATGATTCTGAGCAGGTCGCATCCTCTTCATCGAGCGCTCTGGTTACTGTCGTACGTGAAGGTGCTTCAATCATCGGTCTGTTTATCCTGATGTTTTATTACAGCTGGCAGTTATCCATTATCCTGGTCGTTATTGCCCCGATTGTTTCTATCGTTATCCGTGTCGTCTCCAAACGTTTCCGTGATATCAGTAAAAATATGCAAAACACCATGGGTCATGTGACGACCAGTGCGGAACAGATGCTGAAAGGGCACAAGGAAGTTTTGATTTTTGGCGGGCAGAAAGTTGAAACTGAGCGCTTTGACTCGGTCAGCAACCGTATGCGCCAACAGGGCATGCGCCTGGTGTCAGCATCATCGATTTCAGACCCTATCATTCAGCTGATTGCTTCTCTGGCACTGGCATTCGTACTTTATGCGGCCAGTTTCCCTTCCGTGATGGAAACGTTGAGTGCGGGTACGATCACCGTGGTCTTCTCTTCCATGATTGCCCTGATGCGCCCGCTGAAGTCATTAACTAACGTGAATGCCCAGTTCCAGCGCGGTATGGCTGCCTGCCAGACGCTGTTCTCCATTCTGGATATGGAACAGGAAAAAGATGACGGTAAGCGCGTTGTAGAACGTGTGAAGGGCGATGTTGAATTCAAAAACGTAACCTTCACCTATCCTGGCCGTGATATCCCGGCATTACGCGATGTTGCTTTCACTATCCCTGCCGGGCGTACCGTTGCGCTCGTAGGGCGCTCGGGTTCAGGTAAATCCACTATTGCCAACTTGCTCACCCGTTTTTACGACATTCAGCAAGGTGAGATCCTGCTGGATGGCCATGATCTGCGTGAATATACTTTATCTTCCCTGCGTAATCAGGTGGCATTAGTCTCGCAAAACGTCCATCTGTTCAATGACACCATTGCCAATAATATTGCTTATGCGCGCACCGATGTGTTCACTCGTGAAGATATCGAGAAAGCCGCCACTATGGCCTATGCGATGGATTTCATCAGCAAAATGGATAATGGCCTTGATACCGTCATTGGTGAAAATGGCGTATTACTCTCTGGCGGACAACGTCAGCGTATTGCCATTGCCCGTGCACTTTTACGTGACTCACCGGTGCTCATTCTCGATGAAGCCACATCGGCGCTTGATACAGAATCCGAGCGTGCCATCCAGGCT
Organism: uncultured Enterobacterales bacterium; assembly: GCA_963519305.1. GTDB lineage: Bacteria > Pseudomonadota > Gammaproteobacteria > Enterobacterales > Enterobacteriaceae > Ewingella. The sequence continues at coordinate 4,823 of CAUQMS010000021.1, forward strand.
GCGCTGGATGAACTGCAAAAGAACCGTACTTCACTCGTCATTGCGCACCGTCTTTCAACTATCGAAAAAGCTGATGAAATTCTGGTTATCGAGGACGGGCGTGTGGTTGAGCGCGGTAATCATGCCGATTTGCTGGCTCAGCGTGGTGCGTATGCACAGCTGCACCGGATGCAATTTGGTCAATGATAGAGCGCATCTGGTCAGGTAAATCATCGCTTTATCTGTTGCTGCTGCCTTTTTCATGGCTGTACGGGCTGATCACGATTGCGCTTCGTTACAGTTATAAAAAAGGATGGAAAAAGAGCTGGCGCGCCCCGCTACCGGTGGTCGTGGTCGGTAATTTAACCGCGGGTGGCAACGGAAAAACACCGGTGGTGATCTGGCTGGTTGAGACCTTAAAACAGCGGGGTTTGCGTGCTGGCGTTGTGTCGCGCGGCTACGGCGGAAAGGCGGCACAGTACCCGCTGGTGCTGGATGCCACCACTACAACGGCTGAGGCCGGTGATGAACCTGTACTGATATTTCAGCGTACGGGGGCACCGGTGGCGGTTTCGCCAGTTCGGTCAGACGCGGTCAAAGCCCTGGTGGCAAGCCATGCGCTTGATGTGATCGTCACGGATGACGGTCTGCAACATTACGCGCTGCAACGTGATATTGAAGTCGTGGTGATCGACGGCGTTCGGCGTTTTGGAAACGGATGGTGGCTGCCTGCTGGGCCCATGCGTGAACGAGCTGCACGCCTGCGCTCGGTTGACGCTGTGATCACCAACGGTGGCACGGCTATGACTGGTGAAATTGCGATGGTTCTCGATGCCGGGCTGGCGGTGAATATTCTGACCGGCGAACGCTGTGAAGTGACAGCTTTGCAGAATATTGTCGCGATGGCTGGAATAGGGCACCCACCGCGCTTTTTCACCACGTTGAAAAATCTTGGCGTTATAGCGCAGGCAGAGATCGCTTTTGCCGATCATCAGGATTATCAACCCGCACAGTTGAAACGGTTAACTACTGGCAGTCAGATATTACTGATGACAGAAAAAGATGCAGTGAAATGCCGTTTGTTTGCCGACCCAAACTGGTGGTATTTGCCTGTTGATGCCAGCATTTCTGCTGAACAATCTGAAAATTTCATCAATAAAATCGAGCAGTTAATGTCGCATAAATAATTTTCCTTACAGGTCGCCATCTTCTCATGACATCATTTGAGTGATCTCATTCTGGATTCGGATTTTTTTAACTTTATGATTAATAATCATAAATAAGTACTTACTCTTCCTTCTGGATTTATTTTCGACAATAGGCTTGCTATTAGTTTTTACTTATGAGTAAATGCTTTCCGGCCTGTCATGCAGAGCTATTTATGTACGAGTTAAGAGTTAAGTAGTTCCTCCCAAAACGTTATCTAATATCTAATGATTCCGCTTCAAAGACGAACCTTCTAAGTCCCTCCCATAAGTATTCAATCTAACCGATTGGCCCCGATTGCCTTATGGCAGATTTTTCAATGATTTCATTGAAAAAAACACTATTATCACAATCGCTCATTAGAGGTTTTTATAAAAAAATAACTTTAGTATGGGCAAGCGCATCCGAACAATAATAAAAAGCGTGTTCATGGATGCCCAAATAAAGGATTTACAATTATGATGTTAAAAATGGGTTTAGTTAAATGGTACAACCAGGCCAAAGGTTATGGTTTTATCTGCCCTCTTGATGGTTCGTCTGAAATTTATGTTCAACGTGCCTCGATTGCCAATACCGGCAATAAGTCTTTGAATGCAGGGCAGCGTGTAGAGTTCACTACCTACCGCAGCGTGGCTCACGGTCCGGCAGCGGCTGACGTGATTGCCTTCTAAGTCTGTCTCAGACTTCAGCGCGTAAATTTACGCTCTGAGAAAAATATGCTATCGGTATCTGTAAGATGATTTTCATTAACGGATACCGATATGTCTCACCCCGTCATACCTCTCTCTGCCGCCCGTACTTTGCACCTTGCTGCACAACAGTTACAACACCCCCTTAAGCGAAAACCTGTCCGTGACGATGTGACTTCAGCTATTCACAATATGGCTTTGCTGCAGATCGACACCATCAGCGTTGTGGCGCGCAGCCCTTATTTGGTCCTCTTCAGCCGCCTTGGTCACTATCCGTCTGAATGGCTCGAAGAGGCGTTAGCTGCGGGAAAACTCTTTGAATACTGGGCGCATGAAGCCTGTTTTGTGCCCATCGAAGATTACCGGTTATTACGTCATCGTATGCTTACGCCGGAAAAAATGGGCTGGAAATACTCTCAGGCGTGGATTGATACCCACCATGCGGATATTGCACTGTTGCTCAGTCACATCGCAGATAACGGCCCGGTACGTTCGGCAGATGTCAGTGCCGAAAAACGTTCGAGCAGCGGCTGGTGGGACTGGAAACCGCATAAAAAACATCTGGAAACGCTGTTCACTTCAGGAAAACTGATGGTAGTGGAGAGGCGTAATTTTCATCGTGTTTATGATCTGGCTGAAAGGGTATTGCCTGACTGGGACGATGCAACGCAGGCACTCTCTCAAGCTGATGCCGAAATGGAGATGTTGCGGCGTTCTGCCCATAGCCTCGGGTTTTTTAAAGCTGAATGGCTGGCAGATTATTACCGCTTAAAGCGCGTAAAAATGGCTGCGGTGATTGAAAACTTACTAAAGTGCGGTGAAATCACGACGGTCAATGTCGAAGGGATCGAAGGGGATTGCTATGTTCATCAGTCGCAATATGCCTTATTACAACAGGCGGTGGACGGGAAGATCACTTCAACGGTGACCACGTTACTATCCCCCTTTGATCCTGTCGTGTGGGACCGTAAACGCGCATTGACGTTGTTTAATTTCGATTACCGGCTTGAGTGCTATACGCCGGAAGAAAAACGGAAGTTTGGATATTTCACCTTGCCGGTTTTGCACCGCGGTGAATTGATCGGGCGTGTGGATGCCAAAATCCATCGAAAAGAGAAAGTGTTTGAGGTTAAAACGCTGCATCTTGAAGAGGGCGTTAAACTCAATGCCCGGCGGATTAAAGATTTAACCGGGGCATTTAACCGCTGCGCTTTGTGGCATGGCGCTGAAGAGATCTCGACGGGGAACCTTCCCGATGCATTATATGCCAGTTGGGGGAAGGGCTGGTCATTGCTCAGTACAGAGAGATAATACAAAACAAAACGGCTGCTTTAGGCAGCCGTTCTTTCACTATGAATGCAGGTGAAAGCAGTATTAGTTACTGTAGTTCGCGAACATTGCGATGATTTTGTTGATCAGTTTCATTTTTCCACTCGTAATATGAATTATTTTTGTGATGCAGGTCACATAAAAAATTCTACGCCGCTCTGATCGCCTTTGCAAGAGCCCTTGGCCTTGAGCTTCTATTTTTTCCTTAAACACCCGCTGTGTGGCAATCTCTCGCTTCACCGATTAACGGCAGGTAAGGGCTTATGGTATTCTCAGCACCCTAAGGGTTTATCTCAAAAAGCATTACTGCACTGGCGCTGTTTGCCAGCTGTGTGATCTCGGGGAGGAAGTATGGATCATCGTTTACTCGAAATAGTCGCTTGTCCTGTGTGTACCGGTAAGCTCTATTTCAATAAAGAATCGCAAGAGTTGGTGTGTAAAGTGGACGGGCTGGCTTATCCCGTTCGTGATGGCATTCCGGTGTTATTAGAAACTGAAGCCCGCGCGCTTTCTGCTGACGAGACGCACCCATGAGTTTCATTGTTATCATTCCCGCCCGCTTTGCTTCCAGCCGTTTACCCGGCAAGCCTTTGGCCGATATCAATGGAAAACCTATGGTTATCCATGTGATGGAACGCGCCATGGAGTCCGGTGCCGATCGCGTCATTGTGGCCACCGACCATCCCGACGTATTTAAAGCCGTTGAAGCGGCGGGTGGCGAAGTCTGCATGACCCGTGCCGATCACCAGTCCGGGACCGAGCGCCTGGCTGAAGTCATCGAGAAATACGGTTTTTCTGATGACGATATTATCGTCAATGTGCAGGGTGATGAACCCCTTGTGCCACCGGTGATTATCCGTCAGGTAGCAGAAAACCTTGCCTCATGCGAAGCCGGGATGGCAACGCTGGCGGTACCGATTGAAACCGCGGAAGAAGCCTTCAACCCCAACGCGGTGAAAGTGGTGATGGACATCAACGGCTACGCACTTTACTTCTCCCGCGCCACCATTCCGTGGGAGCGAGAGCGTTTTGCCAAATCCAAAGAGAGCGTGGGCGACACCTTCCTGCGCCATATCGGTATATATGCTTACCGTGCCGGATTTGTGAGACGTTACGTGACCTGGGCGCCAAGCCTGCTGGAGAATATTGAACTGCTGGAGCAACTGCGCGTTCTCTGGTACGGTGAAAAAATTCACGTGGCAGTGGCGAAAGCCATTCCGTCAGTCGGTGTCGATACCCCTGAGGATTTACAGCGCGTACGTGAGTTTTTCGGTCACTAAAATAGCGTGTGATGGATTATTTTCATCACCAGCACGGATACGGAATGTCGCTGCGGCATTCCGTTTTTTTTTCTGACTCCTGCCGCAGCGCCTTTCCGCTTTTATGCGTCTCGTTTTATGCCGTTTTCATTGATCTGAAACGGAGAAATCTCCTCGCGATGCTTCCATCATAGCCCTGAGCCTATTTACCACTGTGTAATGATTATGGAACAGCTGAAAGCCGAATTAAGTATTGTCCTGGGCGAAAGTATCTCCCGACTGGAATGCGTCAGTGAACAGCCTTATGCCCATCTCTTTGCGATTTATGATGAGCAGGGGCACGCGATGCCTTTAATGGCGAAAAGCTTTACCTGTGCCGGTATTGCGGCGCAGGAAGCTTATAAACTTTCTATGCTGGCGCGCGAAGGGGTTGTCAGGGTGCCGACAGTCTTTGGTATGGTGACCACCCAGCAACCGCCTTATCAGGAAATTTTACTGATTGAGCGTCTGCGGGGTGTTTCCGCAGAAGCGCCTACACGCACACCTCAGCGCTGGGACGTGCTGATGGAGCAAATCGTCGAAGGGTTGTTAGCATGGCATCGCATAGACAGCCACGGGTGTGTCGGGAGTGTTGACAGTACGCAGGAAAATAGCTGGACGGCGTGGTATCAGCAGCGGGTTGAGGTGCTGTGGGCCTCAGTGAGTAATCTGCACTCCGCCCTCCTGACACAGGAAGATCGCACGCTGTTGTTTCGGGCGCGGGCCAGCCTGAAAAGTCTATTTGTTGATTTCAACGACAATCCGGTGCTGGTGCATGGCAATCTCTCGCTGCGCAGTCTGCTAAAAGATCCGCGCAGTGACCAACTGCTGGCTATGATCAATCCGGGCACCGTTTTGTGGGCACCCCGTGAGTTTGATCTCTTCCGCCTGTGGGAGAAAGGCATGAGTGAGCAACTGCTGTTCAGCTACTTACAGCGCGCGCCCGTCGCTGAAAGTTTCCTCGCCCGACGCTGGCTTTACATCGTGTGGGAGAGCGTCGCTCATCTTATTCATACCGGGAAATTTGACCGGCGCGCTTTTGACTATGCGCGCCAGCAACTGTTGCCCTGGCTGAATTAACCTGATGTTGACGGGCTGCTAAGCCACTGCCAGGCCCGTCCCAACGTTTCATACCAGATGCGCTCGCTGTGCGATAAAAACAGCGGGCTGGGTAATATTCTCTCCCACGGATTCAGCGGCGAGTCGATGGCCAGCTGGTTCGCCGGAGCCGGAACAGGCGTCAGTCCCTGTTGCTCAAAGAAAATCATGGCGCGCGGTAAATGATTGGCTGAAGTTACCAGCACCATAGGTTGTTGTCCTATCAGCGCTTTGACCTGTTGTGCCTCCTCTTGTGTATCCCGCGGCGTATCCACTTTAACGATATCGCTTTCCGGTACGCCCAGACTGATGGCGACTTTTGCCGCGACTTCAGCACTGCTCACCGGATTGGAGATAGCTTTTCCACCCGTAAAAATCATCTTTGCGCCCGGGTTAAGACGGTAGATGCGAACACCTTCGACTACGCGCGGCAGGCTATTGTTGATCAGGTTGGAACCCGGCGCCCACTCAGGGTTATAGGTATAACCGCCGCCCAGCACAACGATGTATTTGACGGGTTTTGCAGCGTCAGGCTGGTAAGTTGGGTAGGTGTTTTCCAGCGGTCGCAGCAGGCTGTCGGCTACGGGTTGCAGGCTCAGTAAAGCCAGAATTAACCAACTCACTAAAAAACAGACTTTACCGGCCTTCTGCCAGCGCGTGAACCACAGTAAAACCAGCGCGAATGCCATCAGCAATAATATAAAGGGCAAAGGTAATAACAGCCCGCCGACGGCTTTTTTGAGCACAAACAGCATCAGAAAGAGCTCCTTTTGAGTGAAAAAACGGCATCCGGGAATGAATCGACGTCAGGATGATTTATTCTACGTCAGCCTGTGCCAAAATAGCAGGCTGGTCGGTCTGTTCGCCATTAAGCCATCGGCCCATTTTCTTCTTCTCGCAGCAGGTGCCACTCCATGCAGGATCGCAATTTCGACGATATAGCCGAAAAATTTTCGCGCAATATCTATGGCACGACGAAAGGACGGATTCGTCAGGCGGTACTGGGGCAAGATCTACGGGAATTAATCGCCACTTTGCCTGATCGCCCGCTGCGTATTCTCGATGCCGGCGGTGGTGAAGGGCAAATGGCGTGTGAACTCGCCGCTTTAGGACATCAGGTCTTGTTGTGCGATCTCTCAGGTGAGATGATCCGTCGCGCAAAAGTGGCCGCCGATGAAAAAGGTGTGAGCGGGAACATGCAATTTGTACAATGTCCTGCTCAGAACATTGCACAGCATTTGGAACAGCCAGTTGATCTGATATTGTTTCACGCGGTGATTGAATGGCTGGCTGAGCCACAACAGGCTTTGCAGGCGTTAACCGATTGCCTTGCGCCTGGTGGCGCGCTATCGCTGATGTTCTACAATATCCACGGTCTGGTTATGCGACATATGATCCTGGGTAATTTCGGTCACGTTGAAGCAGGCGTTCCAAAAATTAAAAAAAGCTCGCTGTTGCCCGATCACCCGCTGGAGCCAAAACAGGTTTACCAATGGCTTGAAGAACTCGGGATGAAAATCGGTGGCAAGACGGGCGTCCGGGTATTCCATGATTACCTGCGTAACCGGCAACAACATAAACAGGATTTCGACGAGCTTCTGGCGCTGGAACAGCGTTACTGCCGACAGGAACCTTTTGTTAGTTTGGGACGTTACATCCATGTGATGGCGCACAAACCCAATCTGAAGGACAAATCATGAGTGAATTTTCCCAGACTGTCCCCGAACTGGTCGCCTGGGCACGTAAAAATGACTTCTCAATTTCGCTGCCAACGGAGAGGCTGGCCTTTCTTCTGGCAATCGCGACGCTCAATGGTGAGCGTCTTGATGGGGAAATGAGCGAAGGTGAACTGGTTGATGCGTTCCGTCACGTAAGCAAAGGCTTCGAGCAGACGCATGAAACTGTCACAGTACGTGCTAACAACGCTATCAATGATATGGTGCGTCAGCGTTTGCTCAATCGTTTTGTCAGTGAACTGGCCGACGGCAACGCCATTTATCGCTTAACGCCGCTTGGGATTGGCATTACCGACTACTATATCCGCCAGCGCGAATTCTCCACGCTACGCCTTTCTATGCAGCTGTCTATCGTGGCGCAGGAGCTAAAGCGTGCGGCCGATGCGGCCGAAGAGGGTGGCGATGAGTTCCACTGGCACCGCAATGTTTTTGCCCCGCTGAAATACTCAGTAGCCGAGATCTTTGACAGCATCGACATGACCCAAAGGATCATGGACGAACAGCAGCAGGGCGTGAAAGATGACATTGCTTCCCTGCTCAATAAAGACTGGCGTGCGGCGATCTCCAGCTGCGAAATGCTCTTGTCCGAAACGTCCGGCACGCTGCGTGAATTGCAGGATACGCTGGAGGCCGCGGGTGATCTGCTGCAGGCGCATTTACTGCGTATTCAGGAGTTCACCATGGGCGATAGCGAATTAGGCTTCGTTGATAAGCTGGTGTTTGACCTGCAAAGTAAACTTGACCGCATCACCAGCTGGGGTCAGCAGGCTATTGATCTCTGGATCGGCTACGACCGTCACGTCCACAAATTTATTCGTACTGCCATCGACATGGATAAAAACCGCGTATTTGCGCAGCGTTTACGTCAGTCGGTGCAAAACTATTTCGATCAGCCCTGGACCCTGACGTTTGCTAATGCCGAACGTCTGCTGGACATGCGTGACGAAGAGCTGGCCTTGCGCAGCGAAGAAGTGACCGGTGAATTACCCCCTGATCTCGAATATGAAGAGTTCAGCGAAATACGTGAACAACTGACCGCGTTGATAGAACAGGCATTGCAGGTTTATCAACAACAGAAGACGCCACTCAACCTGGGAACCGTGATGCGTGATTATCTCGAGCAGTATCCGCGTGCGCGGCATTTTGATGTAGCGCGAATTGTAGTCGACCAGGCTGTGCGCCTTGGTGTGGCTGAAGCAGATTTTTCAGGGTTGCCAGCCGAATGGCAGGCAATCAATGATTTCGGAGCCAAGGTGCAGGCCCATGTCATCGACAAATATTGAACACATAATGCCAGCTAAGCTGGCGCAGGCGTTGGCGAACTCCCTCTTTCCTGCCCTGGACAGTCAGCTTCGGTCTGGCCGTCACATTGGCATTGATGAATTGGATAACCACGCCTTCCTGATGGATTATCAGGAAGAACTCGAGCTATTTTACAACCGTTACAGCGTTGAACTGATCCGTGCGCCAGAAGGGTTCTTCTACCTGCGCCCGCGTTCTACCACGCTTATCCCGCGTTCGGTGCTTTCCGAGCTGGATATGATGGTCGGCAAAATTCTCTGCTATCTCTACCTCAGCCCTGAGCGGCTGGCGCATGAAGGTATTTTCACCCAGCAGGAGTTATACGACGAATTGCTGAGCCTGGCCGACGAATCCAAGTTGATGAAATACGTCAACCAGCGCTCTACCGGTTCTGATCTGGATCGTCAGAAACTGCAAGATAAAGTGAGAACCTCGCTTAATCGCCTGCGCCGCTTGGGCATGGTCTGGTTTATGGGCGCGGACAGCACTAAATTCCGTATTACCGAAGCCGTGTTCCGCTTCGGCGCCGATGTGCGCAGCGGTGACGACGCCCGCGAAGCGCAGTTACGGATGATCCGCGACGGTGAAGCGATGCCGATTGAAAATGCCTTATCGCTCAATGATGAAAATGATGACGGCGAACCGCAGGCTGAGCAGGGCAACGACAGCGCAGAGGATGAACAGGAATGATTGAACGCGGCAAATTTCGCTCGCTAACACTGGTTAACTGGAACGGCTTTTTTGCCCGAACGTTTGACCTCGATGCGTTAGTGACTACGCTTTCCGGCGGTAACGGAGCCGGTAAATCCACCACCATGGCGGCCTTCGTCACGGCGCTGATCCCTGACTTAACCTTGCTGCATTTTCGTAACACCACGGAAGCGGGCGCTACCTCGGGTTCGCGCGATAAAGGCCTGCACGGTAAACTGCGCGCGGGCGTCTGCTATTCAACGCTGGACGTGGTGAACTCGCGCCACCAGCGCGTGATCGTCGGTGTACGTCTGCAACAGGTTGCCGGTCGTGACCGTAAAGTAGACATCAAACCCTTCACCATTCAGGGTCTGCCAACGTCGATTCAACCGACAGAAATTCTGACGGAAACCGTCGGAGAGCGTCAGGCACGTGTGCTGTCTTTGCAGGAGCTGAAAGACAGTGTTGAAGCGATGGAAGGGGTGCAGTTTAAGCAGTTCAACTCCATCACTGACTACCATTCGCTGATGTTTGATCTGGGTGTTATTCCGCGTCGTCTGCGTACGGCTTCCGATCGCAGTAAATTTTACCGCCTGATCGAAGCATCACTTTACGGCGGTATATCCAGCGCCATTACCCGTTCCCTGCGCGACTACCTGTTGCCGGAAAACAGCGGCGTGCGTAAAGCCTTCCAGGATATGGAAGCGGCGTTGCGCGAAAACCGTATGACGCTGGAAGCCATTCGTGTTACCCAGTCTGACCGTGACCTGTTTAAGCATCTGATTTCAGAAGCGACGTCCTACGTGGCAGCTGACTACATGCGCCACGCCAACGAACGCCGGATTCATCTCGATGGCGCGCTGGTACTGCGTAATGACTTACTGACCAGCCGTAAACAGCTTGCAAGTGAACAGTACCGCCACGTAGAAATGGCGCGTGAACTGGCAGAGCAGAGTGGTTCACAAAGTGATCTGGAAACTGATTATCAGGCGGCCAGTGACCACCTGAGTCTGGTGCAGACCGCGATGCGTCAGCAGGAAAAAATCGAGCGCTACGAAGGTGATCTCGAAGAGCTGACCTATCGCCTCGAAGAACAGAATGAAGTGGTGGCCGAAGCCGGTGAGCTGCACGCCGAGCATGAAGCGCGTGCGGAAGCCGCTGAGCTCGAAGTAGATGAGCTCAAAAGCCAGCTGGCCGATTATCAGCAGGCGCTGGATGTTCAGCAAACTCGTGCCATTCAGTATCAGCAGGCGCTTCATGCTATCGAACGTGCCCGCGAACTGTGCCAGATCCCCGATCTCACTATTAAGAACAGCGAAGAGTGGCTGGAAACTTTCCAGAGCAAAGAGCAGGAAGCGACTGACATCCTGCTGATGCTGGAACAAAAAATGAGCGTGGCGGACGCCGCGCACAGCCAGTTCGAAAATGCTTATCAGCTGGTGGTGAAAATCGCCGGCGAAGTCAGCCGCAGTCAGGCCTGGCAAACCGCGCGTGAACTGCTGCGTGACTGGTCTTCCCAGCAGCATCAGGCCGAACGCGTAGAGCCATTGCGTATGCGCCTTACCGAGCTGGAAGGGCGCCTGCGTGAGCAACAGGACGCGGAGCGTCAGCTGCAGGAGTTCTGTAAGCGCACCGGTCAGGACGTGCATCCCGAAGATCTGGATGAGTTGCAGCGTGAACTCGACGTACAGATTGAAGAGTTGTCGCAGGTGGTTTCTCAGGCTGGCGAACGCCGCATGGAAATGCGTCAGGAACTTGAGCTGGTACAGTCACGTATTCGTGAACTGACTGCCCGTGCACCAGTCTGGCTTTCTGCGCAGGAAGCCCTCAGCCAGTTAAGCGAGCAAAGCAAAGAGCCTCTGGAAAGCAGCCAGCAGGTGACTGAACATATGCAGCAACTGCTGGAAACCGAGCGTGAAACCACCGTTGAACGTGACGAGGTTTCCGCGAAAAAACGCCGTATCGAAGGGCAAATTACCCGTCTAAGCCAGCCAAGCGGTGCGGAAGATTCGCGTATGATTGCGCTGGCGGAGCGTTTCGGCGGTGTGCTGCTGTCAGAGATTTATGATGACGTTACCATCGACGATGCCCCGTACTTCTCCGCTTTGTACGGCCCGTCGCGCCATGCGATCGTCGTGCCTGATTTATCACGTATCCGCGATCAGCTCGATGGTCTGGATGACTGCCCGGAAGATTTATACCTGATCGAAGGGGATCCGCAGTCCTTCGATGACAGCGTATTTGCCGTCGAAGAGATGCCAGGTGCCGTGCTGGTGAAAAGCGGTGAGCGTCAGTGGCGTTACTCCCATTTCCCACAGGTACCACTTTTTGGTCGCGCGGCGCGTGAAAACCGTCTCGAAACGCTGAATAAAGAGCGTGAAACCCTCTCCGAACGTTATGCCAATTTGTCGTTTGATGTGCAGAAAATTCAACGTGTGCATCAGGCTTTTAGCCGCTTTATCGGCAGTCATCTGGCCGTGGCGTTTGATGCTGATCCGGAAGCAGAAATCCGTACTCTGAGCGGCCGACGTGGTGAACTGGAACGTGCGCTTAACGCCCACGAAGGTTCTAATCAGCAGCAGCGTCAGCAATACGAGCAGGCCAAAGATGCTTACGCGATGCTCAACAAACTGCAGCCGCGCGTTGGCCTGCTGTGTGATGAGACGCTGATTGATCGCGTTGAAGAGCTGCGCGAAGAGCTGGACGAAGCGCAGCATTCTGCCCGCTTTATTCAGCAGCACAGCGCTTCCCTGATCAAACTTGAACCGCTGGTTGCCGTGCTGCAAAGCGACCCGGAACAGCATGACCAGTTGAAAGAGGACTATGCTCAGGCACAGCACGCTCAGCGTCTGGCCAAACAGCAGGCCTTCTCTCTGACGGAAGTGGTCCAACGCCGTGCGCACTTCGGTTATACCGACTCCGCCGGAATGCTGACTGAAAACTCTGACCTGAATGACAAATTGCGTCAGCGCCTTGAACATGCTGAAGCGGAACGTACCCGTGCCCGCGACCAGCTGCGTCAGCATCAGGCACAATTTACCCAGTACAGTCAAGTGCTTGCGTCGCTGAAAAGCTCGTTCGATGCCAAACGCGACATGCTCAAAGAGCTGGGGCAAGAGTTGCAGGATATCGGTGTTCAGGCCGATGCTAACGCTGAAGCGCGTGCCAAACTGCGCCGGGATGAACTGCATGCGGCACTGAGCACCAACCGTTCGCGTTGCAACCAGTTGGAAAAACAGATCACCTTCTGCGAAGCCGAAATGGACAATCTGCAGAAGAAATTACGTAAACTGGAACGTGATTACCATCAGAGCCGCGAACATGTGGTGACAGCAAAAGCCGGCTGGTGTGCCGTAATGCGACTGGTTAAAGACAACGGCGTTGAGCGCCGGCTGCATCGTCGTGAACTGGCGTATATGGATGGCGATGAACTGCGTTCAATGTCGGATAAATCCCTCGGGGCCTTGCGTCTGGCGGTGGCCGATAACGAACATTTGCGTGACGTACTACGCCTGTCCGAAGATCCAAAGCGTCCGGAGCGTAAAATTCAGTTCTATATCGCGGTATATCAGCATCTGCGCGAACGTATCCGTCAGGATATTATCCGCACGGATGACCCGGTTGAAGCCATCGAACAGATGGAAATTGAACTTGGGCGTCTGACCGAAGAATTGACCGCGCGCGAACAGCAACTGGCGCTCAGTTCAAAAAGCGTGGCGAACATTATCCGAAAAACGATTCAGCGCGAGCAGAACCGTATTCGCCAGCTGAACCAGGGCCTGCAGGCTGTGGCCTTTGGTCAGGTGAAGAGCGTGCGGCTTAACGTCAACGTGCGTGAAGCCCATGCCGGCTTGCTCGACGTCTTGTCCGAACAGCAGGAACAGCATCAGGATCTGTTCAGCAGCAACCGTCTGACCTTCTCGGAAGCGCTGGCAAAACTGTATCAGCGCTTGAATCCGCAAATCGATATGGGTCAGCGCACACCGCAAACCATCGGTGAAGAGCTGCTTGATTACCGCAACTATCTGGAGATGGAAGTGGAAGTTAACCGTGGCTCTGATGGCTGGTTGCGTGCAGAGAGCGGGGCGCTGTCAACCGGTGAAGCTATCGGTACCGGGATGTCGATTCTGGTCATGGTAGTTCAGAGCTGGGAAGAAGAGTCGAGCCGTATGCGCGGTAAGGACATCTCGCCATGCCGTCTGTTGTTCCTCGATGAAGCCGCGCGTCTGGATGCAAAATCTATCGCCACGCTGTTCGAACTCTGCGACCGCTTGCAGATGCAACTGATCATCGCCGCACCGGAAAACATCAGTCCTGAGAAAGGCACCACCTATAAACTGGTCCGTAAAGTGTTCAACAACCACGAACACGTTCACGTCGTCGGTTTACGTGGTTTCGCCGCTGAGCAACCCGCGATTGCCAATGCAGAAGCGGAAAACTCCTGATTTTGGGTTGTAAAATCACGCAGTAACATGAAGTAAAAGGACTTACTTCAGTCGATGTCCGCGCGTTGACTACATTGAGACAAATCAGCCCCGCTTGCGGGGCTTTTTCATGGTCGCAGTAAAGCAAAAAACCGCTTTCGCGGGTTTCCTCGTCAATACAGATTATTTAGGAAATCACACATCTCATATTGCAGCACTTTGCCATACAACCCAATAACGCTTTATTTCCAGACTATTGCCATCCCTTCACTCGCAGGCCGAACATTCACAAAACCGAATTTGGCATACAGTTCAGGCACATCGGCTATCAGCGAAATGTAAGCGCCTTTGGCAGCGTTACGATCCAGCCAGGCCATGATGGACTCCATTATTTTCCTTCCGAGTCCCTTTCCCTGATGCGCCGGGTCAACTGCAATATCGACGATTTGGAAAGTCATAATACCGTCGCCGATGATGCGCCCCATCCCGACTGATTTCCCTTCACAGACGATATGCATGCCATAGCAACTGGCAGGTAAGGCTTTTATAACTGCTTCAAGCGGGCGAGGGGACATGCCGGAAATTTGGCGTAAATGACAGAAATCATCGGCAGAAGGCACGGTTGGAATAAAGCTATATTCGGTAGTCATAAATTATCTTAGTAATGCAGGGATTTAGAACATTTCTAGCAGATTAGAATAGGTCTATGCAATATAGGCCGATGTAAGGCATTAACCGAAATCCTCCGGCCTGTTGCCTGCCATCGCGCTCAGTCTTTTCGATGGCCTTTGCTTTAGTCGTCCTCGGACGACTATTGAAATGACGTAGTAGTGTGAAATAAAAGGATTTATTCCTATCGGTGTCCACACATTGACCAAATTGAGACAAAATCAGCCCCGCTTGCGGGGCTTTTTCATGGCCGCAATAAAGCAGAAACCTGCTTTCGCGGGCTTGAGAGGTTCGGGTAAACGAGTGGGTCGGCAGGAGGTGATCCGCTTTACTGAGTAAGCGCTGTCTGACCAAACCGTCGAAATATTGGCGTTTTGGTCACATCAGAAATTTCAATGCTAACCAACTGTTATCACAGCACATGAGATCAATAATTTTGGTTAAGTAAAGAATGGGAATATGATGGCTGCTTGATCAACAAACCCCAAGGATTAGCAGGTGCATCATGTTTACACTCTACCGAGGCCGTGACATCGAACGGGAGCTAAAACCCGAAGAATTTTCCTATATCTGTTCACCCCAACACGCTTTAGAACAATCGAAAACACATTACGACCTTGATAACCGGAATTACAGATCCAGTTTCAAGCCGTTTAATGTGCCTGAATGATTGTGCTCGCGCCACCCAACGTGGCAACGCGCTCAGGCGGGGTATGCCGACCCTATTTATGTTGAAGTAAAATATGATCTCGAACTAGGCTGGCTTATTGGGGTTGACCCGTGGGCACAATGGCACAGGTATGACAATCCTTTTCGGGTCGATGAAAATGGCGATTTAGTTTGTGATCGGTCTGATGTGTATCACGAATGGTATATCCGCCAGGTGATGAATGCTTATGAATACGTCGTCGCCAAAAGAAACGGGGTCAAAGCTGCGCCGACTCAGCGAGAGCAATACGGCAACTCTTGTGTTTCACCTGAACAACACGCGCAAACAACGAAAACGCTTAACAGCAAAGCCGCTGGGCGCTTGCTTGCAGCAGGAGGCGTTTACAATGGCAACATTGCAGATTATGCCAAAACCGCGCAGCAACTCGGTGGGGATGCTCCAGCGGGCTATGATCAGGTATTGAATGAGACTACTGCCGGATCGGCGATTGCAATTGTCTCAGCCGCCGCCGGACTGGGGCTTGGGCGGTTAGGTGTAGCAAGTGAAATTGGTCAGTTAGGTAAGCTCGCGCAACCACAAAAGATTGGCGGTTTCACAATTGAGCAGCTATCCGATAGTGCCAAATTACTGGATAAAGGTGATTTGACCCAAGCTGGGCGTGCTCTTCAAAAACATGGTAATCGTATAGGTAGTATATTCCCGCCAGTAAAGGGTAATACAGTAGCCATAAACGAGCAGGGACAGGGCATAGTAGACAATATTTTAAATGATGCGGGTAAAACTATTCTGCAGAACAATACTGGCCGCTTTGGTCAGGTCACTGATATTATCGGGATGGTCGAGGCTTACGCTATGACCTACAAGGGAAGCTAATAGGATTCTTGGAGCCACCAAAATGAACAAATTGACCGCACAACTGGCTAGCGTACCGGATAGAGAAAATGTTGTTTACGAAATTTACTCAGGTTCTGTCCAGGTCGCTGAAGTGTCGAATGAACCTGACATTGGCTTACGAATTGAGATTTTTCCATGTCCAGAACCGAGCAGAATATGGAGTTTCGATTTCAATGAATTCCATGCATTTGTAGAACAAGCAAAGCGCAATATCGCTGTTTAAAGTTAACGCGATGACACATTTGATGGAGTTTTCACTATTTGATGTTGTTGTATTAGGCGTTGATATTCCTCATGCGGGATTAACTAGGGGCATGACAGGTGCGGTTATTGAAGTTTTTAGATCGCCGACATTAGCTTATGAGGTTGAATTCTGCGATCAACAAGGTCGAACAATTGGTTCCTTGGCACTAGCTCCAGAGCAGTTACAACATATAGCCTAATTAATCGGATAAGATAAGGCCACCAGCATATTCAGATGGCCGTTTTCTAGTCTGGCCCTCATAGCTCATCAACGGTGCCACACGCAGCGTAACTCTACGGACTCATCTTGTTGGGGCGAAACCAGACAGCTGCTCAACGGCATGCTTAGACGCAGGAATTAATGCCTGCAACCCCCCTTGCGAGAATGCTATCCCCGCCACGCCTGCTCGCTTTGTATGTCGGTTTTAATGCAGTTGCATGTTCCTCTCCGGGTGTAAGTATCCCAGCTTTAGTTCCAGGCACTTTTTGAAATTTCCGGTTTCTCAGCCATCAGCCGATATTCTTCCGGCGTCAGATTACTCAGGGATTCATGAGGCCGCTCACTGTTGTATTCATTCAACCAGCGCTCCGTTATTTCCCGTGCTTCCTTCAGCGTTCTGAACAGATAAAAATCCAGTATTTCGGTCCGGTGTGTTCGGTTAAACCGTTCTATAAACACGTTCTGTGTTGGCTTACCCGGCTTGATAAATTCCAGCATCACGCCATGCTCTTCAGCCCATTGTGCCAGTGCCAGTGATATCAGTTCCAGCCCGTTATCCATCCGCATCTTCAGTGGATATCCACGGTTTGCTACTATTCTGTCTAGCACCCGCACAACCCGCTGCGCCGGGATATTCAGGTCAATTTCGATCGCCAGAGCTTCAGGGTTAAAATCATCAACGACGTTGAAAGTCCGAAAACGTCGGCCACATGTCAGCGCGTCGTGCATAAAATCAATCGACCAACTTTGGTTGAGTGCTTCCGGCGTTGCCAGCGGAGCCGGATTGCGCACCGGCAGGCGTTGTTTACCCTTACGACTGAAAATTCAGTTTCAACAGACAGTAAATCCGGTGTACGCGCTTGTGGTTCCAGACGTGCCCCTGCCTGCGAAGCACCTGAAAAAGCTTCTTAAATCCGTAGCGGGGATAGCGTTCAGTCGCCTCGGTCAGCCTCTGGATCACCGGTTCATCACGTCGCGTACCCGGTTGATAACGAACCACCGTCCTGCTCAGCGATAACGTCCTGCATGCCTGGCGTATGCTCATCGTAAACTGCGTGGTTAGATAGCTAACGAGCTCACGCTTTATCGCTGGTTTTAAAGTTTTTTTCGATGACGTCTTTAAGCGCCCGGCATTCCAGACTCAGATCGGCAAACATCTGCTTCAGACGACGATTCTCGTAGTCAAGATCTTTGATCTTTTTGATATCAGCGGCTTCCATTCCGCCATATTTCGACTTCCAGTTGTAGTAGCTGGCTTCGGAAATAGCGGCCTCGCGGCAAACATCTTTGACGGTGCGTCCGGCTTCGACAGACTTCAGAACGGCGATGATCTGGTGCTCGGTGAATCGGATCTTACGCATAGCGATCTCCTCAGGGGATATAATCAATATGTCGGAAGATCTCTAAAAGTGAATGGGCCGTTTTGGTGGGTTACTTACAAGCTCTCGGTAGCCTAGTAAATACAGCCATCTGCTTTTTCGATGGCCTTTGCTTAAGTCGTCCTCGGACGACAGTTATTTTTTGCGCAAATAAACATCACTTATGTTGGGTGAGGTAAGAATCCCACTGACAATGCTTTATTAAACGTCTCTGCTAGCATAGAGTCTTCTCAGCTAGCGGGGCGCTATTGTGTTGAGATCCCGCGCAAAAATGGAATTCTCTTTTATACTTAAACGATGAGTTGTTTGCTTAAATTCGACCACGGTAATTTGGGCATTGAAACGGGAGGCAAGGGATGATGTTTATGGGTCAAGGGTCTCTCAGATTTCTGGTCGCCAGCTGTCTTATTGCTATGGGGCTGGCGCCTGTTAGTGCGGCATTTGCAGCGGTACCAACGCTGCCCGTTCGCTCCGCGACGCTCTCCAGTGTGCAGAGCCTTAGCCAGTTGCAGGCTGAGCTGCCGGCAAATGTAAAACCTCTTTATATCTCTTCTCTTGCGACGCTATATGCTGCAAATCACATGCAACCTATGTGGCAGGACAGGGACGCGGTTCACCAATTCCAGCAACAACTCGCGGAGTTGGCTATTTCAGGTGTGCAGCCACAATTTACGCAATGGGTGAAATGGCTGACCGATCCGCAGGTCACCGGAATGGCGCGTGATATCGTTTTGTCGGATGCCATGCTGGGGTATTTGCAATTTGTCAGCGGTGTCGAAGCCAATGGCGACAACTGGCTGTACAGTGAAAAACCTTACAAGATGACCACGCCACCGCTGACAGTGATAAATCAGTGGCAACTGGCCCTGCGTAAAGGCACCACTGCCGGATATATGGCGACACTGGAGCCTCAGCATCCTTTATATCCAAAAATGCATACGGCGCTAAAAGCCATGCTGGCTGATAACCGTCCATGGCCTCAGGTGACGAATGCATCCAGTCTGCGTCCCGGACAGATCAGTGATGATATCCCGGCGTTACGCGAGATTTTAAACCGTAGTGGCATGATGAATGCGGTTCCGGCTGAAGCGAAATCACCGCAGCCCACGGATGAAACGATTGCTAAAGATGGTCCGGGAGCCGCGGCTAACGATGATTTGTCGGTTGATGAGTCGGCGGATAAATCCGCGCCAGCATCGCCGGTTGTCAGCCCTGCCGCGACGTCGGTGACGGACGTACTTCCTAGTGTTGAAACCACCGGTCAGTCTGCGGCAGCAGTACCTGTGGCGGTGACAGATAATGTTTACTCACCTGAGCTGGTTGAAGCCGTGAAACGCTTTCAGAAGTGGCAGGGGCTTGAGCCTGATGGCGTCATTGGTATGCGTACCCGTGAGTGGCTGAATGCTTCTCCTCGTCTGCGCGCCACCTTGTTTGCCCTGAATATTCAACGTCTGCGTATTCTGCCGGGTAACGTCAATACCGGCATCATGGTGAATATTCCAAATTACCAACTAACCTATTATCTCAATGGCAGTGAGGTGTTGACGTCACGGGTGATCGTCGGTCGTCCTAGCCGTAAAACGCCGCTGATGAGCAGTGCGCTCAATAACGTGGTCGTGAACCCGCCGTGGAATGTTCCAACAACGCTGGTGCGTGAAGATATTGTGCCGAAAGCGATGCGTGATAGTGGGTATTTCCAGAAGCATGGTTATACGGTGCTGGCTGGATGGAATAATGATGCAGAGGTCGTTGACCCTTCGATGATCGACTGGAGCGTGGTGACACCAAACCATTTCCCTTACCGGATCCGTCAGGCACCGGGTGCGAGCAACTCACTTGGTCGCTACAAATTCAATATGCCAAGCTCGGATGCGATTTATCTGCATGACACGCCAAATCACGGGTTATTCCAAAAAGACATCCGCGCGCTGAGTTCTGGTTGTGTCCGTGTTAATAAAGCCTCTGAACTGGCCAATATGCTATTGCAAGATGCTGGTTGGAATGACACGCGGATCTCATCCACGCTACAAGGCGGAAGTACGACATTTGTACCCATTCGTCATCACATACCGGTAAAACTGTTTTATCTGACAGCCTGGGTCGCTGAAGATGGTAAGCCGCAGTTCCGTACAGATATTTACAATTACGACTCGCCAGTGCGATCTGGCGCTCAAATTTTGTCGAAAGCCCAACTTTTGCTGCAATAAATGCAGTAAAACTAAAATGATAGCGGTCAGAATATTTGGCCTGATAACGGGCGTGGCCGTAATGGCATGCCCGTTTTGCTTTATAGGTGGGTTGACTCACTGAAATAAGGCAGCTAAGGTTCGGAACGGTACAACATTTGTACCTATTTTTGACTCTCTTATCGGGTAGTACACTGTTCATGGATCAAATCGACAAACATCGCCGTAAATGGCTGGCACTTGGCAGCGCCGCTATGGGTATCGCACTCCTTCCGGGACGTGCTTTTGCCACTCTTTCCACACCTCGCCCGCGTATTTTAGTGGTTAATAACTTAAATACCGGTGAAACCCTTAAAACAGAGTTTTTTGATGGAAAGCGTTACAACAAGGATGAGTTGGCCAGATTGAATCATCTGTTCAGAGACTATCGGGCAGAGAAGGTAAAGAGTATCGATCCGGCACTTTTCGATCATCTTTACCGCCTGCAAATCATGCTGGCAACCAATAAGCCGGTTCAGCTGATCTCAGGTTACCGGACGCTGGCGACCAATAACAGCATGCGCAGACCTGGCAACGGTGTTGCCAAAGACAGTTATCACACCAAAGGCCAGGCGATGGATTTTCACATCGAAGGCATTGAGTTAAGCAATATCCGCAAAGCCGCGTTAAAAATGAAGATGGGTGGTGTAGGATATTATCCACGAAGTAACTTTGTGCATATCGACACGGGTCCGGCAAGAACCTGGTGATGTGCGTAATTTGCGGTTTATCCTTTGCGGGATAAACCGCTGTGGAGCCTTATGAAATACCATCTTATTCCTGTCACGGCGTTCAGCCAAAATTGCTCTGTTATCTGGTGCAGCAAAACCCTCCAGGCGGCGATCGTTGATCCCGGTGGCGAAGCTGAAAAAATCATCGCTGAAGTGGCTGCTCTTGGCGTTACGGTGAACCAGATATTGCTTACGCATGGTCATCTGGACCACGTTGGTGCGGCAGCAAGCGTTGCCAAACATTTTAATGTGCCGATTATCGGCCCCCAGAAAGAAGACCTGTTCCTGCTGGAATCCCTGCCAACACAGAGCCGGATGTTTGGCTTAGAAGATTGCGCGCCGCTGACGCCGGATACCTGGCTGGAAGAGGGCGATGAAGTCAGCGTGGGTGAGGAGTGTCTTACCATTCTGCATTGCCCCGGTCACACGCCGGGACACATCGTCTTTATTAATGAGAAGAGTCGTCTGGCTGTGTCCGGTGACGTTATCTTCCGTGGTGGCGTTGGCCGCAGTGATTTTCCGCGTGGCGACCATCAGGCATTGATTCATTCCATCAAAACCAAGCTGTTACCGCTCGGTGATGATATGGCATTCATTCCGGGTCATGGGCCGATGTCAGATATCGGACATGAGCGTAAAACCAATCCGTTTTTACAAGATGAACTACCGGTCTGGTAAGTTGCTCTTCTAAATACAGAACGCGACAAATGAAAAAACCAGTCAGGTTACCTGACTGGTTTTTTTTACGTCTTTATAAATTGATTACAGAACGGCGACGATGGCTTCGCAAAGCGGAGCCATGTTATCTAGGGTAATGCCGGCAACGTTAATACGACCCGAGTTAACCGCGTACACACCGAATTCATCGCGCAGACGCAGAACCTGATCTTTGGTCAGCCCGCTGAATGAGAACATGCCGTTCTGATTAATGATGAAACTGAAATCCTGCTGCGCCCCTTTTTCCTGCAAGGTGGTGACAAACAACTGACGCATACGGTGAATACGCTGACGCATGTCACTCAGTTCTTGTTCCCAAATTGCACGCAGTGCTTCGTTACCCAGAATCGTGGCGACAACTGCAGCACCATGAGACGGAGGATTGGAGTAGTTGGCACGGATAACAGATTTAACCTGGCTGAAAGCGCGATCAGCTGTTTCGGCATCCGCTGCTACGATAGTACAGGCGCCTACGCGTTCGTTGTACAGGCCAAAGTTCTTCGAGTAAGAACTGGCAACCAGGAATTCCGCATGTTTGGCTGCAAAGATACGCAGACCCTGTGCATCTTCTTCCAGGCCTTTAGCAAAGCCCTGATAAGCAAAGTCAAACATCGGTAACCAGCCTTTAGCGACAGATAGATCTGCCAGCTTCGCCCACTGCGCTTCGGTAGGATCGATACCGGTCGGGTTATGACAGCAGCCGTGGAACAGCACAACGTCACCGGCCTGTGCTTCGCTCAGGCTTTTCACCATGCCATCGAAGTCCAGCGCGTGGTTTGCTGCGTCGTAGTAATTGTATTCCACAACTTCCAGACCAGAGGCGTTGAATACGCCTTTATGGTTAGGCCAGCTTGGATTACTCACCCATACTCGCTTAGCGCTGGTCTGGGTTGCGATAAAATCTGCTGCGATACGCAGGCCGCCTGTACCACCTGGCGTCTGTGCCGTACGTGCACGCTTGTCTGCGATGATAGCGCTGTCTTTCCCGAACAGCAGCTCCTGAGTACAACGTGCAAAATCAGGCAGCCCATCAATGCTCAGGTAAGTCTTGGTCGTTTCGTTTTCCAGCAAAAATTGCTCAGCTTTTTTCACGCTGGTCAGAACCGGCGTTTTGCCCGTTTCATCTTTATAAACACCAATCCCAAGATTGATTTTATCCTGGCGAGGGTCAGCACGAAAAAGATCGGAAAGACCGAGAATAGGATCAGCAGGTGCAGCAGTGATTTTTTCAAACATAGAGAAGACTTCCATGGCCTGATATTTAGCAGAAAGAGGGCATCAGGTTACCGCCTGAAAGTCGGTTTGCCAACCGTTTGCGGTAAAAAGAAAGCGGAGTTGTGAAGCGGGCTTCGAGATTAATTATTTTGATAATGCAAAAGAGTGGGAAGTCTTAAAAAGCAAAAGGCAGAGCCGAAGCCCTGCCTTTCAGTTCACTCAGGATGCACCCGAAAGTGCATCGTTTAAGCGAAATTAGAACTGGTATTGCAAGCCAACGCCAACAACGTTGTCGGTGCTTGTACCGGCAGCTTTGGTGTAGTCGTTGTCGTCCAGCAGGTTGATTTTGTAGTCAACATAGGTGGACATGTTTTTGTTGAAGTAGTAGTAGGTACCCACTTCGATGTATTTAACCAGGTCAGCATCGCCGCCGCCGTAGGTAGCGCCATTGCCGGTAACGGAGTTCAGGTCCTTACCTTTAGATTGCAGGTAAGCGATAGATGGGCGCAGACCGAAATCGAACTGGTACTGAGCGACAACTTCGAAGTTCTGAGTTTTGTTAGCAACTTGGTTGTCACCACCGTAAGCGGTAGTGTTACGGGATTCACCGTAGAAGGTTGCCAGGTATACATTGTTAGCGTCGTATTTCGCACCAAATGCATACTGCTCAGCTTTGTTACCGTTAGCGCTGTTGGCCTGAGTTTTCTGGTCAACAGTACGGTTAGAGTTAGCGTAAGCACCAGTCAGGCTAACACCTGAGTTGCCGAGTGCATAAGCAACAGAGGTACCAACGCCGTCACCGTTTTGGGTGATGATAGAGCTGTTTGGAACGTTGCCGCCGATTTCTGTATTACGGTCGTTCTCGTTTTTGCCCTGATACTGGAGAGCGAAGCTCAGGCCATCAACCAGACCGAAGAAGTTGCTGTTACGGTAAGTAGCCAGACCATTTGAACGACCAACCATGAAGTTGTCGTTGGTTTGGTACATGGTGTCATCACCGAATACTGGCAATTGGTCAGTATAAGACATTACGTCGTAGATCACGCCGTAGTTACGACCGTAGTCGAATGAACCCCAGTCGCCGAATTTCAGACCAGCGAAGCCCAGACGAGTTTTGTTGCCTGCGTCACCCTGTGCTTCAGCGTGGTTAGCCTGAACGTTGTATTCCCACTGGCCGTAACCGGTCAGTTGGTCAGAAATTTGAGTTTCGCCTTTGAAGCCGAAACGAACGTAAGTCTGGTCACCATCGCTGCCATTGTCGTCAGAGAACTGGTGACGTGCGTCAACTTTACCGTACAGGTCCAGTTTGTTGCCGTCTTTGTTATAAACTTCAGCTGCGTTTGCTGCACCAGCAGCCAACAGAGCTGGGATTACTACTGCAAGAATATTGCGCTTCATCATTTATTATTACCCTCATTGGTTTTATTTGGACACCTGCCACTGCCGTCAATAATTCTTTAGGGAACTATTGTTGAGAGTTTGGTGTCTCCTGTGTCTGAACGCAGTGTTCCATCCGAGGGCTGCTTAATCTACATCGAAAATGCTACCAAACTCCTAAACTTGTTTCAGTGAGAAAGAATGTATTACAAAATGTAATTTCAACGGAACTTTGTGACAGGGATCTACCTTTAAAAATGACTAAGGCCAGCTGAGCTGGCCTTAGTTTTGTAACTAAAATGTTATTGATAAAATATTTTAGTTAATTAGAAGGTTGCGTTACGTGGTGTACGTGGGAACGGGATGACGTCCCGCACGTTTTGCACACCGGTCACATAAGCGACCAGACGTTCGAAGCCTAAGCCGAAACCTGAGTGCGGCACGGTGCCGTAGCGGCGAAGGTCGCGATACCACCAGTAATCTTCTTTATTCAGGCCCATTTCTTCCAGGCGCGCATCCAGAACATCCAGGCGCTCTTCACGTTGAGAACCCCCGATAATCTCACCAATCCCCGGTGCCAGCACGTCCATAGCGGCGACAGTTTTCCCGTCATCATTCATACGCATATAGAATGCTTTGATATCTTTAGGATAGTTTTTGACAACGACTGGCGCTTTAAAATGCTGCTCTGCGAGATATCGTTCGTGCTCAGAAGATAAATCGACGCCCCAGGACACAGGGTTTTCGAATGTCTGTCCGCAATTCATCAGTATTTCTACTGCATCGGTATAGTCTACCTGGGCGAAATCTGATGTTACAAAACGCTGCAGGCGGGAAACAGCATCTTTGTCTACGCGCTCGGCAAAAAACGCCATATCGTCTGCTCTTTCGTCCAGAACAGCCTGGAAAACATATTTCAACATGCTTTCAGCCAGTGCGGCGATATCGTCCAGAGTAGCAAACGCCACTTCCGGTTCGACCATCCAGAATTCAGCTAAATGGCGGCTGGTGTGGGAGTTTTCTGCGCGGAAGGTCGGGCCGAAGGTGTACACTTTAGAAAGTGCGCACGCATAGGTTTCACCGTTTAGCTGACCAGAAACGGTCAGGAAAGCTTCTTTACCAAAGAAGTCTTCGCTGAAATCCACTTCGCCTTTATCAGTACGCGGCAAGTTCTGGAAGTCCAGCGTCGATACGCGGAACATCTCACCAGCGCCTTCGGTATCAGACGCCGTGATAAGCGGTGTCGATACCCAGAAGTAGCCGTTTTCATGATAGAAACGGTGGATCGCCTGTGACAGAGTGTTACGCACACGTGCAACTGCACCGATCAGATTGGTTCGCGGGCGCAGGTGAGCGACTTCACGCAGATATTCGATAGAGTGACGTTTTGCTGCCATCGGATAGGTATCCGGATCATCAACCCAACCCACGACTTTGATGGCTGTCGCTTGCAGCTCAAAACTCTGGCCTTCGCCTGGCGAGGCGACAACCGTACCGGTTACTTCAATAGAACAACCGGTGGTCAGGCGCAGAACCTCATCCTGATAATTGGGAAGAGAATTATTCACAACGGCCTGTAACGGATTAAAGCAGGAGCCGTCATAAACGGCGATGAAGGAGATACCAGCTTTAGAATCTCTCCGGGTACGCACCCAACCGCGTACGGTGACTTCACTGTCAACCGCAGCACGGCCTTGCAGTACGTCGACTACAGGCACAACGCTCATAGATTTCTCTCTTTCTTATATATTCAGATGTTGATTGAGAACTAACGGACACCCACAAAAAGGGATTTTGCTATGTTACTTAGCCTTTCTCAGGACACAAGCAGAAATCACTGCCTCCGGACAACATTTATATCAGCCGCGCCTGATCATGCATTTAACATCGTTCTGGCGGATAAGCAGAGCGTTAATATGAATAACATCTATATAAAGGAAGAAAAAGGCTAAGGGGCAAATAAGGGGAGGGAATAAACGTCTGCGGTGTTCACCACCACAGACGTCAGATTCAGGACGCTTTCTTGACCAGCGGCAGGTCAAAGGCTTTTCGCAGCGCTTTGACGAAGGCCTTATCCTGACAAATGGTTTTACCCGGGCTGTCAGACAATTTCGCCACCGGTTTACCGTTGCACTGCACCAGCTTGATCACAATATTCAGCGGTTTGACCCCCGGAATATTGCAGGTCAGACGCGTACCAATGCCGAACACCAGATTCACTCGGGTGTGGAAATGGCGATACAGGTGCAGCGCTTTGTCCAGATCCAGATTGTCTGAGAAGACCAGAGTTTTGCTCATCGGGTCTATACCCAGCTTCTGATAATGCGCGATGGCTTTTTCGCCCCATTCAACCGGGTCCCCGGAATCATGACGCAAACCGTCATAAGCGTTGGCAAATTTCGGGCCAAAATCCCGCAGGAAAGCATCCATCGTAATGCAGTCGGTCAGGGCGATACCTAACTGATCGGGGTATTCGTCCAGCCATGCCTGCAAGGCGGCCCGCTGGCTGTTGGCTAAAACCGGGCTGATTTGCTGATGCGCCTGGAACCATTCATGCGCCTGTGTTCCCACCGGCGAAAGCTGCAATTTATGGGCAACATCATAGTTGCTGGTGCCGACCAGGTAAGGGAATTCTGCTTTCAGCGTGCTGACAATCGCCTGCTGTACTTCACCGGAGAAACGGCGGCGTGTACCGAAGTCCATCAGGCGGAAGCGGGAAATATCGATATCCGCCGCTTCTTCTTTAAAACGCGCCAGGTTTTTGCGCAACTGCTCGACCGCCATCTGCGCGGAAACCTGCGGAGAACGGCTGCGGTGCACCACTTCACTGATCACGGCCAGTAGCGGCACTTCCCACATGATCACTTCGCGCCAGGGCCCGGAAATACGCACGTGCAAATGGCCGTCTCGGTTAGAGACGACAACGTGTTCAGGGTTATAGCGGAAAGTCTTCAGCCAGTTGAGGTAATCGGCGCTGAAAAACGGCAGACCGGAGAGATAAGCGAACTCATCGTCTGTCAGAGCCAGCTGGCTCATCATCTCGATTTGCTGGCGAATTTCGCTGGCATATTCGCCCAGTAGCTCGTCGCCACGGCAGCGGAACTCAGCCACCACGCTAATATTATGGTAGCGATGGAAGACCGCTTGCTGCATGTGAAGCTTGTAGGCATCGGTATCTAACAGCGAAGTCAAAATCGGGGAGGCGTATGGAGTCATAGCGCGTTTACAGCATCCTCGTCAGAAAAGGTTGGCTGGCAAAAACCTGTACATTATTGATAAAGGTCATTCGCATTGATCCAACCATTCCAGATAAAAAAGCATTCTGGATAAAACAGCAAAGTCTGTGAAGTATACCGTAATATCCTGCGAAAGAACCCTCATCACATCATAATTGTCGGCGAGGGGTCTAGGATTAAATGTGCGCAAAGCGACACAAAGGCTCTTTGTGTTAACTCTTTTGCAAGATGAAATGCGGTATGGGTTCACATTTACGCAACATGAAAGGGCCGGACGCGCGCTCTTGCGCCCGGTTGGCAGGTCTAAATGTTTTCCAGATTGATACCACGGGTTTTGGGGCCAAACAGGCCGATAACCAACATGACCACTAACATGCTGAAGACGATAAAGGCGATCACCCCTTGTGTGCCGGCGTACTGCAAAATAAAGCCAATCA
Organism: uncultured Enterobacterales bacterium; assembly: GCA_963519305.1. Classification (GTDB taxonomy): domain Bacteria; phylum Pseudomonadota; class Gammaproteobacteria; order Enterobacterales; family Enterobacteriaceae; genus Ewingella. The sequence continues at coordinate 32,587 of CAUQMS010000021.1, forward strand.
TGATGCTGCTAAAGACGGTAGACAGGCGGCTGAATGAATAGCAGAAACCGACGGCGCGTGCGCGAATGTGCGTGGGGAAAATCTCGGTCTGATAGGCATGATAACTGTAGGTCAGCCAGGCATTAGAGTAAGTAATGAGGAAGCCACAGATAATCAACATGATGGCGCTGGTCTGGAAAGCGAACAGAGTGCCGAAGACGACCGTCATGAGTGACGAGAGGACAATCTGCCATTTGTTCTCTATTTTGTCCGCGTAGCGGCTGCAAATCAGTGAACCGAGCGGATAGGCCAGTGTGATAAAGAAAGCGTACAGCAAACTGTGGGTTACGCTTGTCCCTTTACCTGAAAGCAGCGCGGGCAGCCAGTTTCCGAAACCAAAAAAGCCGATCGCCTGAAAAAAGTTCATGGTCATCAGCATCAGGGTGCGTGAACGGTATTCTTCGGACCAGATCTCTTTAAATGTGCCTTTGCGTGGAAGTTCAACTGCAACATCAGCCTGCGAATAGGCCGGGCTGACCGCAACGCCACAACGCTTTTCCATCGAACTCACCACATGGTGCGCTTCTTCGTAGCGACCTTGTTGCGCCAGCCAGCGTGCAGATTCCGGCAGATTTTTTCTTACTAACCAGATCACTAACGAACAGAGCGCTCCGGCAATCACTACATAGCGCCAGCCGGTTAAACCAAAGAAGGTTTGCGGCACCAGCCACCATGACATGAGTGCAACGGCGGGAACCGAAAGAAACTGGATAAAGAAAGCGAAGGCAAAAGCCCGGCTGCGCAGATGTGTCGGTACCCATTCGGTCAGGTAAGTATCGATGGTGACCAGTTCAAGCCCAAGACCCACCCCCACCAGAAAACGGCAAAAAATGACGCCTTCGGCGTGGTTCTGAAAGGCCATCAGCAGTGAAAAACAGCCATACCATGCCAGCGCAAACATGAATGTAATGCGGCGACCAAAGCGGTCGGCATACGGTGTCAGCAAGCTGGCCCCTAAAAAAAGACCGAAAAATGTGGCGGAAGCGAACGCTGCCTGATCGGATATGCCGAAAATTCCAGCCGCACCGAGATGAAATATGTTTTCGGCCAGTAAACCTGAACTGATATAGCCCGTCTGAAAAAGATCGTAAAGCTCGAAAAATCCGCCCAGTGATAGCAAAACTATAAATCGCCACAGACCTGCTGAGGTCGGGAGTGAATCAATTCTTGCTGATAATGTATTGTTATTTATTGGTTTGTTATCTTTTACATTCATCCCAGACGCACAGGTGTTGCTCATTTTTTTATAGCCTCAATGTTACATAGCATTAACAATCATGCTAATGATTAGCCTGCGGATTTAAATTTTGAATTCATGACGCATTAACGAAAATTAAGCATAAAAAACTACCTTACTCCCGAATCCAAAATGTACAGCCCGGGCATACAGAACCGTGATACATGTCCGTGTTGCGCAAAACGTGGCCTAACAGACTCACAAGTTGGCAACAATCTGGGAATTTTAAGTGCCTGTGGTAAAGTTCAGGAAAGCTTTATCAGACGCTGACGTTTCTCCTGCCGGAGCACTCAGACAAGTAACGATCAACAACAGACCTCGTCACTAACGAAAACGTTAAAAGGTTTTTTATGACTCAACTGCCACAAGCCAAGTTCCGTCACGATTACCGTGCACCGGACTACACCATTACCGATATCGACCTCAATTTTGAACTCGATGCACAAACGACGGTAGTTACCGCTGTCAGCCAGATTAAACGCCAGGGTGCAGAAGGCGCTTCGCTGGTGCTTAATGGCGAAGATCTGACGTTAATCAGTTTGAAAGTGAACGGGCAAGATTGGCCGAGTTATCAGGTTACTGAGAAAACTCTGGTGATTGACCGTCTGCCGGAAGCCTTCGAGCTCAGTATCGTCAACGAAATCCACCCGGCCAAAAACAGCGCGCTGGAAGGGCTGTATCTCTCTGGTGAAGCGCTGTGTACCCAGTGTGAAGCTGAAGGTTTCCAGCACATCACCTATTATCTGGATCGCCCGGACGTGCTGGCGCGCTTCTCGACCCGCATCGTGGCCGACAAAGCGCGTTATCCGTACCTGCTGTCCAACGGTAACCGTATTGATTCCGGCGAACTGGAAGGCGGTAAACACTGGATTAAGTGGCAGGATCCGTTCCCAAAACCTTGCTATCTGTTTGCGCTGGTGGCCGGTGATTTTGACGTGCTGCGTGATAGTTTCAAAACCCGTTCAGGCCGCGATGTGGCGCTGGAGCTGTTTGTTGACCGCGGTAACCTTGACCGTGCCGACTGGGCGATGGAGTCACTGAAACAGTCGATGAAGTGGGATGAAACCCGCTTTAACCTGGAATATGACCTCGATATCTTCATGATCGTTGCCGTTGATTTCTTCAACATGGGCGCGATGGAAAACAAAGGCCTGAACGTCTTTAACTCCAAATATGTACTGGCAAAAGCGGAGACGGCGACGGATAAAGATTATCTCGGCATTGAAGCCGTGATCGGCCACGAATATTTCCATAACTGGACCGGTAACCGCGTGACCTGCCGCGACTGGTTCCAGCTGAGCCTGAAAGAGGGCCTGACCGTCTTCCGTGATCAGGAGTTCAGTTCTGATCTGGGTTCTCGTTCGGTGAACCGTATTGATAATGTGCGCATCATGCGTTCCGCCCAGTTTGCCGAAGACGCGAGCCCGATGGCGCACCCGATCCGTCCTGAAAAAGTGATCGAAATGAACAACTTCTACACCCTGACGGTGTACGAAAAGGGTTCAGAAGTGATCCGTATGCTGCACACCTTGCTGGGTGAAGAGAAATTCCAGGCCGGGATTCAGCTCTATTTCGAACGTCACGATGGCAGTGCAGCGACCTGTGATGATTTTGTGCAGGCAATGGAAGATGCGTCGAACGTTGACCTGTCTCTGTTCCGCCGCTGGTACAGCCAGTCTGGCACGCCAATTCTGACCGTACGTGACGACTATGACGTAGAAAAACAGCAATATACGTTAACGGTCAGCCAGAAAACGCCACCGACGGCTGACCAGGCTGAAAAGCTGCCGTTGCATATTCCACTGGATATCGAACTCTACGATCCGCAGGGCAATGTGATCCCTCTTAAGCAAAACGGCATCATCGTCAGTAACGTGCTGAACGTGACCGAAGCCGAGCAGACCTTCATCTTTGAAGATGTGGAATATCAGCCGGTGCCGTCTTTGCTGCGTGAATTCTCTGCACCCGTTAAGCTCGATTACAAATATGGTGACCATCAGCTGACCTTCCTGATGAAGCATGCACGCAATGACTTCTCACGCTGGGACTCAGCGCAAAGCCTGCTGGCAATTTACATCAAACTGAACGTGGCGCGTCATCAGCAGAAACAACCGCTGTCATTGCCGCTGCACGTGGCCGATGCCTTCCGCGCCGTGTTGCTGGACGAAACCATTGATCCTGCACTCGCAGCGCAAATCCTGACGTTGCCATCTGAAAACGAAATTGCTGAACTGTTCGAGATTATCGATCCGGAAGCAATCAGCGCGGTACATGCCGCCATTACTCGCTGCCTGGCAACCGAAATGGCGGATGAGTTCCTCGCGGTGTATAACGCGAATCGCCTGCCTGCTTACCGCGTCGTGCATGCGGACATCGGCAAACGCGCACTGCGTAATACCTGTCTGCGTTATCTGGCATTTGGTGATGCTGCTCAGGCCGATCAAATTGTACGTGCACAGTTCGAGCAGGCCGACAACATGACCGACTCTCTGGCGGCGCTGTCAGCGGCCGTTGCGGCGCAGTTGCCTTGCCGTGAAGCGCTGATGGCGGCTTATGATGAGCGCTGGCATCAGGACGGTCTGGTGATGGACAAGTGGTTCATCCTGCAGGCTTCCAGCCCATCTGCTGATGTGCTGCAAAAAGTCCGTTCATTACTGACTCACCGTTCGTTCACCATGAGTAACCCGAACCGTGTACGATCGCTTATCGGCGCGTTTGCCTCAACGAATCCGTCTGCATTTCATGCAGCGGATGGCAGCGGTTATCAGTTCCTGGTGGAAATGCTCACCGATCTGAACACCCGTAACCCGCAGGTAGCAGCACGAATGATTGAGCCGCTGATCCGTCTGAAACGCTATGACGTCAACCGTCAGGCGCTGATGCGCAGTGCGCTTGAGCAGTTGAAAGGGCTGGAGAACCTGTCCGGAGATCTGTTCGAGAAAATCAGTAAGGCACTCGATGCATAAGTAGTACGTGTGCTGCAGGCAAAATAAAAGGGCGATGGAAACATCGCCCTTTTTACATCCTGATTTAATGGTTTTTTATGACTAACTCTGTGCGCGCCTGGTTTCCTGCTGAACCGTTTGGGAAGGTTGTGGCGTCAGAACGCGCTCCAGCACTTCTGCCTCCAGTTCTGCCAGATGGGCTGAACCTTTGCGCCGTGGGCGGGGTAAATCAATCAGGAGATCCAGACCAACCTGACCCTGTTCAATCAGAATGACCCGATCGGCGACCGTGACGGCTTCGCTGACGTCATGCGTGACCAGCAAGACGGTAAAATCATGCTGCTGCCATAAACGTTCGATTAATCCCTGCATTTCGATGCGCGTCAGGGCATCGAGCGCCCCCAGCGGCTCATCCAGCAATAATAACCGCGGGCGATGGATCAGTGCGCGGGCCAGCGCAACGCGCTGTTTTTGCCCGCCGGATAACGCCGAAGGCCAGTCGCTGGCACGGTCCGCCAGCCCGACCTCTTCCAGTGCGGCCTGTGCAGCTTCGCGCCACTGGCCTTTCAGGCCCAATCCTACGTTGTCGATCACCTTTTTCCACGGCAGAAGGCGGTCATCCTGAAACATCAGCCGTGTATCATCGCGCACGTGGCTCAGCGGCGCACTGCCGCTCAGCATCTCTCCCTGTGTGGTGCTTTCCAGCCCGGCCAGCAGCCGCAACAATGTACTTTTGCCACAACCGCTGCGGCCGACCACCGCCACAAACTGTCCCGGAGAAATGCGCAGATTAATGTCATTGAGGACGGTGCGGTTGCCATATTTCTTACTGATACCCGCCAGAGTAACCGGCGTGCCCTGAGGAATACGTGTCGTATTGTTCATGCCGCGTCTCCTTGTTTCTTCTGGTAAGCCGGGTGCCAGCGCAGCCAGACGCTCTCCAGCGCACGGGCCAGCAGGTCGGCCAGTTTGCCGAGAATGGCGTACAGCACAATGGCGACCACCACCACATCAGTTTGCAGGAATTCACGGGCATTCATCGCCAGATAGCCGATACCGGAGTTGGCGGAAATGGTTTCCGCCACGATCAGCGTCAGCCACATGAAGCCCAGTGCGAAACGTACGCCGACCATAATGGAGGGCAGGGCACCTGGTAACACCACCTGTACAAACAGCGGTAATCCGGAGAGTCCGTAGCTGCGTGCCATTTCCAGCAAACCGCGGTCGATATTGCGAATGCCGTGGTACGTGTTGAGATAGATGGGGAACAGCGTGCCAAGCGCCACCAGGAAAATTTTGGCGGATTCGTCGATACCGAACCACAAAATCACCAGCGGGATCAGCGCCAGATGGGGGATGTTACGCATCATCTGCAACGAACTGTCCAGCAGCCGTTCGCCCCAGCGGGAGAGACCAGTAATAAAACCCAGTAATAAGCCCAGACTGCCGCCGATGGCGAAACCCACCAAGGCACGGAAAGTGCTGATCTTCAGGTTTTGCCACAGATCGCCGCTTTTCGCCAGCGTCCAGAAGGCTTCTACCACCGCGCTCGGCGCGGGAAGAATACGGTTCGAGAGCCATCCGGCTTCGACTGCCAGCTGCCAGCCGCCAATCAGGGCGACCGGTATAATCCACGGCAGTATCCGATCCAGCCAGCGTTGCGATGTAGGCATGTCGGACTCCTTAATGCTGAGCGGCAGCGCGTTTAGGGGCAAAATCATGCGCCACCAGCTCACCGCGCGCTTCAATGGCGCGTTTCACCGTGGTGTCCTGATCGGCTGTCGCCAGATCCAGATGCGGGAACAGTAACTCGCTGACGCGGTAGGCCTCCTCCAGATGCGGATAACCGGAGAAGATAAAAGTGTCGATGCCCAGATCGGCATATTCCTGCATACGGGCAGCGACAGTCGGACCATCGCCGACCAGCGCGGTGCCTGCGCCGCTGCGCACCAGGCCGACACCAGCCCACAGGTTGGGGCTGATTTCCAGTTTGTCCCGGTTGCCACCGTGCAAGGCCGCCATGCGGTGCTGGCCGACGGAGTCCGTTTTGGCAAAAGCTGCCTGTGCTTTCTGAATCGTTTCATCGTCGACGTGGGCAATCAGACGGTTGGCGGCCTGCCATGCTTCTTCTGTAGTTTCGCGCACGATCACGTGCAGACGAATACCGAAACGCACGCTGCGTCCTTTTGCAGCGGCTTTGGCGCGGACCTGTTCAATTTTCTCTTTCACCAGATGCGGGGGTTCGCCCCAGGTCAGATAGAGTTCCACCTGCTCAGCGGCCAGATCCTGTGCTTCGTCAGAGGACCCGCCAAAATAGAGCGGCGGGCGGGGCTGCTGTACCGGCGCTTGCATCAGGTTGGCGCCTTTAACCTGAATATGTTTGCCTTCGTAATCAACTGTTTCGCCTTCCAGCACCCGCCGCCAGATGCGGGTGAATTCCGCTGAGGCTTCGTAGCGCTCTTTGTGGTTCAGATGCAACCCTTCGGCGGCAAGCTCGGCCGGATCACCGCCGGTCACGAGATTAAACAGGGCGCGGCCACCGGAAAGTCTGTCGAGCGTCGCGGCCTGACGGGCCGCCAGCGTCGGGGAGATGATCCCCGGGCGCAGCGCCACCAGAAATTTCAGCTTCTGGGTAACAGAAATCAGCGAGGCGGCAACCAGCCAGGAGTCTTCACATGAGCGGCCTGTGGGCAGCAGCACGCCACCAAAACCGAGACGGTCCGCCGCCTGAGCAATCTGTTGCAAATAGCTGAGATCAACGGTGCGTGCATCTTTGTTAGTACCAAGATAGCGACCGTCGCCGTGGGTGGGCAAAAACCAGAAAACGTTCAGACTCATGTGATTTACTCCTCTGTCTTCGTACGTTGCCGCCGCTTCTGATGAGCGGCGGCTGTTATTGTGGGTAGCGATTACTGCGCGGCGGGGTCACGCCAGATGCGATCTTTTATCTCAACCGGTTTTGGCAGGATATGGATCTTGTAAAACAGGTCGGCCGTTGCCTGCTGGGCTTTCTCCGTGCGCTCATCTACCGGCGTAATAGGAGAGTCCGGCAGGTGATCCAGATAGCTGGCAATCACGTTGTCCGGCAGGCCCATGGCTTTGGCAAGCAGCTGAATACTCTGCGCACGGTCAGTTTTGACCAGCGCATTGGCCTCGGTCAGTACCGCCAGTACCTGATGAATGAATTGCGGATTGGCCTCCGTATATTTTTTCGGTGCCAAATAAAACGAACCGGTTTGATTCAGCGTACTGCCGTCGATTAATACGCGGACATTGCCCTGTAGTTTTGCCGCCGAGTAATAAGGATCCCAAATTGCCCAGGCATCAACGTCATGTTGCTGGAAGGCCGCGCGGGCATCGGCTGGTGTCAGATATACCGGTTTGATATCACTAAATTGCAGACCGGCCTGTTGCAGGGCGCGCAGTAATAGGTTGTGCGAGCTGGAGCCTTTCTGAAAAGCCACTTTATGACCTTTGAGATCCGCCACGGTTTTAATTGGGCTGTCGTTATCGACCAGAATCACTTCCGCTTTAGGTTTTGGCGGTTCAGAGCCGACATAAAGCAAATCAGCACCCGCAGCCTGAGCAAACAGCGGGGGAAGATCGCCCGTGCCGCCGATATCAATACTGCCGACGTTCAGCGCTTCCAGAATTTGCGGCCCGGCAGGGAACTCTACCCAGCTGATTTTGGTGTCGGGGAAACGCTTCTCCAGTAACTGATGCGATTTCGCCAGTACCAGTCCGACAGAGCCTTTTTGATATGCAATGCGAAATTCAACAGGATCTTTTTCCGGGGCGGTGGCTGCCTGTGCGCTGAATGCCAGTGTGGCAAATATCCCGGCCAATAAAGGTAAACGGCGCAGTAAAGTGAGGGTGGGTGTCATCGGTGAGCTCCTTTATGACCCGTCAGACGCGCAGCGTTGCAGCGGCGGCCTGTGCGGCGGGACGTGGAAGAGGGCGACGGCGGCTCAGGGCCAGATAAAAATTCTCCAGCGACTCTTCGAGGCGCTCACTCAATGCGGGCTCAAGGGTGGCGGGGAAAGTCTGGTAATCGCTAATCAGGCTGTCATCGGCGAATACGCCCTGTAACACTTCTTGCGCTTTCAGCGAAGCCAGCACCGGTTTTAGCGCGTAGTCCACTGCCAGCATGTGGCCAATAGAACCGGCTGTTGCCAGAGGCAGCACGACTTTGTGGTCGAGCGCGCGCTCAGGCAATAGATCCAGCAGGGTTTTCAGCGCACCCGAAAACGAGGCTTTATACACCGGGGTAGCGACGATGAGACCGTCTGCTTCAGCAAGTTGCGCCGTCAGTTTTTTCAGCTGTGGGCTGGCAAAATTGGCGAACAGTAAATCCTCTGCGGAGAAATCCTGAAGACTGTAAGAGATCACTTCCACGCCGCGAGCCGTCAGCCAGCGGTGGCTCAGCGCCAGTAGCGCCGAAGAGCGGGAGGGTTGTCGCGGACTGCCTGCCAGAGAGATAACGCGCATCATCACACCATTCCTTATAACTTAAAGTTCTAGATTCATCATTTTGTTTAACGAAGTGATTTAAAGCTAACAGGCGCGGGCAGGGGACTGGAAATCTCATTTTTAGAAATGGAAAGTGAAAAAGCGGCTAAAGCCGGAAATTCCTTGGCTTAAAGGTAATCAAAACGTGAAGGGGAAGTGAATAAAAGGGTATCGATTGCGTGAAAGGCGTTTTTTGGCAGCGAAACGTTTCCCTTTATGCGGCGCTTAGTCGATAATGTCGCCCCGTCTAGCCACCGGGAATCCAGGAGTTTTCATGTTTTATCCTCTTGTCAGGAAAGCACTGTTTCAGCTCGACCCTGAGCGCGCGCACGAACTTACTTTCCGTCAGCTGAGCCGTATTTCTGGTTCACCCTTTGAATTTCTTATCCGTCAGTCCGTGCCGAACAAACCGGTCAGCTGCATGGGGCTTTCATTTAAAAACCCGTTAGGCCTTGCTGCCGGTCTGGATAAAGACGGCGACTGTATCGATGCATTCGGTGCGATGGGCTTTGGTTTTGTCGAAGTGGGTACCGTCACGCCGCGTGCTCAGGACGGTAATGATAAGCCGCGTCTGTTTCGTATCGTTGAGGCAGAAGGCCTGATTAACCGCATGGGTTTTAATAACCACGGTGTGGATAACCTGGTCAATAATGTTAAAAAATCCCACTTTGGTGGAATTCTCGGCATTAATATCGGCAAGAATAAAGACACGCCAGTCGAGAACGGTAAAGACGATTATCTGACCTGCATGGAGAAAGTTTATCCCTATGCCGGTTATATTGCCGTGAATATCTCCTCGCCTAATACCCCGGGACTGCGTTCATTGCAGTACGGTGAGGCGCTGGATGATCTGCTGGCAGCGATTAAGAATAAGCAGCTCGAATTACAGCAACGGCATCAGAAATATGTCCCTGTTGCGGTGAAGATCGCGCCGGATCTTTCTCATGAAGAGTTGATCCAAATAGCCGACAGTTTAGTTCGCCATAATATGGATGGCGTGATCGCCACCAATACCACGTTGGATCGTAAACTGATCCAGGGGCTTAATTATTGCGAACAAACCGGTGGATTAAGTGGCCGTCCTGTCCAGCTTCGCAGCACGGAAATTATCCGTATGCTCTGCGCTGAACTAAAAGGTCAACTGCCTATTATTGGTGTTGGCGGGATAGATTCATTAACGGCGGCGCGGGAAAAAATGGCGGCGGGGGCTTCTTTAATTCAAATCTATTCCGGATTTATCTATCACGGGCCACGTTTGATTAAGGATATTGTCACCCATATCTAATAATTTTTGCATCTAATAGCAGCCGGGGGTTTATTTCTTAACCCGGCTCGTCTATATTTTGTCCACTGCCCTAATATATCAACAATGTCAGGTCAAGATTTGTCTGATATCAGTTAACGGGTAAAAAGCTTAATCTATGCTCGCTGCTTTTAATAGTTGGTCATCGGATTGTGGGTTCGGGGCAAACGGGATAAGAAAATGAAAATCAAACCAGATGATAATTGGCGTTGGTATTTTGATACTGAACATGACCGGCTGATGCTGGATTTAGCCAATGGAATGATTTTCCGTTCACGTTTTCCCGCTAAAATGCTGACCCCGGATGCGTTCGGTGCTGCTTCATTTTGTGTCGATGATGCCGCTCTCTATTTTGACTATGAAGAGCAGTGTAAGAACGTCAAACTAGGAAATGAACAACGGGCTGAATTAGTGCTCAATGCGCTGGTGGCTTTCCGTTTCCTCAAACCGCTGATGCCAAAAAGCTGGCACTTTACACAACAGCATCGTCCATTCCAACCTGATAACGGGCAGATTGCGCAGGTTCAGGTTATGGACAGCGGTGAGCAGGCGACGCTGCTGGTCGTAGAGTCAGGTGATAACGCCAGCCTTTGTCTGCTGGCACAAGACCGGTTAACGCTGGCAGGACGCGCCATGGTGCTGGGGGATGCGATTAAAATTATGCATGACCGCCTGATGCCTGCGCCGGTTCGCGCGGATAAAACACATTTCTACGATCAGGCGGTTTGATTTTCCGCCTGACCTGACTTCTTCTATACCGCTTTCTTAGCTCAATACGATATCCGTTCCCGGAATACAACTGCACGATAAGATCGTCCCGTCTTTGCCAATCGCACTGACTTTCAGTGGCGACACTGTACCCGCTTCCAGCGTCAGCTTACAGGCTCCGCAAATGCCTGCACGGCAAGAGTAGGGGATGCGTAACCCCTGCATTTCAAGCTGTTCGAGTAAAATCTGCTGATTATTCCCGGTAAACTCCGTGCCCTGATAGTTAATGCTGACATTTTTAACGTCGTTCTTCGGCGCTGCCACATTTTCTACCACCACACCGGCAGAATAAGGCCGTGGCGGTTTCGTGGCCAGTACCTGAATACTGTCACCGGCGCGGATCATACCGGTGTTACGTGCAATCATATTTTGGCCGAAATCGACATCGCCGTTGTCGGCCGTACGGTAACTTTGCAGGGTTTTCAGTGGTTCGCCGCGCGGATGTTTACGGCCGCGTTCGGTGCTCACTGTGGTCAATACGCAGCGGCTGCAGGGTTTCACTAGATCAAATATGACCTCGCCAATGCGAATCGTCTGCCAGCTATCTTCGGCATACGCCTCCACGCCAGTGACCACCAGATTTGGCCGGAACTGTTCGAGTTTTACGCTGCTGGGGCAACGGTTTTGCAAATCGCGCATCGAGGCTTCATTCATTAACAGATAAGGGAAGCCGTCAGCGAAGGAGAGCGGGACGTCAGCGTGTTTTTTCACACGGCGCGTCAGTTCCTCACCCACCCAGCGTAGCTGTACGTCGCGGTTTAAATAGCGACTCAGCCACTGATTTACCGCATCTGGCGCGATGAGTGAGGTAAACTGATTGCCCCAAACTTCTGTGGGTTCTGCCTGTGGGTTGAAATCCCGAAAACGTACGCTGATGGTATCGCCATCAGGGCTGGTAATTAAGAGGCCATCGGGAAGTAAAGCAGGCGTAAACTGAACCAGCTGCGGGTACTGGCGGGCGGTAATAAACATGCCCTGTGGGTCAGTCAGCATAAAGAGGCGGTCAAATGCCAGACCGCTGGCTGTCACCTGTGCGTGAGACAATTGCAACCCACGCATCGACTTTACAGGGTGAACGAATAAACGTGAAAGAGTGGTCACGGACAAAGTGCCTCCTTGCTCTATTTTTTTCTGATGACCAGAGACTTTATGACAAGCGGGCCGGATTAGCTATAATGCGCAACTATTTTCTTTTTGGTGATATGTCGATATGAACTCTTTGTTTGCCAGCACGGCGCGTGGACTGGAAGAACTTTTAAAAAGCGAACTGGAAACGCTGGGTGCGCAAGCCTGCAAAGTTGTGCAGGGAGGGGTGCATTTTGAAGGTGACGATCGCCTGATGTATCAAAGTTTGCTGTGGAGCCGTCTGGCTTCACGCATTCTGCTGCCTCTGAATGAATTTAAAGTCCACAGTGACTTAGACCTTTATATGGGTGTGATGGCTATCGACTGGCCGGAAATTTTCGGCGTCGATAAAACCTTCGCGGTCCATTTCAGCGGCCTGAACGACGAGATCCGCAACAGTCAGTACGGTGCATTGAAAGTCAAAGATGCCATCGTTGACAGCTTTACTCGTAAAATGGATGAACGTCCTAACGTCGCGAAACAGCTGCCGGACATCCGCGTTAACGTTTTCCTGCAACGTGATACTGCCAGCGTGGCGCTGGACTTAAGCGGCGAAGGCCTGCATCAGCGTGGCTATCGCGACCTTGCTGGTCAGGCACCGTTGAAAGAGAGTCTGGCTGCCGCCATTGTGATGCGTTCTGGCTGGAAAGCGGGCACGCCAATGGTCGATCCCATGTGTGGTTCTGGTACCCTGCTGATTGAAGCGGCGATGATCGCCGCCGATCGCGCTCCGGGTCTGCATCGTGCGCACTGGGGCTTTACCGGCTGGAACAAATTTGACGCTGAGTTATGGCGTGAGCTGACAACGGAAGCGCAGGTGCGTACCCGCCGTGCGCTGCAGGAAACCACCTCGCGCTTCTTCGGCTCTGACATTGACCGCCGCGTCATTGAGATGGCGCGTGCTAACGCCCGTCGCGCCGGTGTGGCCGAACTTATCACCCTTGAACCGGGGGAAGTGGGTAAACTGGTCAATCCGCTGCCGGAAGGCCCGACAGGTACTGTGATCAGTAACCCGCCGTACGGCGAGCGTCTGGAAAGCGAACCGGCGCTGATTGCCCTGCATAACCAGCTGGGCCGTATCATGAAAACCCAGTTTGGTGGCTGGCAGCTCTCTCTGTTCAGTGCCTCGCCTGAACTGTTGAGCTGCGTGCAGCTGCGTGCTGATCGTCAATTCAAAGCGAAAAACGGCCCGCTGGAATGCGTGCAGAAAAACTATCAGCTGGCCGAAAACCCGACGGGTGCGGCAGGTACGCAAATGGCGGAAGATTACGCCAACCGCTTGCGTAAAAACGTTAAAAAACTGGAGAAATGGGCCAAGCAGCAGGGGATTGAATGTTATCGCCTGTATGACGCCGATTTGCCAGATTACAACGTCGCCGTTGACCGCTACGGCAGCAAAGTTGTCGTTCAGGAATATGCGCCGCCAAAAACGGTAGATGCGCAGAAAGCCCGTCAGCGTCTGTTCGACGTGATCAACGCTACGCTCTCCGTGTTGGATATCTCCTCAAGCCAGCTGGTGTTGAAAACCCGTGAACGCCAGAAAGGCACGAATCAGTACGAAAAACTGGCGCAAAAAGGTGAGTTCCAGCTGATTCAGGAATTCGACGCCAAATTGTGGGTTAACCTGACCGACTATCTCGATACCGGCCTGTTCCTCGATCACCGCATTGCTCGCCAGATGCTTGGGGAAATGAGCAAAGGTAAAGACTTCCTCAACCTGTTTGCCTATACCGGTACCGCCAGTGTTCACGCAGGATTGGGTGGCGCACGCAGTACTACCACCGTCGATATGTCCCGTACTTATCTCGAGTGGGCTGAGAAAAACCTGCGGGTTAACGATTTGACAGGGCGTCAGCATCGCCTGATACAGGCCGACTGCCTCTCTTATCTTGGCATGTGCGATGAGCAATTTGATGTGATCTTCATCGATCCGCCAACCTTCTCCAACTCTAAACGCATGGCCGAAAGTTTCGACGTTCAGCGCGATCATCTTTCATTAATGAAAGATCTGAAGCGTATCTTACGTCGTAACGGTACCATCATGTTCTCCAACAACAAGCGCGGTTTCCAGATGGATCTCGAGGGACTGAGCCAGCTCGGTCTGAGCGCAAAAGAGATCACCAGCCAAACCCTGTCACAGGATTTCGCCCGTAATCGTCAAATTCATAACTGCTGGCTGCTGTCTCACGCCGGCGAGGAAAAATAAAGTTTATGTCGTTAATCAGTATGTCAGGTGCCTGGCTGTCATTCAGTGACTCGCCTTTGTTGGATAACACCGAATTACACATCGAACCAAACGAACGCGTTTGTCTGGTAGGCCGTAACGGCGCCGGTAAATCAACGTTGATGAAAATCATCAACCGCGAAGTGCCGCTTGATGATGGCCGTATCGTTTACGAGCAGGATTTGATTGTCGCACGTCTGCAACAAGATCCGCCGCGCAACGTCACCGGTACCGTCTTCGACTTCGTGTCTGAAGGGGTTTCCGAGCAGGCTGAACACCTGAAAGCGTATCACGCGATTTCGCATCTGGTCGAAACCGATCCGAGCGAGAAAAATCTCAACAAACTCTCTCAGGTGATGGAAGTTCTTGATCATCAGGGTTTGTGGCAGCTCGACAGCCGCATCAATGAAGTGCTGTTGCAACTGGGTCTGGATGCCGACGCCGAACTGACGTCGCTCTCCGGTGGCTGGTTGCGTAAAGCGGCGCTGGGTCGCGCGCTGGTCAGCTCTCCTAAAGTTCTGTTGCTCGATGAACCAACCAACCACCTGGATATCGAAAGTATCAGCTGGCTGGAAGAGTTCCTTAAAGAGTTTCAGGGAAGCATCATCTTTATCTCCCATGACCGTTCGTTTATCCGCAATATGGCAACCCGCATTGTCGATCTCGACCGCGGCAAACTGGTTTCCTATCCGGGTAACTACGAAGCCTATCTGCTGGCGAAAGAAGAGGCTCTGCGTGTTGAAGAGCTGCAAAACGCTGAGTTTGATAAAAAACTGGCGCAGGAAGAAGTGTGGATCCGTCAGGGTATCAAAGCCCGTCGTACCCGTAACGAAGGCCGCGTACGCGCCCTGAAAGCCCTGCGTAAAGAGCGTTCTGACCGCCGTGAAGTGATGGGCACCGCCAAGATGCAGGTTGTTGAAGCCTCAAGCTCCGGCAAGATCGTCTTCGAAATGGAAGATGTCAGCTATGCGATTGCCGGTAAACAGCTGGTGAGTCACTTCTCTGCTCAGGTGATGCGCGGTGATAAAATTGCGCTGGTTGGCCCGAACGGTTGTGGTAAAACGACGCTGCTTAAACTGATGTTAAGTCAGATTCAGGCAGATAGCGGCCGCGTTCACTGCGGTACTAAGCTGGAAGTGGCTTACTTCGACCAGCACCGCGCTGAGCTTGACCCGGAACGTACCGTGATGGACAACCTGGCAGAAGGTAAACAGGAAGTGATGGTTAACGGTCGCTCGCGCCACGTGCTGGGTTACCTGCAGGACTTCCTGTTCCACCCTAAACGTGCGATGACGCCGGTGAAAGCGCTGTCAGGCGGTGAACGTAACCGTCTGCTGCTGGCAAAACTGTTCCTGCGCCCAAGCAACCTGTTGATTCTCGATGAACCAACCAATGACCTGGATGTAGAAACTCTGGAGCTGCTGGAAGAGATGATCGACAGCTACCAGGGCACCGTAATGCTGGTGAGCCATGACCGTGAATTTGTTGATAACTCGGCCACCGAATGCTGGATTTATGAAGGCAATGGTGTGATCAGCAGCTATGTTGGCGGTTACCATGATGCGCAGCATCAGCGCCGTAACCAGAAGCCGATCCGTCAGGTTGCAGCGACTGAAAACAAAGCCTCAACGCAACAGAAAGCAGAACCTGCCAAACGCACAGCCAATAAGCTCAGCTATAATCAGCAACGCGAGCTAGAGCTCTTGCCTGCGCAAATCAGCGAGCTGGAAGGGCGTATCGCCGCATTACAGCAACAAATGAGTGATGCTGATTTCTTCACCCGTCCACATGACGAAACCCAGCAGGTGTTAAATTCGCTGGCTGCCGTCGAACAAGAGTTAGAGCAGGCCTTTGAACGTTGGGAAGCGCTGGAAGCGCAGAAAAACGGCTAAACCTGTCCTTTCCTGTGCAGGCGGATAACGGATTATTCCGCCTGCACAGGTCTCAGTATCTTCCGCCGTTGAGGAGTTGACTGTGTGTTCTCATATTCATGACCCGCACATTTTGTGTCCCCAATGCGACTTATTGGTGGAGATCCCCGTTATTGCCATCGGGCAAAAAGCGAAATGCCCCCGTTGTCACACGACGCTGACATCACGCTGGAAAGAACCTCGCAGACGTCCAATAGGTTATGCAGCAAGTGCACTATTTATGCTGCTGCTCGCCAATCTTTTTCCCTTCGTAAACATGAAAGTAGCGGGTCTTGGCAGCGAAGTCACACTGATCCAAATTCCGCAGGTGCTGGTATCTGAGAACTACGCCAGCATGGCCTCCCTGTTTATGATAGTGGTGCAGTTACTCCCCGCGATCTGCATGCTTTCCATCATCGTTTTGTGCATGAACACCCGGCTTTCAGCCCACTGGAAAGTGAGCATTGCGCGAACACTGTTCCGTTTAAGAGCCTGGTGCATGGTAGAAATTTTCCTCGCCGGCGTGCTGGTCAGTTTCGTAAAACTGATGGCTTATGGCGATGTCGGCGTCGGTACCAGCTTCCTTCCTTACGTGCTGTTCTGCCTGCTACAACTTCGCGCATTCCAATGCACTGACCGTTACTGGTTGTGGCAGCAGGTTGAACCCGCGCCACGGCTGACGCAGCCTTTGCGGGTCGGTCAAAGCGGGATGAGTCAGGGGCTTCGCTCCTGCCATTGCTGTATGGCGATTTTGCCGGTGGATCAACTCGTCTGCTCCCGTTGTGAAACAAAGGGATATGCACGACGAAAAAACAGCGTGCAATGGACCATGGCACTGCTGGTAACGTCGATACTGCTTTATATCCCTGCTAATTTATTACCTATTATGATCACACAGGTGTTGGGAACGCCGATGCCGTCGACGATTATGGCAGGTGTTGTTCTGCTGTGGAGCGAAGGGTCATATCCTGTTGCCATGGTAATTTTAATCGCCAGTATTTTGGTGCCGACATTAAAAATGATTGCCATCGGCTGGTTGTGTTGGGATGCCAACAGCAACAAACTCATCGACCGGGAGAGATTGCATGTCATTTATGAAGTCGTCGAATTTGTCGGGCGCTGGTCGATGATCGACGTGTTCGTTATCGCGGTGCTTTCGGCACTGGTCAGAATGGGGCAGCTAATGAGTATTTATCCGGACATCGGCGCACTGCTTTTTGCAGGCGTCGTTATTCTTACTATGTTCGCCGCAATGATTTTCGATCCAAGGCTGATTTGGGATCGGGCCGTGGTACAGCCTATGAAGGAGCAACATGATGGCGGAAAATAATATGCCCCACAGTAACGGTGGCACCGCAAAGATCGAAAAAATTAAACGCTGGTCGCCTGTCTGGATCATCCCGATTGTGACGGCACTTATTGGGGCGTGGATCTTGTTCTATCACTACAGCCACCAGGGGCCGGAAGTCACATTAATTACCACGACTGCCGAAGGTATTGAAGGTGGGAAAACCACCATCAAAAGCCGTAATGTCGACGTCGGTAAGGTGGAAAGCGTGACTCTGAGTGATAATTTACAACAAGTTATCATCAAAGCGCGTCTGAACACCGGCATGGAAAAAATGCTGCGTGAAGATTCGGTTTTCTGGGTAGTGAAACCGCAAATCGGACGCGAAGGGGTGTCGGGTTTAGGCACGCTGCTGTCCGGTGCATACATCCAGTTGCAGCCGGGTAATAAAGGCAGCGAAAAAGCAGAATACAAACTTGATGACTCCCCGCCGCTGGCATCACCTGATGCCAAAGGTATACGCGTGGTGCTCGAGAGTGAACGCTCCGGACAGCTCAGCCCGGGCGACCCGGTGTTGTTCCGTGGCTTCCAGGTCGGCAGCGTTGAAACCAGTCATTTTGATCCGAAGGCCCGTAACATCAAATACCAGCTGTTTATTCGTGCGCCTTACGACACGCTGGTCACAGACAACGTGCGCTTCTGGAAAGACAGTGGCGTGAACTTTGATATGTCTGCTGCCGGTATGCGTGTCGAAATGGGTTCCCTGACGACGCTCTTTAGCGGTGGTGTCAGTTTTGATATTCCTAACGGCTGGCTGCAGGGCGAAGAAGCTAAAAACGGCGATAATTATCAGCTGTTTGACGACCAGAAGAGTATTCAGGAGTCTCTGTATACCCGTCACATGGATTACGTGATGTTCTTCTCTGACTCAGTACGGGGCCTGCAACCAGGCGCGCCGGTGGAGTTCCGTGGCATTCGCCTTGGTACCGTTGCTGATGTGCCTTACGCTATGCTGGGGCTGAAACAGCAAATTGAAAGCGATTACCGAATTCCTGTGTTGATCCGCATTGAGCCGGATCGCTTCGAGAAATTGTTGGGTAACAATTTCGATATAACGGAGCACGTTAAAGTCGGCATTGCGAATGGTTTGCGTGCATCGATGAAGTCTGCCAATTTGCTGACCGGCTCCATGTTCGTAGACCTTGATTTCTATCCGAATGAGAAGCCATGGAAAGGCCCGTCCGAAGTGGGCGGTATAAAATTGCTGCCAACAGTGAGCGGTGGTTTTGCGCAGATCCAGCAGAAACTGATGACGACTCTGGATAAGATTAACAATCTGCCAATCGAACCAATGATACGTGAAGCGACCAGCACGCTGGCTGAAAGTCAGAAAACCATGAAGGCGACGCAGAGAACTATTGATTCCCTTAATGCCATCGTAGGCAGTAAAGAGATGAAAACGCTGCCGCAGGATATGCAGCAAACGCTTATCCAACTGAACCGTAGTCTGAAAGGCTTCCAGCCTGGTTCTCCGGCTTATAGCAATCTGGTGGGTGATATGCAAAGCCTGGATAAAACTTTGCGCGAGCTGCAACCGGTACTCAAAACTCTGAATCAGAAAAGCAACGCACTGATTTTCTCAGCCCCTGGGCAAGATGATCCTCAGCCGAAGAAGGCCAAATAATGATGAAATGGATACCTGTCGTCTTAGCATTATTTCTGACTGCCTGTAGCAGCAGTAACCAGAAAACTTACTATCAGCTGCCGGTACTCGGCAACGCTACGGCGGCAACCAGCGGCAGCATGGTGCTGCAAGGCGAGCAACGCCAGTTGTGGGTTGAACATGTCAGCGTCGCGGACTATCTGGCAGGAAATGGTCTGGTTTTCCAGACTAACGATGTTCAGTACGTACTGACGCAAAACAACCTGTGGGCCAGTCCGTTAGACCAGCAACTCCAGCAGTCGCTGGTGACCTATCTGGGGCGTGACCTGCCAGGACGTATTGTATCGGCACAACCTGCCAGCAACACTGAACAGGACGTGCTTAACGTCAATGTCACGGGCTTCCATGGACGCTATGACGGCTCAGCCCTGATCAGCGGAAGCTGGGTGCTGACGCGCAACGGACAGACGATTCAGCGCAGTTTCAATCTGGTCCTCAAGCAGAAAGAAGATGGCTATGATGCATTGGTGCGTACGCTGGCAGCCGGTTGGCAGCAAGAAGCGGGCCAGATAGCCAGTCAGGTAAGATGAACATTTTTTAAGCTTAATTTTATTTAAGCTAAATGATAAAAATCCCGGACTCTGATCTTTCAGTGTTCGGGATTTTTTATTGATGATCAGCCAGATGAGGTTTGTGTGGCACGATTAGCTCGCGTGCAATCAGATAAAATAGCTCACAAATATGACATTGGCGTGAAATTTGCGCATTGACCTCTCCGGCGATAGCGGCTATTTGTTAAGTGTGGACGCAGATGCGGCCCACTGTTTTCTTTCCACCTGAACCTGAATAAATGAGGGAAATAAGGCATGAAGAGACAAAAACGCGATCGCCTGGAACGGGCATTATCACGTGGTTACCAAGCCGGAATAGGCGGGCGTTCGAAAGAGATTTGCCCCTATCAATCATTAGATGCCCGATCGCATTGGCTCGGGGGTTGGCGACAAGCCATGGAGGACAGGGCAGTTACCGCATAAGCGGAGCCCTGTCAGAAAAAGGAACAACCTCCGCTACGGGCGGAGGTTTTCGTTTCTGCGTGAAATAAACATTTATTGCAGACATAAAAAAACGAATACGTTGCCGTATTCGTTTTTTTAGGAGAACAGCCAGGCTCTTAGAAAGCAGCGGCGTCTTTGAAGAGTCCCACTTTGAGGTCCGTGGCGGTATAGATAACCACGCCATCAACCAGCACTTCGCCATCAGCCACGCCCATGATCAGTTTACGATTGATCACGCGTTTAAAGTTCAGGCGGTAGGTAACCACTTTTGCCGTCGGTAATACCTGACCAGTGAATTTAACTTCACCGACACCCAGTGCGCGGCCTTTGCCTTCGCCACCGAGCCAGCCCAGATAGAAACCAACCAGTTGCCACATCGCATCCAGACCCAGACAACCTGGCATCACCGGGTCACCGATGAAATGGCAGCCGAAGAACCACAAATCGGGATTGATATCCAGCTCTGCTTCCACATAGCCTTTGCCATGGGTGCCGCCGTCTTCTTGCATTTTGACGATGCGATCCATCATCAACATGTTGCCAGATGGCAATGGCGGGCCACCGGCACCGAAAAGTTCGCTACGGCCAGAGGCTACGAGGTCTTCTTTCGTATAGGAATCGCGTTTATCTACCATGTTCTATGTAAGCCTTATTTTATTGAAGGACGGAGTTTAGCTAACAGGTGTAAGCTGAACAACTCCGATCAGCTGCGGCTGAACCAGTTCAACCAGCGAAGTGGCCAAGGGTAACGGTGGCGATCTTGTGGCAGAGCCAGCACGATACGTTCCTGAATCAAGCCCAGTAAGCTTGGGCGCACTTCTTCAGCCTGTTCTTCGTACGAGTAAATCAATCCGGTCAGGATAGGCAGCGCTTCTGCTGCATTATCAACTGCCCATAAATGGAACTGCCCTTCGCGAACAGCCTCCAGTACCTGTGGATGCAGGCACAGATTACGCACGTTGCTGGTGGGCAGAATGACCCCTTGCTTGCCGGTCAAGCCGCGGCGCTGACAAACTTCGAAGAAGCCTTCGATTTTCTCATTCACGCCGCCAATAGGTTGTACGTTACCAAACTGGTCAACGGAGCCGGTCACAGCAATCTGCTGATTGATCGGCTGCAGTGACAGTGCACTGACCAGTGCACAAAGTTCAGCCAACGACGCGCTGTCTCCATCTACCTCGCCATAGGACTGTTCGAAAACAATCGATGCGGCGAAGGGCAGAGGCTGGTCAAGCTCCAGCTCAGAAATCAGGAATGCCTGCATAATCATCATGCCTTTAGCATGCAGGTTACCGCCCAATTCTGCTTTACGTTCGACATCAGTGAACTCACCGTCACCGGTGTGTACGACACAGCTTATGCGGGAAGGTTCACCGAAGGCACGCGGATGGCCCGGATATTCCAGCACCGATAGACCGTTAATTTGACCAATGACTTCGCCTTCGGTTTCAATGCGGATCTGCCCGAGTTCAATTTCATCTTGCATACGCTCTTGCAAATAGCTTTCACGCCATGCTCGGGCATTGATAGCGGCTTCAAAAGCTTTCAAACTAAGTTGTTCGTCTTCGTTGTATAACGCCGCTTCGGTGAGCTGAGCGCCAAGCCACGAGGGGCAAAGTGTGAGGCTACCCTGATCGGTGCTGTACCGGACGGCAAGCCTGAGCAGAGCAGGCCAGGCGTCCGGTGCCAGACGGGGGATCTCCAGCTCATCAGCCAGCGTATTAATATAACCACACCATGTTTCCATATCGCTCGGTTCAGTGAGCGGCAGGTCTGCTTCGAATTCGCCATATACGGCAGATTCAAGCAGCTCTGATTCCATCTCATTGAATTCGCCCAGCGAAACGCGATCGCCAACCAGAATCAGACGGAGATCCAGAGGCATTGACGGAATGGAAACAGGAAGCGGACGGCTTTCATCCGGAGATGTCCAGTGATACCAACCCTGCGTGATCATCTGCTTGAGGCGCAACCACATCAGCGGTTGGGCAAGCAGGGAGCGTACAGAAAGGACGAGCACACCACCATTCACCTGATGAATCAGGCCTGGCTCAAGTAGAATCTGATCTTTGTACAGGCGGACACAGCCAAACAACTGCTCTGACTCAATCCACTCCTGAAAATGGCAGGTGAGTTTTGCCGCAAAAGCGTCATCAGCAGATTGCGCGGGCTGAAGGGTGATTTGGCTGCCGTCGATAAGATATCGGGAGCCAACGACCTCTTCCTGCTCAGGCAGGATCTCTTTAACGACATCTGTGATACGCGACAAATACTCACGACTTTCCAGCGCTTTAATCGTCATAAAGCGCGGACGGGAGAGCGGATGACAAAACAGCGTTAAACCATTTTCCAGTCTTGGCTGTATAGCCGAAAAATCAACTGGGGCCAACTCAGCAGCCGTTGCGAATGTTGCCTCGTAAGGCGCGGTATCGGGCAGTAATAGCTGCCAATCAAGTCGGTTATTGGTCAATGTGTTAGCTGTGATCTTTAAAAAGGGAAAGGGCGATTATACAAGAATTAACACGGCTGCATACAGAGAGAGTCATGGTTAAGACCTTCGTCACTGTAGAGTAGGCTCGTCCGTGCAAATATTGAGCAGGAAGGCATGATTTATTTGCAGTGAAAAATGAAATAAAGCTGTTATGCTTAACAAAGTTACGGGGTCACAGAAGAGCTCACAATGAAATATCAGCAATTGGAAAATCTTGAGAGCGGTTGGAAATGGAAGTACCTGGTAAAGAAGCATCGTGAAGGCGAACGTATTACCCGGCATATTGAAAACAGCGCCGCTCAGGATGCTGTCGATGAACTTCTAAAGTTAGAAAATGAACCAGTAAGAGTTCTGGAATGGATCGCCAATAACATGAATGTGGCTTTAGAGAACCGCCTGAAGCAGACCATTCGTGCCCGGCGTAAACGTCATTTCAATTCAGAACATCAACATACTCGCAAGAAATCGATCGACCTCGAATTTTTAGTCTGGCAACGACTGGCCGGTTTGGCCCAGCGCCGTGGTGCAACGCTATCCGATACTATTATCCAGTTATTGGAAGATGCAGAGCGTAAAGAAAAATACGCGACCCAAATGTCATCTCTCAAAGAAGACCTGCAGCAAATCCTCGGTAATAAAGAGTAGTTCAAATCGGGTGCTTCATCGCACCTGGCTTACCCGCCTGATTCTCATGCCAAATTCAAACATAAAAAAACCCCGCCTGAGCGGGGTTTTTAATATCTGTGGTTAAACAGTCTTAAAGCGGGATGACTTAAGCCTGAGGCTGAGTCACAACGTCTTTGATACCTTTAACTTCGATTTCTACGCGACGATCTGGTGCCAGGCAAGCGATCTGAGCCTTAGTAGCACGGCCAGATTTGTAGCCACAGGTGTTGCCAGTGATTGAGTTAGTTTCGCCCATGCCACGTGCAGAGATTTTATCTGACGGGATGCCTTTAGAAACTAAGTAATCAACAACAGTTTGAGCGCGTTGCTCAGACAGTTTCTGGTTAGACTGCTCAGAACCGACTGCATCGGTGTAACCCAGAACTACAACAGAACCGTCTTTAGGATCCATAGAGCTCAATTGGGTGTACAGCTGATCCAGAGCCTGTTGGCCTTCTGGTTTCAGGCTAGATTTGCCGAAGGTGAACAGAACGTCTGACTTCAGAGTGAACTTTTTGGTTTCAACTACTGGAGCTGGAGCTGGTGCCGGAGCAACAACTGGAGCTGCTGCAACGTCCTGACCGAAACGGTAAGAAACACCAACAGACAGCATTGCGTTATCAGGACGTGCACCAACCGTAGCAGCATCACCGATGTTGTTAACCCACTGGTAATCCAGACGAGTAGCCCAGTTTTTGGTTACAGCATATTCGAAACCAACGGCTGCCAGTGGAGAAACACCAGTGTCGTGATCGCTTACGCGGTCGCCAGTTGCGCCAAAGTTGCCTTTGGAGTCTGCACGCCAAACCATACCACCCAGACGAGTGTAGATGTCCAGATCGTCAGTCAGTGGGTAGCTCAGTTTAGCAGCCAGTTGAACGCCTTGCGCTTTGAAAGCACCGTTGTTCACGTCGCCTTTGTAAGGCATGCGGCCAAGCCAGTCATATCCCATTTCAAAGCCCAGGTACTGGTTGGCTTGGTAACCTACAAACGCACCTGCACCCAGTTGGCTGTCGTGGGTAGGGCCATTGCCGATACCTTCGTAAGCATTTGCGAAACCAGTGTCATGGTATTGGGACCAGCCCAATTTACCACCGGTGTACCAGGTGTTATCGTTCGGGGCAGCTTGCGCTACGGTTGCGAAACCTGCCAGTGCCACTGCTAATGCGATAGCTGTCTTTTTCATTTTTGCGCCTCGTTATCATCCAAATGGGCCAATTGAGCTTTAAGCATTTTAAGCCCTTGGTTAAAATCCTTGAGCCAAAGTTATTGCTTCCGTTAAGAACTTTGCCACTTTACGTTGGCATTATAGAGCAACCTTGGCGTTGTAAAGTCTACAACGTGGCGAGAAACTTACAAGCTTGATATGGCAACAGCAAGGAAAAAAAGGCTAAAACGTACACATTTCTTAACATGTTTGGCTATTTGTTGACGAAACTTTGGGGTTGCTTGCACCTTCTTAGCCCATTTTTACCGACAAAAACGCACTTTTTAGCATAATTCACTAGAAAACCCTTTATTTTCATCAGAACATTCCTAATTTGAACTAATGGTATACGGAGGACTGAATTTTTGCGATTGGTTGCTGTCCATGACCTGAGATTGCATCATTAGTGGGTCTCATAATAAATCCGTAAGCCCCTCCTTGAACTGCCGCTAATCGCAATCTTTCACGCTCTGCATTCGTCAAATCGGGCAACCATCCAAGTACTACGCTGTAGTTTCCTGTCAGCAAAGCTTTTTCCATCGCATCCACAGTCGACATCGCATTAATTTGGCTAACCTGGACTATTTTCCCAACGGGGAGACCTGATTGAGAGATCCAATGGCGGCTGAGTTTTTGTTGTGGGGTGAGCCACAACAGCCAGCGCGATTGCATCCCGAGATGCTGCAATAAAGGTAGAAGTAACTGGGACAAGGCTGGTTGGCTCTCGCTATAGACGAACTCAGTGATCAGACCATTATTTGTCGATATCGGTTGAGTAGCGCTCGGTGAATTTGTAGAAAGCGCCTGATGACTGAAACGATGAATTTCCTGGTATTGAGTTCGCATGTTATGCCCCGCCAGTGAGTTACTGTATGGATGTACAGTACTCGTTGGTTGGGCAAAGATCAACCCAAATTTTTCCAAGAAATCTCGCATATTTTGAAGGCAAACTCATGTAAACGCATTTTCTGTTTGGCGCTCAGACTGACTTTGCGTATTTTGCATTTAGTTGCCCACGTAACTAAAGAAAAGTACATTTAAGTCTACTCAAGGAAGGATATCGCAATGATTAATCAATCAAAAAAAAGGATTTCTGAATCTAAGCAATGTTTCGCTTCGCTAGGAAACATACATTCCAGATCTCAGTTCGGTGGCTACAGTCTTTCTGCGAATGGCATCATGTTTGCACTCGTCTCCGAGGGGGAGCTCTATCTGCGGGCCACCACGGAAAATGAAAAACTCTTCAGCTTTATGGGGATGGAATCCCTGATTTACCGTAAAAGAGGGATCGCGATTTCATTACGCTATTTCAAAGTGAGCCAGAGCCTTTGGGAGGAACCGGAACGGCTTTTAGCGTTGGCAAAAAGTTCACTGGACGGGATGCTTAACGACATTAGTACGAAGAAAAATGGGGATGCGAGACTCAAAGATTTGCCGAATATCAGTCTGAATCTTGAGCGTTTACTTTGGCAGGTAGGGATCTCCAGCTCTTCGGAACTAAGGGCACAGGGCGCGTGTACCACCTATTTAAAGTTATGTTCCGTTAAGCCGAATATCGGGTTAAATGTGTTGATGGCGCTTGAAGGGGCAATATTGGGGTTTCATGAAGCGGCGTTGCCTCATGACGCCCGTATTCTGCTGACGCAATGGTTTATATCGCATCAGGCGCTGACGTCGTCGCCAGCGCACTGACACCTGTTTGCGGGGATCGGAAATTTTACGCGTTGGTAACCGGCAGAATTTTGCTGTTAAGGTCGGTGAGTTCAGGAAGATGAGCCACAAGCAGGCCAATTTGCTGTAAGACCAGCTGCTCTTTACTGTCCGACTCGGTGGTGCGCAGCTGAATGCGCGCCATCAACTGTTCCAGCGCTTGCTGAATACGTCCCGATTCCGAAGGTTCATGATGTAATGCACCATCGACGCAGCATGCTGCGTCATCCAGCAGCCGTAGGGTTTCTGCATCATGTAACTTCTCTCGATGTGCGCCGAGTGCGGAGATATAGCTCAGCATGGTGTGATTCAGGCACAGCAGGCGGAACGCCGCCTCAAGCGTATCCGAATCATTATTTTTTTCGGAGGTCATATTTGAGACAACGGATGCCAGTTCTGCATCACAGTTATGTGCGTCACGCCTCGCCAGCCGGTAATCCAGCCCATTGTCTTTACCCTGGTGATATTGAACCAGAATGGCATCAAGATAACGGCAATTGGCGGTGAACGTTCTTTCTACCACCGAAGGCAGTTGCCTGAACTTCCAATCCGGCCAGATAAAACTCACGGCTGCCCACGCGATACCACAACCAATAAGCGTATCAATAATACGTGGAATGGCGATTTCGAATCCTTCACCCAACAGGTTAAAGCACAGTAGAACCAGCAGAGTGATAAACATCGTGGCATGTGCGTACTGCACATTGCGAAAGGCAAAGAACAGCACGCCGCTGATGACAATCAGCACCATCTGGCCTTCGATAGAAGGAACGAAATATAAAATGGGAATACCCAGCGCAATCCCGGCCAAAGTGCCAATGATCCTCAACGCCAGACGGCGGCGGGTGGCGTTGTAGTTTGGTTGGCAAACAAACAGGCTGGTGAGCAAAATCCAATAGCCGTGACTCAACCCGCTGATCTGAATAAATCCGTAACCGATGACCAGCACAATCGACATACGGATGGCGTGGCGGAATAGGGCGGATTTCGGGGTCAGATGCCGGGATATGCGTAACCAGATGTCCTCAAAACCAGTGAGTTTATTTTCTGCAAACGGGCTTTTTCCATCCTGGTTCTCAGGTAATGTCTGCTCGGATTCAATACTGGCCAGTTGAGCATCGATGGCGCGTAAGTTACGAAGTAAATGACGCAGTGCCTGGAGCATTTCACGGTGTTTTGCCTGGGCATCAAGGCGCAGCAGGGCTTCGTCAAGGCGGGAAAACGCCCGTTCGAACTGAGTATTATGAGAATATTTCTGCCGGTAAAGAATGGATTGCGAAAGTTGCATACAGGCGCGGGCCTGCATACTCATCAGGCGCTGAAAGCGGAACAAAATGTCGCTGTGATGAAACTGTTCACTAAGCTTTTTATATTGCACATGAGAGGAGCTTGCCCGCTCGTGAATATCCTGTACCACAAAATAGTAATGCAGCGTTCTGCGCGTTCCTTTCTGCCCCCTGTCGCCTTTCAGACGGGTTTGCAGCGTATTTTTAGTCTGATTAAGTGTGGCAACCAACTGGCCGTTGGCCATTGCCAACTCCACCAACTGTTTCTTGTTATCACCTTCCTGATCGGGGTCGAACAGCGCGGCTTTGGCTTCCAGGTAATGTGCCAAATGCTGATAGCAGCGCGAAATCAAATCCTGTAAAGGGCGGATCGGATAGAGGATGTGTCCGGCTAGCGTCAGCAGGTTGTACCAGATCGCCCCGCACAACAGCAGTACCGGTTGCTGATACCAGACGTGATACATGCTGGTGCCGAGCATGGTGTAAACCGCAATGAGCAGTGCGCCGAAGGCAATCGTGGCATAGCGTTGTCCCAGTGCACCTAACAGAATAAAACCGCAGGTAGAGACCATCAGCCCTAAGGCAAAAAACCAGGGGTAAGGGAACAGCAATTCGATTGACGCCGACGCAATGAAAAAGCAGACCAGAGTGATCAGCAAATTGCGTAACCGGCCAGTCAGCCTGTCATCAAGATCTGCCAGCGCGGCCGCCACCACGCCCAGCGTTAACGGGATGGTTAATTTCGGCAGATGAAGCCACCACGGCACCGCCGCTGCCCCGGTAAGCGTGATAAATATACGGATGTAATAAAGCACATTGCTGTTATAGGCAAAACGCCTCAGACCCGGAGCAAAAGAGAGCACGACGAACTCCACGTAATAAAAAGGCTGAAGTAATGGCTGAAAAATCAGGCAATAATTAACGGATGCGGCCGTTATCCAGATTGCGGCGGGCATTGGCTTCACGGACTTGCTTCGCCAGCTCAACGGAAACGACCCGCTGACCAACTGGCCAAAGTGCGATGACGGCAATCTTGAAATTAGCAATACCGACCGGAATACCGATGATGGTGCAACACTGCACGATACCGGCGGCGATGTGGGACAGGCACAACCACCAGCCGAAAAAGATGAACCAGAAGATATTGAGCAACGTCCCGCCGCCGGATAACACGGCATTACGTTTTTCCGGGTACAATTCATTGACGTGCATAGCTTCATTGCCGAACGGAACTAATGACAGGCGGGTGATTTCCCAGCAGGAGCGGGTGAGGGGCAGAGTAAAAACCAGCACGATGCTGATGAGGGTAGCGAATAGCCACGCCAGCGTCGTAAACACCCCACCTAATACGAAGTTCAGAATATTTAAAATAGCACGCATGTAATCACCCGACTCAGGTCAAAAGAGGTTAGTAACGCCATAGCGTTAACGGAAATTCTACTCTTTTTATTCTACCCTGACTTTGGGGGTAGAGCGCCAGCGCTTGTTGCAGGTAAACTGCCTGCAAATCCTTAATTAATAATTAGCTATCCATTAATGGCTCTTAAAATGAGAAATCATGGCGTGATGATATGGAACTGAGATCGACTTCGTTCGGGAAACATCTGGCACAGCATCCCTATAACCGGGTGCGGCTGCTCAATGCAGGCGTTGAAGTCAGTGGCGATAAACATCATTACCTGATCCCTTTCAATCAGCTCATTCATATCCGCTGCAAGCGCGGGATTGTTTGGGGTGAGCTGGAGTTTGAACTGCCGGAAGAAAAAGTCGTCAGGCTTCACGGTACCGAATGGCAGGAAACGCAGCAATTTTATCACCATCTTCTGAAAGTGTGGCAACGATGGAGTGAGGAGATGAGCGACGTCAGTGCCAGCGTTCTGCATCAGCAGGCGCAAAGCATCGCGCGCATTGAGCAGCAGGACAAATGGTTCAAAAAAAGCGAACTGGCGGCGGTTCAGCAAAATATCGCGGAGGCCTTTTCTGCTGTTCCGGTTCCCGTTGAGCGCCTGGGTGAATTCGATAATTGCCGTGAGGATTACGAACTTTGTCTGAAATGGTTGCGGCAGGGCGCGCAAAGCGTCGATAAACGCAATATTGCCTGGACCAGCCGGGTTATCGAACAAAACCGCGCATTCTTTGACAGCGTCGAAACCTCACCGCTGAATGACAGTCAGTGCCGCGCCGTGGTTAACGGTGAAGACTCCGTGCTGGTCTTAGCCGGCGCGGGAAGCGGCAAAACGTCTGTGCTGGTAGCGCGTGCCGGTTGGTTGTTGCACCGGCAGGAGGCCCATCCGGAACAGATCCTGCTGCTGGCCTTTGGCCGGCAGGCGGCAGATGAAATGAACGCGCGCATAAAAGAGCGGCTGAATACCAGTGATATTAAGGCAAAAACCTTTCACGCGCTGGCGCTGCACATCATTCAGGAAGGCAGTAAGAAAGCGCCAAAAATCAGCAAACTGGAAACGGACAGCAAAGCCCGTCGCAGTTTGTTAATCAAAACCTGGCAACAGCAGTGCGCGGAGAAAAAAGTACAAGCCAGCGGTTGGCGGCAGTGGATGACAGATGAACTTGAGTGGGACGTTCCCGAAGGCGATTACTGGAAAAATAAAGCGCTGGCCGAACGTCTGGGTAGCCGTCTTGAGCGCTGGCTCGGCCTGATGCGAATGCACGGCGGCAGCCAGGCGGAAATGGTCGAACAGGCGTCAGAAGAGGTGCGGGATTTATTCCAGAAACGTATCCGTCTAATGGCCCCGTTGCTGAAAGCCTGGAAATCAGCCCTGAAGGATGAAGACGCAGTCGACTTTTCCGGTCTGATTCATCAGGCGGTGAATATTCTGGAGAAGGGGCGCTTTGTCAGCCCATGGAAACATATTCTGGTGGATGAATTTCAGGACATCTCTCCGCAGCGGGCGCGTCTTTTAGCGGCACTGCGTGAGCAAAACAGCCACACCAGCCTGTTTGCCGTGGGCGATGACTGGCAGGCTATTTACCGTTTCAGTGGTGCCGAACTGTCGCTGACCACCGCTTTTGCCGCTAACTTTGGCGACGGAGCGCAGTGCGCCCTCGATACGACTTACCGCTTTAACGACCGGATTGGCGAAATTGCTAACAAATTCGTCCAGCAAAATCCCTATCAGCTGAAGAAACTGCTTAACAGCCTGACAAAGGGAAATAAGAAAAACGTGGTGATCCTGCCGGATGACCAGCTGGATGCGTTGCTGGACAAGCTCAGCGGCTTCGCCAAATCTGAAGAACGCATTCTGGTGCTCGCCCGTTATCATCACCGGCGCCCTGAGGTTTTGCAGAAAGCCACGACCCGCTGGCCGAAGCTGAATATCGAATTTATGACCATTCATGCCAGCAAAGGTCAACAGGCCGAATATGTGATTATCGTTGGTCTTGACGAAGGGAATGATGGTTTCCCTGCGGCCGCGCGCGAGTCATTATTAGAGGAGGTACTGTTGCCTGAGCCTGAGAACTTCGCTGATGCAGAAGAGCGGCGTCTGCTGTATGTCGCCATGACAAGGGCGAAGCACAATGTTTGGTTATTGCAAAACAAAGCTCAGCCATCGGTGTTTATTGAACAGCTGGAAGAATTGGGCGTACCGGCCCAGCGTAAACCCTGATTTGTTGTGAGGATGCCCGTCAATGGAGCGAAAGGTGCAGTGACGGGCAAAAAAACGGATTAATCTTTCAGGCGGGCCCACAGATAGCGCTGATAGTCAGGAATTGAAATTTCCACTTCTGATTTAAATAATGGCGATGCAATCAGAAAATCTGCCGTCGACAGATTGGTGGCAACCGGAATATTCCACACGGTGGCCAGGCGCAGCAGAGCTTTCACATCCGGATCATGGGGCACTGCGTTCAGCGGATCCCATAAAAAAATCAACATATCGATTTTCCCTTCCGCAATCATGGCGCCCACTTGCTGATCGCCGCCCATCGGGCCGCTCAACATACTCTTCACCTCCATGCCGGTATTGCGTTGCACCAGATTACCCGTGGTGCCGGTGGCATAAAGCGTATGCTGCGCCAGCTCGGCCATATTCTTATCGACCCATTTCATCAAAATATTTTTACAGTGGTCGTGTGCGACCAGCGCGATATGTTTTTTCTTGGCAATGGTGCGGGTGGTAAATTCCATCGATTATCCCTTAAACGCAGAGTCAGAAACGCAGAGTATAGTTCTATTCAGAGTACTGAAACTGCGTTTTACTGCATAGCGCTGACGCAATAATTCAGGGAAGGAAAATGTAATTCGTGAAGCAGGCGGGGAAATCTGTTGCTTATCAGACGCGGGGCAGGGCGAGCCAGGATAAAAAATGACCTAAATGCGCAGATGAAGTGAGCGGCGCCCAGAACGGCGGTAAAGAGTGCATTGCCGCAGGATTGGCCGGGATCAGTGCGGAGAGCGAAGTAGGATTTACCGTAGAATCACCTTTTTGCGCCAGTGTGGCGAAATCCGGCACTGAGGCTTTCAGGCCCGACTGGTTATAGCGGATCATCATCTTCACCAGATCGACGGAATTACTGTAGGCGGCTGATCTGAGCACATCGCGGCGGGTTGCAATATCCCGGCCGTTTTCGTCCACCACGCGGTAGTTAAGTTTCCGGCTGAAAAATGCGGCATCCACTTCATTATTCAGCGGCGGTAAAACGAAGGAAACCGAACGCAAATCTTTCGCGCTGAACGTCACGATCATCGCAGGGGAATGGTACGTCATCGGGGCCATCATGGCAGGGTGCAGCGTTTTGCTCACCTGAAACAAAATCTGGTGCTGTCCGGCATCGACTTCCAGACTGTCTGCTCCTTTAAGAATGGCGCCTGACATCTTTTTGCCATCTATAACCAGTAAATCCAGCTCAGGGGAAAGCTTCAGACTTGTGGCAGAAGCGGGTGCCAGCAGGCAAACCGATAATAAAACGGCCATCATGGCCTTTGTTTTAACGTTCATAGTTCCTCCTTTAACCGCGACTGACACTCTCTATTATCGAACAACGCACATAATGTGTCAAAATTTTGCAGAATGTATTTATGTTTACTTTTCGAAACACTATTCCGGTAATAGATGTCCCTTATTTGCTTTGAGGAAAAGCTGTTGAAGCCGCTGGGGTGAGTTACACTTTCCAGACGTCATTCAATGAGGTTTACGCCATGCAAGACAAAGATATCAGTACGATCCTTAACGACGTCAAAACCATCGCCCTGGTTGGCGCCAGCGATAATTCTTCACGTCCCAGCTATGGCGTGATGGCGTATCTGCTGGCGCATGGGTATGAGGTGACGCCGGTAAGCCCAAAACTGGCGGGTAAAACCTTGCTTGGACAGACGGCCTACGCAACGCTGGCCGAGATCCCTCATCCGGTAGATATGGTTGATGTTTTTCGTAACGCAGAGGCGGCTTATGGCGTCGCGCAGGAAGCCATCGATATTGGCGCCAAAGTTTTGTGGCTGCAGTTGGGCGTGATCAATGAACAGGCGGCGGTACTGGCGAAACAGGCAGGGTTGAAGGTTGTCATGGACCGCTGTCCTAAAATTGAGATCCCCCGTCTGGGGCTGGAAAAATAGCTCGGTCAGATAACACAGGCATAAAAAAACCGGTCTCAAGAGGACCGGTTTTTTTGGCAGGTACTTCTGCATTGCAGAGGCCTAATTTCGCAGGCGTGGCGCCAGTAACTGATTGCGGACCGACTCCGCCAAATCGTCCAGCGAAGTTTGCTCAGGA
This sequence comes from uncultured Enterobacterales bacterium, assembly GCA_963519305.1. Lineage (GTDB taxonomy): Bacteria > Pseudomonadota > Gammaproteobacteria > Enterobacterales > Enterobacteriaceae > Ewingella. The sequence goes on from CAUQMS010000021.1 coordinate 65,742, forward strand.
TGCGAGCGTGCGGCTTCGTGATCAATTTGGATCTCAGCCAGATAAGTATGTACCGGCTGGCCTTTATCGTCCTCCATCACCACGTGGTACCAGGGTGCGGTGCGCATTGCCTCGTCGGCATCCACTTCTGCGGCATCGGGTTTATCCAGTGAATATTCTGCATCCACGTCAATCACCACACCTAAGTACCCTAACAGTCTGTGGCGGACCTGCTGGCCTATACCGAATTTGCTGGCAATCATAGTCACCTCCTGAAAAATACGTTCTACCTTCTATATGGAGGCAGGGCGCGCTATTTCAAGTTTCGACCACTTTCATCACTGATGATTCGCGATTTGTGCCCGTTAAAGGCACAGATCGATAAAATCAGGACATGACCACGCAGGCGAAACCTTTCAGATAGAGGCCTTCCGGATACGAACCAATCACTGGATGGTCAGCCGCCTGACGGAACTGTTCCACAAACTGAATTTCACGGTGAGCATCCAGTGCCGCATCTGCGAGGATCTTCTGGAACAGGTCGGTTGGCAGCAGGCCAGAACAGGAGAAGCTCAACAAAATGCCGCCCGGACGCAACAACTGTAATGCCAGCATGTTGATATCTTTGTAGCCGCGACAGGCGCTGGCCAGCTGATTTTTGTTTTCGACAAATTTCGGCGGATCCATCACGATCATGTCGAACTGCTCGCCTTCTGCGCGGTATTTACGCAGCAGTTGGAAGACGTCTTCACGCACAAACTCGGCTTTGGAAAGATCCAGATTATTGAGCTCGACGTTCTGGCGGGCGATATCCAGCGCACCTTGCGAGGTATCGACGTTAATCACTTTCTCACAGCCGCCCATCAGCGCAGACACCGCAAAAGCGCCGGTGTAAGAGAAGCAGTTCAGCACTTTACGGCCTTCGGCGTATTTACGTGCTGCCAGACGGCTGTCACGCTGGTCAAGATAGAAGCCGGTTTTATGGCCGTCTTTAATATCGACCAGCAAACTCATGCCGTGTTCCTGAATCGGCAGCAGGGCAGGTGGCTCATCGCCAAGAACGTGGCCCTGAGTCAGTTCCAGACCCTCTTTCTTGCGCACTGCGACGTCAGAACGGTCCCAGATGGCACAATTCGGGTAACATTTTTGCAGCGCCGCCAGCAGCGGGGCACGCTGATATTCCGCACCGGCGGACAGCAGCTGGATGACCAGGAAATTCTGGAAACGGTCGATAGTGATACCCGGCAGGCCGTCGGACTCACCGGCAATCAGACGATAGCCATCAAGGCCATCACGTCTGGCAATCCAGTCACGCCAGCTTTGTGCCTGCTGTAAACGACGGACGAAAAATTCGATATCGATATCTTCGTCCTGACGGAAAGTCCAGACGCGGGCACGGATTTGCGAAGAGGGAGAATAGGCACCGCGGGCCAGCCATTTACCCTGACTGTCTACAATATCAATAGTGTCGCCGGAATTCGCTTTGCCTTCGACACGGGTTACCGCGCCGGAAAACACCCACGGATGGCGGCGCAGGAGGGATTTTTCGCGGCCTTTGGCCAGAAATAAACGAGCAGTCATAGAATTAGGTTCTGTCAGTTCGGAGACAAAAAAAGAGCGTCATTGTCCTGATATGTTAGTGTATGTCGATAATAAACTGTATTCGCTCAACTTTTTTATTCTCGACGCATTCGTAAGGGCACCATAGGGGCACGCGCTACAGTGCCAATTTCGCGTTCAGTAAACCGTTCTGTTCATTATTCATTTCATCCATCCACGCGCCATAAACTTCAAAAAGCATCTGAGCATTTTCATGGCCCATTTGGCTCGCGATAAACGCCGGGTTTGCGCCCGCAGAAAACATCCAGCACGCGAAAGTGTGGCGTGTATGATACGGATTGCGACGGCGAATGCCAGAGCGCTTTATTGCTGAGTTCCACAGGGTCCTGAGAGCAGAGTGAGAGTAATGGGGTCGTTGCTCACCGAGTGATTTTACCACCTTCGAATTGGTTGCCCAGGCGCTGGGCTTCTCACCTGCACGAATCTCTCAGGCTTATGACAGTCGGACTGCAATAAAAAATGTGCAGGGTGAGTTATCAGGCAAGCGGAGCGAGCTGATCCAGCAGTATTTCAGCAACGTGATGAATCAAAGTAGCAACGAGGGTGTAGAGCAAGATATTGCTAACTTTAACCGTAGCAATCCGATGAACACGATAACGGGCGTGCGCGGTCCAGCAAAAACGGAAATCACGATTACGCAAAGAGCGGGGATTGGCGCTGAGCCGTAAAGATGAGCATTTGAGAGAATTGGGCCGGTTTGGAAATTACGACCCGTTGCTGTACCCGGCTTAGTACCTACGGGCTTGTGTGGGATGTCATTCTTCTATAGCGAGGCAATCACACTGAGTGATTTCCTGTCTACCGCTGAAAATAGGCTTCAGTTTTGACAGATGGACGCCAGTCATGCGAGCCAGAACTGTGTAGCTCATATTTTCCCTGTTTAGTTTATCCCTGATTTCAATAATGAATGAGTGCGAGCAACGCATAGTTGTTCTCAGCAATGTCATTTTTAAAATCAGTTCGGCATGCGAACCGTTAGAGGTATTGGTGATTTAGCTCACAAAATCAATGAGGTTTTGAGTTTAAAACACCCATCTCAATATAGACAGTGCGAGGAATGCTATGACCTTTGCAATTTCCACTAAAAGGCAAGAACTGCTTGTAATGGCAGATCTGGTTACCGATGTTGATGTGTTGGGTGATGATGTCCGCGCATGGATGGTTGAACGGTTAAACTCAATTGCGGAGGTTTTAGAGGACAAAGAGGTGGTAGGTTTTTTTGAAGGGAGAAAAGATATCTACCATATGTAGTTTTTCATATGATTTAAGCTGTTAGTGATATTAGTTCAATTGGGCCGATTTTTGATATTTATTCATAATGTATGATGTGGTGTTTTTCCCTATAGGGGAAAGCTGCTGCGGGGCACAATAATAACCAGGCTTTAAGCTCTGGCTATTATTGTCTGTTAATAAAATCTATATAATTATTAATTTCTTGAGCTGTAAATTTACATTTTTACATAAACTATACTAGTTCATGAAGAGCAATTGCATTATCTTGGCAAATGCTCCAGATTGAGTTTGAATAAATTTTAGAAACACACAAATCACCTTGGCCGAAAAGTTGGCCGGGAGCATTAGTACTTAACTCATTAATAATTCCAGTGTTTTGATCTACGGTGCCAAGGAATTCACCCGAATGTTCGTTAAACCATAATGAACCATCGACCATACAGACAATATCAGACGGCGGGCCATTATTTAATCCCTCAGTGAATACCTCATATTCTGTCGTTAAAATATTAAATCTACCTATGGCACCAGCATTGCTATTATAAGTGGTATCTGTAAACCAAATGGAACCGTTTAGATCTAAAGTAATTGAATTTAATGAAATATTATCTTCAATGTTAGTCTCGAAATAACTAAATTCTTGAGTGGTAGGAATAAACTTATATAGCCCTTTTTTATCCATTGAAACAAACCAGACGGTACTATCACCATCGACTGTGATATCCCCCGGAAAACTACTTATCGAAACGGTTTTTATTCCATATTCCGACATGTTTTTTGTCGATGGGTCATATTTAATCACTGTCTGATAATTCCCTTGGGTGGTATCAAACCTTCTTGCTGTAATCCATAAGTATCCGGTTTTTTTGTCAACGGCAACATAACCAAGTGTGCGAGAGGGAACTGCAGGAGTTATTTCAATCTCTTCAATAATGCCTGTTGACGGGACGATTCTACCGAGGGGGCAGTTAATATTACCTTCAGTAAAGTAAATGGCTCCATCATTGCCCAAAGCCATATGACGAGCCTCACAGTTTCTGGTTAGACCATCAGTAATAACGTCAGTAGAAGATGTTGCTACTTTCAGTCTTACTATTGCACCTGCCTCTGACCCGCCATAAAGAGAAAGTGTTCCAACTACATAACCATCTTCAGATTCCTGGATGCCTACACCCTGAGATGCTTCTGATGATATTTGATATACAGTTGTAGTTATTGAGTCGGTGTTCAGCTTTTTCATGTCATTTCCTTTTAATGCACACAAATATACGCGGGATGAAAAAGCTAACATGGATTTTCATCTCAAATGTTCTCAAAAATAGCCCGCATTCACTCAAAGAAAACCTTTAATTATCTTGTTGCAAAGATGACCATCTAAAGGGATTATAATTTCTGTATTATTTGTGATAGCAATACCATTTGCTACAGTTCAACGCACTCCCACTATTAGTTCCTTAACTTATTGAAAAACATTATTTAATATAATTGCTGCTTCAAGTTATATCGTCGAATCTCTTTTACTACGAATAGGATAAAACTCATCGGTAAAATGGTATGTATTACAGGTGCTAGGAATTTATCAGAGAAGTATGAAATGTGTGGATTTAGAGGCATAAAGCGGGGCAAGGGCACGAATAAGGGCATGAAAATGGTAGATTACGGTAAGTTATGGTGGATAAAGGCCATCTCTAACTTACTAAGACATATCAATAAATCAGTATTTTCAAGAGGTTGCCATTTGATAAGCAACTTTGTCCGGGCAAGCAGTCTAAATTGCACCGAACCATACCGCTAACGGAGAGAATATTATGGCAAAAATCACTATAGCCGCCTATGTCTACGGCCGGGTACAAGGTGTCGGCTTTCGGTTTGCAACCCAGCATCAGGCGACGGCACTCGGTCTGACAGGTTATGCCAGAAATCTGGATGACGGCAGCGTTGAAGTGGTGGCCTGCGGCGAGCAGGATAAAGTCGACCAGTTACTGGCGTGGCTCAAACAGGGGGGGCCGAAATATGCCACTGTGGATCGTGTGTTAAGCGAACCGGCGGCGCCTGGCGACTTCAGCGACTTTAAAATCCGCCACTGACGAAGAATTTGCCGGTATTTCTTACAGGCATTTCACCGGCTTCGGCAGCCCGGCAATTTTTGTTGCCTGCTTCGCGGGGCCTTCAGGGAACAGCCGGAAGAGATAGCGGCTGTTGCCTTTTTCTTCGCCATATTTTTGGCCCATGGCTTTGACCAGCATGCGGATGGCAGGGGACGTATTGAATTCCAGATAGAATTCACGCACAAAGCGGACCACTTCCCAGTGGGCGTCAGTCAGGGTGATGGCTTCCTGTTCGGCCAGCAGCGGGGCCAGGGCTTCGTCCCAGTCAGTGCTGTTTTTCAGATAACCCTGCGCATCGGTCTCAATTTCACGACCTGCAAACTCCAGCATAAAACCTCAAAACGGTAAAAACTCAACGCACAGTTTAACAAAAAGGTCAGCGGCATAAAATAAAAAGCCCCGCATTTGCGGGGCCCAAATTGCCAGTCGTGAGAATTAGTTGCTGCGCGACAGCCCCAGAATACTCAACAGGCTGACGAACACGTTATACAGCGAGACATACAGGCTGACCGTTGCGCGGATATAGTTGGTTTCGCCACCGTGAATGATGTTGCTGGTCTCCCACAAAATCGCACCGGCGGAGAACAGAATAAACAGGCAGCTAATCGCCAGCGACAGCGCAGGGATCTGCAGAAACAGGTTAGCGATCACCGCCACCAGTAACACCACAAAGCCCGCCATCATCATCCCTGACAGGAACGACATATCTTTGCGGGTGGTCAGCACATAGGCTGAACAGCAGAAGAACACCAATGCCGTACCGCCGAGGGCCAACATAATAATGTCACCCGCACCGGCTGCCAGCAGTGAGCTTAGCATCGGGCCGAGCGTATAACCCATAAAACCCGTCAGGGCGAACGCCGCCAGTATTCCGGCCGGGCGATCGGCAGTGCGATAAGTCAGGAACATCAGCCCGTAAAAACCGACCAGCGTGATCAGCATGCCAGGTGAAGGCAGACGCAGTATCGTGCTGGCGGTCGCGGTAATAGCAGAAAAGCCCAGCGTCAGCGCGAGCATAAAATAAGTATTACGCAGCACGCGGTGCGTGCTTAACAGCGAGCCCGCGCGTGATGAGGAAGAGGCAACGATACGATCCATAGTAAAAATCTCACTTATCGACAAAAGTTGGAGTCGGTGAAAATACAATCAGGAGAGGATCATAGATAGTTACGTCAGGTGATTAAAGGCGTTTTACCCTTCTTTACCCATCAGAACGACGGTAAATTGCAGCGCAGTGACGTTAAAATGGCCGCAATGATGATTTAATCATCATTTGGTCATTGAATGCCGATTTTTCAGGCAAATGAACGTGATCAGGCTTTACAAGGAGAATGGCTATGTTTATAGTTCGCTTCGTTGCGGAGGGGTGGCCGAGCGGCTGAAGGCACCGGTCTTGAAAACCGGCGATGGGAAACCATTCGAGAGTTCGAATCTCTCCTCCTCCGCCATAAACAACACAAGAAAGCTGCTAAGCAATTAGCGGCTTTTTTTGTGTCTGTCATTTGGAGATGTTGCGTAAATGCTCATAAAATCAACAAGCTGGAATGAAAATAATGTTTGCATCTTTTATTTTGTCTTGTATACTACGCCCCGTCTGAGCAACTGAACGTTCAGGCAAGTTGTTGTTTGCGGAGGGGTGGCCGAGCGGCTGAAGGCACCGGTCTTGAAAACCGGCGATGGGAAACCATTCGAGAGTTCGAATCTCTCCTCCTCCGCCACAAACAACAAAAAAGAGCTGCTAAGTGATTAGCGGCTTTTTTTATGCCTGTCATTGAGCGTTCTCCCTGCCAAACCTCTTTACCTCCGTGGTTTTAATGGAGTTAATTGCCTAAAAAACGCCCCGAATCACAAATTACGAAGATAAAAAATTTACCCCATTGCCAGTCAGATGTTATGCGCTATGTTGATTTTTAGTTTCTCAAATGTAACTAGAGGTTAACAATAATGTCGAAAAAATTACGTATCTCTCTGATTGCTTCTGCTGTCCTTATCTCTACCTCCGCACTCTCTGCGCTGCCTCAAGGGTATCCTGCTGACTATCAAAAAATCGTCGACGCGGGGACGAAAGAGGGCAAAGTTGTTATCTATTCGACCACCGACACCAAAGCCGCAGGCCCGCTGATTCAGGGCTTTGAAGCCGCGTATCCGGGCATAAAAGTCGAATATAACGACATGAACAGCACCGAACTCTACAACCGCTATATCAGCGAACAGGCGGCGGGCGGTACCAGCGGTGATGTCGTGTGGAGCTCATCGATGGACACCGCGCTGAAACTGGCGACGGATTATGCCGCCGAATACTCATCGCCTGAATTGTCAAAATTGCCGAAGTGGGCCGTGTGGAAAGACAAGGCGTATGGCACGACGTATGAGCCGGTGGTCTTTATCTATAACAAGCGCCTGATCCCGCAGGCCGACGTTCCTGATTCCCACACGGCACTGGCGAAGCTGATTGCCAGCCAGCCAGACAAGTTCAAGAAAAAAGTCACAACCTATGACATTGAAAAATCAGGTCTTGGTTTCATGCTCTCCGTACAGGATTTCAAAGCTGACCCTAATTACTTCAAAACGCTGAGTGAAGTGGCGAAAGGCGGGCTGGCGGTGCAATCCTCGACCGGCACCATGATGGAAAGAGTCTCTTCAGGGGAAAACCTGATTGGCTTTAACATTCTCGGCTCTTACGCTGAAGCCCGCGCCAAAACCGACCCGTCGCTCGGCATCTCCTACCCGAAGGATTACACCCTGGTGCTATCGCGCGTCTCCTTTATCAGCCAGGAGTCCAAAAACAGCAACGCCGCAAAACTGTGGCTTGATTACGTGCTGTCAGAAGCAGGGCAGAGCATTCTTGCTAACAAAGCCGATATTCCGTCAATCCGTAATGATATCGAAGGCACCAACGATATCGATGGTATGACCAAAATGCTCGGCAATGCACTCAAACCGATCCCGGTTGATGAAACCCTGCTGGAATATCTGCAGCAGAAAAAACGTCTGGATTACATTAAAGAGTGGCGCGCCGCAGCCGCAAAATAAATGGCCCGACATCCTTCAACCTGCAGCTGCGTGAGCTGCAACCCGAATGATTTTGGGTAAATAAGGAGGTGAAAACCTCCTTATTTTGCCTGATTACGTTGTGCAGGTTTACCATCCAAGGGATCACTCATGAATGCATTGCGCCGAAAGTGGCAGGGGTTGCCGCGCAGTATGGTGGTATTGATAACAGCCCTCGTTATTTACATCCCGCTGTCGTTTATCGTTATACAAAGTTTTCTTTCAGCACCATTCTTTTCGCCGTCAAAAGTCTTCAGTCTTGAAGCCTTTGAATTTATCTTCACCGATCCCGACTTCTATAAAGCGCTGAAGAGCGGCTTTATTCTGGCATTCGGGCTGGTGGTTATCTCTATTCCGCTCGGCGGGATACTGGCCTTTTTGATGGTGCGAACCGATTTACCCGGCCGCCGTCTGATTGAGCCGCTGATCCTGGTGCCGATCTTTGTTTCGCCGATGGTACTGGGCTTCGGCTATGTGGTTGCCGCCGGGCCGGTCGGGTTTTTCTCGCTCTGGGCAGAATCGCTGTTCGGCTTTGTTCCGTGGAACATTTATGACATGTCGAGCATCGTGGTGATCGCCGGCCTTACCCACGTTCCTCACGCCTACCTGTATATCTCTTCTGCGCTGCGAAGCGTGGGTTCCGATGTGGAAGAGGCCGCCCGTACCGCTGGGGCTTCGCCGCTGCAAGTCATGACGGCGGTCAGTTTGCCGATGGTTCGTCCGGCGATTTTATATGCCACCGTATTGCTTTTTTTCCTCGGGCTGGAAGTCTTTGGCCTGATGCTGGTACTCGGCGATCCCGAAGGCAACATGGTGCTGGCGACCTACCTCTACCAACTGACCAACAAACTCGGTACGCCGTCCTATCACCTGATGGCCGCCGTCGCCGTGGTGCTTATCTGCATCACCATTCCGCTGGTTATGTTGCAGCGCCGTCTGATGCGCACCGCCAACCGCTTTGTGACCGTTAAGGGTAAAGCGTCTCAGGCCCGCGCCTTACCGCTTGGCAAATGGCGCTGGGTGGCCGGTGCGGTGGTGGCTTTCTGGCTGACGGTGACGATTGGTGTGCCGCTGGTGGGGGTTATCTTGCGTGCCTTTATCTCCAACTGGGGCGTGGGCGTGTCCATCTGGGACGAGCTTTCACTGAATACCTTCCGCACTATCTGGGAGCAGCCAAACCTGCTGCGGGCGATCGTCAACTCGATGAGCATCGGCGTTATCGGTGGAGCGCTGGCGGTGGTCTGTTACCTGTTTATCGGTATTGCCATGCACCGTAAACCGGACGGCGTGACACGTTTTCTCGATTACAGCGTGCTGGTGCCGCGTGCGGTACCGGGTCTGCTGGCTGGTCTGGCGTTCCTGTGGGTCTTCCTGTTCCTGCCGATGTGGCTCGATAACTCGCTCAAATCTGGCTGGCTGTCGGACATGTGGTGGTCACAGTGGCTGCGTGACAATCTGGTGGTATGGTTGCGTTCACTGCGCAGCACCATTTTCAGCGTCTGGCTGGCATACACCGTGGTCTGGATGGCGTATGGCCTGCGGCTCATCTCCTCAACGTTGTTGCAGGTTGGCCCTGAGCTGGAAGAAGCGGCGCGCAGTACCGGTGCAACCCGCGGGCAAATTACCCGGCATGTCACTATTCCGCTGTCACGTTACGGGCTGATTGGCTCCTGGCTGCTGATGTTCCTGATTTTCGAGCGTGAATACTCCACCGGAGTGTACCTGCTCTCGCCGGGGACAGAAACCATCGGCTCGATGCTGGTCTCCCTTTGGGCCGCAGGTGCCATCGATATCGTCGCCGCGCTCTCCTTTATTAACATCCTTCTGGTGGTGTTAGGTCTGGGTATTGCCTTACGTTTCGGAGTCAAATTACATGATTGAGCTATCAGTAGATAACCTGCATTTAACCTACGGCGACAATCCGGTGCTGAAAGGTGTCTCCATGGATCTCAAGCGCGGGGAAGTGGTGTCGCTGCTGGGGCCGTCGGGTAGCGGAAAAACTACGCTGCTGCGCGCCGTCGCAGGGCTGGAAAAGCCGACGCAGGGCCGCATCATCATTGGTAAAAACAGCGTCTATGACGGCACTTCACGCAGCGAGATCCCGGCAGAAGAGCGCAACCTCGGGCTGGTTTTTCAGTCCTACGCGCTCTGGCCGCATAAAACCGTGTTTGAGAACGTGGCGTATCCGCTGAAACTGCGCAAAGTCGCTTCGTTGGAACTTAACCAGCGGGTGCAGGCCGTGCTGGAACAGCTCGGTTTAGGCCATCTGGGCAAGCGCCATCCGCATCAGTTATCAGGGGGGCAGCAGCAGCGCGTGGCGATAGGCCGTGCGCTGGTGTATAACCCACCGGTGATCTTGCTCGATGAACCGCTGTCGAACCTTGACGCCAAACTGCGCGAAGAAGCCCGGGTCTTCCTGCGTGAACTGATCATTAAACTGGGCCTGTCGGCCCTGATGGTCACGCATGATCAGAATGAAGCGATGGCCATTTCCGACCGTATTCTGCTGCTCAATAACGGCAAAATAGAGCAGCAGGGCACGCCACAGGAGATGTACGGCTCTCCTAAAACGCTGTTCACTGCCGAGTTCATGGGCAGTAACAACCGTCTGCATGGAAAAGTGACCGAAGTGACCGACGGCAAAGCCAGAATTGAAGGCAAAGACTGGGTGCTGTGGGGGCTGGCAGGTGAAGGGGTGAAAGCCGGTGAGGAAGGCACCGCCGTCATCCGCGTGGAACGTGTGCGGATGGGTGACAACCCGGACGGCAACCAGATCGAACTGCCGCTGCTGACCAGCATGTATCTCGGTGACCGCTGGGAATATCTGTTCCGTACCGTGGCCGAAGATTTCGTGGTCCGCGCCTACGGAACTGACGTGCGCAGTCAGGAGGTATGTCGCCTTTCTCTGCCGGTTGAACACCTGTGGATCTTCCCTAAAGGATGAATTAGACCGAAGGCCGCTTGACACTCGCAGGGGGAATAGACAAATTAGTTCCCCCTGATTGCTTAAAACGGTTTTCCCATGACTCAGATTTCATCTCCATCCAACGCCTGTGCTGTGAAAATCGCCAACCTTGTGGATGTTCCCCAGTATCTGGACGTGATAACGGAATATCTGCATGGCGAATGGTCTGCCTTTCCACATTGGGCACAGAAAGAGTATATCCGTCAACGGCTTGAACAGCGCCTGAGCAGTAAAGGTCGCCAGTTTGTGCTAGTAGCATTTGATGAAAATGACGACGTCGTCGGCACCGCTGGCGTCATGCGCTATGAACTTGATGATGTCGCAGAGCGAAAATACTGGCTCGGTGAAGTGTTTACCCGTCACCATTTACGCGGCAGAGGTATTGGTTCAGCCCTGATCAAAGCCAGTATCGAACGCGCCCGTGTTGCGGGTGTGGATACCTTATGGCTCTATACGCCCGATCAGCAAGGGTTGTATAAGAGTCACGGCTGGTTGGAAGTCGAAAAACGCGAAGTCGATAACGAGCAGGTTACGGTTATGCAGCGCCCGCTGCGTTAAAGCTCAATTCTTACCGTGCCAGTAAAGCATGCTGCCTTCCGAATGGCCGGTCACCGGATCGGTCTCGGGCAGCGGCACCTGGCTGATGGACTTTACCCTTTTGGCCATTTTCTTTGGCTCATCATGGCAAAGATCGGCGGTGACGTCCGGTGGATATGCTCCAACCAGCATAAAATCATCGTCAGCTGAAATCTGTTTATGCCCCACACCGGCCGGGATCAGCAACACGTCTCCCACCCTGACCTCTATGACTTTCCCATGCTCTCCACCCAGCTGCAGCTGCGCCGAACCCGAAAAGACTCCCACGACCTCATGCGTATTGGAATGAAAATGTGTATAGGGATATACCGGATAGCGCCACTGTGGCGGCCAGCCATTCGAACGGAACACATGCTCCAGATAATCCGCGTTATCAACGACCTGCGGGGGGATGACATGGTGGTAAATAAGTAACGGCAGGTGATTATTCGGCACGCCGCCGTCGGGTTTATCGAGATGCAGAATCTCCACGGGAACCTCTCTGGGTTGAGCATGCAGCGACAAGGAGAGCGGCAGCAGGGCGGCAACACTGAGCAGTGTACAAAACTGGCGTCGATCCAAAGGCATGAACACGGCTCCTTGTCCCAAAAAGTAAAATGAAGCGCAGCAAGCTCAATGGCTTACAACCTTCAGGTATAGAACAAAAACGGAGGGTTAACATTAATTAGTAGTAAATCATTGCAGTGGCGGAGAGGCGCGGCCGCAGGCGTTATCAGAAAAAACCTAATTTACGGCGAAATTGATAAATAAAAGTCATATCGACTGGAAAAAATCCTTATCTCTTCTACTCTTAATTGGACATAAGCACTTCAGGAGAAAGAAGTCATGAATAAGAAAATGTTGATTATTGTTGCTACAGCGGTTTCCGTCCTTGCTGGGTGTCAGACTTACGATCGTGCGGCAAGCTACGTTAAAGAGCCTGTGGTCAGTGACGTTAAAGTCGGTATGACCAAAGCTCAGGTACGTGCCCTTGCCGGACCACCGTCCACCGAAGCGACGCTGGTTCATGCTAAAGGGACTTGCCAGACTTATGCCGTTGCTCCACGTGATGGCAAAGCACAGACTTACTTCGTCAGCTTCAACGACACTGGTCATGTTATGAATAAAGGCTACCAGTCTTGTTCTGACTACGATAAAGATCCGCAGGCCGCTGCGCAGTAACCGTTTGGTCCAGGATCTAAGAAGTCTGAAAACGTGAAGTTCAAAAAAAACGCCTGCAAGGTTTAACCTGACAGGCGTTTTTTTCTTGCAGTGCTTTTTAAATCACTCAGGCTTTCTGCGTCACGATCCTCACGCCGACTTTGCTCACGGCTTTGCCTTCCATTTCCGCGATAGTCCAGGTCAGACCGTCCCATTCAATATGGTCGCCGATAACCGGTTCGCCGCCGAGCAGCTTAATCACAAAGTTGCCGAGAGATTGCGACTTATCAACTGACTCTTCCAGATTCAGCCCATACAGCTGTGAAATGGCTTCCAGAGGCGCATTTGCCTGCAAAATAAAGTCACCGAAGAAGCGGTCGTCGAGCACCACGGCGTTACTGTCGCTAAACAGTTTGCCCAATTCTGGCAAATCTTTTTCCTGACCAATCACACACAGAATATCGCCCTCTTTCAGACGAGTGCTGCCGCTTGGGTGCAGCATTTCTGTACCGCGAAACAGTGCCGCAATCCGCGTTTCCTGGGGCATTTTTAAATCCCGCAGGGCGGCACCAACGCACCACTTCTCTGAGCCCAGCTGATAAATAAACTGCTCCCAGTTATTATACACGTCGATATCCAGCCCGACGCGCGATACCGGCGTAGGCATTGGCGGAACGATCACTTTAGCTTTCTTCGCGGCATAGCCGAGCGATGTACCCTGGAGCAGCAGCGACACCAGCACCACAAAGAACGCCACGTTGAAATAGAGATTCGCCTGAGGAATGCCGGCCATCATCGGAAACACTGCCAGAATCACCGGTACCGCGCCGCGCAGACCGACCCACGAAATAAAGAAGCGTTCGCGCAGGGTAAAGTTCTTAAACGGAAACAGGCCGACAAACACCGACAGCGGGCGAGCAAAGAAGATCATCCAGACGGAGAGCGCCAGCGCACCGGCGGCAATCGGCAGCAGATCGCTTGGCGTCAGCAGCAGCCCGAGCACCAGGAACATGCCAATCTGGCTGAGCCACGCCAGACCGTCGAAGGTCTGCATAATCCCGTGACGGTTACGGATGGGCATATTTCCCAGCACCAGACCGCAGAGATAAACCGCCAGAATGCCGCTACCGTCCATCGCCACGGTCAGCGCGTACACCATCAGCCCGCCGCTGAAGGCCAGTAACGGATATAAACCGGTCGCCAGCGAAATCTTGTTAATTAACTTTTGCAGCAGCCAGCCGCCGCCCAGACCAAAGAAAATCCCCAACCCGAATTGCTGGATAACATCCAGCACAAACATCCAGCTCAGGCCGTGCTGGCCTTTGGCAATCATGTCGATAAGCGTAATGGTCAGGAACACTGCCATCGGGTCATTACTGCCGGATTCTATCTCCAGCGTGGCGCTGACGCGTTCGTTCAGCCCTTTTCCGCCAATCAGTGAGAACACAGCGGCGGCATCCGTGGAGCCGATAATGGCACCAATCAGCAGGCCCTGAATCAAATCGACGTTAAACAGCCAGGCGGCCGCCAGACCGGTCAGACCGGCGGTGATCAGTACACCCACGGTCGCCAGCGAGAGGGCGGGCCAGAGAGCTACGCGAAAGGAGGAGGCGCGGGTGCGCATACCGCCGTCGAGTAAAATGACCGCCAGCGCGAGGTTACTGACCAGATAGGCTGCCGGGTAGTTGTCGAAAGCGATGCCACCAATGCCATCAACGCCTGCCAGCATACCGATAGCGAGGAAAATGACTAAAATGGGGATCCCGAGGCGGGAAGAGAGCGAACTGAGCAGAATGCTTGCTGCTACCAACAGGGCGCCAATAAAAAAAAGTGTGTTGATAGTACTCGCGTCCAAAATGCCTTCTCCTGTCGGTGCGCCGATGAATCTTGAGGAAGTCAGTGTAACCCTGACTAGTCCGTTAATTTATCAGGAAAAGGTTGCCGCCGCTGAAGGAATATTCAGATATTTACTATTCGTGATCCTCTGGAAACCCACTACGCTTAAATATGAACAGGTCACTGTCGGCATGACGCATCCGGCTTCAGTTTGATAATAAGAAAGAGGATCTTATGAGCGAATTTAAGGGTATTCACCGCGAAGTACTGGAAGACGGCACAATTAAGCATGTGCTGGTGCGGGATAAATCCGGCCATGAACAGGCCATGGCCGCAAAAGATTATATCTCAGAGGGGATTCAGCCCGATCTTAACGACCTGCCTGAAGTGCCGACTGACCGCGAGTTTCCCAAGAGCGGAAAAGATAACGGGTGATCCGCTGAGCGGAGGGCGGAAAGCGTAACCCGGTATTAGTTCGCTTCAGCCAGCCACTGGTTACCGGCAGCCTTCATCTCGATCTCCTGGCTGCTGAACTTGGTGGCAAATACGCGTTTAACCGGAAAGCCGCTTTTCTCCAGCAGGTAGGCCAGTGCCGCATATTCACGCGGGTATTTGGCGACCACGTCTTGATCAATGTCCACTACGCCTGCCGGGAAGGTGAAATTGCCCATGTCATAAATTGACTGGCGTTTCACAATCCGCCACATGCCGTCACGTTTTTCCACCAGATCGTAGAAGCGGTTATGCCCGTTACAGCCCAGACCCAGCTTAGTGTTTTCACCAATAATAATGGCGTTGGTTTCAACAATAGCGCGGTTGCCATTAAAGGTGATAACCGGCGAAGCAATCAAATGTTTGGTGGCAAAGTCTGAGCCGCCCATCTTTTTTGAACCCTCGACAAACTGGCTGAACAGACCTTCAAACCAGGTTACCTCAATCACGCCGTCATCGTGGAACAGTTCCAGCAGCTGATCCCATTCGGCCAAATCACGGTGGATCCAGCCGGTCATTAAGTCGGCGATGTCCTGACGGTCTTGCAAAGTTGCGCTCATAATCGTTCTCCTGAAAGCATGGTGAGGATTTTCTCTGTGCACAGCATCGGCGCTTGTAGTCATCAAAACAAATAGTTTAAATTGAGTTATCAATCATTTTAATTGATGAAAGAGGTGAAATGGATCTGCGTCAAATGCGTTACTTTCTGACTGTAGCCGAAGAGGGCCACTTTGGCCGTGCGGCTCAGCGGTTAAATATTGTACAACCTGCGCTGAGCATGCAAATCAAGTCACTCGAAGAGGAGATTGGCGGGGCGTTATTTCTGCGCACCAGCCGTAAAGTAGAACTGACGGAAGCCGGGCGGCTTTTCCGGGCCGAGGCCGAACTGGCCGTGGCACAGGCTGAAAGAGCCAAAACCGTGGTGCAGCGTTCATTGCGTGGCGAAACCGGCAGGGTGCGTATTGGTTTTGCCGGTAACGCCGTCTTCACCGGCAAATTGCTGGCCGACATGCGTGCCTTCAGCGCCGTCTATCCGCATGTGGAGCTGGAGCTGCGTGAAATGGCGCCGCAATTGCAGGGGGAAGCGATCATGGCCGGTAAAATCGACGTCGGCTACTGCCCTGAAATGGGGTTTGATGTCGACGATCAGTTAAGTGCCGAACGGGTGGGCGACTGGCCGATGATTATTGCGATGGCTTCCGACCATCCGCTGGCCCCGCATGCGTTCCTGACTCCGGGCATGATCGCCGCAGAACCGCTGGTGGTTTACGCCACCGACGGGGCCGCCGACGCCGGTCAGCTGGCACAGCTGCGCCAGGTGCTGGGGGCTGAACCCAATATCTCCCATCGCGTTTCCAGCACCCTCAGCGTATTGATCCTCGCCGCAGCCGGTCAGGGGATCGCGATGGTACCGGCTACGTTTGAACAAGTTCCGCTGCCCGGCCTGCTGTACAGACCGCTGCGGGATTTCAACCTGCGGGCCAATATGACCATTTTGCAACGTAAACACGAAAGTACCGGGGCGGTATTGGCATGGTTGGCGTTAAGTCGGCCAGGCCTGCCTTAAGCTCAAGACCTTGGGCTGCTGCCCAAACCTGCTTTCAATTTCAAATCCAAGGTCGTGGGGGTCACCTTTCTAATGTGTTCGCGTTCGGATCTGCTACTCTGAAAACCGGTCTGATTGTAAGAAAACTATTCGTCAGCAAGGAGAAAACATGGAAGAGTTTACCGTTCCCGTTGTCACCCCAATCATCGAAATCACGACGCCGCGTCTACTGATGCGTCAGTGGCGTGAAGAGGATCTGGTCCCTTTCGCCGCAATGAATGCTGACCCCGACGTGATGGAGTTTTTCCCCGCAACGCTGACCCGCGAGCAGAGCGATGGCATGGCGCAGCGCTGTAGTGCGTTGATCGCCGAGCGCGGCTGGGGGATCTGGGCGCTGGAAACCCGTGACGACGGCAAATTTATCGGTTTTCTCGGCCTGCATACACCGGGCTATGACTTGCCCCTCACCCCTTGCGTGGAAATGGGCTGGCGTCTTTGCACTGAAGCCTGGGGAAAAGGGCTGGCCAGCGAAGCCGCCCTCGCTGCCTTTGATGTTGGTTTCAACCGGCTGGATCTTAATGAGATCGTGGCTTTCACCGCGTTACCGAACCTGCGTTCACAAGCGCTGATGCAGAGAATGGGCATGACCCTCAGCCCGGATGAAAACTTTGACCACCCGGCAGTGGAGGCGGGGAGTTGGCTACAGGAGCATTGCCTGTATCGGCTGCGGAAAAGTGATGGGGTAGCGGCCCACTCGCGCTTTTAAATTCAACGTCAAGGCGCTTTAATTTTTTGAATTTGAATTTGAATTTGAATTTGAATTTGAATTTGAATTTGAATTTGAAT
>CAUQMS010000022.1:0-81419 GCA_963519305.1 uncultured Enterobacterales bacterium
CCCGGTCAGTGGAGGCGCATTATAGGGAGTTCTCAGAAGGCCGCAACCCCTAAAATACAAATAAATTACCGACCGGTGAATCTTTCATCAAAAGGTGCTTAAATCGGCAATTCCTGGATGCTTTTGAAGCCATATGCCTGCAAAACAGGCAGCAGGATTTCCGTCTCAGCCGTTGCTGCCATGCAATACGCCAGACTCTCTATTTCAACACCCTCTTTCTTGGCTGGGATATTCTTATGCGTCGTTTCAATTAACCAATGCGCGCGACGTGCAATCGCTGATCCTGAATCAATCAGTCGCGTTCCATCCGGTAATACCTGCGCCAGCTCCTCACTTAACAGCGGAAAATGGGTACAGCCGAGAACAACCGTGTCCGGTGGCTCTTGCATACGTAACCAGGGCTGGAGGATTTTCTTCAATACTGGCAGAGATACCGCAGCACCATGCAGCTTCGCTTCGGCAATTTCCACCAGCTCGGCAGAACCCAACATGAGGATTTTGCAATCCGTCGCAAATCGGGCAATGAGATCGTGAGTATAAGGACGCTGTACGGTTGCGCGCGTTGCCAACAGGCCAACTACCCCGTTACGCGTCAGTTTTGCTGCAGGTTTGATAGCAGGAACAACGCCGACGACCGGGCAGGCGAATTTGGCACGCAGTGCAGGAAGGGAAACGGTGCTCGCGGTATTACAGGCAATAACAATAATAGAGAGGGGATGACGCGCTGCCACTGCGCTAACAATCTCGACCACGCGCTCGACAATAAATTCTTCGGACTTTTCGCCATAAGGGAAAGCCACGTTATCGAATGCATATATATAGTGAAGGTCCGGCAGCATCTGCCGGACTTCATGATAAACCGATAACCCGCCGACGCCGGAGTCAAACACCAGCACCGTCGGGCGGTCAGGAATTATCGAGCTGTCAGAAGGTATAGCTTCCAGTGAGGTAGTATTCACGTCCTGGTGTTTCGTAGCCATAAACCGTCTCATAATCTTTATCTAAGAGGTTGGCAATTCTACCACGAACGGTCAGATGTGACGTCACAGGATATGACACCGCCAGATCCCAAAGACTGACTCCACCGAGTTTTACATTCTCGTTGGTATTAAAGTCCGTATCATAACGCTCACCCAGATATTGATAATTGATCGACCAGTCTAAATCAGCCACCGTCCAGTCCAGCTGATATTTCGCCTGCTGTTTGGCACGACGCAATAAGATCTCGTTGGTCTCAGCATTACGCGGATCTAAATATTCCAGTGTGATGCCGTGATGCAGAGGACCGGTGTCAAAGTTACCCGTCCATTCAACGCCTTTAATCGTGGCCTTATCGACGTTGTAATAGCCTTGCTCCTGATTGTAGTAACTGATCATCTGATCGATGTCGTTACGATAGGCGGACAAACGCCAGCTCAGCGGACCGGTCAGACCTTCCAGTCCACCTTCCCACTCTTTACTCTCTTCTGGCTTCAGGTCAGGGTTACCGCCAAAGCTGCCATAGAGTTGCCCCAGATTCGGTGCTTTGAACGCCGTACCGTAGGAAGCGATGACGCGGTAGCCGTCGATGAACTCCCACGCTGCGCTGCTTTGCCAGGTGCCGTGCGAACCAAACTGAGAGTTATCATCATTACGCACGGCACCTTCGAGCGTAAAATCACTGACCTTCTGCTGGGCCGTAACATACACGCCGGTGTTGTGCTGAGTATAACCATCAGTAATGTAGTTAGTGCCCGGCTGGGTACTGAGTTCCTGCCAGTCTGCCCCCGCGCTCACGGCACCCTGCCCAACCTGAAAGGTGTTACCCCATTGCAGGTTGTACTGGTCAGAATCATCAAGGGTGGCAGAAGCGGAATATGGGCCGTATTTCGGATCGTAGTTATAGTCTTTGGTATTGCTATAACTACCGCTGAACTGGGTCGAGTAAATCCCCTGCTGAAAACGTAATCCGGTGTCATACGTGCGGCTATATAACCGACGCGTATCCGGCAGGGCATCAGGATGCGCCGGATCAGCGTAACTGTAAGTGCCGTCATAAGCAGTACGGTTATCAAAACCGTATGCGCGGGCAAAACCGCTGAACTGTTCATTGAAGTGATGCTCAAGGCCGGCCCAGAGGGTTTTACTCATAAAACCATCGCGGTCTGGCTGGCGCGGGTCGCCATAATTGTCCGGCAAGTTAGCTACGACGTCAGTGCCTTTAGTGTAAGTATAGTTACCGGCCACCGTTGCGACTGTGTTTTCTCCTAGTTTCTGCTGGGTAGAACCGCCATAGGTTTGGTAACCATTAGAGCCGATACCTGTCGTTAGCGTGGTACCCAGCTTATCGCGGGTGGTAATAATGTTAACCACACCACCGATGGCATCAGAGCCATACACAGCCGAACGGGGCCCGCGAATAAACTCAATGCGCTGCACCAGAGAAATCGGGATTTGGCTAAGATCGACAGAACCAGAGACGCCGGCCTGATTTAAACGCACGCCATCCATCAGCACTAATGTGTGGCTGGAGTTGGTGCCGCGAACGAATAAAGAACTTTGCTGCCCCATTCCGCCATTCTGTGCAATATCCACACCCGGTAAGCGACGTAAGACATCCACCACCGATGTGGACTGCCAGCGGTCAATATCATCACGGGTGACAATATCCATTGGTGCTAATACGGATGACACCGGCTGCGGGAAGCGGTTGGCGGTAACCACGAGGTCGTCGCTGTTATCCGAAGAAGAGGTACTGTCTTGCGCCCACCCTGAAAAAGCTGTGACAGATAATACCGCCAGCAGCGCGTGCTTTTTAATTGTCATGAATCGAGCATCCAAACTTAATTGGCGGATGCCGCAGAAAAACACCGGCGTTTTCGCGACGACAGTGAAGTTGCGACGTAATATCGGCAGGTTTTCGGACTTAGGATTTGTTGGTTATCAAAGAAAGAAATAATAAACCGCCACCGGGCGATGACTTCCCATCTCTTCTTTTCTCTCCCTTATAAATAAAGAATAAGAAGAAGACAGTGTCTGCAAAATGAATGTGCTATCGCCGTGCTTTCCCCATACCGCTGCGCGCCAGTTCCGGATTCACACCGGATTCCCTTTTAACTCAGTTATTGAGGCCGAATGGCATCCTACGATCAACCCGTTTGGAAATCCAGACATCCATCGTAGAGAACGTCCTTTCCCCCGGAAATGACGACAAGACTGGACATACCGGGGACATTCCCTAAAATCCCCCGCAAAGTTCGCCCATTTATTCCCTGCCAGACGAGAAAACCGATGACGCCTGAAAACCTGCCCATTGAACAGTACGACGACCAGCTGGCGGAAAAGACCGCACGTCTCACGGCGATGATGTCGCCTTTTAATGCGCCGCAGCCTGACGTTTTCCGTTCGCCAGTCAGCCATTACCGTATGCGCGCCGAGTTCCGCGTCTGGCATGACGAAGGCGATCTGTACCACATCATGTTTGATCAACAGACCAAAGCCCGCGTGCGGGTGGACCAGTTCCCTGCTGCCAGCGAGATCATCAACCGTCTGATGCCGGCCCTTATCGCCGCCATCAAACAAGACCCCGCCCTGCGCCGTAAAATCTTCCAGATTGATTATCTGTCTACTCGCAGCGGCAAAGTGATCGCGTCACTGCTTTACCACCGTAAGCTGGACGACGAGTGGACGCAGGCCGCAATGCTACTGCGCGACCAACTGCGTGAGCAGGGTTTTGATATTCAGCTGATTGGCCGTGCGTCCAAAACCAAAATCATGCTGGATCAGGACTATATCGATGAAGTTTTACCGGTCGCTGGCCGCGACATGATTTACCGTCAGGTAGAAAACAGCTTCACCCAGCCAAATGCCGAAATGAATATTCAAATGCTGGAGTGGGCGCTGGACGTGACCGAAGGGTCAACCGGTGATTTGCTGGAGCTCTACTGCGGTAACGGCAACTTCTCGCTGGCACTGGCACGCAACTTTAACCGCGTGCTGGCAACAGAAATCGCCAAGCCGTCAGTCGCTGCCGCGCAGTACAACATCGCAGCTAACCACATCGACAATGTGCAGATTATCCGCATGGCCGCCGAAGATTTCACTCAGGCGATGAACGGCGTGCGCGAGTTCCGCCGTCTGAAAGACATTGAACTGACCGCCTACAACTGCAACACGATCTTTGTCGATCCACCGCGCAGCGGGCTGGATGAAGATACGGTGAAAATGGTGCAGGGTTACGACCGCATCCTTTATATTTCCTGTAACCCTGAAACGCTGAGCGCCAATCTCGAAACGCTGAGCCAGACACACCGTCTGACTAAGCTCGCACTTTTCGATCAGTTCCCGTACACGCACCATATGGAATGTGGCGTATTACTGGAAAAAATCTGACCGGTTGATACTGAACTTTAATAAAAATGGGCACCCGGCGTGCCCATTTTTATTAAGTAGATCTCCCCCTCTGCTTTTTACAGATACACCCGCAAATACTCTGACAGACACAAAATCGCCATTGCCTGCCCGTAAGGCATAGACGTGAGCGCAATTTGACGATAGAAATCCAGATCTTTACCCATCGCCGTGCCGAAAGAGGTTTGCGTCAGTTCGCCCGCCGGATTGATATGCTTAATCACGCCCCGTATGGCTTTCTCCGCCACCGGTGCATAAGACGCATCGATATAGCGCTTGCGCACCGCTTTCAACATTCCGTAGGCGAAACCGGCCGTCGCAGAGCTTTCGAGATAAGAGTGCGGGTCATCGAGCAACGTATGCCACAGACCGCTTGTATCCTGGCACTTCGCCAGTGCCGCCACCTGACTCTCCAGCACCTGCAATAAATAACGGCGGGTGGCGTTATTCTCAGGTAAATCGACCAGTTCGAGGAATTCCGGGATAGCGATCGTCAGCCAGCTGTTGCCGCGGGCCCAGCGGGCATGGGCAAAGTTATGATGACCGTCGAACGTCCAGCCGTGGAACCACAATCCGGTTTCCCGGTCCATCAGATATTGCACATGTACCAGAAACTGATAGGTCGCTTCTTCAATGTATTCAGGTTTATCCAGCAGCTTGCCGATTTTCGCCAACGGCAGGACGCTCATCATCAGGGTGTCATCCCACATTTGCTGATGGTTTTCATTGTTGTAAACAATGTGCTGCATCGCGCCTTTATCGGTGCGTGGCATCTCGTACATCACCCACTCCGCCCAGCGCTCCAGATAAGGCCGCCATAACGGATTGCCCGTTTCTTCGTAGCGGTAAGCCAGCGTCAGGAACGGACTCATGGTATTTACGTTCTTCGTCGGTGTGCCTTCTGCCAGCCGCGCAATGAACCAGTCATCAATGATGGCGCGCATCTGCCCGTCGCCGGTCTGCTGGTAATACTGATAAATCCCGTACAGGCCGATGCCATGTGTCCATTCCCAGCCCGCCCAGCCTTTGGTATCAATCACCCGGCCATCATCAAGACGCAAAAGAAACTCACCGGTTTTATCTTCGATATTCACCAGATTATCAGTCACTTTGCGGATCAGCCCCTGCAACTCGCTGCGAGAAATAAAATGCTCAGGCTGTCTCAGTAATGCGCTGTGTTTCACTTCAAAAACGTGCATACATTTCTCCTTGAATTATAAACGGTGGCCGGACTGCTGAACCGACAAATCGGCAGCAGTTTCACGGGTCAATTTTTGCGGTGGCGGATTGTGGCGATGCAAATAGCCAATATTGTTATTGCCCCACAGCGATTCGTATTTCATCCCCGTCAGCACTTCAACTGTGGCGCGATCTTGTGGTGTGATCTGCTCAGGAACGATGCGGTTGGCGTCGCGCATCTTCTGTGTTTCCCGGGTCAGTACGCCGTGGGTTTTCAGATTGAGGCGAAAATAGAGGGAAATAACGAAGCCCATGGTCAGCATCACCAGCGAGCCTATCGTCAGCACACCCAGAATCGTGTGGCCTACCGACGGCAGTTGTTCGGTTTTGCCTGAAACAAAACCAGCCAGTTGCAAAATAATCCCCACCAGCATGACGGCACCGGCCTGCGATGCTTTACGCGTGAGCGTCATGACACCCGCGAAGATCCCCTCGCGGCGCTGACCCGTGATGGTTTCATCCACGTCCGCAATGTAGGTATAGATGTTCCACGGCACATAGTTGATACCACCGCGCCCGAGGCCAGCCAGTGCTGAAATCAGTAACAGCAGCGACATAGAATCGCTCATGTTGGTGAAATAGAGGATGCCGTAGGAGATCACCGCCAGGGCAAAAAGCGTCACCGCCAGCCGGTAAGAGGGGGCCGGCCCGAAGCGGATACAGAGCGGGATCATGGCAATAACCGCCACAAATTGCAGAATAGCCATCATGCCCATCAGGTTCGAAGCCACGGTGGCGCTTTGCATCAGTACGAACACCACGTAATACGTAAATACCGCGTTGAAGACATCCTGAGCAATATAGCCGCCAAGATACAAGCCGAGATGCTGACGGAAAATTTTGATACGCAGTGTTGAAGAGAGTTCCACTTTCAGGCGTTTCAGGCTTTGTGCCAGCGTCAGCTGCTGGCGTTCCCGCTCAATCTTCAGCATAGCTTCGGACTTAAGCGCTTCCGGGCGCTCCCAGGTGAAGAAATACACCATCGTCAGCACCAGCGCGCATATCACAGAGAACACCAGGCTCGAGTAGAAAAAGGAAATCGGATTATCCTTTCCGAGGTGCGAAAGCAGAATACCCGGCAGGAACGCGGCCAGAATCGCTGACAGCTGGGCCAGGGCGATACGGGCGCCGGAGAATTTGGTCTTCTGTTTGAAATCGTCGGTCATTTCCGGCACCAGCGTTTCATAAGGCACCAGGATCATCGTGTAGACGATATCGAACAGCAGATAGGTCAGCAGATAGTAGACGTACCCCATATCGCCGACCCACATAAAGCTGTAGCTAAAGACGCAGGGAATACCGAGGAGGATGAAGAACTTGCGACGACCAAAGCGCTTACCGAGCCAGGTTCCACCAAAGTTATCGGTGAGGTAACCCATCAGCGGGCTGAGGACGGCATCCGCCACGCGGGCAGTGGCGAAAATAAAGGTCGCCTCGATGGGGCTCAGGCCACAAAACGTCGTGTAGAAATAGAGCAGCCAGGCCGCCGTCAGCGCCGTGGTGCCAGCGCCGAGAAAATCCCCGGAGCCGTAGGCCAGATAATTCAGTAATCCGATTTTCCGTGTTTTCATTGCCGTCATGCCCCTGATTGAATCACCGTTACGCGTTGGCAGAATGCACACAGCCCACGGCCGGTCCGCCATGATTCAAATTAACGAGGGGTAGCAATGAAAACCTTTGTGGTTTTGCCACCCGTAATGACTTTATGGCAAAAAAACGAAGATGTGGACGATCAACGTCTAACTATTGAACGATGGTTCTATTTTAATGAAACGATAGTTCATTAATAAACATCCGGCAGGCAATGATGACATGTCAGTTTAACGGCAATAAAAAGGGCAACCCGCAGGCTGCCCTTGTGATGCTTTCCGCTAACGCTTTTGAGTCAGCGACAGCGCAGGAAGATTCAATCAAATACTTTGCGATTTACGCTTCTTCAGTTTGATACCCACCCAGAAAACCAGCACGACGCAAATCACCGACGGCAGGAAGTTGGATCCGATTTGCGGATACTCAGCCCGCACAATCGTGCTGTAAAGCAGCATCCCCAGCAGGAAACAGAGCGCAGACAATGTCGGCAAGCCTTTGGGCATCTCACCTTTGTGGTAACGCAGGTGCAGGCAATATACGGCCAGCACCAGTGCAATGATTGGGAAAATAGAGAAAGCAACAACGGAGCTAAACAGCGCGTCGAACGTGCCGCTGATCGACAGTCCGGAAATCAAAGCCAGGACCAGGGTGCCATTATCCTGGTTCGGTTGTTCGGTCATTTTCTGTACCTCTGGGCTTATTGATTGGAGACACCGCCGTTCTTTCCTGCTGACGGCGGTACCAGTAATACGCGCCTTTAGAAATCATCCGCAACTGGAGCACCAGCCTTTCCTCCAGCTGACGTCGCTGAGCAATGTCCACATCCAGCGCTTCGGCACCGGCGTTGAACACGATGATCACCATGGCTTCTGCCTGCGCTTCGGTAAAACTGCGCGGCATATGGTTTTCGAGTTGCAAATAGTCAGCAAGTTCCGCAATGAAGTGCTGAATTTCACGGGCGACCGCGGCACGGAAGGCCGAAGAAGTGCCGGAACGCTCACGTAACAGCAGGCGGAAGGCATTGGGGTTATTGCCAATGAACTCCATAAAAGTGGAAACAGAAGTGCGGATCACGCTGCCGCCTTTGGCAATACGCTGGCGCGCCTGACGCATCAGTTGACGAAGCATTAACCCGCTCTCATCTACCATTGTCAGACCGAGTTCATCGACGTCACGGAAATGCCGGTAAAATGAGGTCGGCGCGATCCCGGCCTCGCGGGACACCTCACGCAAACTCAAGCTGGCAAAGCTGCGTTCGGCACTGAGTTGGCTGAACGCCGCCTCAATCAGTGAGCGACGCGTTCGCTCTTTTTGTTGTGCTCTTACGCCCATAACCTTCATACGGAGTCTTTTCTTCTTATTAGCTGTTAGCCCAATGCCATTTCACTATACCAAAGTTTTTGATCGGCTGAGGTAAAGAAACTACAGCATAAAATGGGTCAGAATGTTGCGGTTTTCCCACGATTTGACAACTGCGTGTAGGGGAAACCGGACTAATATGTTACTTTCTCGTTGTTATTTTGTATAAAAATAGGTTTCGAACCATGCAACAGCAATCTCATTTTGATGCCATCATCATTGGCTCAGGCCCGGGCGGAGAAGGCGCCGCAATGGGACTGGTAAAACAAGGGGCCAGAGTTGCGGTCATCGAACGCTATAATAACGTCGGTGGCGGCTGTACTCACTGGGGCACCATCCCTTCCAAAGCTTTGCGCCACGCCGTCAGCAGAATTATCGAATTCAACCAAAATCCGCTTTACAGCGACAACTCGCGCACCATGAGCTCCAGCTTCCCCGACATTTTACGCCATGCCGATTCAGTGATTAATCAGCAGACCCGTATGCGTCAGGGCTTCTACGAGCGCAACCAGTGCCAGCTATTTTCCGGTGATGCCAGCTTTGTTGACGAACATACCGTCAGCGTTCGCTATGCCGATGGCACGCATGAGCAGCTGACTGCCGACAATATTATTATTGCCTGCGGCTCACGCCCTTACCGTCCGCACGACGTGGACTTCAACCATCCGCGCATTTACGACAGTGACTTAATTCTTGAACTGAGCCACGAACCACGTCACGTCATTATTTATGGCGCAGGCGTTATCGGCTGCGAATATGCGTCGATCTTCCGCGGACTGAATGTAAAAGTCGACTTAATCAACACCCGTGACCGCTTGCTGTCTTTCCTCGATCAGGAGATGTCAGACGCCCTTTCTTACCACTTCTGGAATAACGGTGTGGTCATCCGCCACAACGAAGAGTTCGAGAAAATCGAAGGGGTCGAAGATGGCGTGATCATGCATCTGAAATCCGGCAAGAAAGTGAAAGCGGATGCCCTGTTGTATGCCAACGGACGCACCGGGAACACGGACAAACTCGGACTGGAAAATATCGGCCTGGTCGCCGACAGCCGCGGCCTGCTGAAAGTAAACAGTATGTACCAGACTGCACTGTCGCATATTTATGCAGTCGGCGATGTGATTGGCTACCCGAGTCTGGCTTCTGCCGCTTACGACCAGGGACGCATTGCCGCGCAGGCGATGATTCAGGGTGAGGCAAAAGTGCACTTAATCGAAAATATTCCCACCGGTATTTACACCATTCCGGAAATCAGCTCCGTCGGCAAAACCGAGCAGGAACTGACGGCGATGAAAGTGCCTTACGAAGTGGGTCGCGCTCAGTTTAAACATCTGGCCCGAGCACAAATTGCCGGTATGAATGTAGGGAGTCTGAAGCTGCTCTTCCATCGTGAAACCAAGCAAATCCTGGGTATTCACTGCTTTGGAGAGCGTGCGGCGGAAATCATCCACATCGGTCAGGCGATCATGGAACAGAAAGGCGAAGGTAACACCATCGAGTATTTCGTTAATACGACCTTCAACTATCCGACTATGGCTGAAGCCTACCGCGTTGCCGCACTGAACGGGTTAAACCGCCTGTTTTAATGCAGCGGCTTCCATGTGCGCCTGCATGTGAACCTTGATAGCTTCGGCAAGCTGCTCATAACGGCCACGCAGCGGGGAACCGGGACGATACACCAGAGCAATGGTGCGTCTCGGTTCCGGTTTGTCGCACACCAGATAGGTTACGCCATCACGGCTGCGCTCTTTAGGTACGGCAAGCGCGGGTAACAGCGTAATACCACTGCCCGCCGCGACCATATTGCGCAGCGTTTCAAGACTGGTGGCACGGAAATGCGTGTCCTCATCAGCGCCGGCCTGGAAGCAGAAACCCAGTGCCTGATCGCGCAGACAGTGACCATCTTCCAGCATCAACAACTTTTCACCGGCCAGATCGGCCATCGCGACGCGTTCACGTGACGCCCACGGGTGTTCGTCATAAATCGCCAGTTTCATCGGCTCATCAAACAGCGGCACTTCGATAAAAGCTTCGCTCTCTTTGACCAGCGCTAAAATCGCACAGTCGAGCTTGCCGCTGTCGAGCTGTGCCAGCAATTGCTGGGTCTGCGCTTCGTGCAGATACATCTCGAGTTTCGGAAAGGTTTTGTGCAGTGTCGGAATGATTTGCGGCAGCAGATAAGGGCCGACCGTCGGGATAAGCCCGATATGCAGCGGGCCTGACATCGCTTCGCCCTGCTGGCTGGCCATCTCGCGCAACACTTTGACTTCTCGCAGTATGGTCCGCGCCTGATCCACCAGCAACAAACCTGCTTGAGTGAATAACACTTTGCGACTGGTTCTTTCCAGCAGCATCACGCCCAGCTCATCTTCTAGCTTGCGGATCTGTCCGCTTAATGTCGGCTGGCTCACATGACAAGAATCAGCAGCACGGCGAAAATGACGAAACTCAGCCAGTGCGACCAAATACTCTAAATCCCGAATATTCATAAATCCTCCATTCCCATAGCGGGTCGCGACGATAGCTCGCGGCGATAGATAAGATAGCAATCAACGATTATAACTATCAACAACAATCGTCAATAATGTCCCCCATCGAAACGGCGCAGCCAAAAAATCAGTTTTATTTGTTTTTTATTAAGAAAAATTAAGAGGTTATTCATGTTTGCAAGCCACGAAGGGAAACAAGTACCGCAAGTTACATTTCATACCCGTCAGGGCGATCAATGGGTGGATCTCACCAGCGATAAGTTATTTAAAAATAAGACGGTGATCGTGTTTTCATTACCGGGTGCCTTCACGCCGACCTGCTCTTCAAGCCATTTGCCTCGTTATAACGAACTGGCGGGCGTATTTAAGAGCCGCGGCGTAGACAGCATCCTGTGCGTTTCCGTCAACGATACTTTCGTCATGAATGCATGGAAGGCCGAGCAGAGCGCCGCCAACATCACCTTCATTCCTGACGGCAACGGCGAATTCACCCAAGGTATGGGCATGCTGGTTGAGAAAGCTGACTTAGGCTTCGGTCCGCGCTCATGGCGTTACTCCATGCTGGTGCGTAACGGCGTGGTAGAAAAAATGTTTGTCGAACCGAACAAACCAGGCGACCCGTTTGAAGTGTCCGACGCCGACACCATGCTGAAATATCTGGCCCCGGATTTTAAAGTGCAGGAGTCCGTGTCGATCTTCACCAAACCGGGCTGTCCGTTCTGCTCCAAAGCAAAACAAATGCTGCAGGAACGCGGCATGCAATATGAAGAGATTGTATTAGGTAAAGATGCGACAACAGTCAGTCTGCGCGCCGTAACAGGCCGCGCAACGGTGCCACAAGTCTTTATCGGAGGTCGCCACATCGGGGGAAGCGACGATCTGGATGTCTATCTGAACAGCGAAGCTGAAGTGTGCGAAGTCGCGCAATAAGACGACGCGTAAAGATAAGAATTACGATAATAAAACGAAGTAAATTTACGTGAACATTCGGCGGGCCTGGTGCCCGCCTTTTTTTCATTATAAAACCAGAGTACAGAAACCGGACCTTAGCGCATTTTTTCTTCCGCCATTCCTGAGACACTCCCTGCCTGACTTTTCACCATTCGCCATAAAATCAAAAACGCGTGTAACCTCATGAGCACAAAGTCGCTGCGTCATAAAATTACTCAACAGGATGTCGCCACGCTGGCCGGAGTATCGGTGACCACCGTTTCGCTGGTGCTGGGGGGAAAAGGACGCATTTCGCCAGAGAGCGTCTCAAGAATTTATCAGGCTATTGATACGCTGGGCTATCAGCGCAAGGCCGAACCCGCGATGTTGCCGGGCCTGGTCGGCATCATCCTGCCTTATCATTGTCACTTTTCTACCCGTCTGCTTCCTGCGCTTTCTCAGGCATTGCAGCATGCCGGCAAGTCAGTGACCCTCATTTACAGCGAGACCTCCGATGCCGCATTACGGGACGCCAGTGACAAATTGCTGGCTCTGGGCGTCTGTGGTCTGGTGTTATGCGGGCAGTTCAGCGGTGCCGCAACCCTGAGGCTGAGAATGCTGGCGCGCCATATTGCGCTGGTCGGCCTGATGCCGCATTTGGGGTCCGGAGCCATTCCGGCGATCTGTCCCGATAATGCTCAGGCAGCGCAGCTGGCAGTAGAAAATCTACTGAATCAGCAACATACAGCCATCGCGTATCTGGGCGGCGAGAGCAATTCGATGGTCAGGGCCGAACGCCTCGGTGGTTTGGCGAACGCGCTGGGTAAGGCGGGGCTGGCCTTCAACCCGGCACTGAGCTTGCCCTGCCCGGCGACCGTCTCAGAAGCCTCGCAGGCAGTTGCCCGGTTGTTGAAACAGCAACCGCGCCCGACGGCAATACTCTGCGATAACCCTACCGTGTTGCTTGCCGCACACCATGTACTGTCAGGCGGTAGCCACGCCAGCAAATGGCGCCTGTTTTCCCGCCCCTTAACCCTCACAGGTTTTGGTGAATCTGACGAAGCACAAAAACTGTCCCTTCCGCTGGTGACCATCCCCCTGACTTCTCTGGCCGCACGCGCAACGGAATGCCTGCAATACCAATTAAATGGCGAAACCCTTTCTTGTGATGATCCGCGTTTAATCGTTGCAGGTCGCTCACTTCCCGTCAGGTAAAATTTATTCCCCGTAAAATTTTACCTGTTTTATTTATCATTCCTGCACCACGCCTTTTGACCCCTTCCCGCTCAGCCCCGATGCTGTGGTTAATCTTCACCCAACCGCACAGGACTGTGATGACTGACTTTGCCAGACTGGCCCAACAACGGATTGATGAATTTCTGCATCTGCTGAAGGAGTGGGTTGCGATCCCCTCAGCGTTTGATGCCGACACCCGCAGCGAAGGCCAGCCTTTTGGTCAGGGAGTCAGCGAAGCACTGGCCTGGTGGAAAAATCTCGGTGACCGCGCCGGGCTCAGTACGCTCAATGTCGATGACCACGCCGTGCACATCGAATACGGCTCGGGCGACGAAATTGTGTACGTTTTCGGCCACTGTGACGTCGTACCTGCCGGTGAAGGCTGGCATCACCCGCCCTATCAGCTGACCCGGTTGGGCGATAAATTGATTGGCCGTGGCGTGATGGATGACAAAGGCCCGATGATTGCCGCCTGGCTGGCACTGGATATTTTGCGCGAACTGAAATTGCCGCTGCGCCGCCGGATCCGGCTGGTCGCAGGCGGCAACGAAGAAACGGGGTTTCGCTGCATACGCCGCTATTTTCAGTCACAGCCTCACCCCACTTTTGCTTTCACCCCGGACGCCAAATTCCCGGTGATTTATGGAGAGAAAGGATCACTGCTGGTACACATCACGGTACCGGTCGATCAGCCCGCGTTGCGGGTCAGCTGCGGCAGCGTGGTAAATACCATTCCCAATATGGCGCGTATTAGCGGGCTGCCGCTGGCGACCTCCGACTGGCGTTTGGCGGAGGGTTTTACCCTGATTGCCGAACCGCATGGCCACTATCAGTTGCACGGCCGTGGCGGCCACTCGTCAAAACCGGAGCCCTGCCTGAACCCGATTCAGGCCACCAGCCTGTTACTTGAGCAGCTCTGTCACACCGGCTGGAGCGCGCAACTACGTGAAATCACCGATGAGCATTACGGGCAGAGCGGTGTGCGGTTTGGCCTGGATCAGCCCGGAGAGTGCGGAAAAATTCTGCTGGTCCCCACAGTGCTTAACATCGCCAACGGCGAAATGCGTCTGACGCTGAACGTCCGATACCCGGAAAATCTCAGCGCGGACACGATTTATCAGCAGCTGGCCGGCTGGAGCAACCGTTGGCCCGCCAGCCAGTTGACGATGGAACCGGTGAAGTCCCCCTGTTTGTATCCGCCAGACAGCCCGCTGGTACGCACTCTGCACGACATCTATGTCCGCCACACCGGCGATCGCAACCATCCTTCCCGCACCACCGGCGCGGGAAGCTATGCCAGTGAAATGCGTAACGCGGTGATTTTCGGCTGCGAATTTCCCGATGGCTCTTCCGGAAATACCCACGGCGCAGAGGAATTCGGCAGCTTATGCCGTTTCGTCAGTGCCATCGGCATGTACGCCGAAGCCCTGTATCAGCTGGCAAATCTGCCCGCATCTTCCGACCACCCTGAGAGGTAAAAAATATGTCTGCTAAAAA
Organism: uncultured Enterobacterales bacterium; assembly: GCA_963519305.1. GTDB lineage: Bacteria > Pseudomonadota > Gammaproteobacteria > Enterobacterales > Enterobacteriaceae > Ewingella. The sequence continues at coordinate 14,730 of CAUQMS010000022.1, forward strand.
ACTGATTGCTCTGTGCGCCTGCCCGATGGGCCTGGCCCATACCTTTATGGCGGCTGAGGCCATTGAGGTCGAAGCCCGTAAACGCGGTTATGAAGTGAAAGTGGAAACACAGGGTGCCGATGGTATTCAGAACGAACTGACGCCCGCCGACATCGCCGAAGCCACCGTGATTATTCATGCCACCGGCATCACGCCGCAGAATCTGGAACGTTTTAATGGTTACGCGGTGTATGACGTCGAGCTGAAAGATGCCGTTAAAGATGCCGGCAGTCTGATTGATGAAATCGAGCAGGATCAGGCGCAGTAATACTTTCAGCCTCTTTTTCTTTCAATATCTTGAAGGAGTTACCTCGTGGCGATACATAAAAAAATAATAAATACCGGGCACGATTCGACGCAGGAAAGCCCGGCGTCCCCAACTGGTTCGACAGGAAAAGGCGAAAGCCGCGCATGGAAAGAGTTCAGTAAACACATCATGACCGGGATCTCCTACATGATCCCGGTGCTGATCATGGGTGGTCTGATTGGCGCGCTGTCGCAAATTATTCCGTATGTTTTTCTCGGCATGTCCCCGGATGAATCCATCATTGCAGCGCTCAACAGTGGCCGCTATACCGGCAGTTCGGTGTGGATGTTGCAGATTGCCAGCATCATGGAAAGCTTCGGCTTTACCCTGTTTGGCTTTGCGATCCCGATGTTTGCGGCCTTTACTGCCAACTCCATTGGCGGAAAAACGGCGCTGGCGGCGGGCTTCATCGGCGGCTACGTGGCCATTAAACCGGTCGCAATTCCCACGCTGGTCACTGCCCAATGGTCGACCGTCGCCCCCGTGGCCTCGGGTTTCCTTGGTGCTATCGTCATTGCCTTTGTGGTCGGCTATTTCGTTCTTTGGCTGAACAAAACTATTAAGCTGCCTCACAGCTGGCTGGCGTTCAAAACCACCTTCTTTATTCCGCTGATCTCCGCCATCCTCGCTATGGTTTTGATGGTCTTTATCATCACACCTATTGGTGGCTGGCTGAATACGCTGATCAAAGAGGCCTTACAGGCCGCAGGCGCAGCGGGAACCTACTTCTATGCCACGCTGTTAGCAGCGGCGACTGCGTTCGATCTCGGCGGTCCGGTCAACAAAGCGGCTGGGTTTGTGGCGCTCGGCTTTACCACTGAAAAAGTGTTACCCATCACTGCGCGCTGTCTGGCGATTGTCATCCCCTCCTTCGGCCTCGGGTTATCCACCGTGATCGACAAATGGCTGGTTGGCCGCCGGGTCTACGACAAACAGTTCAACCAGATCGGCCGTACCGCGATTTTCCTGGGCTTCATGGGTATTTCAGAAGGCTCAATCCCGTTTGCGCTGGAACGTCCGGGTTTCGTGATCCCGGTGTATGTGCTGGGTGCCGTCATTGGCGCACTGCTTGGTGTCTCACTCGGCGCCGTACAATGGTTCCCTGAGTCGGCAATTTGGGCATGGCCGCTGATCACCAATATCCCGGCCTATCTGATTGGCCTGGCCGCAGGCTCACTGTTTATTGCCGTCACTTGCGTCTATTATCGCAACCACTTGATTAAAAAAGGCCTGTTACAGGTCGCGTAAGAATATTGCAGGGTACGGTTGTACCCTGCTGCCTTTCAGGGAGAAACATGAGTTACGCACTGCGTTTACGTCACCTTCGTCAAATGATGGCAGAGCAGCAACTGCAGGCTGTTTTGCTGACTGACCGTTTCAGCAAATATTATATCGCGCGCCTTTACAGCGCCTCCGGCTACGTGCTCATCACGCAGGAGAGCCAGACGCTGCTGGTCGATGGCCGCTATATTGCTGAGTGCCGGGAGCAAAGCCCTGAATTTGATATCAGACTGCTGAGCGAGCCTTACGGGCTGGCCCATCATTTAGCCGATATCCACCAGCAGCATCCCTGGGGATCCCTGGGAACCGATGCCGCTCAGCTAAGCCATCAGGCCTGGAATACCCTGACTGCGCAGTGTGATTTCCCTTTGCAGCACTGGGACACCCGCAGCCTGCGCCTGATTAAACAACCGGATGAAATTGAACTCATCAGTGCGGCGGCCAATATCGCCGACCGCGCCCTGAGCAACGTGATGCCCTTTATTCAGCCCGGTATCTCTGAAAAAGCGCTGGCGGACCAGATTGAAATGGCGGTCAGACAGGCGGGCGGCAGTAAAACGTCATTTGATACTGTCGTGGTTTCCGGCCTGCGCGGCGCACTGCCTCACGGCAGACCGACGGATAAATTGCTCTCCAGCGGCGAACTGGTGACGATAGATTTTGGCGCGGTCTTCGGGCATTACTGTTCGGACATCACCCGCACCTTTGCTCTGGGACAGGTCAGTTTTGAACTGGAGAAAATTTACCACACCGTGTTGCGAGCGCAGCAAACCGCCCGTGAAGCCGTTCGCCCCGGTATAAGTTGTCAGGAGTTGGACTGGCTGGCGAGAGACATCATCGATGACGCGGGCTACAGCGAATACTTCAGCCATAACCTCGGGCATGGCCTCGGTCTGGATGTGCACGAAGTCCCTTCGCTGCGTTCAGAGAATCCGCAAATACTGGAGCCGGGGATGGTTATCACCATCGAGCCGGGCATTTATATTCCGGGGATGGGTGGCGCGAGAATTGAAGATGACGTGCTGGTCACTGAAGACGGCTTCGAGTTGCTGACCGACAGCCCGCGCGAGTGGAAAGACATCTGTTTATAAGATGAATAAGACAAGGGCTCAGCATGCTGAGCCCTTTCGATTCAGAACGGCTTAACGGTTATACGCCGAGACGTGATTTCGCTTCGCGGATCGCCAGCGCCACCTGTTCAGGAGAGACGCCGCCTTTCGCCGCACGCTTGTCGAGGCAAGATTGCAGTTCAAGGATCGGATAGACATCATCGCCAATCACGCTGCTGAATTTCTGCAAATCAGCCAGCGGCAAGGCTTCCAGCGCTTTACCCTGAGCAATGGCTTCCACCACCGCTTCACCGACAATATGGTGTGCTTCACGGAACGGAACACCTTTGGCAACCAGATAGTCGGCCAGCTCGGTGGAGTTTGCGTAGCCCTGTTGCGCGGCTTCTTTGGCACGCGGGCGTTTCACCTGAATACCATCCAGCACCAGCACCGCCATGTTCAGACAATCCATCCAGGTATCAAGCGCATCGAATAGCCCTTCTTTATCTTCCTGCATGTCTTTGTTGTACGCCAGCGGCAGGCCTTTCATGGTCATCATCATGCCGGTCAGGGCGCCCTGTACACGACCGCATTTACCACGGATCAATTCCAGCGCATCCGGGTTTTTCTTCTGCGGCATCAGGGAAGAACCCGACGTCACGCGATCCGACAAATCGACAAACGCCGCTTCGCCGCTGTTGAAGAAGATCAGGTCTTCAGCAAAACGCGACAAGTGCACCATGCTGATGGCCGCATTGGAGAGCAGTTCCATCACGTGATCGCGGTCGGAAACGCTGTCGAGACTGTTACGGGTGGCAGAGGCAAAGCCCAACCAGCCGGCCAGCTGTTCGCGGTCCATCGGGTACGCCGTTCCTGCCAGTGCGCCGCTGCCGAGCGGGCTGACATCCAGACGTTTCAGGGTATCCTGCAAACGGCTTTCATCCCGCGCCAGCATCTCAACGTATGCCATACACCAGTGGGCAAACGTTACCGGCTGTGCGCGCTGTAAATGCGTGTAACCAGGCATCACGGCGTCCTGGTTGGCTTCAGCCGTGGCGACGAGTGCTTGCTGTAAATGGTGAAGCGCTTCGCCGAGCTCAACGACCTGAGCTTTGCACCAAAGTTTGAGGTCCGTGGCCACCTGATCATTACGGCTGCGGCCAGTGTGCAGCTTTTTACCGAGGTTGCCGACTTTGTCGATCAGCTTCTGCTCAACCCAGCTGTGAATATCTTCGGCATCGCTTGCCAGAATCGCGCGCGGATTGGCGCGCACTTCTTCCAGCAGGACGTTCAGCGCGGCTTCCAGCTGCAGCTGTTCTTCAGCAGTCAATACGTTGACCGTGACCAGCGCCTTCGACCAGGCTACTGATCCGACGATATCCTGCTCCGCAAGGCGGTAATCAAAACGCAGTGAATCATTTAACTCTTTAAACCGTTGATCGGCTGCCTGGCTGAACCGTCCGCCCCAAAGTGCCATAACCTGTACTCCTTTAATGTATGCAAAAGGGCGCAGCATGTGCGCCCTTAAAATAGAGGTCTACGCGCTTATTACTGCTTCTTAGCGTTCAATGCGCGAATGCGTGACGACAACGAGAACAGACGGATGAAGCCGCCCGCGTGGCTGTGATCATACACTTCATCTTCACCGAAGGTCGCGAACTCTTCTGAGTACATGCTGTTTGGCGACTGTTTCTGAATCGCGGTCGCGGTGCCTTTGTAGAGTTTGATAACGACTTCGCCGTTCACGTCTTCTGCCAGTGCGTCAGCCGCAGCCTGAATGGATTCACGCAGTGGTGCAAACCAGCGACCATCATAAACGACATAAGACATTTCATGGCCCAGCTGTTCACGCCATTTGAAGCTGTCACGGTCCAGAACCAGCTGCTCAACGCCGCGCAGGGCCGCCATCATGATGGTGCCGCCCGGTGTTTCGTAGCAACCACGGGACTTGATACCCACCAGACGGTTTTCAACGATGTCGATACGGCCAATCCCGTGCTTCACACCCAGTACGTTCAGCGCTTCAAGGCACTGGAACGGGCTGAGTTCAACGCCGTTTACGGCAACCACTTCGCCTTTAGCCACTTTAACGGTCACGGTTTCAGCCTGGTCCGGTGCATCTTCCGGTGCCACAGTCCATGCCCAGCAATCTTTGTTGGCTGCATTCCACGGGCTTTCCAGCACGCCGCCTTCGGTGGAGATGTGCCATGCGTTTTCGTCACGGCTGTAGATTTTTTCCAGCGACGCGGTGGTCGGGATATTACGCTCTTTCAGATAATCGAGCAGCGCCTCACGGGAACGCAGGTCCCACTCACGCCATGGCGCAACCACTTTTAGTTGTGGTGCCAGCGCGGTGTAGGTAGTTTCGAAACGTACCTGGTCGTTACCTTTACCGGTTGCACCGTGACACAGCGCATCAGCACCGACTTTCAGCGCCAGCTCAACCTGCGCTTTGGCGATCAGCGGACGAGCCATGGAAGTACCCAGCAGGTAGCTTCCTTCATACAGGGCGCCGGATTTCAGTACCGGATAAACGTAGTCTTTGATGAACTCTTCACGCAGATCAACCACGTGGCATTCAGAAGCGCCGGTACGCAGCGCTTTTTGTTCAATACCTTCCAGATCGGCACGTTCCTGACCGATATCGGCGACAAAGGCCACCACTTCACAGTCGCCGTAGTTCTCTTTCAGCCACGGAATGATGGCTGAAGTATCCAGACCGCCGGAGTAAGCCAGAACAATTTTCTTGATGCCTTTGGTTGCTGCCATGATGATTTCCTTTAAAAAATTTATTGATTCAATAAGTCGGTCAATGGGGTTTCAGTACGGCGGTTACGCCAGAATTCGGGTACCAATCGCCGTACCGTTAAACAGGGCCGGTAACTGCTCGGCGTGACGCCAGCTGGCAATATCCACCGGGCGGCCGAGTGAACGTGCGGCGTCCAGCGCGGCGTGAACTTTCACAATCATGCCGTCGGTAATAATGCCCTGTTCAATCAGCTGTTCGGCTTTTTGCGCCGACATTTCAGGAATGCGCTGGCCTTTACCGTCGAGAATACCGCTGACATCTGACAGCAGGATTAAATCTGCACCCAGCGTTGCCGCCAGTGCCGTCGCAGCCTGATCGGCGTTGACGTTCATCAGCTCACCTGTTGCAGTGATACCAATAGAGCTGACAATTGGCAGATAACCCGCGCCGGTCAGCGTGTTAATCAGCGCTGGAGAACCCACTTCGGCTTTGCCGACGTTGCCCAGCTCTTCGCTCAGCTGCGTTACGCTGACTGAGCCGCCATCGGCCAGTGAGAGGCCAACCGCGTTAATGTTGTGTTTAATCGCCCACGCCAGCAGGGTTTTGTTGGCGCTGCCGGCCAGTGCGCCGGTAATAATGTCAATCTGATCTGCCGGAGTGACACGCAGACCGGCCTTTTTCACAACCGGCAGATTCAGTTTCTTCATCAGCTCATCGACCAGGCAGCCGCCGCCGTGAACGATCACCAATGGGCGCTGATATTGCTGGCGGTAAGTCACCAGCGCCATGAACAGGCGCTCAAGCGCTTCTTCATTGTCCAGCAACACACCACCTAATTTGATAACTAACGGATTCATAGCTGTTTGCGCCTCAACCGGTTAAAAGTATGTACTTGATTTTATCTAAGGTTTTTATAGCAGTGATTGTGTTTCGGGGAAACCAAATCGCAGGTTAAGACATTGCACAGCCTGCGCGGATGCGCCTTTGAGCAGGTTGTCTTCCGTAGCGACGACAATCAGATGCTCGCCTTTCACCGCAAAACCGATATCACAGAACGGCAGCCCCACCACATCTTTCAGCGCCGGAACGCCTTTGGTGTAGAGACGCACCAAAGGTTTATCGTGATAGGCGTTGTGGAATGCTTCCGCTATGTCCTGTGCCGTCACGCCCGCTTTCAGCCGGCAGGTGATGGTCGCCAGAATACCGCGCGGGAAATTACCCAGATGTGGCGTAAAAATTACCGGCACGCCAAGGTGCTCGACAATTTCCGGGTGATGACGGTGATTGAACAGACCGTAAGGTTGCAGGCTGACTTCACAGAAGCTGTTGCCGATAGACGCTTTACGCCCTGCGCCGCTGACGCCGCTGGTGGCGTTGATCACCGGCCACTGGCTGTCATTAAGCAGGTCGTTTTCGAGCAGAGGTTTGAGCGCCAGCTGCGAGGCCGTCGGGTAACAACCCGGCACGGCGATAAGCTGCGCGTCTTTGATTTTGTCAGCCTGCCATTCGGCCAGGCCGTACACCGCCTTGTCCAGCCAGTCGAGATGCTGGTGTTCAAAGCCGTAAAATTCGGAGTAAAACTCGGGTTTGTTAACGCGAAACGCACCGGACAAATCAAACACCACGCAACCGGCCGCCAGAAACTGCGGGGCTAAGTCGTGGCTGACTTCATGAGCCGTGGCCAGAAAAACCACATCGACGCCTTTCGCGGCTTCCTGAACATTGTTCATCGCTAAAACAGGCAAATCTACAATGCCTTTTAACTGCGGATGCAAATCAGAAAGTAATTTTCCTGCATCTGCACTTTGCGCTGAAACCGTTAAACCGGTTATGTTCATATGTGGGTGGCGACTCAGGTAAGCCGCGAGCTCAGCTCCGGCATAACCAGTGGCACCAACAATCAGCGTATTCAACATGGGGTCTGTTCACCTTCTCAACTTAACTGTATGGCTTTGCGATACAGCGTACTACTTAGGTAACAGGGATCACCGCGTTATACGCCGTTCACCCGCGAAATTTTCGACCATTTCGTTTTGCGAAGCCGGTAAACTTTTCCGGTTTCCTTACGTGCTGGCTTAATGTATTTTTATTCACATAAACTGCATGAATATGAATACTACCCTAACTAAAGGCTGTCAACAGTGAAGATGAAATTACCTCCTTTTATTGAGCTTTACCGGGCGTTAATCGCGATACCTTCGATCAGTGCCACAGACAGCGCATTGGATCAAAGTAATGAAACCTTAATCAACGTGTTGGCTGGCTGGTTCCGCGATCTCGGCTTTAAGGTTGAGATTCAGCCCGTACCCAATACCCGCAATAAATTCAACATGTTGGCCAGCACCGGCGAAGGCGCAGGTGGTCTGCTGCTGGCGGGTCATACTGATACCGTTCCTTACGACGATGGCCGCTGGACCCGTGACCCTTTCACCCTGACCGAACACGAAAATAAGCTGTACGGTTTGGGTACAGCTGACATGAAAGGTTTCTTTGCATTTATCGTCGATGCGCTGCGTGATGTCGACATCACCAAACTGACTAAACCGCTATATATTCTGGCAACCGCCGATGAAGAAACCACCATGGCCGGTGCCAGCTATTTTTCAAAGAATACGGCGATTCGCCCGGACTGCGCGATCATCGGCGAACCGACCTCACTTAAACCGGTTCGCGCGCATAAAGGCCATATCTCTAACGCCATCCGCATTACCGGTCAGTCAGGCCATTCAAGCGATCCGGGGCGCGGCGTTAACGCCATCGACCTGATGCATGACTCCATCACCCAGCTGATTGGCCTGCGCAATACGCTGAAAACCCGTTATAACCACAGCGGCTTTGTCATTCCTTATCCCACCATGAACTTTGGCCACATCAGCGGCGGTGACGCGGCCAACCGCATCTGCGCCTGCTGCGAACTGCACATGGATATCCGCCCGCTGCCGGGGCTGACATTATCTGATCTGGACGGACTGCTGCAGGAAGCGCTGGAACCGGTGAGCAGCCGCTGGCCTGGCCGTGTGTCTATCGAAGAGCTGCATCCGCCGATCCCCGGTTATGAGTGCCCGCCGGACCACCAGCTGGTTCAGGTGGTGGAAAAACTGCTCGGCGTGGAAACGGAGATCGTCAACTACTGTACTGAAGCCCCGTTTATTCAGGAGCTGTGCCCGACGCTGGTGCTTGGCCCCGGTTCTATTGAACAGGCGCATCAGCCAGACGAATACCTTGATACGGCCTTTATCAAACCGACCCGCGAGTTGATCACGCAGGTCGTGCACCATTTCTGCTTCCACTAATCCTGTATTGCGTATGGAGCAGAAACAAACAGGGCACCTGCGGGTGCCCTTTGATACTGTACAAAAGCGTGATTAGCCAAACTGATATCGCGCTGGCGATGATGAAAATTCAGCAACTTTGCCAAAAACACCATTTTTCTAGTGAGGAAATCGGTCGTTTTGCGGTAAAACAGGTGCTGTTTTTGAAAATGTGATCAAGTTCGCAGTGTAAAAATGAATCAAGGCGACAGCGTCTTACGGGTGATAGTTATTTACAGAAAATATAATTTTAAATAAAAGAACGGGTAGAGGGTCAGAGGCGATATGAACGAACAATATTCCGCAATGCGCAGTAATGTCAGTATGTTAGGTACACTGCTTGGCGACACGATCAAAGATACGTTGGGAGAGCATATCCTTGATCGTGTTGAGAAAATTCGTAAGTTATCCAAATCCTCACGCGCCGGTAATGAGGCAGATCGTAAGGAGCTGCTTTCCACGCTGCAAAATTTGTCCAACGACGAACTGCTGCCCGTGGCCCGTGCTTTCAGCCAGTTTTTGAATTTAACCAACGTTGCTGAGCAATATCACAGCATTTCGCCGCACGGTGAAGCCGCGAGTAATCCGGATGCGCTGGCACAGCTGATTGAACGCCTGAAGTCCAAAAATCTGACTTCCCAACAACTGCGTGACGCGGTTGAAGAACTGTCTATCGAGCTGGTATTAACCGCTCACCCAACCGAGATTGCCCGCCGCACGCTGATCCACAAACTGGTGGAAGTGAACAGTTGCCTCAAGCAGCTCGACCACAACGATCTGGCCGACTACGAACGCAAACAGATCATGCGCCGTCTGCGCCAGCTGATTGCCCAGTCATGGCATACCGACGAAATTCGTAAACATCGCCCTTCTCCTGTTGATGAAGCCAAATGGGGCTTTGCGGTCGTTGAAAACAGCCTGTGGGAAGGCGTACCGGCTTTCCTGCGTGAATTTAACGAACAGCTGGAAACCTCACTCGACTATAAAATGCCGGTGGAAGCCGTACCGGTACGCTTCACGTCCTGGATGGGCGGCGACCGCGACGGTAACCCGAACGTCACCGCGGATATCACCCGACACGTGCTGCTGCTAAGCCGCTGGAAAGCCACTGACCTGTTCCTGCGCGATGTCGCGGTGCTGGTCTCTGAACTTTCTATGACCGAATGCACGCCGGAGCTGCGTGAACTGGCCGGTGGCGAAGGCGAGGCTGAAGCGTACCGCACCATCATGAAACGTCTGCGCGCTCAGCTGCTTTCCACCCAAACCTATCTGGAAGCGCGTCTGAAGGGCGAACGTCTGCCGCGCCCGCATGATTTACTGGTCAATAACGATCAACTGTGGGAACCGCTGTACGCCTGCTATCAGTCATTACAAGCCTGCGGCATGGGCATTATTGCCAACGGCCAGTTGCTCGACACGCTGCGCCGCGTGCGCTGTTTCGGCGTGCCACTGGTGCGTATCGACATCCGCCAGGAGAGCACCCGCCACACCGACGCGATTGCTGAAATCACCCGCTATCTCGGCCTTGGTGACTATGAAAGCTGGTCAGAGTCTGACAAACAGGCCTTCCTGATCCGTGAACTCAATTCCCAGCGTCCGCTGGTACCGCGTTTCTGGGAACCAAGCGAGTACACCAAAGAGGTGCTCGACACCTGTCAGGTGATCGCCGAAGCGCCGGAAGGCTCCATCGCAGCCTACGTGATCTCAATGGCGAAAACGCCGTCAGACGTGCTGGCGGTGCATTTACTGCTTAAAGAAGCAGGTTGTCCGTTCGCCCTGCCGGTCGCACCGCTGTTCGAAACCTTAGACGACCTGAACAATGCCGATTCCGTCATGACTCAGTTGCTCAGCATCGACTGGTATCGCGGCTGCATTCAGGGCAAACAGATGGTGATGATCGGTTACTCCGACTCCGCCAAAGACGCCGGCGTGATGGCGGCCTCCTGGGCGCAGTACCGTGCACAGGACGCCCTGATCAAAACCTGCGAGAAAGCCGGAGTGCTGCTGACGCTGTTCCACGGACGCGGCGGCTCGATTGGTCGCGGCGGCGCACCTGCCCACGCGGCACTACTGTCACAACCGCCAGGCAGCCTGAAAGGCGGCCTGCGCGTTACCGAACAGGGCGAAATGATACGCTTTAAGTTCGGCCTGCCGGAAGTGACCATCAGCAGCCTTGCGCTTTACACCGGTGCGATTCTGGAAGCCAACCTGTTGCCACCGCCGGAGCCGAAAAAGGCCTGGGTGGAGATCATGGAACAGCTCTCTGACGTCTCCTGCGAGATGTACCGCGGCTACGTGCGCGAAAACAAAGACTTCGTTCCTTACTTCCGCGCGGCGACGCCGGAGCAGGAACTGGGTAAATTGCCACTGGGTTCACGCCCGGCAAAACGTAAAGCCAACGGCGGCGTCGAAAGCCTGCGCGCCATTCCGTGGATCTTCGCCTGGACGCAAAACCGCCTGATGCTGCCTGCCTGGTTAGGCGCCGGTGCGGGTCTGCAAGCCGTGGTTGATGCCGGAAAACGCGATGAGCTGGAATCGATGTGCCATGACTGGCCGTTCTTCTCCACCCGCATCGGCATGCTGGAAATGGTGTTCGCTAAGGCCGACCTGTGGCTGGCGGAGTACTACGATCAGCGTCTGGTAGGCAAAGAACTCTGGCCGCTCGGCCAGAAACTGCGTGACCAGCTGGCAAGTGACATCAACGTCGTATTGGCGATCTCCAACGATGACCATCTGATGGCCGATCTGCCGTGGATTGCAGAATCTATCGCGCTGCGTAACGTCTACACTGACCCGCTGAACGTGTTGCAGGCTGAACTGCTGCACCGTTCGCGCCAACTGGAAAAAGCTGGCGAGACTCCGGATGCCCGTGTTGAACAGGCGCTGATGGTGACGATAGCAGGTGTGGCGGCAGGCATGCGTAACACCGGCTAGCAGAACGACAAAAACAAAAAACCGGCGATTAAGCCGGTTTTTTTTCGCCTGACGTTCAGGTTAGAACAGAAGATCAGACCGCAGCGCGGATGGGCGCAGCCGCTTCAGGGCGTACACCCAGCGTATGGCAGATGGCGTAGCTCATCTCGGCGCGGTTCAGGGTGTAGAAGTGGAAATCCTTCACGCCTTCGCGGCTCAAGATTTTTACCATGTCCATGGCGATGTTAGCGCCCACCATTTTACGGGTTTCCGGGTCATCATCTAAGCCTTCGAACTGACCGGTCATCCAGTGCGGGACGCGCACGTTGGTCATGGTGGCAAAGCGGGTCAGCTGTTTGAAGTTCGACACTGGCAGAATGCCAGGGACAATCTCCACGTCGATACCCTGCCCGGCGCAACGGTCACGAAAACGCAGGTAACTTTCCACATCGAAGAAGAATTGAGTAATGGCGCGGTTAGCACCGGCGTCGATTTTACGCTTAAGGTTAATCAGGTCAGCCTGTGCGCTTTTGGCTTCCGGGTGAACTTCCGGATAAGCCGCGACGGAAATATCAAAATCCCCCACGCTTTTGAGCAAATGCACCAGATCGGTAGCATACAGGTCAGGCTTACCGCTGCCCGGTGGTAAATCTCCACGCAGTGCCACGATATGGCGGATACCGCTCTGCCAGTAGTCCTGGGCAATCTGAATCAGCTCTTCACGGCTGGCGTCTACGCAGGTCAGATGCGGTGCCGCTTCCAGACCGGTACGTTCTTTAATGCCTTTGATAATGCTGTGCGTACGGTCGCGCTCACCGGAGTTAGCACCGTAAGTCACGGAAACAAATTTTGGCTTGAGGCTGCTTAGACGATCGATTGAGCTCCACAACGTATCTTCCATTTCGCTGGTACGCGGCGGGAAAAATTCAAAAGAGACGTTAATCTGACCCTGTAGTTCGGCCAGGTTCTGGTTCAACGCTTCGCGCTGGTTGGCGTGGAAAAAACTCATGCTCTCTACCTCGTTGCTCACTTCGTATTGTTATTGGTTTATTTCGGCTTGCCATGCAAGCGTCTAGACGTCTAAACGTATGGATAGACAATGAAGCAAGTCGGCAAAACTGTCAACGGCAAAAATGCATCCGCATATGATTAATCTTCATTCAAAGTGAGGGAATTTCAAGTTTGGGGTTTTGCAACAATAGGTGAGGAGATAAATGCAGATAAACCCTTCCGGCGGGCACCGGAAGGGAGGAGTAAAATTAAAGCAATTGCGTCAGACGGTTAAGGTCAGATTGCAGGGCTCCGGCCGTGACATCGCGCCCGGCACCCGGCCCGCGGATCACCAGCGGGTTATCGCGATACCAGCGGCTTTCGATGGCAAAAACGTTATCACACGGCAATAACGAGGCCAGCGGATGGTCATCGCGCACGGCTTCAACACCGACGCGCGCTTTGCCGTTAGCATCAAATCTTGCCACGTAACGCAGCACCAGACCCATTTCACGCGCCGCTTCCAGACGTTGCAACATTTGCTGATTCAGTGCTTCACCGTCTTCAAAGAACTGATCTACTGAGCCGGTTTCACAGCCGAGCGGGACCAGAGACTCAACGCGCACTTGCGTAGGTTCGATGTCATAGCCCGCTTCGCGCGCCAGAATCACCAGTTTACGCATCACATCCTGACCGGAGAGATCAACGCGCGGGTCCGGTTCCGTCAGGCCCTGCTGCCAGGCTAAATCCACCAGTTCGGTGAAAGGCAGCGTGCCGTCAAATTGCAGGAACAACCAGGACAAGGTGCCGGAGAAAATCCCGCTGATCGCCAGAATGCTGTCACCGCTTTCACGGAGATCACGCACGGTGTGGTTGACCGGCAAACCGGCACCGACGGTGGCGTTGTAGAGCCAGTGGCTGCCGGTTTTCGCGAATGCATCGCGAATCTGGCGGTACTGATTGCTGCTGGAGGCACCCGCCACTTTATTGGCGCTGATCACATGGAAACCATAGCTGGCGAAATCCAGATACTGGTCGGCAAGTTCTGCGCTGGCGGTCACATCGAGTACCACCAAATCATCGAACGGGTGCGCACGCATCCACAAAAACAGCGACTCTTCATCATGATCGCGCGCTTCGTCATCAAAGAAGGCCAGCGCGCGGCTGGCGTCCAGCCCTTCGTAGTTGAGCAGGCTGCGTTTACTGTCCACTACCCCTGCTAAAACGAATTCAAAACCACTGCGGGCGGAAATATTTTTCTGTTCACGGGCAAACAATTCCAGCCAGCGCGAACCAATGTTGCCTTTGCCGAACAACATCAGACCAATGCGTTTTTCCGCGCGGAACAGCGTGTTATGTAAGCCCTGAACCAGATGCCCGGTCGGCCCGAGGCGCAAAACCGCCCCCAGACTGATGCCGTCTTCCGCCTGCCAGATAAACTCAACCGGTTGATCTTTCAGCTCCTGGTAGAAACGGTGGCTGTGCAGCGGATTCTTGCAAACTCCAGCACCGACCAGCGCCACCAGCGCCAGCCCTTCGCGCAGGGTTAAACGCCCCGGCAAGCCTGCATCTTCCAGCACCTGCAAAGCACTGCCCGCCACTTCTGAGGTGTAGCACAGTTGCAGCAGGTTGCGGTCCGGATGAATTCCGGTAGCCAGTGGTTTCACCTGAGCACGCTTGAGCAGCACTTCGACATCTTTATGCGCCAGCTGGAAGTCATGTTCAGACGGAATAACAATTTCAATCAGGCAGATATCGTCATGGCTGGTGACAATTTTCGCGCCAGTCCCGGAGGCCAGTACGCGTTCAATGCGGGTCGAACCCTGCTCCGGCTGATAACTACAGCGCAGTTGCAGGTCGATATCACTGCCGGAAACTGGCTGCAGGGTACGGGTATGCAGCACCGGTGCGGCCAGACGGGCCAGTTCACTGGCTTCGTCGAGGCGCAATAAAGGAAGCAAGCAGGCGTCTTTCACTTTACGCGGATCGGCGCTGTAAACCCCGGCGACATCGCTCCAGATAGTTACCCGGTTAACGCCAGCCAGCGCGCCAATCTGCGTAGCTGAGTAGTCGCTGCCGTTACGGCCCAGCAGCACGGTTTCTCCCGCTTCGTTACGCGAGATAAAACCGGTCACCACCAGATATTGTTGCGGATGCTGTGCCAGCAGCTGTTGCAGCAGCGGATAGGAGCGCCCTTCATCAACCTGAGGCTGCGCGGCGCGTTCTGCACGCAGGAAATCACGGGCATCCAGCCAAGCGGCGGGCAGATCTTTGGTCGCCAGCAGTGCAGCCATCAGACGTGCAGACCACACTTCCCCGTGCCCGACCACTTCAGCATAGGTAGCGTCAGTGATTTTGCCGTCGAGCAGCGTCGCCAGACGTTCGAGATCCTGGATAAACTTCGCAATAAGCGGTTCGGCCATTTCCGGGGGAAGAAGACCGGATATCAGCTCACTTTGATAGCGGCGTAATGCCTGCTGGACCTGATGCGCCGACAGGCGATCGGTCTGGCTGAGTTTCAGCCAGCTGATCAGCTGGTTCGTGGTGCTGCCCGCAGCGGACACCACCATCATGTCGCCCGGGTTACCGTACTCGGCCATGATACCAGCCACGCGCAGATAACACTTCACGTCGGCCAGACTGCTACCACCAAACTTATGCAACTGCCGGCTTCCCGCCGGTGCTGCTACCGCTATTGCATTCATACTTACCTCGTTGCCGCCGCCTGGAATGCGTGTTCCAGATCGGCAATCAAATCTTCGCTGTCTTCAAGACCTACAGAAACCCTGAGCAGGCTGTCGGAGATCCCAGCCGCTTTACGCGCCTCCGGTGCCATGCCTGCGTGGGTCATGGTCGCCGTATGGGAAATCAGACTTTCAACCCCACCCAGAGATTCTGCGAGGGTAAATAGCTTCAATTGGGAGAGGAAGTGCCGTAAACGGGCTTCATCTCCGTCGAATTCAAAACTGATCATGGCACCAAAGCCATACTGCTGACGACAGGCAATCTCATGCCCCTGGTTCTCTGGCAGGGAAGGATGATACAGCTTTTTCACCAAAGGTTGCTGCTGTAAATACGCCACAATCGCCAGCGCATTCTCCTGCTGCTGTTTTACCCGCACCGTCAGGGTGCGCAGGCCGCGCAGTAGTAAATAGCTGTCAAAAGCTGCGCCCGTCACACCAATATTGTTAGCCCACCAGGCGAGTTCAGTCGCGTGTTCCGCCGTTTTGGAGATCACGGTGCCGGCGACAACGTCTGAGTGGCCGTTAAGATATTTAGTACATGAATGGACCACCAGATCCGCGCCAAGTTTCAGCGGCTGCTGCAAAGCTGGGCTGAGGAAGGTATTGTCCACCACGGTCAGTGCACCGGCGGCGTGAGAAGCCTCGCAAATCGCCTGAATATCCACCACGCGCAGCAGCGGATTACTTGGGGTTTCGATCAGCACCAGTTTCGGTTTTTCAGCCAGTGCATCAGCCAGCGCCTGTGGATTGCCCTGATCGACAAACAGCACGCGGTACGCACCGCGCTTGCTCAGGCTGTCAAACAGACGGTAGCTGCCGCCATAACAGTCATGCGGAGCGACCAGCAGATCGCCGGGCTTGAGAAACACCGTGCATACCAGATGAATCGCCGACATACCGCTGCTGGTCATCACCGCACCGGCTCCACCTTCGAGATCAGCCAGCGCGCGCTGTACGACATCACGCGACGGATTTCCGCGTCGTGAATAGTCATGGGCTCTTGGCTGATTAAAATCTTCGAAATTATACGTGCTGGAGAGGTGGATCGGTGGAACGACGCAGCCATATTGCTGGTCACTGTTCAGGCCACTGCCGACGGCAATCGTCGCTTGCTTGCGTGTCATAGTTGTTTCTCTCTGCCGGGATGCTGAGGATGAAGTAACAGAGATTAATCGCTGAATAGATAGACGTCAATACATCTGGACATCTAAACTTCTTTGCGTATAGATTGAGCAACAGGGCAATACCCGCTAAAATTATAGCGTTATCAGAATCAGAGGGTTCAGACGGAGGTGTACACAGGCCAGTCCGCCGGCCGAATGAACCGCACAGCGCACATTTCTCTGATATTACCCGGTCCCAGAGGGACATTTATTTAGTGAGATCAGCGAAAATCGGGCATAATCCCCCCGGTTTTCAGAATATTATTTTTTTTGATAAATTTAAGGTGTCCCATGGCTGAGTGGAACGGCGAATATGTCAGCCCATACGCTGAACACGGTAAGAAAAGCGAACAAGTTAAGAAAATTACGGTATCCATTCCGCTGAAAGTCCTCAAAATTCTCACCGATGAACGCACCCGTCGCCAGGTGAACAACCTGCGTCATGCGACCAACAGTGAATTATTGTGTGAGGCCTTCCTGCACGCCTTTACCGGACAGCCATTGCCGAATGACGAAGATCTGCGCAAAGAACGCAGTGATGAAATTCCGGAAGCGGCGAAGATCCTGATGCGTGAACTGGGCGTGGATCCCGATACCTGGGAATATTAAGCGAAGTGATGAGCAGCCTGTGCGCACTGTCGTGCAGGCGTCATTGGTTGTGAGTTATGCCGGTGCAGTAAATGATGATTTGCCTGAATGCCAGACAACAAAAAACCCGCCGAAGCGGGTTTTTTTGCTCTCAGACAGCGATTACTTGCTGCTTGGCATGCTGAAACGCTTGTTGAAGCGGTCAACACGGCCACCGGTAGCGACTTCACGTTGCTTACCAGTGTAGAACGGGTGACATTCGCCACACACGTCCAGGTTCAGATCGTGACCCACAGTTGAGTGAGTTTTGATTACGTTACCGCATGAGCAAGATGCAGTAACTTCTACGTATTTAGGGTGAATACCTTTTTTCATGGAAAACCTCTTCTTAAGGCCGCGTCGCTATCCAACCCTGTTTCGTCGGACACCACGCGTAGTAGTGGATGATAGGTTTTGATGCGAAATGCACCAAAGGCGGCGAATCATACAGAATCCTTGTGGGCCGCGCAATGATGTTCATGCATTTCGAGTGACACAGTGTACACTATCTCGTCATTTTTTTAAAGTCTGGACCCCCGATGCCTGTTGCCCACGTTGCTTTACCCGTTCCGCTCTCCCGCACGTTTGACTATCTTTTACCCGAGGGTATGCAGGTGGTGAAAGGTTGCCGCGTCAGCGTGCCTTTTGGTAAACGCGACGCGATTGGCATTGTGACGGCCATCAGCGACACCAGCGAATTCGGCCTGGATAAACTCAAGCCGGTGCGCGAGGTGCTCGACTCCACCAGCCTGTTTACGCCCGATTTATGGCGCATTCTTCTCTGGGCGACCGACTACTACCATTTTCCCGTGGGCGAAGTGCTGTTTCACGCCCTGCCCGTGTTGCTGCGACAGGGGAAACCCGCCGAACTCACGCCGCTGTGGCAATGGTTCGCGACCGAACAGGGGCGCGCAACGCCGCTCGACAGCCTGAAACGAGCTGCCAAACAGCAGCAGGCGATGGCCGCACTGATGCAAGGCGGCGTTTACCGCCATCAAGTGAATGACCTCGAACTGACCGACGCCGCACTGCAGGCGTTACGCGCCAAAGGACTGGCCGATTTACGCAGCATCGCACCACCCACGCAGGACTGGCGCACTCATTTCACCGTCATCGGCGAACGCCTGCGGCTGAATACCGAACAGGCCACTGCCGTCGGGGCGATTCGCAGCGAAGATCAGCAATTCTCCGCGTGGTTGCTGGCGGGCGTGACCGGTTCAGGAAAAACGGAAGTCTACCTGAGCGTGCTGGAAAACATTCTGGCGCAAGGCCGTCAGGCACTGGTGATGGTGCCGGAAATCGGCCTGACGCCACAGACGATTGCCCGTTTTCGCGAGCGTTTCAGCGCGCCGGTCGATGTGCTGCACTCCGGTTTGAACGACAGCGAGCGCCTGGCCGTATGGCTACGCGCGCGCAATGGTGAGGCGGGCATTGTCATCGGCACCCGCTCTTCCTTATTTACGCCCTTTGCCCGGCTGGGCGTGATCATCATTGATGAAGAACACGACGGCTCCTATAAACAGCAGGAAGGCTGGCGCTATCACGCCCGTGATTTAGCGGTGTTTCGCGCGCACGAAGAAAATATCCCTATCATCATGGGCTCCGCGACTCCGGCGCTGGAAACCTTGCACAACGTCGAACTGGGTAAATATCGCCAGTTGAAACTGACCAAACGTGCCGGTAATGCCAAACCACCGCAACAGCATCTTATTGATCTGAAAGGCATGGCGCTGAAAGTCGGCCTTTCACAACCGCTGATCCAGCGAATGCAACTGCATCTGAAAGCCGACAATCAGGTGATGTTGTTCCTTAACCGCCGCGGTTACGCCCCGGCGCTGTTATGCCACGAATGCGGCTGGATAGCCGAATGTCAGCGCTGCGATCACTACTACACGCTGCACCAGAACCAGCGCCAGCTTCGCTGTCACCATTGTGACAGCCAGCGCGCCGTGCCTCATCAGTGCCCGCATTGTGGTTCGACACAGCTGGTCTCCGTGGGCGTAGGGACCGAGCAACTGGAGCATGAACTGGCGCCGCTGTTCCCCGACACGCCGATCACCCGCATCGATCGTGATACCACCAGCCGTAAAGGGTCACTGGAACAGCATCTGGCGGAAGTGCATCGCGGCGGCGCGCGCATTCTCATCGGTACGCAGATGTTGGCCAAAGGCCACCACTTCCCGGATGTCACGCTGGTGTCGCTGCTTGACGTTGATGGCGCGCTGTTCTCGGCAGATTTCCGCTCGGCAGAACGCTTTGCACAGCTATATACGCAGGTTTCAGGCCGTGCAGGCCGTGCCGGTAAGCAGGGCGAAGTGGTGTTACAAACACACCATCCCGAACATCCATTATTGAAAGTGCTGCTTGAACAAGGTTACGACGCCTTCGCCAAACAGACGCTGGCAGAGCGCAAAAGCGTGTTTTTACCGCCTTACACCAGCCATATTTTGATTCGCTCTGAAGACCACGATAATCAGCAATCCGCGCTGTTTTTACAGCAGTTGCGCAATTTGTTTGAAGCCAGTCCGCTGAAAGATGAATCCCTGTGGATTTTAGGCCCGGTTCCGGCGCTGGCCGCCAAACGCAATGGCCGCTTCCGCTGGCAGCTCTTATTGCAGCATCCTTCCCGCCGCGTTTTGCAGCATTTGATTAAAAGTTCTCAACCTTTGATCGCCAATTTACCGCAGGCCAGAAAGGTGAAATGGACGCTGGATGTTGACCCGATCGACAGCTGACGGACGAAAGCCCTGAAGTTTTCTGCGGGATGGATCGAAAAAAAGCATCTGGGTCACACTTTTCATGCAAATTAGGTAACAAATCCTAACCACAAACTGTTTAGAATGTGATGAGCTACGCAGCCATCATGAGCCGGACGCGCTAAGCGCCGAATGAGCACAGGCTGAATCTCAGGGAACCAGGGTAGCGTTGAGGAAAATTCCATGTTGTCGTATCAGAATGATGCAGTTGCAAGGAGAGATGCGTTGGACGAAAAGAAAGAATTGACCGCCGCTACGATGAAAGATGTAGCTGAAATGGCAGGTGTTTCGACAGCAACCGTATCTCGCGCCCTGATGAACCCGGAAAAGGTCTCGGCCCCGACCCGTCAGAAGGTTGAACAAGCCGTCATGGCCGTGGGTTATTCTCCTCACGCGCTGTCACGTAACCTTAAGCGCAATGAATCCCGAACGATACTGGTGATCGTCCCAGACATTTGTGATCCCTATTTCGCCGATGTGATCCAGGGGATCGAGCGTACTGCCGCCGAAAATGGCTATCTGGTGTTGATTGGCGATTGCGCGCAACAGAATCAGCAGGAAAAAACCTTCATCAATCTGATTATCACCAAGCAGATTGATGGCATGCTGCTGCTCGGCTCCGATCTCCCCTTCGACGCCAGTAAAGAAGAGCAGCGCAACTTACCGCCGATGGTGATGGCGAATGAATTCGCGCCAGAACTGGAGTTGCCGACAGTACATATCGACAACCTGACGGCCGCCTATGAAGCCGTACACTATCTGATTGGTCTGGGACATCAGCGCATCGGATGTATCGCCGGGCCAGACAGTATGCCGCTGTGTCAATACCGGTCGCAGGGCTACATTCAGGCTTTGCGTCGTAACGGGCTGACGGTGGAAAACAGCTATACGGCCAAAGGCGATTTCAGTTATGAGTCGGGCGCGCTGGCGCTGGCGGAACTGATGAGTCAGCCGGTGCCGCCAACGGCCATTTTTTGCCATAACGACGTCATGGCTATTGGTGCGATGTATCAGGCCAAGAAAATGGGTCTGCAGATCCCGCAGGATTTATCGGTTGTCGGCTTTGATGACATCAAACTCAGCCAGTATTTCGATCCCCCTCTGACGACCGTTGCACAGCCAAGATTCCAGCTTGGACGTCAGGCCATGTTATTATTACTTGAACAGCTTTATGGCAATTCAGTACAAAGTGGCTCGCGTTTGCTGGAAAGCGAACTGATTGTCCGTGGCAGCACTGCTGCCCCCAAGCGCTGATAAGATGTTTCTCCTTCAGCAAGTTTTCGTTTCAGTAAAGGCTCAGGGTTCAGTAACATGACGCACTTCTCTCAATACAACGACACAGCGAAACGATAGTGGCACAAAAAGACTATGTAAGCCGTGGGCGCTCAGGAGCGCGGCGGAAAAGTACCAGCCGGAAGAAAAAAAGCAGTTCCCCGATTATCTCCAAAACCATGGTGGTATTAGCCGTTGCGGTCCTGGTGGTGTTTATCGGTGGCCTCTATTTCATTACGCACAATAAACCTGAAGATGCTGCCATTTTGCCGACGCACCCTGTGCGGCCGGGCAACGGCTTGCCGCCGAAACCGGAAGAGCGCTGGCGCTACATTAAAGAGTTGGAAAACCGGCAGATGGGTGTCGCCACACCTACCGAGCCAACCGCCGGTGGCGAAGCGCAGACCAAAACCCAGCTGACGCCGGAGCAGCGCCAGTTACTTGATCAGATGCAGGCCGATATGCGCCAGACGCCAACCACGCTGTCTGAAGTCCCGTATAACGATCCTTCGCAGGTCACGCGCACAGCTCCTGTTCAGCGCCAAACCACGACTCAGCAGCCTTATACGCAACCGCAGGCTTATCAGCAAAATACGCAACAACCCGTGACGACGCACAGAAACGTCCAGCCCGTTGTTCCGCAACAGCCCGTGCGTGCGCCACAAGCGCAGGTGCAAACTCAACCGGTTCGCGCACCGCAGACTCAGCCTGTTCAGCCGAAGCCAAAACCGAAAGAGCAGCCGCAGCAGCAGCCTGCGGAGATCACTCAGGTCGCACCTGAGAAACCCAAAGATAAACCAAAAGAGCAGGAAAAAACGCAGCACTTCATGGTGCAGTGTGGTTCGTTCAAAGGAACCGAGCAGGCAGAATCGCAGCGCGCCAAGCTGGCATTTGAAGGCTTTGAAGGCCGGATAACCACCGGTGGTGGCTGGAATCGCGTTGTTATAGGTCCTTACAATAATCGCTCAGGTGCCGATGGTACTTTGTCCCGCCTGAAGAGCGCAGGCATCTCCGGTTGCATTCCCCTCGCAACCGGGGGTTGAAAACCCGTTTTCCTCCCCAATCTATTACTTCAATATGCCTCGTACTCTTGTGTGACACGCAGTGTGTAACACAAGAGCGCGGGGATCTTTTCCGTCTGCAACGAGGAACTGCTCGTGACAACAATTGTAAGTGTACGCCGCAACGGCCAGGTCGTTATCGGTGGTGATGGCCAGGCCACATTGGGTAATACGGTGATGAAGGGCAACGTGAAGAAAGTACGTCGCCTGTATCATGACAAAGTGATCGCCGGTTTTGCTGGCGGTACCGCAGACGCCTTTACGCTGTTCGAGCTGTTCGAACGCAAGCTGGAAATGCATCAGGGCCATCTGGTGAAAGCCGCCGTGGAACTGGCGAAAGACTGGCGCACCGACCGCATGCTGCGCCGTCTTGAAGCGCTGCTGGCCGTTGCTGATGAAAATGCGTCGCTGATCATCAGCGGTAATGGTGACGTTATCCAGCCGGAAAACGACCTGATCGCCATCGGTTCCGGTGGCCCTTACGCTCAGGCCTCTGCCCGCGCGTTGCTGGAAAATACAGAACTGAGCGCCCGCGATATCGTTGAGAAATCGCTGAGCATCGCCGGTGACATCTGTATTTACACCAACCAATTCCACACCATCGAAGAATTGTCTTCTAAAGCGTAAGGATCGAAAACTATGTCGGAAATGACCCCGCGCGAGATAGTCAGCGAATTAGACAGCTACATCATTGGCCAGGACAAAGCGAAACGCGCCGTTGCCATCGCCCTGCGCAACCGCTGGCGCCGCATGCAGCTCGATGAAGCGCTGCGCCACGAAGTCACGCCAAAAAATATTCTGATGATCGGCCCGACCGGTGTCGGTAAAACTGAAATCGCCCGACGTCTGGCGAAACTGGCTAACGCGCCGTTCATCAAAGTGGAAGCCACCAAGTTCACCGAAGTGGGTTACGTCGGTAAAGAAGTGGATTCTATTATCCGCGATCTGACTGACTCCGCCGTGAAAATGGTGCGTATGCAGTCCATCGATAAGAACCGTAACCGCGCCGAAGAACTGGCCGAAGAGCGCATTCTCGATGTCCTGATCCCGCCCGCCAAGAATAACTGGGGCCAGCCAGACGAAGCGCAGGAACCTTCTGCGGCACGTCAGTCTTTCCGCAAGAAACTGCGCGAAGGCCAGCTCGACGACAAAGAGATCGAAATCAACGTTGCCGCCGCGCCTATGGGTGTCGAAATCATGTCCCCTCCGGGCATGGAAGAGATGACCAACCAGCTGCAATCCATGTTCCAGAACATGGCCGGTCAGAAGCAAAAACCGCGCAAGATGCCGATCAAAGAAGCTTACAAGCTGCTGGTTGAAGAAGAAGCGGCCAAGCTGGTGAATCCGGAAGAGCTGAAAGAACAGGCGATCGAAGCCGTTGAACAGCACGGTATTGTGTTTATCGACGAGATCGACAAAATCTGTAAACGTGCCGGTCAGAACTCAGGCCCGGATGTTTCACGCGAAGGCGTCCAGCGCGATCTGCTGCCATTGGTGGAAGGTTGTACGGTATCGACCAAACACGGCATGGTGAAAACTGACCATATCCTGTTTATCGCCTCCGGTGCATTTCAGACCGCCAAGCCGTCCGACTTAATTCCGGAATTACAGGGCCGTCTGCCGATCCGCGTTGAGTTACAGGCGCTCTCCACCGAAGACTTCGAACGTATCCTGACCGAGCCAAGTGCATCGCTGACGCATCAGTACAAAGCGTTGATGGCAACCGAAGGCGTTACCATTGATTTTACCGCTGATGGTATCCGCCGCATTGCCGAAGCCGCATGGCAGGTTAACGAAACCACCGAGAACATCGGTGCGCGCCGTTTGCATACGGTTCTGGAGCGTTTAATGGAAGATATCTCCTATGACGCGAGTGAAAGTCACGGTATCTCCATAAACATTGATGCAGATTATGTTAGAAGCCACCTTGATCAGCTGGTAGCTGATGAAGATCTGAGCCGATTCATCTTATAATTCGCACATACGTTCCGAAAGTTATCCATTGGGAGGCGTTATGCCTCCCTTTGTTATTTCTAAACGGGGCTCCTGTATTACTGAGCGAAAAATAATATGAGCATAATGACTCCCTGCACCACCACATCGCCTGCCAAAGCCTGGCTCGAAAGTCTGCGTTTACGCACGCTGCCTCTGGCCTTTGCTTCAATCGTTATGGGCTCCGCCATTGCCAGTCTGCAAGGCGTATTCCATCCGCTGATCGCCCTGCTGGCGTTACTGACCGCTGGCCTGCTGCAAATTCTGTCCAATCTTGCCAATGACTACGGCGATGCCGAAAAAGGCAGCGACACGCCGGACCGGATCGGGCCGTTGCGCGGTATGCAGAAGGGTCTGATCACCGCCCCTCAGATGAAACAGGCCATTTTGCTGACAGTGGCGCTGACGGTGATTTCAGGAGTTGCGCTGATTGCTGTGGCCTGCCAGAAGCCCAGCGATATCCTGGGCTTTCTGATCCTCGGCTTGCTGTCGATAGGCGCAGCCATCACCTACACCGTGGGCACCCGTCCATATGGGTACATGGGACTAGGTGACATTTCGGTACTGATTTTCTTCGGCTGGATAAGCGTAGCCGGGACGTTTTATCTGCAGGCGGGACACTTCGACTGGATTGTGATGCTGCCCGCCACAGCGACTGGTTTGCTGGCGACGGGGGTGCTGAATATTAATAATCTGCGCGATATCGAAACCGACAGCGCCAATGGTAAAAATACGCTGGCGGTACGTCTGGGGCCGAAAAATGCCCGCCGTTATCACGCAGCGATTATTTCTGCGGCGGTGATTTGTCTGGCACTGTTTGCCTTACTGCACCTGCACAGCTGGACCGGATGGCTGTTCGTTCTGGCTATACCGTTGCTGGCAAAACATGTCTCTCAGGTTATGCGCGAGCAAAACCCTGAAGGCATTCGCCCCCTTCTGGAAAAAATGGTGAAAGCCGCGTTACTGACTAACGTGCTGTTTGCGTTAGGTCTGTTGCTCAATTAACAGGCGAGCGACCGTTTCCGCACCTGGCAAAATTTAACAATTGATGATTTTGCCAACACCCTTCAGAAAGGGATATACTGAACACTCATGCAGCAACCAGATGAAATCCTATGAAATACGATATTTCCGAACTATGCGACATCTATCACGAAGAAGTGAATGTCGTTGAACCCTTGTTCTCCAACTTTGGCGGACGTACTTCATTTGGCGGGCAGATCACCACGGTGAAGTGCTTCGAAGACAATGGCTTGCTCTATGATCTGCTTGAACAGAATGGTTTAGGCCGGGTTCTGGTGGTTGACGGGGGTGGCTCGGTTCGCCGTGCACTGCTTGACGCTGACCTGGCTGCTCTGGCGCTGGAAAACCAGTGGGAAGGCATTCTGATCTACGGTGCAGTCCGTCAGGTCGATGACTTGCAGGACTTTGATATCGGCATTCAGGCGATGGCTGCTATTCCTGCTGGCGCCGCCAGTGAAGGTATTGGCGAAAGCGATATCCGCGTGAATTTCGGCAGCGTCACCTTCTTTACCGGTGACCACCTGTACGCTGATAACACGGGCATCATCCTGTCAGAGGATCCGCTCGATATTGAGTAAAGCTTTCCCTGCGGCTGAAACAGCGCAATAAAAAAGGACGCCGCGGCGTCCTTTTTTAATAGGAAAAAATCGGGATTCAGACTTCTTCCATTTTGCCCAACAGTGCACGCAGACGATCCTGCCATACGTGTTGTTCATCTTTCAGCTGCGCATTTTCGCGCACCAGAGACTCATGGTTACCGCTGGCCTGCTGAACTTCCTGAGCCAGAGTGGTGTTCTGCTCTTTCAGTTCTTCAATTTCCATCTGCAACAGAGTAATGGTATCAATTGCTTGCTGAACTTTTGCTTCTAATTTCTCAAATACTTCAAATGACATTATTCGGTCCTCTTATGTTCGCAAGGCGCACATCTTGTAAGTTCTGCCGCATCGTCCGGATACGGCTCAAAAATTCTCGCACCACGCAGATTTTGCTGATGTTTCCTTCAGGAAACGCCGTTGAATCCATTGATGTCTTGAAAGACGATTGTATGTAGCCAGTCTTGCCCTGTCTAGCAACATACCGGCCCTGCACGCAGTCTGTTGCAATTTTATCGCCAAAACTATCAGTAAATACTTAAAAAGTGCGGGTTGTCGCGAGATCCGAGGAGTTCTTTCGCATAACGTGTCGCATAGCGTGGGCGAATATCATGAATATCATGAATATCATGATGCATTGATCAGGCGCGACAGGAATCGAACTCGCATTGGTTGCCAGAAATCATGGTCAAAACGAGTGCGGGAACCGCTTTTCATGGTGGGTAGAATATCCAGCACACTCGAATTCGCTCATTTTTATGACACAACACGCAAAATTTGATTTCGCTATTTCTCGTTTATGCTCGTTAACGATAAATTCACATTACGTTCTCATTTAATGAAGAACGTCTTATTCCGATTACGTTCACGTACTTCTAGTAAGAAAAATTATAACTTACCCTTAACATTATCCTTTATAGGATCCGACTATGAGCCAAACCATGAGTTCCACATTAAAAGGTCAGTGCATCGCTGAGTTTCTGGGTACCGGGCTTATCATCTTTTTCGGCGCAGGCTGTGTGGCTGCACTGAAACTTGCCGGAGCATCCTTTGGCCAGTGGGAAATCAGTATCGTCTGGGGCTTTGGTGTGGCGATGGCCATTTACCTGACCGCAGCGATTTCCGGCGCTCACCTAAACCCTGCTGTTACTGTCGCGCTTTGTCTGTTTGCAAACTTTGAAGGACGCAAAGTTCTGCCTTACATCATCGCGCAGGTAGCTGGGGCCTTCTGCGCCGCCGCACTGGTTTACGGCCTTTACTACAACCTGTTCTTCGATTTCGAACAAAGTCACAATATGGTACGCGGCAGTGTGGAAAGTCTGGATCTGGCCGGTATTTTTTCTACCTATCCAAACCCGCACATCAGCGTGTTGCAGGCATTCCTGGTAGAAACGGTGATCACCGCGATTCTGATGGCCCTGATCCTCGGTCTGACCGATGACGGCAACGGCATTCCACGTGGCCCGCTGGCTCCGCTGCTGATCGGTATTTTGATCGCGGTTATCGGTGCGTCAATGGGTCCACTGACCGGCTTCGCCCTTAACCCGGCGCGTGACTTCGGTCCTAAGATATTCGCTTACTTCGCTGGCTGGGGCAAAGTTGCCTTCACCGGTGCGCGCGATATCCCTTACTTCCTGGTGCCGATTTTTGGCCCACTGATTGGCGCGTCGCTCGGTGCCTTCGGTTATAAAGCGCTGATTGGTCGCCACCTGCCTTACGAAATTCATGAGGCAGAAGAAGAAGCTCTCCAGCAGCCAGCAAAACAACGCAAAGCCTGATCGGCTAAACTGTTCACAGCACTCTAATTCGTAGGAATATTATTATGTCAGCAGATACGACTCACGAAAAAAAATATATCGTCGCGCTCGATCAAGGTACCACCAGCTCCCGCGCCGTCGTCCTGGATCACGATGCTAATATCATCGCTGTGTCGCAGCGCGAATTTACACAGATTTATCCAAAATCCGGTTGGGTTGAACACGACCCAATGGAGATTTGGGCTTCACAAAGCTCGGTTCTGGTTGAAGTGCTGGCGAAAGCCGATATCAATTCAGACCAGATCGCTGGTATCGGTATCACCAACCAGCGTGAAACCACCATCGTGTGGGAAAAAGAGTCAGGCAAACCAATTTATAACGCCATCGTCTGGCAATGCCGTCGTACTGCTGAGATCTGTGAAAAGCTGAAGAAAGACGGCATGGAAGAGTACATCCGTCACAACACCGGCCTGGTGGTTGACCCGTACTTCTCCGGCACCAAACTGAAGTGGATCCTCGATAACGTTGAAGGCTCCCGTGAGCGCGCTAAACGCGGCGAACTGCTGTTTGGTACCGTGGATACCTGGCTGGTATGGAAAATGACTCAGGGACGTGTTCACGTTACTGACTACACTAACGCCTCCCGTACGATGATGTTCAACATCCATGACCTGAAATGGGATGAGCGCATGCTGGAAGCGCTGGATATTCCGCGCGAAATGCTGCCGGAAGTACGTCCATCTTCTGAAATTTACGGCCAGACCAACATTGGTGGTAAAGGCGGTACGCGTATTCCTATTGCCGGTATTGCGGGTGACCAGCAGGCGGCGCTCTACGGACAGCTTTGCGTTCAGCCGGGTATGGCGAAAAACACCTACGGCACCGGCTGCTTCTTGCTGATGAACACCGGCACCGAAGCGGTTGCATCGAAAAATGGTTTGCTGACCACCATAGCCTGCGGCCCGCGTGGCGAAGTGAACTATGCGCTGGAAGGTGCTGTATTCGTCGGCGGTGCGTCTATTCAGTGGCTGCGCGACGAGCTGAAGCTTATCAGCGACGCAACGGACTCCGAATATTTCGCCAGTAAAGTGAAAGACACCAACGGCGTTTACGTGGTACCTGCTTTCACCGGTCTGGGTGCCCCATATTGGGACCCGTATGCCCGTGGCGCCATTTTCGGCCTGAGCCGTGGTGCCAACAGCAACCACATCATCCGCGCAACGCTGGAATCTATCGCTTATCAGACCCGCGACGTACTGGATGCGATGCAGGCCGACTCCGGCACCCGTCTGCAATCTCTGCGCGTTGACGGCGGCGCTGTTGCCAACAACTTCCTGATGCAGTTCCAGTCAGATATTCTCGGCACCCGTGTTGAACGTCCGGCGGTGCTGGAAGTGACGGCGCTGGGTTCCGCGTTCCTGGCGGGTCTGGCAGTCGGTTTCTGGAATGACCTCGAAGAAGTACGCAGCAAAGCGACCATTGAGCGTGAGTTCCGTCCAAGCATTGAAACGACCGAACGTAATGTCCGCTACAAAGGCTGGCAGAAAGCCGTTGCCCGCGTACGTTCATGGGAAGATCACGACGAATAAGCGTCCCTCATATTGACCGCCGGACCTGGCAGCCAACACCACATTGCAAACTCCCCTTCATGGGGAGTTTTTTTATGGGAGCCCGCTCACAAACCCCTGTGCTAAAATCAGCGTCAGAGATGAGCACTTGCCTCACCCCCTTCTTTTCCCAAACAGGTTTATCCATGAAACGTGAATTAGCTATCGAGTTTTCCCGCGTGACCGAAGCCGCTGCGCTGGCCGGTTATAAATGGCTGGGTCGCGGCGACAAAAACCTCGCCGATAACGCCGCCGTGCAGGCGATGCGCATCATGCTCAATAAAGTCGATATCGACGGCCAGATCGTGATTGGCGAAGGCGAAATTGATGAAGCGCCGATGCTGTATATCGGTGAAAAGGTCGGGACCGGCAACGGTGATGCCGTGGATATCGCAGTTGACCCGATTGAAGGCACCCGAATGACCGCCATGGGCCAGTCCAATGCGCTGGCCGTGCTGGCCGTGGGCGACAAAGGTTCATTCCTGAATGCGCCAGACATGTACATGGAAAAAATCGCCGTCGGCCCCGGTGCCAAAGGCGCGATTAATCTTGACCTGACGCTGGCAGAAAACCTCGTCAATGTGGCGAAAGCGCTGAATAAACCGTTGAGCGAGCTGACGGTGGCGGTGCTGGCGAAACCGCGTCATGACGACGCCATCCGCGAAATGCTGCAATCCGGCGTGCGGGTGTTTGCCTTCCCCGACGGCGATGTAGCCGCGACAATTCTGACCTGTATGCCAGAAAGTGAAGTCGACGTGCTGTATGGCATTGGCGGCGCGCCGGAAGGGGTGATTTCCGCTGCGGTGATCCGCGCACTCGACGGCGATATGCAGGGCCGCCTGCTGGCCCGTCACCATGTGAAAGGCGACACGCCAGAGAACCGCCGCATGGGCGAAGACGAGTTAGCGCGCTGTAAAACGATGGGCATCGAAGCCGGGAAGGTTTTGCAGCTCGATGACATGGCACGCAACGATAACGTGATTTTCTCTGCGACCGGCATCACCAAAGGCGATCTGCTGGAAGGCATCAGCCGTCAGGGCAATATGGCGACCACCGAAACGCTGTTGATCCGCGGTAAATCGCGCACTATCCGCCGCATCCGTTCAACGCACTATCTCGACCGCAAAGATGCGGCGCTGCACGAATTTATCATCTGACCATGAAGCAGAAAGCAAAAAAGCAGAGCCGTTATGGCTCTGCTTTTTTATACGCTGAAACTGAGGTTAAATCGTATGCCCCTGCTCCTGCTGGCGATTGGCCATCGGCCACCAGCAGAGCAGTATCAGCATGGCCATGGCAAACATCAGCAGACCCAGACTGAACTGACCGGTTTGCGGCAGCATCGCGGACATCCACGCCACCAGACCCGATCCGACGTTCTGCATACCTCCGACCAGCGCACCGGCCGCTCCCGCCAGATATGGGAAGGGTTCCATCGCACCGGTGGTCGCCAGCGGGAATAACATTCCCGCGCCAAAGAAGAACAACGACGCCGGAACGATCAGTGTCCAGATGTTCATCACACCGAGCCAGCCGGGGATCCACATCAGCACACCCGCCAGCAGGCAGCTGAGCACCGAATGCCACATTAATTGCTGAAAGCTTTTTTCCGAACGCCCGGCGTACCAGGCACCAAAGAAAGCCGCAGGAATGGGCAGGATAAACAGAATGCTGACGGTCATCGCATTCAGCCCCAGCACGCCGCCCATCAGTACGCCACAGCTGGCCTCAAACACTGCCACACCGGCCAATGCGCCGACCAGCATCACCAGATAGCGGCTGAAGTTACCGTCCGCCAGCAGCAGGCGCAGACTGCTCAGCATTCCACGCGGTTCCTGACACACCGGGCGTGTTTCGGGCAGCCAGCGGTACATCGAAAATGCCACGCCTGCACAAAGCAGCAGCAGGAAACCGAAACTGGCCCGCCAGCCCAACCAGGCAGCGAGTGCACCCCCAATCAGCGGAGCAATCAGCGGACTGACTAAAATACCCATATTCAGCAAACTGTTCGCCTGACGCAATGCGCCGCCGCTGTATAAATCACGCGGCATGGTACGGGCCATCACACCGGCAACGCCGGTGCCCATTCCCTGAACGGCGCTCGCCACGATTAACAGCGTCAGGCTTTGCGCCATCATGGCACCCGCCGCGCCGACCAGAAAAATCATCATGCCGGTCAAAATCACCGGTTTGCGTCCAACTTTGTCAGACAACGGGCCATAAATCAGCTGCGACGAACCGTACGCGATCAGATAGGCCGCCATCACCCGCTGCACCGCACCCGGTTTGACCGACAAACTCTGCGCCATATCCGCGATATTCGGCACATAGATGGTTTGCGCCATTTGCCCTACAGCAACCAGCAAAACCAACATTACGAGCAGGTGAATATTTTCCAGTTTTTTCATTTTTCAGTTCATTAATCAATCGAATTGCCAGATATCAGCATAATTAGCCAGTCCTGGCGCATGAAGGCCGTCGGGCGCATAAATTAACAAACTGGAGTGAATAAGCGAGGGTCTGACGGAAAACAGCCTTTACATCACTGGTGGCCTTTAGTGCCATCTTCGTAAACATAACTGTACAACTCTGAAGCTATCTAACCGCCAGTGATCAGCCTGATAACATTTAATCGATAATCGATTCAGAGAATGTGAAATAAAATCAGCGGGGTAAATCGGGGGCAGATTTCTGCACCCGGCACAGACCTGCAACGGGAGCATTTTTTTATGGCGGATTGGGTTAACGGCAAAGTCACCAAAATTGAAAACTGGACCGACAGTTTGTTCAGCATCACGGTGAGCGCTCCGGTCGATGCATTCAGCGCCGGGCAGTTCGCCAAACTGTCGATGGAGATTGACGGAGAACGCGTGCAACGAGCTTACTCTTACGTCAACGCACCGAGCGATCCCAATCTGGAGTTTTATCTGGTCACCGTACCGGAAGGCAAACTCAGCCCGCGTCTGCATGCCATGCAGGTGGGCAGTGAGATTCAGGTGACCAAAGAGGCCGCAGGCTTTTTCGTTATCGACGAAGTGCCTGAGTGTGACACTCTGTGGATGCTGGCGACCGGCACGGCCATCGGGCCTTACTTGTCGATTTTGCAGGAAGGCGTTGGGCTGGAGAGATTCCAGAATATCGTTCTGGTCCATGCCGCGCGCTTCTCCCAGGACCTCAGCTATCTGCCGTTAATGCAGCAACTGCAGCAGCGTTACAACGGAAAACTGCATATTCAGACCGTGGTCAGCCGTGAGAAAACGCCGGGGTCGCTGACGGGCCGCGTGCCTGCGCTGATTGAAGATGGCTCACTCGAAGCCGCCGTCGGGCTGAAAATGGATGCCGAAAACAGCCATATCATGCTCTGTGGTAACCCGCAGATGGTGCGCGACACCCAGCAGATCCTCAAAGACAGCCGCGGGATGCGCAAGCATCTCAAACGCAAACCGGGCCATATGACCAGCGAACATTACTGGTAATGCACGGAAAAACTATTTCAGTTTGACGTTTTCAGGTTCCGGGCCAAAACGATTTGTGCCCGGCGTACCGGCGAATACGCCGCAATCGATAATCAGCAGCGCAAACAGAATAACCGGAATCAGCCGCCCGACCACCCATTGCCACAGCGCCGGGATCATATCCCAATGACCAGCCGCCAGCATCCACGCCAGAATAAACATAAATGCCCATAAGGCAGACCGGTTGCGGTCATGCAGGCGTTTGGCCATGACGGCCGCCGTTGGCCAGAGCAGAACCACCACGGCGAATGCCGCCGATTTGACCTCAATCCACTGACGATCGGCAAAGGTGAATGCCGCCACCATCAATACCAGCCAGCTGACCATCCAGATCCAAAAATCACGGCGGCCCATGCGGCCATTAAACGAAAATAAGGCGTATTGCAGTGTCATCGGGGATTAATTCCATCAAGAGACATATCATGTTCAGGGGTAAAAAAGCTGCGCCAAAGTGTACCCCAGCCTGACGGCACGACGGCAATGTTTACGTACTCCTTTTGACATTCACCCCGGATCCCCGCTTTAATCGACCATCGTCTCAACACAAGAACAACGTTATGACTGCAAAATTCCTTTTACGTGTGGCTCTGCCCGCATTGGTTATGCTTTCTGGTCTGAACTTAGT
Organism: uncultured Enterobacterales bacterium; assembly: GCA_963519305.1. Taxonomy (GTDB): domain Bacteria; phylum Pseudomonadota; class Gammaproteobacteria; order Enterobacterales; family Enterobacteriaceae; genus Ewingella. The sequence continues at coordinate 48,105 of CAUQMS010000022.1, forward strand.
CCGCGCCGCAGAGCCGGCTGACCACCAGACTGTCGAAGAGATGCCAAAAGCCCCCTATTTACTTGCCGGTGCCCCGACCTTTGAAATGACGTTGGTGAATTTTCGCGAGAAATACAATGCAGCTAATCCGACGCAGCAGATCAACGAATTCCGTGCCATCAGCGACAGCGCCCCCAATGAGATGCTGACCCGGGCGGCCAGCAAAATAAATGAGAATCTCTACGCTTCGACCGCGCTGGAAAAAGGCACGGGTAAAATTAAAACGCTGCAAATCACCTACTTGCCGATTCAGGGACCGGAACAGAAAGCGGCACGTACGCTGGCTATCAGTTATATGGCGAATCTAATGCGCCAGTTCGATGCCAGCCTTTCTGTTGATCAGAGCGTGGCAAAAGTGACCTCGCTTATCGATAAAGGTAAAGGGCAGCAGTTTTATCAGCAGCAATTGGGCGCTATCCGTTACGTGATTTCCGATAACGGGGAAAAAGGGCTGACCTTCGCCGTCGAACCGGTAAAACTCGCGCTTTCATAAGGCCGGCATGACGGCAATTAATGACAAAAAGCAAAGCCTTTACCACTAATCATCTCTATACTGTTGGGCAGGTAATCTGCTTGTTTGGCAGAAATATTAATCGACAATCGCGTCCCCTTTTGGAGGAAAAAACATGCGACATCCATTAGTGATGGGTAACTGGAAACTGAACGGCAGTACCCACATGGTTAACGAACTGATCGCTGCACTGCGCACCGAACTGACCACGGTTGAAGGTTGTGGCGTTGCTATCGCACCACCAGAAGTTTACCTGTCACAGGCTAAACACGCACTGGCGGGCAGCCGTATTGCCTTAGGCGCACAGAACGTAGATGCCAACCTGTCCGGCGCATTCACCGGTGAAATCTCTGCCGACATGCTGAAAGATATTGGTGCCAAATACATCATCATCGGCCACTCAGAGCGTCGCACTTACCACAAAGAAAGTGATGAGCTGATTGCCAAGAAATTCGGCGTACTGAAGACTGCGGGTCTGACCCCTGTTCTGTGCATCGGTGAAACTGAAGCAGAAAACGAAGCAGGCCAGACTGAAGCCGTTTGCGCTAAACAACTCGACGCGGTACTGAACACCCTGGGCGCGAAAGCGTTTGAAGGCGTGGTTGTTGCCTACGAGCCAGTTTGGGCTATCGGTACCGGCAAATCTGCCACCCCAGCTCAGGCACAGGCCGTTCACAAATTCATCCGTGATCACATCGCCAAGCAAGATGCTGAAATCGCTAAACAAGTGATTATTCAGTACGGCGGTTCTGTGAACGACAAAAATGCCGCAGAACTGTTTGCTCAGCCAGATATCGATGGCGCGCTGGTTGGCGGTGCATCTCTGAAAGCTGACGCCTTCGCAGTTATCGTGAAAGCAGCAGCAGAAGCGAAAAAAGCGTAAGTTCTGCTTTTTTGACGCGTAGTTTGCGTCGACATAAAAAACCCCGATATCTCAATGAAACCGGGGTTTTTTATTAGCAGAGGTTGTCAGTGATTCAGATAAGAGAACGAATCCAACACAGAATCACCTTCAAGTATGACGGGTATTAACGCTTGCTGATTTGGTCGAAGATCCCACCGGTAGAGAAGTGATCCTTCTGCGCCTCAGCCCATGTACCGGCCACCTGCTCAATGGTGAACAGTTTCAGCTGCGGGAATTCTGCAGCAAATTTCTTTTCAACGGCAGCATCACGCGGACGGTAGTAATTTTCCGCAGCAATGGTCTGGCCTTCTGGCGAATAGAGATATTTCAGGTACGCATCGGCCACGTCACGGGTACCGCGCTTATCCACCACTTTATCGACCACAGAAACCGTCGGTTCCGCCAGGATAGACTCACTCGGCGTTACGATTTCAAATTTATTCTGGCCCACTTCTTTGGTTGCCAGCAGCGCTTCGTTTTCCCAGGCAATCAGCACATCACCGATACCGCGCTCAACGAAGGTATTGGTTGCGCCGCGTGCGCCGGAGTCCAGCACTTCAACATTTTTGTATAAGGCTTTGACGAAATCCTGTGCTTTGGCTTTGTCATTATTGTTGTGATGCAGGGCGTAGCCCCATGCTGCCAGATAGTTCCAGCGTGCGCCTCCGGAGGTTTTCGGGTTCGGGGTAATGATCGACACGCCCGGTTTGATCAGGTCATTCCAGTCATGGATTTGTTTTGGGTTGCCTTTTTTCACCAGGAAAACGATGGTTGAAGTGTAAGGCGCAGAATTATCCGGCAGGCGTTTGATCCAGTTCTTATCAATGCGGCCACGTTCAGCGATGGCATCAACGTCATAGGCCAGCGCCAGTGTCACCACATCCGCTTCAATGCCATTGATCACGGAGGTAGCCTGTTTGCCTGAGCCACCATGCGACTGACGAACGGTCACGGTGTCGCCGGTTTTACCTTGCCAGTATTTGCTGAAAGCCTTGTTATATTGCTCATAGAATTCACGCGTCGGATCATATGACACGTTCAGGATTTGAATATCTTTGGCAATAGCTCCCGTCGCCACCAGCAGTAATGCCAGACCTACACCCCATTTATGCATCGCATTTTCTCCCAGAAATAGTCTCAATAGATTGGATTAACCGAATCAGATAAGGAGAGCCTGCCAGAGAAAAATAAAACAATTAAAGATTAAAAGGTGTTCTGCTATTCCATTCAGGAATAAAGGATTAGCAGGCATAAAAAAGCCCCCGCTGGCGGAGGCTCTCTGACGTAGACGAAAAACTGTGTCAGAACAGTTTCTTCGCCGTGTCGTACCAGTCTTCTTTGAATTTACTTTTCTTGTTCTCAGGTGAGATACAGACTGAGATTAACTCATGGACCATTTTCTCGTTTTGCACGCCCACGCAGAAACCGCCCTGTGAATAGTCTCGGTCTTTTTCTAACAGCAGGTCGACGGCATAAGCGCCCATGCGGGAAGCCAGAATACGGTCATAGGCCACGGGCGCACCACCACGTTGGATGTGGCCCAAAACAGTACCACGGGTTTCGCGGCACGTTTCTTTCTCAATGTATTTCGCCAGCTCATCGATATCATCCAGCTTTTCAGTGATGGCAACGATGGCGTGCTTTTTACCTTTCGCGATACCGGCTTTGATTTCAGCAACCAGATCATCACGTTTGAATTCCACTTCAGGGATCGCGATAAATTCGCAACCACCGGCAATAGCCGCTGCCAGGGTTAAATCACCGCAATAACGACCCATCACTTCAACGATAGAGATACGTTGGTGTGAAGAGGAGGTGTCACGCAAACGGTCGATAGCTTCAACTACGGTGCCCAGTGCGGTGAAAAAGCCGATGGTATAGTCAGTACCGGCCACATCGTTATCGATGGTGCCAGGCAAACCGATACAGCGGATCCCGCCCTCTTTAGTCAGCAGATCTGCACCAGCATAAGAACCGTCACCACCGATAACCACCAGACCATCGATGCCACGTTCTTTCATGTTCTGCAGGGCAATTTTGCGTTTTTCCGGATCACGGAATTCAGGGAAACGAGCAGAACCCAGGAAAGTACCGCCGCGGTTAATCATATCCGATACGCTATAGCGGTCCAGCTTCCTCATGCGGTTTTCATACATGCCAAGGTAGCCATCTTCAATACCGAAAACTTCCAACTCTGCTGATAACGCTGCGCGTACTACACCGCGAATGGCAGCATTCATACCTGGCGCATCGCCACCACTTGTCAGTACACCGATTTTTTTAATCATGACTACCTCTGAACTTGTAGATGCAATTTCTTAAGAATTCTTGAGCATGCCTATTGGCCCGGATATCAATACCCAAAATACTACGACTCGTTGGCTAATGGCGTTTGATGCTAATAGTATAACAAAACACCATGGCTGAATTGATTCAAGTCAGCAAGAATACGCTTACTCTGCTAACCCTTGGGCAATTTAATGATTCACACTGTTTTTACAACATATTTCCCCAGGCACAGCGGGGGTTTCTGCCTGCTGGTAACGAGATTTTCTGAATCAAAACCTGCGTTAAATGTAGAGCGCAATCGCGAAAGCAAGATTAACTCCCGGCAACGAAAAACAGCGTCAGCAGAAACGTCTATTCTAAGAATAGCATTGTTCAGGGATTCATCTGACTGATAATACGAGATAAGTGTCATAGGGTAGAACGGAAATCGAAGGTGCTGCCATTCCAGCACATTCACGCCTATATTTGCTGACTTGATCAGGCAAAAAAAAGCCCCACCTTTCGGTGGGGAAGACAGGGATGGTGTCTATGGCAAGGAAAAACAGGGATATTACTGGGTACTCATACTACTTGGCTTCTGGGCAGAAGTAGGTTGTAAGCCAGACATCTGCTGCTGCATTTCTTGCATGCGCTGCTGATGTTTCTGGTTTAATACGTTTTTCTGTTCAGGGCTCAGGAGATTGAACATTTGGTTGCGGATGCGGGCCATTTCGACCTGGCGGTCCACCTGCTCCTGCGCCATCGCTTCGGCTTGTGCCCTGACAGCTTTCTGATCAAAGTTTTCAGCGGTCACCAGCTTATGCATGGCTTCCATCTGATCGACATTGATATGAGGTAAGTCTTTACGCGCCTGATGCATCAGGTCACGCATCTGCTGGCGTTGCTGCTCAGTGAGATTAACACCATCAAACATGGTGTTGCGTTCCGCAGGCTTGTCCAGCATGTTGGTGTCGTGCGCTGAAGGGGCCGCTGGCATCATGTTAGCGGTGTCCGCTAAAACGACACCAGAACTCAGTGTCAGCATCGAGGCCGTAACGAGTGCAGCTACCTTAGACATCACTAACTCCTATAGTCTTTATCGCTTATCGCGAATCATTGAAAATCAGTCTAAACCTGCCGCTGCAAACAAGCGTCAGTGCTTGTAAAAGTACGTAAAGTCATGGAATAGCGGCAATTGATGACGTATTTTGCGTCTAGAGGTAATTACAATGAATAAAATTTTGTTGGTTGATGACGACCGTGAACTGACTTCACTTTTAAAAGAATTGCTCGAAATGGAAGGCTTCAACGTGGTGGTTGCTTACGATGGTGAGCAGGCATTGGAAAAGCTGGATAACAGCATCGATTTATTACTGCTCGATGTCATGATGCCGAAGAAAAACGGCATTGAAACCCTTAAAGAATTACGCCAACGTCATCAGACGCCGGTGATCATGCTGACCGCGCGCGGGAGTGAGTTGGATCGCGTCCTGGGCCTCGAACTCGGTGCCGATGACTATCTGGCTAAACCCTTTAACGATCGTGAACTGGTCGCGCGCATACGCGCTATGCTGCGCCGCTCAAACTGGAGTGAGCAGCAACAAGCCGGTGAAAATAATGGCTCTCCGACACTGGAAGTCGACGGGCTTCAGCTCAATCCTGGCCGCCAGGAAGCCAGCTTTGGGGGCGTTGCTTTAGACCTGACTGGCACCGAATTTACGCTGTTGTATCTGCTGGCGAAGCATTTAGGTCAGGTGGTATCACGTGAGCATCTCAGCCAAGAAGTGCTGGGCAAACGCCTGACGCCATTTGACCGCGCCATCGACATGCATATTTCGAATTTGCGCCGTAAACTGCCCGATCGTCTGGATGGACACCCGTGGTTTAAAACCCTGCGTGGACGTGGGTATCTGATGGTGTCCGCTACATGATCAATAGCCTGACGGCCCGCATCTTTGCCATTTTCTGGTTTACCGTTGCCTTAGTATTGATGCTGGTCTTAATGGTGCCAAAGCTCGATTCACGTCAGTTAACACCGCTGCTCGACAACGAACAGCGGCAGGGCCTGATGATTGAGCAGCACGTGGAAGCCGAACTGGCGGGCGATCCGGCCAATGACCTGATGTGGTGGCGCCGCTTGTTCCGCGCTATCGACAAATGGGCTCCGCCGGGCCAGCGTCTGCTGCTGGTCACCAGTGAAGGCCGCGTGATTGGCGCACAGCGTAATGAAATGCAGATTGTCCGTAATTTTATCGGCCAGTCTGATAACTCTGATCGCCCTAAAAAGAAAAAGTACGGCCGTGTCGAAATGGTCGGGCCTTTTTCTGTGCGTGACGGTGAAGATAACTACCAGCTCTACCTGCTACGACCGGCCAGCAGCCCACAGTCAGACTTCATCAACCTGATGTTTGACCGCCCGTTGCTGCTGCTGATTGTCACGATGTTAATCAGTTCACCGTTGCTGCTGTGGCTCTCATGGAGTCTGGCGAAACCAGCGCGTAAGCTGAAAAACGCCGCAGATGATGTGGCACGCGGCAATCTCAAGCAGCATCCGGAGCTGGAAGCCGGACCGCAGGAGTTCCTCGCCACTGGCGCCAGTTTTAATCAGATGGTCAGCGCGCTGGAACGCATGGTGAATGCGCAACAGCGTCTGATATCGGATATCTCGCACGAGCTGAGAACGCCGCTGACCCGCCTGCAGTTAGCCACCGCCCTGATGCGTCGCCGTCATGGTGAAGGCAAGGAGTTACAGCGTATTGAAATGGAAGCGCAGCGCCTTGACAGCATGATCAATGACCTGCTGGTGCTGTCGCGAAGCCAACATAAAAACGAGCTGGCGCGTGAAACGCTGAAGGCCAATGAGCTGTGGGAAGATGTTATCGATAACGCGCAGTTCGAAGCCGAACAGATGGGGAAAACGCTGGAAGTTCCAACCCCTCCTGGTCCGTGGAAACTGTTCGGTAACCCGGCAGCGCTCGACAGTGCACTGGAAAATATCGTGCGTAATGCCCTGCGCTATTCCAATACGCACATTGCGCTGAACTTTGCCTGTGACAACGAAGGCATTACCATCACGGTGGATGACGACGGTCCGGGTGTCAGTGAAATCGACCGGGAACAGATTTTCCGTCCCTTCTACCGTACAGATGAAGCGCGCGATCGCGAATCTGGTGGGACGGGCCTGGGGCTGGCGATTGTCGATACCGCCGTTCAGCAACATCGTGGCTGGGTGAAAGCCGAGGACAGCCCGCTGGGTGGGCTGCGTCTTATCATGTGGCTGCCGCTGCATCAGCGCTGAGTTTCTGCTATTCTGCGTCCCTCTTACAGGGGGGCGCATGCTTAATATCGTACTTTTTGAACCAGAAATCCCACCCAACACGGGCAACATAATCCGCCTGTGTGCCAATACTGGCTTCCAGCTGCATCTAATTGAACCGCTTGGCTTTGGCTGGGACGACAAAAAACTGCGTCGCGCCGGGCTCGATTACCATGAGTTCACCCGTATCCGGCACCACGCCAATTACGACGCATTTCTGACCAGTGAAAATCCGCAACGCATCTTTGCCGTGACCACCAAAGGCACACCGGCACATAGCGCAGTCACTTATCAGTTAGGGGATTTTCTGTTGTTTGGCCCGGAGACGCGCGGATTACCGGCGACTATTCTGGATAACCTGCCCGCAGAGCAAAAAATCCGTATTCCGATGCAACCGGAAAGCCGCAGCATGAATTTATCGAACGCGGTTTCCGTGGTGGTATACGAAGCCTGGCGGCAGTTGGGTTATCCCGGCGCGTTGATCAAAACGTAAACCGCAGTGTGGTAGGAAATATCAAGAAGTGGCATGGGCTTTCACTTTCAAAAACATGCCACTGTTAGTTTCAAATCCCGTCGCCGAATTCGAAACCCTGACTAATACCGTTGAAGTATTGGTCCATATCCATGGAAGGTCTTTCACTTTCCGGACGCCCGACGATGCGCGCCGGAACGCCAGCCGCCGTAGTGTGCGCCGGAACTGACTGTAAAACGACAGAGCCCGCGCCAATTTTAGCGCCCACGCCCACTTCAATATTGCCGAGAATTTTTGCACCAGCACCAATCATCACGCCTTCGCGGATTTTAGGGTGGCGGTCACCACAGGTTTTACCGGTACCGCCGAGCGTGACAGATTGCAAAATCGACACATCATTTTCCACCACTGCGGTTTCGCCAATCACGATACCCGTGGCGTGGTCGAGCATGATGCCACAACCAATGCGGGCTGCCGGGTGTATATCAACGCCGAAAGTCACGGAGATTTGATTTTGGAAGTAGATCGCCAGTGCCTGACGGTCCTGTTTCCACAGCCAGTTACCAATGCGATAGGCCTGCAGTGCGTGGAAACCTTTCAGATACAGCAACGGCGTGGAGTATTTATCCACCGCGGCATCACGCTGATGTACCGCCAGGATATCGCGGGCTGCGGAAAGCGTCATCTGCGCGTCGTTACGGTAGGCTTCTTCAACCACTTCACGAATAGCGATCGCGGGCATAATCGGGCTGCCGAGTTTATTTGCCAGAATGTAGCTTAACGCGCTGTCGAGGTTTTCATGCTTGAGCAACGTCGCATGAAAAAAGCTCGCCAGCATAGGTTCACACTCAGCCAGCGCTCTCGCCTCTGATTTAATGTTTTTCCAGACCAGTTCCAGCTCTTCTAACGACATCACTGTTCCTTACGGATAGATAAATTATGAGGCGATAAGGTAATAAAAAGCCGCTCTACCGGATGGCCAATAGAGAGGCTCTGACTCAGCAAGAACTCAGTGGCTGCTTGTTTCGTCTTTACTGGCGCGGGCCAGTAAACTGATGGCCGCTTCGCGGGCATCTTTGTGACAATACAGCACCTGATAAATCTGCTCAGTAATAGGCATTTCAACGTGATAACGCTGCGCCAACGCACGGACTTCTTTGGTATTACGGTAGCCTTCGACCACCTGACCAATCTTATCCTGCGCGCCCTGAACGTCCATCCCCTGACCGAGCATAATACCAAACCGACGATTACGGGATTGGTTATCAGTGCAGGTTAACACCAAATCACCCAGCCCCGCCATGCCCATAAAAGTGGAAGGATCAGCGCCCAGCGCAGAGCCCAAACGGCTCATCTCCGCCAGACCACGGGTAATAAGTGCCGTACGGGCATTGGCGCCAAACCCTATGCCGTCAGACATACCGGCACCGATGGCGATGACGTTTTTCACCGCGCCACCCAACTGAACACCGATGAAATCGGGGTTGCTGTACACGCGAAAGCTTTTACCACAATGCAGCAGTTGCTGAAGATCTTCAGCGAATTCGGCATCGGTAGAAGCCAGCGCAATGGCCGTTGGCATACCAGCAGCCAGTTCTTTGGCGAACGTTGGACCAGAAACCACCGCCAGAGGAATGCTCTCACCCATGGCTTCACGCGCCACATCCTGCAGTAACCGTCCGGTTTCAGCTTCCAGGCCTTTGGTTGCCCAGACAATACGGGCATCCGCACGCAGATGCGGTTTTATCTGCCGCAACACATCACCAAAGACGTGACTCGGAACCACCACCAGGACATTACGGCTGGCAGCCAGAGCAACAGAAAGATCGGTTTCCAGCACTAAGCTGTCTGGGAAAGGGACGTCGGGCAAAAATGCCTGATTGCAACGGGCGGCCTGTAACGTACGAATATTTTCGGCGTTATGCCCCCACAACACGACGTTGTGGCCATTTCTGGCAAGGGTTATTGCTAAAGCGGTGCCGTAAGAGCCGGCACCGATCACAGTCATTGAAGCATTGACGGTTTTCATCAGGCATCCTGATGTGGTTCTGCACCTTCGCCATCAGCCTGCTGTTGCAGATAGTTCATGAACAGCGCGTCAAAGTTAACAGGTGCCAGGTTGAGCTGCGGGAAAGTACCGCGCGATACCAGGCTGGTAATGCACTCACGGGCATATGGGAACAGGATGTTCGGGCAGTAAGCACCCAGGCAATGCGCCAGCTGGTTCCCGTCAATACCGGAGATGGAGAAAATGCCGCCTTGCTGAACTTCACACAGGAACGCAGTGTCGTCGCCCAGTGAAGAAGTCACGGTAACGCGCAATACAACTTCATATACGTCATCACCCAACTGGCTTGAAGCCGTATCAAGATCAAGTTTAACTTCTGGCTGCCAGTCTTGCTGGAAAACCTGAGGCGCATTTGGCGCTTCGAAGGAGATATCTTTGGTGTAGATACGCTGGATCTGGAAAGCCATCTCGGTGTTGTTTTGTTCTGACATGTGAGTAGTACCCTTAAGTTAACAGTCCTTTTAAACACTTAATGAATATGCACAGCAGCAGGATGTCGCTTACAGCAACGGATCCAGCCCGCCTTGCGCATCAAGTGCATGTAAATCGTCACAGCCGCCAATGTGCTGCCCGTCGATAAAAATCTGAGGTACGGTAGAACGGCCGCTACGTGCGATCATTTTTTCGCGTTTTTCCGCATCGCCGTCAATGGCAATCTCATCAAATGCTGCGCCTTTGCTATTGAGCAAAGCCTTCGCACGGTGGCAGTACGGACAGGTTGCCTTGGTGTAGATTTCAATTTTAGCCACGGGTGACACCTCTTATAACGTAGATTTGGTGCTGCTTATCATGCCCGGTAATTATTTACCGCGCGCCAGAGGCAGATTTTCACCGCTCCAGCCTGAGATCCCATCTTTCAGAGTATAGACACGCTCGAAGCCAGCGCTGATCAAGCCTTCTGCCGCAGTGCGCGAAGAAGTGCCATTGGCGCAAACGACGATCACCGGCTGAGCTTTATGCTTGGTGAGTTCGCCTAAGTTGTTGCTCTTAATGTCAGTACTCAACACGTTTAACGACGTGGAGATATGACCTTTACGGAATTCTTCACGCGTACGCACGTCAACCACTACAGCGTCTTCTTTATTGATCAGGCGGGTCGCTTCACCACGGGTGATCTCTTTTACTTTAGAAAAACGTGTTTTAAAGGTGGTCACAATCACTGCAATCAGCAACGCAACCCACGCCAGGCTGAGAACCGGATGCGCACTAATGAACGGCATAATATCTTGCATGGGGTGTAGCAACTCCCGTCTGTTGGGGGAAAATTCAAGGCTTGAGAGTATACCTGCGCGCTGCGGCAAATACAGCCAGTAAGCATCTCCAAATGCCACAAACTGCGGCATATCTCGAAAAACTAACACGCATTTATGCCCAAAGTTAATCCAAACATTGCGTCATCTTTGATCTCTCATGGCTATTTGTGTTTGCCCGCTGGGGTAAAATCCCCACGCAAAGTGGGAATAGCCACGCCGGCCGCCTTACAGAAGCTGCTGCCGGGAACCGGCGGGCCTATTTCGCATTTACTCTTTTAACGAGGTCATTTGACATGTCGAGCAACAAAAAACCCATGGTACTGGTCATTCTGGACGGCTACGGCCATCGCGAAGAGCAGCAGGATAACGCCATTCTGAACGCAAAAACCCCGGTGATGGACAACCTGTGGAACACCTACCCGCATACGCTGATCGCCGCATCAGGTCTGGATGTCGGTTTACCAGACGGTCAGATGGGTAACTCAGAAGTCGGTCACGTTAATTTGGGCGCAGGCCGCATTGTTTATCAGGATCTGACGCGTCTCGACAAAGAGATCAAAGAGGGCGACTTCTTCGAAAACCCTGTACTGGCTGCCGCCGTTGACCGTGCCGTGAATGCCGGTAAAGCGGTGCATATTATGGGCCTGCTCTCTGCGGGCGGCGTTCACAGCCATGAAGATCACATTATGGCGATGGTCGAGATGGCTCACCGTCGCGGCGCGAAAGCGATTTACCTGCACGCTTTCCTTGATGGCCGTGACACACCACCGCGCAGCGCAGAAGCCGCTTTAAAACGCTTTAGTGAAAAATTCGCGCAAATTGGTACCGGGCGCATTGCATCGATTATTGGCCGTTACTACGCCATGGATCGCGACAACCGCTGGGACCGCGTGCAGCTGGCCTATGATCTGATGACTCAGGCCAAAGGCGCTTTCACTGCTGACGATGCCGTGACCGCGTTGCAGGAAGCCTATGTGCGTGATGAAAATGACGAGTTCGTTAAACCGACCGTGCTGCGTAAAGCGGGTGAAGCGGATGCCGCTATTGAAGATGGCGACGCCATGATCTTCATGAACTTCCGTGCGGACCGCGCGCGCGAAATTACCCGTGCGTTCATCAGCCCGGATTTTGACGGCTTTACCCGCGAAAAATCGATTAACTTCGGCGATTTCGTCATGCTGACTGAATACGCCGCAGACATCGACGCTGCCTGCGCTTATCCACCAGCCTCATTGAAAAATACCCTCGGCGAGTGGCTGATGGCGCACGACAAAACCCAGCTGCGTATTTCTGAAACCGAAAAATATGCCCACGTCACCTTCTTCTTCAACGGTGGCATGGAACAGCCTTTCGCTGGCGAAGACCGTATTCTGATTAAATCCCCGAACGTGGCGACCTACGATTTGCAGCCGGAAATGAGCTCCGCAGAGCTGACCGACAAACTGCTGGGTGCCATTGCCAGCGGAAAATATGACACCATCATCTGCAACTACCCGAACGGCGATATGGTCGGCCATACCGGTATTTATGATGCGGCGGTGAAAGCCGTTGAGACACTGGATGTGTGCATCGGCCAGGTGGTTGACGCCGTTAAACAGGCAGACGGCCAGTTGCTGGTCACCGCCGATCACGGCAATGCCGAGCAGATGAGTGACCCGGCCACCGGTCAGGCGCACACCGCACACACCAGCCTGCCGGTACCGCTGATTTACATCGGCGGCAATGCTCAGGCAATGGAAGGCGGTAAACTTTCTGACATCGCGCCAACCATGCTGTCGCTGATGGGTATGGAAATCCCGCAGGAAATGAGCGGAAAACCGTTATTTATCGTAAAATGAACCAGCGGTAAACAGCGTTGATGAGGCGTATCTGCGCAAGCGGATACGCCTTTTTTGTTTGTGCATCAGCCTGTTGATTAGTGTTACGATAACCCGAAGGACAGCCAGATTGTCTATCATCCACGGTCGGCAAGCAGGAAAAAGTTTGAGCAAATTCATTTATTTCAGCGCAATGAGAAACCGCCTTTCTGCCAAAGAAAAGGCCACTTCGGGGATCCCGGCGTCGGCCTTTTTGCTCTGCGCCTCGTTGCTCGTTCCCTCTTTGGCTGCCCATGCTGATGACAATAAAGATCAGCTTAAAACCCTCCAGCAGAGCATTGCCGAAAAAGAGAAAAGCGTTAAGCAGCAGAAGCAGCAACGCGGCTCTTTGCAGCAACAGCTGCAGGCCCAGGAAAAGATCATCGCCTCGGCCAGCCGTGGATTGCGTGATACCCAGTCAGCCTTATCGACACTTGGTAAAGATATTTCCAACCTGAATGCCTCAATAGATAAACTGCAAAAACAGCAAAAAAGTCAGGAAGCCATTCTGGCGAAACAGCTCGATGCCGCTTTCCGCGTCGGCCAGCACAGTGGTTTACAGCTGCTCCTCAGCGGTGAAGAGAGCGAGCGCAGCGAACGCATCCTGGCCTATTTCGGTTATTTCAACGAAGCGCGTCAGAAATCCATCGAAGAACTGAAGCAGACTCGAACCGATCTCGCTTCGCAGCGTGTCACGCTGCAATCAAAACAGACTCAACAGAAAAGCGTGCTCAACGAGCAGCAAACCCAGCAACAGAAGCTGGAGCAAGCCCGTGCCGCCAGAAAACAGACCCTGACCGCACTTGAAAGCTCATTGCAAAAAGATGAGCAAAGTCTGGCTGAGTTGCGCGCCAACGAAACTCGCCTGCGTGACAAAATTGCTGCTGCCGAACGCGCCGCCCGCGCCCGCGCGGAGAAAGAGGCCAAAGAGGCTGCCGCGGTCCGCGCCAAAGAGCAGCAGGCGAAGAAAAAAGGCTCGACCTACAAACCTACGCAGGGCGAACAGGCTCTGGTATCCCGCACCGGCGGCCTTGGCCGACCAGCAGGCCAGGATATGTGGCCAGTACGCGGGTCTGTTCTGCACCGCTTCGGCGAACAATTGCAGGGTGAGCTACGCTGGAAAGGCATCGTGATTTCAGCCCGTGAAGGCAGCGAAGTGAAAGCCATTGCCGATGGCCGCGTTCTGCTGGCCGACTGGCTGCAAGGCTACGGTCTGGTGGTGGTCATTGAACACGGCAAAGGCGATATGAGCCTGTATGGTTACAACCAAAGCGCACTGGTGAATGTGGGTGATCAGGTGAAATCCGGTCAGGCCATTGCACTCGTGGGCACCAGCGGCGGTCAGGGCCAGCCATCGCTGTATTTCGAAATTCGTCGTCAGGGCCAGGCCGTTAACCCACAGCCGTGGTTGGGAAGATAGCATTGCGATATAAAATGTCCGTTTTAGCCGCACTTTGTGGCACCACCCTGTTCGCCTGCCAGGCGCAGGCCGCGAAGTTAGCCATTCTGATTGATGATTTCGGTTATCGGCAGCAAAACGAAAATCAAGTGTTGCAGATGCCAACGGCCGTCTCCATCGCGATTTTCCCAAATGCTCCGGATACGCGCGTGATGATGGAAAAAGCCCATCAGCAGGGCCGCGAAATTCTGATCCATCTGCCAATGGCTCCCCTGAGTAAACAGCCACTGGAAAAAGACACCCTCACGCCGTCAATGAGCCGTGAAGAAGTCAAACGCATTGTCGACAAAGCCATCGCCAGCGTGCCCTATGCCGTCGGCATCAACAACCATATGGGTAGTGCGATGACCTCCAGTCTGCCGGGTATGGAAAATGTGATGCAGGCGATGAACGCCTATAACCTGTTTTTCCTCGATAGCATGACGATTGGCAATACCAAATCCGTGCAGGCAGCGGCCGGAACGCGGGTTAAGGTGATTAAACGCAACGTCTTTTTAGACGATGTGCAGAACGAAGCTGAGATCCGCCGTCAGTTCGAACGCGCAATTGCCCTGGCGCGGCGCAACGGTTACGCCATCGCCATCGGCCACCCGCACCCGACTACGGTGCGCGTTCTGCAACAGATGCTGCCCAACTTGCCGTCGGACATCGTGCTGGTTCGCCCAAGCGATCTGCTGAATGAACCAGCGCGCAGCGCACCCGCAGGCAAGAGCCCGACCCACGTCACTGCGCCGAAAACCGTGTTCAAAGGCGTACGGGTCTGTTCTGTCAAACACCCCCCGGCCCCGGTCTATGCAGACGTAATGTTTAAAACCCTGGGTGAAAGCATCGCGCAACTTCCTGCCGTCACTTTCGTTGAGCGCACCTGGAACACCTGGTTTGCTAAACAGCCCTGAGTGAATGTCAGTAAAGCAAAAGGCCAGCTTAGAAGCTGGCCTTTGTTGTTTCTGAGGAGACGTTTACTGCCAGTCGAGGATCACTTTACCCGACTGCCCTGAACGCATCGCATCAAAACCTTTCTGGAAATCATCGATAGAGAAATGGTGAGTGATCAGCGGCGTGAGGTCCAGGCCTGACTGGATCAGGGCTGCCATTTTATACCAGGTTTCAAACATCTCCCGGCCATAAATCCCTTTTATAAACAGTCCCTTGAAAATGACCTGATTCCAGTCGATCGACATATCCGACGGCGGGATCCCCAGCAATGCAATACGGCCGCCGTGATTCATCGCATTAAGCATCGTGCGGAAGGCTGGCGGCGCACCGGACATTTCCAGGCCCACATCAAAACCTTCGGTCATCCCCAGTTCGGCCATCACCTGCTCGAGGTTTTCGTTTTTCACGTTTACCGCGCGGGTTACGCCCATTTTGCGAGCCAGATCCAGACGGTACTCATTCATATCAGTAATAACAACGTGCCGTGCGCCCACATGTTTACAAATTGCCGCCGCCATGATGCCAATCGGTCCGGCGCCGCACACCAATACATCCTCGCCGACCAGATCAAAGGAGAGCGCGGTATGGACTGCGTTGCCGAGTGGGTCAAAAATCGCTGCCAAATCGTCAGAAATGTTGTCAGGAATTTTGAAGGCGTTAAAGGCGGGCAGTACCAGATATTCGGCAAATGCACCCGGACGGTTCACGCCAACACCCTGGGTGTTACGGCACAAATGGGTTCGGCCGCCACGACAGTTACGGCAGTGCCCGCAGGTGATATGCCCTTCACCGGAAACGCGATCGCCAATCGTAAAGCCTTTCACTTCCTGGCCAATACCGACCACTTCACCCACATATTCATGCCCAACCACCATCGGAACCGGAATGGTTTTTTGCGACCATTCATCCCAGTTATAGATATGCACGTCGGTGCCACAAATGGCGGTTTTACGAATTTTAATCAGTAGATCGTTATGGCCCAGCTCCGGTACCGGCGCATCGGTCATCCAGATGCCTTCTTCACGCTTTAACTTTGCTAACGCTTTCATGGGGCTTCCTCAGGCAATAACGCCAAGCTTTTTACCAATGCGGGTGAAGGCGTCCACTGCCTGTTCGATTTGTTCGGTGCTGTGCGCCGCGGACATCTGGGTACGGATACGCGCCTGACCTTTTGGCACCACCGGGAAGAAGAAGCCGGTGACGTAGATGCCTTCATGCTGCAACAAAGAGGCAAATTCCTGTGCCAGTTTGGCATCGCCCAGCATCACTGGGATAATCGCGTGATCGGCACCGGCCAGCGTAAAACCGGCGTCGGTCATTTTTTCGCGGAACAGCTGCGCGTTGCTCATCAGACGCTGGCGCAGTTCACTGCCCTGTTCCAGCATCGACAAGACTTTCAGCGAAGCAGCGACAATCGACGGGGCGAGAGAATTGGAGAACAGATAAGGTCGGGAGCGCTGACGCAGCCAGTCGATCACCTCTTTACGCGCAGCGGTATAACCGCCGGAAGCCCCACCCAGCGCCTTGCCGAGCGTGCCGGTGATAATGTCCACCCGCCCTATCACGTCGCAATATTCATGCGTTCCGCGACCGTGTTCGCCGACAAAACCGACGGCATGGGAATCATCCACCATCACCAGTGCGTCATAGCGCTCGGCCAGATCGCAGATACCACCCAGATTGGCGATCACGCCATCCATAGAAAATACGCCATCGGTGGCGACAAGAATGTGTCGCGCACCTTCGGCTTTGGCCTTTTCTAAGCAAGCCTCGAGTTCAGCCATGTCGTTATTGGCATACCGGTAGCGTTTGGCCTTACATAAACGCACACCGTCAATAATCGAGGCGTGGTTGAGCGCATCAGAAATAATGGCATCTTCGGCGCCGAGTAAGGTCTCGAACAGGCCGCCATTGGCATCAAAGCAGGATGAATAAAGGATTGCATCGTCCATGCACAGGAAATCTGCCAGACGGCTTTCCAGCTCTTTATGCGTATCCTGCGTCCCGCAGATAAAACGTACTGAAGCCATGCCAAAGCCGTGGCTGTCGAGGCCCGCTTTGGCGGCAGCGATCAGTTCCGGGTGATTGGCTAAGCCGAGGTAATTATTGGCGCAAAAATTGATGACCGGTTGCCCTCCGGCCACGGTGATCTTCGCCTGCTGAGCGGAAGTCAGAATTCGCTCTTCTTTAAACAGACCATCAGCACGTGCCTGATCGAGATCTTCTTCCAGCTGGCGATAAAACGAAGCGGACATAACGTTATCTCCTGAAAATGACTCATTCGTCAGATACATTACTAATCCGCCTAAGGAATAACGAGGGAAGCCGCCAGAATATCTTCGTTTTGCAGCATAGTTCACGCCTTAAGTCTTGATACACATGAATGCGACTTATCGGATAGCTTCCCAATGTGGCCTGCATAATGAAGTGTTATGATATTGCCAACTGTATAAGTCACGCATGGTGCGTGATTTTCTAAATGATTAAAGGTGAGTCCCATGATAATCGTCACTGGCGGCGCTGGTTTTATCGGCAGCAACATCATTAAATCTCTTAATGAGATGGGATACCGCGATATTTTAGTGGTTGATAACCTGAAAGACGGCACCAAGTTCGTCAATCTTGTCGATCTGGATATCGCGGATTACTGCGACAAAGAAGATTTCATTGCCAGCATTGTTGCGGGCGATGACCTTGGCGAAATCGACGCTATCTTCCATGAAGGTGCCTGTTCTTCCACGACCGAGTGGGATGGCAAGTACATGATGGATAACAATTATCAGTACTCGAAAGATATTCTGCATTTCTGTTTAGATCGCGGAATCCCTTTCCTTTACGCTTCATCCGCTGCAACTTACGGCAGCCAGAGCACCAGCTTTGTTGAAGACCGTAAATATGAACAACCACTGAACGTCTATGGCTACTCAAAATTCCTGTTCGACCAGTACGTGCGTGACATTCTGCCGCAGGCTGAATCGCAAATTTGTGGTTTCCGTTACTTCAACGTGTATGGTCCGCGTGAAGGCCATAAAGGCAGCATGGCAAGCGTTGCCTTCCATCTGAACAACCAGATTAATGCCGGTGAGAATCCAAAACTGTTCGCAGGCAGCGAAGGGTTTAAGCGTGATTTTATCTACGTCGGTGACGTGGCAGCGGTCAACCTGTGGTTCTGGCAAAACGGTGTGTCCGGTATTTTCAACTGCGGGACCGGCCGTTCAGAGTCCTTCCAGGCCGTCGCCGAAGCTGTCATCACGCACCACAAAACCGGCCATATCGAAACCATTCCATTCCCGGAAAAACTGAAAGGCCGCTACCAGTCCTTTACGCAGGCAGATATGTCAGCCCTGCGCGCAGCGGGTTATGACAAACCGTTCAAAACCGTGGCCGAAGGCGTGGCTGAATACATGGCATGGCTTAACCGCACGATCTAAACGCCGCCTGGAGTAAAACAGTAAGCGTGAGCTGAGGAATGAGTACGGAATGAAAATGCTGGTCATTGGCCCTTCCTGGGTGGGCGACATGATGATGTCGCAAAGTCTTTACCGCACCATTAAGGCCATTGAGCCAGCGGCTGAAATTGATGTCATGGCACCCGCGTGGTGCCGGCCTCTGCTCGACAGAATGCCGGAAGTCAGCCGCGCACTGCCCATGCCTCTGGGCCACGGGGCTCTGGAGTTTGGCGAACGCCGCCGTATGGGTGTCGCATTACGCGACAACCATTATCAGCGCGCTTTCGTATTGCCGAACTCTTTTAAATCAGCGCTGGTGCCTTTCTTTGCTCAGATTCCTCAGCGTACCGGCTGGCGCGGCGAGATGCGCTACGGCTTGCTTAATGATTTACGCGTACTGGATAAACAAGCCTTCCCTCTGATGGTGCAGCGCTATGTGGCACTGGCCTACAAGGCGGGGAAGATAAAATCCGCAGCGGATTTGCCCGAACCTTTGCTCTGGCCGCAGTTGCAGGTTGCAGGAGGCGAGATTGAGGCCATCAGCGAACAGTTTTCGTTGGTGGCTTCACGCCCGATCATTGGCTTTTGCCCCGGTGCAGAGTTTGGCCCCGCCAAGCGCTGGCCGCATTATCACTACGCCGCATTAGCGCAGAAGTTAATTGCTGAGGGTTATCAGGTGGTTCTCTTCGGCTCAGCGAAAGATCACCCTGCAGGCGAAGATATTCGTCAGTCATTGACTGAGCAGGCACAGCCGTTTTGTATGAACCTGGCCGGTAAAACCTCGCTGGATCAGGCCGTTGTGCTGATTGCCGCCTGTCAGGCTGTAGTCAGTAATGACTCAGGTCTGATGCACGTTGCCGCTGCGCTGAACAAGCCATTGGTCGCACTTTACGGACCAAGCAGCCCGGACTTTACGCCGCCACTCAGCCAACATGCCAAAGTCATTCGCCTCATCACCGGTTATCACAAGGTGCGTAAAGGCGATGCCGAGCAGGGCTATCACCAGAGCCTGATCGACATTCAACCCGAACAGGTTTATCTGGAACTGTCACAACTTTTAGCTACAGGAAAGGAGCGGGAATGCGGGTACTGATCGTCAAAACGTCGTCCATGGGCGATGTTCTGCATACGCTTCCGGCCTTAACCGATGCAATGAATGCCATCCCCGGTATCTCGTTTGACTGGGTGGTTGAAGAAGGTTTCGTACAGATCCCCAGCTGGCACCCGGCTGTCGATAAAGTGATACCGGTCGCTATCCGCCGCTGGAGAAAAAACTGGTTTGGTTCTGAAACCCGCCAGCAACGCTGTGACTTTAAAAGGGAATTACAGTCGCGCACTTATGATGCGGTTATTGACGCTCAGGGCCTGATTAAAAGTGCCGCGCTGATCACCCGTGTAGCCAAAGGCAAAAAACACGGTCAGGATGCGAAAAGTGCCCGCGAGCCTTTTGCCAGCTGGTTCTTTAATCAGCGGCATGATATCGACAAAAAGCAGCATGCCGTTGAACGCACACGTGAACTTTTCGCAAAAAGTTTGGGCTATGAAAAACCCTCAACACAGGGTGATTACGCCATTGCTTCGCGCTTTTTGTCGCAACTTCCGGCAGATGCCAACCATTATCTGGTCTTTCTTCATGCCACGACCCGTGCCGATAAGCACTGGCCTGAGAATCACTGGCGTGAGCTGATAGGTTCGCTCGAAGACAGTAATATTCGCATCAAACTGCCGTGGGGTGCAGAACATGAATACCAGCGGGCGCTGAGGCTTTCAGAGGGTTTTGATTATGTTGAGGTGCTACCGAAGCTCAGTCTGCAACAGGTCGCAGAGATTCTGGCTGGTGCCAAAGCCGTAGTTTCAGTCGATACCGGCCTGAGCCATCTCACCGCCGCCCTCGACCGCCCTAATATCACGCTCTATGGCCCGACCGACCCTGGTTTGATTGGAGGGTATGGGAAGAATCAAATTACCTGCCGGTCTGAAACAGGCAATTCAATGTCGGACATCACGGCGCAGCAGGTTAAGACATTACTGGATAAGGAGATCGTCTAAACGTGGGCTCCTTCTTTAAGCAGCTATACCGTTATACTCATCCCCGTGCGTACAGGCACAATGAGAATTTATGGCCACATATGAAGATCACCCGTGCCGAAACGGGTGAAATCAATACGTTGAAATATCGGGATGAGGCTATCCCGCTTGCTGATTTATCCGCTTTACGTGGAAAATTCTCTGGGTCGGTTATGCTTGCGGCTACAGGTCCTTCAATCAATGAGATCGATTTCAGCCAGCATCCCTCCCTGCCTGCCATGGGCGTTAACGGCGCCTGGTCATTGGATAAATCCTTGGAGTTTTCATTCTATGTTATTGTTGATATGGGTTTTTTTGACAGCAGACCTGAGATAATCTCACAAATTATAAATGATACTGAATTAACTCTTTTTACGACTGCCCATGGCATTGCAAGAATTATTGACAACTTTGGTTTAGAAAATACCCACTGTAGTTTAGCCCTCATTGAAGATGCGGCATTTAAGATATATCAGCCATCATTAAAACCGATGGAATTAAAAAGTCATTACATGAACACATCGGATACCTATTTTTATCCTCAGCGTGACGATATTGGCTTTACGTTAGATATCCGACATGGAGTCTTTGATACCGGCACTGTGGTGTATTGGGCACTCCAAATCATCGCATTTCTTGGTTACACACAAATATTTATTATTGGTCTTGATATGAATAACTTTGATAAGCCTCGCTTTTATGAGGTTGATAATAATAAATTGCCTACTAATCTCGAAGGGATGATAGAAGGAACTATTTTTCCGGCGCTGGATCATGCAAGCCGAGTACTTAAGGAAAAAGAAATAGAAGTTATCAACCTTTCAGTTAATAGCTCAATTCCCACCAAAATTTTCCAGAAGGCCGGATATAATGATACGTTCATTAAAAAGAATTGACACTGAGCGGTTGTATTATTTTTTATTTATTTCATTTATGTTTTTGAGCGCAATTTTTTGTGGCTACACGCGAGTGAATAATGTTTTTCACCTGTCAGCCTTAACGTTCATACTGACATTATGTACAAAGAAACAGTTCAGAGACTCTCTTTTCCAGGATAAAACATTCGTTCGCGGCATAACATTATCAGCGGCCTTTTTGTTATTCTTTTCGCTGAGTAATCTTTGGGGTGAAAATCCAAAAAATACAGAGTCCGCATTGACTCATAGTTTATATCTGGTCGTTTTCCTCGCCATGCTGGTCACCTTATACAACAGTGACAAGCGTGCTTTGGCCATAGACGCGACAATATTCGGCTTCGTGATACTTGCTATCTATTTAATGTTTGTTGATTATCAACACCTTCTTATCAATAGATTAAACATCAGCCACTCTCCCGGCCCAAGTAATGTGATTGATGTCGGAGGATATTTTGCGATTGGCATTATACTGTCATTTATTTCATTTAAAGAGTCTAAAAAACACATTTATATTTACACGGCATTTGTGTTATTTATCGCTTTGTTGCTGACCCAAAGTCGTGGACCACTCATTGGACTGGTTATCTCTCTGGCGATCACTTCCCACTATACGATTTTTACAAAAAAGAATGTTCCTTATTATCTACTGGCAATCGTCGTTATTGCGGTAGTTCTTTTTTATAGCGGCATCACTGAGATGGTACTGACACGTTTTGAAGAGTTAACAACTCAGGTCTATCTGCGCACCAGTATCTGGGAACATTCATATGAAATCATTAAACAGGCTCCTCTGTTGGGTTATGGGTTTGAAAAAGAGCTGAACTTTATCAACTACAGCGGCGAACATATCACTACGACCCATAGCTTATATCTGGGTGTTCTACTGAAAGGGGGTATTGTCGGTTTGGCTATATTCCTGAGTTTGCTATGCTATGGATGTTTACGCGCAATACATTTTATTAGAAATGAGAAAAGGCTTGAAGCTGCTCTCTTTTTCTTTACGCTTATCTTTTATCTTTCACAGGGGATCTTTAACATCAGCAATCCCAGTGAGGCGTGGTATTTATTTTGGTTCCCACTTGGAATCATGATGTCAACTATCCCCCGGAAGATTCACAGCGATTCGGTGAACTGAATGTAGTATGAGAGGGGAAACCCTCTCTTACTTTATTGATTTTTAGAAAGCAGGGAGATAATTTTTTCTAATACTGCGTCGGAGCCAATAACAGATAAGGGTTGCTCGAGAGACGGAGAACTCTGCTTAGCAGCCTCGTAAGGAACTTGCAAAATCTGATGCAATTCAGGATCCTGATAAGGGCCAGTATGAGAAGGATTCGCTGTAACAAACAAGCTTACAGTGCGGGTCTTGAGGGCGACGGCCAGATGCAAAGGGCCGGTATCTCCGGTTACCAGAACATCTACGTTTTTTAAAATCCCTAATAATGTTTTAAGATCTGTTTTCCCGATATAGCTGACCACGCTCCCTTTTGCACTTTCAGGAAGGGCGTTAAAGAATTCTTGTTCATACCCCTTCTCTTTATTAGTCCCAATAAGGACAATCCGATATTCAGGACCAAGCAGAGATAATTTTTCAGCCAACTCAACGAAACGGGTTACCGGCCAGCACCTCAGTGTTTCAGATGCCCCCATCTGGAAACCAATAGATATTTTTGTGGTGTCCTTATCAACTTCCGGAAAAATAATCGGAATAAACATCTCTTTGTCTGAGACATCACAATCTAATAACTTGAGCAGATTCAACTTGCGCTGAATAAGATGTCCATCAAATAAAACGGGAGAGTTTACTATCCATTTTTCCATTCCCGTTGTTTTGTTCCCATAAACATCTTTAAACACGTACTCGCACCCGGCCATCACCGCACTGAGCACATCATATGGTGCTTTAGAATGGAGGATAATCGCCAGCTCAGGTTTGCTTTTCTTAAGAGATGAAACCAGCCCGACGATATCTTTTATCTTTTCATCCCAATACACAACCTGTTGGAAATAGGCACAATCAGAAACCAGCCCTCTGTTTTTTTCACTTGAAACCAACGTAATAAAAGCGTCAGGATAACGTTGCCTGATCGCTTTGATTGCGGGTGTGTTAAACATCAGATCACCCAATGCTGTCGTCGAATAAATGACGATACTGCGGAAATCCTTTGCTGAATCAAATGACTCTTTTGGTTTAAGGCGTTTATTAAAAAAGACAAACCCTTCTAAAAACAGATTTACCAGCGCCGTTTTCCATTTTTTCTTAGACATCTTGATTCACTTTCTTCTGATAATATTCAGCCAGTGTCATACCGACAGTGCGTTCACTAAGCCATTTAAACAGACGTTCCAGATCACGGTATAATCCCTCAATATCCTCTTGCGTCTTAAACGTCGGGCTGCCGCCCGGCATGAACTCGGAAGAGTGCAGCATAAACTCTACAAAATCATGGCCTTCTGCCAGGCTCTTCACTGCCACCTTCTGCATACTCTCAGCGTTACCGCCGGAAGGCCGCAGCCAGTGCACAGAGTGAGGCCGAGTTTTCCCGCGCAAGGTATTTACGCCCTGTTTCAGGCAGTTTATCCAGCCCGGGTACTTGTACTGAATACTCATCGGAACTTCGAGCAAACTGGAGTGACCTGATTGAGCAATATTTTCCGGATCAATGAAATAGGCGTTTGACGGAAAATGACGATAATCCGTCCCGCCCTTTCCTTGAGGTGCACCCGGAGAGGATTGCCAGTTCACTTTTGGTGTCACGGAACAATCGACCTGATAGCCAAACTCAAGCAATAAAGAGACATAGTATTCATCAAGCGCCCAGCGTCCTGCACGGTGGCTTAACATTTTTGTCTGAAAGGTATCTTCAAGTAACCGGGTCATAAATTCGAATTTTGCGCGAATCCGATCCCGCGGAAACTCAATCAGATAAGGCTTATGACGCCAGTCATCTTCTGTCAGCGGCGAAAGAGGAGGACTATTCCAGGCGTGAAGGTGCATACCCACTTCACCCTGCCCTCGCGCTATCACATCACGCGCAAACTCGACGTATTGGGCATCGCTTGCCATCTCATAGTTAGTGAGATAAACCGGTTTGAAGCCATACTTTTCGCAGAGAGTCTGAAACCTGGGCAGAAAACGCGTGTTTTCTGTCAGTATCTCCTGATGGTTCTGCCAAAGGTTGTCGCCTTCGGTATCAATAGTGATGATAAATGCGGGTTTTGTCATAAAACTTGCCTGATAGAGACTCATTGGATTCAGCTGCCAGTGACCGGTTTCCCGGAGAAAGGCAGGAATCGAATTGGACAACATGTAACACGGTTTGTTGCCTATTCTTTGGTATTTCCCCGCACAAGGCAAGAAAGGCGTCGAAGTATAGCCACATCCCCTACGCTCCTTTAGAATCAGGGTTTGATTTCTCAGACAGTGATGAATGATGACAAACGCCTCTACCCAAAAATCCGTTTCGCCTCCAGGGCGTATTCTCATCATTAAGCTGAGGCATCACGGCGACATGTTGCTGACCACACCGGTCATCAGTACGTTAAAAGCGCACTATCCTGACGCTGAAATTGACATGTTGATGTACCTTGAAACCAGGGAAATGCTGGCAAGTAACCCGTTGCTCACGACACTGTTTACCATTGACCGTACCTGGAAGAAACAAGGCAAACTTGCCCACATGCGTCACGAGACGCAGTTAGTTAAACGACTTATTTCCAGGAAATATGATCTGGTGATTAATCTTGCCGATCAATGGCGAAGCGCTTTAGTCACCAAGCTAACCGGCGCGCCTGTCAGGATTGGTTTTAATTTTCCAAAACGTAAGGGCAAGCTGTGGCAACACTGCCATACCGATTTAGTCGATGTTTCCCATCACAATAGGTTGCATACGGTTGAGCAGAACCTCTCCATACTCACACCGCTGGAACTTAGCCCGCTGGTGAACCAGGTAACGATGAGCTACTCAGCCGATGACCAGTCAAAAGTAGGGCAACTTCTCAGCGACCGTAACATCACCGGTAATTTTGTCGTCATACAACCCACGTCTCGCTGGTTCTTTAAATGCTGGACTGATGAAAAGATGGCCGCGACAATCACAGCCTTACGGGCTGAAGGTGTCAGCGTGATCCTCACCAGCGGCCCGGCGGAGAATGAGCTAAAGATGGTTGATCGCATACTTTCTCTCTGTCCGGATGAACAAGTCTTCTCTTTTTCCGGGCAGTTAACCTTGCGACAACTCGCGGCATTAATAGACAGAGCCGCCTTATTTATTGGCGTTGATTCCGTACCTATGCATATGGCCGCCGCGTTAAAAACGCCCCTTGTGGCATTATTTGGCCCTTCAAAGCGGGTCTTCTGGTCGCCCTGGCAAGCTGTTGGCACCGTTATCTGGGCCGGTGATTTCTGTCAGCTCCCGGATCCTGACGATATCGACACCCACACCGCTGAACGCTACCTTGACGCGATCCCTGTTCAACCTGTCATCGATGCTGCAAGAGAATTACTGCCATGAAGCATTTCAGACTGGCGCTCGTTCGCCAAAAATACCGTCCGGACGGTGGTGCCGAGCGTTTTGTTTCACGCGCACTGGAAGCCCTTGAAGGTCAGGACCTTGATTTAAGCGTTATCACGCGAGAATGGCAGGGGGACAGAAATCCAGACTGGCATATTCACCTCTGTAACCCTGTGAAATGGGGGCGAGTCAGTCGTGAGCGCGGCTTCGCTGAAAGCGCACGTAAGATATGGCAGAAAGAAAAATTCGATATTGTTCAAAGCCATGAACGTATTGCCGGTTGTGATATCTATCGCGCAGGTGACGGTGTCCATCGACGCTGGCTATTGCAGCGCAGCCGCATTATGCCGAACTGGCGCAGTAAGTTGTTGATGGCTGACCGTTTTCATCGCTATATCATGCGGGCAGAACAAGAGATGTATGCTGCGCCCGAACTCAAAGCGGTGATTTGTAACGCTCAGATGATTAAAAACGAAATCATGGCCGACTTTGGCGTACCTGATGAAAAAATTACCGTCATCTACAACGCTATCGATAATCAAAAATTTTTACCCGCGACAGAGGCAGTACGGCATCAACTCCGTGAGCAGTTTGATATTCCTCAAAACGCACATTGCCTCATATTTGTTGGCTCAGGCTTTGAAAGAAAAGGCTTAGAAGCCGCGATCCGTGCGGTCGCGTTGGCAGACAGTTTCCTGTTGGTCGTCGGGCAAGATAAAGATGAAAAACGTTATCGCGCGCTGGCCAGTACGCTGGGCTGTGCAGGAAGAGTCCGTTTTGCCGGTGTGCAGAAGCAGACGTTGCCGTTTTATCAGGCAGCCGATGCCTTATTACTCCCAACACTTTACGACCCCTTTCCCAACGTTATTTTAGAAGCCATGTCCTGTGGGTTACCGGTTATTACCAGTGAAACCTGTGGCGGCTCAGAGTTTATTATTCAAGGCGAGAATGGGTTTGTCTGTGATGCTCTTGATATCCCGCATTTAGTCGAATCTATTCGCGCCCTGCCAGACGAACTACCAGGTTCAAGAATGTCTGCAGCAGCCCGGGCCAGAATCATCGATGAAACACCGGCCCGGCTCTCGGAGCAGCTCATCGGCCTCTACAAAAGAATTTTGGATTAACTATGCGCATCTTGATTATTATTGACGGTTTGCCCGGCGGCGGTGCGGAGAAAGTGGTACTGACGTTATGCCAGGGCCTGCAAAAATCCGGCGTTGACGTCAGCCTCATCTCTTTGCGTGACGTCTGTCATTACACCCTCCCTGAGAATATTAATTATAACGTTGTTGCAGATACTTCACGGAGTCCGTGGAGAAAGTTAACAGAGTTATCGCGCCGGGGAAAACAGCTCGATAAGGCCGTCCTTCAAATTGAAGAGGAGCGTGGCCGTTTTGACTTAATTCTTTCAAATCTGCACAAAACCGATCGGATCGTAAAAAAAAGCCATCTTTATTCATCAGAGCGTGTGTGGTTTTGCATCCACGGTTTTCTTTCTCTTTCCTATCTGGGCCATCGAAAAGGGTGGGATCGATGGAATAAACGCCGGAAGCTTGCCAGCGTTTATAACAAAAAAAATGTCGTCGCTGTCTCTGATGCTGTGGCCTTAGATTTAAAAGAAAATGTATTGGCAGTTCCGAAAAACCTACGGGTAATAAATAATCCTTTCGATATTGCAGAAATAGAAGCATTAGCTAATCATCCTTGCGACATGGCAGGTCAGGAATATTTACTGCACGTAGGAAGATTTCATATTAATAAAAGACATGACCGACTCCTGGAAGCCTATGCTAAAAGCCGCTTACAAGTCCCCCTGGTATTGATTGGCACAGGAAGTGACAGCTATGTCAATGAGATAAAAAAACTGGCTACGACGCTGGGTATTGCTGACCGGGTCATATTCGCCGGTTTTAAAGCCAATCCGTTCCCCTATATTAAACATGCCAGACAACTTATCCTAAGTTCTGATAGCGAAGGTTTTGGGAATGTACTGATTGAGTCGCTCATTTGTGGAACCCCGATTGTTAGCACCGCTTGCCCAGGCGGGCCAGCCGAAATAATGGAAAAAACAGGAATGATGCGGGGACTGGCCGAAGTCAATGTAGCCTCATTGAGCCAGAAAATTGTTGACGTTTATAACAACCCACCGGTTATTGATAAGAATACCCTGAAGATCTACGCAATAACCTATATTTGCGAAAAATATAAAAACCTTGCTAATAACTAAGATAGAAGGCGGATACTCCGCCTTCTATCTTATCGCAAGAATAGATTCCCATACTTCATCTGTAGAGATATCCATACACTCTCCGCTCGGCGTCTGCATTATAGTGTATTTTCCTGACCATGGATGCCATGCGTCTTTATTGGTGTCGCCAAAGAATACCACCAAATTTTTTTGCAAAGCTGACGCCAAATGCATTTGCCCGCCATCGCTACAAAGTATCGTCTGGCATTGTGCAAAACCACCAATAAGCTCCCGTACGGAGCCTGTAGGGTAAAGAGCCACTCGTTCGTTACCACACAATGCCATTAATTTCTCAGCACGGGCCTGATCCCCGATATCATCTGGCGATAACGCTCCTTGTGGCGACCAGAAAATAAAAACGCCACTTTTATTTCCTGCTGTCATGCGCCGAATAATTTCTGCGTAATTTTCAAGAGACCAGCGTCTGTTAGGACTACGACTACTAATATGAACACCGTATATTGGGTCACACTCAGATAATAACTTATCTCTTTTTTCTTTCGCCGCAAAGAGTTCTTCTGCGTCGGGAAAAACCTTCACATCCGGAATGTCTATATGTTCCGAACTTATTGCCTTTAAATAACTGAATGTTTTCTCGACCTGGTGTTTACCAGAAAAATCCGAGACTAAATAAGAGGTAGTGATATTCTTATTACCTAAATCCGCACCTATTATGTTTTTCACCCCTGCGAGGCGAGCCATTCTGAGGCTGTAATGGCATGGCGCAGGGTTAGCAAGAATAGCCGCATCAAATCGAATCGTTCTTAATTTTATAAATATCGCTGCACGTTGCAGATAGACCCCGAGAGCAGTCTGATTTTTTGCCCGATGCTTGGCTTTTTTATAAACATAGGTGCGGTAAATAAAAGGGTTATTCTTAACGACATCCTGACTGACTGAATTAATCAACAAATGAATATTCGCGGAAGGATAGGCTTTCTTTATACCTTCGATCAACGGCGTGGTACAAACTAAATCGCCAATATTGTCTCGCCGAATAATCAATATGTTTTTCATTATAATTCCATCAAAATTTTCATTATTTTCTCATCGCCATCTCAGATAGTGATGTAAGACTGCACCCCTCCCTCATTCGAATTGTACTATCCTTGATAAACTTAATAAAGCGTACGGACAGGTTAAGGTTTAGATAATGAATGTCCCAGAAAATTGCTCATTGTGTTGATTGGCATTCACAGTCGAGCTCAATGGATGGCTCACTTTTCCGCCACCCCCTACTCCTGCCACGACCCACATCGCCAGCCATTATTGAAGTTTGGCGGTTTCCGCTCAAAGCTCATCGTGACCGCGTCTGTCCATCAGACCGGGTATGTACAAGACACTGTTAGACATGGCAGGGCTAAAAACTTAGAATCCTAGTTCTACTCTAGATTATTACGGATGTTATGTTGCAAACGCTGTATACCGTACTGATATACCTTATTCAGCCCCTTATCTGGATCCGTTTACTTTTACGTAGCCGAAAATCACCCGCCTACCGTAAACGCTGGGCTGAACGCTATGGCTTTTGCAAAGGCAAAGTCGTTCCCGGTGGTATCATGCTGCATTCCGTTTCGGTTGGCGAAACACTGGCGGCGATTCCGTTGGTGCGCGCGTTACGTCATCGCTACCCCTCATTACCCATTACCGTAACCACAATGACACCGACGGGCTCTGAGCGTGTTCAGTCCGCTTTCGGCAAAGATGTGCACCATGTTTATCTGCCTTATGATCTGGTCGGCTCGGTCAACCGCTTTCTCGATCAGGTTAACCCTAAGCTCGTCATTATTATGGAAACTGAGCTGTGGCCTAACCTGATCAGTGCATTACATAAACGCGAAATCCCTTTAGTGATCGCCAATGCGCGGCTGTCTGAACGTTCTGCGAAAGGGTATAAAAAACTGGGCGAATTTATTCGTAAAATTTTGCAGCGCATCACGCTGATTGCCGCGCAGAATGAAGAAGATGGCGCACGCTTCATTTCACTCGGTCTTAAACGCAATCAACTGGCGGTCACAGGCAGCCTTAAGTTTGATATCTCTGTTACGCCAGAGCTGGCAGCAAAAGCCATTGCCTTACGCAGCCAGTGGGCATCACGGCGTCAGGTCTGGATAGCGACCAGCACCCATGATGGCGAAGAGACACTGCTGCTTGATGCACATAAAACGCTGCTGAGGACCTACCCGAATTTATTGCTGATTCTGGTGCCTCGCCACCCGGAGCGTTTCGCTGTGGCCCGCGAATTAACGCAAAAAGCAGGCCTCACCTATATTCAGCGCAGTACCGGTGAAGTCCCCTCTGCTGCTACGCAGGTAGTGATCGGCGACACCATGGGCGAGCTGATGCTTTTGTATGGTATTGCCGATCTGGCCTTTGTGGGTGGAAGCCTGGTGGAGCGCGGAGGACATAACCCTCTAGAAGCGGCTGCCCATGCCATCCCTGTGCTGATGGGACCCCATACGATTAACTTCAAAGATATTTGCGCCAAACTGGCGCAAGCCGATGGGTTGATCACTGTCACGGATACCACATCACTGGTAAAAGAAATTTCCACGTTGCTGACTGACGAAGATTACCGGCTCTATTATGGCCGCCATGCCGTCGAAGTGCTTCGTCAGAATCAGGGCGCTTTGCAGCGTCTGCTGCACTTGCTGGAGCCTTATCTGCCGCAACGGAGCCACTGATGAACGATAAAAAACGCCTTTCGGTGGTGTTGATCACCCGCAACGAAGCCGATCTGCTGACCGATTGTCTAAACTCAGTTTCCTGGGCAGATGAAATTATCGTGCTGGATTCCGGCAGCACCGATGACACAAAAGAGATAGCTGAACAGTTTGGCGCGAAGTTTTACCAAAACCTCGACTGGCAGGGCTTTGGAAAACAACGACAACTCGCTCAACGCTATGCGACGGGTGACGTGATTTTGATGATCGATGCGGACGAGCGCGTCTCGCCGCAACTGCGTCAGTCGATAGAATCCGCCTTACCCTCTGTCGATCACCTTACCGTTTACAGCCTGGGCCGGCTCAATTTGTTCCTGGGACGCTTTATGCGCCACAGTGGCTGGTACCCAGATCGCGTTAATCGGCTGTACAGCGCCGCCCATTTCCACTTCAACGATGATCTGGTTCATGAGTCGCTGGAAACCGGCCGCGCTAATATCATTGCCCTCAAGGGTGACCTGCAACATCTTACCTGCCGTAACTTCTTCGATTTTCAGCGTAAACAGCTTAATTATGCCGAAGCCTGGGCACAACAGCGCCATCAGCAAGGCCGCCGTTGTAGCTTCTTTTCTATTATCAGCCATACTTTGGGCGCATTTTTTAAAACCTGGGTGCTACGGGCGGGTTTTCTCGACGGAAAACAAGGTTTGATTCTGGCAGGGGTCAATGCGCAGTATACCTTTAATAAATATGCCGCCCTGTGGGCGCTGAGTCACCAACTGCAGAAGTGAGCCACCATGAGCACTAAGGCGATTTATCCCGGCACCTTCGACCCAATGACCAATGGTCATCTGGATTTGGTTACCCGCGCGGCGTTGATGTTTGATCACGTAATTCTGGCGATCGCCGCCAGCCCAAGTAAAAAGCCCCTGTTCTCGCTGGATGAGCGCGTTGCGCTGGCAACAGCCGCCATCTCTCATCTTAACAACGTTGAAGTCATTGGCTTCAGCGATCTCATGGCGACCTTTGCCAAAGACCATAATGCGACCGTACTGGTCCGGGGCTTACGTGCAGTGTCTGATTTCGAATATGAGATGCAATTGGCAAATATGAACCGGCATCTGATGCCCACGCTGGAAAGCGTGTTCATGATGCCGTCAAAAGAGTGGTCGTTTATCTCTTCATCACTGGTGAAGGAAGTGGCGCGTCACGGCGGTGATATCAAACCCTTCCTTCCCGACAATATCACGCAGGCCCTGCTGAAAAAAATAGGCGAAGGTTAAGCTCAGTGCTGGCATTGCGGACAGAAGAACGTGGTTCGCTGAGCCTGTTTCAGGCTGAGTATTGGCGTGCCACAAGCCCTGCACCGCTCTCCGGCGCGACCATATACCTGTAATTCCTGCGCAAAATATCCCGGCTTACCGTCAGACTGCAGAAAATCACGCAGCGTCGTGCCGCCTTGCTCAATCGAGCGCAGAAGCACCGCTTTGATGGTCACAACAAGCAATGACACTTCATCGTATGTCAGGCTATTCGCGGGGCGCTCAGGGGATATACCGGCGACAAACAGCGATTCACTCGCATAGATATTCCCTACCCCTACGACAATTTTATTGTCCATCAACCAGGGTTTAACCGGCGATTTTTTGCTGCGCGATTTCTCAAACAAATAATCAGCAGAGAAATTCTCGCTCAGCGGTTCGGGCCCGAGATGGGCAAGTACGCTGCTGGCTTCTAAATCTTCACACCACAGCCAGGCACCAAAACGCCGCGGGTCGGTATAACGCAGCACATAACCGCTCTCCATAACCAAATCAACGTGATCGTGTTTTCCCGCCTCTGTCTCTTCACGCAGCATCCGCAAGCTGCCAGACATCCCAAGATGGATGATGATCCAGCCTGTTTTCAATTCGATAAGCAGATACTTTGCCCGCCGCTGAACGCTGAGCACCGGCTGATCGCTCAGTGCCATGATTTCCTGTGAAACCGGCCAGCGCAGACGTGAATTACGCACAATGGCATGCACGATGGTATGACCGGCAAGGTATGGCTCAATGCCTCTTCGGCTGGTTTCCACTTCAGGCAATTCAGGCATGGTTTCTCCTACAGAACGTCAAGACAGGCGTGCGGGCTAACCGCGGTAATACGCAAGAATACGGATACTCAGAAAACAGGCAATAAAAAACCCGGCCGGAGCCGGGTTTTATTAATCCACTAAAATTACTTAATTTTAGCTTCTTTATAGATCACATGTTGACGGACAACTGGATCGAATTTCTTCAGTTCCAGTTTTTCCGGCTTAGTGCGCTTGTTCTTCGTAGTGGTATAGAAGTGACCAGTACCAGCAGAAGAAACCAGCTTGATCTTCTCGCGAA
>CAUQMS010000023.1:0-79153 GCA_963519305.1 uncultured Enterobacterales bacterium
CGATGGTAGTGTGGGGTCTCCCCATGCGAGAGTAGGGAACTGCCAGG
Organism: uncultured Enterobacterales bacterium; assembly: GCA_963519305.1. Classification (GTDB taxonomy): domain Bacteria; phylum Pseudomonadota; class Gammaproteobacteria; order Enterobacterales; family Enterobacteriaceae; genus Ewingella. Next base: position 48 of record CAUQMS010000023.1, read on the forward strand.
CATCAAATTAGTTCCTTTTTCCCCTGACAAGGAAAAGTAACAGGAACGAACTTATATCAGACGATTGCTGATGTAGGTGAAAGAACCGGTGGAGCGGTAGTTCAGTTGGTTAGAATACCTGCCTGTCACGCAGGGGGTCGCGGGTTCGAGCCCCGTCCGTTCCGCCACTAATTGCATAAACCCTGAATCGAAAGATTCAGGGTTTTTTGCGTTTAGATTCCAAAGTATCTGCTTCCCTTTGTTTATGGTCGCAGTATTCCTCTTTTGAACCACTTCAAAATCTTGCTTTAAATCGAGAATAGTCAGTGCTTTCCTCCATTATCTTATTATTTGAAGGTATTTAACTGATATTTAAAATATACAGATCTTATTTTTAATTTTTTTCAGGATATTTAAAATAGAGACATATGAATGCCTCAATTATATTTTTAAGAAAAGAGTTCAAAGAAGAAGGATGTTTATATGTATATTGCCGGTGTGAGGTCTTTCATTAATTAGGAATGTTACGGGTGCAACTTACCTTGAAATAGAATAAAGTCTTTTCTTTCATGATTGGGTTCGAGATGCATCGCGTATGAAATACTCACTGGATATTCTGGATTGGCGGGCGATTGCGCTGGGTATTAATGATGCATCTCAGTGGGTTACATGGGCTGCCAAAAATGCCGCTTTGCCTGTTTCAGATGAATTGGCGAAAAGTCAACGGATCCCTATGATGACCGCTCGCAGAATGAGTCCGGCAAGCCGTCTGGCCGTTGAAATCAGTCTGGATATTATAGACCATCATTGTGTAGATATGGCGATATTTACCAGCCGCCATGGGGAGCTGGAAAGGACCTATAAGATTCTGCAAAGCCTAGCAGAAGGGAGTGATATTTCCCCTACCGATTTCTCGATGTCAGTACATAATACTGCCGCTGGCTGGGTGACGATCGCAGGCAAGAAAGTATTTCCGGTGACCTCACTGGCGGCAGGTGAGGATAGTTTTCAGCAGGGTTTACTGGACGCTGTTGCAGCACTCAACACCTGCGCTCAACATGTTTTATTTGTTGATTTTGACGGCACCATTCCCACTGCTTATACGCAAAACAGGCCGCAATTACCTGCCCCTTATGCTGTGGCTTTTTTACTGGCAAAAGGAAAACAGCTCACTTTCGAGCGCTTGTCTGGCCCTGATAATAACCCTCTGTCCATGTTGCCTCAAAGTTTGCAATTCCTCCGGGAATGGCTCAATAACAAGAGTGCATTCAGGGTCGATGCCGCGACACATCACTGGCAATGGACAACCCTGCGTGACGAGTAATCCTGTGCGGGCCAGCATCGTAAACCGGCTGTGGCGCTGGATTGCAACAGGGCTGTTTTTTGCACTTTTCGGAATTGGCGGTCTGGCACTTTCTCTGGTCTGGTTTACTCTCTTACGTCTGGTCGTTCGTCAGGAGGCGCGTCTTCAGCAATTGACGCACAACAGCATCCGCTGCAGCTTCAGGTTTTTTCTAAACGCGCTGCGCCTGGCAGGTGTGATGGACTACCGGATTATTGGTGCGGAGAAGTTTACGCAGGATAAGGGGTGCCTGGTTGTCGCCAACCATCCCGGTTTGCTTGATTATGTCTTTTTAGCATCCTGCATGCCGCGCTGTGACTGCATTGTTAAGCAGGCTTTGCTGGACAACCCTTTTGTGCGTGGTGTCATCAAAGCGGCGGGGTATCTGGTCAATTCAGGTTCAGAGGCATTGATGCAAGCGTGCGAGGATCGACTGAAAGGGGGAGGAACGCTGCTTATCTTCCCTGAGGGTACGCGTTCGGTTGTCGGGCAGCCTATCAGCCTGCAACGTGGTGCGGCCAATATTGCCGTCAGAGCGGGATGCGATGTGCGGATCGTGCAGATCTCCTGCCAGCCGCCAATGCTGACGAAACAGGGCAAATGGTATAAGATCCCTGATACGAAACCTCAGTTTATAATCAGGGTTCAGGGCAAGATCGCCGCCGGACAGTTTTCCGATCAACACGATCTTTCTCCTGCACTGGCCGCGAGACGTCTTACGCGTTATCTCCGGTCCAAACTGATGCGTGTCGACTTTGAAAATAACGAGAAATAAGTAATGGATTCATTAAGTCACGATATTAAAATTCTTATCATCGAAACCCTTAATCTTGAAGGGATGATGCCGGAGGAAATTCTCACGAATGCCCCTCTTTTTGGTGATGGTTTAGGACTGGATTCCATAGACGCCCTGGAATTAGGTTTGGCATTAAAAAAACAATATGGCGTGGTACTTTCTGCCGAGAGCCAAACGATGCGGCAGCATTTTTATTCAGTGGAAACCCTCGCTCACTTTATTTCAGAACAGCGCGGTTGAGAGGGCGTATGCAAAAACAAGAAATCTACCAACAAATCAGCGAGCTGTTGGTCAAGCTGTTCGAGATTAATGAAAGTGATATTAAGCCGGAAGCCAGGTTGTACGACGATCTGGACTTAGACAGCATAGATGCGGTTGATCTGGTGGTGCATTTGCAGCGTGTTACTGGAACGAAAATTAGGCCGGAGATGTTCAAATCCGTTCGAACTGTTCAGGATATTGTTGATGCAATTGATGAATTGCTCAACGCCGAACCGCAATAGCCCCCTGATGCGCGATCTCCGACGCCCTTCAATCTCACGTACTTCTCTTCTTATTCAGGCAGTGATGGCGCTGTTCATCATTGCCTATCCCTTCGCCGTTTGGCTAGGCGTAACTCACTTTGGCATCAGCGTTCTCGCTCCGGTTCTCTGCGCGGTATTTTTGCTACGCTTAATGACCCTGCGGGCGACATCAGGTCATCTGTTGTGGTTGACAAAATGCAGTGCGCTGATTGGCCTCCTGCTGGCCGCGACCAGCACTTTACTGAATCAGACTCATTTGCTGCTCTATTATCCGGTCGTTGTTAACCTGCTTTTGCTTCTGGTCTTTATGGCATCATTGTGCAGCGAAGTACCCGTCGTTGAGCGGCTGGCGCGGCTTCGTCATGGTGAGTTGCCACCTGCCGCTCTTATCTACACGCGACGGGTGACCCAAATCTGGTGTGTTTTCTTCCTCTTTAACGGAGGCATCGCGCTGTACACCTGCCTTAAAGGTGACATGGCGCTGTGGGCCTTTTATAACGGGGGACTGAGTTACGTGTTAATCGGCACATTGATGGGGGGAGAATGGATCGTCAGAAAATGCATTCTGCGCGTATGAGCTTACCCATGAAAAACTGGCTTGATGAATCGCGTGATCCACAGCAGTGGGTCGCCTGGCGGGAGGGCGCAGTATGGAGTCAGGCCACTTTTCGCCATGACGTGCTTGCGCTCATTCGCCAGATTCGCTCTGCGCCACATCAGCGCTGGGCGCTCTGTTTTGCGGACAACTACCATTTTGCCGTAGCAATGCTGGCGGTTTTTTACTGCGGGTGCATCCCTGTTTTACCGGGACACCACCGTCAGTTGCAGTTGGAGGAGCAACGACACGAATTCGACGCGCTGCTCACCGATCTGCCGTTAACACTCTCTTGCCCGGTATTCGTGTTTAATTCAGCACACGTCAGCGACGCCGACGTGAAGGGTGACAGCTTGCCCGAATGGCGGGACGATCTTTTTCTGATTTTGTTTACCTCGGGCAGCACCGGCTCCCCTCAAAAGGTGATTAAGCCGGTGCGTTGCCTTGAGGCCGAAAGCCAGCAGCTGGCTGGGTATTATGGCGAATCTCTGAAGGCGGCCTGGTTTGTTGCCAGCGTGCCCCCTCATCATATGTACGGGCTGACTTTCGGCCTGATGCTGCCGATGTCGCTTGGCAGACCCTTCTATGCCGCGAATCTTGAATACCATGAGCAACTGGTGGAACTGGCTCAGGAACACTTTCTGGCATTGGTCAGCAGCCCCGCATTTCTCCAGCGGATGGACAGCCACCTTGCGGCCGTAACCTGTTCGCAGGTATTTTCGGCGGGCGGAACACTGCTGGCGGAAGATGCGACCCGAGTCGTCAGGCACTGCGGCGTATGGCCGGTTGAAATTTACGGCACGACAGAAACCGGTATTATCGCCAACCGCCAGCAGCAAAAACCTGATTCTCACTGGACGCTGTTTGAAAAAGTACAGCTGACCGGGCATCCCGACGATCAGTTTTGCGTATTATCAGACTGGGTCCCACAGCCAGATGGGGTAGTTTTGGGGGATACTCTCCATCTACTACCCGACGGCAAGCGTTTTGAGCTGGCCGGTCGTAAAGATCGCATTGTGAAAATTGCCGAACAGCGGATATCGCTTGGCGAAATAGAGATGCGTTTGCTGGCGATGAAACAGATAACGGACGTCAGCGTACTGACGCTGCAAATCAAAGGCCGGCTCTATATCGCTGCCGCCGTCGTGCTGAGCGAACCGGACTTGCAGGACGAGCCTATGACGCAACAGGCCCGCATCGCATTCCTGCGAGGTGCACTGCGTGACTGGCTGCCTGCCGTGGCGATCCCCCGTTTCTGGCGCTTCGTTCCGGCTATTCCGCACAACGCGCAGGGTAAGCGCACTTACGCCGAACTACAGGATTTGTTTGTATGATGATGCCGCAGATAATGAGCCAGAAAAAAGTGGGCGAAAACGCAATCGACATTACCCTGCGACTGCCCCCGGAACTGTTCTGGTTTGACGGTCACTTTCCGCATTACCCGATTCTTCCCGGCGTGACGCAGGTTCACTGGGTGATGACCTTTGCCTCGACGCTTCTGGAACTCGACCAGGCCTTTAGCGGGATGGATGTCGTCAAATTCCAGCGTCCCTTATTACCGGAAGATGAACTCCAGCTGCACATTGAATGGCTGAAAGATAAATCACGCCTGCAATTTCAGTACAGAGTAGCGGGAACCCTCGCCAGTAGCGGAAAAATCACGTTATGCCACTGAACGCCGGTGAAATTTTTTCGCCCTGTCTGATTATCCCCTGCTATAACCACGGTGCCACAATGGCCGACGTGGTCTCGCGGCTACAACCCTTTGAGCTGCCCTGCATTGTGGTGGATGACGGCAGCGAAAGTGCCACAGCGCAGGAGCTTGAACGCCTCGCCGCCGCGACCCCCTGGCTGACCTTGCACCGGTTGGCGCGCAATCAGGGCAAGGGTGCCGCGGTGATGGCGGCGCTGACACTGGCATCCTCACAGGGCTTCAGCCATGCGCTACAGGTCGATGCCGACGGCCAGCACCATCTGGCGGATGTCCCGCGGCTGCTGGCTGAGGCGCAACAGCATCCTGACTGCCTGATCTCTGGCCGCCCGGTGTATGACGACTCGGTGCCCAAGGCACGGCTCTATGGCCGGTATATCACTCACGTCTGGGTATGGATAGAAACTCTGTCACTGTCGCTTAAAGACAGCATGTGTGGATTTCGCGTCTATCCTTTAGCGCCGACCCTGCAACTGATGTCTGAGCGCGCCCTGGGCGAACGGATGGATTTCGACATTGAAATTATGGTCCGCCTCTACTGGCAGGGGACGCACAGCCGCTTTATTCCGACGAAGGTTATCTACCCGCCGGACGGTCTTTCGCACTTCGACACCCTGAAAGATAACCTGCGTATTTCGCTCATGCATTCGCGCTTATTCTTTGGCATGTTGCCACGTATTCCGCAGCTGTTGCGCCAGCGCAGTATATCACCTGAGCCGCATTGGTCTGTCACGCAGGAGCGCAAAGGGCTGTGGGGTATCCGTCTGATGCTGTGGGTTTATAAGCTGCTGGGGCAAAGAGCCTTCGAATTACTGCTCTACCCGGTGATTGGCTACTTCTGGCTAACGGGAAACGCGCAGCGGCGCGCATCACAGCATTATCTGCAACGTCTGGAAGATTTCGCCCGCAAGCAAAATGTCAGCCTGCCTTACCGGCTCAATACGTTTCGCCACTTCATGCGTTTTGGCGGCGCGATGCTCAACAAACTCGCGAGCTGGCAGGGAAAACTGCAAAACGCGACTCTCGTCGATGAAGCGCTGTGCGAAGCGCAAATCGCCAGCGGTCGCGGCACGCTGATACTGGCCTCGCATTTGGGTGATATTGAATCTTGCCGCGCCATCGCGACGCTCAATCAGCGGGTGGTGGTCAACGCGCTGGTATTCACGCAGCACGCTGAACGCTTTAATCAGGTGATGAAAGAGGTCAATCCGCAGGCCAACGTCAATCTGATTCAGGTCGGTAATATGGGGCCTGAAACGGCCATTATGCTGAAAGATAAACTGGACGCCGGTGAATGGGTGGCAATGGTTGGCGACCGCACCTCTGCAGGGCAGCATCAGCGCGGTGAGCCGCCAGCGCGCGTGATTTACAGCGCCTTTCTCGGCCACCCGGCGCCATTCCCTCAGGGGCCGTTTATCCTTGCCGCCGCACTCGGCACACCGGTCTTTCTGATGTGGGGTATTGAATATGCCGGGCGGCTCAATATCCATTTCGAACCCTTTGCTGACCCGCTTTTATTGCCGCGGGCCACGCGTCATGAAGCGCTACAGCAGGCGGTTGACCGCTACGCCGGGCGTCTGGAATATTACTGCCTGCGGGCGCCACATGACTGGTTCAACTTCTTCGATTTTTGGCAATCTCCGTCTGATGCCAGCAATAAACGGAAAACTGACTAACATGAATCTGCAAGACGATCCCCGTTTTCGTACCTGCGTCACGATCACCGTACCCTTTCACGACGTCGATGCCATGGGTGTGGTCTGGCACGGCAATTACTTCCGTTATCTCGAAGTGGCGCGGGAACAGTTGCTCAAACAATTTGATTACGGCTACCGGCAGATGCAGGCGTCCGGCTACGTCTGGCCGATTGTCGATACCCGGCTAAAATACATCTCATCGGTGACCTTCGAACAAAAAATTGAAGTGCAGGCTTGGGTTGAAGAGGTGGAAAACCGCCTGCGTATTGGTTATCGCATTGTGGATGTCGAAACGGGTAAACGCACCACCACCGGCTATACCCTGCAGGTGGCGGTCGATCTGCAGACCAAAGAGATGTGTTTTGCATCGCCACAAATCTTGCTGGATAAAATGGGAGTCAACCTGTGATCCGCACTGTGTTTTTTCTGCTGAGCCTGTTCAGCCTGAGCGCGCAGGCGGTGACGTTGCCGGAGCTGCAGCAGCGCTTCAATCAGCAACCGGTGCTGCGCGCGGATTTTAGCCAGCAGCGGCAGATAAGCGGCATGAGCCTGCCGCTCAACTCCAGCGGTAATCTGCTGATTGCCCAAAAAAAAGGGCTATGGTGGCAGCAGGAAAAACCTTTCCTCCTGACTTTACTGCTGACTGAAAACCGCATGGTGCAAACCATGTCCGGGCAGCCGTCACAGGGGATAACGGCGGACAGCAATCCGCAGATGTTCCAGTTCAACGCATTGCTGATGGCGCTGTTTCAGGCTGACCAGCAGGCGCTGGAGCACAACTTCGCACTCAACTTCAGTGACAAAGGTCAGGGTGCATGGCAGCTGATCCTCACGCCGAAAGCCGCGCCGCTGAACCGGCTGTTTCACACTATTACTCTCAACGGGCAGGAATATCTTGACCTGATTGATATCAAAGACATGCAGGGCGATGAAACGCATATCCGTTTCTTTAACCAGCGCACCGAGCCTGCGGCGCTGACTGATGCCGAGCTGGCCCATTTTGACCGCTGAACGTCATCGCCAGCTGGCCTTCGGCTGGCTATTCATCTGTCTGATGCTGGTTGCCGCGCTGTGCTGGCTGCTGCCGCGCAGCCCGATCAACAGCAGCGTACTGGCGTTGTTGCCAAAACAGCAGCTGAAGGGTGTACCGGACGATTTATCGCGTGGTTTCAGTCAGAGGCTTGACCGTCAGCTGATGTGGCTCGTCAGCCCGCCAGTCGGGCAGGGAAGTGAGGCTGCACTCGACTGGCTGACGACCCTGCGTCAGTTACCGGCGCTGCGACAGGTCGAAGGGCCGATGGACGCGCAGCATCAGCAACAATGGGGCGAATTCTTCTTTCAGCACCGCAATGCTTTGCTGGATGACGCCACGCGTCAGCGGTTGCAAAACAGTGCGCAGGCGCAAAGCCAGTGGATCCTCGGCCAGATGTATTCGGCTTTTGCCGGTGTTAGCGGTAAAGAGCTCGCGAGTGACCCGTTGCTGCTGGTGCGCGGTTCGCAGCTGGCGCAGCTGCAAAACAGCGGGGGTATGACGCCAGACAAGGGCTGGCTCACCGCGCGAGATAAGCAGGGGCGCCACTGGTATCTGATCCACGCCGAACTCAACGCTTCCTCGTACGACATCACCAGCAGCAAGCAGATGGTTGCCCGCCTGAACGGGCTTGAGCAGTCTTTCCGGCAGCGTTTTCCGGGAGCTGAAGTGTTGCAGCGCGGGACGCTGTTTTACAGCAACTATGCCAGCCAGCAGGCGGAACATGATATTTCCACCCTCGGGCTGACGTCGGTTGCGGGGGTTTTTCTACTGATTTTGCTGGTTTTCCGCTCGGTTTTGCCGCTGCTGCTCAGCCTGTTGTCGATAGCCATCGGCGCACTGACCGGCACGGTATTCACGCTGGCGGTGTTCGGTGAGATTCACATTATGACGCTGGTGCTCAGCACCAGTATTATTGGCATCTCGGCCGATTACACCCTCTATTTTCTGACTGAACGCCGCGTGCATGGCGGGCAGAATACCCCGCTTGAGAGCCTGAAAAAGCTGTTTCCTGCGCTCTCTGTCGCCCTTCTGACCACCGTCGCGGCCTACCTGATGTTGCTGATTGCGCCGTTCCCCGGTTTACAGCAACTGGCGGTATTTGCCGCCTCGGGCCTCAGTGCAGCCTGCTTAACCGTAATGTGCTGGTATCCGCTGTTAGCCAAAAATCTGCCCGTTGGCCCGGCACCAGGGTTGCGGCTAATCCAGAGGTGGCTTAACGCGTGGCAAAATCACAGGGCGTTACGCATAGGATTGCCGCTGATCGTGGTCGTGCTGATCCTGGCCGGATTCAGCCAACTGAAGATCAACGATGACATCGGCGATCTGCAGGCGTTGCCGAAAGATCTTCAGCAGCAGGAAAGGCAGATCGGCGCGTTAACCGGACAGACTAACGATCAAAAATGGCTGGTGGTGTACGGCGATAATGCCGAACAAACCCTGCAACGTCTGGAAGCCCTCAGTCCGAAACTGCAACAGGCTAAAGCGTACGGGGTACTTGATGGCTACCGGCTGATCAGCCTGCCTTCACAAAAGCAGCAGGCGGAGGATCTCAGCCTGCTGCGCCAGCGTGCGCCGAAGGTGTTAAGCCAGCTTGCACAGGCGGGAGTCACGCTCAAATCGCCAGATCTCAGCCCGCAGTGGGTGATGCCACCCGCGTGGCTGGAAAGCGTGGTCAGTCAGGGCTGGCGTCTGCTGTGGCTTTCGCTGCCAGACGGACGCACCGCCACGCTCATCCCCGTCAGTGGTGTACATGACAGCGTGGCGATGAGCCAGCTGGCGGCCAGCGTTAACGGCGTAGGTTGGGTGGACCGTAAAACCGAATTCAGCCAGCTCTTCTCGCAGTACCGTATGATGCTCTCCCTGCTGCTGACGCTGGCCGTGGCAGTAATAGCGTGCATTTATCTGTGGCGTTTTCGCCTGCCGCACGGGCTGGTTTGTCTGGTGCCCACGCTGCTGTCGCTAGGCATGGGTATTGCCGCGCTGGCTTTCAGCGGGCACAGCCTGAATCTGTTTTCACTGCTGGCGCTGATTCTGGTGCTGGGGATCGGCATTAACTACACGCTGTTTTTCACCAATCCGCGCGGTACACCGACCACCTCGATGCTGGCGATATTCATGGCCGTGGTGACCACCCAGCTGACCTTCGGCATGTTGGTGTTCAGCTCAACGCAGGCCATCAGCAGTTTTGGTATTGTGCTCAGCGCCGGTATTTTTACTGCCTTCCTGCTGTCACCTTTAACGTTACCCGTTTCAAAATCAGGACCTGCATCATGATCCGTCACCTCTTTTCTTTGCTGTTGATCCTGACCCTGCTCAGCGGTTGCGTGCCTCATCAGGCGCTGAAAACGGATAACACCATGCCGGCTCAGGCATGGCTGCGGCCGGGCGTACGGGTTAATTTGCCTGCCCCGACACTGGAAACGCCGGTTAATCAGCAGCAGTTGCTCAGCGCCACGGTGGACGGCAAAACCCAGTCGCTGCTGGTATTGTTAAGTGCCGACGGGCAGTCACTGCAGCTGGCGGGGCTTTCGCCGCTGGGCATCCGGCTGTTCAAACTGGTCTACGATCAACAAGGTATTCATACTGAACAGGCATTCATTTCTGACAAGCTGCCGCCAGCCGGTCAGGTACTGTCCGATATCATGCTGAGCTACTGGCCAGTGAGCCGCTGGCAGCCGCAGTTGCCAGCGGGCTGGAAGCTTGAGGATGATGGGATGCGGCGCATCCTGTCGGATCAAAATGGACAAGAAGTGACGCGCATCGACTACCTGCAACGTGGCAGCCAGCGCCAACCGGTGTCCATCACCCAGCGGGCGTTCCGCTATCAGATAACCCTTCAGAATGTCGGAAACTAACATGATCTTTCTCTCCGCCGTCGGCATGGTCAATGCGCTCGGTAATAATCCGGACGAGGTGGCGGCCAGTCTTGCTCTGGCTCACGCACCGGGATTGCAGCGCCAGTCCGGCTGGCTGACCGGTCAGACGCCGCTCTGGGTCGGACAGGTGACGGGAGATCTGCCCGCCGTTGCCGCGAATTTGCCTGAACATAACAGTCGCAATAATCAGCTGCTGCTGGCGGCGCTGGCGCAAATTGAACCCCAGGTCAGCGCGGCAGTTGCCCGTTATGGCAGCCCGCGGGTGGCGGTGATCATGGGCACCAGCACCTCCGGGATTAGTGAGGGCGAAGCCGCGGTGCGCCACTACCAGACGCACGGAGAAATGCCTGAGCACTATTATTATCAGCAGCAGGAACTGGGCGATCCGGCGCAGTTCCTGCAACGCTTTCTGGGACTGAGTGGTCCGGCTTACACCTTGTCTACCGCCTGTTCATCCAGCGCGCGGGCGATAATCAGCGGTCAGAGGCTGATTGCCGCCGGTCTGGTGGATGCCGCGCTGGTGGGCGGGGCCGACAGCCTGTGTCGCATGGCGATTAATGGTTTTCACAGTCTTGACTCCCTCTCTGCCGGACGCTGCACACCGTTCGCTAAAGACCGCGACGGCATTAATATCGGCGAAGCTTCAGCGCTGCTGCTGCTGACGCGGGAACCCGCCGACGTCGCGCTGCTGGGCTTTGGTGAATCCTCCGACGCCTGGCACATGTCCGCGCCGCATCCGCAGGGGGAAGGCGCTGAGCGGGCGATGCGTATGGCGTTGCAACAGGCGGGGCTTGCGCCGTCTGACGTCGGCTATATCAATCTGCACGGCACGGCGACGCCGCTCAATGACAGCGTTGAGGCCGGCGTTATCGACCGGATCTTTGCGGACCGTGTGCCCTGCAGTTCCACCAAACATCTGACCGGCCACACGCTGGGGGCGGCAGGGGCGACAGAAGCGGCGCTGAGCTGGCTGATATTGACCCGTAACCTGAACATTCCGTTGCAGGACTTTTCACAGGCTGAACGCGATGACAGCCTGCCGGAAATCGGACTGGCACAGACGCCGCAACGGCTTCGAAAACCGGTTATCCTGTCAAACTCGTTTGCTTTTGGCGGCAATAACGCCTGTATTTTGTTAGGACGCCCTTCATGAATGACTCTCATATCCAGGTTTATGCGCCGCCTGCGGATTATCTGCCGCATACCGCGCCAATGGTGCTGCTCGATGAAGTGATGTCGATAGAACCGGAGTGCGCGCACTGTCGTGCCGTGGTCTCGGCTGACGGCGCACTGGCCCCGTTTCTCACGGCGCAGGGTGCGCTGCCTGCCTGGTTCACCCTCGAACTGATGGCGCAGACTATTGGCGTGTGGAATGGCTGGCACAATGCGCAGCAGGGCGACTCGCCACAGCTGGGGATGCTGCTCGGCAGCCGGGGCATGCGCTGTTCCCTGCCGGAGTTTGCGCCGGGCGCGGTACTCGACATGCATATCCAGCAGATCCTGCGTGACAGCAAAATTGCCAGTTTCGAATGTGCGCTGTTCGTTCATAGCCTTAAAAGTGACGGGCCGGTGGCCCATGCACGGCTCAATACCTATCAGCCGGATGCGCAGGACATGATTAAATTGACTCAGGAGAGGCAGCCATGACCCGTTGTGTATTAGTCACCGGTGCCAGCAAGGGGATAGGCCGGGCGATTGCCTGCCAGCTGGCGAAGGACGGTTTTGAGGTGGTGGTTCACTACCACCGCGACCGCCCTGGTGCCGAACAGACGCTGGCAAACATCACCGGAGCAGGCGGGACGGGCCGTATCCTGGGTTTTGACGTCAGCCAGCGCGAGCAGTGCCGGGAGATACTGGAAGCCGATATCAGCGCTTTCGGGGCGTATTACGGCGTGGTCAGTAATGCAGGGATCACCCGTGACGGCGCGTTTCCGGCGCTCAGCGATGATGACTGGGACAGCGTGATCCACACCAATCTCGACAGCTTTTATAACGTTCTCAAACCCTGCGTGATGCCAATGATTGGCCTGCGCGAAGGCGGGCGGATCATTGCACTCTCCTCGGTTTCTGGCGTGACCGGTAATCGCGGGCAGGTCAACTACAGCGCGGCGAAGGCCGGTATTATTGGTGCCTGTAAGGCGCTGTCGCTGGAGCTGGCGAAGCGAAAAATTACCGTCAACTGCATTGCGCCGGGGCTGATTGACACTGGCATGACAGACATGGAACCGGCGGCCATCGATGCCGCCATGAGCATGATCCCACTCAAACGTATGGGCAGCGCCGACGAAGTGGCGGGGCTGGCAAGCTATCTGATGTCGGACATTGCCGGTTACGTGACCCGCCAGGTTATCTCCATCAACGGAGGTATGGTATGACCCATCGCGTGGTGGTGACCGGCATGAAAGGCATTACCGCTTTCGGCCAGCACTGGGATGAGATCTCACCGCGCCTGCAACAGGGCGAAAATGCGGTGCGTCATATGGGCGAGTGGTTGCAGTATCAGGGGCTGAGTACGCATCTGGCCGCGCCAATCGATGACTTTTCCCTGCCGGCGCACTACACCCGCAAGCGCATCCGCGCTATGGGGCGGGTGTCGCTGCTTTCAACACGTGCGACCGAACTGGCGCTGGAGCAGGCCGGGCTGCTGGATCATCCCGTACTTACGCACGGCGAAACCGGCATTGCGTATGGTTCTTCCACCGGCAGCACTCAGCCGTTGAGTGAATTCGCCTCGATGCTCAACGAAAAGCACACCAATAACATCACCGGCACGACTTACGTGCAGATGATGCCACACACTGCCGCGGTGAATACCGGCCTGTTCTTCGGGCTGAAGGGGCGGGTGATCCCAACCTCCAGTGCCTGCACCTCGGGCAGCCAGGCGATTGGCTACGCCTATGAAACGATCAAGCACGGCTACCAGACGGTGATGGTCGCGGGGGGAGCCGAGGAGCTCTGTCCGTCAGAGGCGGCGGTGTTTGACACCTTATTCGCCACCAGCCAGCAGAACGAGGCGCCGAAAAACACCCCGCGCCCTTTTGATGTGCAGCGCGACGGGCTGGTGATCGGCGAAGGTGCCGGTACGCTGATCCTTGAGTCCCTCGACCATGCGCTGGCGCGTGGTGCGAAGATTTACGCGGAAATCATTGGCTTTGCCACTAACTGCGACGCCTCGCACATCACCCAGCCGCAGAAGGAAACCATGCAGGTGTGCATGGAAAAATCGCTGAAGCAGGCGGGGCTTACGGCGGCGGAGATCGGATATATCAGCGCTCACGGCACGGCCACCGAACGTGGTGACATTGCCGAAAGTCAGGCAACGGCAGCAGTATTTGGCAATAAAACGCCGATCTCATCGATGAAAAGCTACTTTGGTCATACGCTTGGCGCCTGCGGTGCGCTGGAGGCCTGGATGGCGCTGGAGATGATGAACGAAGAGCGCTTCGCGCCGACCATCAACCTGATCGAGCCCGATCCGGCTTGCGGTGATTTGGATTACATCATGGGCGGACCGCGCGCCATTCAGACCGAATTTATTCAGTCCAACAACTTCGCGTTCGGCGGCATTAATACGTCGCTGATTTTCAAACGCTGGCCTTAACGATGTGCCAGCTGCTGACTGCGACCATCGGTGATGATCTCCCTCTCGGGCGCTTACCGGATGACGTGCTGGCCAGTTCCGGCCAGTTCACCGCGCTTCGCCGCCGCCAGTTTCTGACCGGCAGGGCGCTGCTGGCGGACGCCATGTTCAGGCAATACGGTCAATGGATGTTGCCTGCCGTCACGCTCTCTGCGTCAGGAAAACCGGCATTTGCGGATGCCACGCTGCCGCACTTTTCCCTCAGCCACAGCGCCGGCCTCGTGGTGCTGGCACTGTGTGAGAAGGGCGAGATTGGTTGTGACGTGGAGGCTATTCGCCCGCGCCCATCTTGGCCTGCACTGGCACAGGCACTTTTCAGCACCGATGAAAACCAATGGCTGAGCGAACATCATGTGCCGCTGGAAGCTTTCTGGACATTATGGAGCCTGCGCGAAGCCTGGCTGAAACAGCAGGGGCGCAGCGTCTGGGAGATGGCATCTGTCGCCATAAATCCACTGCAATTACGTTTTACCGCCACAGGGGTAAGCGGCGGGCAGCTCTGGTCAGCCAACTGGCAGGGGCACGCGGTAGCGCTGGCATTGCCGGAGACTATTTTGCCGCCAGCTGGCTTTATTCCTGCCGAAAACTGGACCTGTTACCGCTCTGTCTCTCCCCGTGATTAATGCTCTAAAATCAAAAGTCTTGTGACGTACCTGTCGTTTTTATCCATGAAATCCCCGTTCATACTCTCCGCATCAGATTTACCGGTTCGCCGGACTTACCTTTAATAAGAGAGAAAATATGAGCATCCCTGCATTCGGTCTTGGTACGTTTCGCCTGAAAGATGAAGTCGTAAAAGCTTCAGTTTCCACTGCGCTGGAACTGGGCTACCGCGCCATCGATACCGCACAGATTTATGGTAATGAAGCGGCAGTCGGCGAAGCGCTGGCGGAAAGTGGTGTCGCACGTGAGTCGCTGTACGTCACCACCAAAATCTGGACCGAAAACCTTGGCGCAGACAAGCTGATCACCAGCCTGAAAGAGAGCCTGAGCAAACTGAAAACCGATTACGTTGATCTGACGCTGATCCACTGGCCGTCACCGGGCAACGCCGTCAGCGTGGCAGAAACCATGCACGCGCTGGTGGAAGCCAAAAACCTCGGCCTGACCCGTGAAATTGGTATCTCCAACTTTACGGTTGCGCTGATGCAGGAAGCTATCGACGCCGTGGGCGCAGATGCCATTGCTACCAACCAGATTGAGCTGTCGCCATTCCTGCAAAACCCGACCGTGGTGGATTTTGCCCGTAAAAACGGTATTGCTGTGACGTCATACATGACACTGGCTTATGGTGAAGCGCTGAAAGATGAAACTATTATTGCCATCGCTGCGCGCCATAACGCGACTCCGGCGCAGGTGGTTTTGGCCTGGGCGCGGCAACTGGGTTATGCGGTGATCCCGTCTTCGACCAAGCGTGAAAACCTGGCAAGCAACCTGCTGGCACAGCAGCTGAAATTGACCGAAACCGATATGGCTGACATCGCTGCGCTGGAGCGCAACGGCCGTCTGGTCAGCCCGGAAGGTCTGGCGCCTGAGTGGGATTAAACCTGCCAGCCATCATTGTGAATTGAAATCTGACCCACACTTTGGCGTGGGTTTTTCGTTTTACGGCGGGGATACCGGGTTCAGTTTCTCGCTGAGGAAATCGATAAAACAGCGAATGCGCGTGCTAACCGTCTGGTCGCTGTAATAGACCGCGTGCAGCGGCATGGCTATGCGCATAATGTCCGGCACCAGTAATTCCACCAAATCTCCGCGCTGTACATCCGGCTGCGTCATGAAATCCGACAGGCAGGCGATGCCGTTGCCCCGCAGGCAGAGCTGACGCAGCGTCTCACCGCTGCCGGAACTGATAAACGGCGTGATGGTCAATTGCTGACCATCGGCGCACAGCAGCGGCCATTTATTCAGCGCGAGGACTTCATTAAAGCCGATGCAGCGATGATTTTTCAGGTCGTCGGCATTTTTCGGCACACCCCATTTTTCGAGATAGGCCGGAGAGGCCAGCACGCTGCGATAGCTCAGCATCAATTTGCGCGCCCGCAGACTGGAATCCTCCAGTTCGCCCACACGTATCGCCACGTCCACCTTCTGGTCAATCAAATTGATATTACTTTCCGATGAAAACAGCGCCAGCGACATCTTAGGGAAGCGCTCTGTGAACTCGGCAACCAGCGGGGAGATAACGTGCAAAATGACCGGCGTGGCGGCGTCAACGCGCAGCAAACCCTGCGGAACGTCACGGTGCTCCAGCAGTTCATCCTCGGCGGCGGCCATATCCTGCAAAATCTTCTGGACGCGCACAAAGTAGCGCTCGCCTTCGTGCGTCAGGTTGATCTGCCGGGTGGTGCGGTTGAGCAGGGTGATGCCGAGCTTTTGCTCCAGGCGTTTAACGGTGCGGCTGACCACCGAGTTGTCCTGCTCCAGCTGTTCAGCGGCACGGCTGAAACTGCCGGTTTCCACCACGGTGACAAAGGTAATTAACTCTTCCGAACTGGCTTTCATTGTTGTTACTCCAGCAGAAATCATTTGATACTTTGGCTGTTTCTGTCATTTAAGCACAGGCAGATAATAGGCGCCATCAAATCGATATTCATTGTGGAGTAAGGTTATGCCGCTTGCATTATTAGCACTGACCATCAGTGCCTTTGCGATAGGAACCACCGAGTTCGTGATCGTCGGGCTTATCCCGACCATCGCGCAGCAGCTCGGGGTTTCTGTTCCGTCCGCCGGTTTACTGGTGTCTATTTATGCCGTGGGTGTGGCCGTTGGCGCTCCGGTTCTGACTGCGCTGACCGGCCGCATACCGCGTAAAGCGCTGCTGATTGGCCTGATGGTGTTGTTCACCCTCGGTAACCTGCTGGCGTGGCAGTCACCGAATTATGGCACGCTGGTGGCCGCCCGGCTGCTGACCGGTCTGGCACACGGCGTGTTCTTCTCGATTGGCTCGACGATTGCCACCAGTCTGGTATCCAAAGAGAAAGCTGCGTCAGCTATCGCCCTGATGTTTGGCGGGCTGACCGTGGCGCTGGTCACCGGCGTACCGCTCGGGACCTTTATCGGCCAACACTTCGGCTGGAGAGAGACGTTCCTCGCGGTATCACTGATTGGTGTGATTGCGATTATTGCCAGCGCTATTCTGGTGCCAAACACCATTAAAAACAGCCCGGCAGCGCGGATTGCCGATCAGGTGAAGGTGCTGATGAATCCGCGTCTGATGTTGATCTTCGCCATCACCGCCCTCGGCTATGGCGGTGTGTTCACCACCTTCACCTTCCTGGCTCCGATGATGCAGGAACAGGCTGGTTTCTCGGCCGGTATGGTGAGCTGGATTTTACTGGCCTACGGTATTTCAGTGGCTATCGGGAATATCTGGGGCGGCAAACTGGCCGATAAACACGGCGCCGTCAAAGCACTGACCATTATCTTTGCAGCACTGGCCGTACTGCTGATGGTTTTCCAGTTTACCTCGGGCATTAGTATTCCGGCGCTGATCACGCTGCTGGCGATGGGCGTCTTTGCCTTCGGCAACGTGCCGGGCTTGCAGGTTTATGTAGTGCAGAAAGCGGAAGAGGTGACGCCGAACGCAGTGGATGTGGCTTCCGGCCTGAACATTGCTGCCTTTAACGTCGGTATTGCGCTGGGTTCGGTGATTGGCGGGCAGGTGGTATCAACCATCGGTCTGGCGCAGACGCCGTGGATTGGTGCGGTGATTGTTCTGGGGGCGCTGCTGTTGACCCGTCTCAGCGGCCATCTGGATAAAAAATCTCAGGCTGCGGCAATCGCTTAATACATCCCCCTCTTTGCTTTAAATGGCTCACCCCGGCGGTGGGCCATTTTTTATAGGGATAATTTCCTCATCCGATAGCCACTTGCGCCCCTAAAATCATTTCCTGCTAACCTATGCTACTTTGATAACAGAGCGTAACCATCAGATGTGACCAGGTTGTATACGATTGTAAACAGATTTGGTCTGAGCACTGACGGGCGTATACTGAAACATCCGCTGTCGGGGCTATTCGAACAGCATGATTTTTAATGGGTGAATAGGCGATAAGCGTGCCGAAAAGAACATATGCAATGCGGTATGTTGCAGGTCAACCGGTCGAGCAAATATTTCCAGGTGCATTGGCACATTTAGGATCTGGATTACCTCCCGGCGCCGCGCTGCCCGATTCAAACACTTTGCGCGTGATGGTGTGGAACATTTTCAAACAGCAACGGGCCAACTGGCTTTCAGTGCTGCAAGGTTTCGGCAAAGATGCTCAGTTGGTGCTGCTGCAGGAAGCACAGACCACGCCGGAGCTGATCCGCTTTGCGACATCGCATTATCTGGCAGCCGATCAGGTTCCGGCCTATATGCTGCCTCAGCATCCCTCTGGCGTCATGACGCTCTCTGCCGCGCATCCGGTTTACTGCTGCCCGCTACGTGAGCGTGAGCCGCTGTTACGGCTGGCGAAATCGGCACTGGTGACAGTTTATCCGCTGCTGGACGGGCGTTTACTGATGGTGGTGAACATCCATGCGGTGAATTTCAGTATCGGCGTTGATGTCTACAGTAAGCAGCTGGAGACCATTGGTGAGCAGATTGCCCATCATAAAGGGCCGGTGGTGATGGCGGGGGACTTCAATGCCTGGAGCCGTCAGCGCATCAATGCCTTGTTTGGCTTTGCAAATAACATTCGCTTGCAGGAAGTCAGGTTCCCTTCAGATTTGCGCCGTCGCGCGTTTGGGCGGCCATTGGACTTTGTTTTCTACCGTGATTTGAGCGTGACCAACGCCACGGTGATGGAAACTCAGGCGTCCGATCATAACCCGCTGCTGGTGGAGTTTCTGGCGCAGAAGAGTGAGATCCCTGTCGCGCTGTGAGTGTCGGATTCAAGACAAAAAAAAGCACCCGCAAAGGGTGCTTTTTTATGCATGATGCGCAGAGAGCATCAGGTGTCTGGCGTTAGCTTATTGCTGACGAACAGCGTCAGTTTATTGCCGGGTTGAAGATTATCGGCACCCGCGTTCCAGCGCATCACATCTTTGATGTTGACGCCGTGACGCTTGGCAATACTCGCCAATGAATCCCCTTTACGAACCTGATACGTAACACTGCCACCATTACTGCTTACAGAACTGACGCTGTTGTCCGCCACTTGCAGGGTTTGCCCAACTTTTAACGCGCTTGCTGAGCGCAAATTGTTCCAACGCTGTAAATCACGGGTCTTCACATTCAGTCGGGCTGCTATTCCAGACAAGCTATCGCCACTGCGAACCTTGTAGGCTTTTGCACCCGATGGTGTGTTGCTGGCCAGCCGAGTTTCCTGAACCGCAGCGATATCGCCATCAGCCAGAGAATCTTTTAACTGCGCAGCATGCGCCGTCGGTAACACAATGTAGTGAGGGCCATTAGGCGCCGTTACATTCTGCTTGTAACCAGTATTGAACGATTTCAACTTAGTCAGTGACATGCCCGCCATCTCAGCCGCCTGAGTTAACTGCATCTGTTGCCCCACTTCAACACGCGCTAAGGCGCGGTCTTTGCTCGGCGTCGGTAAGCTGATCCCGTACTTTTTACTATTTTTTAAGATATCGCTCAGGGCCAACATCTTCGGCACGTAAATTGACGTTTCACGGGGAAGCGACAATGACCAAAAATCAGTCGGTTTACCTTTTGCTTTATTGGCTTTAACCGCTTGCATTACTCGGCCTTCACCACTGTTATACGCGGCAATGGTCAGTAACCAGTCACCACCAAACATTTTGTTCAGGTTTTGCATCATATCAAGGGCTGCCGTTGTCGAAGCCACAACATCGCGACGACCGTCATACCATTGGTTCTGTTTCAAACCATAATTGCGACCCGTTTGGGGAACAATCTGCCACAGCCCCGCAGCGTTGGCTGATGAGGTGGCCTTTGGATCAAAAGCGCTCTCCACTATGGGTAGCAGTACCAGTTCCATCGGCATATTACGTTTCTTAATCTGCTCGGTGATCCAGTACATGTACGGCTCTGCCCGTAATGTTACATCGTGGAGATAGCTCTTATGTTTTAAGTATTTTACTTTTTGCTCACGGATCCGGGAATTTTCCGGAACCTTCATCTTCAGCTCGTCGCCAATGAAGTTCCACAGATTTGTTTGCGCAATGGAGTCGTCACTGTTCAACCATCGCGCCGAGACCACTCGGCCATCATCTGTGTACTCTCCTGCTTCACTTTGACTTGCCGAAGACAAACTCTGTGCATGCTGTTCGGGTATCTTCACGTCCTGCCTGGACGCCTGACAACCCACCAGCAACACGGAGGCGAATATTATCGCTTTTGCCTTCATGTGTGTGTCAACAGTTGCTTAAAAGACAGACGATAATACTTTGCTTAGTCCAAAAAGGCAACCTTGGGCATCAGAAGCTGTCCTTGAGTTGCCTTAGATGGGCAAAAACCTGCCAAGCATGTTTTAACGGATCGTTAAGCTTTAATTTGTTTTGTAAATCAATATCATCGCATCGTAAAAAAAGGTTAATTTTACGCTCTAAACCGAGGGTTGTGGGCAGGGAAGGCTGTCCATTTTTCCGCATTTCCTGCACATTCTGTTCATGAGAATCAATATCATCGTCATCCGGTAGTATTGACCGGGCAAACTTAAGATTTGAGAGAGTATACTCATGGGCCGCGCAGACTAAAGTTTCATCAGGAAGCTGAGCTAACTGTTGAAACGACTGGTACATTTGTTCGGCTGTGCCTTCGAACAGGCGGCCGCATCCGGCGGAAAACATCGTGTCTCCGCAGAACAGATAAGGCGCGCTGTAGTATGAAATATGACCTAATGTATGCCCGGGCGTAGCAAAAATGCGCCACTTAACCCCCCCGACTTCGACCTCATCGCCATTTTTAAGAATTATCCGACCAATTTTGTCGGAAATCTCCGCCGGGCCGTACACTTTTAACGCAGGAAAGTGCGCCAAAATCTCGTTTACCCCGTCTACATGGTCATGATGATGATGGGTGAGCAGGATGGCAGTGGGGGTCAAATTGCGTGTTTTTAAAGCATTCAGCACCGGGGCTGCTTCACCGGGATCGACAATCAAACAGTGGCCGTTCTGGTCATCCAATAACCAAATGTAATTGTCCTGCAACGCGGGAATACTGATAAGATTCATAGGTAGCTCTCTTTGGCAAACGCTTGAAAGACGGAATAAATATGCAACCAGCCCGCACACGTAAAAAAATCACTGCACCGGCTTCATGGGAAGATATCCCCTGTGGTGAGTATTACCGTGCCGCGCTTGAGCAACATCTGCAAGCCTGGTGGGGCAAGTTTTACGGTTTTCACCTGTTAAAGATT
This sequence comes from uncultured Enterobacterales bacterium, assembly GCA_963519305.1. Lineage (GTDB taxonomy): Bacteria > Pseudomonadota > Gammaproteobacteria > Enterobacterales > Enterobacteriaceae > Ewingella. The sequence goes on from CAUQMS010000023.1 coordinate 21,572, forward strand.
GGCAATTTGAGTGCAGAGATTGATACCAGCAGTTGCCCGATTTCGCATCAGGTTAATTTCGATGAAACGGGACCAAACCTCCATGTAAAGGGCGATCCCTATCAGCTTCCTTTCGCCCATAAATCCGTCGATGCCTGCCTGCTCGCTCATACTTTAGCTTATGCCGAAGATCCACACAGGATATTGCGTGAAGTGGATCGCGTGTTGATTGACGATGGCTGGCTGGTAATGAGCAGTTTCAACCCGCTGAGTTTGCTGGGGGTGGGGAAAATGATGCCGTTTTTCCGTCAGCGCCAGCCTTATGCCAGCCGGATGTTTACCCAGATGCGGCTGCTCGACTGGTTGGGGTTACTCAATTACGAAGTGATGTTCAAAACCCGTTTTCAGGTACTGCCCTGGTGTCAGAAAGGCGGGGAAATGCTCAGTACACACCTTCCGGCGCTCGGGTGCATGACGGTGATCGTCGCGCGCAAACGCACGCTGCCGCTGACGCCAACGGCTAAAAAAGTACCGGCGCGGCGCCAGACCATTCAGCAGGCCGTCGGGGCAAGCAGCAAGAGCTATCGTAAGGATCATAAAGAGTAAAAGTTACGTGGGATGCACCTTCTCCCCAGAAGAGGAGAAGGTGGAAAACGAGGGGGCTAACGCTTTATATACATGGCTTAACTTTCGGGCTTGTAACCCACATCGTCGAGCGTCGGATTGCCTGCCGCCTCTTTTGCCAGCACGTCGCATCGCTCGTTTTCCGGGTGTCCGGCATGGCCTTTAACCCACATCCAGTTCAGCGTATGTCCCTGAATGGCGGCATCGAGGCGCTGCCATAAATCGACATTTTTCACCGGTTTTTTGTCCGCTGTTTTCCAGCCGCGTTTTTTCCAGTTGTGGATCCAACTGGTGATACCCTGACGGACATACTGGCTGTCGGTGCTGAGCGTCACTTCACACGGTGAACTCAGGGCTTCCAGCGCCACAATCGCCGCCATCATCTCCATGCGGTTATTGGTGGTCAGATGAAAGCCGAGGCTAAACTCTTTTTCGTGTTGCTTGTAGCGCAAGATTGCGCCAAAACCACCGGGGCCCGGGTTGCCAAGGCAGGAGCCGTCGGTGAAAATTTCTACCTGTTTGGTCATCTCTGGTAGACTCATCCGCAGAATGTAAAAGCCAAGTCTGACATAAACGAGCGCTGCGAGCACTGCAATATGATTTCTTCCCCTACCAGACAAATCGTTCTCGATACCGAAACCACCGGTATGAACAAACTCGGCGTCCATTACGAGGGACACCGCATTATCGAAATCGGTGCCGTTGAGGTGATCAATCGTCGCCTGACCGGGCGGAATTTCCACGTTTATCTCAAACCTGACCGTCTGGTGGATCCCGAAGCCTTCGGCGTTCACGGCATCAGTGACGAATTTCTGGCCGATAAACCGACCTTCGCCGACATTGCTGACGATTTTCTTGAGTACATTCGCGGTGGCGAACTGGTCATCCATAATGCATCGTTCGACATCGGCTTTATGGATTACGAATTCGGTATGCTCGGGCGCGGTATCCCGAAAACCGACACCTTCTGCAAAATCACTGACACCTTGCAGATGGCGCGCAAACTGTTCCCCGGCAAGCGCAACAGCCTCGACGCATTAAGCGATCGCTACCTGATAGACAACAGCAAACGTACTCTGCACGGCGCGTTGCTTGACTCCGAGATCCTCTCAGAAGTCTATCTGATGATGACCGGCGGTCAGACCATCATGAAATTTTCCCATGAAGGCGACCAGAAAACCGGCGCGGACGGGCAGGGAACGCAGCGCGTCACCCGACCGGCGGCCGGGCTGAAAGTGATCCGCGCAAGCGATCAGGAAATCATCTGGCACGAAGAGAGGCTGGATCTGGTCATGAAGAAGGGCGGGAGTTGCTTGTGGCGTCCTCAGCCGGCGGCAGAAGAGTAAGCGATTGTCGTGAAATTGTGCGGCTTGTGGAAAAACTGCGCACTTGGCACAAAATGTCAGGAAAAGCATTGACGTAATGTGAGCCATTCCTTAATATCCGCTCCGTTCTTAACCAGAACACAGCGCGGAGCGGTAGTTCAGTTGGTTAGAATACCTGCCTGTCACGCAGGGGGTCGCGGGTTCGAGCCCCGTCCGTTCCGCCAACATTCAGAAGCCCTGAGTTAGTAATAACTCAGGGCTTCGTTGTTTTTACTTCCTTTCAGTTTCCGCTCTCCGCTCCATTACCCGCTTTTGCAGATCGCTCCACGGGGGTTTCCCGGCGTACTCTTCACGTAAATAATTCAGCAATACTGCAATCTGTGCATCGCTCAGGTTATGTCTGAAGGCAGGCTAAAACTAAGATCGGCTTTGGCCGGGTTCTGAATACCGTCCAGAACCCCCCTGATGGCGTTATCCGGCGACGCGGCATACAGATTGGTGTTGAGCGCAAGGGAAGGACGGACACCGACCATCTGCGCGCCCTCGCTGGTCAGCGGTTCGACTTTCGCTTCGGCCTGCTGGTTCAGACTCTCTGCTTTATCTGCTGGCGCTTTCAGGCTATGGAACGAAGTCAGATAGATCGCGATCGCGTCGAGATCTTCCGGTGGCAGTTGAGACAGACCTTCATTCGCCTAATCCACAGCCATATTTGGGACCATTGAAACCAAGATCGTTGCGCAAAATATAAAGCAGGGGAGTGATTAACAAAAGAAGGCAAAACGGAAGGGGAAGAAAGAATGCGCGGAACTGACGTAGAAAAATGCCGCCGGCAATGTGCTCCGGCGGCGGAGGTATCTGAGGATCACACAGAAGATCACTCTTTGCTCATTTCTGCCTGTATAAAGCCCACTGACGGGCTGGCCGCACGGTCATGACGGGCAATGAAGCGGTAGCTGCCGCCGGCCAGAAACGCGCCGATAAACCAGCTGAAGTTTGCCACCGGGTGCAGCTCCGGCGTAAAACTGATGAACAGGCCAATCAGTACCGCAGGTACCAGCGCCATAATGGCTTTCGGGTTGAAACCGTTTTTATACCAGTAACGGCCGGACGGTGTGGCGTTGAACAGGGCGTCAACGTCCATATGGCCGCGCTTAATCAGATAATAATCCGCCAGCAGAATACCAAATAACGGCCCGATAAAGGCACCCAGTACGTCCAGCGTGTAGTGGATGATCTCCGGTGACTGGAACAAGTTCCACGGTGTCAGCAGCACGGAGCCGACGGCGGCGATCATACCACCGGTACGGAAGCTGATTTTCTGCGGTGAACAGTTAGAGAAGTCAAAGGCCGGTGACACGAAGTTTGCCACGATATTAATGCCGATGGTGGCGATAATCATCGTCAGCAGGCCGAGCGCCACCGCGACGCTGTTGCCCACGCGGCTGACGGTTTCAATGGGGTCAGTGATCATCTGGCCGAACAGCGACTGGGTACCGGACACAATCACCACGGTCACAATGGAGAACAGCAGGAAGTTAAACGGCAGACCCCAGCGGTTACCACGGCGGATCTCGCTCATGCTCTTACCATAGCGGGAGAAATCGCCAAAGTTGAGCAGCGGGCCGGAGAAATAAGAGACCACCAGCGCGGTCGCGGTGAGCATTTCCCAGCCCTGCTGGCCGACGGTCAGCGTTTTGCTCGACAGAGTGAAAGAGATATTGCTCAGGCCGGTTTTATACAAAATCCATCCCGCCAGCATCAGCATCACCACGTAGACCGCAGGCCCGGCGATATCGATAAAGCGTTTAATCGCACTCATGCCGTGCCAGAACACCATCGCCTGCAACACCCACATAATGCCAAAACAGATCCAGCCCATGGCTGACAGCCCCAGCCAGTGAGGCACGGTCAGCGGTGTCAGTGACGGGAAGAATTTTAGCAGCACCAGCATCAGTGCGCTGGCCGCCAGATAGGTCTGAATCCCGTACCAGGCGAAAGCGATAAGCCCGCGGATCACCGCCGGAATATTGGCACCGAACACGCCAAATGCCTGACGGCAAATTACCGCGTAAGGTACGCCAGCCTGCTGGCTTGGTTTCGCCACCAGATTGGCACACACCTGCACGATGCAGATCCCGCACAACAGACACAGCAGCACCTGCCAGCTCGACAGGCCCAGCGCGAAGAAGCTGGCTGCGACCACGTAGCCGCCCATACTGTGCACGTCCGACATCCAGAAAGAAAATATATTGTACCAGCTCCAGTTTTGGTGGCGGGTTGGGGCTAAATCGTCATTACACAACCGCGGGCTGTAATGCGGTTTAATAATGCCCGCGCTCATTTCCGGCGAGGCACTGGCGGAAGAGATTTCCTGGTTTGGCATAAATCGTGCTCCTGTCATAAACACCGTGTCGAAAAAGGGAAGCCGCAAAGGCGGCGGTCCAAAAAATAAAGCCGTCACGAATGCAGTGCAGGATCCAGGCCATAATTGTTTTTTTGTATACAATAATTAGTTTTAACGTATACGATTAATCATTCAAACGGCTCACCATTGAAAACCGGAGTGGCAGCAATGACCAGTTGGAACGGGCTGAATACGGCCTACTTTACCGAGGATAAGGACGACCATATCTACAACGCGCTGGTGAAATCGATCGTTGAACATCAGCTTTTGCCCGGCAGTAAATTGCCTGAAGAGGCGCTGGCGCAGGCATTTTCTGTCAGCCGTACCGGTATCCGCCGCGTATTGCAGCGCCTTGCGGCGGTGCAGCTGGTGACGCTGCTGCCCAAACGTGGTGCGCACGTCACCACGCCGGATGCCGATGAATCCCGCGATGTGTTCTCCACGCGAAAAATTCTGGAGTGCGCCAACCTGCCGCAGGTTATCGCCCACTGCCAGCCGCCGCATCTGGCGGCGCTCAAAAAGCTGGTGGAGGAGGAGAAACGCGCGCACGAAGAGAGAAACGGCTCAGCGGCAATCCGCCTCTCCGCAGCCTTTCACGTGCAGTTACAGGCCGTCTCCGGCAACAAAGTGCTGACCGAAACGGTGTCGCAGCTCACCTTGCGATCCTCACTGGCGATTGCCGCCTGGGGCGCGCCGTGGCAGCAGGGCTGTCGCTGCACCGATCACGATGACCTGATCGCTTTACTGAAAAAACGCGATGTTCAGGGGCTGGCCGACAGTATGGCGTACCATTTTGACCACATCCTTGCCAGCCTGCGCTTTGAACCGCACCACGGCGAAACGCCGGACTTTATGCATCTGTTTGCCGGGCACACGGCGCAAACCAATAAGGAACCAGGCTGATGTCGACAACTTCACGATCACTTTGTATACAACTGATCAACCCGAATACCAGTCTGGCGATGACGGAAGTGATGGCGGCCACTGCCCGTCAGGTTGCCGCACCGGGCACTGACATTCTGGCGGTCTGTCCGGCAGAAGGTGCGCCGTCGATTGAAGGCCATTTTGATGAAGCTATTGCGGCCATCGGCGTTTTGCAGCAGGTGAAATCCGGGCGAGATACGGGCGTTGACGGGCATATTATTGCCTGCTTCGGCGATCCGGGTCTGCTGGCGGCGCGTGAACTGGCGCGCGCGCCGGTGATTGGCATTGCGGAAGCCGCCATGCATATGGCGACCCTGCTGGCGACGCGTTTTTCCATCGTCACGACCTTACCACGCACCCTGACCATCGCCCGCCACCTGCTTCATCAATACGGTTTTGAGCGTCACTGCGCAGCGCTGCACGCCATCGATCTGCCTGTGTTGTCGTTGGAAGATGGCAGCGGGCTGGCGCAGCAGAAAGTGCGCGAGCAGTGCATTGCCGCCAAAAAATCCGACGGCAGCGGGGCGATCGTCCTTGGCTGCGGTGGCATGGCGGATCTGGCGCAGGAGCTGACGCTGGAGTTGGGGATCCCGGTGATCGATGGCGTCAGTGCGGCGGTCAAAATGATCGAATCACTGGCCGCGCTGCGCCTGACCACCAGTAAACATGGCGATCTGGATTTCCCGCTGCCAAAGCCGCTTTCGGGACGCTTTAAGGATCTGAATATGAGGGAGCAGCATGCCTGACATTGACTACCGTTTTACTGAAAACTACCCGCGTGACCTGATTGGTTACGCCGGACGCCCGCCCCACGCCAGCTGGCCGGGGAATGCGCGCATCGCGGTGCAGTTTGTTTTGAACTACGAAGAGGGCGGTGAGAATAATGTCCTCCACGGTGACGCCGGATCTGAGCAGTTTCTGTCTGACATCATCGGTGCGGCGAGTTTCCCTGACCGCCATATGTCGATGGATTCCCTCTACGAATACGGTTCACGCGCCGGTTTCTGGCGCATTCACAATGAGTTCGAAAAGCGCGGCTTGCCGCTGACCATTTTCGGCGTCGCGATGGCGCTGGCACGCAACCCGGAAATCGTCAGCGCGATCAAAGCGGCCGACTACGATGTAGTCAGCCACGGCTGGCGATGGATCCACTACCAGGACATGAGTAAGGCGCAGGAAGCTGCGCACATGCAAAAAGCGGTCGCCATTCTCACTGACTTGTTCGGGAAAGCCCCGCTCGGCTGGTACACCGGTCGTGACAGCCCGAATACCCGCCAGCTGGTGGCACAATCTGGCGGTTTCCAGTACGACAGCGACTACTACGGCGACGACCTGCCGTTCTGGACGCCGGTCAAACTCGACAGTGGCGAAATCAAACAGCATCTGGTGATCCCTTACACCTTAGAAACTAACGATATGCGCTTCGCCTCCCCGCAGGGCTTCAACACCGGCGAGCAGTTTTACACTTATCTGAAAGACACGTTCGACGTGCTGTATGAAGAGGGTGAAGCCTCACCGAAGATGATGTCGATCGGCATGCACTGCCGGATCCTCGGGCGTCCGGGACGCTTTCGGGCCTTACAGCGATTTCTCGATTATGTCGAATCGCACGACAGGGTTTGGATCTGCAAGCGGCAGGAGATCGCGGATCACTGGACTAAACATTTCGGTGTTTAATCACGAGTTTTAAATTCAAATTCAAATTCAAGGTCGTGGGCGTCGGCCCACACCGACCAGAGACCCGCAGTCGCGCGGGTCTCTGGACTCTACGCTCTTTTAAAAACAGCAGCTGCGCAGGTCACAATGGCCGTGTTTCAGGTACCGACGCGATAGCCGCAAAATGTCATCGCTCCGCGATTCCCGGCTGCGGGTTTGAGCCAACGATAAACCCGTTGTCTCGCCACCGACTTGCCGGTGACATTTTTGAACGCGGCCTTGGCTTTTTGAAAAGACAAAAGCAGATCGGGTTTTGAATTTGAATTTAAAAAAGCTCGGGCCGCATTCAAAACGACGTCGAATAAGAGGTGGAAAACCGCGCGTCAGTTTGCGCGGGTTGTAACCCGCAATGAGAGAACCGCGGAGCGGCGGAGTTTGCGGCTATCACCATGGTGACTGAAACACGTCCATCCCGCTTTAGCGAAGCTGCGAGGCTTCAGCGCAAAAAAACGCAGGATTCCAAAGGGTTTCGTTTAAAACCCTTTGGGCCAGTGTGGGCGGCGAGCCCACGACCTTGACCTTGAATTTGAATTTAAAAAGCTTCCTCAGTTTTCCAAAGCTGAACCGCCAATGGTTCGGTCAAACCATCAGGCTCACATGCGCAGCAACAATTTTCCAGCCACTTGGCATCTTCACCCATGTCTGTTGTTGACGACCAACACGGTCAGTCCCTTCGCGCCGAAACTCGGTACTGGCGATAGCCATATCATCCCCGAAGGTGGTGATCGTGGTATTGATCAAATCGCGATCCAACCCCTGGGCCGGGCGGGAAGCTCGGAAGGCGCGGATGGCGTCGATGCCGTAAAGATTTTCCCCTGCGCCAAAGCGCACAGTGCGCGGATCATGCCAGAACAATTCGTCGAGCACGTCGGTGTCATTACTGATCAGCGCCTGTTCGTAACGATAAAACGCCGCGTTCATTTCGGCCAGAATGGCCGGGCGGTCGATATTGTCAGTTTTCATTCTGCGTTCTCTGGTTAATTTATGCTGTCACCGGTGAGGCCAATAGCTTCACCAAACCCTGTTGTTCGAGCGCCCAGGCGGCGCGCAGACAGAGGTCTTCCCGCCACGGCGGAGCGATCAGCTGTAAGCCTATCGGTAAACCGCTGGCGGTCATCAGTGGCACCGACACCACCGGCAGGCCGAGGAAAGATATCGGCTGCGTCAGCATACCCATGCTGGCGCGGGTGGGCAGATCGGCGTCGTTAATTCTTATCGTTTCCTGACCAATCAGCGTGGCGCTACAGGGCGTGGACGGCGCAATGAGAATGTCCCAATGCTCGAACAGCGGTAAAACCTGTTGCTGGAACTGGTGGCGGAAACGCTGGGCCTGAACATACCACGCCGCAGGGATCATCGCTCCGGCTAATAAGCGTTCCCGTGACAACGGTTCAAACTGCTGCGGAATGCTGCGTAACAGCGGTAAATACTGGTTGCCGCCCTCGGAGGCGGTGATCAGAAACGCCGCCGAGCGGGCCAGTTCGGCCTGCGGGATTTCTACTGTCTCCTGCGCCTCCAGCGCTTTTGCCACCAGTTGCACGGCCGCTTTGGCGTCGTCGTCGCACCAGGTCGAAAAATATCCGCCGAGCACCGCCGTGCGTAACCCCTGCTGACCGTGGGTCAGGCGGCTGAACGTTTCGGTATTGGGTTTATCGGCCTGAAAAGCATCCTGCGGATCCGAGCCCTGCATGGCGTCGTACACCTGCGACAAATCGGCGGTGCAGCGCGCCAGCGGGCCGATGTGATCCAGACTCGCAACAAACGGTTGGCTGCCGCTGCGCGAAATCCGCCCGAAGGTGGGTTTCAGACCAAGAATCCCCGAGAGCGAGGCAGGAACGCGGATCGAACCGTTGGTATCGCTGCCCAGCGCGAAATGCACCAGACCGGCGGCCACAGCAGCGGCGGAACCGCCGGAAGATCCTCCTGCAATGCGGCTGATATCGCGCGGGTTACGCGTCACGCCGTAATGGCTGTTTTCAGTGGTGAAACCGTAGGCATAGGCGTCCATATTGAGCATACCGGAGAGCATCGCTCCCTGACGGGTCAGGCGCGATACCGTCCAGGCATCGTGCTTCGCCAGCGGATTGCTGCTGTTGAGGCTGGCTCCGGCCAGCGTCACTTCGCCAGCGACATCGAGCAGGTTTTTGACCGCGTAAGGCACGGCAGCAAGGGGCGGCAATGTGGCTCCGCTGGCGCGCAGCCGGTCGATTTTCGCCGCTTCGCACAGCATCCTGTCACGTGTGACGTGGGTGAAAGCGTTAAGCGTTGGGTCGCTCTTTTCGATGTTATCCAGCGTTGCGCTGGCAATTTCGCTGGCCGACACATCGCCATTTTGCAGTGCATGATGCAACTGGCTGATCGTCAAATCTTCGCAGGATTTCATGCTCTATACACTCCGGCAATTTCCAGACGCGGATCCAGCGGCAGCGCCATCAGTGGCTCTGCCATTTGCGCAATGCGGCTAAACTGCACCAGCACTTCCTGACGACGTGCGTCGTCGAGTTCCAGTGCCAGAACGGACTCCATCTGGCTGACATACGCGGCCCAGTCGGTCGCGGCGGATCTGTTTTTCATATTATCTCCTTGCTGATTAAAAACCGGCGGCGCTGCCGTTGCTGCGCGGGTCAAATGCGCCTTCGAACATCCCGTTGGTGTGGCGCACGATGGCACCGGCGTGGCCGACGGCTTCGCTGAAATCAGGCAGCAGCTCAACCTCATGCCCCCGCTGACGTAGCCCGGCCAGCGTGGCATGGCCAAAGCGGCCTTCCAGTTTCAATGAATCTGAGCTTTCGCCCCAGGTGCGGCCGAGCAGCCAGCGCGGACCGCTGATGGCCTGTTGTAACGGCTGGCCCTGCACCACGTGGCGGATAAACACCGCCGCCTGCGTTTGTGGCTGGCCGTCGCCGCCCATCGAGCCGTAAACCATGGTGCGTCCATCGTATAAACGGGCGGCGGCCGGATTGAGTGTGTGGAAGGGTTGTTTGCCGGGCGCGAGTGCCAGCAGATGGTCGGCGTCGAGGCTGAATGACGCGCCACGGTTCTGCCACAGCACGCCGCTGCCCGGCAGAACCACGCCGCTGCCAAATTCGTGATAGATGCTCTGAATGAAGGAGACTGCCAGCCCGCTGCTGTCCATCACGCCCATCCAGACGGTATCGCCGGGGCCTTTCCCCTGGCCCCAGCCGGCGGCACAGTGCGGATTGATGCGGGTGGCGAGTGCGTCGAGATAGTGCGGGTCAAGCAGGCTCTGGGCGTCCTGCGTCATTATTTTCGGATCGGTAATAAAGCGGTCGCGCAGGCCGAAGGCCAGCTTGGTGGCTTCCACCACGCTGTGAATGGTGGCGCCTTCGTCCATCGTCTCCAGCGGCAGACGGTCGGTCAGGCCGAGGATCGCCAGTGACACCAGGCCTTGCGTCGGCGGCGTCAGGTTGAACACTTCCCCTTTGCTGTGTTTGAGGCGCAGCGGGATGCGGCGCTGCGGGCGATAAGTCGCCAGATCGTCGAGCGTCAGCGGCATCCCGAGCTTCTGCATATCGGCGGCCATATTGGCGGCCAGTTCGCCACGGTAGAAACTGTCCAGCCCGTCTTCACACAAAATAGAAAGGGTAGAAGCCAGTTGTGGCTGAGTGAAACGCTGACCGGCACGCGGCACCTCCCCGTTCGGCAGAAAAACGTCGGCGAAGGAGCGTATATCGTGCAGTTCATGCCGCTTGGCGCGGGTGGCGGCCTCCTGCGAGGCGGTGACCGGAATGCCGTCGGCGGCGTAGCGGATCGCATCACGCAGCAGGCGGGACAGCGGCTTTTGCTCGCCGCCAAATTCAGCGGAGATTTTCAGCGCTTCCTGCCAGCCGCCCACGGTTCCGGCCACGGTCAGGGCGGCTTTCGGGCCACGGTGCGGGATGTGGCTTTCACCTGCGTAAAAATCGAGCGTGGCGTGGGTTCCGGCGGCGCCGCTGGCGTCGATGGCAACCGGATTGCCCTGCGGTGGCACAATCAGCCAGAAGCCGTCGCCGCCCAGACCGTTCATATGTGGGTAGACCACCGCAATGGTCGCCGCTGCTGCCACCATCGCTTCAATGGCATTGCCACCTTCGCGCAATACGGCCAGCGCGCTCTGACTGGCGAGATGATGAGGGGTGACCGCCATACCGAGCGGTGAACTGTTACTGTTGATCATGCCTGACACCTTTTTTGTGGGCCGACGCACGCAGGGAGTGCATCTTTTTGGCTCTTTCGTCATAAGTGCAAGCAAGAGGTGTTCCACATCGGCAGTATTGGCTGGCTTTCCGCAATAATTTAGCTTGCGCTGGTCAGTCTCCGGCAGGTATGTTCCGCTGAAACATCCGTTACAAAAGGGTCGGACATGAAACAAATTGATGAACGCCTGCGCGACCACTATCCGGCGCTGACACCGCAGGAGCAGCGGGTGGCAGATTTTATCTTTGCCAATATAGATGACCTGATGAGCTACAACAGTGCAGAGCTGGCGCGTCTGAGTCACGTCTCCAAGGCCACGGTCAGCCGGTTGTTTAAACGCCTGGGTTATCCGAGCTACCGTGATATGCGCGATGAGGTCCGCACTCTGCGCCAGAGCGGGATGCCGCTGACCGACAGCCGCGACGCCGTGCAGGGCAACACGCTGTTGTCGCGCCACTATAAGCAGGAGATGGCGAACCTGACCCAGTGGATTAACCAGATTGATGAGCAGCAGTTCAGCGCGGTGATCGCCGCGCTGAGTCAGGCGCGTCAGGTGCGTCTGCTGGGTTTTCGCAACAGCTATCCGGTGGCGCTGCACCTGCGCCAGCAGCTGTTGCAGGTGCGTTCCGGCGTGCTGATGATGCCGCAGCCGGGCCAGACGCTGGCCGAAGAGCTGGTGGATCTGACGCCGCAGGACGTGGTGATTTTTGTGGCCTTCCGCCGGCGTCCGCGGGCTGCGCGGGCAATTCTCACGCAGCTGCAAACGCTGGGTGTACCGGTGCTGCTGATTTGCGAACCGCAGGCGCAGCCGCTGTTGCCGCTGGCGCGCTGGCATCTGGCCGCCGTGCTCGACAGCGTATCGGCGTTTGACTCTTACTCTGCGGCCATGAGTCTGGCGAATTTGCTGAGCAACGCGCTGCTGCATGAAATGTTGGCTTCCGGCCGCCAGCGTATTCATCAAATTACTGACCTCTACAGCGACCTCGACGAACTGGAACAGCGCTGAGCTGCGCTGTGTTGGTGCCGTCGCCCAGTTTCAGTGCACGCTTCGCCCTCTAAACGCGCTTTCCCTGCTTCTCTATCAGGCTGAGGGCTTTCCCGCTTCCCTGTCTGACCACGATAAACCCCGACTTATCTTCTCTTTCTTTGCCAGCGCATGCGTTGGCACATTAGTTGCAGAATGCCTGTTAAAAGAATCTATCGTTTCACAAACTCAATCACCGGAGATAATCTATGAACATGAACAAGCGACTTTTAGCATGGGCAGGTGCGGCAATGTTGGTTCTGCAGGCATCGGGCGCGATGGCCGATCAGCTGCAGGATATCCAGAAGCGCGGCGTGTTGCGCGTTGCCATCCCACAGGATTTCCCGCCGTTTGGGTCGGTCGGTAAAGATCTGCAACCGGAAGGTTATGACATCGACATGGCGCATTATCTGGCCGACAAAATGAAACTTAAGTTGCAGCTGGTGCCGGTCAGCAGCGCCAACCGTGTGCCGTATCTGCAAACTGACAAAGTGGATCTGGTGATCTCCAGCCTCGGTAAAAATGCCGAGCGTGAAAAAGTGATCGACTTCAGCAACGCCTACGCGCCGTTCTTCCTTGGCGTATTTGGGGCGAAAGGCGACAAACTGGCTGATCTTAACGCGCTGTCCGGCAAAACCATCGGCGTGACCCGCGGTGCGGTGGAAGATCTGGCGCTGACTGATGTGGCACCGAAAGACGCCAAAATTCAGCGTTACGAAGACAATAACACCACGCTGTCGGCCTATCTGTCCGGGCAGGTGGAGTACATCGCGACCGGCAACTTAGTGGTCGCGGCGATTGCCCGTATGAATCCGGCCAAAGCGCCTGAATCCAAAGTGATGCTGAAAGATTCGCCGTGTTTTGTGGGCCTGCGTAAAGACGAACCGGCGCTGAAAGAGAAAGTGAATGCACTGATTGCCGAAGGCGTGAAAGACAAGACGCTGAACACGCTGTCCGAAAAATGGATGAAGGCTCCGCTGCCGGCTTCCATCGGCGCGTAATCCGCAGTTTGACGAGGATCTTTCATGACCTATCAGCTTAACTTTAGCGCGCTGTGGCCGTACATGCCGGAGCTGTTGGCCGGTTTATGGACCACCATTGAGCTGACGGTGATGGCAACGGTTGGCGGTGTCGCGATGGGCATCTGCGGAGCCGCCATCCGCTGCGGCAATAACAAAACGCTGCGCACGGTATGGGGGATTTATGTCGAAGCCATCCGTAATACGCCTTTCGTCGTGCAGCTGTTTTTCATCGTATTTGGTCTGCCCGCCATTGGCCTGAAAATGACCGCCGGTGAGGCAGCCCTGCTGGCGATGCTGATTAACCTGGGTGCGTACAGCACCGAAATTATCCGCGCCGGCATTCAGGTGACGCCGAAAGGCCAGTGGGAAGCGGGGCGCGTGCTGGGGCTGACCCGCCGCCAGACGTTTTTGCGCGTGGTTCTGCCGCCGTCGCTCAAACGTATTTATCCGGCGCTGGTCAGTCAGTGCATCATCGTGATGCTCGGTTCTTCGGTGGTGTCGCAGGTCTCTTATGAAGAGCTGACCTTCGCTGCGAACCTGATTCAGTCGCGCACCTTTCTGAGCTTCGAGGTGTATCTGGTCACTACGCTGTTCTACCTGCTGCTGTCGGTGGTGATGCGCCAGCTGCTGCTGTTCGCCGGACGCCGTTTCTTTGGGAGCTACAGCTGATGATGACCTTTACCGACTGGGACATTGTGCGCAACCTGCTGCTGGCGGCGCGCTGGACCCTTTTACTTTCGCTGACCGCGTTTATCGGCGGCACGCTGGTGACCTTACCGCTGCTGCTGATGCGCCTGGGTAAAGGGCGCTGGCCGACGCGTTTTGTGCGTCTGTACTCTGAAGTGTTTCAGGGGACACCGCTGCTGATGCAGCTGTTTCTGGCTTTCTTCGGCCTCGGGCTGTTTGGCATCGACGTCAGTCCCTGGACCGCCGCCGCGCTGGCGCTCACTTTGTACACCAGCGCCTATCTGGTGGATATCTGGAGCGGCAGTATCGACGCGCTGCCGAAAGGCCAGTGGGAAGCGTGCCGCTGTCTGGGCCTTAGTTTTGGTCAGACGTTATGGCGGGTGATTGCCCCGCAGGCATTGCGCGTTGCCATTGCGCCGACCGTCGGCTTTTCCGTACAGGTAATCAAAGGCACCGCGCTGGCATCGATTATCGGTTTTGTTGAACTGACGAAAGCTGGAACGATGCTTAACAACGTCACCTTTGAGCCGTTTAAAGTGTTCGGATTAGTGGCGCTCGGCTACTTCCTGATGTGTTACCCGCTCTCGATGTACAGCCATTATCTCGAGAAAACCTTGCGTGGAGAAACCAAATAATGCCGTTGATCACGATTAACCAGGTACAAAAATATTACGGTCAGAACCACGTACTGAAAGGTGTGGATCTGGATATCGACGGCGGCGAAGTGATCTCCATCATTGGCCGCAGCGGCTCCGGTAAAAGTACCCTGCTGCGCTGTATCAACGGGCTGGAAGGGTATCAGGATGGCAGCATTAAACTCGGCGGCATGACCATCACCCATCGCGATTCGCAGGCGCGTGAAATCAGCCGCTCAGTGGGCATGGTGTTTCAGAACTTCAATCTTTTCCCGCACATGACGGCGCTGGAAAACGTCATGCTGGCACCGCGCCGCGTGCTGAAGAAATCCGCCGCCGAATGCCGCGAACTGGCGGCGCAGATGCTGACCAAAGTCGGTCTGGAAGATCGTATGGATTACTACCCGGCCAATTTGTCCGGCGGGCAGCAACAGCGCGTAGCCATTGCCCGCGCACTGGCGATGAACCCGAAAGTGCTGCTGTGCGACGAAATCACCTCGGCGCTGGACCCTGAGCTGGTGGGCGAAGTGTTGAAAGTGCTTGAGCAGTTGGCGAAAGAGGGCATGACGCTGGTCCTGGTCACGCACGAAATGAATTTTGCCCGCGAAGTGGGCGACCGCGTGGTGTTTATGCATCAGGGCACCGTGTGGGAACAGGGCGAAAGCCGGGCGCTGTTTGCGAATCCGCAAACCGCCGAATTAAAACAGTTTATTGCCTCGGTACGCGGCCTGAACGAAGCTGCGGTCTGATAAAACCTATAAGGATCAATCATGTTAGATATCCAGAAACTCGGACAAATCAACCCGCCAACCCGCCTGCTGATGGGGCCGGGGCCAATCAACGCCGATCCGCGCGTGCTGCGGGCGATGAGCAGCCAGCTGATCGGCCAGTACGATCCGGTCATGACCGGCTACATGAATGAAGTGATGGCGCTGTACCGCGCACTGTATAAAACCGACAACCCGTGGACCTTCCTGATCGACGGCACCTCGCGCGCCGGTATCGAAGCGGTGCTGCTGTCGGGTATTCGTCCCGGTGATAAAGTGCTGGTGCCGGTGTTTGGCCGCTTCGGTCATCTGCTGTGCGAAATCGCCCGCCGCTGCCGCGCCGAAGTCCACACCATTGAGGTGCCGTGGGGCGAGGTGTTTGACCCGCAGCAGATCGAAGACGCTATTAAATCGGTCAAACCGCGCTGGCTGCTGACCGTGCAGGGCGACACCTCAACGACCATGTTACAGCCGCTGGAACAGCTCGGCGAGATGTGCCGCCGCCACGGCGTGCTGTTTTACTCTGACGCCACGGCCTCTTTCGCCGGGAACCCAATGGAAACCGATGCCTGGGGCCTGGACGCTGTGTCTGCCGGTTTGCAAAAGTGCCTCGGTGGTCCGTCAGGCAGCTCGCCGGTCACCCTCAGCCCGCGCTTTGAAGAGCAGATCCGCCGCCGTAAATGTGTCGAAGAGGGGATCCGCACCGCTGAGCACGCCGATGGCGACGAGGAGATGATCTACTCCAACTATTTCGATCTCGGCATGATCATGGACTACTGGGGCCCGGAACGTCTGAACCATCACACCGAAGCGACCAGTATGCTTTTTGCTGCCCGCGAATGTGCCCGCGTGATCCTTGAAGAAGGGCTGGATAACAGTATCGCGCGCCACAAACTGCACGGCGGCGCGCTGCTGGCCGGTATTCAGGGCATGGGATTGGACGTGTTTGGCGACCTGGATCACCGCATGAATAACGTGCTTGGCGTTGTGATCCCTCAGGGCGTTCACGGCGAACAGGTACGCCAGATGATGCTCAACGATTTCTCGATTGAAATAGGCACGTCGTTTGGTCCGCTGGCGGGCAAAATCTGGCGTATTGGCACCATGGGGTATAACGCCCGCAAAGACTGCGTGATGCAGACGTTGGTGGCGCTGGAAGCAGTACTGCACCGCCTGGGTTTTGCCTCGAAATATGGCGCGGGTTCGCAGGCCGCATGGGATCACTACACGGGAGGCCAGTAATGGTTGAGGCTTCCACGCTGACCGCCGCGCAGCGGGTGATGTTCCGCTGCGATGCGCTGGCTGAAATCAGTGAAACAGCGGGTCAGCTGACCCGTGTTTACCTCTCGGCGGAACATATGCAGGCCAACCGTCTGGTAGGGGAGTGGATGACGGCGGCCGGGATGCACAGCTGGACTGACAGCGTCGGCAATGTGTGCGGGCGCTATGAAGGGCACGATCCTTCCGCGCCTGCGCTGCTGCTCGGTTCGCACCTCGACAGCGTGCGCAATGCAGGGCGCTACGATGGTCCGCTCGGCGTGCTGACCGCCATTGAAGTGGTGGCGCATCTGCATCAGAACGGTATCCGTTTGCCGATGGCTGTCGAAGTGGTGGGGTTTGCCGATGAAGAAGGCACCCGCTTTGGCATCACGCTGCTCGGCAGCCGCGGCCTGACCGGCACCTGGCCGGAAGGCTGGCTGCAACGTACCGACGCGCAGGGGATATCCGTCGCCAGCGCCATGCAAAACGTCGGGCTGGATCCGCTCAATATTTTGCAATCGCGGCGGGCGCTCAATGCTTTCTGCGCTTATCTGGAATGTCACATTGAACAGGGACCTTGCCTGCAAAGCGCGGAGTTACCGCTCGGCGTGGTGACGGCCATTAACGGCGCACGTCGTCTGAACTGCCGCTTTACCGGTCAGGCCGGACACGCCGGAACCGTGCCGATGGGCCAGCGTCAGGACGCCCTGACCGCCGCCGCCGAATGGACGCTGGCGATTGAAAGCATTACAACCGCCAGAGGCGCCAATTTAGTGGCAACCGTCGGCCATATCGACGCGCTGCCCGGCGCGGTGAACGTCATTCCCGGTCAGGTGAATCTGTCCCTCGATGTGCGCGGTCCGCAGGATGACCTGCTCAACAGGTTACTGGCGGAACTGCTGGAGAAAGGGCAGGAAATCGCCACCCGCCGCGGGCTGAGTTTCGACGCCGAGCAGTTTTATGGCATCAACGCCACCGCCTGCGATTCGGGTTTGCAGCAGCGCCTCACCCGCAGCGTCACGCAATTACAGGGTACGCCGATGCTGTTGCCGAGCGGCGCGGGACATGACGCCATCGCCATCGCCGAATGCTGGCCGGTCGGCATGCTGTTTGTGCGCTGTAAGGACGGCATCAGCCATCACCCGCTGGAGTCGGTCACGGCCGACGATGTGGCGGCGGCCACTCAGGCTTATATCAATACGGTGCTGAGCTTCGGGGAGGGGATATGACGCTGGAGGAGTTTAATATGTTATCCGCATCAGACGCCTTTGGCCTGCTCCGCCCGCTGGTGAATATTCCCACGTGGGCGAAGACGGTCTGCGCCGCGCGGCCCTTTGCTTCTCTTGAGCAGGCACTCAGGGTTGCTGAGCAGGCGACGCAGGCATGGCAGTCACCGGATATTATTCAGGCGCTGGCGGCGCACCCGCGCATTGGCGAACGTGCAGCCGGGGGCAGTAAAGAAGCGCAGCTTTCACGGGGCGAACAGGCGACGCTCAATATTTCTCAACAGCAGATTATCGATGCACTGCAACAGGGCAATCATGCCTATGAACAGCGCTTCGGGCAGGTGTTTTTGATCCGCGCGAAAGGGCGCAGTTCGCAGGAAATCCTCGAAAATCTGCAACGGCGTTTGCTCAATTCGCCGCAGGAAGAGCAGGCCGAAACCGCAGAGCAGCTTCGCCAGATCACCTTATTGCGATTTAAGGAGTGCTTCACTCATGACTGATTCCACGCGTACCAACGTCACCACCCATATTCTCGATACCTCGCTTGGAAAACCGGCGGCAGGCGTCACCGTCTGGCTGGAGAAAATAACCGGCCATGATTCAATCTTCATCAATAAAAGCGTCACTGACACCGATGGCCGGGTGGGGAAATTAACCCCGGAGGGCATTGAATCAGGGCATTACCGACTGTATGCCGACATTGGCGCGTATTTTGCTTCTTCTCACAGAGAGACGCTGTACCCCTTAGCCATTATCGACGTGACTATTTCCACCGGACAGTCTCATTACCATTTGCCGTTATTAATAACGCCATTTTCCTGGTCAACGTATAGAGGAAGCTGAATGATGACTTCAGGCAATCTGCTTTATTCAGACAACATTGTGTTAGGTGCCAACCAATATGGCAAAGCGGAATGCCGTTTAGTCAAAGTGACCCGCGACAGCGAACGTCATGAGATTGAAGATTTAAGTATAACCTCCCAACTGCGCGGTGATTTTGCCGATGTGCATCTGCATGGTGATAACGCCAACTGCCTGCCGACCGACACGCAGAAAAACACCGTTTACGCTTTTGCGCGCGACGGCGTCGGCTCACCGGAAGATTTTCTGCTGCGGCTGGGGCGTCATTTTACCGCTAACTTTGGCGCGGTATCCGGCGGGCACTGGGCCGCCGAGCAGTACCAGTGGCAGCGAATTAGCGTCAATAACGAGCCGCACAATCACGCGTTTGTGCGCAGCGGGCAGGAGACGCGCACCGCCAACGTCACCGTCGATGGCGACAATATCTGGGTGATTTCCGGGCTGACCGGGCTGGTGGTGCTGAAATCCACCGGTTCCGAATTCCACGGGTTCCAGCGCGACAAATACACCACGTTACCCGACGCGCACGACCGTATTTTGGCAACGTCAGTCACGGCGCACTGGCGCTATCTGAGTGAAAAGCAGGATTTCAACGGCATGTATGAAAAAGTGAGAAGCCTCCTGCTGGCAACCTTCGCCAGCCTGCACTCACTGGCGCTGCAACAGACCATGTACGCTATGGGTAAAGCGGTGCTGGAAGCCTGCCCTGACATCGCTGAAATCAAATTCTCCATGCCGAACAAACACCATTTTAATGTCGATCTGGGCGCGTTCGGGCTGGATAATCCGAACGAAGTGTTCTTCGCCGCCGACCGCCCTTATGGTTTGATCGAAGCCACGGTGCAGCGTGAAAGTACCCGCGCAACGCCGCTGGCCTGGACGTCCGTCACGGGTTTCTGTTAATTCCTCAGCCCATCGAAAAATAGGAGTGCTTCAGCCGCACGCTTTTAGTCAACGCGGCGTGGCTGACGTCACGCTGACGGTTGCACTGGCGCACCTCTTGCAGGAGTGCCATCAGCAACGGGTTAGGGCGTTCGCGGCGCGATTGTAAATCAGGCTGCCCCTGCACGCCGACATAGAACGGATGGTCAGTCAGCTCTATCGCTTCGACGCCGGTGCCTTTTTCATCACTGGCGCTGATACGCAGACCGGTACCATGCAGTTCGTCCAGCAACAGCGGGTTGAGGTTCCAGCGCTGGTTGTAGCGCAGGGTAGCCTGATGGCCCAGTATCTGTTCGGCACGGCTACCGGCCCGACAGTACATTGGCTGATTTCCCAGGCGCTGCTGCGGCGGATTACCCAGTGGCAGGCTGGTTTGCAGCGCATTCAGCGCCGACGGGCCGTGCATGACCACGCGATCTTGCCCCAGCACCTGCTGGCCCAGCGCGGCCACCATCAGATGCATTCCCTGATTCATCCCGAGCATCGGCACGCGGTTTTCTATCGCCCAGGTGGCAACAGCGAGCTGTCCGGCCAGCGGATTTTCCCCGGCGCTGTTCAGCACGCCTGGCAACAGAATGCCATCAACGTCAAACAGCGTGCAGTCAAGCTGGCTGCCGATGAGGCTTGGCGTGACGTAAACCACCTCAATGCTCAATGCCAGTGCATCGGCGGCATCTCCCAGTGCAGCGAGCATCGCCGGATAACTGTCGCGGTGCTCGGCAAAATCCCCCACTAATGCCAGGCGCAGTTTCTTTCCGGCGCGCATCACCGGCTGTAAAACTGAGCCCAGCGCCCAACGCCCGAAAGCGTCACGCCCCCAGCCGTTGCTGCGGATTTTACCGCTGACGGCGTCTTCCAGCTGGAATTTATCCTGCTGTTTCACCACCCGGAGTGACTCGACGGAGATACCGTTTTCTGCGGCGATCCGGGCCAGTTCCGCGCTCATCGGCTGCGCAGACGGCACCACAATATCTTCTTTTAATGCGCGATTTATCAGGATGTTAAGATCGGATTCTGCCCCGGCATCGCGCCCTGTCAGGCGTTCGAGCCACACCAGCCCGCTGGTCAGCTGATGCCCCTGCGCGGTGACGTGCTGGCGCGCATTGGCGAAACGTTTTGCATCATGAGTGACAGGCAGGTGACACAGCGGTAACGCACGCAGTTCAGCAAGTATCGCGGCCATCGCGCCGTACAACGCGGGTTCGGGCGTGGGGTGAGCAATAAAGGTGATGGTCATCAGTAAGCCTCTGTCAGATGTTTTTAGCGGAGGAATTGAATGCAAGAAGCGATCCAGAGTGTGTGAAGGGTTTGTAAAGCATGGACTGATTAACCATCGGTTCGGGTGTTCTGCGGCGACAAAAGTTACCCGGCACGTTGAGAGTAAAAATTTATCCAAGAGGATTAAAAATGATTTTCCGTATGTAGAAAAGGGGCTGAAATTAATTCAGTCCCTTTTGTTATGTTTTATGCTGGATAATCTTGGATCTTCATCATGTTAAAATTATCGGTTGGCGATACGGTAAAGTCACCGTAATTCCCAAAATTATCAAGGATGCGGAAGGTCAGTGGATTATCGAAGGTATCACTCAATGGATTATCAGTCAGCACTGCTGTAATCCTCGTGAAGGTAACCTGACCTGGATAATTATTTACGGTAATATCGTAATTATCTGTTGCTGTGGCGGACTGAACGCTAATAGTCTGCGTTTTATTGGCATCCAGCGGCCATGCATAAAGTTGTTGTGTGATAGTGGGTGCGGTTCTCTGTGCAAAAATATTCATTGAACCGTATATCCATTCCACCGCCACGATAGGATTTCCATTTTTCAGACTCAGATAATAGTTATCCTGGTCAATAGTCACACCATCGGGATATTTTGGAGAGTCAGACGTGTTTTGCTGTTTAAAACTCACGTCAGCAAGTTTATAACGTAAAGGCGCCACACCAAGGCACACTACATGACTATCAAACTCGGTGGAGTGAGTTGATACTGTGCTTTCATCCGGGAGAAGGATCATTGCTCCAATAGATACCGGGCTTTCTACGACAGTGCTCACCCAAAAACGGAATGACTGGACATCAAGTAATGGGCCAGGTGTTGATGTTAATACGGCTTCGTCCAGCGAGTGTGCATAGATGTTTTCTATTTCACTGATGGACCAATCGTAGGTGAATCGGGCACCATTATTATAATCAATAAGATTTAATTTGTTTTTATCAAACTCTGTGAGTTTAACGGGGTAACCTTTTTCATCTACCACCTTGATATCTACGATGATCTCAATCTGCATATTGCCATTGGCATAAATCGTCACCGGGTTTTTCCCCGATGGAGTTCTTACGGAAAAATTTTCTACTTTGCTCCAGGTAGATCTTGACATGGTAATACCTCTTTATCAATGGGATTTAGGTTAATTGGATTCATGCTAAACACGCCGTTTAATATGATTTTACAAAAGATGTTTTGCATATCATTTGTAATAAATTATTTTAATGATGTGTTTAAATAGGTTTTTTAAATAATCTATTATTTGTAATTTCATAGGGTGGCTGTGTTATATCGATTTTGTACGTTTACTTTTTCTTCATTTTTTCACTGTTTTGACAACCCGAAAAACCTGAAGCTTGCGCACTGTTTGCAACACAAAAGGCCATGTGGTGATGAGCTTAAAGCGCTAAGCTCAGTGCAAATTGTTCCAATAACCCACTAAGGAAGCATCATGTCAGCATCACTTTACGGCAGCACAGCAGCGCAGTTTGTTCGCGGTTTACATAATCTTTCAGCTTTGCTGGAGAAAGGTGCAGCCTGGGCGCAGGAAAGCGGTAAATCCGAAGAGGAAATCCTGAACACCCGTCTGGCAGAAGATATGTATCCGCTGGCGCGTCAGGTGCAAATCACCAGTGATATGTCCAAAGGGGCGGTTGCGCGTCTGGCCGGTGTGACACCGCCAGCGATGGAAGATACTGAAACCACGTTTGCAGAGTTGCAGGCGCGTATTACTAAAACCATCAGCTTTATCGAAAGCGTTAAACCAGAACAGCTGGACGGCGATGATTCACGCCCAATCACCGTTAAAGGCCGCAATGCGGAGCATAATTTCACGGCTCACACCTACGTCATGAGCTTTGCCATCCCGAATTTCTATTTCCATGTCACCACCGCCTACAATATTTTGCGTCATCTGGGCGTGAAGATCGGCAAATCTGATTTTATTGGTCAGATCTAGATAATCTCTTTTCTTCCCGGCCCTTGCTGGCCGGGAAATCTTTCTCACTCCTGATGTGAGAAATTATCAGCATCGCGCCACGCGGGGAAAGCCTCGCGGTACTGCTGTAAATCTTCCAGCGATAATTCAGCACTCACTATCACCGATGCACCGGGCTCGGCGCGGGCCAGATCTTCGCCTTGAGGATTGATAATCACGCTGTCGCCGCTGTAATGATGGCCATAATCGTCGTCCCCGACGCGGTTGCAACCGGCCACGTAAGCCTGATTTTCAATGGCGCGGGCGGTCAGCAGCGCCGACCAGTGACGGCTGCGCGGCGCAGGCCAGTTGGCGACGTACAGCGCCAGGTCGTAATCCTGCTGATTGCGCGACCACACCGGAAAACGCAGGTCATAACAGACTTGCGGCAGAATGCGCCAGCCGCGCCATTCGACGATTTCACGCCGTTTCCCCGCCACATAATAGTTGTGCTCGCCTGCCATACGGAACAGGTGACGTTTGTCGTAAAAATGTACTTTCCCCTCTGGTTCAACCAGCAGGAAACGATTTACGGCACCGGTTTCTGTGGTTAGCGCGACGCTGCCGCCGACCATCGCATTCAGCTCTTTCGCCCACTTATGTAACCACTCCGTCACCCGGCTTTCCGGCAGGGCGCGGTCCGGTGCCTGCATGGCGAAGCCGGTGGTAAACATTTCCGGCAAAATTATCAGGTCGCGGCCGGTCAGCGCAGGCAGCAGCGCGTCAAAGTGGGCGAGGTTGGCTTCGCCGTCCAGCCAGACTAAAGGTTGCTGTAACAGGGAGAGTTTTAAAGTTGACACAGGCGCTCCGCAGCGGCGTCCAGCGTGGCTTCCTGTTTGGCAAAGCACAGCCGGATCAGTTTATGGGGGAAGGGCGCGGCACAAAATACTGACATCGGTATGGCCGCCACGCCGACATGTTCGGTCAGCCAGTGGCAGAAGGCAACATCATCGAGATCGGAAACATCACTGTAATCGACCAGCAGGAAATAGGTTCCTGCCCCCGGCAGCACTTTCAGACGGCTGTTCGCCAGCCCCTGTGCCAGCCGGTCACGCTTGGCCTGATAAAACGAGGGAAGTTCCTGCCAGTGCTCAGGGTGCTCACGCAGCATATCGGCCAGCGCCAGCTGAACCGGCGTGGTGATGGAGAAGGTCAGATACTGATGCACTTTGCGCAGTTCAGCGCTGATCGCTGCCGGAGCGATGCAATAACCCACGCGCCAGCCGGTCATGTGGAAGGTCTTGCCGAAGGAAGAAACCGCAATAGCGCGCTGGCGCAGTTGCGGATGGCGCAGCACGCTGGCGTGGCCCTCTTTGGCGAAACAGATGTGTTCGTAGACTTCATCACTCAGAACAAAAATATTCCGGTCCGCGATGCGCTGCCACAGCTGTTCAATGTCATTGCGGCCCCACGCGGTGGCTGACGGATTGTGCGGCGTATTGATGATCACCAGTTTGGTGCGATCGCTCAGGCTATCGGAGAAGGTAGCCCAGTCTACCTTAAACTCAGGCGGCTGGAGCTGAATACGTTTCATCACGCCGCCCGCCAGTTGCACCGCCGGTGCGTAGCAGTCGTAGCTTGGGTCAAACGCCACCACTTCATCACCGGGCCCGACCAGCGCGGTGATGGCGATGTACAGCGCTTCGGTCGCTCCGGCGGTGATGGTAATGTCGCTGGTGGCATCCGGTGCGTAGTCGTAAATTTGTCCGGTTTTGGCCGCAATGGCTTCGCGCAGTGCGGCGGTGCCGGTCATCGGCGCGTACTGGTTTGCGCCCTGGCTGACATGATGGGCCAGACGCTGTTTCAGAAAGTCAGGACCGTCAAAATCAGGGAAACCCTGCGACAGATTGATGGCGTTGTGCTGCTGCGCTAAAGCGCTCATCTGGGTAAAAATAGTGACGCCGGATGCGGGAAGTTTGCTCTGGGGAATTAACGCTGCTGTGCTCATGGCGGGGCCTGTCTTGCGGACGTATGTTGCTGACAATATAACACGATGTTAAGATTTGGCAATCGAGACGCTTAGACGGCCAAATGCCATTATCGTCTAATTTATAGCTACGCTTCATATAGGCGCTAATATTCTCTCTCTGCCGCACTGGGCAAGGCTTGCAAGGATCATCATGTCAGAAAACAGACAACTGGGCGCATTGACCGCGGCCTGTCACTGGATTGGTCAAAAGGGCTGGAGCCCGGCGACCGGCGGCAATATGTCGGTGCGCGAGGGTGAGGAATATTGCCTGATCAGCGAATCTGGTAAAGATAAAGGCTCGCTCACCGAACAGGATTTCCTGCTGGTGGAACTCGAAAGCGGCAAGGCACCCTGCGGGCGCAGACCGTCGGCTGAAACCGGCCTGCATACGCTGTTGTATCGTCTCTACCCGCAGGTCGGCGCGGTGCTGCACACCCATTCCGTGAATTCCACCGTGCTTTCCCGCGTGGAACGCAGCGGCGCGCTGGTGCTCGAAGGCTATGAAATGCAGAAATCACTCAGCGGCCAGACGACGCATTTCGACCAGGTGGTGATTCCCATTTTTGATAACAGTCAGGACATTGATGCGCTGGCACAGAAGATTGCCGCCAGCGCAGATAAAACGCCGCTGCAATACGGTTTTCTGCTGCGGGGCCACGGCCTGACCTGCTGGGGCAAAGACGTCGCCGAGGCGCGCCGTCATCTTGAGGGGCTGGAGTTTTTATTCCAGTGTGAACTGCAACGCCGTCTGCTGGAGGCTAAATGATCCGCGCGATTATTACCGATATTGAAGGCACGACGACAGACATCCGTTTCGTGCATCAGGTGCTATTCCCCTATGCCCGCGAACGTCTGGCCGAGTTTCTGCGAACTCAGCATGAACAGCCGGACGTGGCGGCGGCATTGGATGTGCTTCGGGCTGAAATAGATCGCCCGCAGGCCAGCGTGGAAGCGCTTATTGAGAAACTTTATGCCTATATGGACAGCGACGTGAAGTCCACGCCTCTGAAAGTGTTGCAGGGAATTATCTGGCGCAGCGGCTATGAAAATGGCGATTTCCGCGGGCATCTTTACCCGGACGTTGCGCCGCAGTTAAAGGCTTGGCATCAGCAAAATCTGCGCCTTTGTGTTTATTCATCGGGTTCCGTGGACGCGCAAAAACTGCTGTTTGGTTACAGCGACGAGGGCGACCTGACGCCGCTGTTCAGCGGTTATTTTGATACCCGCGTCGGTGCCAAGCGTGAAACGGAGTCTTACCAGAATATCGCCGAGCAGTTGATCCTCCCGCCGGACGATCTGCTGTTTCTCTCGGATATTCGCCAGGAGCTGGACGCTGCCCGCTTAGCGGGATGGCGCACCTGTCAGTTGATCCGCGATGACGCCGATGCGTTAAGCGATCATCCGCAGGTTAATCGTTTTGATCAGATAGCATTAGAAACATTCTTATAAAGAGGTTTACTCATGAGTGCTTTGACTATTTTTAGCGACCAGGATCCTTCCGCGCCCATCTGGCACAGCCGTGATGGCGGGGAAATTGCAACGGAACTGAACAAGATCAGCGTGCGTTTTGAGCGCTGGCAGGCTGACCGTGAGCTGGGTGAAAACCCGCAGCCTGCGGATGTGATCAGTGCTTATCAGCATGAAATCGACAAGCTGGTGGCCGAGAAGGGCTATCAGAGCTGGGATGTGATCAGTATGCGTCCGGACAACGAACAGCGTGAAGTTCTGCGCACTAAGTTTCTGTCCGAGCATACGCACGGTGAAGATGAAGTGCGTTTCTTCGTCGACGGCGCGGGGCTGTTCTGCCTGCATCTGGAAGGTAAAATCTTCCAGATTTTGTGCGAGAAGAATGACCTGATCTCCGTTCCCGCCAACACCCGCCACTGGTTCGATATGGGCGGCTCTCCGTCGTTTACGGCGATTCGCCTGTTCGACAATGTCGAAGGGTGGGTGGCGCACTTTACAGGCGATAACATCGCGGATGGGTACCCGAGGCTCGGGGAGTAAGCCTTTTATAAAGGCTTTTAAATCTTTAAATCTTTAAATTCAAGACCGTGGGCTCGCCGCCCACACTGGCCCAAAGGAGGTTTAAACGAACCTCCTTTGGAATCCTGCGTTTTTTTAACGGCGCGCTATCGCTGAATCGGGATGGCCGTGTTTCAGGCACCAGAGCGATAGCCGCAAAATGTCGCCGCTTAGGCGGTGCCTTCGCTGCGGGTTTCGAGCCTTTGGTCTCGAACCACTTGCTCAGCGCCATTTTTGAATGCGGCCCACACTTTTTTAAAAGACAAAAGCAGACCAGGTTTTGTCTTTTGACTTAAATAGCTGCTAAGGCGCAGTCAAAAATGGCACCGGATGAGAGGTTCGAGACCTGAGGCTCGAACCCGAAATACGGGGACGGCGCAGCCGTGACATTTTGCGCCGTGAACGGAAGTGTCTGAAACACGTGCCCTGCCAGCAGCGAAGCTGTCGGTGTCTCAGAGAAAAACGCAGGTGATCCAAGAGGAGGCACGTTTATGCCTCCTTTTGGGCGGGTTTGGGCAGCAGGCCCAAGGTTTTTGACCTTAAGGCCAGTTTGGGTGGCAACCCACGGTTTTGACCTTAAGGCTGGTATGGGCAGCGGCCCAAGGCCGTGATGTTGAATTAAAAAAGCCTATCGAAGGGATGCAGCGAAGATCCCTTCGCTCGCCTGCTCCGGCGTCACTACGCCGATATCCAGCACCCATCCGCTAATTAACGCTGCGGGCGTCACGTCAAATGCCGGGTTATACACGCGGGCATCCAGCGGTGCCCATTGGACGGAACCAAAGCTGCCGGAGACACCGGTGACTTCGCGCGCGTCACGCTGTTCGATAGGAATAGCGGCACCGTTCGGGCAGTGCGGATCGTGGGTGGTGTGCGGCGCGGCAACGTAAAAAGGCACCCCGTGGAATTTTGCCAACACCGCCAGACTGTAGGTGCCGATTTTATTGGCGACGTCGCCGTTGGCGGCGATGCGGTCAGCCCCGACCCAGATAGCATCTACTTTTCCCTGCGCCATCAGGCTGGCGGCCATTGAGTCACAAATCAGCTGATAAGGAATGCCCAGTTCGCCGAGTTCCCAGGCGGTTAAACGTCCGCCCTGCAACAACGGACGCGTTTCATCAACCCAAACCTGTTCAACTTTTCCTTGCTGGTGAGCGCGGGAGATAACGCCCAGCGCGGTGCCCACGCCTGCGGTGGCCAGACCGCCGGTATTGCAGTGGGTCAGCAGGCGGCTGCCGGGCTTCACAAGCTCTGCGCCGTGACCGGCAATGTTGTCGCACAGCGCGCGGTCTTCGTCGACCAGTCGCAGCGCTTCGGCTACCAGAGCCGGCACGAAATCGGCGTGTGACAGTGCAGCTTTCATGCGATCCAGATTGTTCATCAAATTGACGGCCGTCGGGCGCGACTCGCGCAGGGTTTCCAGTGCCTGATGCAGCTCGGGATGCGGCATTGCGCCTTCGGCCAGCAGCGCCAGCAGCAGGCTGGCAGAAAGGCCAATCAGCGGCGCGCCGCGTACGCGCAGGGTACGGATATGATCAACCAGCGCGGCCACGTCCGGGCAGAGACGCCAGTCGGATTGTTGGGGAAGGGCCTGCTGGTCGAGGATCCACAGCTGATTTTCGCGGATCCGTAAACTGGTGGTTGTGATATTTTTCATTGTTAGTTAAACCTTTGTTACCCAGTTGCATCTGTTTGCTTATTCTGCCAACATGCTTTACGGATGTATAGACGTCTGGACGTTTTATTTGGAATTGAATTTGAGAGGTCGTGATGTCCCGCTATTACACTTTTACTGCTGCAGATGCCGTTGAGTATGCCCGTCAGTTTGGCGGCATAAGCGACCCGCAATCTCTGATTTCCGCTGACGAAATTGGCGACGGCAACCTGAATCTGGTGTTTAAAATCCGCGATACTGCGGGGGTAAGCCGGGTTATCGTCAAGCAGGCACTGCCGTATGTGCGCTGTGTGGGCGAGTCGTGGCCGCTGACGCTGGACCGGGCACGTATTGAAGCCGAAACGCTGGTGACACACGGGAAGTTTGCCCCGCAGCATACGGTAAAAGTGTTACATCACGACGCTGAACTGGCGGTGATGGTGCAGGAAGATCTCTCCGATCACGCTATCTGGCGCAGTGAACTTGTGCAGGGCAAACACTATCCGCAGGCAGCCAGCCAGCTGGGTGAATATCTGGCGCAGACGTTGTTCCATACCTCAGATTTTTATCAGAATGCTCAGTTCAAGAAAGCCGAAGTGGCGCGCTTTACCAATCCTGAACTTTGCCAGATCACCGAAGATCTGTTTTTCACCGATCCTTATGTTGATCACGAGCGCAATAATTTTGATCCGGTTCTGCAGCCGCAAGTCGATGCCCTGCGCGCGGATAGACCGCTGCGTCTGGCGGTGGCGTCGCTTAAACATCGCTTCCTCAGTAAAGCCGAAGCGCTGCTGCATGGCGACATCCACAGCGGCTCGATATTCGTGGCCGACGGCAAGCTGAAAGCCATCGATGCGGAGTTCGGCTATTACGGCCCGTTGGGTTTTGATCCGGGGTCGGCGATGGGCAATTTATTACTCAATTATTGTGGTTTGCCGGGGCTGCTGGCGGTGCGCGAAGCCGCAGACGGACGCGAACAGCGTCTGAAGGATCTGCGCGCGCTGTGGCTCAGTTTTTCCGAACGTTTCCTGCAACTCGCCCGCGACAAAACGCAGGATCCGTCACTGGCCGAAGAGGGTTATGCGGCGCAGTTCCTGAAAGAGGTGTGGCATGATGCGGTTGGCTACTGCGGCGCGGAGCTGATCCGCCGCACTATCGGGTTGGCACACGTGGCCGATCTCGACGGCATTAAAGATGAGGCGATGCGCGCCGATTGCCAGCGTCATGCGTTAAGTCTCGGGCAGAAGCTGATTTTGACTGCACCGCAGATTGACGATATTGAGTCACTGATTGCCCGTATCCGTCAGTTCAGCTAAAACCGTCTGTTTCCTGTATAATGCGCGGCTTCGAGGTGCGAATATTATTTAGGGTGTAAGCCCGGTGGCATTTCCTCGGTTTACTCCATACAGGAACACAGAATTATGATGCATAACGATGTCTTGCGCAGCGTGCGCCACATGCTGAATTTAAGCGAAGGCAGACTGATTGAGATCCTTAAAACGACCGGCACGCCCGTCAGTCCGGACGTGATGTCACGCTATCTGAAGAAAGATGATGAAGAAGGCTATATGGAAGTGCCAGACGAAGTGATGGCGAACTTCCTAAATGGTTTGATCACTTTCAAGCGCGGTAAAGATGACCGTTTCCCGGTGCCGGAAGTTGAAAAGCGCGTAACCAATAACATCATGCTGAAAAAACTGCGCGTGGCGTTTGAGCTGAAAACCGAAGATATGCTGAGCGTGCTGGCAGCGGCGGACTTCAAAATGTCCGAAGGCGAACTGAGCGCGTTCTTCCGCAAGGAAGGCCATAAGAACTACCGTCCTTGTGGCGATCAGGTTCTGCGCTATTTCCTTAAGGGCCTGACCGCCCGCGTACGCCCGCAGACACAAACGCCAACTAAAAAAAGCTAAGTGCGCTGATCGTTAAGTAGTCCGGGCTGTGTCATACAGCCCCAAAGAAAAGCCTGAGTGTTTACCGCACTCAGGCTTTTTTACTTATTGAATTACAGGTAAAAATCAGGCTGCTTCAGTGTGGCGCGGTTTGCTCTCTTTCTTCACTTCCGGCTGTGGCTTTTTTGCTGCCAGTTCATCCGCTTCAAACTCATCGACGTTAATCGAACGCAGACGGCTCTCTTCGGCGCGGCTCAGGATGCGGGCTTCATCCGCAGTCAGGTGACCGGCATCGAGACCTTTCTGCGCCAGAATGTCCAGGCGGGTGAAGGAGAGTTTTTTGCCCATCGCATCACTCAGACGTTTATGTACCGGTTCGGCGGCGATGATGTCCGCGAGTGCCGCTTCCAGCTGCCCGATGGGATTATGTTCACTGGCTTCGAAGAACTGACCACGGCCAATGCGGCTGCGGGTGGCGGATGGCACTTGCAGAATGCGCGCCAACTGATGGTCCAACTGATCCGACGGTGCCGAATGCGAACGGCCCAGCGGGAAGATCACCAGACGCATCACTCCGGCGACAAAACCGTTCGGGAAGTTGCGCAGCAGATCGTCGATGGCAATCTCCGCCTGATTCAGACAGTCCTGCACGCCCCAGTGCACCAGCGGTAAATCTTCTTCGTGGCGGCCCTCTTCCTCATAGCGTTTCAGGGTGGCCGTCGCCAGATACATCTGACTCAGAATATCCCCCAGACGCGCCGAGATACGCTCGCGGCGTTTCAGGCTGCCGCCCAGCACGCCCATCGAGATATCCGACAGCAGCGCAAGGTTAGCGCTCAGACGGTTGATGTGCTGATAGTAGCGCGCCGTGGCGTCTTTGGCTGGCGTAGTACTGGTGCGGCCACGGGTCAGGCCAAGCCAGAAGCTGCGTACTTTATTGCTGCCGACGTGGCCGATATGGCCAAACAGCGCACGGTCGAAGTCCTGTAAGTTGTTGCTTTCGGCGGCGGCCATTTCACGCAGTACATAAGGATGACAGCGGATCGCGCCCTGGCCGAAGATGATCATGCTGCGGGTCAGGATGTTGGCCCCTTCCACGGTGATGGCAATAGGTGCGCCCTGATAAGCACGGGCCACAAAGTTGCTTTTACCGAGCATAATGCCTTTACCACCGGTGATATCCATGGCGTCCATGACGGAGCGCTGCCCGCGATGGGTACAATGGTATTTCACAATGGCGGACAGCACGGCCGGTTTCTCACCGAGCATAATGCCGTTAGTGATAAGCGTGGCGGCGGCGTCCATGACGTAGGCGTTACCGGCGATACGCGCCAGCGGCTCTTCGATCCCTTCCATTTTACCAATTGGCAGTTTGAACTGACGGCGGATGTAGGCATAAGCGCCGGTGGCCAGCGCCAGCGATTTCAGGTTACCTGTGGCATTGGATGGCAGGGTGATGCCACGGCCAACCGACAGACATTCAACCAGCATACG
Source organism: uncultured Enterobacterales bacterium (assembly GCA_963519305.1). Classification (GTDB taxonomy): domain Bacteria; phylum Pseudomonadota; class Gammaproteobacteria; order Enterobacterales; family Enterobacteriaceae; genus Ewingella. The sequence goes on from CAUQMS010000023.1 coordinate 53,442, forward strand.
CCAGCCCTGGCCTGCCATTTTCGGGCCGCCGATGATGTAGTCGATTGGTACGAAAATATCGTGACCGCGCGTCGGGCCGTTCTGGAATGGCACGTTCAGCGGGAAGTGGCGATGGCCGATTTCCACGCCCTGGGTATCTGTTGGGATCAACGCGCAGGTGATGCCGAGTTCAACGGTTTCACCGAGCAGATGCTCCGGGTCTTTCAGTTTAAACGCCAGACCGAGCACGGTGGCGATAGGTGCCAGCGTAATGTAGCGTTTGTTCCAGGTCAGGCGCATACCCAGCACCTCTTTACCTTCCCACTGGCCTTTGCATACGATGCCAAAATCAGGGATCGCACCGGCATCGGAACCCGCTTCCGGGCTGGTCAGTGCGAAGCAAGGGATTTCCAGGCCCTGCGCCAGTCGCGGCAGGTAGTGATCTTTTTGCGCATCAGTCCCGTAATGTTGCAGCAGTTCGCCGGGGCCAAGGGAGTTAGGTACGCCGACGGTGATCGCCAGAATGCCTGAGATACCGGCCAGTTTCTGCAATACGCGGGCCTGAGCATAAGCGGAGAACTCCAGACCGCCGTACTCTTTTTTGATGATCATCGCGAAGAAGCGATGCTCTTTCAGGTACGCCCACAGCTCCGGTGGCAGGTCGGCCAGCTCGTGGGTGATTTCAAAATCATTCGCCATGCGGCAGGCTTCTTCCACCGGGCCGTCAATAAAGGCCTGCTCTTCGTCGGTCAAGCGCTGTTGCGGGTAATCCTGCAACTTTTTCCAGTCCGGCGTACCGCTGAACAGGTCGCCTTCCCACCAGGTAGTCCCGGCTTCGATGGCCTCTTTTTCCGTGCGTGACATTTCTGGCATCACTTTACGGAAAGCGCGCAGGGCCGGTGCGGAGAAGAGCGCACGGCGCAGCGCAGGAATGTTGAACGGCAGTAAAATGATCACCAGCGGTACCAGCAGCCAGAGTGTCCATAAATGAATCGCACCCATGGCAGCGGTGAAGGCCACGACAGTCAGGCTGCTGAGCGGCAAGTTGACGCGGTGATAAAACAACACACCGATGATAACCAGTAGGGCAACAATGCTAAGAACCATCATGATAAAGCTCCTGAGTTGTAGGAGGTCTGACCTGTTAGGTGGATGTATTGGTTTTAGTCCAGGTCCATTTCTTTATCAATGTATTTACATCTTAATTACAACTTGGCTCACAAACCGACAGCACGAAGGGTTAAAAACAGAAACTATCAGATTCATTACCGCTTCATGGCTTCTCGCTGTTTCGGCGATCCGTTACACTGCGAGACGGAACATCTTATTGCTGCAAACGGACATAAAAAGAGGCTGCCATGTACCAGGATATTATCCGTAGTGAACTGAACGAAGCTGCTGACACGTTGAACAAATTCATCAGCGACCCCGTAAACATTGAATCAATTCAACGCGCTGCCGTACTGCTGGCGGATTCCTTCAAAGCGGGCGGGAAAGTGATTTCCTGCGGCAACGGCGGGTCACACTGCGATGCCATGCACTTTGCTGAAGAACTGACTGGCCGTTACCGTGAAAATCGCCCTGGCTACCCGGCAATCGCTATTTCTGACGTCAGCCATATCTCCTGCGTAGGTAACGATTTTGGTTTCGACCATATTTTCTCTCGTTACGTGGAAGCCGTTGGCCAGAAAGGCGACGTGTTGTTTGGTATCTCCACCTCCGGCAACTCTGCTAACGTCATCAAAGCGATTGAAGCCGCGCGTGCCAAAGGCATGAAAGTCATCACCCTGACCGGCAAAAATGGCGGCAAAATGGATGGCTCAGCTGACGTGGAAGTTCGTGTACCGCATTTCGGCTTCGCCGACCGCGTGCAGGAAATTCACATTAAAGTGATTCATATTCTGATTCTGTTAATCGAAAAAGAGATGGCAAAATAATCGGTCGCACGTCGGTGATCCGGCGTTGAAATCTGGCCCGGAATGCTCATTTACTTTGTGTAAACTCCGCTTCTTCGCCAGATTCCGCCTTTTCTTACCTGAGTGCAGCGAATTATTGTGTTTATTAAAGGAGGCTGGCGATGTGCGAATTGCTCGGGATGAGCGCCAACGTTCCTACTGATATCTGTTTCAGTTTCAGTGGGTTGGTGCAGCGTGGAGGCGGGACTGGCCCGCATAAAGATGGCTGGGGCATTACCTTCTACGAAGGTAATGGTTGCCGCACCTTTAAGGATCCGCATCCGAGTTTTAATTCGCCCATCGCCCGCCTGGTTCAGGAATACCCCATCAAATCCTGCGCGGTGATCTCGCATATCCGTCAGGCTAACCGCGGCGAAGTGTCGCTGGAAAATACCCACCCGTTTACCCGCGAACTGTGGGGCCGCAACTGGACTTACGCCCACAACGGCCAGCTGCGCGGTTACCGACAGCTTGATACCGGCACGCTGCGTCCGATTGGACAGACCGACAGCGAATTCGCTTTCTGCTGGCTGCTGCATAAACTGACCGAACGCTATCCGCGCACGCCGGGAAACTGGCCGGCGGTGTTTCGCTATATTGCGTCTTTGGCGGATGAATTACGCCAGAAGGGTGTGTTTAACATGCTGTTGTCGGACGGGCGGTTTGTGATGGCCTATTGCTCGACCAATCTATACTGGATCACACGGCGGGCGCCGTTTGGCAAGGCAACGTTGTTGGATCAGGATGTGGAAATTGATTTTCAGCAGCAGACGACACCTAATGATGTCGTCACGGTGATCGCTACCCAGCCGCTGACGGGTAACGAAACCTGGAACAAGATTGCTCCAGGTGAGTTCGCTTTATTTCACTGTGGTGAACGCCAGCTGTGATGCCAGCGGATTTACTTTTACCGGTTGCGTCAGCACGTATTTACCGGCGCTGACCACCACGTTCGGCGGCGTATGGTTTTTCTGGAAATAGTCGTAGCCGGGTTTCAGCTCGTTCCAGAAACTGATGTATGAAGAGTTTCTGTGCGCAGCCATGTTGGCGTCGGTCATGCGGAACGGATAAATACTGATCTGCACATTACGCTGACCAAACTGGAAGGCGGCCTGCACGTAAGTGAAAATCTCATCCATATACTGATCGGTCATCGCGTAACAGCCAATGGATTTACAGTTGCCGTGGATCATCAGATATTTCCCGGAATACCCTTGTGCAACGTCGTAATCATTCGGGAAGCCGATGTTGATAGCGCGATAGAATTTGCTGTCAGGTTTTAAGTGATGCATATCCACGCTGTAGAAACCTTCCGGACTTTTGAAATCCCCTTCGCGGCGTTTATTACCCAAACCGCCAGAGAAATCACAAATACCGTAAGTGCCAATCAGGCGATATTCACCCTGAAGTTCGGCATAAAGTTCAAGCTTACGTTCCTGCTTGAAGATTTGAATATAGACGGGAGAGCCTAAGAGCTTTTGCTTAAGTGCCTGATCTACCGGGACAGGCTCACTGGCGGCCGCTGTTCCGAGGGTAAATAGAGGTAAACTGAGGAGCATCGCAAGTAACAGCGCGATTCTGATCATTCTTCTTCCTGCTTAACAAGCTACCCAGCGTATGACACGCGGGTATAGGTCTGATTATTTTGTCTACAGATGCAAAGATCTTTAAGACCGCCACTGATATACAATCGGCATATAACATGCATGATTCGCTGCCATATTAATACTGATGGTTTTTTTAGCAATGGGGCTGAGAATAATTTCACTTATAAAGTAATAAAAAATGATTCAGGTCGTTTTTTATACAGGCAACGCATCGCAATGCGTGCGGTTTCCCGGCGTTGCCGCCGGGCTGGAGTCGAGGTTAGCGAGGGATCTTTTTGAAGTCGGCCGGGGAGTTGACGATAACGCCGTTAGCACCCAGTTTTTTAGCTTGCAGATAATCTGCCTGGTTGTTTATACCAATCAAAATAATGTGCGCGTCGCCCTGTGAGCGGAAGCAGTCCATGGCTTCTTTATCCCACTCGAGTGTCGCTTTTGAGCGTGCTTCACCCAGCGTATATTTCTCCACCACTTCCACATCACGCTTCATTTCCAGCGCATACCAGCGGCTTTTCTTCTCCGGTTTTATCTGGCATTCATGAGCCATCGTGATATTGGCGAGTGCGGTGCGGGTGAGATCCCGGCTTTCAAAACGCGGCAGATTGGTGGGAAGGGCTTCGAGATATTTGGCATCGGTCGAGTAGATGCGGGTTCTTGTCAGGCTGTGCGTCTCTTGGAGTACTTTTGCCAGCGCCGCTGCCATGGCATCCGGAGCGGCATCCGGGGTTTTTATATCAATATAGAATGTGGTTTTCGCAAACGCGTTCAGCACGCTTTCCAGTGTCGGAATGCCGATATTTTTACCACGGTACGGATGCGACTCACCGGTGCCAAACGCCCATCCGGCATCCATTTTGGCCAGTTCTGCCGCCGTGTATTGAGAGACCGGTCCCTGCTGGTTAGTCAGCGTTTTCAGGTCAGACGGGCGGTAAAGTACCGGAACGCCATCTTTTGACAGCTGTACGGTGATCCAGATGGCATCGGCACTATTTTGCAGCGCCAGTTTAATGGCGGGAAGGGTGTTTTCCGGTGCGTCAGCAGTGCCGCCACGGTGGGCGATAATTTGCGGAGCATGGGCAGCCTGCGAGGCGAAAGCGGCCGGAGACATACAGATGCCGGAAAGTAATGCACCAAGCAGGAGTCGTGATGGCGTTTTCATTGTGGAGGGTTCCATTTTGCGAGAGAGGGCTTGGCGGAAAATATACCGTCTAATTGTTGTATTAATATTAAATTCATCACAAAAACTGTTTATAAATAAGTAATTAATCTTAATTCTCTATTATTCATTTTCAGGGTGAATGCTTGGTATTTTTAACCGCGTTCAGGCTGATGAATGAAAAATCGCTGACTTGAATTACCTCTTTTTAACTGTATACTTATACAGTCATCGAGGGAGGGTTATGCGCAAAATTATTCACGTCGATATGGATTGCTTCTTCGCGGCCGTCGAAATGCGCGACGATCCTTCTCTGCGCGATATCCCCATCGCCATTGGCGGCAGCCGCGACCGCCGCGGGGTCATCAGCACGGCGAATTATCCGGCGCGTAAATTCGGTGTCCACAGCGCAATGCCCACCGGCATGGCCCTGAAACTCTGCCCCCATCTGAAAGTGATCCCCGGCAGGATGGAAGCTTATAAAGAAGCGTCAAACCATATCCGTGAAATCTTCTCCCGCTATACCCACCTGATCGAGCCGCTGTCGCTGGACGAAGCCTATCTCGACGTGTCCGACACCATACAGTGCAGCGGTTCGGCGACGCTGATCGCGGCAGAAATTCGTCAGGCGATTTCCGATGAGATCAATCTCACGGCTTCTGCGGGCATCGCACCCATTAAGTTTCTGGCGAAGATTGCCTCAGATCTCAATAAACCCAACGGTCAGTACGTGATAACCCCCGATCAGGTGCCGGCGTTCCTGCTGGATCTGCCGCTGAGTAAAATCCCCGGCGTGGGGAAAGTCACGGCCCAGCGTTTACAGGAGCGCGGTCTGGTGACTTGCGGCGACGTGCAACGTTATGACCTGGCGCAGCTGCTGAAAAATTTCGGTAAGTTTGGCCGCGTATTGTGGGAGCGCTGTCAGGGAATTGATGAGCGGGAGGTCTCGTCCGAGCGGCTGCGTAAGTCCGTTGGCGTCGAGCGCACGCTGGCAGAAGATATTCACAGCTGGGAAGAGTGTGTGGCGCTGATTGAACGTCTGTTTCCTGAGCTGGAAAGACGTCTGAGCAAAGTCAGCCCGGAACTGCGCATTGCGCGTCAGGGGGTAAAGCTCAAGTTTCATGATTTCCAGCAGACCACGCAGGAACACGTCTGGCCGGTGCTCAATAAAGACGATTTACTGAAAGTGGCGAGGGAAGCGTGGGAACAACGAAGGGGAGGTCGCGGCGTCAGGCTGGTCGGGCTACATGTGACGTTGCAGGACCCGCAGATAGAGAGACAGTTGCTATTACCCTGGGACCAATAAAAACGGGTGCAGATATTTTTGCACCCGTTTGACACTGCGAGTTCCTATATCACGCGATTAATCGCGTACAGGAATCGCTTTCAGCAGCGCCGTCAGCAGCTGCCAGTACAGACCAACGCTTTCGATATGCACCTGTTCATCTGGCGAGTGTGGTCCGGTGATGGTCGGCCCGATGGAGACCATGTCCATATCCGGGTACGGTTTTTTGAACAGACCGCACTCCAGACCAGCGTGGATCACCATGATATTCGGGGTTTTGTCGAACAGTTGTTGGTAAGTTTCACGCACCAGCGTCATCACCGGTGAGCTTGGCTCCGGTTTCCAGCCAGGGTAGCTGCCTTTTGCCAGCGTTTTCGCGCCAGCCAGTTTGCCCAGTGAATCCAGCATGCTCACTACGTACTCTTTACCGCTGTCGATAAGTGAGCGGATCAGGCAGTTGATTGCCACTTCGCCGTCGGTCATGGTCACGACGCCCACGTTCAGGGAGGTTTCGACCACGCCTTTCACGTCATCGCTCATGCGGATAACGCCGTTTGGCGTCGCGTTCAGCAGCGCCAGGAAACGGCTCTGGCTGTCAGCGTTCAGCGCTTTTGCGTCGCTGTTTGCCGCTTCAAGCACCAGGGCGATTTTCTTCTCAACGGCTGACAGTTCAAACTGAATCGTTGCCAGGAACTCCTGTGCAGCCGCTTTCAGTGCGTCAGCTTTGTCTGCTGCAATAGCCAGTGTTGCGATAGCTTCACGTGGAATGGCGTTGCGCAGGGTACCACCGGTGAAGTCCAGCAGGCGCAGGCCGAGGGTATCAGCGTGCTCAGTCAGGAAGCGGGCCAGCAGTTTGCTGGCGTTGCCCAGACCCAGATGAATTTCAGCGCCGGAGTGGCCGCCTTTCAGCCCTTTCAGCGTCAGCTTCAGAGTGGTGTAACCAGCAGGCACGGCTTCGCGGGTCAGCGTCAGGGTAGAGGTGAAGTCGATCCCACCGGCGCAACCCATGTAGATTTCGCCTTCGGTTTCTGAGTCGGTGTTGATCAGGATTTCAGACTGTAACCAGTTTGGTTGCAGGCCGAATGCGCCCGCCATGCCGGTTTCTTCGGTCATGGTCAGCAGCACTTCCAGCGGGCCGTGCTCAACGGAATCATCCGCCAGCACTGCCAGCGCAGAGGCCAGACCGATGCCGTTGTCAGCGCCAAGCGTAGTACCGCGGGCTTTTACCCAACCGTTTTCGATAAATGGCTGAATCGGATCTTTAGTGAAATCATGAACGGTGTCGTTATTCTTTTGCGGCACCATGTCGAGGTGAGCCTGCAACGCCACGGCTTTACGGTTTTCCATGCCTTTGGTGGCAGGTTTGCGCAGCAGGATGTTACCGACTTCGTCACGCTCAGCGTGGATACCCTTTTCCTGCGCCCATTCAACAATGTGTTTCGCCAGGGCTTCTTCATGGTAAGAAGGGTGCGGAATGGAACAGACTTTGGCAAAAATATCCCACAGTGGCTGTGGCGAAAGTTGAGACAGTTCAGACACTATAAGTCTCCTGTAACAGTCAGCTCAGTCAGGTGCTATGTGCAGGTGAACTGATTGAGAAACTGTAAGTTTAAGGTTAAGTAATCCCCGCCAGACGTTGTGGCGAGTGGCCTGACAGAATATCACTTAATCTTAACCTGTGCGCGCACATGGGGAGGAAATCCGGGTTTTTTGGGCGCTGGATTCCAGATAATCGCTGGTTTTTGTGAGCCGGACTCACTATAATCCGGCGCAACCTTTTTTTCCCCCTGTATACATTTTTAGAAGCCGTCAATTCACTGGCTGGGATACCTATATGAGCGAAAAATACGTTGTAACCTGGGACATGCTGCAAATCCACGCCCGCACCATGGCAAAGCGCCTGCTGCCGGCAGAACAGTGGACGGGCATTATTGCAGTCAGCCGTGGTGGCCTGGTTCCTGCGGCTCTGCTGGCGCGTGAACTGTGCATCCGTCACGTTGATACCGTCTGCATCTCCAGTTACGACCATGACAATCAGCGCGATATGCAAGTGCTCAAACGCGCGGAAGGTGACGGTGAAGGCTTTATCGTGATTGACGATCTGGTGGATACCGGCGGTACCGCGAAAGCCATTCGTGAGATGTACCCGAAAGCCCATTTCATCACCATTTTCGCCAAACCTGCCGGTGCACCGCTGGTTGACGATTATGTGATCGACATCCCGCAGGACACCTGGATTGAACAGCCGTGGGATATGGGCGTTGTCTTCGTTCCTCCTTTAGTCGGCAAGTAAATCCCCGTCATCCTTTTAGCTACCTCTGCGTTGGCTGCCTTCTCTCGCCCCGGTCACATACTTGTGTATGCTCCCGGGGACTCACTCAGTTGCCGCCTTGATGTAACTAAAATGATTTAGGGGATTCCAGATATCTCCTGTCAATACCAGCGCCCGGTTAATTCCCGGGCGTTTTGCTTTGGTTTTACCAACCTTTGATTTTAACAACAGTCCCATCCCGCTTGACCTCTCCCTTGTCTTCCCGCAACGTACTCCCTATATAAAGATGGCAGAATCGCGTTCTCACAGTTTGCAAACGGAGGATATTGCACCATGGCACCCGTCAACCTTACGGAAAAACTGTTCAAACCAAGCTTTAAGTACCCTGAGACCTCAACGCTGGTTCACCGCGTTCAACACCATCACAGTCCGCTGCACTCCGCGCTGGAGGGCGACTCTGCACCTTGCTGGTACCGTACCATCAACCGCCTGATGTGGCTGTGGCGCGGCGTGGACCCGATTGAAGTGGAAGAAGTGCTGTCGCGCATCGCGGTTTCGACCTCCAAACACAGCGATGATCGCCTGCTCGATACCGTGATTGGTTACCGCAGCGGCAACTGGATTTATGAGTGGACGCAGCAGGCGATGGCCTGGCAGCAAAAAGCGCAGGAGACAGAAGATGTCTCGCTTGCCAGCCAGTACTGGCTCAACGCCGCCAACCTGTACAGCATCGCCAGTTATCCGCACCTGAAAGGCGACACGCTGGCAGAACAGGCCGAAGTATTGGCCAACAAAGCCTTTGAACAGTCGGCGCTGCATTCGCCGTATCAGCTGAAAGAGATCGACTTTGCCATCGAGGGCGGGGCGCCGATCACCGGATTCCTGCACTTGCCGAACGAAGGCAAAGCCCCGTTCCCGACGGTCATGGTGTGCGGCGGTCTGGACACCTTACAGTGCGATCATCAGCGTCTTTTCCGTGAATATCTGGCACCGCGTGGCGTAGCGATGCTGACCATCGACATGCCGTCAATCGGGTTTTCCGCCAAGTGGAAACTTACTCAGGACACCAGTTTCCTGCATCAGCAGGTGCTGGCGCAGCTGAGTAACGTCGCTTGGGTAGATGCTACCAAAGTCAGTCTGGTCGGTTTTCGCTTCGGCGCTAACGTAGCAGTGCGTCTGGCCTATCTCGAACCCCGCCGTGTGCGCGCGGTGGCTACGCTCGGTGCGCTGGTGCATACGCTGCTCTGTGACACTCAATGTCAGGAAAAAGTACCGGATATGTACATGGACGTGCTTGCCAGCCGCCTCGGCATGTCGAGCGCATCGGACAGCTTATTGAAGACCGAGCTTAATCGGTATTCTCTGAAAACGCAGGGTTTGCTCGGCCGTCGCACCTCTACGCCGATTTTGGCCGGGTACTGGGAGAGCGATCCCTTCAGTCCTAAGGAAGAATCGAGGCTGATTGCGGATTCCTCGGCCGACGGCAAGCTGTTAAGCATCAAAGCCGAACCGCTTTTCAGCAACTTTGACCGTGCTTTACATGAGACTTGTGATTGGCTTACGGCGAGAATGCGATAACTTAACAGTTGCTAATTCTTAACGTTTTGCTACAAATGATGACCTACTTATGGAGGTTGTACTATGACGTTACCAAGTGGTCATCCTAAAAGCCGGCTAATGAAACGTTTCGGTACTCTGGGGCCTTATATCCGTGAAGGAAAGTGCGAGAACGATCGCTTTTTCTTCGACTGTCTGGCGGTCTGTGTGAACGTAAAGCCTGCACCCGAGAAACGTGAGTTCTGGGGCTGGTGGATTGAACTGCAAGCTGAAGCTGAACGTTTTACTTATGTTTATCACTTTGGATTGTTTGATAAAGACGGGATCTGGAAGGTGCAAAACATTAAGGACGCTGAAGTTCGCGAGAAGCTGGAGACCACACTGCGTGGTTTCCACAAGAACCTCAACGCCATGATTGTTGATATGTCATTAAAGCTCGAACCTGCTGAAGATTTTGGTGATAAACCTTTGAAGCTGTCAGCCTGACATTCATGCTTCACCCCGCGTAAGCTCTGCTAAGTCGCGTTATGCCTCCGGGCATAACGCTTCTTTCCTTTTCCAAAGACAACAGCCCACCTCTTCATTTAAACTCTCATTAAGATTTCTATTTCAAACGGCAGAATGAATATGAGTGGCAGCCAGACCTTGGTGGTAAAACTGGGCACCAGCGTGCTCACCGGCGGTTCCCGCCGTCTTAACCGTGCTCACATTGTTGAGCTGGTTCGCCAGTGCGCGCAGCAACATGCGGCAGGGCACCGGATTGTGATTGTGACCTCGGGGGCGATTGCTGCCGGGCGTGAACATCTGGGCTACCCCGAACTCCCCGCCACCATTGCCTCCAAACAGCTGCTGGCCGCCGTCGGGCAGAGCCGTTTGATTCAACTGTGGGAGCAGCTGTTCTCCATTTATGGCATCAACATCGGGCAGATGCTGCTGACCCGTGCTGATCTGGAAGACCGCGAACGTTTCCTCAATGCGCGCGACACCATGAATGCGCTGCTCGACAACCACATCGTCCCGGTGATCAATGAGAACGACGCCGTGGCGACCGCTGAGATTAAAGTCGGCGATAACGACAACCTGTCAGCGCTGGCGGCGATTCTCGCCGGGGCTGATAAACTGCTGCTGCTGACCGACCAGCCGGGCCTGTTTACCGCCGACCCGCGGACAAATCCGCAGGCCGAGTTAATCCGTGAAGTCACCGCCATCGACGACGCCCTGCGCGGTATTGCCGGTGACAGCGTGTCTGGTCTGGGGACCGGCGGTATGGCCACCAAACTGCAGGCCGCTGACGTCGCCTGTCGCGCGGGTGTTGATACCATCATCGCCGCAGGCAGCCTGCCGGGTGTGATTAGCGATGTGATCAACGGTGTTTCCGTCGGCACCCGTTTCCACGCCATGCAAACGCCGCTGGAGAATCGCAAACGCTGGATCTTCGGCGCACCACCGGCCGGTGAGATCACCATCGATGACGGCGCCGTGGCCGCGATGCTCGAGCGTGGCAGTTCGCTGTTGCCAAAAGGCATCCGCGACGTCAAAGGCGACTTCTCGCGCGGTGAAGTGATCCGCATCCGCAGCCTGGCCGGGCGTGACCTGGCCCACGGCGTCAGCCGCTATAACAGCGACGCCATGCGTATGATTGCCGGTCACCACTCCCAGCAGATCAGCGATATTCTCGGTTACGAGTACGGCCCGGTTGCCGTACACCGTGACGACATGATTGTCAGTTAAGAATTTAGTGAAGGAAATACCCATGTTGAATGCAATGGGCAAGGCCGCCAGACAGGCCTCCTACCAGCTTTCCACCCTCAGCACCGCCGAGAAAAACCGTGCGTTGCTGGTGATTGCCGATATGCTCGAGGCCAACAGCCAGAGCATCATCAGTGCTAACGAAATGGACATGTCCGCCGCCCGCGCCAGTGGCATGACCGAGGCGCTGCTTGATCGTCTGCTGCTGACGCCCGCGCGCCTCTCCGCCATTGCCAGCGATGTGCGCGATGTCTGCCGCCTGAGCGATCCGGTCGGTCAGGTGATTGACGGCTCAACCCAGGACAGCGGGCTGCGGCTCGAACGCCGCCGGGTGCCGCTCGGTGTGGTCGGTGTAATTTATGAAGCGCGCCCTAACGTCACCATCGACGTCGCCAGTCTGTGTCTGAAAACCGGCAACGCGGTTATTCTGCGCGGCGGTAAAGAGACACATCATACCAATCAGGCGACGGTGAAAGTCATTCAGCAGGCGCTGGAGCAGTGCGGATTACCGAAGGCGGCGGTGCAGGCCATCGACAGCCCGGACCGTGCGCTGGTGGCCGAGATGCTGCGTCTGGATAAATACATCGATATGCTGATCCCACGCGGTGGTGCGGCGCTGCACAAACTGTGCCGCGAGCAGTCCACCATTCCGGTGATCACTGGCGGTATTGGCGTGTGTCACACTTTTGTTGATGAAAGTGTCGATTTCGCCAAAGCGCTGACCGTGATTGAAAGCGCCAAAGTACAGCGCCCGAGCGCCTGTAACAGCCTCGAAACGCTGCTGGTGCATCAGGCGATTGCCAGCCGCTTCCTGCCGGAGCTGAGCGCCAAAATGCACGCTGCCGGTGTCACGCTGCACGCGAGTCGCCCCGCCATGCAGTATCTTCAAAACGGCCCGGCGAAGGTGATCGCTGTGACGGAAGAGGATTACTCGGACGAATGGTTGTCGTTGGATCTTAACGTCACCGTGGTCGCCGACATCGATGCCGCCATCGCGCATATCCGCGCGTACGGCACTGAACACTCTGACGCGATCCTCACCCGTTCCATCAGCCAGGCCGACCGCTTTGTGAATGAAGTGGACTCCTCGGCGGTATACGTCAACGCCAGCACCCGCTTCACTGACGGCGGTCAGTTTGGCCTTGGCGCCGAAGTGGCGGTCAGTACCCAGAAACTCCACGCCCGCGGCCCGATGGGACTCGAAGCCCTGACGACCTACAAGTGGATTGGTTATGGTGACGATTTAGTACGTTCCTAACCGAAGGGCACCGGTGGATTCATACAGAGGAAACCGGTGGATTCATACAGAGGAAACCGGTGCTAAAAATCCTAAAATCAACAGGTTGGCGAGAAAAGCAGCAATCGCACTTTCTTACTATTGACTCACGCTGAAGATTTCAATAAATTACGCCACGTAGTCCCCGCAGCACCTCAAAAAGCCGACTTAGCTCAGTAGGTAGAGCAACTGACTTGTAATCAGTAGGTCACCAGTTCGATTCCGGTAGTCGGCACCATTTCAAAGTATTTTCATGTCAACCCACGTCAACAAAATCCTTTAAAATTAAGAAATAAACACCTTTTTCACTCGTCTGGTGTCAACCCATGTCTATTGAAATCAACACATGATTGGGGGCACAATGAGGGGCATGTCGAGTTCGGTCTAGAAAAGGTGCCCCCATAATGATGCTTAATGCCAGGAAGGTTGATACCGCCAAAGGAAAGGAAAAGAGCTATAAGCTTTCTGACGGTGGTGGGTTATATCTACAGGTAGAACCAAGCGGTTCAAAGTACTGGCGGATGAAGTACCGGTTTGCTGGCAAGGAAAAACGCCTTTCCTTTGGAGTACACCCAACCGTAACGCTTGCAGATGCCAGGCAGAAACGTGATGACGCTAAAAGAGTACTAGCGTCAGGGGAAGACCCAGGCGAAGTGAAGAAAGCTAAAAAGCTAGCCCTTCGCGCCGAAAACGAAATTATTGATCCCTTCGAATCTATTGCGCTTGAATGGCACAAACTCAAATCTGCAAAATGGTCTGCTGGTTATGCATCCGACATATTGGAAGCATTCAATAAAGACATTTTCCCTCATCTTGGCCAACGGCCTATTGCTGATATTAAGCCTCTAGAGCTATTAGACGTGCTTAAGTTGATTGAGGCTAGAGGTTCAACTGAAAAGGCCAGAAAGGTTCGTCAGCGCTGCGGAGAAGTGTTCCGCTATGCAATTGTGACTGGCCGCGCCATTTACAATCCTGCGCCGGATCTAGCTAGTGCGATGCAAGGACACAAAGCCGTTCACTATCCCTTTTTAAAGGCTGAAGAGTTGCCAGAATTCTTTGCAGCGCTTCACGCCTATAAAGGTGGTTCGATTGTTTTACTGGGGGCTTATCTGCTCATTCTTACCGGTCTCAGAACTGGTGAGCTACGTGCTGCTGAATGGCGTGAGATAGATTTTAAAAATGAGGTATGGGAAATCCCTAAAGAGCGGATGAAGATGCGGCGTGCGCATATTGTCCCGCTATCAAAACAGGCCATTACATACCTCGAACAGCTAAAAGAGTTTACTGGGGCTTACCCCCTTATGTTCCCAGGGCGAAGCGATGTACGAAAATGCATGAGCGAAGCAAGTATTAATCAGGTGTTCAAAAGAATTGGCTATGCTGGGCGCGTTACAGGGCATGGCTTCCGCCATACGATGAGTACTATTTTGCATGAACAAGGTTTTAATAGTGCGTGGATAGAGACTCAATTGGCTCATCTTGATAAAAATAGCATCAGAGGTATTTATAATCACGCCCAATATATGGAAGGGCGAAAAGAAATGATGCAATGGTATTCAGATTATTTAAATGTTGGATGTGAAAAATGAAGATAGTCAGAGAGCACTATGAAAGCAGTGAAGCAGCAAAAATATTAGAATGCTCAAGAGTTGATTTGTTTTTTTTAGCATTCAAGAAAGAAGTTAAACTAGGCATTGTTTTTCCTGAAATGCTTAAGAAGTTCGGGTTTACTTGCAAGTTTTATGTTACATCAAAATTTGAATTTGAAAATTGGTTAATTAATTCAGAATTCGGAAGTTATGATAATAGAGTGATTTGTGGCACTTCTCATTTACAAGTTATTTGTCAGGATTTATTAGAGGATGATGGGGGGCTTTACTTTACAGGCTGGATGAAAGAGTACTGGAATTGTGATCAGGACTATCTCACAGCATATTATGAACACAGTGATTATCCAGAGGAGTGGCCAACATTTTTCTATCCTGATTTTGATGGTACATCTTGTTGTGTAATTAAAGCAGTTCCAAACTATGATGAAGTAATAGAAAATGATAATTATTGCTTCCAAGAAGAGCTATATATCACAGGGAAGGAACTGGTTCACTTACAGAACACTATTTTTAGTAAAGAGTATTTATCAAAAAGAAATATTCAATCTGATGTTCAAAAAGAACGCCATGCCGTACCTCGCGTTGAGGTTCTTATGGCTTTAGTAAATTTGTATCATCAGGGCTTAAATATAAGGAAAGAAAATGCTACTCAACTCACTGAGCTTTTATGGAAGAGGTCTAGTGAGTTCTGGCCTGGTAAAAATGAACCGCCTTTAAAATTTGAGACAGTGAGAAATCTCATTTCAGAAGCACTTAAAGGACCTGTATTTAACAATTAATTAACACAATGATAGAGTAAGTTTTTCTCTTACTCTCGTTTCCACCTCTTACCAACAATGATTAAATCCTCCGTGTTGAGTCGCAACGACACCAGAATACGGGGGTAGAATGTCACATCACCAAATTTCACCATCAAATTGCAGTCGTCCATCACCAGATGCCTTGGTAGACATGAAATTTATTATTTCAGATTGTTTACTTTCTGATAAATGGATATATCGCCTTATTTCTCAGCGGCGATTTCCTAAGCCGATTAAAATGGGGCGCATGTCTCGATGGATTGCATCTGACTATTATAAATGGCGAGATGGGTATATGTCCTCATCAAGTTCACATTTTGAATATAGACGCAATTTAGCTAAAAAAATAAGAGAGGGAAAAAATGGGTTTTAAAAGCATTACTGAAAAATTCGATAGCAATATGGATTTAGTCCTTAACTATTCATCTCAAGCATTCAGCGAGTCACACAATGATGGTGGTTATGCCATTCGCGTTATCGAAATAAAAAAATTCAATAAAATAAAACCATTATGCGAACAGTTTAAAGCCCTCACGGGTTACGAGGTTCCATATATCGAATGTAATGTAGAAGAGTTGAATTTATTGGTAGAGCGCGGCCTAAAGGTTATAAGTCTCGCTAAGGCTGCACATGATGAGGAACTGAAAGATTTACAGGATGTTGAAGGCCTGGTAGCAAGTGCAAAAAAAGGGAGGAATGGCGGGTTCGGCGGCCATGAAACTTTACGCGCTCACCTACAGGAGCTCGCATATAGGAAGGATCGCATAGAGAATAGAATTACGCTTTCCCAAAAATTGATTGATGAACGCCGTGAATTGTTGGGCATGCTACGGCAAGAGGCTGAGATTTTTTCTGCAAATAATACGCATGGTCTTATGCCTGTGATTTTGACACACATCCCTATTGAGCATCTTAAGGGATGCCCTGTTAAGGAGTCATACTTTAATAAGTCAGACCATCCTATTTTATACGCTTGGAAGGAGTTGGACAGTCTAGAGACAGCATTACAGAGAATAGTAAAATTGTGCAGTATTCCTACTGACGGATATGAATTAAACCATGGTGGTAAGAAAAAAACTCAATATTATCGTGAATATTACAGTGTAGGCGGTGCAGAAATACGTCAAAAAATGACAGCTATAGACTATGTGAATAGTCAGTATCTGCTAGATGAACGTTTTAGTAAAAAAACTCACATGATGAATTCACCAATATAATTTAATAAGGTAAATGATATGGAAGCACATTCTATTCCCGCAATGGCAAGGAAATTTCATCAACAATTTACGCGCGGCGCAGATTACTTTAACAGTGATAATACGGGTGAATTTTCCGTATCGGATCCCATAGAGAATTTATTGCGTATTACAATGCTGGAATCAGGTTGGATGATGAGAAATATTACCGTCAGAGATATTGATAGGGCAAACGGCCAGGCAATTGAAATCGGTGACAACGCATTGCATACCGGCCGCGCGTTATCAGGACGCTTTAAAAAGAAACTGTCAGTTAGCGGAACACCGTTTGAATTAGTGGAAACGGACTCTTGCGTATCACTTTCCTATGAGCAAATGGGTATTTTAGCCAATATCAATAGATTTGAAGAGTTTGTTAGCACTATTAATGACTTCTTTGGACGTGCTTTTTCCCTGGATATGTTGAGAGTTGGCTTTAACGGGGAATATAGCGTACTGCCTACTGATCCAATTAAAAACCCCAAAGGCCAAGATGTGAATATCGGATGGCATGCAATTGCACGTGAGTTTAATAAGGGTTCCCAGGTGATAACGGAAGCGATCACCTTGGGAAAAGACGGTGATTATCCGCACCTTGATGCGCTAGCGAACCAACTTATCCAGGACAAAATCCCCGAAGCCTTTCGGGAGGATCCGCGCCTGGTGGTCATGGTGGGTGCAGACCTCGCCGCGCATGAGCGTTTACGTTTGTTCAGTGCCGGTGATCGATCACTTTCCGATGCAGCGGCAGCGCAGCTGCTTAACAGTTCGGTAGCCGGGCGCTTTGCCTTTGTGCCGCCATTTATGCCGGGTAAACGTCTTGCCATCACAACACTGGATAATTTGCACATATACACGCAAAAAGGCTCACGCCGCTTCCGTGCTGAGTTTGTGGATGATTGGGCAGAGTATCAGCACGCCTATCTGCGTAATGAAGGCTATGCGCTGGGCAATGGTTTCTTGTATGCGGCGGCCGATGAAAACGCCATGACGCTGCTGTAGGGGCTGCTATGGATTATTCACCATTGTCCAGCGGCTGGGTGTGCGTAGCCACTGAGGGGACAACCGTAGATGGCCGAAGAATTGAGGCTGAATGGCTGGCTGATATGGCGCAAACATACAGCCCGGCTCTTTATACCGCGTTGATCTGGGAAGAACACAACCGCAATCTGGATAACCTGGGCGAAGTCCTGGAAGTCCGCAGCGAGGTGAGTGAGGGGTTAACCCGGTTATATGCGCGGATACGGCCTACGGCCAAATTGATGAGCTATAACGAACAGGGGCAAAAACTGTTTTCTTCCATTGAAATTGAAGAGGACTTCCAGGGAAATGGCCGTTTTTATCTGGGCGGACTGGCGGTAACGGACAGCCCAGCCAGCACCGGCACTGACCGGTTACGCTTTAGCGTCAATAAACACTATTTTGCCCGCGCAGGGGCTAAGACGCTGATGAGTAAACCTATTGCGTTCACGTTGCCAGAGAGCCAACTATCGCCCCGGAAAGGCTGGTTTTACGCAATTTCTCAGGGTTAATTAATTCATCACACTATGTCGATACCCGGCTATTTCATGCTGGCCGGGTAGGGATTTCTATCATCTGGAAAAATGGAAAATGAATAAAGTCAGCGGCGAAATACCTAAATTTTCTTTATCAAATTTATTCCAATCCTTTCAATTGAACGTCAAAAAGGGATTGCTCAGAGAGATCTTCTCAGGCTATAGTTTTATAGCTGTCGCAAAATCGACAGCCGGGCGTAGGAACCCGTATATGTTGCAGGCGACACATGACGCGCCAAGCGTCTTTTTTTATGTCGTAGCCTTAGTGCACCTGTTTTACGTGGCTTTGTTCCGCGCAGAATCTATGGTGGGCTGGGCGGGGCTGACTTCGGTCAGGCCGGTATCCTGTAACGCCGGTATTCCTACCCCCGTCCAGCTCACCACCCAAGAGTGTAGGAACTCCGGTGGCGAGATTTTATCTCAGTTACAGGAGGTTGCCTTATGGCCGCTACCCCTCACCATTGCTATCCACAATTTACCTATCTTTTTTTGGGCCTTCGCCGCGCCGATCCTCAAGCTATCCCTTGTCGCGTTCAAGTTACCGCATCGTCAGAACACTTTGCCCGCCGTATCCTGGCAAAAGATTTTGTGCTGGCCTTCGCTGGACGCGTACCTGCTTTACATCAGGAGACGCATCCATGAGCAATACATCACACGCTGAATTCCCGAATGCCTTTTCTGATGAAGGGCTAGAAAAAATTATCCGTGCGCAAAAAGTATCATCATGCTTTGCCGAGTTATTAGCCCTAGCAAACAGTAATCAATTATCTCGTGTCTCAGTCGAAGGTGTGATCGCCGTATTCGAATGTCTTTCGGAGCAATTAGACGGCGCGATTGGACACAGCGAGTTATTTCAGGGAGACACAAAAGTAGGGGGCCATAATGCTGACTAATACCAAATTAATTTCGGCTGAGTTTAGAGTGGCATTATTACGCCATTATATTTCACAGGCGTTTATCTCAATGATGGCGAAGAGACACGGACGTGAGGTATTTATTGCCGAAGGTGAGATTATCCCTTTGAGCCTGAATAATGTGGCCGTGAATATTATTTACCACATCGAATTCCCCTATGTTCAAGCTCATGGCGTAGTCGAGGGCAGTCGATTAGCGGCGCAGACGCTCAATAATATGTTAGTACCCAATTACATGAGTGAGTCCATGCAGCTTTCATCTTATGGCGCGGAACGCTTATGCGAGGTCTATCTCGATATTATTTACGGTGCGCCGGATAGCCAATTTCCCCCGAATACTTTTATCACAGATACTGAATCGGAGGGCGGATTATGCTGAGTCAGCAACCCGTTTCAGACGTTCTTAAAGCGGCTAAAGGTCGCTGGCCTCATATTCTCCCTGCGTTGGGTATTCAGGTTCCTGTTAACGGTAAGCACGGTGCCTGTCCTAAATGCGGTGGGCAGGATCGTTTCCGTTTTGACAACAAGGCCGGGCGCGGCACCTGGATTTGCTCGCAGTGCGGCCACGGTGACGGGCTGGATTTGGTCTGCCTGGTGTCAGGAAATGATGCCCGTCATGCCGCTGGTGAAGTTGCCCAGGCCATTGCCTTACCTTCTGTGTCGTCGGCGGTTTCTTTGCCCGCCAGGAAAGAAGCCTCACTGGAGCAAAAGCGGGCATTGTGCATAAAAACATACCGTGCGTTGTTGGCGCAATGCGTCCAGGGCGAAAGCGATTATCTGAACAGCAAAGGCATTAATAACGTCTCAGGGGCGATCACGCAGGTCATGAAGCCATTTGGCGGCGTCGACTTTATACCGGGTTCTCTGCTGCTGCCGTTGAGTAATAGCCACGCAGAGCAAACCGGCGCACAGATAATTCACCCTAACGGGGATAAGCGATTGTTGCCGCATACCGCACTGGCCGGATCGTTCATCGCGGTATCGGAGCCGGGAGCAGATGCGCCGGAAACTGTCATTATCACCGAGGGCTACGCTACGGCCCTTACCGTTACTCAGTTAACGGATGGTCTGTGTGTGGCGGCGGTGTCCGCTAATAATCTGGTGAACGTAGCCCAGGCCATGCGGGAACGCTGGCCAGAGGCGCGGATCGTTATCGCCGGAGATAACGACTTTGACGATGGCAAAGAAAATACGGGGAAACTGTGGGCAGAAAAGGCCGCTAAAGCGGTAGATGGCTGGGTTAGCTTGCCACCGACACGCCACAAGGCCGACTGGGATGATTTCAGACAGGAGCATGGTGCAGAGCGGTCTAAAGAAGCATTCAAAGAGGAAATGGTGTTGTTTGGTAAAGGCAAAACCAAACTGCCCCAAGGGTTCCGCCTTACTCAAGAATACCTTTGGTATGACAAGTTGGTGCAAAAATCTGACGGTGATACGGAGATCCGCAATATTAAACTGTGCAGCCCGCTACGGGTCACGGCGATCACTTGTGACGAAGACGGCAGTAATTATGGCCGCATGCTGGAGTGGGAAGATACCAACGGTATTAGCCGTAAATGGGCCATGCCGATGGAAATGCTGGCGACGGCCGGAGAGGAGTTACGGCGCACGTTGCTGGTTAACGGTCTTTCTTACATCAATATTACCGGCCAGGCGCGTTTGCACCTGATGGAATACATTTCCCTGTGTAAGCCAGAGCGAAAAGTGACCTGCGTGACGAAAACCGGCTGGCACGGGTCGGTGTATGTGCTCCAGGATGAAGTGATCGGCAATGGTGCGGAGTCCGTCATTTTACAAACGACAAGCCTACAGGGCCGAGATTTTAGAACGGCCGGCACGTTGGACGACTGGCGGGAGCAGGTATCCCGTTACTGCATCGGCAATGGTCGCGTGGCATTTGCCGTTAGCCTGGCGTTTGCGGCTCCCTTGCTCAAACTGGTAGGCGTGGGCGGCGGTGGCTATCACCTCAAGGGGGAATCGACGGATGGCAAAACCACCACCATGAAAGTCGCCGCGTCGGTTTGTGGTGGGGCTGACTTCTGGCACACCTGGCGCGCTACCGGTAACGCCCTGGAAGGGACGGCTAGCCGCCGCAATGATGCCACGCTGATGCTGGATGAAATCCGTGAAGTAGACGGGCGCGAAGCGGGGAACATTGCCTATATGCTGGCGAACGGCCAGGGTAAGGCCCGAGCCAGAACGGACGGCAGCGTGAGGGAAACGAACCGCTGGAACCTGCTGTTTCTATCCACTGGTGAGCTTTCCCTGGTTGAGCACGCCGCCAACGTGGGGGAAAAGACCTACGCCGGGGTAGAGGTGCGCATGATCCAAATACCGAGCGACACAGGTAAACATGGCGTATTTGAAGAGTTGCACGGTTTTACGGGCGGTAAAGCGTTGGCCGAACATCTTGAGAATTCGGTGATGGTGAGTCACGGTGTGCCTTTTCGCGAGTGGCTCCGCTGCTTAACCGCCGATCTCCCCGGCATGACCAGTAAAGCGAAAGCCTTGCTAAAAGAGTATACGCGGCTGCTGACGCCAGATAGCGCCGGTAACCAGGTCGGCAGGGCGGTCACACGCTTTGCATTGGTTGCTATGGCGGGAGAGCTGGCCACCGAGGCAGGGATAACCGGCTGGCAGGCTGGGGAAGCGTTTAACGCGGCAAAAAGTTGCCTCGATGCCTGGATGTATGACCGTGGCCATACGGCTAATCAGGAAGACGCGGCCGCGCTGGAGCAAGTCAGAGACTTCATGACGCGCAACCAGTACAGCCGGTTTGCCGACTGGCACGATAAAAACAGCCGCCCGGCTAACATGGTGGGCTTCCGTCGCGTCGAGAAAGGTATCAATCAGGAGGAGACGGTGACCACCTTCTACGTATTGCCTACTGGCTGGAAGGAGGTTACCAAAGGCTTTGACGCCAAGAAGGTGGCCAGGTTATGCGCCAGCGTGGGCTATCTCGATGTACCGGAGGAGGAAGCAAGAACCCAGAAAAGTCTCCGCCTGCCAGAGATGGGGGTTAAACGGGTCTATCAGCTAAACAGCACCGTCTTAGGTTAATACCCTCACACGAGTCTTATTTATAACTGGTAACACTGGTGACACTGGTAACAAGCAGGCAGGGCAAGGGTTGCGAGTGTTACCAGTAAAGAGAGGTCACAGGTAACACTGGTTACAAAACTCAGGCTGTTACCAGTGGTTACCAGTAATAAAAATGAAGTGGTAACAGATTTTATTTATATAAATCAATGACGTTACCAGTGTTACCTCTGTTACCAGTCGAAAACGATAAAGCAAACATGAAACGCCAGCCCAAAGGCTTCTTTCTGGCGGGCTGGGGTTAAAAGGAAAGTAACATGCGTATAATGAAAGTGATATGTACCGAATGCGGAGCCGTTGCCAGAATTAAAAAGACAGCGCGAAAGCACACACACTTTGCCGATTTGTATTGCTCCTGCTCCGAGCCAGAGTGCGGGCACACCTTTGTTATGAATCTGACGTTCTCACACACGTTAAGCCCCAGCGCCCTGACGCATGGCCGGATGGTGAAAGACATTGCAGACAGCATTCACCCAGACCAGCGAGAGGCCGCCGCCGCATTTCTTAATAGGTCGGCCAAAGAGGCCAAAGAAATGGAACGCGCAAAAGACGAGACAAAAAGCGTGATCGTCACCCGGCGTTGACCTGGAACCTCATCGCGCTGGAGCAAGTTATTCTTCATTTTTAAAGTCTGGTTTTTTCAGTGAGTATTTTTAGCCCTTGCCGCCTCAAGCCCCGTGGCGCAAGGGTTTTCAGATTTTATGGTATGTCCCACCACTGCACTTTTATCACGGCATTTTCCACGAAAAATAATTACACTCAATTTAAACAATGGGTTACACCTAGTTTTGCAAGATTTCCGGAGAGGCGAAACTGAAAAAGACTGAAATCCTTTTCACACTTTTCAGTTTGGTATTCGTTACAGAACCCCAGGAACGGCGTGGCCTAGCGTATTGGTTTGTAGAAAAATGAAACTGAAAAAATTAACTGACGCAAAAGCCGCAGGCGGGTGCGGTGTAGTGCAATTTTTGCCATAAATGTTTTATATGCCCTTTAATCTTTGTTTTTTTTGTGGAAAAATGAGCCAAGAACTTGTTTTTAAGTCGGTTAAGTGATATGCATTATTTCATATTCAGTTTGAATAAAGACAGATACCAATTAAAAGGAGAGTTAATTGATTAATTCATTAATGTTAAAAAATTATAAAAACTTTGAGCTACTGAAATTAGATAATTTGAAGCGAATTAATGTTTTATCTGGAAAGAATAACACTGGTAAGACTTCTGTTTTAGAGGCAGTCTTTATGTTTTATGACCGAGCATCAGCTGACTTAACGTTCAAGTCAAGTATTTGGAGAGGTGTTAGAAACATCGAACTTACTCCATCGCACTTGTGGCAAACTCTTTTTCATGATTTTGATTTGAATAAAGTTATTGAAATTGAAGTTAAAGATTCTGGTCACACTGGGTTGGCTAGGTATGCACATATTAAAGATGCTCTTCAAAAGATCAGTACTCCCGTAAGTAACACCTTCAATAATAAAATTATTACTTCGGGTAGTGACAACATAGCTGAGTCTCTGAAAGCTACGTATCTTGACGATGGGGTTAGCTCTGGTGAAACGAGTTTTTTTATTGCAAATAATCAAATCAACATGAACATAAATCATCTTAAAACTAGTAAAAAAGAAACTACATTTTTATACTCCGCAGCAAGAGGTAATGGTATTGATGATGCCGCGCGTATTGGTAAACTTGATATAGAATCAGGCTTAGGCGAGTTAGTAGAGTATTTAAAGATTATTGAGCCACGCCTTAGGGGGGTAAGTGTTATTCCAAGTGCAGGTCAAACATTAATATATGGTGATGTTGGTTTAAAAAGAAAAATTCCGTTATCCTCTATGGGTGATGGTATTAATAAATTGCTTTCTATTCTTGTGACACTTCTAACTACAGCCAACGGCATAGTATTGCTAGATGAGATTGAAAATGGTATTCATTATTCATATTTTCCTGAGATATGGAATGTAATTGATAAAGTGTCGCGTGATAAAAAAACACAGTTATTTATTACAACTCACAGTAGTGATGTTCTAAAAGGATTATCTAAGTATTGGTCTGATAATCAAGATGATTTGTCGAAGGATGATAAGGATACTTGTTTCATAAGACTTGATGAAGTTAATAAGGTCATTACTCCTAAGTACTATGATAGCTCCTCTCTCAGCGCTGCTATTGATCGTGATTGGGATGTTAGATGATGAAAATAGAAAAACCTAAATTACTTTTGGTTGAAGGAAAGGATGAAGAGTGTTTCTTCAGTGCCTTGTGCAATTTGCTAAAAATAGACGATATTGAAATAATTGCTACTAAAGGTAAAGATAGATTTAAATCAGAATTTGACGCGATTGTAAATGCTCCAGGTTTTGAAATTGTTAAGTCTTTGGGTATTATCCAAGATGCAGACGATAGTATGGTTAACGCGATAAAAAGTATTAGAAGTTCTCTTAATAAACATCATATGCCAAGTCCCGAAGGACATAACAGATTTTCCGAAAATGAACTTATTCGGGTTGGTATTTTTATAGCGCCCGGTAATCAAGACAACGGAATGCTTGAAAGTCTAGTTCTACAGACCGTTGCTGATCATCCAGTACGAATTATTAGCGATAGTTATATTGAAGCATTGAGAGAGAAACTAAACAACCCAGCAAACGAGTCGCCATATAAGTTCCCTCGTAATGTTCATAAAGCAAAACTACATAGTTTTTTAGCTGGAATGGAGCACTATATCCCTAGTTTGGGGATAGCAGCCCAAAAAGGGTATTTCGATCTTGAAAGTGAAGCACTAAAAGAGGCTCGTGATTTCCTAAGCGGCATGTAAGTATTAAATTTAGAGGGTCAGGATGCGCTCCTCCAAGTTGGTAAAGTAACATGGAGGGGGCATTTTTGGGGGCATTTTCATGTGGTAATTAACATAAACCCTTTTAATTCAATTATTTGTATTTAATTTTTGTTCCGGTAGTCGGCACCAAATTCACATCAACGGACCTCCATGTAGGTCCGTTTTTGCTTTGTATGACCATCTAAATCAACCACTCTCACCCATTTCATCTCAACCCAATTCAATCAAATTCTACCTGCATCAATCTCCTTACGAGGGTATAAATGAGGGTATAGTCTGATTCGATAATTCTTATACCCTCAAATCATTCAGGAAACCACTTATGGCACTGACTGACGCTAAGATCCGGGCAGCCAAATCGGATGAAAAACCTTATAAGCTCGCTGACAGCGGCAACATGTTTTTGCTTGTCCATCCTAACGGTTCTAAATACTGGCGGCTCCGTTATCGATTTCAGGGGAAGGAGAAAACTCTTGCTCTGGGCGTATACCCCGAGGTGTCATTATCCGAAGCTCGTGAAAAACGCGATGAAGCCCGAAAGTTGATTGCAGGAAATATTGATCCTTGCGAACAAAAACGTGTCCAAAAATCTGTACCAAACGTTATGCATTCGTTTGAAGTTGTTGCCCGCCAATGGCACAACAGTAACAAGAAGTGGTCAGAATCCCACAGTGAGAAAACCCTCAAAAGCCTTGAAACCTATGTATTCCCGTTGATTGGCTCGCGAGAAATCACTTCACTGAAAACACCTGACCTGCTGGTTCCTGGGCTTTGTTGAATAAATCGGATTCAGATAAAAGCTCCCCTCGTCACTGACTTCC
>CAUQMS010000024.1:0-76705 GCA_963519305.1 uncultured Enterobacterales bacterium
ACACGTCGCCCAGCGGTTCGATGGAGGTCACTACCGGCTGGCTCTGGTCCGCCTGTGCGCGCAGAATGGCGGCTTCGGTTACCGCGTAATGATGACCTTAAAACGCCCGGACGCCAGCGTGGTGCCTTTTGGTACCACCGTCAGCCTGGTCAGTGAAGAAAACAAGAAAGCGCCGGAAACCGGAATTGTTGGCGAAATGGGGGCGACGTATTTAAGTGGTCTGCCAGAAAAAGGGCAACTGATTGCCCAGTGGGGTAAAGACGCGACGCAACAGTGCCACGTCAATTATCAGTTAACCGCGCAGGCGTTAAAAGAAACCCTGCCAACGATTTCCGCCAATTGTATTTAGGTACCGAATAATAGGAGTTATTCTGATGAAGAAAAGAATAAGCTGGCTACGTATAATACTCTGTGTTTTCGTATTTTTTAACGTAGCACAGGTGAAAGCCGGCTCGGATATTTATATAAACCTGGGCACAATAGACCTGCCTACCACAGGCAAAAATGTGATAATTGACGCCGAAAAATATGTATATACCGGAAGTCCGTCAATTGGTTCAGACGCTGATGGTGGATATATAAAAAACACGGCCTACTCTTGCTCGGTTACAGTGCGAGGCTATTGCGGAGTGTCACTGATAGGCGATATATCTGCAGTATTAGGAGTAAGACATAATGGGGTTACCCGTTGGGGCAGTCCGAGCCAACTTGGATTTATTGCGAAAAATGACATCATCGTAATACAAATCCTCACATCTGAAGCAGGTGAAAAACTAAAAGATATTCAGGGTAACTGGGGAGTGTCTGGTACCGATCTTGGAGACATTTATGACATAAGGGACAATAATGTTTCCACTATACAATTAGGGAATATGAACTTCGTTATTACTAAAGAAACATGCGCAGTAACTACGTCACATGATATGGCATTTTACTGGACAGATTTAACGCCCAATGAAATAACTAACGGTAATTCTCAGATAAAAAGTGCTCCCATTAGTCTGTCATGTAATAACAGCAATGTTGGACCTTTACAGGTGACGATTACTTCTAGTCAGGGCGCGAATAGTGTTGCTAACGGTGTCATCAATACCGATCTGCTAAATCTGGGGATCAAACTGACCTGGGCCAGCAACGGGCTGCCGGTAGCCCTTGAGACACCTATTGATTTTCCTGCAGCCACGAGTTCTACAGAAGACCTGAGCATCAATGCCCAACCGGTGCAGACAGGCAGCGGCACAGTTGGCGCCGGGGATTTCTCCACGGCGGTGACCATGAACATTGAATATCGCTAAGGGGAATACGATGAAAATAATAAAACCTCTGTTACTCGCGGGTCTGTTATTCAGCAGTTACAGCTTTGCCCTCAGCGAACAGGTCATGATGCACTACAGCGGCACAGTGGTTATTCCGCCCTGTATCGTCTCCACACCCTCTTTGTCGGTTGATTTTGGCGATATCATAACGGGAAAACCGACATCAGGGACGGTTGCCGGCGTGATAGACCTCAGTTTTACCCTGAAGTAATCAAAGAGCAAACAGGCGCCTGGTGCGGGTTGCCTAAACCGATCATCAGCTATACCGCAGTAAATTCTTTTGCTAAAAACCAAGATTTTTCAAGGGGAATTAACTGCCGCTTTGCAGTGACTTCACCCGGTTCGCATAGCTCTTGCGCAGCTTTTGCAGTTTTGGCGGGATCACGGCCATGCAGTAACCGTTACGCTGCCCTGCGCCGTCCCAGTAATTCTGGTGATAATCTTCCGCTACATACACGTCGCCCAGCGGTTCGATGGAGGTCACTACCGGCTGGCTCTGGTCCGCCTGCGCGCGCAGAATGGCGGCTTCGGCTTCGGCATGTTGCTCTTCACTGGCCGGGAAAATCACCGAACGATACTGCGTACCTACGTCATTCCCCTGGCGGTTAAGCTGGGTCGGATCATGGGTGACAAAATGGATATCCAGCAGATCGCTGTAGCTCAGTTTTTCCGGGTCGAACCCGACGCGGATGGCTTCGGCGTGGCCGGTAACACCGGCGCAGACCTGCTCATAAGTCGGGTTGGGTCTGCGCCCGCCGGTGTAGACACTCTCTACCGACTCCACGCCAATCACGTCTTTGAATACTGCTTCTGTACACCAGAAACACCCGCCGCCGAAGATGGCATATTCGATGGTCATATTCTCTCCCAAACTCAGATCGTATGAAGGACAAAACGTCTGATGAACCTCACCAGACGTTTTAAAAGAGTAAAACTATCCGCGCCTAAAATGCAAAGCAGGAACAGCCCAGCGCGCCCCAGAAGGCGTTATCGTCCGAAACCGGCACCGATGACTTTCGCGCGACATCATGTGAATGTACATGGACACCGCAGGGTCCGCTACATTGATGCATCTGCGTCATCCCCACGCGGCCATTAGTCCGCGGCGGGGCGCTGCGGTAGTGGCCCGGTACATTGACTACCGGCGACCAGTCCGGCAACACAGGGATCGCTGGCGGGGCCAGCGGAGTGAAGCTGCCCGCCGCGTAGACAATTTTACCGTCAACCATGGTCAGCACGGACTCAATCCCTTTGATCTCCTCCTCCGGAACGCTGAAGTAATCTTTCGACAACAATACCAGATCCGCCAGCTGGCCGACCTTAATCTGCCCTTTTTTGCCCTGCTCGCTGGAGAACCACGAACTGCCCTGCGTCCACAGCATCAGCGCCGTTTCGCGGTCCAGACAGGCATCGTCGTCGTACATTGTCATTCCACCCACCGTCCGTCCGGAGACCAGCCAGTAGAGCGCCGTCCATGGGTTATAACTCGCCACGCGGGTGGCGTCAGTACCGAGCCCCACCGGCAGATCCGCATTGAGCATTTTTGCCACCGGCGGCGTCTGCTTCACCGCATCCTTGCCATAACGGTCGGCAAAATATTCGCCCTGGAACGCCATGCGGTGCTGTACGGCAATGCCCCCACCGAGCGCTTTCACGCGTTCGATATTAGCCTCAGTAATGGTCTCCGCATGGTCAAAGAACCAGTGCAGACCGTTGAAGGGAATATCACTGTTCACCTTTTCAAAGACGTCGAGCATCCGGCTGATGGACTCGTTATAAGTCGCATGTAAACGGAACGGCCAGCGGTGTTCCACCAGATGTCGCACCACGCGCTCCAACTCATCTTCCATGCCCGGCGCTAAATCCGGGCGCGGTTCGAGGAAATCTTCGAAGTCCGCCGCCGAGAACACCAGCATCTCACCGGCGCCGTTATGACGATAAAAATCAGTGCCCTGCCCCGGTTCAAGCATATCCGTCCAGCGCTCGAAATCTTCGAGCTCCTGCCCGGGACGCTGGGTAAACAGGTTATAGGCGATGCGCAGCGTCAGCTGTTTTTTCTCATGCAGTTCGGCAATGACCGCGTAATCGTCGGGATAGTTCTGGAAACCGCCGCCCGCGTCGATGGCGCTGGTCAGCCCCAGGCGGTTCAGCTCGCGCATAAACTGGCGGGTGGAGTTCACCTGCTGCTCCAGCGGCAGTTTCGGGCCTTTGGCCAGCGTGGCGTACAGCAGCATGGCGTTCGGACGGGCGATTAACATGCCGGTCGGATTGCCATTGCTGTCGCGCTGAATTTCGCCGCCCGGCGGATTGGGGGTGTCACGCGTATAGCCCACCACCCGCAGCGCGGCGCGGTTGAGCAGCGCACGATCATAAAGATGCAGAATAAACACCGGCGTATCCGGCGCGGCGGCGTTGATTTCATCAAGCGTCGGCATGCGCCGTTCGGCAAACTGAAACTCCGTCCAGCCACCGACCACGCGCACCCACTGCGGCGAAGGGGTACGCAGGGCTTGCTCTTTCAACAGCCGCAGGGCATCGGCCAGCGAGGGGACACCTTCCCAGCGCAGTTCGAGGTTGTAGTTCAACCCGCCGCGGATCAAATGCAGGTGGGAGTCATTGAGGCCGGGGATCCCGGTGCTGCCCTGCACGTCAACAATTTGGGTTGAGGCGTCGGCGAACTGCATCACCTCAGCCTCGCTGCCGACGGCAATGAATTTGCCATCTTTGATGGCCACCGCCGTTGCCTGCGGTTTCTCACGATCAACCGTGTGAAATTTACCCTTCGTCAGAATCAATGATGCTGTCTTCATTACCGTTCTCCAGAGCAGATTAGCCGCGCGGACTGAGCCAATTTTTAAGCAACCGCGTAACCACCGGCATCCACAAATAAACCACCAGCGCGACCACGCTGGCATCGTTAAGCAGGTGTCCCCAGAGCGTGCCTTTGGCGTCCGGCAATACGGTGCTCCAGAACCAGGGAACCAGATTGGTCGAAGGAAAAATCACCGCCAGCGTTACCAGAAACTGCTTCCAGCGTGCGGGTGCAGGCCGTGCTGCCGTCGCAGGCGTAAACCAGAACGCCGCGCCGGGGCGAACCTCAATGTGCTCCTGCCCGCTGAGCAACGCCGCCAGTTCTGCCACCAGTGCCTGCCGCTCGTAAGATTGGATCCAGCGGTACAGGTTATCCACGTTATCGAACCTGATCAGTATGGTATAGGTGGTTTCACCGTGCACCGGACGCAGCACATTCACGCCCAGATGCCCGGTGAACAGCGCCGCTTCGGGCATGATTTTTTCCAGCCAGAGTTCGTAATCGGCCTGTTTACCCACCAGCACGCTATGGGTGATCACCAAAGTAATGTGCTCAGGTTGATGAGGATACGCCACGGGATTTTCCTTCTTTTTACCCCGACGATGCCGGGGTCGACGTTATGAATAAACGGAGTTTCAGGCCTGACGTGCCGGGGCTTTATGGACCATGGTGTAAGCGTAGTCCACGCCCATGCCGTAAGCACCGCTGTGCTCACGTACCAGATCCATCACCGCGTCGTAGGTCTCTTTGCGTGACCAGTCGCGCTGGTATTCCAGCAGCACCTGCTGCCAGGTCACAGGCACCGCACCGGCCTGCACCATGCGGTCAATGGAACGTTCATGCGCGTCCACGCTGGTGCCCCCAGAGGTGTCGGTCACGACATAAATTTCATAACCGGACTTCAGCGCCATCAGGGCCGGGAACGTCAGGCAAACTTCGGTCCACAGAGCCGAGATAATCAACTTTTTGCGCCCCGTCGCTTCGACCGCTTGCACAAACGCGGCGTCTTCCCAGGAGTTCATCGAGGTGCGTTCAATCGGCTTCACGTCCGGATGAACCGCCAGTAATTCTGGCCAGATATAGCCGCTGAAACTTTCGGTTTCGACCGAGGTGTAAATCACCGGCACGTTAAAAACTTTGCCCGCTTTCGCCAGAGCGACGGTGTTATTTTTAAGCTGCTGGCGATCGATATTAGCGACGCCGAAAGACATTTGCGGCTGATGGTCGATGAAAATCAGCGTGGAGTTGGTGGGGTCGAGCAGGTCGAGTTTGGACATTTTGCATTTCCTCGTTACTGTTGGTCGGGTTAACAACTTGTTGCGTTGTGTGATCAAACAATACGAATTCAGCCTGATTCTTGATAACGGAAAGATTTTGGGTTGTTGTTCAATAATTTTTGGGTGGAGGGAGAATGCGTTTAAACCTTGAGGCGCTGCTGATTCTGGATGCTCTGGACCGTCATGGCACCTTCGCCGCCGCCGCGGCCAGACTGTTCAAAACCGCGTCAGCGCTCAGTTACACCGTGCAGAAGATGGAAAGCGATCTCAATATCACCCTGCTTGACCGCTCGGGCCACCGCGCCACCTTCACCCCCACCGGCCGCCTGATGCTGGAGAAAGGCCGTGTGCTGCTGAGAGCCGTCAGTGAATTGGAGCAGCAGGCGCAGTACGTCGAAGGGGGTTGGGAGAGTCAGCTCACTATCAGCGTCGATGCCTCGGTGCCTCGGTGCCTTTTGCCCTGCTCACGCCGCTGATCGCGGTTTTTTACCAGCAACATCAGCATACGCAAATCCTCTTCCGGCAGGACGTACTGGCAGGCTGCTGGGAAGCGCTGAATTATGGCGAGGCGGACATCGTTTTTGGTGCCGTGCAGGAACCGGTCACGCGCAGCGATATCGGCTGTGTGCCGATTGGCTGGCTGGAATATGTATTTGCCGTCGCGCCGCACCACCCGCTGACGTCGTTGCCGGAGCCCTTGCTGCGCGAACAGATCCGCCAGTACCGCGCGGTAGTGGTTCACGACTCATCGCGCCACGGTGCGGGCGTTGATCTGCGCGTACTGGATGACCAAACCACACTGAGCGTGCATGACTTCGACGCTAAAGTTCAGGCGCAGGTGGCCGGTCTCGGCTGCGGCTATCTGCCACGCTATTTGGCCGCACCGTACCTTGCTGACGGCTCGCTGGTTGAACGGCATCTGGACTGCGAACCGCGCCGCGATCAGGCCTTTCTGGCGTGGAATAAAAACGCCACCGGCAATGCCGCCCTCTGGTGGCGCGAGAATTTACAGTCATTCGACGGGATGAGCACAATTTACCGCCCGGAATAAACATCATGATAATAAAGCCAGGATAATTGTTCCGCCTTTAACGTATTCAGGTTTTGTGAGCAGTGGAGTTTTCCAATAAAGAGGTCAGATGCTCGATTTTTTGTTTTAAATCAGCAATCTCTTTTTTGGTTATATTATCCACTTTGTCATGTAACGCCGTTATTT
Source organism: uncultured Enterobacterales bacterium (assembly GCA_963519305.1). Lineage (GTDB taxonomy): Bacteria > Pseudomonadota > Gammaproteobacteria > Enterobacterales > Enterobacteriaceae > Ewingella. The sequence continues at coordinate 6,622 of CAUQMS010000024.1, forward strand.
CGAGATCGGCTTTCACATTGATATCCGACTCCATTTCATTACGGATCTGATCGTTTTTTGCCTGACGCTTTTGATTCATCATGATCGCCGGTGCCGTATAGGCTGACTGGAATGAAAGAAACAGATTAAGCAAAATAAAGGGATAGGGGTCAAAAGCCGCCTTGCGAATAATAATGTTATAACCCGTCCACAGAAGGATCAGCGACGTCTGTACAATGATGAACTTCCAGGTAGCAATCGCACTGGTTATCTTCTCCGCCAGCACTTCGCCGTAGGTTGCCTCCGTTTCAGCATCCTCCGGGTCAGCCATCAGCGTAGCATGCGTCTCCTGACTTTTTTCGCGTAAAGTATCGAGATGCTCTTCGTCTTTACTGTCCATCATCTTTTCCATTATGAGTTTCCTGGTGGCGGGATTAGATAATTTAATTTTAGTTGGTGGATGGAATTTATCTATTAAAGCACTCCCGACAGGAGCCAAATTTATTATATTCAGAATCCCCTCAAAATCTTGTACACGAAAATAGCGTTGTATCGATTTTCGCCAAGATAAATGGCTTAACGTTTTTTCAAGGGACTCATTATATTGCATAAAATAAAACAGCTGAGGTGAATGGCTGGAGTGAGCATAGGAATTTGTCAGATGATTTTTTGTTATTTAAGATGCCCGGGTGACGTTAACAAGTAAACAATGAATAAACGAACTGAAAATAAATAATCCCCTGATCGGACAAAATCGACCGGCTGATGCAAAAAAGCAAAGACGCCATTCGTTACGGTTTTTAAGTGCATCCTGCCGGTAAAACTGATACTAAAAAGGCCAGCGACTTCCTGTTGCTGGCCTTTTCACTTTGCACCGGAACCCTTAATGCCAACAACTTTCATGCCGATTAAAACGGTAAGCCGCATTGCTGAACTTCCCGCCGCCGAGTGGGATGCGATGGTGCCTGCCGGTCAGCCATTTGCGCGTCACGCTTTCCTCTCTGCGCTGGAAGAGAGTGGCAGTCTGGGAGCAGACTCAGGCTGGCAGCCCGAACATGTGGTGTGGCAGCAGGATGGCAAGATACTGGCGGCTATACCCGGTTATCGCAAAATGCACTCCGCCGGAGAGTACGTGTTTGATCAGGGCTGGGCGGAAGCCAGCGAACGGGCCGGAATTCGTTATTACCCGAAATGGCTGGGCGCGGTGCCCTTCAGCCCGGTGACCGGCGCACGGTTACTGGGTGACCCGAGCGCTGCCGCACTACTGATTGAAAATCTGCCCGCTTATCTCGCTTCGCATCATCTTTCCGGTGCGCATATTAACTTTACCGATACCGCGAACAGCCAGCTGATGAGCGGCAGACCTGAATGGCTGCAACGTACCGGCCTGCAATATCACTGGCACAATCAAGGCTATCGCGACTTTCAGGATTTCCTCGATACCCTCGCCTCGCGTAAGCGTAAACAGATGCGCAAAGAGCGCGAACTGGTGGCCGCGCAGGGCTTTGAATTTGAGTGGCTGGAGGGCGCGCAGGTCAGCGAGGCGCAGTGGGATTTCGTCTACACCTGTTACGCCAACACCTATCTGGTTCGCGGCCGTGCGCCTTATCTGACACGGGCATTCTTCAGTTTGCTGGCCGAGCGTATGCCGCAAAATCTGCGTCTGGTCCTGACCCGGCTTGGCGGCCAGCCGGTGGCGATGGCCTTCAGCCTGGTGGATGGCGATACTTTTTACGGCCGCTACTGGGGATGCCTGGCCGAGTTCGACCGGCTGCACTTCGAAACCTGTTTCTATCAGGGAATGGACTACGCAATTGCGCATGGACTGTCGCGTTTTGATGCCGGGGCCCAGGGTGAACACAAATTGCTGCGCGGCTTTGAGCCGGTGATCACCCATTCATGGCATCATTTACGGCACGGCGGGTTGCAGGCAGCGGTGGAAAATTTCCTGACGGAGGAGCGCGCGGCGGTATTGGTGTGGGCTGAAGAAGCCCGTCAGGCCCTGCCGTATCGCAAAGCCTGACGGTAGTTTTCATTCTACTTTTGTATCAATCCGTGCCGACAAAGCCGCCGGTCTGATGCTGCCACAAGCGGGCATACAGGCCGTTATGCTCCAGCAATTCACTGTGGCTGCCCGCTTCAACGATCTGACCTTTCTCCAGCACAATCAGCCGGTCCATTTTAACGATGGTCGACAGGCGGTGAGCGATGGCGATCACCGTTTTGCCCTGCATCAGATGTTCAAAACTTTCCTGAATCGCCGCTTCCACTTCGGAGTCCAGCGCTGACGTGGCTTCATCCAGAATCAGGATCGGTGCGTTTTTTAATAGCACGCGGGCGATGGCAATACGCTGACGCTGCCCGCCGGAGAGTTTCACACCGCGCTCACCCACGTGAGCATCCAGCCCGGTGCGGCCCTGCGCATCATAAAGCTGAGGAATAAACTCGTCGGCGCGCGCCTGACGGATCGCCAGCAGCAGCTCCTCTTCTGTAGCACCCGGCCTGCCGTACAGCAAGTTGTCACGAATGGAACGGTGCAGCAGCGAAGTGTCCTGCGTGATCATGCCGATTTGCGCGCGCAGACTCTCCTGCGTCACCTGCGCAATATCCTGCCCGTCAATCAGAATGCGGCCGCCGTCGAGGTCATACAGGCGCAGCAGCAGATTCACCAGCGTCGATTTCCCTGCGCCCGACGGGCCTATCAGGCCAATCTTCTCACCGGGACGGATCGCCAGATCCAGATTGTGGATCACCCGGCTGCCTTTGCCGTAGTTGAAGTCGATGCGATCAAAGTGGATCGCACCCTGATCGACTTTCAGCGGCTTGGCCTGCGGTTTATCCGTGACGGTCAGCGGCTGCGCAATGGTGTGCAGGCCATCCTGAACGGTGCCGATATTCTCGAAGATGCCGTTCACCACCCACATGATCCAACCGGACATGTTGACGATGCGGATAACCAGACCGGTCGCCAGCGCGATAGCGCCGACGGAGATCAGCGATTGTGTCCACAGCCACAGTGCCAGACCGGTGGTGCTGACAATTAGCATTCCGTTCAGCGTCGTAATGGCAAACGCCATGCCGGTCAGCAGACGGCCTGCCAGCTGGGTTTTGTGCGTCTGATGACTGATCGCTTCGCGGGCGTACCGCTGCTCGAGGTCACTGTGGGCGAACAACTTCAGCGTGGAAATATTGGTGTAGCCATCCACGATGTAGCCCATCAGTTTGGAACGGGCTTCCGATGACTCGACCGACCGTTGCTTCACGCGCGGCACGAAATAGCGCAGGCACAGACCATACAAAACGATCCAGATAATGAGCGGGATCATCAGCCGCCAGTCCGCTTCAGCAAACAGGAACAGCGCACTGGCCGCGTAAATGGCCACATGCCAGATGGCGTCTACCGTTTGCACTGCGGAATCCCGCAGCGAACTGCCGGTCTGCATAATGCGCTGGGCGATACGTCCGGCAAAATCACTCTGGAAAAAGTTCAGGCTCTGCCTGAGCACGTACTTATGGTTTTGCCAGCGGATCATACTGGTCATGCCGGGAGTCAGCGTCTGATGCACCAGCAAATCATTCAGCCCGAAAAACACCGGGCGCAGGATCATCGCCACCGCCGCCATCCAGATCAGTTCAGCCGCATGGTCAGAGAAAAAGCTGTCGCCCGGCGTCTCTTTGGTCAGATCGATAATCTGGCTGAGATAGCTAAACAGCGACACTTCAATCAGTGATGCAATCAGCCCGACCACCAGCAGCGCGGCAAAGCTCGGCCACACCTGACGCAGATAATAGAAATAGAAAGGCCAGACTTTATCAGGCGGCTCAGCGCCCGGCGCCTCACGGAAAATATCAATTATTCGCTCAAAACGGCGAAACAACATGGCACACCTCTTAAGTTATTTATCGTCAGGGCTGTCCCGCCCTGATGTTTTCCCAGTGAATCGGTATGGATTTTCTTGCACAACCTTTAAGACTAGCTGCTGACTGGCCTTTTCGTTTGATCTTTATGCCATAGCTTTTATCATGAAGATTACATTCTGAGCACCACCATAAGCACCACGAGAGGGATTTATGTCAGTAAAGTTAATCGCAGTCGATATGGATGGCACGTTTCTCGATGATAATAAGAAATACAATAAAACCAAATTTTTGGCGCAATATGCGCAATTAAAACAACGGGGTATAAAATTCGTGGTTGCCAGCGGTAACCAATATTTCCAGTTGAAATCCTTCTTTCCCGACATCGCCTCTGAGATCGCTTTCGTTGCCGAAAATGGGGCGTATATCGTCAACGAAGGTCAGGATGTCTCTGTCGCTGAAATCAGCAAAGACTCGGTCGGGAAAATCCTTGAATTCCTCGATAACACGCCCGGTTTACGCACTGTAATTTGCGGTAAAAACAGCGCCTGGATCCAATCTTCACAGCCCGAAGATTTTTATCTCAAGATGAATCGCTATTACCACCGCCTGCAGAAAATCGAAAGTTATGAGGAAATTGACGACACGATTTTCAAATTCGCGCTGAATATCTCCGATGAGCATCTGGCGGAATTTATGACCACCCTCGACAACGCCCTCGGCCATATCATCACCCCGGTTTCCAGCGGCCATGGCTCCGCCGACCTGATTATCCCCGGCCGCCATAAAGCCAACGGCCTGCGCATCTTGCAGGAAATCTGGGGCATCGACGACAGCGAAGTGGTCACTTTCGGCGACGGCGGCAACGATGTCGAAATGCTGCAACAAGCCGGCTTCGGATTCTCCATGGCGAACGCTATGCCGGTGGCGACGGCAGCTGCACGCTACAGGACGGTCTCGAATAATGAAGAAGGGGTGTTAACTATTATTGATAAGGTGTTATCAGGGGAAAAACCGTTTAATTGATGAATGGCGATTCATGAGCGCTTTTAAATTCAAAATCCACTTCAAGACCTTGGGTTGCCACCCACACTGGCTTTAAGAGGCGCCTATCGCCGCGCCTCTTAAAAATCTCCGGCTCTTTAACTGCGCGCTATCGCTGAATCGGGATGGCCGTGTTCCAGTCACTTCTGTTATAGCCGCAAAATGTCATCGCTCCGCGATTCCCGGCTGCGGGTTTGAGCCAACGGTAAAGACGTTGTCTCGCCACCAACTTGCCGGTGACATTTTTGAACGCGGCCGAAGCTTCTTTAAATTCAAAATCAAAATCTGCATGGTGTTTGTCTTTAAAAATGCCGAGGCCGCGTTCAAAACGACGTCGAGGGAGAGGCGCAAAACCGCGTGGGGTTTTACGCGGGTTGAAGCCCGAACTGAGAGAACCGCGCAGCGGCGGAGTTTGCGGCTGTAGCAGCGGCGACTGAAACACGGCCATTGTGACCAGCGCAGCTACTGAAGTCTCATGAAAAAGCCCGGGGGTCCAGGGGGCGGCGGCGACTGGCCGCCCCCTGGTCGGTGTGGGCCGACGCCCACGCCCTTGAATTTGAATTTGAATTTAAATTTAAAAAGCGTGTTCGGGCCGCGGCCCTACTTCTTCAGCACCGAGTCCTTCTGCAACAGCGAAAGAATAAACGCCAGCACCATGACTCCCGCGGCAATCTGGTAAACCGAGTGCAGGGCTGTGCCAAACGCCTGCAGATAATCATCCCGAATGGCCGGGGGTAATTGCTGAACGGCATGGGCGCCGAGCGAACGGGGAAGCACAGTGCCTTCGGGGATCCGCGCCTGAAGCTGATTGCGTAAAACGTGGGTGAAAATCGCACCAAACATCGCCACGCCGATTGAACCACCAATCGAACGGAACAGCGTCACGCCCGAAGTCGCCACACCCATCTGCTTCATGGACACCGAGTTTTGCACCGCCAACACCAAAATCTGCATCACCATACCCAGCCCAAAACCGAGCACGCCGATGTAGAGATACAGCAGATGCAGCGGCGTGTTGACCTTCAAAAAACCCAACAACACCATGCCGATAAAACTCAGCAGCGTACCAATAATCGGGAAAATACGGTAACGGCCGATACGGCTGATCAAGCGTCCGCTGATAATTGAACTCACCAGCAACGCGCCCATCAGCGGCAACAGCTGCATCCCCGCCTGCGACGGCGTAGACCCTTTCACTACCTGCAAATAGAGCGGCAGGAACGTCATCGACCCCATCAGCGACATACCGATAATAAAACTGATAGCGCAGCTCAGCAGGAATGTGCGGTCACGGAACAGGCTGAGGGGAATAATGGGCTCTGCGGCCAGTGTCTCTTCATAGATAAAACCGCCAAGCGTCACGATGGCGAATGCCAAAATGCACCACAGCTGCGGGTCCGACCACTCATACACCGTGCCACCTTCCGTGGTGAACAGGATGATGCAGGTCAGCGCCGCCGCCAGATAACCCGCACCGAGGAAATCGATTTCATGGCGGATACGCGCACTCTGCGATTTCAGCGCCACGCCGATCACCAGCAGCGCGAAAATACCGAGCGGCAGGTTGATGTAAAAAATCCAGCGCCACGACATATGTTCCACCAGGAAACCGCCAATTAGCGGCCCGATGACGGTCGCCAGGCCAAACACGCCGCCAAACAGTCCCTGATATTTCCCGCGTTCTGACGGAGGAATGACATCGCCGACTGCGGCCATGCTCACCACCATCAGCCCGCCGCCGCCCAGCCCTTGTAAGGCGCGCATCAGGATCAGCTGTGTCATGTTCTGTGCCAGCCCGCACAATACGGAGCCGAGCAGGAAGACCACGATCGCCGTTTGCAGCACGATTTTACGGCCCAGCAGGTCACCGAACTTGCCGTACAGCGGCACCACAATGGTTGAAGCCAGCAGATAAGAGGTCACCACCCACGAAAGCTGATCCAGTCCGCCGAGCTCGCTGACGATGGTCGGCAGCGCCGTAGAAACAATGGTCTGGTCGAGCGCGGCCAGCAGCATGACCAGCATCAGCGCCGAGAACAGCAGCTTTATTGAAGGCTTCTGTTCCGTTATCTCGCTCTGTGCTGTATTCATAGTCGTCATGAATTGCATCCTGACTTGTAATTAATTAACTGTATAATTAATATTGCAGCATCACTTTCATTCGGTCAATGGATCAGCCCGCTTATGACAGACAGAAAAATCTCAGAAAAGAAAGAATCAGCACAAAAGGTTCAAAGCGGCGCTGAGACGCCAGCACGTCGTCCGGGTCGCCCGAGCGGGGTTAAAAAAGGCGCGGATAAGCGGGAACTCCTGCTGGATGCCGCCCTGAAGCTGTTTGCTCAGTCCGGCATCGGCGAAACGCCGCTGAGTGCCGTCGCAAAAGAAGCCGGTGTGACCACCGCCATGCTGCATTACTATTTCAATACCCGCGAACAGCTGCTGGACGTGCTGATTGAGGAACGTTTTCAGCCGGTTCGCGCCGGTTTTACCGATATTTTCGATACCCACGCCGACGATCCGCTGATGGCTATCACGTCAATGGCCCAGTGCATGATTGATGCGGCAGTAAAATACCCCTGGGTGGCCCCGCTGTGGGTGCGCGAAGTGATCAGCGAAAGCGGAATGCTGAAAAAAAGGATGGAAGCCCGCAACGGCGATGCGAACCGCAAAATCGTGCACGAATCCATTACCCGCTGGCAGGCCGAAGGCCGCCTGAATCCGGATCTCGATCCCGCCCTGCTGTTCATCTCCCTGTTCGGGCTGACGCTGTTCCCGCTCGCCTCCATGAAGATGCGGCAAGGGGCAACGTCGCTCATCACCCCCGACATGCTGCGTAAACATGTCGCTGTTTTGTTGTTCCACGGCGTTGCGCCGCAGAAGCCTTAGATTGAATTCTTATCTGCGCGGGGGATCTCCGCGCAACTCACTTTAATCCCTCATTTTTGTATCGGAAAATATTGCGCGGACTCTATTATCATGTAACGAAATTGTTGCAGTGAAATAGGGAATGATTTTAAGAATGAAGGGAATGCCGCCACTGATCCTCGCTCTGCTTACCAGTTCGTTAGTGCTTACTATTGGACGTGGTGTCACGCTGCCGTTTATCACGATTTACCTGACTGAGCATTACCATCTGTTGCCGAAAAGTGTCGGCATCATTCTCGGTGCGAGCCTGGCGATCGGCATTCTGAGCAGCCTTTACGGCGGCTATCTGGTGGATAAATTCAGTCACCGCACGCTCATCACGGTATCGATCAGCGCATTTGGTCTGAGCTTTTTACTGCTGCCAGTACTGCCCAATGTTACTGGCGTATTACTGACACTGGCATTGCTTAATTCGTCTTACGCCTTGCTCAGCATTACGCTCAAAGCCTGTATTGCCAGCTGGTTACCCATTGAGAAACGCATCAAAGCTTTTTCAATGAACTACACGCTGGTCAACGTCGGCTGGGCAGTAGGGTCATCGCTTGGCGTATGGCTGGCAGGGTTCAGCCCGATATTGCCGTTCGTGATATCCGGCATGCTGGCGCTGGGTACGGTAATTTCACTGGTCTGGGGGCTGCGCAACATCCCACCTAAACCGCCGCAAACGGGCCAGGAACAAAAACCGCTGCCAAAACTTAACCTGCGCCAGACGCTGAGCATTCTGGCCCATGACCGCCGCCTGATCTATTTCACTCTGGGCAGTACGCTGGGGTCAGTGGTGTTTGGTCAATTCACCGGGTATCTGTCGCAGTACCTGATTCTGGTCTCGAACGCGGCCTTCGCGTACAAAATTATCGGCGCAGTGATGATCACCAATGCGGTGATCGTTATTGCCTTCCAGTACTTGCTCAGCAGCCGGATGAAACAAAGTACCCTGCTCAAATGGCTCATTCTCGGCACCCTGTTCTTTATCGCCGGACTTCTCGGCTTTATGACCGCCGGACAATCCGTGCTGTTCTGGATGATCGCGATGGCGATTTTCACTTTTGGCGAGCTGATCGTCATTCCGGTGGAATATATGTTTATCGATTTTATCGCCCCGGAAAACATGAAGGGCAGCTATTACGGTATGCAGAATCTGAGCAACCTCGGCGGTGCCATCAACCCGGTGCTGTGCGGTTTTCTGCTCAGTTACGCCGCTCCGCAGGTGATGTTTATCGCGCTGATCGCCGCCGCCGTGGGTGGGCTGGCATTCTTCTGGCTTGGGCACAGGCTGGCGACGCAGATGGCGGTTAAAGTATAGCGAGCGCCTGTTCCCTGAGGCGGGCCATCAGATCAATGTAAGGACGCGGGCCGAAGCTTATCCGGCTGACGCCCAGTTCACTAAGTTGCGCGACCGGAGGTGTCAGGTCGCTGACCATGATATTGACCGGCAATGCTGAGAACTCGCACAGTTCAGCGATAAGTGCAGGGTCGCTTAAACCGGGAACAAAAAAGCCACTGGCTCCCGCATCCTGATAGGCTAACAGACGTTCTTTCGCTTCAGCCATTAACTGCGGGTGCTCTGCCGGATCAGGCGCTCGCAGAAATACATCTGTTCTGGCATTGATAAACAAAGCAATTTCATGAGCCTCTGCGACTTGCCGTAATGCGCTCAATAGCTGGCACTGTTCCGCGATGCCGTTTAACGCCGATAAGCCCATCAGTTGGTCCTCAACGTTAATCCCCGCCACGCCCGCCTGTAAAAGCGCCGCCAGATTATCGCGTTTATTCGCGCCATAACCGGTTTCGAAATCTACGGTAAGCGGCTGACTGACCGTGGAAGCGATTCTCTGCACCGTATGCAAAAGGACTGAAAAGGGCATTTCTTCACCATCCTGATAACCCTGCGCCGCCGCACAGGACCAGCTTCCGGTGGCAATCGCGGTGGCTCCTGCCTGCGCTACGGTTTGCGCACTTCCGGCATCCCAGATGTTGTACAACATCACCGGGCTATATTTTTTATGCTGCTGTGAAAAATCCAATGCCTGACTTTGCTGACTCATCTCTTGCTCCTAATGTCACTGGCTCAACGCCATTCTTCTTTCATGTTCAATCAACCAGCGTTTGCGCCACAACCCGCCACCGTAACCCGTGAGCGAACCGTCTGCGCCAATCACGCGGTGACAGGGGATAACAATCGAAATCTGGTTGGCACCGTTAGCACGGGCCACCGCCCGGGAAGCCGACGCCTGGCCGATATCTGCCGCCAGCGCGGAGTAGCTTCGCAGTTCACCCAACGGAATGGCCCTCAGCGCATCCCAGACTTTACGGGTAAATACGGAACCAAATTCGGCCAATGGCGTATAGAATGCAGGTGAGTGTCCAGTGAAATAAGCCGCGAGCTCACGTTCAACCTGATCGAGCGGTGCACTCCGACCGAAAATAATTTCAGAAGACGTGAGTAGTTTTAGCCGCTCGATTTCATTTGGCAGTGCAGGCCTGTCGATGAACTCAAGCAAATACAGGGCGTCACGGCTGGCTACCGCCAGCATCGAACCAATCGGTGTATCCAGCCAGTCGGCTTTCAGAAATTGGTGCTTTCTCGCCTGAGTAGGACTGAGTCCAATTTGACGACTGATGGCCGCACGAAATCCACTGCCGGATTCGTAACTGGCATCCAGTTGCGCTTCGATCACCTGAGTACCATCAGTCAGTGCATCAATGCCTTTCCCCATCCGGCGTAAGCGCGCCATCTCCAGAAAGGTGATGCCAAACTGACGTTTGAACGCCCGGCGAACTGTTGAAGGATCGACATCCATCGCCTGCACATCACCTTCACTCCACTTCCTGTCAGGCTCAGCTTCCAGCGCAGCGAGCAGTTTCAGTACCAGCAGGTCCTTTTCACCGCCCTGCATCAGTGGCCGGCAGCGCTTACAAGGGCGATAACCCGCTTCCATCGCGCTTACCATCGACGAATAAAATACCGAGTTCTCGCGTTTAGGTTTTCGCGCAGGGCACGTCAGGCGGCAAAAAATACCTGTGCTTTTCACCCCCACAAACGCAAAACCGTCATAGGCCGGATCACGAGCAATCAGCGCAGCATAGAGAATATCGTCGTCGGGCAAATCAAATAGCATGATTCAACTCACAGGCTGGATAGGTGACAAAAAGCATAGGGGATTTTCAGAAAGGGATGCGACGTTTTTCGGGCGTCTATTTTTGATAGTAGAAAGGAAATGGAAAACGGAGAGAAAACAGCGCCCGGCACTCAACCGGGCGCGTTGTATTTACGCTTACAGTGACTCTTCCAGACCCCGGTTCTTCAGCATCGGTTCTATCGACGGTGCTTTACCGCGCCAGGTTTCATACAGCTTTTCGAGGTCTTCGCTGTTGCCGCGTGACAGGATTTGGTCACGGAATTTCTGCCCGTTTTCACGGGTCAATCCGCCCTGCTCTTCGATGCCGGCAAAGGCATCGTCAGCCAGCATTTCAGTCCACAGGTAGGCATAATAACCAGCGGCATAACCGTTACCCCAGATGTGCTGGAAGTAGCTGGAACGGTAACGCGGCGGTACATAAGAAAGGTCAATATGGTCTTTTTTCAGCGACGCCGCTTCGAATTTGTCCACGTCCTGCTCAGGCTCGCTGGCGCTCAGACTGTGCCAGTGCATATCGAGCAAAGCCGCCGCCAGCAGTTCGGTCATCTCATAACCCTTATTGAATTTGCTGGCCTTTTCGATTTTGTCCTGCAACGCCTGCGGCATCACTTCGCCGGTCTGGTAATGCTTCGCGAAGTGATTAAACACTTTCGGATCGCTGGCCCAGTGTTCGTTGAACTGCGACGGGAATTCAACAAAATCGCGCGGCGTGGCGGTGCCTGACAGGCTCGGATACTGCTGGTCGGCGAACAGCCCGTGCAGCGTATGGCCGAACTCGTGGAACAGAGTGATCACATCATCCCACGACAGCAGCGCAGGCTGACCCGCAGCCGGTTTCTGGAAGTTGGCAACGTTGTAAATCACCGGTTTGTTGCCGAGTAATCTGGACTGATCAACGTAGTTGCTCATCCACGCGCCACCGCCTTTGTTATCACGCTGGAAGTAGTCAGCGTAGAACAGCGCCATCGATTTGCCATCTTTGTCGAACACTTCAAAGACCCGCACGTCCGGGTTATAGACCGGCAGATCGTGGCGCTCTTTGAAAGTTACGCCATACAGCAGGTTCGCGGCGTAAAACACGCCGTTTTCCAGCACATTGTTCAGCTCGAAGTAAGGTTTGATCTGCGCGTCGTCCAGATCATATTTAGCTTTGCGCACCTGCTCGGAATAGTGCTGCCAGTCCCAGGCTTCCAGTTTGAAGCCGCCGTTCTGTTTTTCGATTAACGCCTGAATGTCTCCCGCCTCACGCTGCGCCCGGCCCGTCGCGGCCGGAACGATTTTGTGCATGAAGTCCAGCGCCGCCTGTGGCGTTTTCGCCATCTGATCCTGCAATTTCCACGCGGCATACGACGGGAAACCGAGGATTTTAGCCTGCTCGGCGCGTACTTTCGCCAGTTTGGAAATCAGCTGGCGGGTGTCGTTGGCATCACCGCGTTCAGCGCGGTTGATCGAGGCATCGTACAGGGCTTTGCGCGTCTCGCGATCTTCCAGCGGCTGCAACAATGGCTGCTGTGTAGTGTTTTGCAGTACCAGCAGCCAGGCGTTATCCAGCTTGCGATCTTTGGCGGCCTGTGCGGCAGCGTTAAGTTCGGCCTCGCTCAGACCGGTCAGCTGTTTCTGGTCTTTAAGCGTCAGCCCGCCCGCTTTGGTGGCCGCCAGCAGTTTATTGGTGAACTGGGTGCTGAGCGTGGCGGCCTGCTGGTTCAGCGCCTTGAGTTTCTCTTTATCAGCATCAGAAAGATTCGCGCCCGCCAGTTCAAACTCTTTGTAGGTCACTTCAATCAGCCGCTGGGACTCCGGGTCCAGTTTCAGTGTATTACGCTGGTCATAAACCGCTTTAAGACGCGCAAACAGTTTGCTGTTCAGGTAAATACTGTCACTCATCGCTGCCAGTTTCGGCGACGTTTCTTCATCAATTTTTTGCAGGCCATCAGAAGTATTCGCGCCGGTCATCGCGCCAAACACATTCATGACGCGGGTCAGCAAGGTGCCGGATTTTTCCAGCGCCACGTACGTATTTTCAAAGGTAGGCGGTGATGTGTCGTTGGCGATGTGGTCCACCTCCGCCAGCTTCTGCTTAATCCCTTCGGCAATCGCCGGGGCATAATCGCTTTCCTGATAGAGATTGAACTGCGGCGCCTGATACTCAAGCGGGCTGCGTTCGAAGAACGGATTAACGTGTTTTGCCGGACTGTTCATGACATTTTCCTGCGAAGGGGCCGCCGCGGGTGCAGTCTCTGCTGCTACCGCGTGCTGGCCGCATGCCAGAGTAATGGCCAGAAAGAGGTTTGAAAAACGCATCGATAATCTCCTTTGCTATAAATTCCAGTAAGGCCCTGATCATAGTAACAGGTTGGGAAATCAGCAAAATCATGGCGGCATTAATGTGATTTCTGCTAGTCTTGCCGCATAAACACTGTGCATTTTTACAGGCCTAATCATGATTAAAAATCAGATATTTACCGATCAGCGCTTCAGCCAGCAGAACACGCTGGCGGGCGAAATATTCCATGATTGCCATTTTCTGCGCTGTCATTTCGACAGCACCGACCTGTCAGAAACGGCGTTCGTTAACTGCATTTTTTATGACGATGAATCGCAAAAAGGCTGCTCTTTCCAGCATGCACAGCTTAAAGATGCCAGCTTCAAAAACTGCGATCTCACCATGGCGGATTTCAAAAACATTCAGGCGCTGGGTCTGGAGATGCGCGAATGTAAGGCCACCGGCGCGGATTTTGCCGGTGCCAATTTTATGAATATGATCACCGCCCGCACCTGGTTTTGCAGCGCCTTCCTGACCAAAAATAATTTCAGCTACGCCAACTTCAGTAAAGTGATTCTGGAAAAATGCGAGCTGTGGGAGAACCGCTGGACCGGCGCCAATATGCAAGGCAGTAACCTGAGCGGCTCCGATCTCTCCGGCGGCGAATTCACTGAATTCAACTGGAACGACGTCAACGTCACCCACTGCGACCTGACTAATTCAGATCTCGGCGAACTCAACCTGCGAAAAGTGGATCTCGACGGTGTGAAAATCGACGACTGGCAACAGAGTCACTTGCTGGAGAAATTGGGCGTGATTGTGATTCATTCGAAGTAGGGTTTTCGAAGCAGGGGCTAAGTGGGAGAGAAAAGTATAAAAATGCTCTGTTACATCCGCCACCCTCAGAACTTCACGCAGATATGCTATAACAGCCGTTCGCTGTGGCTACGAAATTAACCCCATGAAAGATAATAGTATTTACTCTCCTCAATCCTCGGTACCGGTGAAGTCACGGGTGCTGGGCTGGTCGGATTTATTTTCGCTGTGGTTCTCGCTCGGTATGGGTCTGATGGTGCTACAGGCGGGTGCGATTCTGGCACCGGGCCTTGGGCTGGCCGGGTCGCTTGCTGCGATTCTACTGGGAACGGCAGTGGGTGTGGCGCTGCTGGCGCTGGTTGGGGTGATTGGCGGGCAAACGGGCCTGTCGTCGATGGCGTCGCTGAAACTGAGTCTCGGTAAACGCGGCGTGGCGCTGCCGGTGCTCTTCAATTTGATCCAGCTGGTCGGCTGGGGCGCATTTGAGATTGTGGTGATGCGCGACGCGGCCAGCTTGCTGGCGCAACGGGCGTGGGGCGGCGAAAGCCCGTGGGCGAACCCAACACTGTGGACCTTTATTTTTGGCGCAGTGGCTACGCTGCTGGCCGCCAGTGGCCCGCTGGCGTTTATCCGCGTGGTATTGCGGCGCTGGGGAATTTGGCTGCTGATGGCGAGCTGCGCATGGCTGACGGTATACCTGTTCCGCCATGCCGATCTCACCACGTTGTGGCACAAAGCCGGTGATGGCTCGATGCCGTTCGCCATGGCCTGTGACATCGTGGTGTCGATGGCCTTTTCGTGGCTGCCGCTGGTGTCGGATTACACCCGCTTTGGCAAATCTGCCCGGCAGAACTTCTGGGGCACGGCCTGTGGGTTCTTCCTCGGCAGCGTCTGGATGATGTCACTGGGTGTCGCCTATACGCTGGCGTTTGTCAGCACATCGACTGACGCCAATGCGCTGCTGCTGGCGCTGTCCGGCGTGGCGCTCGGCATTCCGCTGCTGCTGATTTTAGTCGATGAACACGAAAATGCCTTTGCCGATATTCACTCAGCGGCGGTATCTGCCGGTACCTCATTACCTGTCAGTATCGGCAAGCTGACACTGGGCATTGGCCTGCTGTGTACGCTGATCGCCTGGCGCGTTCCGCTCACGCAATACGAAAACTTCCTGCTGCTGATTGGCTCGGTGTTTGCGCCGCTGTTTGGCGTGGTGCTGACGCATCATTTTGTTTTACGCCAGCAGAGCTCCCGCGACCTGAACGGACGATCGCTTGTAGCGTGGGTCATCGGTATTGCGGTCTATCAACTGATGGCGAACTTCCTGCCCGATATCGGTGCGACGATTCCGTCTCTGATTGTCGCGGCGCTGGTGTGCTGGGGTTTGGACGGAAGGCAAATAGCTCGGGCAAATTAGCCCCGCGCAAATGCTACCACTAAGGCCATAATTTAAATAAGGTTATTGATCATAATTTATACTTTGGAGCTCTTTGCTCGTAAGGTACATTTATCGGGTCTAGACTGCTTGTTACGGCCTATTTAAAGCACGCGAAAACTGGGAAAATTTAGCGCTAACTGAACTCCCCAACAAAAAAACCGCTCTCAGAAGCGGTTTTTTTGTGCCTGAAATTCAGCCGTTACAGTGAATGGCTCACCTCATTTTCCCTGGACGAAAAAGTCGTTATAGAGCATATAAAGATGTGCCGCACTCCAGGAGAAGTTGGGGGCGCCCTGCTGCTGGCCGTTGAGCGGATTGTAGTTTTCGCGGATCGGCCCGTCGGTCACCAGACCGTCGGCGTGGTCGAAGAAGGTCTGTGCCATTTTGATCGCGTCATTACGGTAGCCGTACTGCTCCATGCCTTTCAGGCCGAAGTAGAGCTGATCCACCCAGACGCGGCCGCGCCAGTAAATATCGGGGCCAAATGCCGGATTGGTCAGCGCCGCGGTGCCTAGCGGCACGTAGGTGTTGAACTCTTTCGGGTCTTTCATCACTTTCACCACGGCGTCCGCATGTTGCTGGGTCGCGGCACCGTTAAACAGCGGCGACCAGCCCTCCGGGCCCCTGCCGCGTTCAACAATCGGCTTGCCCGCGCAGCCGTTAGCCAGCGGTTTGGTTTCGATACGAATGTCATAGAAGAAGCCGCTGCGGCTGTCGAACATGCAGGTATTGATGTAGTCCGCCAGTTTGCTGGCTTTGCTGCGGAAAGTTTCCGCTTCCGTTTTCTTACCGAGAATGTCCGCCATTTCAGCGAGATATTTATTGTCGCTGTACATATAGCTGGCCTGATCGACCGACTCCTGCAACAGCGAATAGCCTAACAGCGTGCCATCGGCGGTGCGGTTTTCGGCGAAACTCACCTGCCAGTCCTGCTTTTTACCGCCATTTTTGACATATCTAGCCAGCTGATCTGGATCGATAAAGCCAAAAGCGGCGGCATCGTCACGACCTGATTCCCACGAGGCAGCTACCTGCGCCGGGATCTCAATGCTGTCATATTTTCCTGACTTCACGACGTTGTCGTAGTTTTTCAGGCCGGATTCCGTCTGCTCTTTTTGCCCTTCTTTGACGGTAAACAGCATCTGCCCGTCGGCGGTGTTGTGCGCTTTATCACGCGTGGCGCCATATTCCGGCACACCGTTATGGTTGTGGTCGCGGTTGCGCAGCCACCAGTCGTGATAGGCCACCAGTTTCGGGTACATTTCGGCCAGCCACTGTTTGTCACCGGTGGTTTTATACACTTCCATCACCGACCAGGCGGCCAGGCTCGGTTTGGTGTTGCGTTCGTTCCAGTTGGTGCCATCGCCGCCGCGTTCCGGGCTCAGGTTATAGGCAATCAAATCAGGCAGGAAACCGGCGTCCCACGGGCGTACCGGGTCATCGGGCTGAACCTGAAACGCGAATACTGCGCGGATATTATCTTTGGCCACGTCAGGGTTGAAATGCGCCATCGCGTAGGCCTGTTTCCAGGTATCCCACGGCCAGGTCTGGTTGCCGGAGAACCAGCGCCCGGTGACAGAAGGCGTGACCGAGTCAAACTTCATGGCACCGGCGACGCCGCGCCAGTTACCGTTGAGGGTTTCAATGGCTTTGACCGCCACACGTTCCTGAACGGCGGTGGCGTGTGTGTTGGTC
This sequence comes from uncultured Enterobacterales bacterium, assembly GCA_963519305.1. Lineage (GTDB taxonomy): Bacteria > Pseudomonadota > Gammaproteobacteria > Enterobacterales > Enterobacteriaceae > Ewingella. The sequence goes on from CAUQMS010000024.1 coordinate 23,777, forward strand.
AGCCCTTTGTTCAGATACCCTTCCCAGCGCTGCGCCGAGGCCGTCAGATACGGCTGCGGATGAGCCAGCATATCCGCGATTTTCGGCTGCTCTTTTCGCACTTCGTCCGCGGTAAGCAGGTGCGAATAGGTAGTGTAAAGGGTGGTTGAGCCGGAAATATCCGCTTTCGCCACAAACCTGTGACCATCGACCGTCGTTTGCATCGGTATCGATTTATGGATCTGATATTCAGACTCACCGGAGGTCATCAAATTGGAAGGCGCACGCACTTTGCCAAAGGTGACGGTCAGGCCATCGGCAGTCGGTAGGATTTTACGGGTGTAGTCCGGATACGCCTGTTCAATGGTTTGGTCCGACTGCGATTTGCCTTCTTTCGCATGGTATTGCTCGAGCAGCTGGCCGTCCCATACCAGTTCCAGCGGTACATCCGTGGTGATGTTGGTTTCCAGCAGCGAGGTACGTGCGCTAGCAAAACGTAAGGTCATGTCGATGCGGATGCCGGGCGCGGTCAGCGTTTGGATCAGCGCGCCAGGAATGCTGTATGCCGTCATGCTGAAATCGACTTTCTTACCCTGCTTCCCTTTTTCTTTATAAAACACGGTCAGACGGTCGAAGTTATCCGCCATAAAGTTTATATATTCTTCGGTCAGCAGCGCCGGGCCGGGGAATCCGCCCATCCCTTCCGGGCCAGCAGGTAATAAATGACCATGCCATGAGCCGTTATCGAAAAACGGATTAAAACGCTGATGGTCGTCTGAGTCATAATCAAGCATGTAATGCGGCGCACCGCTGCGGTTGATGACGTTTTTATAGGCATCGGCGCGTAAATTATTATCGCTGCCGCGTGCGTTCGCAGCGCCGGAAATAAGCAGAGCCGCAGAGATAAAAACGGCGAGAGGTTTTCGCAGGCTGTTCTTGTTCATTATGATTTCCCCCAATAGAAATATTGCATCAGAAAGACCGAGTTACTGGCACCGGTAGTGTCGTTGGCCATATAAAATTTGCTGTCGAGCGCGGTCGCAAACCGGCCACCGGCGTATTCATACCAGATGCCCGCCTGGGCATAAGAAGTGGTGGTGTCAGGCGCGTTGTCCAGCCGGTGCTGGGCGTAGCTGTAGGCGGTGGAGAGATAGAGACCTTTGGCGGCTTCAACCATCGCACTGGTCATCATGCCGGTCTCCGTGCCGGGGTTATGTCCGTCGCCTTTGCCGGTGTGATGCCACACGCGGCCTGCCAGATTCTTACCCTGTAAACCGGCGAGGAACAGCTGCCCCATGCCGTCGGTCAGTTCGAGTCCGTTAAGTAAGGTCAGCCCCTCCAGCAGGTCATATTGGGTGTAACCGTTGACCATCGCCTGATACGTGTATTTGTCTGAATAGCGGTCATATTTGCCGAAGTGCAACAACGCTGTACTCTCGTTCACTCGGCTTTGCGGTGCGGCGGTCACGCTGTAGCGGAACTTACCGGTCAGGTTTTGGATTTTAGCCGCCTGCGTTAAATCGCGGGTGTTGGGGATCACATAACCGTATTCCGGCGTGAAATCGCCCCACCATTGCAGGTCATCCAGCGAGGAGTCGTTGCGCATACTGAGGATCATTTCGGTGCCGTCGTCGGTCCGGTAGCCGCCATAAAAACGGTTGAGGCCGCCCTCAAATCCGCCCCAGCTGTGGTCCGGTACCCAGGCATTGCCATGGTGGTCGGCCTGCACCGTCCAGCCTTCGCCATAAACCAGACCGAACCAGTTGCCATGCTTTATTTCCAGCCCGCCCTCGATGTAAGTGCCGTCGCTGTATTTATGCTGATCCTTACCGTTTAAATAGACACTGCCGCCACCGCCCATTTCGCCATAAAAACGCAGGGCGGTCGCAGCAGGATCCTTCGGCGTGATCTCCGGCGGCGTCATTTCATTATGTTCAGCAGGCACCGCGGGCTCCTGAGCCATTAAAGTCATAGGTGTACTGAATAATAAAAATAGAACTATTTTATTGAGTGATATCTTATTCATTCGTATGCGCTTCTTTGATTTTTATGTTCTCAAAAGTAAAACGCATACTAGTAAATATTTTAGTAAAATATAGGTAATGATCGGTAAAGCGTTAACTTTGTCACACTGATCTTTTGAGCGCTTCGGCCGCCGTGACCGGTGTACATAAGCACCTGTTCACATTAAGCTACGGCATTCGTTTACCTATTTAAGAGACGCTGATGGCTACTTTGAAGGAAATCGCTGAGGCCGCGAACGTATCCGTTGCGACGGTTTCACGCGTGCTAAATGACGATCCGAGCCTGAGCGTGAAAGCGCAAACCCGGCAGAAGATTCTGGAAGCCGCGGAACGCCTGGAATATAAAGTTTCGCCTTCTAAACGTAACACTGCCCACCGTATGACCTTCGCCGCGCTGTTTACCTATAAACAGGGGCTGGAAATTAACGACCCGTACTATCTTTCCATGCGCTATGGCGTTGAAACACAATGTGAAAAGCTCGGGATTTCACTGGTTTCCTGCTATGACTTTGCGGGCGATAAACCGTTGCCAGTAGCCGATGGTTTCCTGGTCGTAGGCCAGCCACAACCCGCGCTACACACGCAGTTGCAGCAACAAAAAACGCCGGTGGTTTTCATTGATGGCGTCATGGAAGATGCTCAATTTGACTGCGTAAATGTCGATCTGTTTAAGATAAGCCAAAAGGTCATCGATCACTTCATCGACCAGGGTTATTCACGCATTGGGTTTATCGGCGGGCGCGATCTGCCTGCCTCTGTCGACCAGCGCGAGCAGGCATTTTTGGAGTATGGCCGGCTGAAGAACGTGGTGCAGCCACAGGATATTTACTACGGTGATTTCACCAGTCAGTCCGGCTATGTCTGTGCGAAGAAAATGCTGCAGGAGAGCCAGCCTTATCCTCCGGCGCTGTTTATCGCCACGGACTCCATCGCACTCGGCGTGATGCGTGCCCTGCTGGAACACGGAGTAAAAATCCCGGAACAGGTCGCGCTGATAAGCGTGAACGATATTCCGACGGCACGTTTTGTTTTCCCTTCATTATCAACGGTACGCATTCATTCCGAAACCATGGGCGCTCAGGCAGCCAACCTGCTGATGGACCGTTTGCGCGATGAACGCACCGTGCCGTTATCCGTGTTTGTCCCCAGCTCGTTACAGCTGCGCGATACCACCCGCCGCTGATCCTGCCCTGCAAAAAACGTCCCTCTTTGGCGCAGTTTTGGGTGCCAAAGGGCGGTGGCTCCTTCGATAAAAATGAACCTCTTGATCTTGCAGGCTGTTTTTAATTTTTTGTGATCGCGCTGACAATCAGTAAATATTATCCGATATTTTTACTAAAAATTTACTATCGTCTCTCTCAGAAACCACGTCTGGAGAGTTCACGTGAATCATTGGGAAAATATCGACAAGCAGTCAGAAAACCGTTTACCGCCGCGCGCCAGCTTCTTCAGCTATGCCAGCGCCGATAAGGCCTTACGTTTCGACCGTGCGGCAAGCCAGCATTTTCAATTGCTGAGCGGCCGCTGGCAGTTCCGCTATTTTGAACATCCGGATCTGCTGCCGGATGAATTTTACCGCCAGCCGATGACAGATTGGGGCGACATCGCCGTACCCGGTATGTGGCAGATGGAAGGCCACGGCAAGCTGCAATACACCGATGAAGGTTTCCCCTTCCCGATTGACGTCCCGTTCGTACCCACGAATAACCCAACCGGCGCCTATCAGCGGGGCTTTACGCTGGATGCCACGTGGGAAAACCAGCAGACCCTGATTAAATTCGACGGCGTTGAAACCTATTTTGAAGTGTACGTGAACGGCCATTACGTGGGGTTCAGCAAAGGCAGTCGCCTGTGCGCCGAGTTTGATATCAGCGCCTTTGTTCAGCAGGGGGAGAATCTTCTTTCCGTCCGCGTTTTGCAGTGGGCGGATTCCACCTACATCGAAGATCAGGACATGTGGTGGATGGCCGGGATCTTCCGCGACGTTTACCTCATCGGGCAGAACCCGGTTCATCTTCAGGACATGACCGTCGTTACCACCTTCGATGAAAACTACTGCGATGCGCAGCTGGCCATTGAAGCCAAACTGCACAGCGTCGGCCAGTTGCCGCTTGCCGGTTACCGTCTGCACGCTCAGCTATTTGACGGTGAACAGTGCGTCGCAGAACAGTGGGAAGACGTTTCTGATGCGGGACTCGAAGCGCGCTGCCGGTTTAACATCCCCGTCAGCCAGCCACGCCAGTGGAATGCAGAACACCCCGAGTTATATCAGTTACTGCTGACGCTGCACGACAGCACGGGCAACGTGCTTTCCGTGGTACCGCAGCGCGTGGGTTTTCGTGATATCTGTGTGCGCGACGGGCTGTTTTACGTCAATGGCCGTTATCTCAAGCTGCATGGCGTCAACCGCCACGATCACGACCACCGTAAAGGCCGCGCCGTCGATATGGCGCGGGTTGAGCGCGATATCATCCTGATGAAGCAGCACAACATTAACTCGGTGCGCACCGCGCATTACCCAAACGACCCGCGCTTCTACGACCTGTGCGATATCTACGGTTTATTCGTGATGGCGGAAACCGATCTGGAAAGTCACGGTTTTGCCAACGTCGGCGATCTGAGCCGGATAACCGACGACCCGCGCTGGGAACACGCCTATGTTGAGCGCATTGAACGCCACGTTCTGGCGCAAAAAAACCACCCGTCGATCATCATGTGGTCACTGGGTAATGAGTCTGGTTATGGCTGCAACATCCGGGCGATGGCGGCACGCTGCAAAGCGCTCGACCCAACCCGGCTGGTTCACTACGAGGAGGATCGCGACGCCGAAGTGGCTGATGTCATCAGCACCATGTACTCCCGCGTGCAGATGATGAATGCGTTCGGTGAATACCCGCACGCCAAACCGCGCATTATTTGTGAATACGCCCATGCGATGGGCAACGGTCCCGGCGGATTGTTCGAATACCAGAACGTATTCAACCGCCACGACAGTCTGCAGGGCCACTATATCTGGGAATGGTGCGATCACGGCCTGCTGGAAACCCGCGAAAACGGGCAGATGCGCTACACCTACGGCGGGGATTACGGCGATTACCCGAACAACTACAACTTCTGCATGGACGGCCTGATCTATCCCGACCAAACCCCAGGCCCGGGCCTGCGTGAATACAAACAGGTGCTTTGCCCGGCAGACGTCAGCCTGACTGCCGACAAAAAGGCGTTGCTCGTCAAAAACCGTTACTGGTTCAGCTCACTCGATGATATCCGTCTGTCGCTGACCGTACAGGTCGCCGGGCGTGGTCTGCAAACCCATGAAATCACCCTGCCGCCTTGTCAGCCGGGTGAATCGCAGACGCTTCCGCTGCCTGAATTCAGCGCAGACGGGCAGGAAGTTTTCCTCAATATTGCCGTCAGTAAAAACAGCCAAACCCTTTACAGCGAAGCGATGCATGACCTCGGGCACTATCAGCTACTTTTACAGGCGGCAGCTCCGCTGACGGCCACATTGCCAAACCAGGGCGCCGCGTCAGCGCTGGTGTGTGATGAGCAAAAGCACCGGCTGCTGGTCAGCGGCGCAGGCTTCTGCCTCGAATTTTCGCGCCTGGATGGCGAACTGAAATCCTGGAAAGCGGATGGCGAAGAGATCGTCGGCCGCTCGCCAACGCTGAACTTTTTCAAACCGGTGATCGATAACCATCAGCAGGAATATGACGGGATCTGGCAGCCCAACCATCTGGACATCATGCAGCAGCATTTCCGTTCGCTGCACTGGGAACAGTTCGCCGGTGGCGACGTGGTGATTGAAGTTCACAGCCTGATTGCCCCGCCGGTTCTGGACTTCGGTATGCGCTGCACCTACCGCTGGCAGATCTCCCCACAGGGTGCTGTCACTCTGGATCTGTCCGGCACGCCATACGGCAACTTTGAACAGGTGATCCCTAAAGTGGGTCTGGATTTTGGCATCAGCCGCCGTTTTGAACAGGTGGAATATTACGGTCGCGGGCCGGGTGAAAATTATCAGGACAGCTGTCAGGCCAATCTTATTGGTCATTATCAACAGCCGGTTGAGAACCTGTTTGAAAATTATCCGATGCCACAGGATAACGGCAACCGGCAGGACGTGCGCTGGCTGGCGCTGAAATCAGAGTCAGGCACAGGGCTGTTTATTCAGCCGCGTCAGCCCATTAATTTCAGCCTCTGGCCCTACAGCGCACAGATGCTGCAACAGGCGCAGCATATCGATGAATTAGCCCTGGCTGATTATCTGACGCTCAATCTCGACCACAAAATTCTCGGGCTGGGTTCTAACTCCTGGGGTTCTGAGGTGCTGGATTCCTACCGCGTCTACTTCTCTGCATTCAGCTACGGATTTACGCTGCTGCCGTTTAATCAGCGCGAGACCGACGGCCTGAGCCTTGCTGAATTTAACGTCCAGCCTCAGGAGGCTCACTGATGATAATTCTCGATTCGCTGCCTGAATTTCAGCAGCTCTACCGCGCCGGTAAAAAATGGCAGCGCTGCATGGAAGCCATAAATAACCTGGAAAATATCCACCCCAATGTATTCCACTCAATTGGCGATTCGCTGGTTTACCGCCTGAGCGACGGCGCAGAAATCCAGCGGGAACAATTCGAAGGCAACCGGCGTTATTTCGACGTGCATTACTACCTCGAAGGCGAAGAGGAGATCGAGTTCGCCGCTAAATCTGCGCTGACATCCATCACGCGTTATGAAGACGAAACCGACCGCGAATATTTCGACGGTCAGGGTGAAAAAATAACGGTCAAAAAAGGCAACGTGGTGATTTTCGACAATCATGAAGCCCGACGTTTTCTATCCGGGAAATCCGCCGGAAAAAACGTCAGAAAAATCATATTAAAAGTGACGGTCGAAGAGAGTTATTTCCTGAACAAATAAAGCACTACCCCTATAAAAATAAAATACCCTACATCTATGCTGGAGAATTTCTATGGCCGGGTCGAACAGAAATACGATAGGTAAATTTGGCTTATTATCCATGACATTTGCGGCTGTCTTCAGCTTCAATAACGTGATTAATAATAATATACAGCTGGGCATCGCTTCGGCACCGGTATTTCTGGTGGCGACGGTGCTCTATTTCATTCCTTTTTGCCTGATCATCGCCGAGTTTGTCTCGTTCAATAAGAACTCCGAAGCGGGGGTTTACGCCTGGGTGAAAAGCGCGCTGGGCGGGCGCTGGGCCTTTATGACCGCCTATACCTATTGGTTTGTGAACCTGTTCTTCTTTACCGCACTGCTGCCCAGGGTTATTGCCTACGCCTCATATGCGTTCTTAGGCCATGACTATATTTTCACGCCGATCACTACCGCGATCATCAGTATTTGTCTGTTTGCTTTCTCCACTATGATTTCCAATAGCGGCGCAAAACTATTGGGGCCGATGACCTCCGTCACCTCCACATTAATGTTATTACTGACCTTCTCTTATATTATTCTGGCCGGTGCAGCACTGATTGGCGGCGTTGAGCCCGCGAACCCGATTAATGTCGAAGCCATGACACCGCACTTTAACTGGGCATTCTTAGGCATTATCGCCTGGATATTTCAGGCCGCGGGCGGCGCTGAATCGGTCGCAGTGTATGTGAATGACGTCAAAGGCGGCAGCCGCTCGTTTGTAAAAGTGATTATTATTTCCGGGCTGGTGATCGGCGTGCTCTACTCCATCGCATCGTTGCTGATTAACGTCTTCGTGGCGCAATCGGCGCTGCATTTCACCGGCGGCACCGTACAGGTATTTGAAGGATTATCCGCACACTTTGGTTTACCGGCGGTATTGATGAACCGCTTTGTCGGTATTGTCTCTTTCACTGCCATGTTTGGCTCATTACTGATGTGGACCGCCGCACCGGTTAAAATCTTCTTTACTGAAATTCCTAAGGGCATTTTCGGCGAGAAAACCATCCGCCTGAATAAACACGGCGTGCCGACACGAGCGGCATGGTTCCAGTTTCTGATTGTGATTCCGCTGATGCTGATCCCAACCTTAGGTTCGGACAGCGTGCAGGATTTGATGAACACGCTGATCAACATGACCGCCGCGGCCTCCATGCTGCCACCGCTGTTTATCATGCTGGCGTACCTGAATTTGCGTCTGAAATATGACGAGGTCGAGCGGGATTTCCGCATGGGCTCGAGAATGCAGGGCATTGCCATTGTCAGCACGCTGATTGTTATTTTCACCGTCGGATTTATTGCCTCCACCTTCCCAACCGGCGCCAGCATCATAACCATTGTTTTCTATAATGTCGGCGGGCTGGTTATTTTCCTCGGATATGCATGGTGGAAATACAATAAATATTCGAAGAGTCTCGATGACCAGACGCGTTATCACGAAGACACACCGCTGGCGAGGATCGCGCTGGAATCTCAGCGCCGGTAACGTGAAACCCATAAACAAAACCGCCGGTAAAGGCGGTTTTGTTTTTTAGAACGGCGACTCAGAATAGAAATTACAGCGCGATATCGGCCGGTTGTTTCTTCTCTTTCTGCTCTTTCTTCTCAGTATCAGCCTGCGGTTGTGCCACAGTTGCCGGCGTTTGCGCCTGCTGAACCTGTTTCACCTGCGGGTTGTCGAGCAGCAGAACGCGGCTGGTGTCGCTCAGCTCTTTCTCGGTCGCTTCCACGTTACCGTTCAGTTGAGTGCCGTATGAAGGGATGATCTCCCTCAGCTTGGCCTGCCATGCCGGGGTGGCGACTTTATCTTTAAACACGCTCTCCATCAGGTGCAGCATGATCGGCGCGGCGGTTGAAGCCCCTGGCGAAGCCCCTAACAGTGCTGCAATGCTGCCATCTTTTGAGCTGACCACTTCGGTGCCCAGACGCAAAACGCCGCCCTCTTTCTCATCTTTCTTGATGATCTGCACGCGCTGGCCGGCAACCCACAGTCTCCAGTCCTCTTTTTTGGCGTCCGGGAAGTACTCTTTCAGTGCTTCGTAACGGTCGTTGTCGCTCAGCATCACCTGACTGATCAGGTATTTCACCAGATCAAAGTTGTCGATACCGACGTGTGTCATCGGGCCAATATTGGAGAAGTTCAGCGTACCGAACAGATCCCACAGTGAACCGTTTTTCAGGAATTTGCTTGAGAAGGTGGCGAACGGCCCGAACAGCAGAACCTGTTTACCATCGAGAATACGGGTGTCCAGATGCGGAACCGACATCGGCGGCGCGCCAACGGAAGCTTTGCCGTACACTTTTGCCAGATGACGTTTCACCACGTCCGGGTTCTCGGTGACGAGGAATTCGCCGCCGACCGGGAAACCGCCGTAGTTGTCCGCTTCTGGAATACCGGATTTTTGCAGCAACGTCAGCGACGCACCGCCCGCACCGATAAAGACAAATTTCGACTTGATGACGCGCTCTTTGCCGTCGTTTTTCAGGTCAGCCACGGTCACGTTCCAGGTATTATCCGGGTTACGTTTAATGTCACGGACTTCATGGCCGAGGCTCAGGGAGAAGTTTGGTTTTTTCTGCAACGATGCCACCAGCTGACGCGTGATTTCGCCGAAGTTCACGTCCGTACCGATTGGTATGCGCGTCGCTGCCACTTTTTGATTCGGGTCACGCCCTTCCATCACCAGCGGGATCCACTGCTTGATTTGCGTCGGGTCGTTTGAGTATTCCATGCCGCGGAACAGCGTGCTTTTTTGCAGGGCAAGATAGCGTTTGTGCAGGAAGTTAATGTTGTCATCGCCCCACACAAAGCTCATGTGCGGCACGCTGTTAATGAACGAGCGCGGGTCGTGCAGGACGTTATTTTGTACCTGATAAGACCAGAACTGACGGGAAATCTGGAAGGCTTCGTTGATTTCCACCGCTTTAGAGATGTCGATCGAACCGTCGGCTTTTTCCGGCGTATAGTTCATTTCTGCCAGCGCTGAGTGGCCGGTACCGGCATTGTTCCAGCCGTTCGAGCTCTCTTGTGCCACGCCGTCAAGGCGCTCAACCATATCGATGGACCAGTCTGGCTCCAGTTCCTGAAGGTAAGTACCCAACGTGGCACTCATGATCCCTCCGCCAATCAGAACAACATCAACGGATTTCTCTTCTTCTGCCATCGCACGCGGGCTAAGCGCAAATGCGGTCAGGCAGAAGATCATGACGAGGTGCTTTCTCATGATTCTCTGTATCTCTATAGGTTTAATTTTATGGCTTGCAGGTGAAAACGTGTCCAGATTCCCTGGGGAAAAGCGAAATCAGCAACCTGATGAGTGCGGGAACAAGCGATTATTCCCGACAAAATGAAAGGATTTTTATACTGCGCGGCGTGTTCACAGCCGCATTAACAAAAGAAACACACACATTGTTGCTGGATATTCCAAATATCAACCTTTCGTAACCAATATAACATTAATGCTACGTTGGTTAAAAATAGATTTAAACTTTAAAATTATTCAGCAAGATAGTTTCTGGGGGGAATTATTTATTATCTCAACTCAGGGCCCGCAGTAAGGTGTGACCATGCGCGGTCATCTGATCGACCGGGTTATGTCCGATTAACATGAAGTTATAGCCGTTGCTGCGCCAGTACACCACGTTCATGCCGCGGCGGACCTCGCTCTCCTGCGCCGTTTTACCCGGCTGTGAAGTACGGGTAATGCACAGCGCCAGCGGGCCATATTTCGGGTCGAGGTAGGAAATTTGTGCGATGCGATAATCGTCATAACTGAGGATACGGGCGTTTTTCAGCTCTGCACCGGACAAAGCCAGCTGAGCAGGTGTCAGCGCGATGCCTATGTTGTTCTGCACCCGCTGCAATTCTGCCTGCTGGCGGGCGGGTGGTTCATTGATATCAGCCAGCGTCTCGGCAGAATAGAGCGACATGTATTGCGCCACCAGATTGCGCCAGTTGTTATCTTTTTCGCTCGTGGCAGGCGGCAGTGCGTATCGCCCGACCAGCACGCCGACCGCCAGAAAACTGATCGCCGCCGCCAGCAGTTGTCTGCGGTTTACCCCGGCGGGTTGGGCCGGATCTGGAATGGTATCAAGTCGCGTCTGTAAATCGGTCAGCGGAGCATCAGCCAACATAGGTTCAAAGGCGTCGTGGAAAGGCAAACTGCTGTGCGACAACAGCATAAGACGTTCACTGAGGATCTCGTCATGCTGAAGGCGTTCGTCAAACTGCTCACGCTCGGCAAGGCTGAGCTGGTTGTCCAGATAAGCCACCAGCACCTCATCAGAGAAAGGCGTGTGAAGCTGCGTCATTTTCTCTCTCCCTGCTGCGCATGACGTGAGGAAACCACCGCTTTCGCCAGCGTCTGGCGCGCCGCAGACAGGCGGCTCATGATGGTCCCCACGGGGACCGCCAGCGTATTAGCGGCTTCCTGATAGGTAAAACCTTCGACGTAAACCAGAAACACCGCATTCCGCTGCGCTTCAGGCAGACCACCGACCTGCTGCATAACCTGCCGCTGCCAGCGGTTGTCTTCAAAATCACTGGCCTCACTGGCCGGCTCCACGTCATCAATATCGACAAATCCCTGCCCCTGTCGGACCTGCTGCGCCCTGAGTTCGTTGACCCAAATGGAATGCAGAATCGAAAACAGCCAGCGGTCAATGCGGGTTCCTTCCTCAAACTGCGGGCTGCGTTCCAGCGCCCGCACGCAGGTGGATTGAACCAGATCATCAGCCACGTCGCGCTTACGCGACAACACCATGCCATAACGCCATAGACGCGCGAGGCAGAGGCTCAGTTCGTGCCGGATTTCAGTGGGCGTGATTTTTCACTACCTCGTCATCAGTCGGAAATTATCAGGATTCAGGATGCCCCCCGATGGCCGCGTTCAGGTCGCGATACTCTTCGCAGCCGGTACCGCAAATATCCTTGATGGTCGCCAGCTGGGCTTTGGCTAAATCGGGACGCCCTTTAATCATATAGGCTTCGCCAAGGTATTCGCGCACTTTGGCGTAATGGCCGTCGAGAGCGATGGAACGTTGATAATAGCCGATCCCTTCATCCGTGCGCCCCAGTTTACGTGTGGCATATCCACGGTAGTTCCACGCTTCGCGCGTATTGGGTTGTTGCAGGGTATCGAGCAGGGTCAGGGCTTCCTGATAGCGGCCCGATTTCGCCAGATGATAGGCGTACTGGGTTTTATCCTGATCGGAAATCATGCTGCCTTTATCAACCATACAGTTTTTGGTTTTACTGTCGTAAACCTGGCCTTTCGGGCAGTCCGGTGTTTTCTGTGAGTCATCACCCATCGCACTGGCGGCGAGCGAAAACAGCGACAGCCCTGTAACCAGGCACAGAGCTGACAAGGTTTTAATGGAAGTCATCTTTTTCATGTTGGCGTCCTGATATTACTGCGTTGACGGATTATGAGCGGCCGTGGCTGCCCGGTAGCATGCGGCGCAGAATGCCGTCGCGTAACACGTAATGGTGGAACAACGCGGCCAGAGCATGAACACCTGCCACAATAATCAGCGCCCAGGCCACATTGTTGTGCAACGAGCCAAAAGTGCGGGTCATGATGCTGTCGAAATTGAAGACATCAGGGATGGGGAACAGGCCGAAGAAATAGAAAGGCTCCGCCTGCGACCAGCGGAACAGGAAGCCGAGCACAATCTGCGTCAGCAACAATAAATAGAGCGCCAGATGTGTCAGGTGCGCCGCCGCTTTCATCAGCGTCGGCATGGCAACAGGCGTCTGTTTACTGCGCCCGGTACTGACGGTGAACAACCGCCACAGCAAACGCCCGATAATAATCACCGCCAGTAAAATACCCATCGAGATATGCACCGATTGCAGCCCTTTACGCAGCGGCGTGCCGCGTTCCAGCACCTCCCAGATATGCGCGCTGGCAAACATAAAGATGACGATGGCCGCCGTCATCCAGTGCAGGGTAATAGTGAGGCCGTCATAGCGATGACGCAGCGGTGAAGCGGAAGAAGCCGGATGTTTTTGCATAAAAATAAGCGCCCGTAAATGTCTTGTATAGGCAGTAAACACCTGAGGGCGGGATTTTATTCGATTTTATTTATCAATACGGGGAAATAAATTTTCGTGGATCGACTGGCAGCATTTGTCTTCCCCGCTTTCCTGAGGTTTTTCCGAATTAACAAAAAAGCATCAAGCTTCGCTGCTGCCTGCCGATAACCGTTATGACCGCTTTTTTAAGTCAAATTGAGCACCGTATAACCAAAATAAAAATACTAATGGGGTATGGCAGGTGAACGAAGCATCGAAAGAGCAATTTGTCCGGCGCAATAAGCTGGGGATTCTGGCCGTTCTGCGCGACCTGAAAAAAAACAGCACGCTGGTGATGGTGACCTACGGACGCGGGCAATTTATCAGTAAAATCCTCGACGTCCTGCCAGACACTAACCAGTTGCTGTTCGATTTAGGCAGCGGCGATTACGACAATCAGCTGGCGAAAGAGGCCCAGACGCTCTACTTCGTCGCCGAACCCGCCGGAGCCAAAGTGGAGTTTACCTCCGGTAAAATCCACGAGATCACCTGGCAAAACCTGCCGACGTTCAGCTGCGAAATCCCGCCGGAGCTCTATTTCATCCAGCGCCGCGAGTATTTTCGCGTCAATATCCCGCTGCAGGCGGCCTACAATTGCAGCGGGAAATTCCCCGATGCCACCGGCTTTACCTTCAAACTTAAAGATATTTCGCTCGGTGGTCTGGGGCTGCACGTCGATAACGTGATGCCACTGAGCATTGAGTCGGGCGCAATTATCAAAGATACGGTGGTCGAGCTGGCGGAGTTTGGTTCCTTCAGGCTGGATCTGGAATTTATCAGCGCAATGGACCGCAAAACGGTGAGTAATAAAGGCGAGACGGTTACAACGCAGAGACTAAGTTTCAAGTTCCCTTGTTTATCGCCCGCGCAGGAACGTGACCTGCAACGGGCTATTTTCGAACTGGAAAAGCAGCAGAATCAGAAAGCCCGACGCTTTCAGGATGACTGATTCAGAACATCAGATAAACATGCCGCCTGATGCTTCCACGCGCTGGGCGTTCATCCAGCGCGCTTCATCACTGAGCATCAGCGCCACCATATCTCCGATATCATCCGGCAAACCGGCACGCCCCAGCGCGGTATTACTGGAAACGATTTTGTTCACCTCAGGGTTATCACGCACCATTCCGCCGCTGAAATCCGTTTCAATCGCGCCAGGTGCCAGAACGTTGGCAGTAATGCCGCGTGCGCCCAGCTCTTTGGCCTGATAGCGGGTCAGGACTTCAACCGCACCCTTCATGATGGCGTAAGCCGAAGAGCCCGGCAGTGCGAAACGCGCCAGCCCGCTGGACACGTTCAGAATGCGGCCGCCGTCCACTATCACCGGCAACAGTTTTTGTGTCAGGAAAAACGGCCCTTTCAGGTGGACATTCATCATCAAATCAAACTGCGCTTCGGTGGTCTCAGCGAAAGATTCGTGAAGTCCCACACCGGCGTTGTTGACCAGAAAATCAAAAGTCTCACGCTGCCAGACACGTTGCAGCTGAGTTTTGACCTCAGCGACAAACGCCTCAAAGGTGCTGCTGTCGCCCGCATCAAGTTTAATCGCTACGGCTTTGCCGCCCTGCGCTTTGACAGATTCCACCACCGCCTGAGCAGCTTCGGCCTGGCTGTGGTAAGTCAAAATCACATCAATACCGCGTGCAGCCAGCTTTTCCACCGCATTTTTGCCTAAACCACGGCTGCCGCCGGTCACTATTGCTATTTTATTGCTCATTTTCATACTCCGCAGTGAATGTTGTCGGTTGTCTCTGTATGAAATAAAGTCTATTAGACGACAGGGAAATGATAAAGAGTCCATAATGAGTTTCACTGTCTCAATTCAAACAACAATCGGGCAAAATGTGGATAAAATACAGTCAATGCAGGTCTTTGTGCGGGTGGCGGAACTGAATAATTTTACCCGTGCAGCTGAAAGTCTGAGCATGCCGAAAGGCAGCGTGTCGCGGCTGGTTCAGCAGCTGGAGACGCGAATGTCAGCGCGGCTGCTGCACCGCTCCACGCGACGCGTACAGCTGACACAGGACGGCCAGGTGTTTTACGAGCGCTGCAAAGAGCTGCTGGCCAATATGGACGAACTGGAATCGATGTTTCAGTCCAACCCGGCGACGATCAGCGGTCGTTTGCGCGTCGATATGCCCGTCAGCATGGCGCGTGATCTGGTATTGCCGCGACTGTCGGAATTTCTGAACCGCTATCCGGCGATAGAAATAGAACTCAGCAGTACCGATCACCGGGTGGATGTGGTCCGCGAAGGTTTCGATTGTGTGGTAAGGGTGGGGTCGATGAAAGACTCAGGCCTGATTGCCCGCCCGCTGGCGCAATTAAACATGGTCAACTGCGCCAGCCCCGCCTATTTGCAGCGTTACGGTACGCCGGAGCACCCTGACCAGCTGACTCAGCACGCCATGGTGCACTACGAACAAACGCTGGGTAACCGCACTTCCGGCTTTGATTATCTGGAAGGCAAACAGCTCAAAACGGTCAAAACCGGCGGGGCATTAACCGTTAACAGTACTCAGACCTACACCGCGGCCTGCCTCGCCGGGTTAGGTATTATTCAGGTGCCGCTGACCGGCGTTCGCGCGGCCCTGGCGGCGGGCAATCTGGTGAGCATCCTGCCGCAATTTTGCGCACCACCCATGACGGTATCGCTGGTTTACCCTCACCGCCTTAACCTGTCACGACGCGCCAAAGTATTCATGGACTGGATGGCCGACATCGCCAGGTATTATGTCGCCTGACCGGCGATATCGGGCGCGGCGCTGTACAGTGCGCGAGCAGTCAGCGCCGTGGTTGTCTGCGCACTCTGTCTGGCGGGCTATACTGACTGCATGGAAAACCTTTTAGATTAAGGACTGAGTGGATTAATGCCGACCACAATCAAAAAACAACACCCTGAGCAGGAAGAAACTAAGCCGCTGATTAATATCAAAACGGGAAATTCTACGGTAGATAAAAACATCACCCGTTTTTCCCGTCTGGTCGCACACGTACAGGCCTGGGGCTGGGTCGCCCACCTGATACGTACCACCGAGCGTTTCAATGACCGCCTCGGCAGCCAGTTCGGCGCGGCCATCACCTACTTCTCGTTCCTGTCGCTGATCCCTATTCTGATGGTGTCGTTTGCCGCCGCCGGTTTTGTGCTGGCGTCCAATCCGGATCTGCTGGCAGAGCTTATCGGCAAAATAGTCAGCAGCATCAGCGACCCGAACCTCGCGAATACGCTAAAAAGCACGGTGAACACCGCCATTCAGCAGCGTACCGCCGTGGGTTTGTCCGGCCTGCTGATTGCGCTCTACTCCGGCATCAGCTGGATGGGAAATTTACGCGAAGCGATCCGCGCGCAGTCGCGTGACGTGTGGGAGCGTAATCCGCAGGATCAGGAGAAAATCTACAAACGTTATGCCCGCGATTTTATCTCGCTGACCGGTCTGGTGCTGGCGCTGATCATTTCGCTCTCCCTGACGTCAATTGCCGGTTCGGCACAAAAAAGCATTGTCGATGCGCTGGGTCTGGGCGGCATCGAATGGCTGCGCCCGGTGCTAACCTCGGTGGCGTTGGTTATCTCAATTTCAGCCAACTACCTGTTATTTCTGTGGATTTTCTGGATGCTGCCGCGCCACAAACCGCGTAAAAAAGCGCTGCTGCGCGGTACGCTGCTGGCGGCCATTGGTTTTGAGGTGATCAAGTTTGTGATGACCATGACCCTGCCACGGCTGGCCAGTTCGCCATCGGGTGCGGCGTTCGGTTCCGTCATCGGTCTGATGGCGTTCTTCTACTTTTTCGCCCGCCTGACACTGTTTGTGGCGGCGTGGATAGCCACGGCGCAGTACAAGGACGATCCGCCGATGCCCGACCGTAAACCGAAAGCCGCGCACAAAGAGAAAGCCGCAACGGGAAACGACAGCGAATTCACGCAGGACAATGCTATCGCGCCAGATGAAGTTCATATCTCAGTCGTTAATGCTGACGTGAAGGTTAAAAATCAGTGATAAACACCAACAGGTAACCGACCTCTGTCTGAAACCAGAATAACTGACTGATGCCTGCACTTTTCTTTTGCCGTTTTCCAGTCAGTTACTCTGCCTTTTACCCATTCGCCAAACTTATGATTGGCGAAATCTCATCCGCAGGAAACAATCCACCGTTCCCGCGCTAAATGCCCTCTCCCCGCTTTTCCGTCGCGTTGAAATGCCGCCGCGCTCTGCATAAGATGTTTTTACGCTATACATTTATTTACATTCGTTGGTTCCTTCCCACTCACTACAATAAGAAACACTTATGCAAGCCTCCATCACACCAGAATTAGAAGCTGACGCGAATTTAGTGAGTCAGAACTCACGCGGTAAAGTCATCGTGGCGTCGCTTATCGGCACGGCCATTGAATTCTTCGACTTTTACATTTACGCCACGGCGGCGGTGATCGTTTTCCCGCATATATTCTTCCCGCAGGGAGACCCGACGGCGGCTACGCTGCAATCTCTGGCGACGTTCGCCATCGCCTTTATCGCCCGCCCGATTGGCTCAGCGCTGTTCGGCCACTTCGGTGACCGCGTCGGCCGTAAAGTCACACTGGTCGCTTCGCTGCTGACGATGGGCATCTCCACCGTAGTAATTGGCTTCCTGCCGACCTACGCCACGATTGGCGTGTTCGCGCCGCTGCTGCTGGCGCTGGCGCGTTTTGGTCAGGGTCTGGGGCTCGGCGGTGAATGGGGCGGTGCGGCGTTACTCGCAACCGAAAATGCGCCCCCGAAAAAACGTGCGCTGTATGGCTCTTTCCCGCAGCTGGGCGCACCGATTGGCTTCTTCTTCGCTAATGGCATGTTCCTGCTGCTGTCGTGGTTACTGACCGACGAGCAGTTCATCGCGTGGGGCTGGCGCGTACCCTTTATTCTTTCGGCGGTACTGGTGCTGGTTGGCCTGTATGTGCGCGTGTCGCTGCATGAAACGCCGGTGTTCGCCAAAATTGCTAAAGCCGGGAAACAGGTGCGGGTGCCGATTGGTACGCTGTTTAGCAAACATCTGAAAGCCACCGTGCTCGGCACCTTTATTATGGTCGCCACCTACACGCTGTTTTACATCATGACCGTCTATTCGCTCGGTTATGGCACCATGCCAAAACCGCTGGGCCTCGGTATTACGCGTAACGATTTCCTGCTGATGCTGATGATTGGCGTGGTCGGGTTTGGTGTGATGGTGCCGATTGCCGGTCAGCTGGCCGATGCTTTTGGCCGTCGCAAAACCATGATCTGCATTACGCTGCTGATGATTGTCTTCGCCCTGCTGTTCCCGGCCCTGTTGGGTTCTGGCTCACAGGCGCTGGTGATGGTGTTCCTGCTGTGCGGTTTTCTGGTGATGGGGCTGACTTTTGGCCCGATGGGTGCGCTGCTGCCGGAGCTGTTCCCGACAGAAGTTCGCTACACCGGCGCTTCCTTCTCCTATAATGTGGCATCGATACTCGGTGCCTCCGTTGCGCCCTATATCGCGACCTGGCTGGCCACACGCTACGGGCTGTTTTATGTGGGTATCTATCTGGCTTCGATGGCAATGCTCACGCTGATCGCCCTGCTGCTGTCCAAAGAGACCCGCGACCAGTCACTTTAATTGCCGCTACTTTATTCATTGTGCTGACGCAGCCGACGCTGCGTCACGCTTTGCCAAGGACTCCTCATGCGTTTCTCACGCCGACTGCTTATTCCACTGGTGTTGCTTCTGGTGGTGATCGCCGCCGCCCTGTGGTTTCTTCTGCCGCATAAATCCAATCCGAATGCTTTGTGGAACATCATCAGTCAGAAATGCGTGCCGAATCATCGCGCCAGCGGGCAGCCCGCACCTTGTGCGCAGGTAGATGAAAAGCAGGGATTTGTGGTCCTGAAAGACTTAAATGGTCCGTTGCAATATCTGCTGATGCCCACGGCCAAAATTACCGGCATGGAGAGCCCGGCGCTGCTCGAAGAGAGTACGCCAAACTACTTCAGTCAGGCGTGGGATGCCCGCCACTACATGTCGGATAAATACGGCAAAGCCATCGACGACAGCAATGTTTCACTGGCGATTAACTCACAATATGGCCGTTCGCAGAATCAGCTGCATATTCATATCTCCTGCCTCTTACCGGCAGTAAAAAGCACACTGGCAAAAGATGCCGGACAGGTGGGCTATCATTGGCAGGAGTTACCGGACCCACTGGTGGGTCACACCTATCTGGCGCGCAAAGTGGATCCGGCAGAGTTAAATCAGAAAGGGGCTTTCCGCCTGCTGGCCGAAGGCATTCCGCAGGCGCAGGAGAAAATGGGCCATTTCGGCATGGCGATGGTCAGTCTGCCGGGGGGGCATTTCCTGCTGCTGGCCAGCGAACGTAATCTGCTGAAGCTGAACAATGCGTCCACCGAAGAGATCCAGGACCACGACTGTGCGGTACTGGACCCTGTACCGAAGTAACAGACTCAACGTTTCCTCCCCTGCAAAGGGGAGGAAGCTAAACCTACTTCTGCTTCATCTTCTGCAAAATCGGGCCGCACTGGTTCTGTTCGTTATCACTTGGAGAGATCAGTGCCAGCAGCGCAGCGGCAGGGGCGACGACGGCACCCAGCGCCACGGCGGCAGCACCGCGCGCAATCAGCGGCCCCGGTTTCACCCCGGCATCCGGATTTTTATAAGTACCGCGCACGTAGAGCGGTGAACGCAGCGTCAGAATACGCACGCCTTTACTCTCCGGATCAATCGTCAAATCCAGACGCTCTGTCGCCATATTGGTGGTACCGCTGATGTTGATGACGGCATTCTCGGTGTCGAATACAAACAGCCTTGGGGAAACCAGACCGTTTTTGATATTCACATCCGCCGCCGCGCAGTTGATCGCCACCTCATCATCACCAAACAGTTTCCCTACCACATAGTTACCGACGTTCAGACCGACAATCTCCATCAGGCCACGGCTGATGACCCCGTCGTTAATCAGCAATTTCATGTCACCGTTGCTGGTGCCGAGCAATTCAGCCACCGAGTTTCCGGTACCGGTGAGCGTAGCATCACCGTTCAGATCCCCCAGACTGCGCTCCATCGACTGCACACTCGGCAGTAACTGTTTCAGCTTCAGCCCGCGCGCGTGCATATCAACGCGCCCCTGCATCGGGGATTTATCCCCTTCGAGCCGCACGGTCGAATTGAGGTTGCCGCCTGCCACGCCAAAGCGCAGAGGGTCCATCAGGATCACGCCGTTAGTCAGTTTCAGGTGCGTACTCAAATCGCTAATCGGCAGGGATTTTCCGTGCTCGATGCGTTTGGCACTGAATTTCACGTCGGCATCCATCACGGCCCAGCTTTTGGTATCAAACCTCTCGACCGGCAGGACTTTATCCGATGGCTGGCGGGTTTTCTCGCCGCGTTTGGCTTTGTCTTTGTTGGAATCAGCACCGATAAGTGGCGCAAGATCTGCGAACCGCAGCTGTTTGGACTCAACGTTACCGGTCAGGCTTGGCCGTGGCTTACTGGCACGGTAGGTCAGCGAGCCATGAATATCGCTGTCGCCGATTTCGCCGTTGAAGTTCTGATAGCGGTACACCGCACCGTCTTTATCATGCAGCGTGGCACTCAGGTGGCCGTCGGTGGAATATGGCGGAGTCTGCGGCAGCAGCACGCCGGTCAGCCCGTAGAGATCCGACAGCGTCTGGCCGGAGAATTTGAGGCGTAAATCCAGCGCCCCCAGATTCATCGGATCCGTCAGCGTACCGGCTACCGCCACCCGTGTATCGCCCGAGCGCACATCCGCCTGTAACGGGAAGCGGGAATCCGGGTCTTTCAGCGCTAACATGCCACCGATTTTACCGCTGCCGGAGAGCGGTTCGCCGTTGTATTTGCCGTCTACTTTCCAGCCGAAGACGTAATCCGGCGTTTTGCCTTTATCCGCCGCGGACTTATCGCTCTTCGCCCCCACCACTTCGGTGAACGGCAACGGTTTACCCAGCGGGTCAATCACGGCGCGGAAATCCGCTTTCAGCGGCGCATCTTTATAGTCAATTTGCCCCCGGTCGAACACGATATCGTTGAGGGTAAATGACCACGGGGAAGCGGGCTGGGCCTCATCTTTGGTGTCGCTGTTTGCCAGATTGAAGGTCCAGTTATTTTTACCATTCGCCAGACGGATCAGCGATGCGTTGGGCTGCTTCAGCCAGATGCGCGGGATCAGCACCTCTTTATGCAATAACGCCAGCGGCGCGATGCTGGCATCCACGCGGGCCAGCGTCACCATCTGGTCATCCTTTTTCTCGCCCGGCACATCTTCCGGGTTGCCTAATACAATGTCTTCGGCATGAATGTGCGGCCACGGCACCCAGGCGCGCCAGCCGGCTTCATCTTTCTGGCGTGACCAGTCCACACCCAGATTTCCCCGGATGGCAAAAGTGCGGTTGAGTTCAGTTGAGACTTTCTGATTAATCGTGGGTTTCAGGCGGTTCCAGTCGAACATCGCGATGAAAATAATGATGGCAATCAACAAAATGACGATGATACCGACCACCCAACTAACCACTTTACCTGTGCGCGTCATTAGCCTATTCCTATCAGACAATTAACTGATTAATAGTGCTAACCATAGTTGAGTTTGCGGGAGCTTGCATAATTAGCAAGGGGAGGAACAAGGTGACAGAAAGTGATTAATCCTTGAAATGTATCGGTAGCTGGTCGAGGAAATCGAAGGTTTTAGGGCGTGATAAATAGTACCCCTGAGCCGCCAGCGCATCGGAGTTACGTACCATAGCCCACTCCTGTTCCGTCTCGACGCCTTCGATGATCACGCCTTTACTGTAGCGGTTCATCAGGGTGACCAGCGTGAAGAACAGGCGGGCCCCCTCCTCGCTCTGGCGCAGTAAAATAAACAGATCGCGGGCAATTTTGATGTACTCGTAATGCCAGGTAGTGAATGAGGAGAAATTGGCGATGCCCTGGCCGAAATCGTCGAGCCACAGCCGGTCTGCCTGTTCAATTTGCGACAGCGGGATACTGAGGGCGTTTTCGGCACTTTCGACCAGTTCAAAACGCACATAAGGCATATTGTTGATCTGCCGCTTCAGCGCGCCGTCGGTCTGTAGCGCTTCAAGTACCTGACCGTCCACGTTAATGGAAGCCAGCAGACTGTGGTCGATAAATAACGTTTGCCACTGCTGCAACAGATCGAGCTGTTCCTGAACGATCTGCACGCGCTTGCCTAGTGCAATAGCGATAAAGTAGTGTTCCGGCGACACAAATTTCTGCGGCTGTGACGGGTGAAAAACGCCGGTCAGCAGCTCAATACCGAGTAACTTTCCGGTCGTGCGGTAAATGGGCTGAAAACGGTACACCCGCTGGCACTGCCGCCAGTAGGACAGTGTCCGAACGCGTTCAATTACAGCAAATGAAGGCATCATCAGACCTAACATCATCTTTGTTATCATATTTTTATGCCGCCATGCTTTCTGCTGTCAACCTCTCTGCCACCTGAACCCGAGTCAGTTCATCCGTTTACGTGCGGCAGATGTTTGCGTGACTACACGGGTAGTCCGGCCCCCTGCAATTCTTTCGTAGTGATATCTATCGGCGTAGCGAGAGGAAACTTTAATCACCAGTGGCGGCCAGAGGAAACAGACAGCACAAAATGCCAGTCTGCCGCACTGGAAGTTGAACCGGGCAGCCTCTACAGTGAAAGGCCGAACTGAAACTGTGATAAATCCGGAGAACATCATGCCTTTCGTCAATATCAGAATTACCCGCGACGGTGCCACCGCTGAACAGAAAAAAGCGCTGATCGAAGGGGTAACCCAATTGCTGGTTGATACCCTGAACAAAAACCCGGCCACCACCACGGTGATCATCGATGAAGTCGATACCGACAACTGGGGTCTGGGCGGACGCACCGTCACCGAACTGCGCAGCGAAGCAAAGTAATACGGCTGACGGCCGTTAAGAGTACGGCGAGAGCGTAAAGGCTTTCGCTTTTTTTATGACTTTTTTCTGCTTCTTCGAGACGCCTCGAAAAAAAGTAAAACCGCGTTTTAATAGTATTGACTGCCCTGCTGCTTGCGAAGAGACTAAGCGCATCGTTTTGCTTATTCCGTTTTCATTTCTCAAGACACAGGCCCGTTTCAATGACCAGCAAAAATATTGCCGTTATCGGCGAGTGCATGATTGAATTGTCGCAGAAAGGCTCTTCCCTGAACCGCGGATTTGGCGGTGACACCCTGAATACCTCCGTCTATATCGCCCGTCAGGTCCCCGCCGATGCGCTCAACGTGCATTATGTTACTGCCCTGGGAACCGACAGCTTCAGCAACGAAATGCTGGCCGCGTGGCAGCAGGAAGGGGTGAAAACGGACCTGATACAGCGTCTCGATGACAAACTTCCCGGTCTGTACGTGATTGAAACGGATGACACCGGCGAACGCACTTTCTACTACTGGCGCAATGACGCCGCTGCACGTTACTGGCTCGACAGCCCGCATTCGGCAGAGATTTGCCAGAAACTGGCGGGATTTGATTATCTGTATCTGAGCGGCATCAGTCTGGCGATCCTCAACGACGACAGCCGCGAACGCCTGATGACCCTGCTACAGGCCTGCCGCTCACACGGTGGCAAGGTGATTTTCGACAATAATTACCGCCCGCGTCTGTGGACCAGCAAAGAGAAAACCCAGGCGGCGTACAACGCGATGCTGGCCTGTACCGACATCGCCTTCCTGACGCTGGATGATGAAGATATGTTGTGGGGCGCAAAACCCTACGATGAAGTGATTGCCCGAACGCACGCGTTGGGTGTCAGCGAAGTGGTGATCAAGCGCGGAGCTGACAGCTGCATTGTCTCCGCCGCTGACGGCAAACAGTATGACGTTCCGGCAGTGAAGCTGCCGAAAGATAAAGTCATTGATACCACCGCCGCCGGAGACTCCTTCAGTGCCGGTTACCTCGCCGTACGCCTGACCGGCGGCAGCGCCGAAGCGGCAGCTGTGCGCGGGCACCAGACAGCCAGCACAGTGATTCAATACCGTGGGGCGATCATTCCCAGGGAAGCGATGGCTTTTTAAAAAAGCTAAGGCAAAACCTTGGGCTGCCGCCCAAACCGGCCCAAAAGGAGGCGTAAACGCGCCTCCTTTTGGAACTCCTGCGTTTTTCTCTGAGACACCGACAGCTTCGCCGCTGGCAGGGCACGTGTTTCAGCGACTCCCGTTCACGGCGCAAAATGTCACGGCTACGCCGTCCCCGTATTTCGGGGTTCGAGCCTCAGGTCTCGAACCTCTCATCCGGTGCCATTTTTGACTGCGCCTTAGCGGCTATGTAAATCAAAAGATAAAAGACAGAAAAGAAGCACAGTCTGGTTTTGACTTTAAAAAAGCTAAGGCCGCATTCAAAAATGCCGCTGAATGAGAGGTGAGTAACGGCGAGCAGGTTTATTGCGAGCTGGTCCGAACCCGAAATGAAGGAACCGCAACGCGGCGGGATTTTGCGGCTATAGCCGTGCTCACTGGAACACGGCCATCCCGATTCAGCGATAGCGCGCAGTTAAAAGAGCGGGGAGTCCAGAGGGGCGAGCGACTGCGGCCCTCTGGTCGGTGTGGGCCGACGCCCACGACCTTGAATTTGAATTTGAATTTGAATTTGAATTTGAATTTAAAAGATTTGAAGGGGTAAAAGGGGCCGAAGCCCCTTTATCTACTACTTTATTGCGCTGGCACCGTACCCGGCGCACCCTCCGCCGTATTGCTGGCTGCATCAGCCGGCGCGACATCAGGAACTACCGCGGGGACCATGATTTGATCATAGGTTTCCTGCAGGGCTTTGACACTCATCTCTGGCTCGCCTTTCGGCTGGACCAGTAGCAATGCAGGATCGCGTGAAAGCTGCTGTTTCAGCTCCTGATTCAGTACCGGTAAGGTCAGCGTGGAGAGGAACTCCTGACGCAGCTTCTGGTATTGCTCAGGCGCGATATCCACCACACCATTCTGCTGCGAACGCAGCCGCTGACTCATCAGGACGTCGGTATCGGTACGCGCGTAGGTGGCAAACAGTTTACTGAGCTGATCCTTTTTCTGCGCAATCAAG
Source organism: uncultured Enterobacterales bacterium (assembly GCA_963519305.1). Classification (GTDB taxonomy): domain Bacteria; phylum Pseudomonadota; class Gammaproteobacteria; order Enterobacterales; family Enterobacteriaceae; genus Ewingella. Next base: position 48,866 of record CAUQMS010000024.1, read on the forward strand.
GCATCGAATTCGGCCTGTGACAGGCCGTTATCGCGCACTTTGACTAATTCTTGCGACAGATTTTTCAGTGAGTCGAGCATCTTCTCCTGCGGCGCATCCATACGGATGGCGCACTGCGCACGCTGATACTGCACGCGGCAGTCAAAACTCAGATTAGGCACCGGCGATTCTGCGGATTTCGCTTTACCCTCAGGCGAGATTTTCAGCGCCTGCTGTAAATGCCAGAACAGCGCTTCACGCGCCAGATCACTGCGCCAGTAAGTACTCAGTGCCTGCGAATCCTGAATCGGCTGCCACGGCATATCCCACAACAGCGAGAGCTTGTCCTGCGTCAGCGAATCGTCCATCAGCGTCATGGCTTTTGGGGGTAAACCTGGCAAGGTTGGCAGCGTTTGCGGCGTCTGGCGGGTGCCTTTCAGCGCAGAGAAGGTTTTGTTGATCTGCTCCGTCATGCTGCGGCTGTCGACATTACCCACCACGTACAGCGTCATGGCGTCCGGGGTATACCACTGATGGTAGAACTGACCCAGCGCTTTGACATCCACCGGATGTACCGGCGGCTGGCTTGGGTCGTGGCCCAATAAAGTTGAACCGGTCAGGCGATAGCGCCACCAGGCATCTTTGGTATCCATCGGCAATGCACCGACCGGATCTTGCGACATGCGGGCGGCATCGGTCACCGACTCCTGATTAATCACCATTTTGCCACTGGTTGCAGCCAGCCAGGCCAGCGCTTCTTTCAGCAGATCAGGCCGTCCGTTAGGCAGACTGATGTTGTACATGGTGAAATCATACGAGGTGATAACCGGAGGTAAAGGCCGGTCACTGTTAATACTTTGCTGCCAGAAGGACTGCAACTGAGAGCTGCTGAAGCCTTCGGCACGGGTCAGGGCAAGGCGGGGAAGAAAGTGCGCGAAGCCTGTTTGCTGGCTGGTTTCTGCCAGAGAACCGGTATTGACGATAAAACGTAATTCGATGCGATCGCTTGGACGTTGCGGCGTAGCCAGCATTTGCCAGGTAAAACCATTGTCTAATTTACCCTGCTGCCAGGCCGGATCGGGCTGTAATGCTTCAGCCTGCGCGTTGCCTGCGGCGGCTGCCAGCAGCAATCCACCAACGAGTAAACGAATTTTGGTGCCCTGCATGTGAACCCCTACGTAATGACAATCCAATTTTCAATGTGCTTGTCCTGCCGGCGTCTTGCGACTCACCCACAGGATATCAATGTGTAAAAACGAAGACGGCAAAGTTTAGCACTCTGTTAGACCGCATGTTTTTGCCGATGTCACCGTTCTCATGAAAATTTATTGCGAACCACAACCGAAGGGACACCGGGGAGGCACATTATGAAGATAATCCTATGGTTACATCAAGCAACCGGTGGATTTATAGGGGAATTAAACATGAAAAAGGCAGGATTCGGAAATTCCGACCTGCCTTTTAACTTTTTTATACCAGATTTTTCGGAAAGAATTTGCCCGTCAGGCAGATTTCTCAGCCGCTGTCAGACCCTTCTGACCCGCCAGTGTGGCTTTGAGCTGACCTTCATCCAACTGATTACACCATTTGGCTACCACGACCGTCGCCACACCGTTACCCACCAGATTGGTCAGGGCGCGGGCTTCGGACATAAAGCGGTCAATACCGAGAATCAATGCCAGACCGGCAACCGGCAGATGACCCACGGCGGACAGGGTCGCGGCCAGAACGATGAAACCGCTGCCCGTGACGCCCGCGGCGCCTTTTGATGACAACAGCAGCACCACCAGCAGGGTTATCTGATGCCAGATATCCATGTGGGTGTTGGTCGCCTGGGCGATAAACACCGCCGCCATGGTCAGGTAAATCGAGGTACCGTCGAGGTTGAAAGAGTATCCGGTCGGAATAACCAGCCCCACCACCGACTTCTTACAGCCCAGACGCTCCATTTTATCGAGCATCCGCGGTAGCACCGATTCTGAGGAAGAGGTTCCCAGCACGATCAGCAGCTCTTCTTTTATATAGGCAATGAATTTGAAGATACTGAAGCCGGTGAAGCGGGCAATCAGCCCTAGCACCACCACCACGAACAGTACACAGGTCAGGTAGAAACACAGAATCAGCTGACCGAGCTGCACCAGCGATCCCACGCCATATTTGCCGATGGTGAAGGCCATCGCACCGAAAGCCCCCAGCGGAGCAAGGCGCATGATCATATTGATGATGCCGAAAATCACCCGCGAGAAGCTGTCGATGAAATTAAAGACCAGCTGGCCTTTGTCACCCAGACGGTGCAGCGCAAACCCAAACAGCACAGCAAACATCAAGACTTGCAGGATGTTACCGCTGGCGAAGGCGCCGATGAGGCTGCCCGGAATGATATCCAGCAGGAAAGGAATGATGCCCTGACTTTGCGCCTGCTCGGCATACATCGCTACGGCTTTGGCATCCAGCGCGGCGGGATCGACGTTCATCCCTGCTCCCGGCTGTACCAGATTGACGATAACCAGCCCGATGATCAGGGCGATAGTGCTGACAATCTCAAAATAGAGCAGAGCAATCGCGCCGGTGCGACCCACGGCCTTCATGCTTTCCATACCGGCGATGCCGGTAACGACGGTACAGAAGATCACCGGAGCAATGATCATCTTGATTAATTTAACAAAACCATCACCGAGAGGCTTCATTTGCGCGCCAAGCTCGGGGTAGAAGTGGCCTAATAACACGCCGAGGGTGATCGCCGTCAGCACCTGAAAATAGAGGCTTTTGAAGATATTTGTTTTCATTTATGGCCATCCTGTTGTGGTACAAAACCCTTCAGTCATTATGGGTAATACCCAAAATCGACAGGCGGGAAAATAACACCGACATAACAAGATGGAAATAATTTGTTGCGTTTCGCAATCCCTGTTGTTGTAAAACTAGAGCCGAAACCATTCAGCTGAAAAGCAACAAGATCACGGATACATTAAAACAGCAGGAGCGAAAGAAAAAAGAGGCAAAAGGGAAAGGGCCACACAGTCAGACGGGCACAACCTTGTTATCACAAAATTGGCGTTCAAACTCGGCCTGCGACAGCGGCGCGGAGAAGAAATAGCCCTGACCAAACAGAATGTCATTCTCCAGCAACCAGCGCCGCTGTTCGTCGGTTTCTACACCTTCGGCAACCAGTTGAATATTCATCGCCTTACCGATGGACGCCACGATGTTGACCATCACGTCATCCTCCGGCAGCACGCTGACAAAACTGCGGTCAATTTTGATCACGTCAATCGGCAGGCTGCGCAGGCGATTCAGATAATCCAGCCCGGAATAGCCCAAGCCAAAATCATCCAGCTCGATGGAAACACCCACCGCACGCAGCTCACCCAGCAATAAAAGCGCGCGATCCAGATCTTCGATACGGGCGGTTTCGGTGATCTCCAGCACCAGTTGGCCGGGGTTGATCTTGTAACGGCTCAGGAGACTACGCAGCTCCGGCAGGAAATTGCGCTGCTGCACCTGAATACCGGAAAGATTAACCGACAACGGCAATGTAATGCCGCACTGCTGCCAGCGGGCCAGAATGCCACAGCCTAATTCCAGCACTTTATAACCGAGCATCCCCATCACGCCGATCTCTTCCGCCAGCACGATAAAATCACTCTCCAGCCCGTAGCTGCCGTCGGCCATTTTACGGCGCAGCAGCGCTTCCGCGCCCATCACCGTGCCGTTAGCCATATTGACCTGCGGCTGAATAAACAGGGTGAAGTCATTTTGCTCCATCGCATGCAGAATTTCATTCTCCTGCAGCAGGCGCTTTTGAATTTTCTCCGTCAGTTCAGGCTCAAAGAACAGAATCTGATTTTTACCCTGCTGATAGGCCGACAGGCGCGCGGCGCGGGCGTTCGCCATCAGCTGCGCGGCGGTCACCGGTATTTCACCGTCATAATGCACAATGCCGATGCTACCGGTCGGATGCAACGCCAGCGGGGCAATATCACTCTCCTGCGGCGCATTAATACGTTCCATAATCTGCCGCGCGAGACGCATTGCCATGAAAGGGCGTGCGATGTCCGTCGCCAGCAGGGCAAATTCGTTATAGCTCAGACGGGCCAGCAGACAATCTGGCGGTAAGACTTCCATAATCGACGTGACTAGCGGGCAACTGACATGGCCGTCATCGCGCAGGCTTTCAATACCAATAAGAAGCAGGTGGAAATCTTTCTCGGCGGGCGTGGCGTTTATCCGCAACTGTAGGTGCGCCATAAACTGTGCTTCACTGCTCAGGGCGCTGGCCGACGGGTTCTCTTCCTGAATTTTTTGCTGCGCCTTGAGCCAGTGCAGCTGATTACGGTTATAGCTGCGGATCAGCATGCCAAACTCATCATCCTCATGGCGCTGCGGCAGGCTCAGCTGGTGATGGGCAATCTCACTTTCGGGCAGCGCTTCCAGCTCTCGGGCGATGGCCCTGAGTGGTTTCACCACCAGACGGTTGATGCACCAGCTAACTGAAATCGACAAAATCAACGCCAGCAGCAAATACGTGGTGAGCATGGTAGAGAGCGCGCTGACAATAAACTGGTACATGCGGTAGGAGTCGGCCTGCAACTCAAGATAGGCTAGCGGCTTAGGTGCAGTCGGGCTGGCCGCGGCCGAATAGAGCGGCACCGAAATGGTGACTGGCAGATTAAATCCGCGAATAACCCACTCAGGCACCGGCCTGCCGGCAGGAAAATGGGTACTCAGCGCGGTGATTTCATTCGGCAATACCACTTCTGCGCGGCTAAGAATGCCGACCGGACGCAGCGTGTTAAGAATTTCCTGGGTTTCTTTGAGATCCACGTCCAGCACGGCCTGTGACAGCGGCAGCCTGACGGAATGGGCAATATTTTCAAGTTGTTGGGCGTAATCGTCCCTCCGCTGCTGCACAAAGTGAAACAGTTGGATGACAATAAAAAAGCAGATGGTGATCACCGCGACGCTGGATACCGCCGCCATCTGTTTTATGGTTAATGAACGCCTGACCCGCAATATAGTTCTCCGACACATTCCCACGAAATTTCAGCCTGCATATCGTAACAGGCAGAGAGGGTGAACCCTACCCCGGCGCAGTATACCTGATTAGAAAAAATTCTGGCCCCGTCCACCACGGTTTTGTCTATGAAAACAACGCGTTTATGACAGGAATAAACACAGCCTGTTTTTCCTCACGTTTTCCATACAAATAGGAATAACCATACTTATTCATTTTATGCCGGGAAAGGCCACTTAAGAGTTGGTAATCATTCCGGCTTTAACAACGTTAAAGCAATAAATGTGCTACTTATCACATTAAAGTCCGAGCAATTAACGCCATTATCTCACACTGGTAGCAAATTTATCCAAAACCGCTTTTTTACCAAGCAGTTAACAAGGTCCATATAATGATATGGACTAATTCCTATTTTTTGTAAATTGTGCTTCAGGCTATACCTTAGCTGATATATTAAGACTAATCCTAAAGCACATTATTTATGAGTTAATCACTTCTTTGCTAACATTTAGCCACTGATGATCGTTGGCCGTTTTCGCGTCCCAAATACTCGGATAAAAATAATCCCACTGGGCAGAATATATGAATAAATATGACGACATTAAGCGCTTTCTTGAAAAATCAAAAACAGAAGATATTGATTATAAAGAGATAAACGAAAAATCTACCGGCAATGGCATGACGGGTTCGATGAATCAATGGGCACTGATTAAGCAAGTGTCCGCCAGCGAAGAAGCGCAGAGCACACTGGACAATGGCCGCACCACGCAGCCGACGCCACAGGCCATTTCCGCTGAAGAATTTCAGCGTAGCGCGCCGCTAACCCATGAGCGGTCGAGTACGCCGGTAGCAGCCGCACCTTCTGCGGCCCCATTCGTCACAATACCCACGACGGTGAATACCCTTTCTTCCGCCATTGCGCCTGCCTCTGGTGGCCTGATGGATGCTCTGCGTGAGTCCCTGCCGCTGGCTCCTCAGCCATCAGTCTCTTCACAGGCCCCCACCGCGCAGGCTTCTGCGCCGCACAGCGCGGCGATTTTACATGCACAATCGGTCACGCCTGACAGCACGGGCAGCCTGCTGGATTCGGTAAAGCACGCCCTGCCTGACCAGCCGGTCGCGCCTGCACCTGCCTATACGGCGCCGGTGGCCGCACCGGTCAGACCTGCGCCAGTGCCCACCTGGACACAAGCCGCTGCCGCGGCAGTACCTGCACATGCCGCATCAGCGCCCAACGGGCAATTCCGTCAAATGTTTAAACAAAAAGCCCCGCCTTCTGCGGGTGCTTTCTTACATCGCGATACGCCGCTTCAACCCTTGTTAGAGATGATTGCATCATGCCGTTAGTTTGTGTGTGTTCCCCGAAAGGCGGGGTTGGAAAAACCACGGTGGCCGCGAATCTGGCGTACTCCCTGGCCCGTAGCGGCAGCAAAGTGCTGGTCATCGATTTCGATGTACAAAACGCCCTGCGCCTGCATTTTGGTGTGCCTATTTCCGACACCCGTGGTTTTGTCGCCGGGTCAGGTAATGAGTCAGACTGGAGCCAGTTTATCCTCAAGGCCGGGTCGAATACTTTCGTACTGCCTTATGGCGAAGTGAGCGAAGAACAGCGGCTGGAGTTTGAACATCAGCTGGCGAGCGATGCGCATTTTTTACAGCGTGGTTTAAATACCGTGCTCAATTACCCCGGCCTGGTCGTCATTGCCGATTTCCCTCCCGGCCCCAGCCCGGCGCTGAAAGCCGTACAAGCGCTGGCGGATTTACACGTAGTCGTGATGCTCGCGGATACCGCGTCGTTATCGCTGCTGCCGCTGATGGAAAAAAATAAACTTATCGGCACGCCGCTAAACAATAAGAAAGGCGAATATTACGTTGTAAACCAAAGTGATAGCCGACGGACACTCAGCCGTGATGTCACGCAGTTCTTTGAACAGCGTCTGAACGAACGGCTACTGGGCACTATCCACAGGGATGAATGTGTGCCTGAGGCAAACGCCTCGCAGCGCTCTATTATTGATTTCAGTCCGGTATCCGCTTCGGCGTTTGATATTGAACTGATCAGCAAAAAAGTCGCGGCCATTTTAGGGATCAAAGTCGGTGATGGGGAACTGCACGCCTCTCCAAAGCCCAATAATTATTAATAGCTCCAGCAGACAGCGATCCTAAATGCGATGAATAAATTCCTATTCTCCCTGCTCGTCCTTCTTTTGCTGCCGGTGGCGGCAGTTATTATCATCACGCCGATGGACAGCCAAAAGCAGTATATTTTTGGCCTCATCAGCATCGGTTTATTATTCATTCTGGGGCGAATAAAAAACCGACGTATCTCTATTGTGCTGGTGATCCTGTCGGTATTAATGTCCACCCGTTATATCTACTATCGGGCGACAGAAACGCTGCATTTTAACTCCACAATCGAAACCATACTGGGAATAGGCCTGTTCCTGGCGGACATCTATGTGTGGGTGGTTTTAATGCTGGCCTATTTGCAAACCATGTGGCCTTTAAACCGGACTATCGAGCCTTTGCCTGAGGATATGTCGCTGTGGCCGACGGTCGATGTGTATATTCCGAGTTACAACGAAAGCCTTGATGTGGTTCGCGATACCGTTCTGGCCGCGCAATGCATTGATTATCCGAAAGATAAGATAAAAATTTATCTGCTCGATGACGGCAAGCGGAATGAATTCGCCGTATTTGCCGCCGATGTGGGCGTCGGGTATATCACCCGTGATAACAATGCCCACGCCAAAGCCGGGAACTTAAACAATGCGATGAAACTCACCAAAGGTGAGCTGATTTGTATTTTTGACTGTGACCATGTGGCCACCCGAGTATTTTTACAGGCCACCGTGGGCGGCTTCCTTAAAGATGAACGCCTGGCACTGGTACAAACGCCGCACTATTTCTATTCACCCGATCCCTTTGAGCGCAACTTATCGATAGGGCGCAATATTCCGAAAGAAGGGTCACTGTTTTATGGCCCAATCCAGCAGGGGAATGACAACTGGAATGCCACCTTCTTCTGTGGCTCTTGTGCCGTTATCCGTCGCAGCGCGCTTGACGAAATTGGCGGCTTCGCCGTAGAAACCGTCACCGAAGATGCCCATACCGCATTAAAAATGCAGCGCCTGGGCTGGAAATCGTCTTTCCTGGCTATCCCGCTGGCGGCGGGTCTTGCCACGGAACGCCTGGGTTTGCATGTCATCCAACGCACCCGCTGGGCGCGTGGCATGACGCAAATTTTACGCATGGATAACCCGCTGTTTGGCCGCGGGCTGACCATCCCGCAGAGACTTTGCTACCTCAATGCGATGATCAGTTTTCAGTCCGGTTTACCGCGCGTGGTGTTCCTTACCGCGCCGATTGCCTTCCTGCTGTTCAACCTGAATATCATTGCGTCCTCTTCGGCCCTTATTTTCGCCTACGCCTTACCGCATCTGGTGATGTCGATTTATATGAACTCAAGACTGAATGGTAAATTCCGCTACTCCTTCTGGGGCGAAGTGTATGACACGGTCATGGCCTTCCATTTGATTATCCCGACCTTAGTGACACTGATTTCCCCCAAAAAAGGGAAGTTTAACGTGACCGATAAAGGCGGATTACTGGATAACGGATTCTTCGATTTCCATATCGTAAAACCGCATCTGATCGCGTTGACGCTGATGCTGATGGGCATTGGCTGGGGTTTGATCCGGGTGGTATTCCACAATTACTTTGACGTCGATCCGAGCGTTATTGCCCTGAACGTGGCGTGGGGTAGTTTCAGCGTGATCATTCTGCTGGCCGCGATTGCCGTCGCCAAAGAGACCCGCCAGGTGCGTAAAACCATCCGTATTGATGTCGCTATCCCGGCGATTATCCATTACGCCAATGGCATCTCCCTGCGTACGGAAACCATTGATATGTCGATGGGTGGCGTGCAGCTCGTCACGCCAGATGTCCGCTATCTGAATGAAGAGATTGAAGAGGTAGAAATTCAGCTGGCTTCAGGGGCAGAAAGTTTCCCGGTCAGCCAAATCAGCGCTGACAAAAACCGCCTGCGCCTGCAGTTCGAAAATCTTCCTTTGGATAAACGCCGTGAACTGGTCCGCGTAGTGCTGTCACGTGCTGATGCATGGCTCGGTGATGAATATCCGCAAGACAGGCCGCTGCGATCGCTGTTCGGTATTGTCCGCTGTGTTTTCGATCTTTTCTTTGGCACCTGGCGCGAACGCCGTGCGAAAAACAGAATGTTAGCCAAAGAATCCGCCGGTAAGAGTGAAGCCGCATGAAACGACCATTAAAAAAATTATTCACTCGCCGTTTAAGCACCGGATTGCTACTTTCGCTGAGCGTTCTGCCATGGGTGCAAACCAGCGCCGAAGAGTCAGCCTCCACACCGGTCGCGACCCAAAGTAATGGCCAGACTTCGGCACCGGACAGCGGAATGGGTAATCTGCCACCAGCCCCTTCCTGGCTACCGCCTGCGCCTCCGCTCCCGGCTGGCGATGCGCCGCAAGTTGACGCCAGCCAGCCGGTTGCCAGCGCCATTTCTACCGGTGACGCCGTGCCGCAGGCTGACACCACGCCGGTTAACACGTCTCCGGTGGCCGCAACACAGGACGCTGCGCCTGCGCCGGTGACCCCGCTCGTACAACCGGTGACCAGTAACATCACCGTCGCGGACATGGGCCAGCCGAACGGGCTGACGCTCAGCGGCGGTCAGTTACAATCAGGGATTATCTTCACCCTGCCCGGCGACCAGGTGATCACCAATGCCAAACTGTCGCTGGCGCTGAAAATCTCTCCGGCGCTGATTGCCCGGGATACCACGCTGGAGCTGATGCTTAACGGCCAACCGCTGGGCAATCTGCCGCTGAGCCAGAGCAGCAACGGCGGCGACCTCTATGAACTGGACATTCCGGCGGCGATGGTAGTGTCGAGCAACAACCTGAGTTTCCGCGTGCATGACATCAACACCATGACCTGCGAGAAAGATCAGTCGGACAAGTATTGGGTCACGGTTTTGCCTTCCACCAGCATCGGTCTGGAGGGTCAGCAGCTCAACATTGGCCGTAACCTCGGCAACTTCCCGCGTCCTTTCTTTGACCCGCTGCAAATGCAGGAGTCAAAAGTGACGATGGCGTTCTCCTCCACGCTGCAACCGCAGGATGTCAGCGCGGCCGCGATGGTCGCTTCTTACCTTGGCATGCTGTCTGACTACCGTGACATCGACTTCCCGGTGGTCCTGAATGATTTGCCGGAACAGAACGGCATTCTGTTTGGCAAACCAGGGGATAAAATTGACTCACTGACGCTGCCCGCCAGCAACGGCCCGTCGATTCAAATCATCGATAACCCGCTGAACCCGGTCTACAAACTGCTGCTGGTATTAGGCAATGATGAAAACCAGCTACGTCAGGCCTCTTACCGCCTGATCAGCGCCGCGATGCCGAACAACACCGATCGCCTGCCCGTCACGCAGCAAAGTATCCCGACGCGTAAACCCTACGATGCCACCCGCTGGATTGACACCTCACGTCCCGTGACGCTAGGGGAGCTTGCCGCACGCGACCAGAATCCGCTGACCGCGACCGGCATCTTCCATAATGAAATCCATGTGCCGTTCCGCGCCGCTCCGGATCTCTTTATGTGGGATGGTCACACCATTCCGGTTCGCATCGATTATCGTTTCCCGACTGAAAACTGGATCGACGAAGATAATTCGCAGCTGAACGTCTCCATTAACGGCACCTTCCTGCGCAACCTGACGGTCAATAAAGTCGGCCTGCTGGAAAACGTCTGGCGGCGTCTTGGCGGCGACAGCCGTCAGGAAAGTTACACCATAAAACTGCCCCCTTATCTGATTTACGGGGATAACCAGCTGGCCTTCTATTTTGATATCAAGCCGAAGAAAGATGCACCGTGCAGCATTCTGACCAGCGATAACATCAAAAGCCGCATCGACCCGAACTCGTATATCGACCTGAGCAGCAGCTATCACTTTACCCAGTTACCGAATCTCTCCTATTTTGTCGGCGCGTCTTATCCGTTCTCCAAACAGGCTGACTTCTCCGACAGTCTGTTGCTGCTCCCACCGGTGCCGACGGCGGGTGACATTCATACCCTGCTGAACATGGCCGCCCGTTCCGGGAATGCGACCGGCGTAGCGGTCAGTCATGCACAGGTAGTGTTTGGCCTGAAAGGTAATGACGGGGAAAACCCGCTGTTTGATCGCGACATTTTGGCTATCACTACGCTTGGGGATTCGGCTTTCAACCAGCAACTGCTGGAAGCCTCGCCGTTCGCCATCAACAACAATTCGCTCAGCGTGAAAACCCCGACGCAATTGCAACGCGCCCTCGACGCGCTGACCGGCGACTGGTACCGCCAGCCGGTAGATGCCGACCGCTATCTGTCGTCAACCGGCGCATGGCGCGGGTTTATCAGCTACCGTTCGCGCTGGTCACCTGACCACGTGGTGGTGGTGGCAACCGCTACCGACGACCAGCAACTGCTGAAAATTCACGACGACCTCAAGTCATCCAAAATCAACGCCGGTATCCGGGGCGATCTGGCGATCGTTACGGATGAAAACGGCATCCGCAGTTTTGCCGTCGGCAAGCAGTTCCCGACCGGCCAGATGCCGTGGTACATGATGGTGGTGTGGTACGCCAGCACACACTTTGTGATCCTGTCGCTCATCACCGTACTGGTTTCGCTGCTGATCGGCCTGAGCCTCTACGTTCTGCTGGCAAAACATGCCGCAAAACGCCTCGGTAAGAAGCCGAAAAAATGAGCATAACAACAATAAAAACAATAATGATGATGACACCTGACTCGGCGATCACCGGAGTTGAAAATGAAAAAACATAAACTGTCACTGGCCGTGGTCAGGGCCATTTATCTGGTAGGGATCGCCGGAATGGGAAGTTTTAGCACGCTGGGTTACGCCGCTGACGCAGCCAATCCGGCGCTGAAAGCGCTGTTCGATCAGGCCGCTTACTGGCACGACCGCGCCCATGACGATCTGGCAAAAGATGCGCTGAAAAAAGTGTTGCTGGTTGACCCGAACAACACACAGGCGCTCTACCTGATGTCGCTCTACGCGTTGCAGGGCGGGGATAAAACCGCCGCCAACCAGTGGCGCGAAAAGCTGAGCGCTGTCTCGCCGCAGGACCCGCGTCTGGCCTCGCTCAGCAGCGCCAAAGCCCTGCAATCTATTCCACCCACTCAGCTGGCGTCGGCCCGGCAGATGGCGGCACAGGGTAATATCAGCGGCGCGCTGTCCACCTATCGTACGATTTTCAATGGCAACCAGCCGCTCGACAGTCTGGCGACCGAATATTACCTGACGATGGCCGGGGATAAATCCCTGCAATCTCAGGCGATTGAAGGTTTACAGCAACGCGTAGCACAGCGCCCTGACGACACCCCGGCAAAGGTGGCGCTGGGTAAAGTGCTGACGTATCAGGAATCGACCCGCCGCGACGGCATTAATCTGCTCAACAGCCTGTCCGCCAGCAGCCCGGAAGCGGACCGCTCGCTGCGTCAGGCGCTGTTGTGGATGGCCCCGAAAGAGAGCGATCGCGAACTTTATCAGGGCTATCAGGCACGTCATCCCAATGACACTGGCGTGATGGCCTATTTCCAGAAAAATATCGGTGGCGCAGCCAAAGGCCAGGGCTTTACTGCGCTCAACAGCGGCAATGTCACCGACGCAAAAACCCAGTTCCAGACAGTGCTGGCGGGCAATCCGAACGATCCGGATGCACTGGCCGGGTTAGGCTACATTGCCCAGCGCAGCGGCGATTTTGCCGCCGCCGCCGATTACCTCAACCGCGCCGCGCAGCAGGGTGGCGCAAACAGCGCCCGGTTAGCCGCGCAGGCGCAGGACTCCGCCTTCTATGCCCAGCTGGCGAAAGCCAAAGCCGACTCAGAATCCGGCAGCTATGACAGCGCACTCGCCGCCGTCACTCCGCTGACGCAGGCCGGAGGCGACAAAGGCGTCTCCGCCGGATTGCTGCGCGCCGACATTCTCCGCCGCAAAGGCGATCTGCCCGGGGCCGAACAACAATACGGCGCTCTGGGGGACAACCCGGAGGCCCGCGAAGGGCTCTATTACGTGCTGCGCCAGCAGAATAAGCCGCAAGCCAGTCAGGTTCTGCAAACGCTGCCGGTGGCGCTGCGCAATAAGCTGCAACCACCAGCCGTGGCAGATGTTATCGAACCGATGCGCCGCCAGGCCGCGCAGGCCATCGCCAACAATGACCCGCAGCGCGCCCTGAATATTTTGCAGCAGGCACAGCAGCGCCAGCCGGGCAACGTCTGGGTGAAACTGGACATGGCGCGCATTCTGCAAAAACAGGGGCAGACCGCTCAGGCGCAGTCGCTGATGGCCAGTTCAGGCCGTCCGGGAGCCGGTGCCACCGATCTCTACGCCGCCGCGCTGTTTGCCTCAGAAACCAAAAACTGGTCCACCGCCAGCGCTCTGCTGTCGCGTATTCCTCGCAACAACCAGACCACCGCAATGCGTGAACTGGCCCAGCGCGCGAACTTCAATCAGCAAATGGCAACCGCAGAAACTTATCAGCAGCAGGGTAACAGCGCCGCCGCCGCCAATACATTGCGGGCACTGGCGCAGAACCCGCCTTCTGCACCGGCTGACGTCGGCGCGCTGGCGAAGAACCTCGCCGCCACCGGGCAGATACCGCTGGCCGTGCAGCTGGTTCGCCAGAATATGCAAAAAGGCGTACACGGCAATGCCGGTGATTATGCCGATCAGGTCACCGTGCTTAATCAGGCCGGGCTGAGCAATGAAGCGCAGGCCTTCCTGCAAAACCCACAGATTCAGTCCAGCACCACGCCGACCGAAATGGCGGATATGCGCAACGGCTTTGTGATCAATCAGGCCGATCAGCTGCGTGAACAGGGCCAGTACGCGGCCGCTTATGACAAGCTGGTCGTTGCGTTACAGGCTGACCCGCAAAACCGTGACCTGATGCTGGCGATGGCCCGCCTCTATCAGTCCGGCAAAATGAACAAACAGGCCGGCCAGGTTTATAACTACCTGATGAGCAACGACACGCCGACGCAGGATGCCCGCATCGGCGCGATTAACGTGGCGCTGGCCGAAGGCAATACCCAGCGGGCGCATGAGCTGATGAACGGCCTGACCGGGCCACGCACACCGGACCGCCTGTTACTGGCCGCCCGCGTCGCGGAAGCCGAAGGCGACCACCAGCAGGCGCTGGCGCTGTTACGTTCGGCCAAAGGCAAGATGATCGGGCTGGAAGGCGCGGACGGCGGCTCGTCGCAAATCGCCGGTTTGCAGCTGACCGACAATCCGTTTATCAACCGCTCCACGCAGGGCACCCGCAGCACCACGCAGTCTGTTTATGGCACCGTGATGCCGTGGCAGAAATCGGATGAGGTGGCTTCTGCCAGCACGGCCCCGCTGCCAGGCGCTGCGCCGACCGCCGTGGTTCAGCGCAATGCGACCGAAAAGCAGATCGACGATATGCTCGAGACGCTGCAGGATAAAACCTCCACCTGGGTGCAGGGTGATTTGTCCGTACGCGGGCGCGACGGTGAAAGCGGCCTGAGTCAGCTGACCGAAGCCAAAGCGCCGATGACCTTCTCCTTCGTGCCTTTTGATACGTCACGCGTTACGCTCGGCGTCACGCCGATCACGCTAGACTCCGGCACCAGCAGCGGCAGTGCCAATAACCGCTTTGGTACCGGTGCGCTGCATGGCGTGCTCAGCCCGTCGGCCCAAGCGCTGGCAAATACTTCCAGTACACCGCCGTCAGCCTCGCAATACATAGCCGACCAGTCTTCCGGTTCACAGAGTCAGTCCGGCGTGGAAGTGAACGCCGCACTGAGTGGCGACAATTATAAAGTCGACGTGGGTTCCACCCCGCTCGGACAGGATTTAACCTCGCTGCTCGGTGGCGCGCAGTGGGCACCGAAACTCGGGGACTTCACTACCCTGACGGTCACGGCGGAACGCCGCGCCGTGACGGACAGCTTGCTCTCTTATGTGGGTGTGCAGGACAGCTATACCGGCAGCAAGTGGGGGCAGGTCACCAAAAACGGAGGCAGCGTTAATCTTTCCTATGATAATGGCGATGCCGGTTTCTATGCGGGCGGCGGCTACTACAGCTATCTCGGCACCCATGTGACCTCAAACAGCGCGGTTAATGCCAACGTCGGAATGTATATTCGCCCGTATCGTTATGACGACCGCGAGCTGAAAACCGGGATTAACGTCGGTTATATGAACTTTGACAAAAACCTCAGCTACTTCAGCTACGGTCAGGGCGGTTACTTCAGCCCGCAGAACTACGTCAGCGTGTCGTTCCCGGTGGAATATACCCAGAAGTATGACGACTGGGATCTCAAGCTGAGCGGCTCCGTGGGTTATCAATCCTATACTCAGGATGAAAGCCCGTACTTCCCTGAAGACCCTGATTTACAGGCTGCGCTGGAGAACAAAGTGGCCAACAACACCGCGCAGGAAGCCTATTATACCGGCGGTTCAAAAAGTGGGATCGGCTGGAATGCGGGCGTCGGCGGCAATTATCATCTTAATAAGAACATGCAGATCGGCGGGCAAGTGGGCTATGACACGTTCGGCGACTACAATGAAAGTAAGGCTCAGGTCTACTTCCGTTATCTGATGGGCGACAACTGATCCGGTGGAAAAAACCATGCAAGAACAAGATTATGCGCAGGTTGAGCAGCAATATTATCGCCACCGTCATCAGACTACCGGCTGGCAAAGTCTGGTTCAGGTGCTGTTTTCCGGTATTCTTTCCTCCGCTGATGACGAAGATGGCCGCCGTTTTTTGACCCTGATGGGCGGCAATCTGGCGCGCCAGTATCCGTTACCCGCTTCGGCCACGCTCGGCGAGCTGGAGGACAATCTGAATCAGCTCCTCAGCCATTTCGACTGGGGCGTGGTCAAAATTGAAGCCACCCAGCAGCAGCTGACGCTGGTGCATATTGCCTGGCCAGCTGCGCCACAGGGGCAGGATCAAGAACTCTGGACCATCGCGCTTATCGCCCTGCTCGAAGGGGCTTATGCCGAATGGCTGCTGGCGCAGGGCGGGCAATCTTTTGTGCCGCTGCGCTGGCAGGAAAGTACCCGCGAAGGCGCTCTGATCTTTCGTTATCAAAATGGATTGTAAGGAATTTTTATGTGGTTATTTCGGGCCCGCAGTCTGGTGCTGTGGTTTTGCCTCGCATTCTCGCTTTTCTCTGCGGCAGTGATGGCGCAGGACACCGGCTGGTCAGACTATAAAAGCCGTTTTCTGATGCCGGACGGGCGGATTGTCGACACCGCCAATAAAAACGTCAGCCACACCGAAGGGCAGGGTTTCACTATGCTGCTGGCGGTGTTCAACAACGATCAGAAGACCTTCGACAAGCTGTGGGAGTGGGCCAACAACACCCTCTACCGCAAAGATATCGGGCTCTATTCATGGCGCTATGACCCGAATGCCACCCCAAAAGTGGCGGATAAAAACAACGCTTCCGATGGCGATACGCTAATGGCATGGGCGCTGTTGCTGGCCGGTGAGCAATGGAATAATCCGCGCTATACGCAGGCTTCTGACAAACTGCAGGCCGCACTGATAAAACATACGGTGATCGATTACGCCGGTTATAAAATCATGCTGCCCGGCATCTCCGGTTTTAACCAGACCAGTTCGGTGACGCTTAACCCGTCCTATTTCCTCTTCCCGGCATGGAAAGCGTTTTATCAGCACAGCCATCTGAAAGTGTGGAAAGATCTGGATGAGAGCGGTACTGCGCTGCTTGGTAAAATGGCGTTTGGCGATTTACGCCTGCCGACTGACTGGGTTGATATGAGTGCCGACGGCAGCATGAAACCGTCCAGCCGCTGGCCGACGCGCTTTAGTTTTGATGCGGTGCGCATCCCGCTCTATCTCGGCTGGGCGCACCCCGGCAGCCCGAATCTCGCCCCGTTCATCCAGCTGTGGCAGAAAACCCCGCGCGATTCGACCCCGGCCTGGGTCGATGTCATGACCGGCACGAAAGCGCCGTACAACATGTCACCGGGCCTGCTGGCCATCCGTGATTTCACCATGGACAACCGCAGCGCCCTCAGCCCGAACCTAGCCCCGAAAGATGATTACTACTCGTCATGCCTGCAACTGCTGACCTGGTGGGCCAGTCAGGGAAAATAGTGCTTCGTTAAGACATCAATAAAAAACGGCATCCTCATCAGATGCCGTTTTTTATTGATAACGAGTTCAGATATACCTAAATCATTTGCGGTGTATCAAGGCGGCAAGCGAGCAAATCCCCAGGAGCTTACTCAAGTAAGTGGCCAGGGCGCGCGAGCGCAGCCAACGCCGAGACAACGTGAAGGATGACGGTATATTTAGAAGTAGTATTTAAAGCGCGCACGCACGCCATAACGTGTGTCATCGCCGTTATTTCTATCTCCCTCTGCCGTATCAAGCATTGACGCGTAGGCGCCCAGATACAGATTGAAGTTCTGCATATCCATAATGTTCGGGATCAGGTAGGAAGAGTGAATGGTATGGATGCTGTATTTCCCTGCACCGTCGAACGCATAGTCGCCATTATCATTGCGCATAAAGTTACTGTTATTGAACTCATCAATTTGGTTATGCGCATAGATATAGCCCAGTTCCAGACGGTGCCACAGTACGTTGGCGCCGATGGAGAAATCTTTCTCGTCCTGCGCATCAAGATAGGCGGTGCTGAAGTTCGCGACCGCGCCATCTTCAGGATCGGCTTTCTGCCCGTCCCACGTCATGGTCATGCCATAGCCATTGCGTTTTGATTGATCAACCGTGTCACCCTGCGCATTTTCATACCCATAGGCGTTGTTAACCACGTTGCTTTCCATGGCGACAGCCGCAGAAAATGCCTCCCCTTTCCACGCCAAAATCGGACGCAAATAGACCACGTTTTTGTCGTTGGTCAGGTCATTGCCGTGATAGTTCTTATCGGCAAACAGCGAGGTGCCATCTTCCACCAACGTGTTCAGTTCGAAGTACCAGTTACCGATATTCTTGCTCAGATTGAAGTTACCGCCGCTGTCGCTGCGCCCGCGCCCCTCTTTCATCATGTAAATGTAGCCATAACCGTCTGAATAGAGATCGTTTGCGGTGTTGCCGGAATACTCGACGAAGGTGTCCTGATTGAGCGGGAACATGTCATAGGCTTCAAAGCGCCCTACTTTGGCCTGCCAGTTGTTTTCCTCCCCGAAGAAGAAGGCGGCATCATCGACATTCATGCTGCCATGCAGGTCAGCCAGAGGTTGCACCGTGAAACCGGAAAACTGGCCATTATCGTTACGACGGTAACCATCCACGCCAATCAGCAGACGACCATTAATATCCCAGCGTTCGTTACTTCCTGGCTTCCAGTTTTTATTATCACTGGTTTTTGCCGACGTTAATTGCCCGCTGCGGCTCGCCCCATCCATATTAAACTCTACATCACCATAAAGTTTTAAATTATCGAAACCATTAAGTGTGAGATTTTTCTTATTAGCAGGTTCTTTCTGTTTAATATCGACAGCGGCGACCTGCAATTCCTGTGTTTGTTTCATTGTCTGGTCGTCATGTTTTAGCTGCTGAATTTGTTTTTCCGCATTGTCCGCCCGAGCCTCGGCCTGTTGTAAGCGCTGCTCAAGCTGCGCCATACGTGCTTCCAGACTGGTGGGGGCCGGCGTCGTTGCATAGCTGTTACCTGATACTGCAGCACCCACCATTAAAGCGATAACTGTTAATTTTTTCATGATATCCCTTTCATTACCTATTTAAAGAAATAACGTAAAAGAAATAATAAATAACGTAATATCATAGACTATTTTGTCAAAATAAATAAAACAAAGGGAATGTAGGGCGCGTGAATAATATCTGTCAAAAGACTTTAACTATAAACGTGACGACGATCGGCCTCTTCGGTGATAACTATTATCACTAATTTATATTATTTATATCTTTGACTATAAATATATAAAATTCAGATGAATAAACGCGGAATTATTCTGCGGATTAATAGGCTGCGGAGGGAAACAGGCTAATAATGATCTTAACGATAGGGTGCGCTACGTCGCATTTCCAATGTCGCTTTTGCAAAGTTTCTAGCCAATATGGGATTGGCCTCGCATAATTTCTTTCTAATACAGCCACCTATAAAAAGAAGAAACGATGAAAAAGACGATTCTCTCCATGCTGCTTTGTGCAAGTACCTCTGTCATGGCCGCCGAACCGGTCAATATCACTATTCTGGGCACCTCTGATCTCCATGGCACCTTCGTACCCTGGGATTACTCTACCGACACCGAAAATCTGGCGGGCAGCCTGAGCCAGATTGCCACGCAGGTGCATAAAGTTCGGGCGCAGCAACCGAATGTGATTTTGGTGGACGCCGGTGACACCATTCAGGGCAACTTCGTTGAGACTTTCAAGAACGATAAAATCAGCCCGATGATCCTCGGCTTCAATGCACTCAACTATGACGCCTGGGTGATGGGCAACCACGAATTCGACTTCGGTCTCAAGGCATTAGCCACCCCGCTCAGCCAGTTCAAAGGCACGGCGCTGGCGGGCAATATTCTGTGGGACAGCGGTAAACCCTATCTGCCCGCCTATAAAATCATTGAACGCCAGGGTGTGAAGATCGGCATTATTGGCATGGATACCCCCATGACCGCCGAATTTGCCAAAGGCACCGACCGCATCAAAGGCCTAAATTTTACCGACCCGGTCAACGCAGTGAAAAAGGTGATTGCCGGGCTTCACGGTAAAGTGGATGCCATTGTGTTGGTCGCTCACATGGGTATCGATAACGAGAACCAGCGCCCAGGCACCGGCGTGGGCGATATCGCCCGTGCGAACCCGGAACTGGCGGCCATTGTCGCCGGTCACATGCATGTGAAAGTCGATAAAGAGATCATTAACGGCGTTATTGTCACTGAACCCGACAAATATGGCCGGGCACTGTCGCGCATCGATTTGCAATTTGAACAGCAGAATGGCAAATACGTACTGATCAACAAAGACAGCTACACCTATCCGATTAAGGGCATCACATCCGATAAGCAGATGGAAGAGATCTACCAGCCCTTCCATAAAATTCTGCGGGCCAACGCCAACCGGCCGATTGCCCAGCTGACCGGGCAGGATTTGGTACCGCAGGACGCTGTGAAAGGGATCCCGCAGGTGCATATTCAGGATACCGGCATCAGCGCGCTGTATCAGGAAGCGACCCGCTACTACGCGCCAAAAGCGCAGGTCATCGCATTGCAGATCGACAATGACCGGCCAAAACTGAACGTGGGCACCATCACCGCCAAAGATATTGCCTTCAATTATCAGTACGCCGGCGGCGAAATCACCGTATATCAGCTTACCGGCAAAGAGCTGAGAAAATACATGGAGTGGTCGGCAGGCTACTTTAATCAGCAACACGACGGGGACGTGACCTACAGTTTTAATCCGCTGCGCCGCGCGTCAAAATATTCCACCAACGACTTCTTCGATGGCGTCACCTACACCATCGACCTGCGTAAACCTGCCGGTCAGCGCATTACCGACCTGAAAATGAACGACGGCTCGCCGGTGACCGACAGCACGCCAATTCGTTTAGGCATGAACGCCTACCGCATGGGCCATTTGACCCAAAAAGGCGGCGCGCTGGAGGGAATGCAGTTCCCGGTGCTGTCAGATACCAAAGTGGAATATGGCGAAGAAGCCGGAACCATCCGTAATCTGACCATCCGCTATCTGACCGATGTGAAGAAAGGCCAGTATCAGGGCAAGGCGGAACATCGCTGGAAACTGACCGGCATGGAAGGTTATGAACGTGAACGCAAAATCGTCGATCAGCTGCTTAACGACGGCAAAATCAGCGTTCCGACGACAGAGGATGGCCGCTATACCAACGTAGCCTCCATCAACGTTAAGCCGTTGCTGTTTAGCGATGTTCAGGGCAAGAAGCAGCAGGTCGCCGCGCTACAACAGCAAATACAGAACGCCAGCGATCCGGTGGTGAAAAAGCAGCTGAGCGACCAGCTGGTGATCATTGAGGCGATTAACTGATACGGCAAAATGCTCAGAATCAGCCAATAAAAAACCCGGTGTAAAAACCGGGTTTTTTTTTTAATACCAGAAATTAAAACAGCTTACACCTGCCCCGCCTCAACCAGTGGCTGGGTCTTTCCCATCTCATCCTGATCTACCGCGAAACAGGCGACCAGCTGGTCGCCGTACTGTTTCAGCTGCGGCTGGAACTGGGTACAGGTGGTGAAAGCACGGCGGCAACGGGCGTTGAACGCACAACCGGCTGGCGGGTTAAGCGGGCTTGGCAGCTCACCGGTCAGCTTGATGCGCTCACGGCGCTCATCCGGGTTCAGGCGCGGCGTAGCCGAAAGCAGTGCCTGCGTGTACGGATGACGCGGATTGTTGAAGATGGCGTCTTTCGGGCCCTTCTCCACACAGCGGCCGAGGTACATCACCATCACTTCATCGGCAATGTGTTCAACCACTGACAAGTCATGGGAGATGAAAACGTAAGAGAGCCCCAGATCCTGCTGCAAATCCATCATCAGGTTAAGAACCTGCGCGCGCACCGACACGTCGAGCGCGGAAACCGGTTCATCGGCGATCACCACGTCCGGGTCAAGCATCAGACCACGGGCGATGGCAATACGCTGACGCTGGCCGCCGGAGAACATGTGCGGATAGCGGTCGTAGTGCTCGGTTTTCAGGCCCACTTTCGCCATCATCTCCAGCGCTTTATCGCGGCGCTCTTTGCTGGTCAGCTTGGTGTTGATCAGCAACGGCTCTTCGAGGATCTGTCCGACTTTCTTACGCGGGTTCAGCGATCCGTAAGGATTCTGGAACACGATTTGGATCTTCTGACGGCGCAGCTTTTCGGCGGTGGCATCAGGCTTGAGCAGATCCTGCCCGCGGTAATAGAGCTCACCGCCGGTCGGGATTTCAATCATGGTCAGCAGGCGGCCGAGGGTCGATTTACCGCAGCCGGACTCGCCCACCACCGCCAGAGTTTTGCCGCGTTCGAGGTCAAAAGAGACGCCGTCGAGGGCTTTTACCGTGCGCTCCGGGGCAAACAGCCCTTTCTTCACCGGGTAGTGTTTTTTCAGGTCAATCGCCTGCAACAGAGGCGCTGACTTGGTGGGGTTTTCATGACTCATAGGTAGGTCTCCCGGCATCATCCAGCGGATAATGGCACTTCGACTGACGCCCGTTCGCAAGGTCACGCAGCGCCGGTTCTTCTTTACGGCAGAGATCCGTTGCATACGGGCAACGCGGGTTCAGCAGGCAACCGTTCGGACGGTCATATTTGCCCGGCACCACGCCCGGCAATGACTGCAAACGGGCCTTGTCGGCGGCGAATTCCGGTAAGGAACGCAGCAGCGCCTGAGTGTACGGATGGCGCGGCGCACGGAAAATCTCCGTGGCTTTGGCCGACTCCACGACCTGACCGGCGTACATCACGATGATATGCTGCGCCGCTTCGGCGACCAGCGCCAAATCGTGCGTGATCAACATCAGCGCCATGTTCTCTTTCTGCTGCAACTCCAGTAGCAGTTCGATGATCTGCGCCTGAATGGTCACGTCGAGCGCCGTCGTAGGTTCGTCGGCGATCAGCAGTTTTGGCCGGCAGGCAATCGCCATGGCGATCATCACGCGCTGGCTCATCCCACCGGAAAGCTGGTGGGGATAGACGTCAAGACGCGAAGCCGGATCAGGAATACCCACCAGATTGAGCAAATCGATGGTGCGCTGACGACGGGTCTTTTTATTACCCCCCTGGTGCACCTTGATGGCTTCCATAATCTGGAAACCCACGGTGTAACACGGGTTGAGACTGGTCATCGGGTCCTGGAAAATCATCGCGACTTCGGCACCGACAATCTGGCGGCGCTCTTTTTCGCTCATCTTTTGCAGGTCGCGTCCGCCGAACTCAAGCGTCTCAGCCATCACTTTGCCGGGGAAGTCGATAAGCCCCATCAGCGCCAGTGAACTGACCGATTTCCCGGAGCCGGACTCGCCAACAATCCCGACCACTTCACCCTGTTTTACGCTGTAGCTGATCCGGTCCACGGCGCGAAACGGCGTACCTTCGTCCCCAAAGTGAACGGAGAGTTTATCGACGGTCAGCAGCGTTTTGCCGACCGGTACATCTTTAATTAATGTGGTTTCCATCTCTCGTCCCTTACTGCTTGAGTTTAGGGTCAAGGGCGTCGCGCAGACCGTCACCCATCAGGTTAAATGCCAGTACCGTCAGCAGGATCACCACGCCAGGGAAGGTCACGACCCACCATGCGCTTTGGGCAAACTGCAATACGTCGGACAGCATAGTGCCCCACTCAGGCGTTGGCGGCTGTGCGCCCATGCCGAGGAAGCCGAGAGCCGCCATATCCAGAATGGCGTTGGAGAAACCGAGCGACGCCTGAACGATCAGCGGCGCTAAGCAGTTAGGCAGAATGTTGACGAACATCTGGCGGGTCGCACCGGCACCCGCCACGCGCGACGCGGTGACGTAGTCGCGGTTCACTTCCACCAGCACTGCCGCACGCGTTAAACGCACGTAGTGTGGCAGGGCGACGAAGGTCAGGGCCAGCGAGGCATTGACGATGGACGGGCCGAAAATCGCCACCAGCACCAACGCCAGCAGCAGGCTTGGCAGCGCCAGCATGATGTCGACGATGCGCATGATCGCGGCATCAATCACGCCGCCGTAGTAACCGGCAAACAGGCCGAAGACTACACCGAGGATTAACGACAGCACCACCACCAGACAACCGACCAGCAAGGAGAGACGCGCGCCGTACATCAGGCGGCTGAGAATATCGCGGCCGACGTCATCGGTACCTAACAGGAATTTCCAGCTGCCGCCCTGCATCCAGACCGGCGGGCGCAGCAGCGCGTCACGGAACTGTTCAGCCGGGGCGTGCGGGGCAAGAACGTTAGCGCCAATCGCAATGACCAGCATAATAATGATGTAAACCAGACCGGTAACGGCCCCTTTATTGCGCTTAAAGTAGTGCCAGAATTCGCGCAGTGGCGGCATCGGCGTTGGCGCAGCCGTCACGATTTCGTTCGCGACGGGCTCTGTAACCTGAGACATAGTGCGCCCCTTATTTTCTATGACGAATACGCGGGTTGACCACGCCGTAGAGCACGTCTACCAGCAGGTTAACCACAATAATCAGAATGGCGACCAGCAATACTCCGCCCTGTACGACCGGATAGTCGCGGCGTTGCAATGCGTCGATCAGCCAGCGGCCAAGCCCCGGCCAGGAGAAGATGGTTTCCGTGAGGATAGCGCCGCCGAGCAGCGTACCCACCTGCAAACCAATAATGGTCACCACCGGCAGCAGTGCATTACGCAAAGCGTGGACGACAATCACCCGCATACGGCTGACGCCTTTGGCGCGCGCGGTACGGATGTAGTCTTCGCCCAGCACTTCCAGCATGGAAGAACGGGTCATACGCACGATAACCGCCAGAGGAATAGTACCGAGCACCAGGGCCGGTAAAATCATGTGCATCACGGCGTCTTTGAAGTCACCCGGTTCGCCCCAAATCAGCGAGTCGATCAGCATAAAGCCGGTCAGCGGTTGGCTGTCGTCGAGGAACACCGTATCGCTTATTCGCCCCGATACGGGCGTGAGATTGAGCTGCACCGAGACCAGCATCACCAGCATGATCCCCCACCAGAAGATGGGCATCGAATAACCGGTGAGTGAGATACCGACCGCCGTGTGGTCGAAGATGGATCCGCGTTTAACCGCAGCCAGTACCCCCACAGGAATACCGACGATCACCGCGAAAAGCATGGCACAGATGCCTAATTCCAGCGTCGCTTTAAAGCGCGGCACAAACTCCTGCCAGACCGGAATACGACTCTTTAACGACACGCCTAAATCACCGTGCAGCACGCCGTTCACATAGTGGAAGTATTGTTGATAAAGAGGCTTATCAAGCCCCATCTCTGCCATCAACTGAGCGTGGCGCTCGGCAGAAATACCGCGTTCTCCGGCCATGATGGTCACCGGGTCACCTGGGATCATGTGCACGAAGGCAAAAGTCAGCAAAGTTATGCCGATAAACGTTGGGATAACTAACCCCAAACGTCGGAGTATGAACTGAAACATATCCCGTACTCTCTGTATAAAATGCCCGGAAAACCGTAGCTCGCCGGGCTTATTGTTAACTCACATTGCTTTCTAAACGTATGAATCTAAGGCTGTAGTGAATAGCCCGCGAACAAGGCGGAGAAGCACAGCAATCAGGACATACCTTCAGGTAGGCGAAGATTGCGAGCACCACACAACGCGGTTCCCGGGTCATTCAGTAAGCTGTCACTCAATCGAGACGTTTTCGAAGTGGTGTTTGCCTAACGGATCTACCACATAGCCTTTAACTTCTTTACGCACTGGCTCGTACACGGTGGAGTGAGCGATGATCAGCGCAGGTGCCTGGTCATGCATCACAACCTGAGCCTGTTGGTACAGCGCAACACGTTTGGCGTGGTCGGATTCTGCACGGGCTGGCTGAATCAAATCTTCAAACGGCTTGTAGCACCAGCGTGAATAGTTAGAGCCATCTTTCGCAGCCGCGCAGCTAAACAGGGTGGCGAAGAAGTTATCCGGATCCCCATTGTCCCCGGTCCAGCCCATCATCACAGACTGATGCTCACCGGCTTTAGCGCGTTTCAGATACTCGCCCCACTCGTAGGTCACGATGTTGGCTTTAACGCCGATTTTCGCCCAGTCAGACTGAATCATCTCAGCCATACGACGTGCGTTCGGGTTGTAAGGACGCTGAACTGGCATTGCCCACAGGTCGATAGTGAAACCATCGGCATGGCCAGCTTCTTTCAACAATTCTTTGGCTTTAGCTGGATCATACGGGTAATCCACCACGTCTTTGTTGTAGCCCCACATGGTTGGTGGGATCAGGTTTTTAGCCGACTGGCCTGCACCCTGATAAACCGCATCGATGATGGCCTGTTTGTTCACAGCCATGGTCAGTGCCTGACGCACTTTCACTTCATCCAGCGGTTTTTTCTCCACGTTGAAGGAGAGATAACCGACGTTCAGACCTGGCTGTTGCATCAGGTTGATGGTGTTGTCTTTCTTCATTGCCGCGATGTCAGCCGGGTTCGGGTACGGCATCACCTGGCATTCGTTTTTCTGCAATTTAGCGTAACGGATAGAAGCGTCAGGCGTGATGGAGAAGACTAAACGGTCGATCTGTGGTTTGGTGCCCCAGTAGCCCGGGAACGCTTTATACAGAATGCGTGAGTCTTTCTGGTATTGCAGCAGCTGGAATGGGCCGGTACCGATTGGGTTCAGGTCAACTTTCTCAGGGGTTTTCGCTTTCAGCATGTTGTCAGCGTATTCCGCAGACAGAATTGACGCGAAGTCCATACCGAGGTCAGCCAGGAATGGGGCTTCCGGGCGGTTCAGGACGAACTGAACGGTATTGTCATCCACTTTGACGATCTTGTTAATCAAGTCGCCCATGCCCATGCCTTCGAAGTATTCGTAGCTGCCGCCAGAAACACCGTGGTACGGGTTATTTTTATCTAACTGACGCTCAAACGAGTAAACCACGTCGTCTGCGTTGAAATCACGGGTCGGTTTGAAATCTTTATTGTCCTGCCATTTCACGCCTTTGCGCAGATGGAAGGTATAGGTTTTGCCGTCAGCGGAGATGTCCCACTTCTCAGCCAGGCCCGGCTGCAGTTCAGTGGTGCCGATTTTGAATTCGACCAGACGGTTGTAGATAGGCACGGAGCTGGCGTCGTAAGTGGTACCAGAGGTGAACAGCTGCGGGTTAAAACCTTCAGGCGAACCTTCAGAACAATAGACTAACGTTTTTGCCTGCACGCTGGCTGCCACGGTCAGCGCAATCAGGCCAATACCGAATTTCAGTATCCCTGCTTTTCCCAAGGAGATTGTCATCGCTTTTGCTCCATTTATTAATGGTGATGTGGATGTGTGTGTTGTGTTTGCAGCTCACGTCGCCCTTTATTTTTTATTTACGGGTGACTGTGTTGCCCCATTCGCTGCGGGAAGTTTTCTCAGAAAAGGAAGTAACGCCTAGGGAGCGCTTTTTTCAGGCAAAATCCGTAAACGTAGCGTTACAGACAGTTACCGGAAAAATCTTCTGGTCAGACTTCGGGCTCTCAATTTGGCAACTCTGAAGGATGACGTCAATATAACCAATAGGCATTTACAAAGACTGTGAGTAACAGCAAACAAACATAAAAAAACCTTTCTTTAACATTTGCAGGATGAATGTTCAGTCCACAACCAATAAATCAATACAATCAGCTTCCTGACAGAGCATTACCAGCGGTTTACCCCGTTTTAAATCCACAAAAATTAATTGCCAAATGATGATTATATGAACGGTTATTTGTAAGAACAGGGTAAAAGGCAGCGGAAAATGCTGGTCAGCGGGGATATCCGCACAAGTCAATCTCAAGCAAGATAGCGCGCCGGGGCGCCAAAATAGGGCTTTTGCTCTGGAGTGGTGCAAAGATGTGCGAGGGGTCATAAAACGAAAGTGTGAAGAAAAGAGACAGGTTTTTTGGACGAAAAAAAACCTGCTTTAAAAAGCAGGTTTTTCGAATGTGGTCGGCGAGAGAGGATTACGCGCATCTTCGATGCCGCCCTGCGGGCCGTTGCTAAAGCAACGTTGTCTCGCTTCGCTCGGCTCAAACCTCCTTCGGAGGTTCTCATCCTCTTAAACTCTGGACGAAAAAAAACCTGCTTTAAAAAGCAGGTTTTTCGAATGTGGTCGGCGAGA
>CAUQMS010000025.1:0-70950 GCA_963519305.1 uncultured Enterobacterales bacterium
TTTTTGCTATGGGGAATTTGAAGAGAAAAGGCATGTGCGGAGGCGACAGGCACATGGCAACCGTCTGGTACATACTTTAGTGATGAATTACCTGATAAGCCCCATAGCCCGCTGCTGCTCCGGCAACATCCCATGCAAAATCTTTCCAGCTCCATCCTGTACCGGCTTCACGGCTGTCATATAACTCTTTCCCTGCGCCTAATCCTATCGAAAATAGCAGACCGAAGGAGCGGACCCTGGCATCATTCCATCCCTGATGTTCTCCATAGGCAGTACCCGCGGCAGCTAGTATCGCTGAACCAGCGAAATGCTCGGCTTTATCTTTGCCCGTCCAACGGTCATTGGCGAAATGGGCACAACCACTGCACAGCAAAACAGAAATGCAGAGTCCTAGCAAGGCCAGACGAGGAACAGAAATAACCATGACATATATTCCTGACATAAAAAAAGCCTGATCACGTCGATCAGGCTTTTAGTATAATCGCGGATTATAAAATCCGGCTGATTAATCTGTCTATTCGGATACGACGCAGGCGTCGAATAAGCTTACGCACTTTGACCGGATAATTCGGAATACTTTCAAGCTCCATATAATGCGAGACGATGTGGGTATGCACACGTATTTCGTCGAGTTCTTTATGACGCTGAACTTGCATCTCATTATGCGGGTCATGAATAAGTATCGCGTTCTCTAAATCCAGGCGCCAGGCGCGGGGGTTCAGGTTATTACCTGTAATGAGCTGCCAGCGGTCATCGACCCACATCCCTTTGAGATGATAGCTATTTTCACCATCTTTCCACAAGCGAACAATTAACTGACCACTGTCCACAAAGCGCTGCAACCGGCTCAAAAAACGACGCAAATTGATTTCATACAGATAAGGCAAGGCACCGATAATTTTAAACGGCTGATCCTGAGGTATATAGAAATCATTCGCCGTCTTATCACCCACAATAATTTCAACCTGCTTGCCACGACGCAGCAGCGCAATAATGTTTCTTGCAAGCAGGGCTGGCATATTGAAATAAGGTGTACACAGCGTTAATTTTTGGTCGGCGCTGGCCATCAGGTGGTGAATGGTGCGGTTAAGTGAATTCTGCTTACCCAAACCAACTAAAGGAATAACGGCCAGTTCATCGTTGCCCGCACTGTCTTTAAAATGATAACTGCTGTCACGTAAGGATTGCCGGAACTGGCGAGTCTCATTTTTAATTTCGATGCTTTTAGGGCGATCTTCGCGATCCAGGCGCTGAACTGCACTCGCACTGAGGATCGATTTGCGGATGAAATCGACCATGGCGTCCGCCAGCGGGGCATTAGTCAGTAAATGGTAGCGGTCGTAACGGTATTTGGCATGACGATGCAGGTACACGTCGTTGAGGCTGGCACCGCTGTAAATAACACGATCATCGACTACAAAACCTTTGAGGTGCAGAACGCCTAATGCTTCACGTGTATTAACAGGTACGCCATAAACGGGTACAGAGGCATCTGGATGCTGTTGTGCCATGCTGCAATACCAGTCAGCGTTAGTGTTCGAGGCTGCAGCGCCGATGCGGCCACGCTGAGCACGATGCCAGTCAACCAGCACACAGATCTCAAGCTCAGGCCGCTGCTGTTTTGCAGCATAAAGCGCGGAAAGCACATCACGCCCGCCATCGTCATTCTCAAGGTAGAGTGCAACAAGGTAGATCCGTTGAGTTGCGTTGGCGATAGCTTCAAGCAGCGTGGTACGGAAATCCGTCGGGCAGTATAAGGTCTGTACAGCGTCAACCGATTGGGGGAGTTTTGGCAGTTGAGCAAGGTGTTGTTGATGTTTATTACGTTTAAATTTTGACAACATCACTGTGCGCTTCTTCTCTCTTCAGGTAATAGCGATAGCGGCACAGGAAGAACTATGTAAACCGCATAATCGGTTGATAATACCATTAGTGCTCCCTGTTGTGCGTATGTTTTGCCTATTTGTGACCATGAGCAGCGACGTTCTGGCAGGGTTTGAGTCTCAAACACAGATTAACAATCCCATCCTGCAACTGCACATCCACATCAAATCCGAGCTTTCTGGCCAGGGACACCATGCCCTGATTATTTGGCATCGTGATCCCTGTCAGGCGTTGCAGGCCGTGGTCTGAGGTGTATTTAATCATCTTATCCAGCAAGCGTCTGCCAAGCCCGAGGCCTTTCAAATCGGAGCGAACAAGAACAGAGAATTCCGCATCAATATTGTCCGGATCCGAGACAGCTCGCGTCACCCCAATAATTTCCGATTTATCATTCACCAAACGTATAGCAACGAAGGCCATTTCACGATCGTAGTCGATTTGTGTCATGTTAGCTAAATCCTCATGCGTGAACTCGTTGATCTCACTGAAATAGCGATAATAGAGGTCTTCCTTCGTCACTTTGAGGATGAAGGCTTTCAGCAAAGGCTCATCTTCCGGCAGGATAGGGCGGAACTGGCAGGCCGAGCCATCTTTGAGCGTAACCTGCTCTTCCAGCTCCTGGGGATAAGGGCGGATAGCCAGCCGCGAGTGCGTATTGTCGCTGTCCGCAGAGAGCTGCAGCGTGACATCCAGCAGGTTCAGTTCATCACCTGATGCCAGCAGCGGGTGAATATCCAGCCGGACAATCTGCGGGCAATCGACAATCAGGTTCGATACCTTAACCAGCAACTGGCTCAGCGTGGGGATATCCAGCGGCCGGGAAGCATTGTGATCGCGTATTTTTCCGCCTTTCACGGCCTGCAAAACCAGATAGCGGGCCAGCGCCAGATTCAGCGGAGGCAGTGCGATCGCCACCTGCGTCTCAGGACGCCACTCGCTACCCCCTTCACCCAGCATAATTATCGGACCAAATACCGCATCTTGCTCTACAACAATGCGTAACTCTTGTGAACCGGGCCGGTTAGCCATAGTTTGCACTAACAAACCGTGGATGCGAGCATGCGGGAATGAGTGTCTGGCACGATCAAATATCGCATTGGCGGCCTGTTCGACTTCGCTGGATGTACGCAGATAGAGCATCACGCCCTGAACCTGCGAATTGTGCGGAATATCCGGCGACCGCAGTTTCAGAGCTACCGGGTAGCCTACTTGTCCGGCGATATGCACGGCTTCGGCACTGTCACCGGCAATCCAGGTTGGTAGAACATCCATCCCGTAGGCCTGGAAAATGGTTCGCACTTCATGGGTATCAAGCTGCGTGGCGCCTTCTGCCAGTGCCTGAGTAATTAAACGGTGCACCTCATCGGTATTTTGCTGTAACCCGACCGGTAATGACGGGGTTTCCTTTAACTGTTTTTGATTGCGGCGGTATTCGACCATATGCATAAACGCCGTCACTGTACCTTCAGGTGTGCGGTAGGTCGGCACGCCAGCTTCGGTAAACAGTTTGCGCGCTTCCTGCGATGAATGCTCGCCACACCAGTTCGTCAGCACGGTCACACGTTTCCCGCGCGGATGCTTGTGCAGCGTGGCGATCACCTGTTCTGCTGTCACTGTGCCATGGGCTGCTGCACTTGGCGCATGAATGATCAGAAGGGCGTCATAGTCGGTGCTGTCCAGTAGCGGAGTAAGCACTGACTGATAGCGCTGCGGTGTGGCGTCATCATGCAAATCGATGGGGTTTGATATCGCAATACTTTCCGGCAATACGCTCCGCAGCGCCGCCGCAGTCTCTTCCCCTATGGTTGCCAGTTTGCCATTTCGTGCCAGCAATTGGTCCAGCGCCATCGCGGCAGGAGCGGCACCATTACTGATGATGAGCAAGCGCTCACCCCGCAGAGGGTGCATATGGCTCAACGTCTCTACGGCAGAAAACAGCTCATGCGTATCCTGTACACGCAGCAAGCCTGCACGCTGAATGGCGGCGTCATAAGCGGCGTCCAGGCTCAGAGGGCTATTGAGTAATTTTTGTGCCTGCGCACTGCGGCCGCTTTTAATCACCAGAATGGGTTTATTACGTGAGGCGCTGCGCGAGGCGGACAGGAAGCGACGTGCATCACTGATATGCTCGAGGTAGAGCAGTATTGCGCTGGTTTTGCTGTCGCGGGCCAGAAAATCCAGCAAGTCATCGACATCAATATCCAGGCTATCACCGAGAGAAATAAAGTAGGAGAAACCTACGGCCCGCTGTTGTGCCCAATCCAGAATGGTATTGGCGACGGCAGCTGACTGTGAAATAAAAGCCAGCTTGCCGGGCAGGATCGGCACCGGGGAGAAGCTGGCATTTAGCCGCTGCCAGGGGGCGAGAATCCCCAGACTATTCGGTCCTAACAGGCGCATGTGAAAACGCTGGGCACAGGTTTTCAACTCAGCAAACTGTTGGGGATGAGAAGAGAGCACAATGACCGTTTTGCAGCCATGTTCTCCGAGTTGTTCCAGCAAGGCCAGATTTCGGTCGGCGCGGGTGCAAAGGATTGCCAGATCGGGAGTGATGGGTAGGCTGGCAACATCCGGGTAGGCCAGTACGCCGCAGACAGCCCGGTAAGCGGGGGTGACGGGCAGAACCGGCCCGTTGAAGCCGCCTCCCAGCAAATTACGCATCATCAGATAACCAGCGCGGCCAGGTTTGTCACTCGCGCCAAGCACTGCAATAGATTTAGGTCTTAATAATGCTTCTAGTCCGCGCTGGCTCATTTATCCTCCGGATATCAGTGTCGTACTGATTCTAGAGGGTTTCGTTCTCTTTTGCTGTGAGCTGATGCACCGGATGATGGGGTTTTCCCGCCAGATACTGCGTGCGGAAATGGGTAAAGTGCCGCAACAGGCCTGCAGAGGCTTCAAGATCGCCCGCTTTTTCCAGTAAGGCAGCGGCCACTTCCACGGTGCAATGCAATTCAGGGCGTGAGGCTTCCCTCAGGATATAGCCGGAGCTGGCGCTTACATCCAAAGAGAAAACCGGCAACTTATCCAGATAAGGGCTTTTGCGGAACATCTTGCGCGCTTCGTTCCAGGTGCCATCCAGCATAATAAACAGAGGCGGTTTACTGCCCGCCGGGACTTCGGTAAACACCTGACGTGGTGCCTGGGCGAAAGAGGCCGGGAAAACGACGTAGGGCTGGCGGGTGGGGTCTGATATTGCCTCCAGTAGCGCCGGGTCAGTTTGCGTGCGCGACCACATAAACGCCTGCGTATCGGGCAGAACATCAGCAATCAGCCGTCCGGTATTACTGGGTTTCATCGGCTCAGTGTCAAACATCACCAGACAAAAGCGGCTGGTAGCCTGATGGATTTCGCGCGTGGCGCAGATACAGTTGCGTTTAGGCAACAGGCAGGCCTGACAGCGGATAGCTCGTGAACCGCGCGCGAGGAACGGGCGGGTGGATTTAGCAAGGCGCTGCTCACGCAGGCGAAGAACGGCATTGTCTGACATAAGCATTCCGCAGGTGGAAAACCGGCTATTCTAATCGCCGTTGGTGCGTAGTGATAGTAGCTTGTCGGCCCAAAGCGTCCGTACTGACTAAAAGAAAAGGCCCGCACACAGGCGAGCCATTGGCCGGGGGCTTAATCCGGACTTATGCGTTACAATGATTCATTCAGCCAGTTGTTGAAGGGGGCCTTTGGCATGGCACCGCTCAGCATGTCGACCATTTTACCTTCATTGAACACCATAATGGTCGGAATACTGCGGATACGGAAACGCGCGCTCAGCTCAGGCTCGGCTTCGGTATTCACTTTAATGAAACGGATCTTACCGGCACGTTCCTGCGCGACATCTTCAAAGATGGGCGCGAAGTTAACGCAAGGGCCACACCACGGTGCCCAGAAATCGATAACTACCGGCAAATCATCCTGCAGGTATTTGTCCAGCGTACTTGCTGTAGCGTGAACTACCTCGCCTTCAAACAGGGAGTGACCGCAACGGCCGCATTTTGCGCCGTCGTCGATACGATCCTCAGGCAGGCGGTTGGTCGCCTGGCATGATGTACAAATCGTATTCATAAAATTAGCCTCTGCATTGCTCAGTCGTGAGAGTCGGATCAACCCGACACCAGTAAGTGGTGAACGACGGGGCTGATATGTTGCTTATATGTTGCCAGTATGAAGTCAGACCGCTTTCCGGACAATGCGGTTTACTCAATGAATACGATAGTTTTTAGCTTTTGGTCCAAAGCAAGTGGCTTACCACACAGACATCAGGTAATCTTCGCGCCCAGCGCGTAGGTGGAGAGAAAAATGAACGATTCATTCAGTGGCAAAAACGGCAAAGTCAAAGTGATGTACGTCCGCAGTGACGACGACGGCGATAACCGCAACAACGATAAACGTCCTTCTAACAATAAAGGACGTCCTGGCGATAAGCCGCGTACCGGATCCCGTCCAGACGATGCCCGCCGCAATGAGCGTCGCAGCACCGACACCCGTGGTGATTCACGCGGTCCTGACGCTCGTCGTGGCGATGCACGCCCGCAGCGTACAGGTCGTGATGCACCGCGTCCGGCACGTTCTGACCGTGACGACGACGGCCCATATTCCTCACCGTGGAAAACTGTGTCCCGTGCACCGGATGACGAATCCGCACCGGATCACGGCGGTATCAGCGGTAAAAGCTTTATCGACCCGGAGCAACTGCGCCGTCAGCGTCAGGAAGAGACCCGCGTTTATGGTGAGAACGCTTGTCAGGCGCTGTTCGCCAGTCGCCCTGATTCAATCGTCCGTGCCTGGTTCGTACAGTCTGTGACGCCGCGTTTTCGTGAAGCACTGCGCTGGATGGCAGCAAACCGCAAGGCTTACCACGTCGTTGAAGATGACGAACTGGCCAAAGCGTCAGGCACAGAACATCACGGCGGCGTTTGCTTCCTGATTAAAAAACGTTTGGGTCTGGATGCGGATACGTATCTGCAAACTGCGCCGGAAAAAGACTGTGTACTGGCATTAGAAAATGTCGGTAACCCGCATAACCTCGGCGGTATTATGCGTAGCTGTGCGCACTTTGGTGTGAACGGTTTAGTCGTACAAGATCCAGCTCTGCTGGAATCTGGCGCTGCTGTGCGTACCGCAGAAGGCGGCGCGGAGCACATTAAAGCGATCAGTGCTGACAACTTCCTCGACGTACTGGCTAGCTTCCGGAAAGCCGGTTACACCATCGTCACCACTTCAAGCCATAAAGGTACGGTACTCGGTAAAGCCGAACTGCCTGCCAAAATGGTGTTGGTGCTGGGCGAAGAGAGCGATGGTTTGTCTGACAGCGCTTGGCAGCAGGGCGATATCAACGTCTCTATCGGGGGTACTGGTAAAGTCGAAAGTCTGAACGTTTCCGTTGCGACCGGTATTTTGCTGGCCGACTGGTGGCGTCAGAATAAGGCTTAACCTTCTGGGTTATGCTGTGATCCTCATAAAAAAACGGACGCCTCAGGGCGTCCGTTTTGCTTTCAGCTGACAGTGAAATGTCCGGCGAAACGCAGGTTAGTGCGCACCGCCACCATCTTTACTGCCTCCCGCACCTCCGAACGGCGGTCGGGCGAACCAGATCAAAATCAGCAATATCAGGAAGGCGCCGCCCGATAACCAGAAAATCTCATTGGCAGAAATAATCAGCCCCTGATTGGTTATCTCACGCGCTATCCAGCCTGATGCCTGCTGGTGGCTCATCCCCATCCCTTCAAGCTGGGAGTAAGTCTGCTGCGCGGCCGGGTTAAACGGTGTGATGTTTTCCGACAGATGCGCGTGGTGCAGCGACTCACGGTCAGCCCACATGGTGGTGGTGACGGATGTACCGATTGAACCGGCCAGTGTACGGATAAAGTTTGACAGGCTCGATGCCGCCGCCATACGTTCTGGCGGTAATCCCGACAGAATAATGGTGGTCAGTGGCATAAAGAAGCAGCCGACCGCGAAGCCCTGTATAAACTGCGGCCACGCAGAAGCCCCAAAATCCATTCCCGGTTCAAACGTATAGGCACGCCAGTAGAAACACACCGCGTACATAACGAAGCTGAAGGTGATCAGCCAACGCATGTCGAGGCGATGGGCGTAGCGACCGATGATCGGCGACATCATGACCGGCAGGATCCCTACCGGCGCCGAGGCCAGACCCGCCCAGGTCGCGGTGTAGCCATATACCTCCTGCAGTAGCTGCGGCAGCAGAACGATAGCGCCGAAGTAGAGCATGTAGGCCAGGCTGATACACAGCACGCCGATGGTAAAGTTTCTCGACTTAAACAGCGACAGATCGACAATCGGGTGGTCGTCCGTCAGCTCCCAGACCACCAGGAAGCAGAGCGCCACCACCGCCACGGCGGCCAGCACGATAATTTCCGTGGAGTTAAACCAGTCCAGCTCTTTACCGCGGTCAAGCATCACCTGCAGGCAACCCACCCCCAACACCAGTAACACCAAACCGACGCTGTCGATCGGACGTATCTGCGTGGGTGTTTCGCGGCCTTTCAGCGTTCTCAACGTCAGTGCGACAACAACAATGGCGATCGGCACGTTGATAAAGAAGATCCAGCCCCAATGGAAGTTGTCACTGATATAACCGCCGAGGATTGGGCCACAGATAGGCGCCACGATCACTGTCATCGACCAGAGCGCTAAGGCGGTACTTCGCTTGGCCGGCGGATAGTTATTCAGTAATAAGCTTTGTGACAGCGGGATCAGTGGACCTGCCACCACACCTTGGATCACACGGAAGAAGATCAACATTTCCAGACTGTTGGAAATCCCGCACAGCCAGGAGGCGATGGCAAACAGCACCGTAGACCACAGGAACAGTTTGACCTCACCGATGCGTTTCGCAAGCCAGCCGGTGATCGGAATGGAGATCGCGTTGGCGACCCCGAACGACGTAATAACCCAGGTGCCCTGTGAGTTTGAGGCACCCAGATTACCGGCGATCGTCGGGATCGCCACGTTGGCGATCGTCGAATCCAGTACCTGCATAAACGTGGCCAGAGACAAAGCCACTGTCATCCAGGCCAGCGGTGCGCCTACGAGCGGTTTATTTGCCACAGAGGCCTCCGGAGGTTTTAGCCCGCATTCGCATGAATAACGTCTGCAATAATGGCGTTAACCGGGGCCAGATCCAGCGTCAGCGCAGTGGTCTGGTACAGAGGTTCAGTACGGACTTTATCGGCCAGCACCAGACCGTTGAGATCCTGAGTATCCACCGTGACCAGCGCAGATAAACCGATACGCAGCGGATATTTTGCTACTTGCTCATCATCGAGCTCGATACGCACCGGCAGGCGCTGAACCACTTTGATCCAGTTACCGGTCGCATTCTGTGCCGGCAACAGGGAGAACGCTCCGCCGGTACCCATATCCATACCGACCACTTTGCCTTTATAGGTCACGCTGTCGCCGTACATATCGCTGACGACAGTCGCTGACTGGCCGATACGCATATTGGCAATCTGCGTCTCTTTAAAGTTGGCATCAACCCAAATATGATTCGCCGGAACGACGGCCATCAGGGCAGTTCCCGGGGTAATTTGCTGACCTACCTGTACTGAACGGCGTGACACATAACCGTCGATCGGGCTGACCACACGGGTACGCTGCAGTGCCAGCCAGGCATCACGTACCTGTGCGGCGGATTGCAGAACCTGTGGCTGCTGATCGACCGGCGTGTTGAGCACCATCGCCTGATTGGCATTGTATTGCTGAACAGCCACATCAAGCTGTGCTTTGGCGCTGTCAACGGCATCATGAGCATGTTGCAGCTCTTCACGGCCTATAGCATCGACATTACCCAATACCACGCGGCGTTTCAGGTCAGTCTGCGCTTGTTGCAGCTGAGTCTGACGCAGCGCCACATTAGCCTGATACTGACGGCCATTGATGATCAGCTGGTGGGTCTGGCGTACGCTGTTTGCCAGACCGGTTTTGGCCCGCTCGAAGGCCTGTTCGGCATCGGTCGGATCCAGCACCACCAGAGGATCGCCTTTTTTGACGAAGTCAGTGCTGTCGAAATTCACACTGGTCACACTCCCTGAGACCTGCGCCATGATTTGTACCTGATTACCGGAGACATAGGAGTCATCGGTACTCTGGAAATGACGTAACACCAGCAGCCAGTAAAGCAGGTAGGCGATGGCGATAATGACAAAAACCCCCGTTAAGAACAGCAATGCAATTTTGCGTGATTTCTTTTTCTTGGTTGGTTGTTTCGCAACAACCGAATCCTGCGGTGGCGTCGCCTGAATGCCCGCATTTTCGCTCATGGTTTTCTCCACGCTGAGTCTTGTTTTTTTATGATTTTTGTTCCGCTGCCGGGGCCTGATAACCCCCCCCAAGCGCGCGGATTAAACTGATTTTTGCCTGCAACAAATTGCTGCTGGCGTTCAGTTGGGCCTGTTGCTGTTGCAACAGCGCTGACTGGCCGGTTAACAACTCATCCCGTCCTATCACGCCAGCTTTGTAACGCGCATCGGCAACCCGATACACATCTTCGATCGACTTCACAGCTGACGACGCCTGCTGCAACTGATCGACACTACTTTTTGCGATGGTCATCGCATCCGCAGTCTGCTGGATAGCTGACAGGATGGTCTGATTGTAAGACTCGACTGACTGGTCATAGAGTGCAGATTCTTCGCCCAGCTTGGCGCGCAGGGCACCCGCATGGAAAATTGGCAGCGAAATCGCCGGCGCGATATTCCAGGCTTTACTGGCCGCGTCCAGCAGGTTCGGCGAGGTACCACCATAGTTCGTGGTATTGAAACCGCCAAACGCACTGATTGACAGGCTCGGATAGAACTCTTTCTTCGCCGCCTGAATGCGTTGTGAATAGGACTCAACCAGCGCACGCTGCGCGGCGATATCCGGGCGTTTACCCAGCAGGTCGATGGTCAGCTCACCTTTCGGGGAGATGGCGTCCGCGGCAGGCAGGGGAACGGCGTGCAGATTATCCATTGCGTTCGGACCGAGGCCCGCCAGCGCTGACAGCTGATGCTTCAGCTGATCAATCTGTGACTGGGATTCGATAATCTGTTGGCGTGCACTGTCAGCCTGTGCCTGAGTTTGCTGCGGCACATCGATACCATAAATCCCGGCTTTGTACTGGGCTTTGCGCAAATCGGCCAGATGCTGATTATTATCCACTTCCTGTTGCAGGACTTTTTGCACCGCCAGATTGGCCTGCAACTGATAGTAAGCCGAGGCGACAGAACTGGTCAGCGTCAGGGCCGCCTGTGCCTGTTCGGCACGGGCTGAATCCACCTGAGCCTTCGCGGCATTGACCTGATTGCGGTATTTACCCCACCAGTCAAACTCATAGCTCAGGTTAAGCCCCAGCGTATTGGTGCTGTCGAAGATCGGCGCGTCAGGATAGCTCGTCAGGAACGGCGGGATCGTATTTTTGGAAACACGCTCACGCTTGGTTGTTCCGTTCAAATCCAGGTAGGGCCCATTGGCTGCGCTGGCTTCACCGGCCACGCTCTGCGCTTCGCGCACACGAGCCGCCGCCTGACGCAATGACGGCGAGTTTTGCAACGTCGTCGTCATTAGACTATCAAGTTGCGGGTCGTTAAGGCTGCGCCACCACTGTGAACTGATGGACAGCGAACTGACTTTGGGCTGGGCCAGTTTCAGTTGCTGGTTGTCCAGCAACGTTGACTGAGGCGCGATGTTATCGCTGGAGGCACAGCCCGCCAATAGTAAAACGGCGAACAGCGGCGTAAGTCTCCAGCTGGCTTGGAGTGACATGTTTGGGTTACCTGAACAGAAATTAAAGTAATTGTGTCGCAGTGACATCCATCTGATCGAGGCGAGATAACAGTTTGCGGGTCAGGGTTTCTAACTGCTTCTGTTCATCAGCGTCAAGGGTAGACCAGAGAAGATGCAGGCTCTTATGTTGAGGTGGCAGAACCTTTTGGATAAAGGCTTCCCCGTCCGGCGTCAGGTGCAAATGCAGGCATCGACGGTCGTTATCGCTTTCACGGCGCTCAATCCAGCCGCGCTTCTCAAGCTCATCCGCAATCCGCGTTGCATTGGTACGGGAAGAGCCCAGTGCAGAACTCAGTTCGGAAGGCTGAATGCTGTGACTTTCCTGCGCATCAAGAGTCAGTAACGCCATAAACAGCGTTTCGTTGATCCCCTGTGCTTTCAGCATTTTATTGCGGTTTTCCAGCAATTTACTTTGCATGTGCATACAGAGCCGGGTCAGCAGGATTTCCTGATAAGGAAAATCTTTCTGTTTCTTGGCCCGGAAATTTAGCATGTGTTCAATTGGCGCGAAGGAGCTGTCCATGACGAGAAACCTCATTAGTTACGAATGACATAGTAACGACGGTAATTAATAATATCAATGTTATGAACCCCCAAAGCTTTAGCATTAAGTGTGATTCATAACGACGGTGAATTATTCGAAATTTAAAGCTTCTGTTCTGCGCCGCGGAAGATGACCGAAGCGCTTAATTTTCAGCCAGTTGGTAACATCACTTTGAAGATCAGTCCGTACGCTACCGCGCCAACCAAAGTAGACAAAATGATGCTTTTGCTGCGCCAGAATACCAGCGTCAGTACCACGAAACCGGCAAGTGTGGGCAATAAACGCTGGCTGTCTCGCAGGATCTCCGGCGTGCTGGAGACCACAAGAAGGGCGCAAATAGAGGCAATACCAATGCTGTCGAGTACCCGCGCCAGCGGGCCACTTTTCATCGCGCCCGCTTTGCGGCCCGCGCCAAGGCGCAGCGGCAGATAGCGGAAAAGATAATTCGCGATGCCGACGACCACGCACACCAGGATCACTTCAGTTTTCATTGGCAGCCTCCAGTTCAGCGGCGGGACGTTGCAGCAGCGCGGCGATACAACCCGCGCCCAGTCCGCACAAAATCGCTACAGGGATAGACCAGAACAGCAAACCGCCCAGTGCACCGGCCAGAGAGGCAACGAACACCAGACATTGCTGACGTTTAAAGGCCGCCAGCAGGAAGCTCAGAAACAGGGCCGGAAGCATAAAGGTGAGAGAAGCCTCGACGGCAGGATAGTTTTCCAGCGGGCCATTACCGAACAGCGCGCCGATAACCGTACCAAAAACCCAGGCCAGCCAGGACGTGAGCGCGATGCCGCACATCCAGTTTTCGCTCCAGCTGCGTTTATCACTAATCAGTTTGGTAGTGGCAGCGGCAAACACCTCATCGGTCAGGCCGAAAGCCCACAACGCGGTTTTCTTACCATTCAGACGTCCACCCGTAAGGCGGTTGCGCAGGGAAGGGCCGTACAGAACGTGACGCACGTCCATCGCCATCACCGTCAGGGCTGAGACCCATAACGACATCCCGGCACTCAGCAGGGCTGTGATCACAAACTGGCTGGCACCGGCATAAATCAGCACAGAAAACAGGGTGCTTTCCAGCGGCGTGAAACCCAGTTTCACCGCACTCAGACCGAAAGCAAACGCGATAGGGAGATAACCGATAACAATAGGCAGACTGTCGACAACGCCTTGCGTAAACGTGGAGACGCGAACAGGGGCTGAAGTGTCTTGTGTTGTGTGGGTTGGCATTAGGCAATCAGGGCAGTAAAGACGGGATATCTCACCCGTGAATAATTTATGGGGCAAACATTACCAGACTGTCAGTAGTGATAATACCCTCAGCGGGAAATAAATTTCAGCGATGATTATTCGCAAGCTAATCAGGGGGCGTGATGATCGCCCCGTGTTGTCAGTTTTCTTCAGCGGGTGGGAATAAGCGTTGAACCATCAGGCCATTTTATATTTATGGCCCGACCACCAGGTCAGCAAATTCAGGACGCTCATGATCACGCCTGCGGCGGAAACACCGTACCAGCCTGCCCACTGAAACGCCGACGCCGACACCAGGGAGCCTATCGCACCGCCGATAAAATAGGTGGTCATATAACCGGCCGTCAGGCGGTTACGCGCTTCGGGCATCGACTTATAGATGACGCTTTGGTTAGTGATATGCACGCCCTGCACGGCCAGATCCAGCACGATAATTCCCACGATCAGCGCAATCACCGAATGCTGACCATAAGCAATCGCCGCCCATGACAGCAGCAAGAGTACCAGCCCCACGGTGGTGGTCAGATGAGCTTTGCCTTTATCCGCCAGCTGTCCGGCGCGGGTGGCCGCTAAGGCACCTGCCGCGCCTACCAGACCAAACAGACCAATCACGCCTTCGGAATAGTGATACGCCGGGCCCGCCAGCAGAAATGCCATGGAGGTCCACAGAATGCTGAAGTTGGCGAAGGAGAACAAGCCAAGTAGCGCACGGGTACGTAAGACCGGCGTGTGCAGGAACAGGCTAAAAATAGATTTCAGCAACTGCGGATAATTCAGGCCGGTATGCTGTTTGTGCGTGGGCAGACGACGCCAGAGGATCAGCGCCATCACCAGCATCAACGCACTCGCTACCCAGTACACCGTACGCCAGCCGCCGAGCGTGGCGAGCAAGCCGGCGACGGTTCGTGCCAGCAAAATACCGAGCAGCAGTCCGGACATAATCAGGCCGACCACTTTACCGCGCCGTTCTGGTTCTGCCAGCGTAGCCGCCAGCGGCACCAGGATCTGCGCGACCACCGAGAACAAACCGGTGAGCGCGGTCCCTATCAGCATGACCGTCAGTGTCGGGGCCATCGCGGTGATAAGTAAACCGGCGGCAGAGAGGATGGTCATCACCACGATCAGGCTGCGGCGTTCAAACATATCGCCCAGCGGCACGAGGAACATCAATCCGAAAGCGTAGCCGAGCTGAGCAATGGTGACGATAAAACCGGCCTGATTAACGGAAAGGTCAAAAGCCCGGGCAATGGTTTCGAGTAAAGGTTGGGGATAATAGTTACTGGCGACGGCCAGTCCGGTGGCGACAGCCATCAGAACGATCAGTCCCGGCGTTAGCGGAGAATGTTGAGTCGAATTTTTCATAATATTTTCGTTTTACGTTTTTGTTTTGCGTTTTTGTTTAAGTGAAGCGTGTCAGATAAAGCTGCAGGTTTTATTTGAATATCAGCATTGTCCTGTTGGATCGCGGCGAGTATCGCTCAGCCTTAAAGACTAAACCAATGTATAATTTTCATCTCAACTATCTCATTTTATGATTAATCGATGAATCTCAAACAGATCCGCTTTGCCCTTGCCGTGGCGCAGGAACAGAATTTCACCAAGGCGGCGCGGCGCTGCCACACGGTGCAGTCAGCGCTCAGCCATCAGATAGCCAGACTGGAGGAGGAGCTCGGCAGTGCGCTGTTTGAACGCACCTCAAGGCGGGTCAATCTTACGGCGGCCGGGCGGGCATTTTTAGCCCCTGCGGAACAGCTGCTGGCGGCGCACAACCATCTGCTCGATACCATGGAAGCGCTGAAAGGTGAGGTGACCGGCACCCTGACGGTGGGGATTATTTCAACGCTTAACGCGATTGATGTCATCGGCCAGTTGGCGAAATTCACCCGGCGCTACCCGCTGGTCAATATTCGTATGTATGTCGGCATGAGTGAGAAACTGCTGGAAGATGTGCAGCAACTGCGTACGGACGTAGCGTTCGTCGGCATCTGGCCGGGGGACAAAGCCACGCTTCGTCTTCCTCATCGTCAGCTGGCAGATGAGCCGCTGGTGGCGCTGGTCAGCCCGACACATGCTTATGCTTTACGTCCTACTATCACACTCAACGAACTCGCCCAGGTGCCGCTGGTGGACTTCTACGCCGGTGCCGGTGCGCGGCGTCAGACTGATAACGCGTTTGGTGAGGCGGGCGTCACCCGCCACGTGAGTTTTGAAATCGACCATATTGAATGGCTGGAAAGCATCGTTCGGCGATCTCTGGCCGCAGGCATCGTGCCGTTGTCCCGCGCTCGTCACGCTGCCGATCTGGTGTCGATCCCGATAGAAAATGCGCCACGCCGCCAGGTATTCTGCGTCTGGCAACACAGCCTCTCCGCCGCTGCCGAGCGCTTTCTGGCTTTTGCGCAGGAAGAGGAGTAACGGCCTAATGACATTTGCGAATCGATCTTTACTCGCTGGCATAACGAGGAAATGACTACGATCGTGAAGGATGATCTTTAACTTTTATATAATCCAGAAATGCGCGTAAACCGCAGGTCATATACTGGCGGTTAGGGTAGTAAAGTTGAAGGCTTGGCCGCTCAGGTAACCAGTCTTCCAGCACTGAAACCAGCTGGCCGGTCGCAAGATACGTCTTTACCTGTTCGTGATAGAGATAACCGACGCCAGCGCCGTTGAGAACGGCTTCAAGGACGGAATCGAAATCATCCACCGCAATGTTGCCCGACGGAACGATTTCCAGTTTCTCTTCCGGCCGC
Organism: uncultured Enterobacterales bacterium; assembly: GCA_963519305.1. Classification (GTDB taxonomy): domain Bacteria; phylum Pseudomonadota; class Gammaproteobacteria; order Enterobacterales; family Enterobacteriaceae; genus Ewingella. The sequence continues at coordinate 16,225 of CAUQMS010000025.1, forward strand.
TCAAATTCCCAGTGATAGACCCGCCCGTGATGAAAGCGGAAAACGACGCTCTGGTGATCGACCAGTTCACGGGGATGAACTGGGACGGGATGTGTGGAGAAATACTCCGGTGTTGCCACCACGACAAGCTTGACCGCAAGCCCAAGTGGTACTGAAATCATGTCTTTCTCAACCGTGGCCTGAAGCCGGACCCCGGCGTCAAATCCACTTTTCACAATATCCACCAGCCGGTCGTCGGTGGTGATTTCCACTTTGATATCTGGATACTGGCGGCTAAACCCTGCTACCAGTGGCATCAAAAAAAGGCGGGAGGACAAACGCGCCGCATTGATCTTCAGGGTACCCATCGGTGTATCGCGAAAACAGTTTACTTCGTCCAGCATGGTGCTGATTTCTTCAAACGCCGGGCGCAGGCGTTCGTATAAATTCAGCCCGGCCTCGGTGAGAGACACGCTGCGCGTGGTGCGGTTGAACAACCGCAATTTCAGGCGCTGCTCCAGCTGTTTGATAGCGTGGCTGATAGCTGAGGGCGAGAGCCCCATTTCATCCCCGGCCGCGCGAAAGCTTTTGTGACGGGCCACGGCAATAAACGTCGCGAAGTCGGATAAGTTCAACCTCATTAGTGAAAATCCTTCATTAAGTCATCTCAAATACCACGTTTTACAGAACTATTCCGGAGTCGTAAAGTCGCCCGTACATTCTTAAATACGAGGCCAGATTATGAAATCAGAGAAAATGTATATCGTGTGGGCGCATCCGCGTACCGATTCTTTAACTGCGCAAATGGTGGAGGCAATCCACACTCAGGCGGAACATCACGGCATCAGCGTTTCCACGCTTGATCTCTATCGAAGCGGGTTTAATCCCGTGTTGGGCGTGGAAGATGAACCTGATTGGAATAACCCGGATAAACGGTATTCGCCTGAAGTGCATCGACTGTTTAGCGAACTGGAAGGAAAAGATACCGTGGTCGTGGTGTTCCCGCTGTGGTGGTACAGCTTCCCGGCGATGATTAAAGGGTATCTGGAAAGGGTCTGGAATTTCGGTCTGGCTTATGGTGGCAAAGGATTCCCTGCCAAAAAAGTTTGTTGGTTAGCGCTGGTTGGTGGTTCAGAAGCAGGATTTGAGAAGTACGGCTGGAAGAAAAATATGACGGATTATCTGCAAGGTGCCGGGAGCTATCTGGGTATTAAGGAGAGCAGCGTTGATTTCCTCTACAACACGATTGGTGTGGAAGAAGATATTACTGACAGGGAAAGCCACTATCAGAAGCTTTTCGCTCAGGCGCGTGGTGTGGTCGATAAGTTAGCAGAATAGAAAAACGCGGGCAGGGTGGTATGTGCCATCCCCCGCCCGCGGGTTTTACTAAGTCATATTACTGGCTTACTTCGCCGCTGCAGCCGCTTCTTTTACCCAACCATCGAAGGTTTCCTGGTGGGCTTTGATCCAGCCGTCAGTCTGATTGGCGATATCGGCTTCAGAGCTTTGACCGGCATGCATCGCAGAGTTCTGCGCGTTAATATCTTTTAACGGCAGCTGCATGATTGCGAAGAGTTTTGCGGCAGCCGGGTTAGCTTCAGCAAACTTCTTGTTGGCGACGATATGCATAGTACTGACTTTAAAGCCGTAGTTTTTACCGTTCGGTAAGGCAGTGTCGGCATTTTTATCGCCCGGTACGACAGAGAAAGGCACCTGCATCCACAGTACGTCTTTACCCGGTACCAGCACGTCACTCACCCAGTACGGCGTCCAGGTGTAATAGAAGATAGGTTTACCTTCTTTATAACGCGTGATGGTGTCAGCAATCATTGCCGAGTAATTCCCCTGATTGTGCGTTACGGTTTTTTCCAGATCGTACGCTTTCAGCTGCTCATTCAGCGCGGCTTCACAACCCCAACCCGGCGTACAACCGGTCAGATCGGCTTTGCCGTCACCGTTGGTATCAAACAGCTTGGCGATCTTTGGATCTTTCAGCTGTTCGATATTGGTGATGTGGTATTTCTCAGCAGTTTTCTTATCGATCAGATAACCCTGAGCGGCGCCGTTAACGTAGGTGCCTTCGCGATAGAAGACTTTGTCACCGCCTGCGGCTTTGTACATCTCGTCATGCAGCGGCGACCAGTTTACCGCCGTGAAGGTGGCGTCACCGGCGGCAATGGTGGTGTAGCCGACGTTGTAATCGACTTCGCGGATCGGCTGAACGTCATAGCCTAGTTTTTCCAGCGCCTTGCTGACCAGCTGCGTCTGGAAGGTCTCTTCGCTGATGGTGCTCTGAATCGGGGTAACGGTCACGCCTTTACCCGGCAGGTCAGCGGCGAAGGTCGAAGCTGATGCCAGTGTGGTCAGGGCGGCAACCGCCCAGAGGTTTGTCTTTCGCATAAAATAATGTCCTGTTTATCGTCGTTGTTATGTTTTAAAAGCGCCGCGCGGGGCAGTGCTGTTCCGATTATGATTTTTTAGCGGCAGCGGCGGCTTCACTGATCCAGCCGTCAAAGGTAGCCTGATGCGCTTTGATCCAGCCATCGACATGCTGCGAAATGTCCGCTGAAGAAGACTCACCTTCGTGCATCCGCAGGTTCTGCGCATTCACGTCTGCCAGCGGTAATTTCATGATGGCAAACAGCTTGGCGGCGGCAGGGTTGGCTTCTGCCCACTGCTTGTTTGCCACGATGTGTTCGTTATTGACCGGGAAGCCGTAGTTTTTACCGTTAGGCAGAGTGGTATCGAGATCTTTGTTCGAGCCCGGATTCGCCGAGAACGGCACCGTCAGCCACACCACATCTTTCCCCGGTTTCATCTCGTTGCTCACCCAGTACGGTGTCCAGGTGTAATAGAGCACCGGCTGGCCGCTTTTGTAGCGGGTCAGGGTGTCGGCAATGATGGCCGAATAGTTCCCCTGATTCTGCTGCACGGTATTACTCAGACCGTAAGCTTCAATCTGCCTGGTGACGACTTTTGCGCACTCCCAGCCCGGATCGCAGCCCGCGAGATCGGCTTTGCCATCGCCGTTAGCATCAAAAAGTTTGGCGAGTTTAGGATCTTTTAGCTGATCAATGCTGGTGATGTGGTACTTGTCAGCAGTTTTCTTATCGATCAGATAACCCTGCGCTGCGCCGCTAATGAACGTCCCCTGACGATAGAACTTTTTGTCTCCGCCGGTGGCGGCATACATATCGACTTGCAGCGGATCCCAGTTCACCGCCATGTACGTCGAGTCACCGGCAGCAATAGCGGTATAGGCCACGTTGTAATCGACTTCGCCGGTGGGCTGCACGTCATAACCCAGTTTTTGCAGGGCGCGGTTAACCAGCTCGGTTTGGAATGTTTCTTCAGCGATGGTGCTTTGCAACGGTTTGACGATAACGCCTTTCCCCGGAAGGTCAGCGGCGAACGCGGCGGGAGTGGTGATGGATACAGCGAGAGCGATGGCCCTGAAATGGTTGGTGCGCATGGTGAACCCTTATTCTTATATAAGTTTATGGCTTAGGAATACGTAAGAGTGGACTTCTGCTTAGTAGAGAGTTCCCGGCGGCGAAACCGCCGGGAAGGTACTTCTGGTGATCAGGCTTTTTTCACAAAAGGTTTTGCCAGCAGGCCAACCGGCCCGCGGGTGAACCAGCGGTGGCCGCCTTTGCTACGGCTGTCCTGGCCCATCGACTGAGTCAAACGGTCGAGAATAATGGCGAGAATAACGATACCTGCACCACCGACCGACGCCAGACCCATGTCCAGACGGCCGATACCGCGCAGAACCATCTGGCCGAGGCCGCCAACGGCAATCATCGAGGCGATAACCACCATCGACAGCGCCAGCATCAGTGTCTGGTTAATACCGGCCATGATAGTTGGCATCGCCAGCGGCAGCTGCACTTTGAACAGCAGCTGGCTCGGGCTGGCCCCGAAGGACTGTGAGGCTTCAATCAGATCTTCCGGCACCTGATTAATACCCAGAATCGTCAGACGCACGATAGGCGGAAGGGCGAAGATAATGGTGACGACAACGCCCGGCACATTACCGATACCAAACAGCATAACGATGGGCACCAGATAGACGAACGCAGGGGTGGTCTGCATTGCATCGAGCAGCGGACGGATAATTTTCGCTGCGCCTTTGCTGCGCGCCAGCCATATGCCGAGCGGAAGTCCTATCAGTACACAGAAGAACAGCGAGGTCAGCACCAGCGCAAGCGTAACCATGGCCTGAGACCAGGCACCGATGGCACCGATGATCACCAGTGAAACCAGTGTCGCGGCACCCATACCAAGGCCGGCCATCTGCCAGGCGATCAGCGCAAAGATCAGCATAGCAATCGGCGCGGGCAGTGACTCCAGCCCGTGCTGAAAACCGCTCAGGACGAAATCGACCGGTACACGAATACCCTGAAATACCGGACGGAAATTCGTTACCAGCCAGTCGATTCCCTCAGTTACCCAGCGATCCAGCGGGATAAGCGTGGTGTGGAACGGATCCAGAATATTGAACTGGTCATGCTGCGCCGGAGCCACAGTCAGCCAGTCATTAGCTTGTGCGGCAGCGTGGTGGGTGGTGTCAGGAGCGCTGGTGGCAGCATCGCTGGCACCGCCCCACGGATCACTGCTGGTTGCAGCGTCAGCCGCGGGTTGTGCTGCTGCGGCATGACCGCCGCTGGCGTTATCTGCACTCCACGGATCAATGGTGGCATCCAGCGTTTGTGACGCGGCCTGAGCATGTTGCACGATGCTGTCGTTAATGGAATTCTTCATTATTCGTTACCCCCTTCTTTATCCAGGGCACGAAGCAACATAGCCTTGGAAATAATACCGATATAGTTATTGTCCTCATTAACCACCGGCACGGCACAAGGCGCGGCGGCGACATGAGAGATCAGTTCGCTGAGCGGCATATCTGCCTGCACCGGTGCGGGAAGTTCCAGCAGCGCGGAGTCCAGAGACTGATTGGCTTTGAGCGCAACTTTCAGAGAATCAATCGACACCACGCCGATGAATTTCTGACCGCGCTCCAGCACATAACCATATTCGCGGTCTTCGTCCTCGAGCAGCTTGAGGGCTGCACGCGGACCAAAACCGGGGGTTTTACGAATCAACGTGCCACGACGACGGGCAATATCTTTGGCACTGAAGACCTGGCTGATGTCCACGCCGCGGAAGAAGGTGCGCACATAATCGTTGGCCGGATTATTCAGGATCTCTTCCGGCGTACCGACCTGTACCACTTCACCGCCCTGCATAATGGCGATACGGTCACCGATGCGCATGGCTTCGTCAAGGTCATGGGAAATAAACACGATGGTGCGCTGATGCTGCGCCTGCAATTTCACCAGCTCATCCTGCATTTCGGTACGGATGAGGGGATCGAGTGCAGAGAAGGCTTCATCCATCAGCAGGATATCAGGGTTGTTAGCCATGGCGCGAGCCAGGCCCACACGCTGACGCATCCCGCCGGACAGCTCATCCGGATAGGAGTGGGCATAATTTTCCAGACCCACCTGACGCAGCGCGTCGAGGGCCTTTTCGTTACGCTCCTGCACCGGAACACCGGCCAGCTCCATTCCGAACGCCGTGTTGTTTAACACATTCATGTGTGGCATCAGTGCAAACGACTGGAACACCATACTGATTTTGCTGCGGCGTACCTGACGCAGTTTCGACTCGGAGATCTTGGCGATATCTTCGCCGTCGATCAACACTTCGCCGCGGGTAGGTTCAATCAGACGATTGAGAAGGCGTACCATGGTGGATTTTCCGGAACCGGATAACCCCATGATGACGAAGATCTCGCCTTCTTCAATGGCCAGACTGGCGTTTTTCACACCAAGTGACAGCCCGGTTTTCTCGAAAATCTCTTCTTTACCTTTGCCTGAATCAATCAGCTTAAATGCGCGCTCAGGGTGCTCGCCAAATACCTTATAAAGATTTTTTACTTCAATTTTAATTGCCATGCAATGTGCATTCCTTGGATATAAGTAGCCATGTCGGCTCGATGTCTAGTTTTTTTGTTGGACCGTATAGAGTCTTACCTGTAACGAAATAGTGAACGCGTTATACCCTAACACATCGAAATTCTGAGACAAGTCTCAATGTTTCTGAAGAATATTCATGATTGCGATTCCGGTTGTGTATATGTGCGTATCTGACGCGTCTAATTTTGTGCCCGTATCGTTGACATTTAATGACAAATTATCGCGTGCCGGTGATTCACGATTTCTGCTAATTATTCCGGCATTCAGTTGTGATTGAAATATATCTAATTATATGATTTTAAAGTGTTTAATATCTTTTGTTTTTGCGGGGATTTAGCCGTCAACAATTACCAGATGCAGAGCGGTGTTATACGGAACAATGAACGTATATTTTCAGGTGTAATTAGGGATTTCAGCCGTATGTGAAACAGGTGAATTTACCGGTTGTCTGAAATTTTAGGATTCAGTGAATTAATAACCTGATGCCGGGTGATATGCAGGAAATTGGCCGGTGTTGCCACCGGCAGGGAGGGGGAAATTCGTCAGGGTAAACGGCAGGAATTCAGCATCAGGATACGGATTTTTCTACGCCTGCTATTTTGCGATAGAGGCGGCGTGGATGCCCGATATTGCCGTACTGCATTTCCACGGCAATAAAGCCAATTTCCACGCAATATTCCAGGTAGCGGCGGCCGGTGGTTTTACTGATCCCCACCTGTTCTACAACCTCATCGACCGACCAGTTGCGGTCGTCGCCTTCGCTGAAAACGCGTTGAACCAGTTCCAGCGTATTTGGCTCAATCCCTTTTGTGGCAGGGGCTGCGGGGGTGTCGCTGGCGGGCAGATTATAGAGACGATCCAGTGCCTGCTGATCCAGTACTTTGACATGGCGCAGCTGATGCACCAGCTGCAAAAAACGCTCAAGTGAATTGCGCAGACGCTGGAAGGAGACCGGCTTGATGATGTAGTCGAACGCGCCGCCGCGCATGGCTTGACTACAGGTATGCATATCGCTGGCCGCCGTAATGAAAATCACCGAGCAGTCGAGGCTTTTCAGCAGTGCGCTGTCAATCAGATCAATGCCCTGACCGTCAGGTAAATAGTTATCCAGCAGCACCAGACGCGGCCGGTAGAGCTGTAACTGCGTTTTGGCCTGCGCCAGCGTCGCCGCAATACTGACCACCCGCAGGTTAAAGTTCTGTTCGATAAAATCGCGGTGCAGCCCCGCCAGGTAGGGTTCATCTTCGACGATCATCACGTCCAGCGCGCTGCCCTGATTGATGCTGCTGTTGAGTACATTATTGTTATTCATTATCGTTCCTGACTGGCTCACACGCCCTGCGGCGGATTAGGGATGAACAGTGAAAACACAGTGCCACGTGGCGCATTGTCCGAAATTTCAATCATACCGTGCGCCTGACGGACATAACGGGCAACCACATAGAGACCGATGCCATGTTCGCCTCCGGTGTCGTCAGCGGCCGATAGCGGCTTTGTGGTCACACCCTGTTCAAAAATCTGCGGGCGGATTTCAGGCCGGATCCCCGTGCCCTGATCGGCCACTTCTATCAGCAGTTCATCATGACTGTCCGACAGATAAAACTCGACAGGCTGATGAGGTGCCGGTGCTGCCAACGTGGCATCGACCGCGTTATCGATCAAGTTACCGATAATCGACATCAGTTCGGACTCTGTCAACGCCGCAGGCAGGCGGCGCAGCTGACATGCCGGATCGAAATTCAACGTCACGCCTTTTTCACGCGCGCTGGCAAATTTGCCCAGCAGCAGGCCGCACAGCGTCGGCGACGCAAAACGCGCGGAGACAAAATCCAGCACCGCCTGCGCACCTTCGGACTGCGCCTGAATATAGCCGATGGCCTCATCGTAACGTTTCATGTGCAGCAAACCGGCCAGCGTGGCGGTCCAGTTGAGCTGTTCATGCCGCATGATGCGCAGGTTATCGGCGTAGCGCTTCACCTGACTGAGCTGGCTGCTGAGCGTATTAATGTCATTTTTATCGCGAAAGCTGAACACCCAGCCGGTTTGCGTAGCGGGTTCCAGTTCGATGCGCACCCGGTTGACGATCACCAGGCGCTGATTAAAGCGGGCCACTTCATCGTGGCGGTTGGGAGTTGCGCTGTCGCTGGCAAAAAATCCGTCATCGGTGTGGATCACGTCGCGGATGTTCTGGCCGATCAGCGCATCTTCGGGCCGGGAGAGTTCCAGCAGTTCGCGGGCGGCATGGTTTATCGAGATGATCCGCTGGCGATCATCAATGGCGATCACCCCTTCATAAATGGCTTCCAGCAGTGCTTTTTGCTGGCGAACGAGCAGGGCGATCTCTTTGGGCTCCAGCCAGAACATCTGCTTTTTGAGATTTTTACTGAACAGCCACGAGAAGATAAACAGTAATACCAACAGCAGTACGCCGGAGAGCGCCGCCTGCGCTAACTGTCTGACCGTAATGTCATCGATGTACGACGTGAGGTAACCGACAGAGACAATGCCGATCACCTTGTTCTGCGCATCCAGTACCGGCGCTTTGCTGCGCAGCGAAATACCGATGCCACCCTGGCGCACCGAAATAATCGTTTTTCCCGCCAGCACGCCGGCGTTATCCCCGCCGACCATCGGTTTGCCAACGCGATCCGGCGACTGCGAGTGGTACAGATGATTTTCGTGAACGTCACCCACCACAATATAACTGGCGTCGCTTTTTGCCCGCAGCGGCGCCACTAAACGGGCAATCCCTGCGCTGTCATGGGCTTCGACCAACGCAGACAAACCGGGCATCAGGGCGATTTGCGCCGCCTGTACCTTGGCGCGGTTGCCGAGATCATGGTTCAGCTGGCGATCGATGGTGTGAAAAAGAAAGGCACCGACCAGAGCCAGCAGCACAGAGGAAAAGGCTACCAGGCTGAGGAAAAGTTTTATCTGGAAGGTTAATCGTAATTTCATTCGGGCTGCCGGGGCGAAAGTTGAAGAATAAGCCTAACACGCGTTTTTCACCGGTAACATTCCCCGCGCAGTCAGGTTGTGAGCAAAAGCGCATAGAGCGCACGGAATGCTGCAGATAGACCTACGAATAATAAGGGTAAGCGTGTGATTTGCTACAAAGCTGATAAGGATTGCAACCGCAGTAGCATTAACGTCATTAACACCATTACAACCTTTAAATCAGCGGATTTAATTTGAGCAACCTCACAACCTGCCTGCGCGGCGATTTCTATGCTCACTCTCTATAACGTTATTAATAAAAAGAGAACAATGTCATGAGCACATCCGATGACTCCTATCTGGTCGCCAAAGACTCCGAAAAGTCGGTCCTGTCAGCCAAAGAACGCTGGTGGCATATTCTGGATAATTACAAAATAGGGATCATTCCGCTGCCGTTCTTTCTGTTGGCAGGGGTGCTGATTTTGCTCGACTGCCTGAACGGTAAACTGCCGAGCGATATCGTGGTCATGGTGGCAACGCTGGCCTTCTTTGGCTTCGCCTGTGGCGAACTGGGTAAGCGCCTGCCGCTGGTAGGAAAACTCGGTGCGGCAGCAATCTGTGCCACCTTTATTCCCTCGGCGATGGTGCATTACGGGCTGTTGCCGGATGTGGTCGTGGACTCCACCATCAAATTCTACAAATCCACCAATATTCTCTATCTGTACATCTGCTGCATTATTGTCGGCAGCATCATGAGCATGAACCGGCAGGTGCTGATCCAGGGCTTCGTGCGGATTTTTGTGCCTATGCTGTGCGGTGAGGTTGTCGGTATGGTGGCGGGGCTGGCGATGGGTACGCTGCTGGGTCTGCCGCCATTCCAGACGTTCTTCTTCCTGATCCTGCCGATCATGGCGGGCGGCGTGGGCGAAGGGGCGATCCCGCTGTCGATGGGTTATGCGACGATCCTGCATATGGAGCAGGGCGTGGCGCTCGGACGCATTTTACCGATTGTAATGCTCGGTGGTCTGACGGCCATTGTGCTGGCCGGCGTGCTGAATAGAATTGGGAAACGCTATCCGCATCTGACCGGTGAAGGTCAACTGATGCCGGCGAAAAAAGGCCTGCTTGACCACGGTCTGGAGGAGTTTTCCGGTAAGCCTGATGTGAATTCGCTGGCCTGCGGCGCCTTGCTGGCGATCCTGCTATATATGGTAGGGATGCTTGGGCAGCGTCTGATTGGCCTGCCTGCGCCGGTGGGGATGTTGTTTGCGGCGGTGTTACTCAAACTGGTTAATGGGGTTTCCCCGACCATTCAGCAAGGTTCGATGGTGGTGTATAAATTTTTCCGCACCGCCGTGACCTATCCGGTGCTGTTTGCCGTTGGCGTGGCGATCACACCATGGCAGGAGCTGGTGAACGCTTTTACGGTGCAGAACCTGTGCGTGATCGTCACGACCGTCTGTGCGCTGGTCGGCACCGGGTTCTTTGTCGGCAAAAAGATCGGTATGCACCCGATTGACGTCGCGATTGTCTCCTGTTGTCAGAGCGGGCAGGGCGGTACCGGCGATGTGGCTATTCTTACGTCAGGCAACCGAATGGCATTAATGCCGTTCGCGCAAATTGCCACCCGCATCGGCGGAGCAATCAATGTCACCGTCGGTTTACTTGTGCTGGCGAAATTCTTTACTTGATCTAAAACAAACTTATGCCAATCCCTTCAGAGTGAAGGGATTGGTTTCGTGAGGAAAAAATGTAAATGCCACTTTATGGTAATTCCAGGGGGTGGTTATTTTTTGTTCTGCGGTTATTATTTGCGCTCTCAACGACGAGTCACCCGCCCCGTTTGCTGGTTCCCAGGTAAGGAAGAGTTATATTTCAATAAAAGATCTCGCACATGTTTAATTTTAAGACTTTCAACTCTGCATTATTAATAGCATCTTCCTTATTATTCAGTACCTATTCTTTTTCTTTTGATTTGCCGAAGGAATTCTCGGAAATCGACAACCATCATTTTTCTCAAAAAGAATTTTTTGATGTAAAAGAATCCCCGGTCTATGAAAGCAATACGGGCCAGTCGAAAACTATCAAAACAGCCTTACTTTCCCAGTATGCCCGGTGGAAAGGCACTCAGTATCACTGGGGTGGTACCACACACAGCGGCGTCGATTGCTCAGCGCTGATGCAGCATATTTTCAATGACTCCCTGCACACCGAGTTGCCGCGAACGACATTTGAACAAATCAAAAATGGCACAAAGGTGAGTAAAAATAATCTTAAACCGGGGGATTTAGTCTTTTTTAAAACGACGCCGGGCGATCGCCACGTCGGTGTATATATTGGTGATAGCCAGTTCATTCACGCGTCCAAAATAGAAGGTGTCACAATTTCTTCTCTGTATAATCAATATTGGGCAGACCACTACGAAACGGCGCGACGTTTGGAATTAACCAGTTGATTTGATGATGCCATTTTCAACAAAACAAACTATAATCGGAATGCATTTTCATTGATATCAGCAGTTTCAGTAATAGTTAATTACCATTTTAGTATTTCTAACTTGAAATAATGAGTTTTGAAGCGGACAATTGTTTTTTACACGATTGAATACAGCCGTCAGGAAGATCTAATGAAGTTTGCTTTTATTCGTCCTCTCGCGGGAGTTCTCGCGGTGGTGGTTATTGTGGGCGGCCTGCTCGCTGGCTGTGATTCTAAATCTACCGGAGAAAAAACAATGAAATTCGTCAATATAGAGCAGGTAATTATTGATTCAGGATTTGCAGCTCAGGAAAAAACACATCTTGAAGCTGTGCATCAGAGCCTTCAGAGCGGCGCAACGCTGGCTGAAGAAGCGTATAAATCTCTGCCGCAAGATAAGTTAGCACAGGCACGGCAGGCTGATGCTAACGTGCTGAATGGATTGTGGCAGGCAGAGCAGCGTGCTGCGCGTAATGTGGTCATTGCACAGGTGGCGAAGGCCGCTGAACAATACCGTGCTGCGCATAAAATTGATGCCATCATGCCCGCTCAGACTGCTTTAAGTTATTCTAAAGAGCTGGATGTAAGTGCAGACCTGATTGCGCAACTTAAAAATGAGAAAGTAAATTTTGGCGATCTGCCAACAATTACGCAAAAGGCTGAGCCACAACCTGTTCCTGAATCCGCCGATACTAAACAATAATTTATAAAGCCAGTCGGCAGGATTAGTCATTTAAATATATTATGGAGTGCCCTTATTTTAAGAAGGGCACTTTTTTATGGTTTATGTTATTTATCCGACGACGCCTGCCATAAATTCAGTTGTCCATCAGAAACGTGCTTATCGATGGCCGTCAGCTCTTCGGCGCTGAAATGCAGATTATCCAAAGCTTTGACGTTTTCTTCCAGTTGCTCAGGACGGCTGGCACCAATCAGCACAGACGTCACACGATCATCTTTCAGTAACCAACTCAGCGCCATCTGCGCCATGCTCTGACCCCGCTGCTGCGCCATCTCATTGAGCAAACGCAGGCTGTTGAGGTTATCTTCAGACAGCATTTTGGCGTTCAGGCCACGCGCCTTGTTGCCTTCGGTATGCATCCGCGAACCGTCCGGAATTCCGTCGAGATATTTACCGGTCAGCAAGCCCTGCGCCAGCGGAGTGAACGCGATACAGCCCGCGCCATTTTGCTCCAGCGTATCCAGCAAACCACTCTTATCCACCCAGCGGTTCAGCAGATTGTATGAGGGCTGATGGATCAGCAGCGGTACCTTCAACTCGCGCAGCAACTCTGCCATTTTCTGCGTGCGTTCCGTTGAATAAGAGGAAATCCCGACATACAGCGCTTTACCACTTTGCACAGCGTAAGCCAGCGCGGCGGCGGTTTCTTCCATCGGCGTCTCTTCATCCACGCGGTGCGAATAAAAAATATCGACGTAATCCAGCCCCATGCGTTGCAGACTTTGATCCAGGCTCGCCAGCAGGTATTTGCGCGAGCTGCCCGCGCCGTAAGGGCCGGGCCACATGTCATAACCCGCTTTGGTGGAGATGATCAGCTCATCACGGTAGGACGAAAAATCCTGACGTAGCAGTTTGCCGAAATTCTCTTCCGCCGAACCCGGAGGTGGCCCGTAGTTATTCGCGAGATCAAAATGTGTGATGCCCAAATCAAAGGCTTTTTGCAGCAAGGCTCGTTGTGATTCCAGCTGATTGACATGGCCGAAGTTGTGCCACAGGCCAAGGGAAAGTGCAGGGAGTTTGAGACCGCTCTGACCGCAGCGGCGATATTGCATGGTTTCATAGCGGGAGGGTGAGGCCTGATATGGCATTATTTTCTCTCCTTTCATTATTATAGATGTAGGGTTTTGAAACACTGTTTCTATAGTAGCGCGGAGAGGAATTACGGCAACAGGATAAATCGGGAAAGGGAGGAAAGGCTCCTCCCGTAAAAATCAGAAATCCCAGTCCTCATCTTCCGTGTTGACCGCGGTACCAATCACATACGATGAACCCGAACCCGAGAAAAAGTCGTGGTTTTCGTCGGCGTTCGGCGATAATGCGGAGAGGATCGCCGGATTCACGTCCGCCATGCTGGCCGGGAACAGCGCTTCGTAACCGAGATTCATCAGCGCTTTATTGGCGTTGTAGTGCAGGAATTTCTTCACGTCTTCGCTCCAGCCAACGCCGTCGTACAGCTCTTCGGTATAGCGGATTTCGTTGTCGTACAAGTCCTGCATCAGATCAAACGCCTGCTCTTTGATCTGCCGCTGACGCTCTTCGCTTTCTTGTGCCAGCGCTTTCTGGAATTTATAGCCGATGTAATAACCGTGGACGGCTTCATCGCGAATGATCAGGCGGATCAGATCGGCGGTGTTGGTCAGCTTGGCGCGGCTCGACCAGTACATCGGCAGGTAGAAGCCGGAGTAGAACAGGAAGGATTCGAGGAACACGCTGGCGACTTTCTTCATCAGCGGATCTTCGCCGTCATAATAAGAAAGAATGATTGCCGCTTTGTTTTGCAGAGCAACGTTCTCCTCGCTCCAACGGTAGGCTTCATCTACGTCCACGGTGGCGCACAGCGTCGAGAAAATCGAGCTGTAAGAACGCGCGTGTACCGCTTCCATAAAGCAGATATTTGAATACACCGCTTCTTCGTGCTGCGTCACAGCATCTTTCATCAACGTCGGCGCGCCGACCACGTTCTGTACGGTGTCGAGCAGCGTCAGGCCGGTAAACACCCGGATGGTGAGTTGCTTTTCCTGCGCACTCAGCGTCGCCCACGACGGAATGTCATTGGACAGCGGCACCTTTTCTGGCAGCCAGAAGTTGGAGGTCAGACGGTTCCACACTTCGAGATCTTTTTCATCCTGAAGCTTGTTCCAGTTAATGGCTTTGCTGATGGGTTGTGGCACCAGCAGCTGTTTTACTGCGCTCATAATTTTTTCCTTAAAGCGTGCAGGACACACAGCCCTGCACTTCGGTGCCTGCCAGTGCCATCTGACGCAGACGGATGTAATAAATGGTTTTGATGCCTTTACGCCAGGCGTAGATCTGCGCTTTGTTGATGTCGCGCGTGGTGGCGGTATCGCGGAAGAACAGCGTCAGCGACAGCCCCTGATCGACGTGCTGCGTGGCTTCGGCGTAGGTATCAATAATCTTTTCCGGTCCGATTTCATAGGCATCCTGGTAGTAATCCAGATTGTCGTTGGTCATGAATGCCGCCGGATAATACACGCGGCCAATTTTGCCCTCTTTACGGATCTCCACGCGGGACACAATCGGGTGAATACTTGACGTCGAGTTATTAATATACGAAATCGAACCTGTCGGCGGCACCGCCTGCAAGTTCTGGTTATACAGCCCATGCTGCATCACAGACGCTTTGAGCTGCGCCCAGTCGTCAGCGCTCGGGATCGCGATACCGGCATCGCTAAACAGTTCGCGCACGCGCTCGGTTTTCGGCAGCCAAAGGTGTGCCTGCGCTTCATCCACATACTTATCGAAATAGGTACCGCTGGCGTAGGTCGAATCTTCAAAACCTTTGAAGTGCTGTTTGCGTTCAATCGCCAGCTGATTCGAAGCGCGCACTGCGTGATATGCCACGCTGTAGAAGTAGATATTGGTGAAATCCAGTCCGGCTTCGGAACCGTAATAAATCCGCTCGCGGCACAAATAACCGTGCAAATTCATCTGGCCAAGGCCGATGGCGTGCGAATCCTGATTCCCCTGATCAATGGACGGCACCGAGCGGATGTGGCTCATATCCGACACCGCAGTCAGTGCGCGGATAGCCATTTCTACCGTGTTACCGAAATCCGGTGAATCCATAGCGGAGGCAATATTCAGCGAGCCGAGATTGCAGGAGATATCTTTGCCGACCTGATGATAGGAGAGATCTTCGCCATACACCGTCGCGGTATTGACCTGCAAAATCTCCGAGCACAGGTTGCTCATATTGATGCGGCCTTTGATCGGATTAGCGCGGTTGACCGTATCTTCAAACATCATGTACGGATAACCGGATTCGAACTGAATCTCGGCCAGCACCTGGAAGAACTCACGGGCGTTGATCTTGGTTTTGTGGATGCGCTTGTCGTTGACCATTTCACGGTATTTCTCCGTGATGCTGATTTCTGACATCGGCATGCCGTAGACCTTCTCGACGTGATACGGCGAGAACAGGTACATATCTTCGTTGTTCTTCGCCAGTTCGAACGTAATATCCGGGATCACGACGCCAAGCGACAGCGTTTTAATGCGGATTTTCTCGTCGGCGTTTTCGCGCTTGGTATCGAGGAAACGCAGAATGTCCGGGTGGTGGGCGTTCAGATATACCGCGCCCGCACCCTGACGCGCACCGAGCTGGTTGGCGTAAGAGAACGCATCTTCCAGCATCTTCATGATGGGAATAACGCCGGAGGACTGGTTTTCGATACGCTTAATCGGCGCGCCGACTTCACGGATATTCGTCAGCAGGAAAGCCACGCCGCCGCCGCGCTTGGACAGTTGCAGCGCAGAGTTCACCGAACGGCCAATCGACTCCATATTGTCTTCGATACGCAGCAGGAAACAGGAGACCAGTTCGCCGCGCTGTTTTTTACCGCAGTTGAGGAAGGTCGGCGTCGCTGGCTGGAAGCGCCCGGAGATGATCTCATCCACAAAATACCCGGCGAGCTGGATATCGCCACGTGCCAGCGTCAGTGCCACCATGCACACACGGTCTTCGTAGCGCTCAAGATAGCGTTTGCCGTCGAAGGTTTTCAGCGTGTAGCTGGTGTAATACTTGAAAGCGCCCAGAAAGGTCTGGAAGCGGAATTTTTTGGCGTAAGCCCGTTTGAATAACGCCTTGATGTCATCGAAAGCGTACTGATCCAGCACCAGCGCATCGTAATAACCTTCTTCCACCAGATAGCGCAGCTTCTCCGCCAGATTGTGGAAAAACACGGTGTTCTGATTCACGTGCTGAAGGAAGTACTGACGCGCGGCCAGCCGGTCTTTGTCGAACTGGATGCGGCCTTCGGCATCAAACAGATTCAACATGGCGTTGAGCGCGTGATAGTCCGGGCTGGAGGTGTCCGCCTCGGTGAGATTCAGTTCTGTCGTTGCCAAAATTCAGTAACTCCCTGTGTAACCTTTGCAACGTCTTCCGGCGTACCCAGTAATTCAAAGCGGTACAGGTAAGGCACCTGGCACTTCTGGGCGATGATGTCACCGGCAATGCAATACGCTGCGCCGAAATTGGTATTCCCGGCGGCAATAACGCCGCGGATAAGTGAACGGTTTTGTTCATCATTCAGAAAACGGATCACCTGCGTTGGCACTGCGCCCTTGGCCGAACCGCCGCCGTAGCTCGGTACCACCAGAATATACGGCGACGTCACGCGCAATTTTTCAGGCTGCCGGTCAATCGGGATGCGTATCGCCGGCAAACCGGTCCTGCCGACGAAACGATGGGTGTTTTCTGAACTACTGGAAAAGTAGACCAACGGATTCATCCGCCGGTCCTCAGAACGCGTTCTGAAGTTGGCGCAGGGCGCTGATTTTGTCCGGGCGGAAACCCGACCAGTGATCGTCACCGGCCACAATCACCGGCACTTGCTGATAACCCATGGCGCGAACTTGCCCGAGTGCGACAGCATCTAAAGTTAAGTCGATCACTTCATAGGCGATGCCGTGTTTATCTAAGGCGCGATAGGTGGCGTTGCACTGGACACAGTCAGGTTTACTGTAAATAATAATGCTCATGATTCGTATTTCCATCTGTAAAGAAATCAGAGACGGTTTTTGCCCGGTCGCTGTGGCGATGGCTTCAGCATGAAAGGGGCGACGAGTACCGGTGCCCTTGTGGCGTCCCGATGGATTGAATACTAGATGTGGTGATTTAAATTATCAACCATACAATATGTAGATATTTTAAATTTGCTTATTGCAAATACAGCAAAGCCCGCAGGGCGCGGGCTGAGAGGGGAAACTTTTTTAGTACGAATTTTTGGTTAAAATTCGAACAGGGTGTTTTCTGCGATATTACTGGCGCATGCTGACGGCAAGACGGTTAAAGGCGTTCATCAGGCCGATAGCGAAGGTCAGTTCGGAGATTTCCACGTCGCTGAAATGCGCTTTCAGTGGCTCATAAACGCTGTCCGGTGCGCCGGTTGCGGCAATCAGCGTCATGGATTCCGCCCATGCCAGCGCCGCGCGCTCGCGTTCAGAATAGGCATGGCTCACCTGCCAGCCCGCCAGCTGATCCAGTTTGGTCTGTGCGACTTCCATTTTGCGCAGTGCTTTGGAGTGCATATCCAGGCAGTAGGCGCAGCCGTTAATTTGCGAAACGCGCAGGAACGCCAGTTCGATAATCACGTTATCCAGCGGGCCTTTTTCCAGCGCGCCAAGTGCAGCAACCATAGGTTCCATCACGGCAGAAGAAAGAGTGAAGTAAGGCAGGCGAAGTGCGGTCATGATGATTTCCTGTAGTGTCGTAGTTTTAAAAATGGACGCACAGTGCGTCTCAATGAAGGCTACTTTACGCCGCACATGGTCTATACTACAGGGCCATAAAATGTCTTTTTAAGCAGGTCATGATGAGCCGCTTCAGCCTCTCCTTTCACCTCGATCCCCGGCACAACGCGCCGCTGTACCGGCAGATTTATCAGCGGGTAAAGACGGCTATCATGGAGGGAAAACTGAAGACCGGCAGCCGCGTGCCCTCGGTGCGCACGCTGGCAAGTGAGTTGGGCGTCGCACGGGCCACGGTGGAGAATGCGTATGGCCTACTGACCGCCGAAGGGTTTCTGCAAAGCCGGGGGCAGGCGGGAACCGTCGTCAGTGCGTCGCTCGGGCCGATCCCTGAGTCCCTCTCCGCGGTGGACAAAAAAACGGCCTCTAAACCCATCAATCCGATGTTGCCCTCGCTCTCTTCTCTGCCTTTTCAACTTGGGCTGCCCGCGCTGGACGCCTTTCCACGTGCTATCTGGACGCGCATCGTCGCCCGCCAGATACGTCACACCAGCATCAACGATTTAGGCCATCCGCCGCTGACCGGCGTCGCCGCGCTGCGCAGCGCCATTGCGCGCTACCTGCAACTCTCCCGTGGTTTTACCTGCCAGCCGGAGCAGATATTTATCTGTGCCGGCTACGCCGCCGTGCTGGATTTACTCATCGGCAGCCTGTTTCACAAAGGCGATGGCGTCTGGCTGGAAGATCCGGGGTATCCGGTGACACAGGCCTTTTTCCGCGCCGCCGGTGCAGTACCCGTGGCGGTGAATGTGGATGAAGAGGGCATGAATATTTCGCAGGCGGTGGCGGCATTTCCACAGGCACGTTTTGCCGTGGTGACACCCGCGCACCAGAGCCCGACAGGCGTGACCATGAGTTTATCGCGCCGTATGGCCCTGCTGGAGTGGGCGGCCAGGCAACAGGCGTGGATCATCGAAGATGATTACGACAGTGAGTTCCGCTACCACGGCCAGCCGCTGCCTTCGCTGAAAAGCCTCGATACTCAGGGACGGGTGATTTATGCAGGCACATTCAGCAAGACGATGTTTCCGGCGCTGCGCTGTGGCTATGTGGTGATGCCGGAAAGTCTGGTAGAGAAGGTGGAAGCATACTGCCCGCTGCGCCCGTGCGCCACGCCACCGTTGCTGCAAACCAGCATCACGGAATTTCTCGAACAGGGGCATTTTTACCGCCATACCAAGCGCATGCGCCAGCTTTATGCTGAACGCCGTGGTTTTCTGGCAGAGGCGCTGACGGCGGCTTTTCCCGCAGAGGTTTTACAGGTCAGTGAGCAAATAGGCGGCATCCAGCTTTGCGTTCGTTTAGGCAGACACTTGGATGATGCAGATATTGCCAGGCGGGCCCGTGAAAACGGGCTGGCGGTGCAGGCGGTATCAGACTGGCAGATCAACTTGCGTGAAGCGGGGGATCCGCTGCGGCCTAATGGTTTACTGATGGGGTTTCCGAATATCAGCTCGCAGGAACAGGCGCATGAGCTGGCAGGGCGGCTGGCGGCGGTGTTTACCGGATGATTGTTCGTGGGATAAGAACTCGTGGGATAAGCCCCATAGAAAACGGGGCCAGATGGCCCCGTCGTCAAAGCGGATTAATGAGAGAGTGAAACATCCGCTTAGGTGCTGGTACCCGACACAGGAAAATAGCACCTTGTTTGCCGGAACGTGTTAACGACGTCCCAGCAGGACTCCGAGGACGATACCGACTGCGGCACCGACACCCACACCGTGCCACGGGTTATCTTTCACGTAGCTGGTGGCCTGATCGGCAGCATCGCGGGCATGTTGTTTAAGGCTACTGCTGTTGTTGAAACGGGCGCGGGCATCGCGTAATACGCCTTCCGCTTTACCGCGAATTTTCTCCAGTTCATCTTTCGTTTTGGAACCCGATGACTGAAGTACCTCATCGAGGGTATCGGCCAGCAGAGTTACATCCTGATCAATGTCACGTTCGACTTTTTCTGATTTCTTAAACATGTGCCTCTCCTTGTTTGAACTGTGTTTTAAGCATAGCCCAAAATATTATGAGGTGAAGATCCTCAGTCAAAACTCTCGCCATTTTCGGTGTTAATAGTCATTGTGACTGTCAGACCAACGCAGGCGCGGCGCGGCTTAGCGTGACGCAGATCAGATTTTTCTGTAAGTCTGTACAGGTTTACAGGCAATAACATTTTTCCGGGATTTTACGTTCCCTCAGCAGATAAACCTGTCTATGCTGTTATTTCCTCAAACTGTGATCTCTTTCCGGGTCCGTCCATGTCGTTAAGTACGCTGCGCTCCAATCTGCAATTAAATAAACGCATCCTGTCATTTATGACATTTACCTTCGTCTGTTACCTGACGATTGGTCTGCCGCTGGCGGTTTTGCCGGGGTTTGTGCATAACACACTCGGCTATAACTCGGTGCTCGCTGGGCTGATTATCAGCGTGCAATATTTCGCCACGCTCGCCAGCCGTCCCCATGCCGGACGTTATGCCGATCAGCTTGGCCCGAAAAAAGTGGTGATCTTTGGCCTGAGTTGCTGCGGCGTCAGCGGCCTGTTTTACGCACTGGCCTTCATTTTTGCCGGGCATCCGCCGATCAGTTTAGTGCTGTTGTGCATCGGGCGGGGTTTCCTCGGCGTGGGCGAAAGTTTTGCCAGTACCGGCACCACGCTGTGGGGCATTGGCGCTGTCGGCGCGCTGCACACCGCGCGGGTCATTTCATGGAATGGTGTTGCGACCTATGGCGCTATGGCGGTGGGTGCACCACTGGGCGTACTGTTGAACGCCCATTTCGGGCTGATGGGCGTGGCGGTGTTGATTGTGGTCTGCGTCGCTATTGCGGTGTGGCTCGCCACGCAGAAAGCGGCCATTTCGGTCAGCACCGGTAAACGTATCGCCTTTAAAGCGGTGGTCGGGCGTATCTGGCTGCACGGCCTCGGGCTGGGGTTCGGCACTATCGGTTTTGGGGTGATCGCCACCTTTATCACGCTCTACTACGCGGATAAAAACTGGAGCGGGGCCGCCTTCACGCTGACGCTGTTCAGCCTGGGCTTTGTCGGAGCTCGTCTGGTGTTTGCCAACACCATTAACCGCTTCGGCGGTCTGCGCGTGTCGTTGTTCTCTTTTGTTTTCGAAGCGATTGGCTTGCTGATGATATGGCAGGGCAGTGATCCTCTTATCGTTCAGCTTGGGGCGTTCCTGACCGGCTGTGGTTTCTCGCTGATTTTCCCTGCGCTGGGTGTGGAAGCGGTGAAACAGGTCCCACCGCAGAATCAGGGGACGGCGCTTGGCACCTATTCGGCGTTTCTTGATTTGGGTTTGGGGCTGACCGGGCCGGTGGCGGGTTTACTTATTGCTCAGGCGGGAACGCCTTCTATTTATCTGGCCGCCGCCATCATGGTGGTGCTGGCGTGGTTGCTGACGCTGCGCCTGTATAAAATTCAACAACGTACACGTGAACCTAAAGTGTGAATCGGGCCCGGCCGAATCTGAAAGCATATAGCGTATAACGTCTGAGAATTTATGTTATCTGGCTTAGATAATTCCTAAATGTGCCAAATCGCAGGATAAAGGGGTTATTCACAAGTATGAATACGTTATGGTCCCTTGCGGTTAAAGAAGCGAGGAGCAACCATGTATTTACGGCCAGATGAAGTAGCGCGTGTATTAGAGAATTCAGGATTTGAGCGCGATTTTGTTGATGATAAAGCTTACGGCTACTGCCGGGGCGAGCATTACGTTTATGTGAACCGGGAAGCGCGGTTTGGTCGGACTGCCCTGGTTATTCACCCGGCGCTGAAAGAGCGCAGTGAGCGTTTTGCCGATCCAACCGCTTCCTTTCGAAGCAGCCAGGTTTACACCCGTTTTCCTCTGGATGTCGCCAGTGACAACGAAGCCTATTACGGCATCTGTCATGGTTTCAGTTCGCGTCAGATCCTGGCGAGCTATCTCGAAAACGTCTTCCGGTAATATGCCAACAGCGCTGATCTCTCAGCGCTGCCTATTTTTTGTATTTCACGCCCGCCTTTCTTACTTCAGTGGCAACAAAATATCCGTCTGCTGCGCATGTTCAGGTAACTCTTCATCCAATTGCAGATAGCGGAAATAGACCGGGAAATCCCGTAACTCCTCACCACTTTGCGGCAACCACTGGCGGTACAGGTAGTAAACGCTTTCGCTGATGCGATCATAAGAGCCCACGTGTCGCACCACGGCGCAACGTCCGCCCGGCAGGCTTTTTAAGATAACGCCCTGCGGATTAGCGAGAACCTTACCATTGGCTGCGGCGCTTAATTCACCGCAGATATCAAAGCGAAACTCCTCGCCCGGCGTGGTTAATGGGTCATTGTGAGGAACGCCATAAGTGCCCTGTGTTGTATAATCGGACAACCCAGACGCTTTTCGCCATTCAATAAACGTCGCCACCGAATTAGTCACCCGCATTGGTTCGCCGTGATGCTCCAGCACCGCCACCTGCATGGGTTTAACCTCAATAATTTTTACATCCATATTGTCCATCCTCTTCTGATTTCCCGTGCCGGGAAACTGGAAATGTCTGTGCCAGTCAACCCAAACCGGTTCCTTACGGAATTCGCTGGGCGTCAGGCCAAAGGTATTTTTGAAGGCTCTGGAAAATGATTCAGGATTCTCAAACCCTGCATCTAACGCAATATCGATGATCTTTTCTGGCGACGGCTGAACCAGCCGATACGAGGCGCGTTTTAACCGCATCAGCGTAATGTACCGGCTGACGCTGACACCACAGTATTGGCTGAACTGACGGTGGAAATGAAACCGTGAGAAACAGGCCACGTCGCTCAGTTGTTCAACGGTCAGCGTGCTGTCGAGGTGTCGTTCAATATAGGCAAACACCTGTTTGAACCGCCGGGCATAAAGATCACTTTTGTCGTTATTCATTTTCCCTCTCTTCAAGGCCTCCACTTTGCCTGTGCGGCGGGCTTATTTCCTGACTGAGATTGCTCTTTGGGAAGGGAAAAGAAAACGGCCCGTAATGGGCCGCGTTCAGTCTGATGTGATCACTTCCAGGCAAACTCAAACCAGATGGATCTGGTTATAGGTTTCATTGTAATGACGGCGAAACTGCGCCAGCTCGAAAGGCTCAAGCTCCAGCTCGGCAAAATAAAACAGCGCCAGTTCGGCATGTTCGCTGGTGAGCTGCGGCGAAAGATGCGCGCGGATCAAAATCTCACGCCATTTGACGACGTTTTCGTCAGAAGGATCTTTAATAAACGTATGATAGATAAACACAATATAGGCGGCTTTGCGGATCTCCTCAGCATAGCCTCCGCTGATGGAGCGGATAAACATCTGGCTCTGGCGTTTACCCATTTCCAGCAGCATTGAATCAATATACACCGGTTTAATTTTCAGCAGACTGGCAAGGGAATCATTGGCCTTGCGGGTGTCTGCGGTCATGAACCAATACCCAACGATGAAAACCACAACAATTGCTGCAAGCATAATCCATATCATTCTGGACGTTGGCCTCCGGCCTAATCTGGCGTAACGGAAAAGGTGCGCGCGACACCCGATGCGGCGAGTTTATCTGGTTATCACCTGAAAAGCCTAAGGGGAAAGACGAAGAATTTGCGCCCCGACGCGATCGCGGGGCGCGAAGTGGGTTCCCGGTATTAAACTAATGCGCCGGTGTCTGGTGGCAAAGGTAATCATAAATGCCGTACGTGTCGGTATGCGAACACAAACGGGTGCCGATATTGAGCGTCGCCGCGCTGCCTGCCGCCACGCCATAACGCACGATATCCAGCAGGTCTGCACCGGCGGCCAGTTTGAGCGTCATCGCGCCGACCATGCTGTCGCCTGCGCCCACGGTGCTCATTTTCTTCACCGGTGGCGGAATGACCTGAAACCAGCGTTCTGCATCCACCGCCAGCGCACCCTGTGGCCCAAGGGAAACCACCACGCGTTTAGCGCCACCCTCACGGATGATCTGCCTTGCGGCATTAAGCACATCATCCGGTTTTTCCAGCGGATGTCCCACCAGCTGCGCCAGCTCATTTTGGTTGGGTTTCACCAGCGCCAGTCCGCCCAGTTTTAAACCGGCAGCCAGCGCATCGCCGGAACTGTCGAGGATACAGTGCAGCCCCGCCTGCTGGGCTTTATGCAGCAGCCCGGTCAGCGCGGCGACCTCTGTGCCCGGCGGTAAACTGCCGCTGACCACCAGAAGGGAACCGGCAGGAAGCTGCGTCACTTTGGCGCTCAGGGCGGCGAACTCTTCATCCGTAAGCTTCGCGCCGGGCATCACAAAGCGGTACTGCTCACCGGTATTTTCGGTGTGAACGTGCAGGTTTTGCCGGGTCCAGTCCTGAGTTTCCAGCGTCTCGGTGGTGATGCCTTCTTGCTCCAGCAACTGCGCCAAATGCGCGCCTGTCGGTCCGCCAACCGGGAACAACGCCGTCGCTTTACCGCCAAGATGCACGATGGCGCGCGCCACGTTGATCCCGCCACCGCCCGGTTCGAACACCGGTGCGCTGCAGCGTAATTTACCTTCAGGATAAATTTTCGGCGTGATAGTCGCGCTGTCGAGCGAAGGGGCCAGCGTCAGGGTGACAATGCGGGTTTCAGCTTTCTGAATCATGATTTTTCCCTCAAAGAGTAAATCCGATCTCCAACCTAGCACCTGACAAAATAAACGGGGCATTTGTTCGCTGTTTTAGCGTCCCAGATCAAATCAGCAGATGTCACTCTGGCCTCATGGTGATAGGGTAAAAAGCAGTATCCACGTGCTGTATAAAAGGAAATAGCATGGCCAGAAATATTGAGATCAAAGCCAGAATTGATGACTTTTCAGCGATGTACGAAAAAATCGGCCTGATGGCTGAAGGGTTGCCGGATCTTATCGACCAGGATGATACGTTCTTTGTCTGCCCGCATGGCCGCCTCAAACTGCGTACGCTGGCAGTCGATCGCGGTGAACTGATTTTTTATCAGCGCCCGGATCAGGCCGGTCCTAAACCCAGTTTCTATGTTCTGACCGCAACGGCTGATCCCGATGGTTTACGTAATACCCTGACGCTGGCCTATGGTGCGGCCGGACGCGTTATCAAACAGCGCACGCTGTTTATGGTCGGGCAGACCCGCCTGCATCTGGATCGCGTGAAGGGACTCGGGGATTATCTTGAATTTGAAGTGGTGTTGGCCGATAACGAAACCCCTGAGCAGGGCATCGCGATAGCAGAAGATTTGCTGGAGAAATTACACATAGACCGTCAGGAGCTGATCGATCAGGCCTATGTGGATTTACTCAATGCGAAAGGAAAGCACACCAGAGCGGACTAATCTCCGCTCCACCACTGCACCAGCGATGGTCCGGGGCTGAGATCATAATGCTCTTCGCCAAGCAGATGGTTGAGGATCTTAGCCGATCGCCATGCGGTGAGCGTCAGTTGTCCCTCGGCGCTGCCGTGGCTGTGGATCCCGGCATTAACCGCGTAAATCCGGTTATTCGCCGGGCCTTCCCAATCGAGATTAAAATTGGGCCGCAACGGCAGATGCTGTTCGCGATCGTAAGGGATGCGTTCCAGCAGCGGCTCCAGATAATCCGGCAGTCCCGGCCGGTAACCCGTCGCCAGAATGACAATATCGGCCCCGAAGTGCTCCTCGCAATTTTCCAGTCCGTGCAGCGCCTGTAACCGGTAGCTGCCGTCAGCGTCCACGGTGATGTTGTCCAGTGCGCGGTGCGGCAATAAACGCACATTGCGCGGCTGGTGCAGTACGTCAAAACGATGGTAAAGCTGCTTATAAATAGCCTCCAGCGTGTGATAGCTGATGCCGTCCGACGGCAGCTTCTGGGTTTTTATTTCCTGCTCACGGATCTCTTCCGGCAGGGTATAGAAATAGTTGACGTACTCCGGCGTGAAATACTCATTGGTAAAAATGGATTCATCCAGCGGCTGGAAGTTCGGCCGGCGTGACAGCCAGCTCAGCTCAGCGAATTCCCCCCAGTGATTGTCCAGCGCGTTAAGAATAATGTCAGCGCCGCTCTGCCCGCCACCCACTACCATCACCCGTTTACCGGTAAAATCGGGTTCACGCAGCTCCATTTCCGAGGCGTGAAAACAATTTTCGCCAATCGCCGAACGTGCCGATTTAGGCACCCAGGGCGCATGACCGGTACCAAGGCAAATATTGCGCGCCCGGTGCTCGCCTTTTTGGGTATGGACAATAAATTCCTGCTTCGTATCATCAAAATCTATTGCATCGACGGGCTGCGAGAAGTGCAGGCGGTCAATGCGGGCGCAAGCCCAACGCAGATAATCGGAGAACTCATCACGGCTGATGATCAGCTGCTCTGTGGCCAGAAAGCGGTAGATCTTCTTCTGTTCGACCAGATAATGGATAAACGAAAACTCGCTGCGCGGCGCAACCGTTGTCACCAGATCCTGTAAGACGTAGGTCTGCATAGTGGCGGTGGGCAGCAACATGCCGGGGTGCCAGCTGAACTCTTTGTTTGCATCGAAAAAAGCACTCTCAATTTTACCGGTATCTTTTGCCAGTGCCGCAAGGCTCAGGTTAAAAGGACCAATCCCCACACCAATCAAATCTACTGCCGACATGATTTAAATTCCTTTTCCCATTATGATTTCTTAATCATAGAACAACGCTCTCAAAGCGGAATTTAAAAAGGACTCTTCATGACGCAAACGCGCCGTTTCAAACAAGTTGATGTTTTCACGTCTGTTCCCCTGAAAGGGAATCCGCTGGCCGTGATTTTCGATGCCGACGATCTCAGTGACGCACAGATGCAGGCCATGGCGCGCTGGACCAATCTTTCGGAAACAACCTTTGTTCTCAAGCCAACAGACCCGACGGCGGACTACCGCGTGCGTATTTTCACGCCGGATACCGAGTTTCCTTTTGCCGGACACCCGACGCTCGGCACTGCGCATGCCTTGCTGGAGGCTGGCTTACAGCCAAAGCGGCCGGGGTTTGTGATTCAGGAGTGCGGTGTCGGTCTGGTGCCGGTCAAAATGCTCGATGACGGCGGGCTGGCATTTAGTGCACCGCCAGCGACGATTCGTTCGCTAGCGGTTGAACATCTGTCATTGCTGGATAAAGCACTGAACCACGGCAAACGCCAGCAAGATATTGCGCCGATGGCGGTGAATATGGGGCTGGGCTGGCTGGTGGTGCGCATGGAAAATGCACAGGTCTGTCTTGAGGTGAAAGCCGATGCACAGGCACTTGAAGATATTATTCATCAGGCGGGTGTTCATGGGCTGGCAATTTATGGCCGTCACGCGCAGGGCGGCCCGGCGGATTACGAAGTGCGGGCACTGCTGGTGGAGCAGGGCGTACTGACGGAAGATCCGGTCACAGGCAGCGCCAACGCCTGTCTGGCTCGGGTGCTCAAAGAGCAGGGTTTCCCTGACGGCGAAAACAGTGCAGAAAGTTATCAGGTGCGTCAGGGGACGCTGCGCCAGCGCGAAGGGTGCGTAGCGGTGGAATACGTTGGTGGCGAGCCGTGGATTGGCGGCCATACTTGCACGTTAATCGACGGGACGCTGACGCTCTGACGCTCAGCCTCTGATTTCACTATGCTGCGCTGTCTGCATCAGATGAATAAACGCCTGCATCACCGGCGAGTCACTCAACGTGTGGCGGTGCAGCAGCCATGTGCAGTTTTTTACCGTCTGCCCGTCGACGCTGATCGGGCGACGGTAAAGGTGTTCAGCCAGTGGTAAATAGGTGGCGACAATGGCGTAACCCAGCCCATGCTCCACCATCGCCAGACAGACCTCGAGCTTATCCACCTCCATGGCAATATTCGGCGCATGGGAGAAATTGGCGTTCCACCAGCGTTCAATCAATTGTGTAACGTGCGCACCGTGGTGGATTTTGATTTGCGGCATCTGCGGCAGCAGGGCGAAATCAAAATCCTGCCGGTTCACCAGAAAATAGTCATCCTCCTCAACCAAATGCTTGCCCTCTTTCCAGTTAAAGTCGTCTTTCACCAGCGCCATATCGATTTCGTTACGCAGCAATTTCTGGAATATCTCCTCGCTGAAACCGCTCATCAGATTCACGCGGATCCCCGGATGCGACTGGCGAAACTGACTTAACAGCGCAGGCAGACGATACGCCGCGTAGTTGCTCGATACGCCCAGTGAAATCTCCCCCTGCTGACCCTGATCCATACTGTGCAGGGTAATTTTCAACTGCTGTAAATCCCGCAAGACGGCCAGCGCATGTTGGGCGAGATATTCTCCCTGCGCGCTGAACACCAATCCTTTTTGCCCCTCCATAAACAGCCTGATCGCCAGTTTGCCTTCGATCTGGCGCAGGCGGTAACTCAGCGCCGGTTGCGAGGTATAAAGCTGTTCGGCAGCGCGGGTAATATTTTTGTGCTGCCAGACGGCGCGCAGGATCAGCCAGTCCTTCTCGTTCATACCGCCTCATTATTTTGGGTATTAAAAACTGTAGCCATAAAATAATTTTTGCGCAGAAAGCGCAACAGATAAAAAGGCTGAATTTGACCCTTCTCTGCAAAAGCCCTATTTCTAAGGTATTCGTACACGCGAAAGCATTGTGTTTAACCAGCGCCGCGAAAATATTTTTTGGTTTTGCACCAGATCAGGGAAACAAACATGTCTTATTGCACTATGACGGATCACAAGCAGCAGGTGATCGACAGCGTTGATCAGCACGCGGCTGAACTCACCGCACTGGCACTGACGATTCATGCCAACCCGGAGTTGAGTTTTCATGAGGTGCAGTCGTCGTCGGCGCTGATAGCCCCGTTGCGGGCAGCGGGTTTTGAGATTGAAGAGCCCATTGGCGGGCTGGCGACGGCGTTTCGCGCCACCTTTGACAGCGGCAAACCCGGCCCGACTCTCGCGCTGCTGGCTGAATATGATGCGCTCGAAGGTCTGGGGCACGCCTGCGGGCATAACCTGATCGGCACCGCATCAGTGGCGGCTGCGCTGGCTCTGAAAGCGGGATTCCCGGCGCTGACCGGCAAGCTGGAAGTGGTGGGAACACCGGCGGAAGAAGAGGGCGGTGGGAAAATCATTCTGGCGGACAAAGGCTTCTTCGACCATGTCGATGCCGTGATGATGTTCCACCCGCGGGATAAAACCATGGTGACCCGCGGGGGGCTGGCGTGCGTCGATGCGACGTTTAAATTCTACGGCAAAGCCGCTCATGCGGCTTCCGCACCACAAAACGGCATCAGTGCCCTCGACGCGGTGATCCACACTTTCATTGGCATAAACGCCCTGCGCCAGCTGTTCACCGACGACGTTCGCGTCCACGGCATTATTACCCACGGCGGCAGTGCCACTAATATCGTACCGGCCTATGCCGAAGCCAAATTCTTGATGCGTGCCAACACTGTCAGCGGGCTGGCGGCAGTGAAAAAGAAAGTCTTCGCCGCCGCGCAAGGTTCGGCAGATATGAGCGGGGCGCGGCTGGAAATTGAGGAAGGGCTGACCTACGCCGAGCGTAATAACAACCTGACGCTGGCCGGATACTTTCAGCAAAATCTGGAGATCCTTGGCGTGGAGGTGGTGCCGCCCCCGCTCAGCGGCGGTATTGGCTCGTCCGATATTGGTAACGTCAGCCAGATAACGGCGGCGATCCATCCTTATTTACGTATTGGCGATGTCCTGCCACATACCCCTGAATTTGCCGAAGCCGCCGGGTCTGACGCCGGGCTGAGCACCATGTTGCAGGCGGCCAAAGCGCTGGCAATGACCGCCGTCGATTTGTGTCAGAACCCTGAAATGCTGCGCGCGGTACGGGAAGAGTTTTTACACTGGCAGTCACAAAAATAACCCTGGGCATGAGAGAACAATAATGATCAAAAGAACACTGGCTTTGGCCGCTTTCGGCCTGATGATGAGCAGCACAATGGCACACGCTGAAGGCGAAACCCTGCGCGTCGGCGCGGATCTGGGTTTCCCTCCTTTCCAGTTCCGTGATGCCACCGGGACGCCGACCGGTTTCGAAATCGATATCACCAACGCCATCTGCAAAGAGATGAATGTAAAATGTGAATATGTGGTCAGCAGTTTCGATGCTGAAATTCCGTCGCTGATGGCGAAGAAAGTCGATTTTATCTCACCCCAGGGCGCGACGGAAAAGCGCCGTAAAGTGATCGACTTCAGCGATTTTGTCTTCCACATTCCGACTAAGTTAGTCGCGCCCAAAGGCAGTCCGTTGCAGCCTACTGCCGAATCTCTGAAAGGTAAGCGCGTCGCCGTACAGCAAGGCTCTATTCAGGAGATGTATGCCAATGCATTCTGGCTGCCGAAGGGGGTTGATGTGGTGGCCTATGCCGATCAGGATACAATTTATCAGGATTTGATCGCCGGTCGCCTTGATGCATCCCTCAGCCCTGGCGTGGCTGTGACCTTTGGCTTCCTCAATAAACCCGAGGGCAAAGATTTCGCCCTGACCGGCCCGGAAGTGCGTGACGATAAGTTGTTCAGTATCGGCTCAGCTTACGGGATGCGTAAGGGCGACGACAAAACCAAAAAACTGCTCAACGACGGTCTGGCTAAAATCATTGCCGACGGTACGTGGGAAAAAATCAAAACCCACTACTTTGGCTCGCTGGAGATGGCGGTCAAACGTTCGCAATAGTGGCGGGGAAAGTTTTCACCATATAGACACTGAGCGGGTCGAAGGTGTAATCGCCGAAGGGACCGGTCATGCCGTAACCCAGCTTCTGGTAGAGACCTATCGCCTCGGGCTGGTAAATACCGGTTTCAAGAAACAGTGCTGTAAAACTTAAGGTCTGCACATGGGCCTCCAGAGCCTGAATCAGGCTGGAGGCTACACCTTTGCCGCGCCCGGCAGGCGCTACGTAAACCCGTTTTATTTCCGCAACCCCATTGTCCCCCAGATACAGACAAGCGCAGCCCACCGGCTGACCCTCGCTTTCCGCCAGAAAAGGATAGTTCTGCGCATTTGCCATCCGGTCCAGCGGCATCGCGTAGTTACTACCATCCGGATAAAGAACTGACTGGTATTTATCGAGTTCAGCGACCAGCGTTGCCAGACGCGGATCATTGAGCGTAATGGGGACAATTTTCAGCGACATATAAGTACACTCCAGAGTTAAACGCCCATGTTTTATAATAATAAAGATTTTCATATGCAAGGCGCGGGCCGTTGTTGAATGCGTGAAACGCTGGCCGGTTAATGACGCGGGCTCCGTGCTCATGCAGAATAAGAAAGCAAGCGCCGGAGGGTATTGTAACCGCGGGCGGGTTAGCCTGTTATTCAGCCCACCGGAGATCAATGAGGTTCTGCCATGTCTACGAAAACGATGTCAGTGAAGTCAGCGAAAATCTTGCCAGTGAAAAGTGCTGCGTCCCTGACGCAGGATGACCCGCGCTGGCAAGCGGTGGTGGATTGCGACGCCGCTGCCGACGGGCAGTTTGTCTACGCCGTGAAAACCACGGGAATTTACTGCGCGCCCTCCTGTGCTTCCCGTCAGCCTAATCCTGGTAATGTGGTTTTCTTTGCCGGTGCACAAGAAGCCGAGCAGGCGGGGTTTCGTCCCTGTAAGCGTTGCCGTCAGGGGTTAATTTCTCTCGCGCAGCATCATGCCCGGCAAATTGAACACGCCTGTCGTCTGATTGAACAGACAGAGAACCCTCTGACATTGAACGCACTGGCTGCTGCTGTCGGCATCAGCCCCTATCATTTTCATCGCCTGTTTAAAGCTCATACCGGCGTAACACCGAAAGAGTATGCGCTGGCGTTGCGCAGCCGGCGCGTGCGTGAAACCCTGCGTGAAGATCTGTCGGTGACCGAGGCGATTTATCAGTCCGGATACGTTTCCGATGGCCGGTTTTACGAGAGTGCCGGTCTTACTTTGGGGATGACACCGAAAGTATTCAGGGCGGGAGGGCGCGGGATAGAAGTCTGGTTTGCCGTCGGGAAATGTTCGCTGGGCGCGATTTTAGTAGCTGAAAGCGCAAGAGGGATTTGCGCTATCTTGCTGGGCGATGACCCTGAATCGCTGGTTCAACAGTTGCAGGACCATTTCCCTCATGCCGTTTTGCGGGGAGCAGATCCTGATTTTGAGCAGCGTATGGCAACCATTATCGGGTTTGTTGATGCGCCACAGACCGGTCTGTCACTTCCGCTTGATATTCGCGGCACCGCTTTTCAGCAGCGTGTCTGGCAGGCATTACGTGAAATCCCCTTAGGCGAGACCGCCAGTTATTCGCAAATTGCCCAAAAAATGGGGGCGCCAAAATCGGTTCGTGCCGTTGCGGGTGCCTGCGCTGCCAACCTGCTGGCGGTGGCTATCCCATGTCATCGGGTAGTCAAAAACGACGGGCAGATTTCTGGTTACCGTTGGGGGATCGAGCGCAAACAGGCTTTGCTGACACAAGAGAAAAAAGCAGGAAGTAAATAACGTCTCTGTGCTATCGGGAAAGCGCAGATCAGGCGCTATACTGGCGAAATGACTTTCCACAAGCGAAAGCTAACCCGTTAAATGTAAGGATATTTCCTGTGACTACGCTGACTCTCAGAGATGCAAAAGCCTCTGACGCTGGAGAACTGGCCCGTTTACACGTCGCTGTCTGGCGTGAAACCTACCGTGAACTGGCTCCCGCCGACGCGTTTGCGGCACTGGATGAGCCCCGCAGACTGGCATTCTGGCAGGATAAGTTCGCCAATCCGGCAGAAAATCAGTTCGTATTACTGGCTGAAATTAACGGTGAACTGGCCGGGTTCGTGATGGCGTCTACTTCCTCAAACCCAGAATTCGGTGCGCTGGCTGAAATAAAACTGCTGTATGTTGATAGCCAGTTTGCACGTCAGGGGATCGGGCGCTGTCTGTTAACTGAAGTTGCGCAGCGGCTGAAAAACAGCGGTTTCACCGGCGCGGGTCTGGGCGTGGTCGAAGGCAATGCTCCAGCCATCAGTTTCTATACCGCGCTGGGTGGCAAAGAGGCCGGACGCTATACCGACTCCGGCCCTCTCTGGCTTTCCCCGAATATTATTTATGCGTGGGATGATATCGACCAGCTTCTCTCGTCATCCCTCAAGTCGCAACGACGTTAATCTTTTCGTCTCTTCTACTTTCTGAAGGCTTCCAGACGCTGTTTCTGCTGGCCTTCAGCATCGAAATTCTCTGCACTCAGCCACTTTTCGAAGGCAAGTTTGCGTGATGGCCATTCGTTATCCAGCATGGAGTACCAGCAGGTATCACGGTTACGGCCTTTGTTGACGATTGCCTGACGGAAGATCCCTTCAAACTGGAAGCCAAATCTTTTCGCAGCCGCATTGGATGCAGCATTCAGACTGTGGCATTTCCATTCACAGCGGCGATATTTCAGCTCATCGAAGAGGGTTTTCAGCAACAGGAAAATGGCTTCGGTACCGTGGCATGAGCGCTTCATCAGGGGGGACCAGTTTACCCAACCAATTTCTGCCACACCGTTTACCGGATCAATACGCATCAGCGCCACGCTGCCTATTGCGCGCTGAGTAGTATTATCGACCACGGCAAAAAACAGCGGATCCCGACTTGCTGCATTTCGGGTTAGCAGTGAATCACACTCTGCCTGCGTCGCAGGGCGATCGCTGGCGAAATAGGTCCAGTCCCGATCGTCATCAATACTATGCCAGGCCGAGAACAGCGCCTCGCTGTGAAGAGTAGGATCCAGCGGTTCCAGCCGGCAAAAGCGACCATTAAGTTGCACTGGTTGCGGAAGTTCTCGTGCTTGCCAGTCTGGCAGGGCGTCACCGAGAGGTTGACCAAAGTGATTGAGCGTTGTCATGTCTGATTCCGTTTCTATTTTACCCGTGAATAGACACTATAAAATCAGAAGCGTGACAACGCTGCAACCTGAAGCAAGGCACTTGTTTGGTTAAAGTTTTCCGGTACTGCCGCAGATGCGGATTTTCTCTTCTACCACCTTCTGCATAGCTGCTTTACCCGGCACGATATATTTGCGCGGATCGTTGGCTGCGGGATTTTCGCCGAAATACAGTTTTACAGCGTCGGCAAATGCAATCTTCAATTCAGTGGCAATATTCACCTTGCAAACTCCCAGAGCAATGGCCTCTCTGACCATCTCGTCTGGGATCCCTGATGCGCCATGAAGGACAAGAGGAATATTCACATGCTGGCGGATTTTCTCCAGCCGCACAAAGTCGAGATGAGGTTCTCCCTGGTACAAACCGTGCGCAGAGCCAATCGCTACTGCCAGCGAGTCTATGCCCGTGCGGGCGACGAACTCTTTTGCCGCCAGAGGATCGGTAAAGAAACTGTCTGCGGCATCGACATTCAGGTCATCTTCCTGACCACCGAGACGGCCAAGTTCGGCCTCGACACTGGCATCAAATCCGTGGCAGAGCCGGACTGTCTGGCTGACTTTCTCGATGTTTTGCTCAAAGTCATATTGTGAAGCATCAATCATCACTGAGCGGATCCCGGCACGGACCTTACTTTCAATGTCGTCTAATTCTTCATGGTGATCGAGATGCAGAGCGAAAGGGTGGCGGTGAAATTGTGCAGCCTGCTGGCAAATGGACACCAGAAAACCGACGCCTGCGTAGCTGAAGGTTCCCGGCGTTCCGGCCATAATCACGGGAGATCCCATTCTGGCGGCGGTTTCTGCCACGACTTGCACGGTTTCAAGGTTATGTACGTTGAATGCCGGTACGGCATAGCCTTCGCGCTG
Organism: uncultured Enterobacterales bacterium; assembly: GCA_963519305.1. Classification (GTDB taxonomy): domain Bacteria; phylum Pseudomonadota; class Gammaproteobacteria; order Enterobacterales; family Enterobacteriaceae; genus Ewingella. The sequence goes on from CAUQMS010000025.1 coordinate 50,780, forward strand.
TGCTTTGCGTAGCATTTCTCGGTTGGATATCAGATACATGGCGTTAACCCTCCGTCATATCTAGCAAAATTTTGCCTTTCATTGCCTGACCGCCGAGCGCATTGACACTGTCTGCGAAGGTCTGTGCATCGCCAGTTGTGGCGATCAGCGGTTCCAACCGGAGCTTTTTTTGCTCGAACAATGTGGCAGCCTGTTGCCATTCACTGCCCGGCCAGGGCGCGGAATAGTTCATCCAGCTACCGAGAATCGTCAGTTCTTTACGCAATATATGGCTGAAGGTTGCAGACGGGAGCAGCAGGTCTTTGTGCAGAGTACCGACCAGCGCAACTTGAGCATGTGGCCCAGCGATCTCCAATGCCAGGGCAACCGTTTGTGGGGTACCGGCAGTTTCAAGGATTAACTGGTCGAAACGCCGCGGGTGCAAATCAGCGGTTATTTCTCCGGCACTCATAGTGCTGCTGTCATACACAAAAGATGCGCCGATCTCTTGTGCCAGTTGCAGGCGCTGCTGATTGATATCGATAGCCGTCACCGCTTTAGCGCCTAAAGCGTTAGCGCACTGAATCGCTAACTGGCCGATGGTGCCTGCGCCGATGATAATGACTTCCTTTCCTTCACAGCCCCCGGCCAGTTTTAATGCGTGGAGACTGACCGTGATAGGTTCCAGAAAAGCCCCCTGCAACAGAGACGACCCCTTCGGCAATTTAAACAGGCTGCTCCGGCGTACTGCCACATACTCCGCATGGCCGCCATCGCTACGTGAACCAATAAACTGATAGTGTTTGCACTGCGAGAAAGCGTTGCGCTGACATTCCGGGCAGGTAAAGCAGGGTTGCAGCGGTACGCAGGCAACGGCATCACCCACCTCTAAATCACCCACTTTTTCTCCGTAACTGACCACTTCACCACTGAATTCGTGACCTAATGTTATCGGGTAATAATGCGCACCTTCAGCAAAAATGCGTGGGATATCAGAGCCGCAGAGTCCGGAATAGGCAATCTTGACCAGTACATCGCCAGGGTGCTGAATCTGTGGGGTGGGTCTTTCTTCGACCACCACCTTTCCGCCAGCGTGAACTACAACTGATTTCATTGAAAACTCCATACAGGGGGCTTTCGCCCCCAGAGGTTAGTTAAAGTGCGTTAGATTTATTCATTGAAGCGGAAGTGGCCACGGCATCCGTCAGGCGTTCTGCCCGCAGGAACCCCCGCGCGCGGCGCCATGTGAGGAATACTCCAAGGGCATAAACCACACCAATACCGGTCAGTCCTGCAATGTTTTGCCAGGTACAAAGCTGAATCAGCAGATAGGTGATAGGAGAGCCGCCCTGATCCATTGACGCTACCTGCCCCCCGACTTTCAGTGCGCCTGCATTTGCCGCCAGTTGGGTGTGTAAACCGATGGTCTGCGTGGCTATCCACAGGGTGATACCCATGATGATCACGCCAGAAATCAGGGTGCGGAATAAATTGCCCTGATGGACCGCGACGGCAATCGCCACAAAGAAGCCGATGGTTGCCAGGTCACCAAATGGCAGCACCTGATTTCCCGGAACAATAACGGCAATCAGGATAGTGAGAGGAATAAAAATTAGGCTGGCGGAGACTACCGCGGTATGGCCCAGCAACAGCGCTGGATCCAGACCAATCAGGAACTCCTGTCCACCAAACTTTGCCTGTAACCGGCTACGGGCATGACGTGCAATCGGTGTCAGCCCGTCCATGATGGGTTTAATGACGCGAGGCATCAGTAACATTACGGCGGCGGTTTTAACGGCCAGTTGCATGATGCCCTTGACGTCATAACCCGCGAGATAACCAATTAACAGACCCATGACAAAGCCGACGGTGACCGGTTCACCAAAGGGGCCAAAGCGTTTTTGCACGTCGTCTGCGCTGAAATGGATATTTCGCAGACCCGGAATTTTTTCAATGATGGCATCTACCAGCACAGCTATCGGGCCGAGATAGGCGGAAGAACCATGCGGGATAGCAATCCCTTCGAGGTTGAAAAAGTCACGTGTGTCTTTGGCGAACCAGTCGCCCAGTTTGTAAACAAAGGCGGCATGTACCACCACGCCCATAATACCAAGCCAGTAGGATCCGGTTGCCAGATGCAGCATGGCGCCGGTGAACGTCATGTGCCAGATGTTCCAGATATCGACATTTACCACGCGGGTCATGCGCGTCACCAGCATCAGAATATTGACACCGATGGCGATAGGGATAGCAACCAGTGCGATTTGTGATGCCCAGGTCATCGGTGATGAACCGGGCCAGCCAATATCGACGACCTGAAGATTGATTTGAAAATGCTCGGCCATCGATTTAGCGGCCGGGCCGATAGAGTCCAGCATCAGGCCGATGACCAGCCCTATGCCAACGAAACCAATACCGATATGCAGGCCAGATTTAAAGGAGTCACCGATTTTCATTCCTAATATCATGGAGAAAATAATGATCACCAGTGGCAGCATCACCGTGGGCCCAAGATCGAGGATGTAACGCATGATGTCTGTAAACATGGCTTACTCCTGTAACAGTGTCAGTATTTTTTGTCTCAGGACATCAATCCCGACACCGGAGACAAAGGGCATGCCGTGAACAACCGGAATATCGCCAAACTGGCGGTCTACACGCGCAGTGGTGCAGATAAGGTCTGCACCGTCCATGTAGGTCTCAATTTCGGTGACCCGGCACTGGATAAGATCCAGCGTGATCCCATGCTCTGTGCACAGTTCTTTGATCTCTTCAGCGGCGAGTGTGGAGGTCGCTACGGCACCACCGCAGGCGACAATAATTTTTCTCTTCACGATAAAGCTCCTTGGTGTTCTGCTTTAGATATTGTTGTTTTAGGGTCGGACTCATTACTCAACATGGGAAAAACCTGTTGTTTAAAAATGTTCAGCAGTTGGTGTTCTGGCGCCTCCAGCAGTTGTTCGATAAAACAGGGATCCTGTAGCTGCCCGAACAGATTTCGCAGCAGGACGAGTTGTTCTGACGGGTGTGTGACGATCAGCGCGATAATCAACAATGCGTTAACAGGGTCGTCTCCATCGGCCTGAGAGAAGAGCACGGCATGGTCTGGCCGGATGAGGTAAATCGCCGGTTTAAGCGCGTGCACGGCTTCGCAATGGAGGATCGCAACCGCATGGCTTTCCAGCATGATGCCGGTAGGGAATTCGGCCTCCCGCCGGATTAATGCATGGGGATAGCTCACCTCAACGACGCCTGCGCGTAGCATCTCTTTCCCGATATGCTTCAGGGCTTCATGCGCATCGCTAAATGAAATCCTTGTTTTGACGAAAACTTCACAGTTATGCATGAGGGCCGACCTCAGTTTTTTCCGGTGCCACGGTGCAGCCATAGCGATAGGCGCGAAGGACATCCTGAATTTTGTCGATAATGAGCTCTGGCGCGACGGTATTGAGCTTCCCTGACAAGATGCGGCCGAACTGAACCGGCATATATTGGCTGAGCAGGCCGAGGGGGATTTCTGACTGCTGCAAATTGCTCAGCATGGTGTTGACTGCCTGACTGATGCGGGAGTGTGGCCAGTAATAACGAATGCGATCGGAAAGGCTGAAGTGCAGATCGATCAATGAGCTGCTGAAGGTTGGGTGATAATATTTTTTCCAATAATCGGGTTCGTCGAGCATCACGCGGTCTATCACGGCTAAAACCTGGCTCTGTTCACCCGGCACCACAATGGCCTGTTCAATGTTGGCCAATGCAAAAATGGCTTCACGCAGTGCAAACGTCAGGGCTGGGCCTACTTTCAAGATGGCATAATGATCTTCCACTAAACGTCGGTATGACTCGCGTGTTTGATAATCCGTAGAGTGGGCTTCATAGACCAGGGGCGTTGAGGCGATATACGCAGAGAGTTCTCTGGCATGTTGTGGCTGATAATGGATAACACTGCTGTGGTCGAACTCCACGCCTGGTTGCACGACGATGGCAATAATACGCTCAATGGCTTCAGTCAAACCGGCTTCAGAAAATGCCTGATGATGCAGCTCAATGGTGGCCTGAGCATCTTTGGCGAGAGTAATATGCACGTGCTCAATCGCCGCTGATTCACCCCCCGGAACTGGCACCTCAGTCCCTATTACATAGGTCAGTTTTTGTTTCTGTAGTGGCGTTGCTACGCGCTCAGCTACCTTACAAAGGCGGGCTGCCCGGGTTGCGACGACGAAAGGATCCAGAGGTACCGGATCGTCGGCACATGACATGGAAGCATCTAAATGAATTTTACTAAATCCTGCTTCTACATAACGGGCGATCAGGACTTCTGCTTTGGTCATGGCGTCTTCGGCATTTTCACCCTGCCAGCAGTTTGGGCCGAGATGATCGCCCCCCAGAATCAAACGCTGTTGTGGAAAACCCACACGCTCCGCGATGTTGACTACAAAATCTCGAAAATCAATCGGCTGCATGCCGGTATACCCGCCAAACTGATTCACCTGATTGGACGTCGCTTCAATGAGAACCTGGCGATCGGTATGCAGATCCAGACGCAATGCCGCCTCAATCACAAGAGGATGTGCAGAGCACACCGAACAGATACCGATCAATTCCCCGTTTTTATGATTTTTTAGAATGTCTTTCATTTTAATCTCCGTTTATTTTCGAAAATAATCAGATCATTTCGATATCCGTACAATGATGTTTTTTATGTTTCGTGATAGAGATCGTAATATTTCGTTGTCTTTCGACATTGCGTTGCTTTTGTTTTTCGGGGGATCTCGAAAAAAATCCGTCCTGTTTGCTTAAGGCAGGGCCGATATTTACAGCGAGGAAAAGCCGTGTGAGCAAGGCATTGTGGCAAATCTCACAGAGTTAGTTTTTTTTCTCCCATTTTCGAATTCTTTTGTTTAAACTGATCATAATGTTGAGTAACAGGCATGAAACGATGAATTCATATGAAAGACGCCATAAGATCATTGATCTGGTGAATGAAAATGGCAGCATTTTAGTTTCCGATATTTCGAATTCTTTCGGAGTGTCTGAGGTGACGATACGTGCAGATTTACGTTTGCTGGAACAGAAAGGGTTGATGACACGTTTTCACGGGGGCGCAGGAAAGGCAGCCCCTGTCGCGGAAGTGAACAGCGCGAATGCGGCCGGGGAGATGGTGTTGGAAGAGCGGTATCGCCAGGCCGAAGATCCTAAAAAGCGCATCGCGCTGGCTGCTGCGGCTATGGTCAAACCAGGTGATACGGTCATTCTTGACAGTGGCAGTACGACGATGCTTATCGCCGAGGAACTGGTGAAAACAGCCAGTATCACCGTGATCACGAATAACCTACCTGCCGCATTCGTTTTGTCTGAGAATCCAGATATTACGCTGGTGGTATGCGGGGGGACGTTACGGCATAAGACCCGTTCACTTCACGGGAACATTACAGAATTTGCGTTGCAAGGCATTGTAGCGAACCTGATGTTCGTGGGTGCAGACGGGCTTGATGCCAGCAGTGGTATTACGACATTTAATGAAGGGTATTCGATCAGCGCTAAGATGGCTGAAGCAGCCCGGCAGGTGGTCGTGGTGACGGATTCCAGTAAGTTTGGCCGTCGGGGTTTTAATTTGGTGTTACCGATGGAGAAGATTGACACGATTATCACCGATAGCGGGATCGGCGAAGAAGCAACATTGGCTTTGGCACAAACCAAAGCCAATGTTGTGGTGGTTTAACGGGCCTATTCTGGGTGATGGCAACAAACGCAAAGTTTATTGCCATCAGGATCCCGAAAGTAGGCACCAAAATAGTGTTCATGATAATACGGACGTAGCCCCGGCGGTCCTTCGCAGCTCGCGCCATGTTCCAATGCTGTTTGGTAAATACGTTCCACCTGCGCCCGGCTATTGGCAAGCCACGCCACCATCTGACCGTTTCCGGTGGTGGCGGGTTTACCGTCCAACGGTTTGCCGATAATTAGTAGAGGACGCGGAACCTCAGGGGTTTGCCAGCTTGCCCACGAACGTTTGTTGTCGCAGAACTTGAGTTCCAGACCCAGAACTCGTGATATCGCCGAATAAAAAACAAATGCTCGGTCAAAATCGTTTACGCCAATACAGAGGTGGGAAAACATTCTGGCTCCTTACCTGAGCAGTTAAGGTTTATTGTTTTTAAACACATCAAAGGTGAAATATTTTTTCTCAAGTTTAGTGTAGGTGCCATCCGCGTGCATACCGTCGAGAGCTTTGTTAATCATTGCTAACTGAGCTTGATCATCCTTACGCAAGGCAATAGCTGCCCCTCCTCCCAGGTATTGCGGGTCCAGCACGGTTTTACCCACGAAACCAAAGTCTGCGCCCTGTGGTGTTTTCAGAAAACCTGTTTCTGCAGCTGCGGCATTAGTGAAGGTCGCATCGATTCTGCCCGTTTCTAAATCCAGATTAACGGAATCCTGATTCTGGTAAGACACCACCTGTACGCCTTTCGACTGCCACATTCCTACTGCGTAAGCCTCCTGAGTCGTGCCTTGCGCTACGCCGATCACTTTCCCTTTGAGTGAATCCACAGTGGTATCAAGCTGGCTGCCTTTTTTCGCGACTAAGACGCTTGGGATGTTGTAGAGAACGTTGGAGAAATTCACCTGCGTTTTACGTTTCTCGGTAATGGCCATCGCCGAGAGAACTGCATCGAACTTCTTCGCGTTCAGGGCCGGGATGATGCTGTCATACGCGGTTTCGACCCATACGCATTTGGCTTTCGCCTGCTCACAAATGGCGTTCCCCAGATCAATATCAAAACCGACCAGCGATCCGTCCGCTGCCTTGGACTCGAAGGGCGGGAAGGAGGGATCAACCCCAAATTTAATCACAGTTTCAGCCTGGCTTGCTGCGCTGAAAGAACCGATTAAAGCCATCATCACGACACTGTATTTTTTCACGTCATATTCCCTGGAAAGAGACAAAAATTTTAAGTTAGATTTGAACTACATGAGGATTAAGCAAAATCGGTGCCGCAAATCTCCACCGTGTTTTGAATTTTGGCAAAAGGCCCATTCAGAGTCGTATTGTGATGGTTGATAATCTGCTGTGCTGTGAGGTCCGCAGTATCCATGCAAGTATGCGCATCGGACACTAATATCACATCGAGACCTAAGCCAGAGGCGGCGCGGCACGCCGTATCGATGCAGTATTGTGTTTTCATCCCGGCGATATAAAGCGCGTTAACCCCGCGCTGGTTTAGCCACTCGAGAAGCGGTGTGTCTGTGAAAATGCTGGATTTATTCTTGCTAAGAATCAAATCGGTTTTTGCATCTACTTCCATCTCAGGTATCAACTGCCAAAGTTTTTGTCCCTGCTCGATCGGGGAGCCTTGTGGTCCGGTATGTTGCACAAAAATAACCGGATCGCCGTTAGCGCGAAACTGACGGATGAGCAGATTAATATTACTCAGAACGTGCTCTTTATCGTAGGCAGGAGGCTCTGCGAAATACAAACCATTTTGCATATCGATAATCACCAGTGCTTTATTTCTCAGGCTGGGTTGTTTCATCTTTCTTCTCCTCAAAATGCCCATGAGGCCAGGGAAAAGAAAAAGCCCCGGCCTGTCAGGCGGGGGCTTAGGATCTGCACGTTTTCCATTGACGAACGAATCCTACGTCCCGCCATAAGCGGTCATTGTGGTCGTCGTCTGTAGGGCGTGCATAAATTTATTCATAGAATGAATATGGCTTCACCTTTCTATCAAGTCAACTGGGTTAAAGCTTCTTACTCATGAAAATTCGGTTGGTGCCTACCAATAAACAGGGGATTTCAACGAAACGCTGTCAGCCATACCCTTCATAAAATGCGCTTGGGCCTGAAAACTGATCGTGTACAGAGCTGCGCGTTTGTTACTGTTGGGAAGTTGGTAGCTGAAACGCCAAATTTTCTTGCCGGTGGTTTTGACTAACAAAAAGAGTCGTCACCGTCGTGCAGGGTCAGGTCTTTGTCGAGGGCTTTAGCTTTTTGCACTTCGGTGTGGGTGAGGGGGCGTGTAGTCCGCGCCATGCAAGGATCTTCCCTTAACAGCTATACGTTTATTGGTATACATCTTAGCGTATACCAATAGACTCCGGTTTCAGGCGGATCTCCTCGGACTACTACAGACACAAAAAAGCCCGCAAACCTAGGAGGGATGCGGGCTTTCAGGACTTCTCCGGACTTATCTGGTAATAACCGGATCATAATTTGGTGGGCTGGGGGAAGTTGAGGAAAATAGCTAACTTAATGTTTTAACTATTTAATTACGAATTCAGATTTGTGGTGTATACCTAAACGTATACCAATGCAGATAATCGTGCTTCGTTATGTTCATATTTTGAACGCTTTGAGTAGGGTGCCTCTGACTAGCCTACGCGATACAAAAAGATTTATAGAAAAACTGGTCACAGTGTTCACTCTTATAGAAAACTCTTTTTTTTCAGTTGGTTAATTTTTTTTAAGTCATTTCATAGCCTTCACTTCTATTCACGATGAACCCAAAAGGTATTTTTGGTTCATGACTTCGCCTATTATGAAAAAATTGTTTGTTATCATTTATACACAGTAAAAGCGCTAAACTAATTTAAGGACATAAAATGGGGCGTAGATCCGGTTTTGAGGGTTTTTTGAGGGCTTCGGTTAGGGCTGCTGCGGCAATTGACCGTGAAAATAAAAGATCTCTGAGAAGCCATGCCGCTGAAGCTAGGCGTGTAGAAAGGCAGAACAGACAAGAATATGCACAATACGTGCGTGAAGAAAAACAGTTAATTCGTGAGCAAAAGGAGGCAGATAAACTTGCTAAAGTAATGTATTTAGAAGATAGAATAGAGGAGGTTAACGATCTTAATTCTGATTTGGTTGAAACAATCTCTGAATTATCTGGCATTTTAGAACACACTTTAAATCATGATGATTCTATTGATTTTTCAAGTTTAAAAATGGTACCTAGTTTTAAAAAATTTCAGACACCGAGCCATCTTTTACCCGACACCAGCCCGATAATAGATTTCGTACCTATGCCGATGGGATGGAGAAAGTTAATACCTGGTGCGGGTAAAAAATACAATTCGAAAGTAGAGTTGGCTGAGAAGAAATTAGAAATTGAAATGAAAGAGTATATTTCTAAAGAAAAAGAAAAAAGCCAGAAAATCGAAGAGATGAAAAATGAATATTCACGAGAAAAAAATAGATATCTTGATGAGGTGAATCGGCATAATGAAGATATTGATGGGTTTGAAATAAGTTATTTTTCTGGAGATGAACTATCCGTTAAAAATTACTGCGAAATGGTTCTTACTCGCTCTGAGTATCCGCAAGATGGATTTCAACAAAATTTCCGTCTTGCCTATACAATTGCAAACAAGGAATTAGTAATAGAGTATTTCATACCTAGTATCGATGTTATCCCAAAGGATTTAGAATACAAATATATTAAGACGCGTGATGCGATAACTTCAAAATTAAGAAAGCCATCTGAAATAAATAAGCTATATCAAGATATTATAGCTGCAATTGCTTTGCGTACATTACATGAGATTTTTGAGGCTGATCAGGCTGGTGCTATATTATCAGTAGTATTCAATGGGGTGCTCGATACGGTCGACCCAACAAGTGGGCATGATATCAATGTAAATGTCGTATCTGTTAGAGCTTTCAAAGAAGAGTTTATGGCTATAAAATTAGACCGAATAGATAAGGTAGCTTGCCTTCGTAGTCTTGGTGCTCAAGTATCTAATCATCCTGAAGAGCTTCAAGCAATTAAGCCTATTATAGAATTTAATATGGTAGATAAGAGATTTATTGAGCAGGGTGATGCTTTATCTGGATTAGAATCGCGTCCTAATCTTATGGATTTATCCCCTGGGGAGTTCGAGGTTTTAGTTTCAAATCTTTTTTCGCAGATGGGATTAGATACCAAACTAACCCGAGGTACTAAAGATGGCGGGGTTGATGCAATAGCGTTTGATACAAGACCTATACTTGGTGGGAAAGTTGTCATTCAAGCTAAAAGATATAAAGATACTGTAGGTGTGAGTGCCGTACGAGATCTTTATGGAACCATGATGAATGAAGGTGCAAATAAAGGAATCTTGGTTTGCACTAGTAAATATGGCAAAGATGCTTATAATTTCTGTAAAGATAAACCTATAGAATTAATTGATGGTGGTGGTTTAATTTATCTTTTAAGAGAACATGCTGGAGTTGATGCAAAAATACAGCTTCTGTAGATATGAAATTCTCACCGCCTCATTATCATCTGAGGCGGTGAGAATTAAATTATCTTTCGCACTTCGGCAACCAATCCGCCTCACTGTCATCGTTTAACGTGAGGTTAGTCTGCATTCCCTGATTGGTCTTTCGCTTCATGAATTCAATCTCATATTCTTTCAGCGTTTGCGGTACAGCCCGACCAAAGGCCGTCAGGGTCATAGGGCGTTGATGGCCTCTTGCTTCCATAAACGATAGGTACGCGTGATAGAGATACTTGCGCGGGTTGGCTGGAATAATGTTGGCGTTCCCAATATAAAGGCCGTTTGGTGTGCTGACTGCCAGCAGGTAACCGCAGAAATCCACTAATGGATCTGCACTGCGCTTTATCTCCAATGCTTCATCGGAATTTTGCTGTGCCTGTAACAACTCGCGTGCGTCACTGGGAACGGCAAAGCGTTGCATCAGGTGGCGAACAATGACGGCTAGCTCCTGAGCTATTTTCTCTATTAGCTGTGGATCCCGTTCATTGGCAGGTATCACCTCCGGAAAAGTGATGATCACCCGCCGGCGCGTTACGCCCCCGCTTCGGTCACTAAACTGCATCGGGTTGTTATTCACCGCCAGGATCACCGCCGGAATATGTGCCGAATAAGCATCACGGTATTTCGGGTCAATCGCTACCGCATCACCGCCAGTAATGGCTTTAATTCCTGCGCCGTCGCCGCTCCATTTCTCCTGGTCGGGTAACACAATCAGTGAGTATCCCACCACAGAAGCACGCTCACGCGCGGATTCCAAAGTCTCGATGCTTGCGGAGGTGGTGTTGTCTTCTCCGGCAAGCATGCGGGCAATGGAAGCCATTACGCTTTTACCGCTGCCGCCTGGCCCTGTCACTTCAAGGAACAGTTGCCAGTCGTAACGGTTTGCCAGCACCATGAAAAGTGCGGCGAGTATGCGCTCTTGTTTTTCACTTTGCTGGTTTGCAGCCCGTGTTAACCATTGCCAGAAGTTAGGGGCATACTCTGCAAGGTTTTCACCGGCTTTAGGTTGTGTGTAATCAACACTGTTTACGGTTCGCAGCCAATTGTTTGGACTGTGGGGACTAAAATGTCCTGTGACGGTATCAAACACCCCATTGCGGAATCCTATCAAACTTCTCGCCGGTTTCCCTGTTTGAGGCACCATCAGCTTCAAGGTATCAATAATTCCGTTAATACCAGGTGCCGAGAAGGGGGCGCGGATCTTTTGAAATAAAGCGGCGATCTCACGGCTGAGAACGACGTGGGGTAATATCTGCCACGCACCGTTCTCATAGCGGCAGAGATCCTCTCCCACCTGCGGCACAGCTAATCGTTGTTCATAATGGGTTATTAATAGTTCCGCTTTCTCGCTTGCGCTCATGGATTTAAGGTCTGCGTCACTGACCGTATCGAAAGGACTCTGCGGGGATTGCTGAGTAAAGGCGCGAAGCTGTTTCAGCGTTTTGTCACGACCTTCCTGCATGAATACATCGTTCCAGTCACCGGCCACCAAGGGGAGCGCAACCTTTCCGCTGACCAGATTTGCGGCTTCTTTCGCTTTCTTCTGTCCTGTGCCGTTCTGATCATTATCTGCCGCCATTAGCAGCACGGCATCAGGGTATTTCTCACGCAGACACTCAGCCAGATGAGGGAAGTTATTGGCACTCAGTGCCACATACACGGTTTCACCCGTCAGTGCATGTATTGTCAGGCCGGTTGCATAGCCTTCTGCCATCCAGATAATAGTGTTGTCGTTCCCTTCAAAATGATGAGCGGTGCCGGTAACCTGCCCACCCGCAAGCATGCGTTTTTCCCGCGACCCGTTAATGAGCTGGGCGTTGACCAGTTTGCCTGACAAATCATAAAGCGGAATTAACAGGTCACCCGCCGCGAAATCTACGCCGCCCACGCGCAGGCCGTTACCTTGTAAGGTCAGCACCTCCTTATCCGCCCAGCCTTTTTTCTCCAGATAGGCATTGCCTGAAGCTTTGCGGGCTGCATTTACCAACATTTTCGCCTGCACGGCTGCCTTCTGGCGGGTATCGTCTTTTTGCTGTTGTACTGCGGCCTGGTCGTGATGAACCGCAAGTGGCTGAGCCTCTCCCAGAATCTCAGCCACCTTCACGGCGGCTTCTTTCGTGGTGATATCAAGTGTTTTTGCAACCAGATTTAATCCGTCACCGGCACCGCAGTGGTTACATATCCAGGTTCCTCTTCCTGCCTGATTATCGAAGCGAAAGCGGTCTTTGCCCCCGCAAACGGGGCAGGCTGAATGATGCCCGTGAGGGTCAACGTTTATACCCAGTGCGGGCAGAAGCTGAGGCCAGCGCCCTGTCGCGGCGCTCACGGTGTTTTTAACAATCATTTGTGTCATGTGCGCCTCTGTCAGTGCAGCGTGGTATGGGGAGTGGTGTGAAGACAAGGCCGGAACAACTCGTCCATCATGGATTCTCCCAGTGGTGTCAGGCGGGGTTTTGCCACCAGAATATCGGGCTGCACCATATCCCTGAGCATGGCGCAGGCGATGTCCATCCCCAGCTTTGTACCGTGCTGACGGACGTAATAGCTTTCGACTGCTGTCGCGATGGTCATTTGCAGTTCATCAAGCGTATAGCCGGTTTCAACGCCGTAGGCGGTACAGGCATCGAGATAGGCCTGTGCCAGGGCGCGCCGGTAGAGGGCGGTGAGCACTTCAACCGGCAGGCAGGACTGCTGAGTCATATTCATTCGTAGACATCCTCCATTTGCGTTTTTATGGCGGTTTCGCAGGTGTCTACCACTTTGCCGAGCTGGTCAGTGAGCAGTGCAACCATGGAGGCCATGGAATTTAGCTGATCCCCGCTGGGTACATGCCCGAAGGTGTCCTGCGTATCAAGCATGTCGAGGAACATCACGCCGACGTTGTGCGCGTGTTGCAGGCGCAGGAAATCAGCATGCGGAATAGGGTAATGGGTGTTGGGGAAATAGAAGGAAGCGAGCTTGTTCATGCGGCCTCCTGAGCGGGCAGGCGACCGGCAAAGCACAGCACATAGTCACGGGCAAACAGGCGACGGGCGGAATGTTCATTGTCGGCGACGGAGCGCAGCATACAAACCGGCGCTTTGGGTTCAGCACGGCGAACGGCGGCAAACAGGAACGTAAATTTTGGGTGTGATGATGCGAGGGTAGTAGCCAAAATATTGGCCTCCATAGTTAGCTGGTTACAGCTACCACCGAAGTTTCCACGCTTATGGGTGGTAGCCCAGACGGGGGTGGAAATACCGGTAACTATGTGAACCGGCCAGCCCGAAGGCTGCCCCGCCTGAGCCACCATTGCTTGATAAGCACAGCGGTTAAGAAACCACTGAGCAGATAACAGGTGCACTAAGGCCGCGACATAAAAAAACACGCAAGGCGCGTGTTGTGTCGCCATAGTTAAACTCGGGTTTCCACGCCCGGCTGCCGATTTTGCGGCAGCACAAAAACTATAGAGCAGGGGCTCGCCAGAGAAAAGCCTTTTTTGAAGCATTGGCCGTATCTCCTTAGCAATCGGTCAGGACTTGATCGGACTGCTGCGGATTTGATCGGAAATGTGAATCATCCTCAGAACTAACGCCTTCTGCTGTTACGGATAACAATCCCAGGGTATTGCTGGTAAACGCAGGCAAAGGGTTCTTTCTGCCGCAGGCGGCAGCCATCAGGCCTTCAGCCAGATAGGCCGCCTCTTGGGTATTGAGCTGGATATTATGATGACCGACAGACAGAGAAATCATTGCATGGTCTCCTGAGCGCGGGCGGCGATGCGGTCATTCATCCAGCCCTCAATCTCGGAGGCCAGCCAGGCCACGTTCTTGCCACCGAGAGAAATCTGGGTAGGAAAATGCTGACGGCTGATTAAGTCGTAAAGGGTGGAGCGGGAGAGGCCAGTAGTGTGGATCACTTCAGGCAGTCGCATAAAGCGATCGCGTGGGTAGGCCGGTGGGATCACAGGGGCAGAAATAGGGGGCATATTTTGAGCGGTGGAGAGCATGGTGCTACCTCATTTTAGTATCCGGCTGGACGTGACCAGTACCGGCTGTTTCGTTAAGGAGCCCCCTATTTTGATAATATTTTTGCTTTTAGCAACAAGCTCTTGCGTTTAAAAACCTTGAAAAAAAATGCTTGTTTTTTTAAACAATATCAGGTCACAAAAGACCAAATGCCTACAGTTGCCTACAAATGCCTACAGTGACATGCAGGTTGTTTAGTGAACAATAATTAAGTGGTTTTGGTTATTAATAAGCTCAATTTTAATAGGAAAAAAATATTAAATTATTATGGGCTAGCCAGAAAAAAGGCTTTTTAAGACAGTGAACAGTAGTGAACAGTGAGTGAAGACCTTTAGGGAAGGTATTCACTGGTTAACTTGATGATTTATTTATATTTTATTTTAGAGTGAACAGTAGTGAATAGTATTTATAGAAACATAAACTCTCTCCACTTTCTTGGCTTACATCTCAGTCCGTTGTACCAGCGCTGAACAAACGCCATCAGATAGAAATGTTGTGCCAGCCTCCCCACAATACCCTCACATTGACAACACATTGCTGAGGTATGCCATGAAACCCGATTCAACCAAAACCGTCGAAGCCGTTATCCAGGACTTTCTTCAGGTCAAAGCCGGTCACAACGAAAAGCCATCATCAGGAAACGCGGAAGGTGCCATCCAACACTTTGAGCAGGCCAAAGCGGCTTTTGCTCAGGAAAAGCAGGCACTGGATGAAATTGAAAGTTCGATTGCCCGATGCGCCCAGGAAAAAGAAACGGCGAACAGCGAAATCAAAGAGAATGAAGAGAGCTGGCGTTCACGTTTTCGCAAGTCATGCGGGGTTATGACTGACGAGCTCAAGAACGCGCACAGTCAGCGGGCTGTTCAGCTGGGATTAGTTAAAGAGTTCGATGACCTGATTGAGGAATTGAGTGTCGAGAAAGAATCAGCGATGTTGCATTGTGCTAATGCCGGGGATGCGTTGATTAGCGCCCACCGCAGCGCACTCAATGCCTATGCTGACCATCAGTGGCGACTGGCCATCAATAATCTCAGTCCGGCGTTGGTACGCGCTGTGAAACTTAAACTTCTGGCGTTATCCAACGTAAGTTATCAGGAAACACAATCCGGTCATTATGTTGAGCCCGCCAAAATTATCAGCGCTGAAATTGGCAAGGCGCTTATCGTGGCGGCTCGTATCGGTAAGTTAAACATGGATGCTGAACCTGTGCTGGAGAAAATTGGGACGCATTCTCCTGCGCTGCCTGGTGTCGATGTGGCGCTATTACGAAGCCCGATAAAAAGGCAGTTACTGGCACGTAAGCTGACAGAGTGTGCTGCTTCAAAAAAGGAGTAATAGCAAATGATGCGCTGCCCGCTTTGTAGCTCTGTTTCTCACATTCGCACAAGCCGTTATATCACCGAACAGACAAAGGAGTCTTATTATCAGTGCACCAGGCTGGCATGCTCATGTGCATTTAAAACAAATGAAAGTGTCAGTAAAATCGTTAAAAGAGAAAATCTAAAGCGGAAAATATAAATTTCAGCTCGTATCAATTGCCCAAAAAACAATCTCAAGTGCCGCTTTCGAGTAAGGCGGCATTTTTCATGAATGCAGTGCAAAACCGTCCTTCCTGACAGCCTTTTCTCTGGCTAGCTTGTCCTTGTGAGCTCTGCATGCATAGGGTGCATGGTTTTGCATGCAACCCAGAGTGCTCAAAATAGCTCTAACTCCTTGCTACACGGGCTTTGAGAGGCTTTAATTCATGCATTAAAACCAGTTAGCTAAGTCAGCAGCGGGCAGGCGGGGAGAATTGCGCGCGCCGAGGTGTGAGGCCAAAGGTACCTTCCAATAACAATCCATGTTCCAATCTCAAAACAGCTGCATTACTGAAAATTGTCGCAAAGGTATAGCTCTGGAAGTGTTAGGCGCAATGCATTAGAGAGCATATGTTTAAAAAAAGAGAAATATTCAATGAAAACAGATAGAAGCGCTAAATGTCATAGACTGTGATTTAGCTTCTAGAAATCCCTCACTATCTGTTTCTAAAAGTAACAGGTTTGTAGTAGTCTAATTTATGTTTCGGTTGCTTGTATAAAAATAAAATAATTTAACAGAGTCTTACCCGAGAGGATAAAATGGATAATGTTACACCAGCAAATAAAATGGTCGGTCTTATTTTAAACGGAGAGTGGGAAGTTGAAGAGAGAATTGCTGTTGGGGCAGCGACTGGTATTGGTACAGGTGGTAATTTTTCAGTTTCTTATCTTGTTAAAAACATTAAAACAAATAAAAAATATTTTCTAAAAGCATTCGACTTTGAAAAAACAATGCAAGAAGCTTTGAAGCAGGGGCATGATTTCATGAAAATCATGTCTATACTTACTGCAGATTATCAGTTTGAGGATAAGTTGAATGAAATTTGCATTGAAAAGAAAATGCGTCAAGTAATAAAAGTTATGAATAAAGGACAAGAGGTGATTGATGGAAGGTTAGTTCCATATCTTATTATGGAATTAGCTGAGTCTGGAGACATAAGGATGTATGTTGAAAGAACTCAAAGTATAAGTTTAGCTATGAAACTGGGTTATTTGAAGGATGTAACGCTTGGTATTCGGCAACTACATTCAGCTGACATAGCTCATCAAGATCTGAAACCTTCAAATGTTATGGTTTTTGTTGAAGCTGGTGCAAAGGTTGGCGATCTTGGTCGCGCAAGTTTACAAGGGTATCCTAATAGATTTGATGATTTAAAGATAACTGGCGATCAAAGTTATGCTCCTCCAGAACAGTTATATGGTTTTATTGCAAAAGAGTGGGTTGATAGGAGGCAACGCTGTGATATCTATCAATTGGGTTCTATTGTTTCGTTTCTTTTCACTGGGCAGACTATAAATAGCTTAATGAAAGAAGAGGTTCCAACAGCTATTGCACCCCCTCGTTGGGGAGGAGAAGGAAATAAATATGAATTAGCTTTACCTTACTTAGAGCAGGCATTTTCAAAAGCTTTAATCAAATTTGATACTATTCATCCTGATTGGCTTCGAGATGGTCTTAAAAAAATTGTACTTCAGTGCAGTCATCCTAATTATGAGTTAAGAGGCTCAATTGGAACTAGAGGGTATAAGGTAATCGATCTTGGATTAGATAGAATGGTTAGCGAATTCGATCATTTGATGCAAAAACTAAAAGTTTATGGATTAAAAGATGCTAAATAATGGAGGGGGTATGAGTTTATTTGACAAAGAAGAACGTTTGTTGCTTCCTGAGTGGTCAAAATCAAAAGGAGCTTTAAAAACATTTGAGTTAAAGTCATTAAAATCAGAAAGCAAGTATTTGTTGTTAGATAATACAGATTTTATTTATGCTGAATTCAATGCCGAAAAAAAATTAGGGTCAGCGATTGAATTGTTGAATACAGCATTTATCGAAAATAGAGAAGCTGAGGCTAGAATTGCAGCAAAATATATTGTACAGGGTCATGATCTGCCGCCTCAAATACTAAATTTAGCAAGAAAGGTATTGGCCGGACAAAATTCTATAATTGAAAATATCACTGAAGATAATGGAATTCTAATAACATCAATCAGAGCATGGCTTAAAGACAATCCCAGGGATGCCTTATCATGGGTTGATCTTGCAAGAGCTTATATATCAATTGGCAAAATAGAGTCTGCGGAAAAGTCTATGGTAGTTGCTTTGAGTTTACTACCAAATCATAGATGGCTCGTAAGAGTTGCGTCAAGATTTTTTGTGAACCTACATCAAAATGATAAGGCACATAATCTACTCTTAAAACATCCAGATTTGAAAAACGATCCTTGGTTGTTGTCTGCAGAAATAGCGGTTGCTGAAAGTTATGGGCGTCCTCGTAAGAATTTGAATCAAGCTAAATCTCTGATATTAAATACTAGTATTGATCTTTCACATTTAACTGAGTTAGAAAGTTCTTTAGCTACAATTGAACTGTCAGATGGGGCTGTGAAGAAAGCTAAGAAACTATTCGTTAGTTCTTTAAGAAAACCTAATGATAATTCTTTAGCGCAGGCGAAATGGGCAGAGCGTAATACGACTATTACCAAGTTAGTCAGTCGCGATGTTTTGGCTAATCACTCTGGTGCTTATGAGGCAAAATTATGGGAAGAGTATTATAATTATAATATAAAGGGGGCAATACAATATGGCTTGAAATGGTTTGAAGATGAACCTTATACTGTACAGCCTGCAATAATGATAACTTACTTGGCTGCAATTCTGGATGACTATTCATTATGTCTTAGTGTCTGCAAAAAAGGGTTAAGCATTGATAAGAATGATGAAACACTCATACTTAATAAAATGTTTGCCGAAGCATGTATGCTTCCACGAGATGCATACAGGTACAATATAAATGAAATTGATGCGATGATTATCTCTGCCAAAAATTTTATAAGTAACGAATCAGATGACTATGTTGCTCATTCTTATGCAAACTTGGGACTTGTGTATTATAAGTTGGGGGATTTCGAACGCGGGAGAGAATATTATGACATGGCTTATGAGTCATATTTTAAGAAAAAAAACTCTTCATATATTGTCTCCTTGTTTAACCATTATAGAGAGTCTGTTTTGGCCGGTTGCTTATGGAGTGAAGAGTATTTTGAGAAAATGAATGTTGAGATTCATTTATTCGGAATTAGAAAGGAACCAGCTATAACCTATTACTATTTAAAAATGTTGAAGCTAAGAGCACAACCTACAAAGTGGGATGAAATTAAAAATGAAGATATCATAATTCAACCTTCCAAAGAAGATGATAAGGAAGTCAAGAAGATAGTCACTTTCGATTTCGATCCTAATAATCCTACAATTTGGGTCAATAAAAAATAAATAATATTAGATGGCACACTAAAAATTAGCGTGCCAAAGACTTGAATATTTGATTTCCCCACCAATTCATTAATTCAATTCTTTGTTTATAATAAGTTGAACGATTATAAGCTTTCCTAACTTCATTTTTATCACTATGTGCTAAAGCAGCTTCAATAACATCTGCATTAAAACCAGCCTCATTCATGGCTGTGCTGGCGATAGAGCGTAGGCCATGAGCAACGAGTTTCCCCCCATATCCGATACGTTTTAAGGCTGCATTGGCAGTCTGGCTATTCATTGGATTACGTGGATCATTTCGGCTAGGGAAAACATACTGACGATCACCGCTAATTGGACGCATGATTTCCAGCAGCTCTAAAGCTTGTTCTGAGAGAGGAACTATGTGGTCGCGCTTTGCCTTCATACGTTCAGCCGGAATACACCACTGCTTATTCTCTATATCGATCTCAGCCCACGCCGTAGAAGATGCCTCCGCAGGACGTATGAGAGTAAGCAGTTGCCATTCAAGCAGGCAGCGGGTTGGTATCGACAAGTTGCTCATTGAAATGGTGCGCATCAACTTGGGCAGTTCTTCGGGGCGTATTGTGGGCATGTGCTGCTTCTTCGGGCGTTCGAAAGCATTACCGATACCTGACGCCGGGTTTGCCTCAATCAGTCCAACATTCACCGCATAAATCATAATTTCATTGATTCGCTGGACTAACCGCCTGACTGTCTCTAATGCTCCGCGTGCTTTGATTGGTTCTAAAACTTGAATAAGGGTGCGAGCCTTCAGCTCCTGAATAGGAACATTTTCAATACTGGGTAGGATGTCTTTCTCAATAGAACGCCAGATATCTTTTGCATGCTCAGCGCTGACGTGACTTTGTTTTAGCTCGAACCATTTACGTGCAACATTGACGAAAATGCTTTCCTGAGCGATCTGGAGCTTCTCAGCTTCTTCGCCAGCTTTTGCTTGCGGGTCTATCCCTTTGACCAACATCGCCAGCTTTTCAGCTCGTACTTCTCTGGCATCAGCCAGAGAATGTTACCAACGGTGCAAAAGTGATCCATCCCAACGGTTGAAATCTGATCCAGGGG
>CAUQMS010000026.1:0-61918 GCA_963519305.1 uncultured Enterobacterales bacterium
TGGGCTGCCGCCCAAACCGGGTCAAGACCAAACCTTGGGCTGCCGCCCAAACCGGGTCAAGACCAAACCTTGGGCTGCCGCCCAAACCGGCCTAAAGAGGCGCCTATCGCCGCGCCTCTTTAGAATCTCCGGCTCTTTAACTGCGCGCTTCGCTGAATCGGGATGGCCCTGTTCCAGTTGCCACGGTGATAGCCGCAAAATGTCAGCCCTGACGGGCTGCCCGGCTGCGGGTTCGAGCCAACGGTAAAGATGTTGTCTCTCCACCGACTTGCCGGTGACATTTTTGAATGCGGCCTGAGCTTTTGAAGTTCAAAGTCTGTTTTGTGGCTTTTGTGGCTTATGCCTTATGGCTTTATGCGAAATAGAACCAGGCGGTTTCGATCAACCCTTCTTTTATTTCAAATATGGCGACGCTTTCGATGGGTTGTTCGTTTAAGCCATGAATTTTTTCGTGGTCGAAAACTTTATTACCCAGGACGGAGCGGGAGATCAGTTCCGCGCGCAATGCCGGGTTATTGAAGCGATGATTGGCGTAGAAATCGCGCAATTGCTCTTTCCCGACCGTAGAAGGCTCAATAGCAGGCATACGGTAACCTTTGAAGGTGTCGCTGAAACAGGCGACAAACTTGTCGAGATTGTGTTCGTTGTAAGCATAAAACTGTTGTTCTACTGGCGTTAATGGACTGGACATTCCGATCTCCAAATTGAATATAAATGTTATTTATGTGAATTAAAATTCAATATGAATTGATGGCGTATTGTTGTCAACCGCGCGGTTTTAAATCCCATAACGCTCTTACTGTTGCCATTAATCCTGACGTTCCTGCTGCTATGGACAGATCCCTGATACTTTCTGAGCCGAAGCTGACCACGGTTTCCAACCCGGCTTCATGGCATAATACCGCACCACCCGCGATATCCCACAGCGTGGTACGCCGCTGCAGGTGGCCATCGGTAATGCCTTTCGCAGCGAACACCATGCCAATAGTGGTACAGCGGTAACACTGTACCGACCAGTCCGCGGCACGCAGCCCCTGATAAAACGCCGCAGCTTCATCGAGTTTATCGTCAGAGCTGTCGCCCAGCGATACGATCTGCACATCGCCAAACCGGCTGTCACGCACGAAAGGCAGCCCGTTACGGAATATCCCATGGCCGCTTTCGGCAGCAAATTGTTCGTTGAGCACCGGCAACGCCACCACGCCAATCACCGGTTTTTTCTCTTCCACCAGCCCGAGTGAAACACCCCACAGCGGCGAGCCGCGCAGGAAATTAGAGGTGCCGTCGATGGGGTCGATCACCCAGCAAGCCGCGTCGGTTAAAGCACCACCCAGCTCCTCACCAATAATGGCGTCCTGCGGAAAATGCTCCGCCAGCTGCGCGCGGATAAACTGTTCGACCGCCACATCGGCCTGCGAGACGAAGTCCTGCACCTTTTTGCTGCTGATCTGAATGTCGTCGCGGCGGTTAAAATATCCCAGCGCCAGTTCGGCGGCCTGCGCCGCAATCTGGCTGGCTTTCGCCAGACGCACGGACATCTCGTTGTTAATCATCCCATTCCCCTGTTTTAAAATCGGTGTAACGCAGTCTTTCATGGAAAGATATCATTGAAATGACAACACATCAGAGACTTGCCAAAGCAGCCCAAAAAGCTCTATATCTGTTAGTTAATTATTTGTTAAGCGCCCGCCTTTTCTACCCCCGGAGAATGCCATGCCTGATGCCGCCCATCTTTTACCCTTCATGTTAATTGCCCTGGGACTGGTGCTGACGCCCGGACCTAACATGATTTACCTGATCTCCCGCTCGCTGTGTCAGGGGCCGAAGGCCGGTCTGATCTCATTGGCTGGCGTAGTCATAGGCTTCGTGTTTTACATGGTCTTCGCAGCACTGGGGATCACGGCATTACTGATGGCGGTACCTTTTGCTTATGATGCGCTGCGTTTATGTGGCGCCATGTACCTGCTGTATATGGCCTGGCAGGCGGTAAAGCCGGGCGGACGTTCACCTTTCCAGGTTAAACCGTTAGCCCATGACAGCCCGAAAAAGTTGCTTACCATGGGTCTGCTCACCAATCTGCTGAATCCGAAAACTGCCGTACTTTACCTGTCATTGTTACCGCAGTTTATTGTCCCGGAACAGGGACATGTCCTGATGCAGTCACTGGTGCTCGGCAGTACACAGATTCTGATCAGTATGACCTTCAATGCCCTCATTGCCCTTTCCGCTGGCTACATTGCAGCCTTCCTGACGGGCCGCCCACTGTGGATGCTGGTTCAGCGCTGGCTGATGGCGACGGTTCTCAGTGGTCTGGCGGTGCGTATGCTGGTTGAAGCGCGTAAGTAATCTGCCGTTTCAGAAAACGGTTGGGTTTTGATCATATTCTGACGAAGCGTATCGCTATATAATCCTTTGCACAACGAATCAGAGGATATTACCGTGCGCGCTTTTACTTACGTATGTCTGCTCGGCCTGACGCTGAGCTTTGCTCCGCTTTCATCATGGGCTTCCCGCCAGGTTACCGACCAGCTTGGCCGGCAGGTGACCATTCCCGATCATGTCGATCGCGTCGTGGTGTTACAGCATCAGACGCTGAACCTGCTGGTGCAGCTCGACGCCACTGATGAGATCGTTGGCGTGCTTAACAACTGGAAGAAACAGCTTGGCGGCGGTTATGCCCGCCTTGCCCCTTCGCTGGAAACCAAAACACAGGTCGGTGACCTGACCAGCGTCAATTTGGAAAGTCTGGTGGCGCTGCATCCGCAGGTGGTGTTCGTCACCAACTATGCACCGCAGGAGATGATTGATCAGATAAGCCAGACCGGTATCGCTGTCGTTGCCATTTCGCTACGTGAAGATGCTAAAGATCAGGCCGGTAAACTCAATCCGACGCTGGCAAATGAAGACAAAGCCTACGACGAAGGGCTGAAAAATGGCATCAGGCTGATTGGCGATGTGGTTAACCGTCAAAAACAGGCGCAGGCATTGATCGACTATACTTTTGCTCAGCGTCAGTTAGTGAGCCAGCGTTTGAAAGACATTCCGGCTGACCAGCGCATTCGCACATACATGGCCAATCCTGAATTGACCACTTACGGCTCCGGCAAATATACCGGGCTGATGATGGCGCATGCAGGCGCGATGAACGTCGCCGCGGCGACGGTTAAAGGCTTCAAACAGGTCGCGATGGAACAGGTGATCGCCTGGGATCCCCAGGTGATCTTCGTGCAGGATCGTTATCCGGAAGTGGTGGATCAAATTAATCAGGATCCGAAATGGCAGGCGATCGACGCTGTGAAAAACCACCGCGTCTACCTGATGCCGGAATATGCCAAAGCCTGGGGCTATCCGATGCCAGAAGCCCTGGCCATCGGTGAATTGTGGATGGCAAAAAAACTCTATCCGCAAAAATTTACCGACATTGACATGCAAAAACAGGCCGACGAATATTATCGGCGTTTCTACCGTACACATTATCTACCCTAAATAATTCGAGCTGAAGGCAGCCAACGCACCAGCAGCTTGAAGTATGACGGGCAGACGCGTGCGGGGGACAAGCCTCTCCCCTGACGCTTTAAGAGTGAGGCGACAAGGAGAGATCATGGCGAATCCAATCAAAGTGCTGGCCGCGGGGAGTTTGCGCCGCGCATGGGGCCCCCTCTGTGAGGCTTTTCAGGAAGAGACGGGCAGCAAAGTCGTCACAGAGTTTGGGCCTGCCGGGCTGCTGCGTGAACGTATTGAACAGGGTGAAAAAGTGGATCTGTTCGCGTCAGCGAATACGGCACATCCGCTGACGCTGCAACAGCATGGCAAAGCGCTGAGTGTTGACACGTTCTGCGGCAACAGCCTGTGCGTCACTGCGCGCAAAGGGCCGGAGCTGGAAACCCTTAACTGGCTGAGCGTACTGCTCGACCCGCGCTTTCGCCTCGCGACCTCCACGCCGCAAAGTGATCCTTCGGGGGATTACACCTGGCAGATGTTTGAGCTGATTGAGCGACGCCATCCGGATGCCGGAGCGGTTTTACGTAATAAAGCGCTGCGTCTGGTGGGCGGTGAGAAGTCGGCAAAAGTACCGGAAGGGAAACTGGCGGCCGAGTGGCTGATTTGCAGCGGGCAAGCCGACGTGTTTATCGGCTATACCAGCTATGCCACCTTGCTGCGTGAAAATGATGCGCTGGAGGTGTTTAACATTCCTGCGGATTACAACGTGCGCGCCAACTATGCGCTGGCAACCTGCACGGAGAAAGCCAAACCGCTGGCTGAATTCATTCTTTCAGAAACTGGCCAGCATATTTTGCAGAACGCCGGTTTTTGCGGCCGTGATTCAGTGATGCGCGAGTAGTCCGGTCCCGGCCTTCAAATCAGTCGTTGAAATCACGTTCCTTCAGCGCACGCTGACGGTCATAATATTCATCTTCGGCGGCGATGATCTCATCAAGCAGTGAATCCACGTCCGCTTTCGAGGTATCTTCAGCAAACTCGCCGGTCAGTACGCTTTCCGGCGTCAATTTGCCGTCTTCATACAATGCCCAGATCTCCTTGGCAAACCGCGTTTCCAGCAGCTCTGGCGCAAACTGACCGTAGTAGTTGCGCATATTGTTCACGTCGCGTTCAAACATCGACTCGGCGTGGTTGTTGGCAGAAGCATCTACCGCCTGCGGCAAGTCGATGATCACCGGCCCGTTGGCATCCATCAGCACGTTAAATTCTGACAAATCCCCGTGCACGATACCGGCACACAGCATACGCACAATGTTGCGCACCATCGTCTCGTGGTCGGCGACCGCCTCTTCAGGCGTCAGCATGACGTCACTCAGGCGCGGCGCTACCAAGCCTTCGGCATCGGTGATCAGTTCCATCAGCAATACGCCATCAAGGCAAATGTAGGGCTGTGGAACGCGCACACCGGCGTTGGCGAGACGGAACAGGGCATCCACCTCGGCGGTCTGCCAGGTCTCTTCCTGCTGCTTCTTACCGAATTTCGAGCCTTTCTGCATCGCGCGGGCGCTGCGGCTGTTACGGACCTTACGCCCTTCCTGATACTGTACCGCCTGCTTAAAACTACGCTGGGTAGCTTCTTTGTAAACCTTGGCACAACGGATCTCTCCACCGCATAAGACGGTGTAAACGTCGGCTTCTTTGCCGCTTTTTAGTCGACGGACCACATCGTCTATCAGGCCGTCATCCACCAGAGGTTGGATTCTATTTGGGATTTTCATGCAGCCTTGTACCTTATTTACGCGCGCGTGGGAATCACCAGCTTAATATTCCCTTCAGGGCCCTCGATGAAGCCGTCTGATTTCATGCCGTTATCGGCATACGTTACGCTTACTGTAACACTTCGCGCGCTCTCATTTTTCGTGCGCACCTGTTTATCCAACAGTTTATCTTAATGCGCAGGCAGTGCCTACTTCCTGCGCAAAGTCCTAGATCAACGGCGTGATCTTTGCACCACTAACCGGTCTGTCAAAGTCAGCCTAACAAAAACCACAGCTGGCAGACAAAGCCGATTTAGCCACAGCGCTTCACTTTTGCAGAAAAACGGCATGTAAAAGCCATTAAATTATTCCTGAGTCTGCTAATTTAACTGGCGCCTTACCTGGCGGCGTTTTTTGTATAATTAATGAATGCTCTCTATTACCAGATGTAAAAAACAACCTTATTTTATCTTTTCCCTTACCTGCTGTAATAACCTGCATTATTTATCGCTCGACTTCGTTTAGCCCACGTTTATTTATCAGCGGACTTGGTATACATGCGGTTTACAATGGCAGTGATACTGTGCCGGAACTTTCTCGTTACAGGTAATCGTTATGCCAAACATTTTAATTACCGGCGCATCAGGCTTTGTCGGCGGCGCCGTGGTTGAACATATTCTTCGCCAATCTGCTATGGATACTGTTCAATTACTTTTACTGGTCAGGGCAGACGATAAAACGGCAGGACTCGGCCGGATCATTAATAACCTGAAGAAATTTGAGTTAAGTGAAAAACAACTTTCTTTGATCACCGAAGACTCAATTTTAGTCGGCGATCTTGCTGAACCAGAAAACTTTATTGAAGACCCGCGCCTTGAGAGCGTTACGCACGTGATCAACTGCGCCGCCATCGCCTCTTTTGGCAACAACCCTGTCCTGTGGAAGGTTAACGTGGATGGCTCGCTGGTCTTTGCCAAACGAATGGCACAGGTAAAAGGCCTGCAACGCTTCGTGCACGTCGGCACCGCCATGGCGTCAATGCCCGACAAAGACAGCGTTTTCTACGAAGATATGCCTGATAACTCGCACAATGAGGATCTGGTACAGTACACCGCCTCCAAGCGCGCCATCGAGAACCTGATCCGTCAGGAATGTCCGGATATGCCGTTTGTCGTTGCCCGTCCTTCAATCATCGTGGGTCATACTCAGTTCGGTTGTCGTCCATCCAGCAGTATTTTCTGGGTGTTCCTGATGGCCATCAAACTGAAAAAATTCACCTGTACTTTTGACGCTAACATCGATGTTATTCCTGTCGATTATTGCGCAATGGTGCTGGTTAACTTGTGTCTGAACGATGATATTCAGCACGATTTCTACCATATTTCATCCGGCGAAGAGATGTGTACCCCTTTCCATGAAATAGATACATTTGTCGCCAAAGCGGGGAATACTAAAAAGATTGTCGACGAATATAAACAAATAACATATCAGGATTTCACCGGCATCAGAAAACAGTTCAAAGATATTCTTGGCCCCTGCAATGATAAGATTATCTTACGTGCTATTAAATTATACGGTGGATTTGCTGAATTAAATGTCAAATTTGATAACCAGCGTTTAATGGATATGGGTATGCCAAAACCCGCGCCGTTCAGAAGTTATATTGATAAATGCGTGACATCCACGCGCGGCCAGTCAATTTCAGAACTGATGATGGTAGATTTTAAATAATCCGCCCCAGAGAAAGAAAAATACGCTGAACTGAGACGGCGCGGAAATTCACCTTTCCGCGCCGTTTTTTATGTTACGGAGTGCCATTGCGTCCGAACAGGCGAAAACCTTCGCGCTGATTCAGTCTTTCATAATAGGCCGTGACCGCAGGCAACGCCGGGCGCGACATCGGCGTCATCGACCAGCGGTTGACCGATAGCCCAACCGGAATATCGGCCAGCGTAAAATTATTCCCAAGAATGTAGTCGCCGCTGCGCTGTAACTGCTCTTCAATCATCTGCACATGGCGATTCCAGTCGCTGACACCGGCCTTAATGAGGGTTTCGTCAGTATGCTGCGGGCTGTTGCGCGCCAGCGCAGGAAAGGCATAGCGCCACGAGTTATTCAGTTCGCCCGCCTGCCAGTCCATCCATTGTTCCGTCAGCGCGCGGGTTTGTGGATCTGCCGACAGCAGATCGGTACGCCCTTCCCTGACGGCCAGATAACGGCAAATCACGTTGGATTCCCACAGGACAAAATCCCCGTCAACAAGTACAGGAACCATGGCATTCGGGTTAAGCGCCTTAAAGTGCGGCGTATCTGTTGGCTGAAAACCGGCGCCAAAATCTTCACGCAGATAATCCAGCCCCAGTTCGTGGCAGGTCCACAGCACTTTGCGCACGTTTATTGACGATGCTTTTCCCAATATTTTCAGCATAAGCCCTCCTCACTAAAAGAAAAACTTCCGGTATTACTTCCGATGTGACTTCTATTCAGTTATGACTTTCGGTATTAAAAGCGCGGTCCGCTGCGTTTGAAAATACGCGTCGCGGCACCGTGATATAACGCGTCACTTTGTGCAACAAAGCCACATTTTTCGGCCAGCCGGACAGAGGACTGATGCTCCGGATCAATAATGCAGCACAGCTGGCGATCCAGATGAGCATCCGCCCATTCCAGCACCCGACGCGCGGCTTCAAACGCATACCCTTTGCCGTGAAAAGCAGGGGAAATCACCCAGCCCATTTCGGCCAAACCGGCAAGCGAGGGGGAAATCTCGCGCTGATAATCTGCCAGGCCAATCTCGCCAACGAAGGTGCCATCTTTAAGAGAAACAACCCAATAACCGAACCCCATCATCTGCCAGTGGCCCGGATAGCGCAGCAGGCGGCTCCAGCTGGCTTCGCGTGAGGACGGCGTGCCGCCAATATATTTCACCACGTCAGGATCGGCCCATTGCGTGGCAATAGCCTCGAAATCGTCCACGCAGTGGGCACGTAAAATAAGGCGTTCAGTTTCTAAAACGGGGGCAGCAGTATGCATGGTTCAGGCTCATTAACGATCAATGAATCATAAGCTAGCACTGAATAAAGGCAGGGGGAATGGGGTTTTGCGGGCAGATTATTTTTGGCGCAGCGCCGTCGGGGTCATACCGCGCATGGCTTTAAAACGGTTGCTGAAATGACTGGTTGAGCTGAAACCGCACTCAAGGCCAATCGAAGTGATGTCCATCGCGCTATTCAGCAATAGGTTTTCGGCCTGAATCAGACGCGCATTCATCACATATTGGTGCGGTGCCAGCCCCATACTTTGTTTGAACATGCGGGCAAAATGGAATTCACTCAGGGCGGCGATAGCAGCCAGTTCAGCCAGCAAAAGCGGCTGGGACAGATTGGTATGAATATACTCTTTAACCCGGTTAAGCACCGACGGGGACAATCCGCCGCGCACCGTCGGCAAGGCCCATTGCAACTGCGTGTAGTTCTTCGCCAGATGCGCCATCAGCAATGTAGCGGCGCTGCTGAGCATCAACTGATTGCTGTTCTCCTGCCACTGGCTGCTGAGCAAAAACTGGCGATAAAGCAGCGTAATTTGCGGATCTTCAGCGAACGTGCGCTCTTCCAGCTGAATACTGGCCGGACTGCGTTCCCAGGTTTGTTCCACCAGATGCCGCAGGTGCTGGTCACTGCAATACAGGTGTACAAACGACAGGTCATCGCGCACGTCCCAGCTCGACATGCTGTTTTTCGGCATGATGCAGAACCGGTCCGGGCCGCCGCCGTTGCGCCAGCCCGCGCGCGTCTTGTGGTAGGTTTCGTAGCCGTCGGCGACATACAAGCTGAGCGTATGGTGGTCTGGATTTTCCTGTGTCACGCAGTCATTTTTATTCGACCAGGCCGCAAGCTGAATGCCAGAGCCTAGCTCCACGCTGTCATGCAGCAAAGCGTTGTGCTTCCTGAGCGTTTCGAAAGCCTGATATCCCTTGGTCATATCGCGCACCGTCTGAGTGAATAAAGAGCGCCAGTGTACCGTTTGAGTAGGCCTTACAGCCAGATGTTGCTGCCCGGCGGGGCAAAAAAAAGCGCAAGAATATGCAACCGGCAGCAAGGGGCTGAAAGCAGCGAGCGGGGACTTTAAGGATACTTCCCCCCAACCCGTTGTTTTCTATTACTGAGTAATGCCATGAACGCGCTGTTATATATTTCTGTGATCCTGATTTGGGGCACCACCTGGTTTGCCATCTACCTGCAACAGGGCGACGTGCCTGTCACGGTGTCCATTTTCTACCGCTTTCTGCTGGCAGCTATTATTATGCTGGTTGCGCTGCTGGCAACACGCCGCCTGCGCCGCCTGCCGTTACGTGATCACCTGTTTTGCGTTCTGCAGGGATGCTGCGTCTTCAGCTTCAACTTCTACTGCTTCTATCACGCTGCGGCCTATATCAATACCGGGCTGGAGTCGGTAATTTTCTCGATGTCAGTGCTGTTTAACGCCATCAACGGCATGCTGTTCTTCCGCCAGAAACTCAGCCCGACGTTTATTCCTGCCGCGCTGCTTGGGCTGGTGGGGATCGTCACTCTGTTCTGGCACGACTTAACCGCATCACAGATTGCGCCGGAGCTGCTCAAAGGCATCGGTCTGAGCTTACTTGGCACCTTCGGCTTCTCACTGGGCAATATGATCAGCACCCGCCACAAGCAACGCGGGCTGGACGTTTTCTCCACTAATACCTATGCCATGTTTTACGGCACGGCGATCATCGGCGCCCTGGCCTTCTCGCAGGGTGAATCCTTCGCCATCGACCTGACGCCACAATATCTCGGCTCACTGGTCTATCTGTCGGTCTTCGGCTCCGTCCTGGCTTTCGGGATATACTTCAGTCTGGTCGGTCGTATCGGTGCCAGTCAGGCAGCGTACAGCACGCTGTTGTTCCCGCTGGTGGCCCTGACCGTCTCAACCTTCGGCGAAGGCTATCAGTGGCACATTAATGCAGTGATGGGTTTGGGGATGATTCTGCTGGGTAATCTGGTGATGTTCGCCAGACCGCGCTGGCTGGAGATGTTTCGTAAATCCGAAAAGGCACTGAACTGAGTCAGAGTGCGGAGGCAGCTAAAATTCAGCTAGACTTTACTGTCTGAACTGTTCATACCTGAGGGGCCGTGCATAACCCATAAGACACGCCCTCCTTCGCATTGATTAAGCACTCTTTTAAGGAAATTCCATGCCATTCGTTCGTGTTGATATGATTGAAGGTAAACCCGAAACTTTCCGCAAAGCTATCGGTGACGTGATTTATAACGCCATGAGAAGCCATCTGAATGTGCCGGAAAACGACCGTTTTATTGTCATCACCGAGCATACGCCCGAGGAGATGATGATCTCCCCTGACTACCTCGCAATAGAGCGCACCCAGAACTGCATCGTGGTGCAGGTGACGCTCAACGCGGGCCGCACTCTGGAGATGAAGAAAGCCTTTTATCACGCCATTGCCTATGGCCTGCACGAACAAACCGGGATGCGGCTGGAAGACGTGTTTATCAGCCTGGTCGAGGTGCCGAAAGAGAACTGGTCCTTCGGCAACGGTGAAGCGCAGTACGCCTGATGTGTTGGCCTGACGCTGAGCTTCAGGCCATGTTGATCAAACAAGCCCACCCTTCAAGAACGGCTCAGAGTGATACGCCCTGCTGTTTAAGCTGGCCAATATCCTGTAACGGCGGCGCGCCAAACGAGCGGCGGTATTCGCGGTTAAACTGCGACGGGCTTTCGTAACCCACCTGAAATGCCGCGGTGGCGGCGTCCATGTTTCCCGCCAGCAGCAGGCGTCGCGCTTCCAGCAAACGGATCTGTTTCTGGTATTGCAGCGGGCTCATCACCGTCAGCGCTTTAAAACGATGATGCAGATTAGATACGCTCATCCCGACCAGACTCGCCAGCTCATCCATGCGCAGTGGCCGGGAGAAATTCGCCTTGATCCACTGCACCGCTTCACTCACCCCTTTGCCCTGATAATACGAGAGCAGATGGTGATAAAAAACGTCACCTTTCGGGTCTGTGATCAGCCGGTAAAAGATCTCCTTTTTGACCAGCGCACCCAGCGCCTGCAGCTCCTGCGGCTTGTCGAGCATGGTGATAAGACGCAAAAAAGCATCCTGCAAATCCGCGTCCGACTGCGTGACGTAAGCCGCCGCGCCGGATCCGCAAGCGGCGGGTTGTGCCAGTTTCATGTCGATGATCAAATCCGCCATTTCCTGAATATTCAGATCGATGCGGATCCCCAGGTAAGGCACTTCCGGCGAAGCCTGCGTGACCTGCCCGGAGATCGGCATATCGATCGCTGACAACACATAGCTGCCCGCGCCGTATTCAGTCACATCGCGCCCGATCAGGATTTTTTTCAGCCCCTGCAACACCATGCACATCGATGGTTCGAGCATCCCTTTGTTCAGCTCAGTGGGTTGAGTGAAACGGATAAACGACAGCCACGGCAGCGGGGTTGAGACATAGTGATCGTCGGCATCGCGCCCGGTATAAAGCCCCTGCACCCGCTGGCGTAAACGCGTGAGGACGGGCGGGTGTGCTGTGCCTGCGCTGTCTGGCTGTCGGTTCATCGTCAGTTATTCATTTTCAATAGTGGCTTTAGGCTCAAGATACGCCTCCAGCCCGTAAGTACCAAATTCACGCCCGATACCTGACTGCTTAAAGCCGCCGAAAGGGACGCCCGGTTCGTCATACATCCCGTTGATAAACACGCGCCCGGCGACAATCTCTGACGCCACGGCGCGGGCTTTCTCCCGATCAGTAGAGCTGACGTAGGCGTGCAGACCATACACCGTGTCGTTAGCCATAGTGATGGCTTCCTCCACCGTTTTATAGGTCAGTACGGAAATCACCGGCCCGAAGATCTCCTCGCGGGCAATGGTCATGTCCGGCGTTACGTTCACAAACACCGTCGGCCTGACGAAATAGCCGCGGCTCAGCCCCTCCGGCCGCCCTTCGCCACCACATAACAGCTCCGCGCCCCCGGCGATACCCTGACGGATATAGTCCTGCACCCGTGCATACTGTCTGGCCGTGACCAGCGGGCCGATTTGCGTATCACTTTGCGCCGGGTCACCGACTTTCACCTGCAATACGGCTTTTTTAAGCTGCTGTTTCACCTCTTCAAGACGGCTTTCCGGCACCAGCAGACGTGTACCGGCCAGACAAGCCTGCCCGCTGTTGAGGGTGCCAATGATCAGCGCCAGTGGCATCGCTTTCCCGAGATCGGCGTCGTCGAGGATCACATTAGGAGACTTGCCGCCCAATTCCAGCGTTACACGTTTCATCGTATCGACTGCACCCCGGGCGATGGTTTTCCCCACCAGCGTTGAGCCGGTAAAAGAGATTTTGGCGATGTCAGGATGACGGGTGATTTCCGCCCCCACCACGTCGCCACGGCCGGTAACAATGTTGAATACGCCCGGCGGCAGACCAGCGTCGTGCAGGCATTCGGTAAGAAGCTGCGTCTGTGCGGCGCTCAGTTCGCTCGGCTTAATCACCACCGTGCTACCCGCTGCCAGCGCTGTCGCCATTTTGTTGCAGATAAAACCATAGTTGGCATTCCAGGGGGTGATAAGTCCGACCACACCCAGCGGCTCCATCACCACTTTTGCCCGGCCAATCTGACGGACAAAATCGTACTCTTCCAGAATTTTGATGGTTTGGAGGAAGGAGTTTGACGCGCGAGCCACGGTGCCGTGTGACATCCATACCGGTCCGCCGTATTCGGCGATCATTACGGCTTCCAGCTCATCAGCTCGCGCCAGTACGGCGTCGTGCAGTTGTTGCAGATATCGGATCCGCTGCGCTTTACTGGTTTTTGAGAAAGTGACGTAGGCCGCCTTCGCTGCCTCAATGGCGCGCTGGGTGTCGGTTTCATCCGCCAGCCGGACCTGCGAAACGACCTGCTCCGTCACAGGATTAATGAGATCCATCACTTCGTTGCCGTGCGGCGTGACAAATTCGCCGTTGATGTAAATCTGGTCGATCTGTTTAATTGGGGCAGATGACATGAATGACTCCGCTGCGGTCGCGCCGCTCAGTGAATGTACATTCATAGTGGGGGCTGGAGTGAAATCGGCGATAGACCAATACTGTACAAGGATTGCCTAATCCTGCTAAACGGGAGTAAGTTGAATGATTCCTGACTCAGAACCACAGCAAAGAAAAAGGTGTCTATGACCTCTTCAACCGTTGCATTACATATTGGCAGTGAACAGACCGAAATCACCGTCCGCCAGGAGAACGGCGACGTGACACAAGCACTGCTAACGCTGGGTTCACAGCTGACATCACTGGGCTATTTTCGTCATACGCCACCGACGCCGGATGAGATGGAAAACGCAATCATGGCCGTCGAAGATGAGATCATGCGCGTTCGGCATGACATCCCCGCCCATGCAAAACTGACCAGCACCGACAATGATATCCGCGCCCTTGCCCGTCTGGCGGGCGTGGCGGAAAACGAAGAAATGCAACTCTCCGCTGATGCCATTGAACGCACATTTGACCGTCTGGCACTGGTGATTAACGGACGTCCCGCCAGCTTCGAAGGCATTCCGGACGGCAACGACTTCGCCGCTACCCTGCTTATCCTGCGCGAATTTATGCACCATCTGCAGTTCGGAGAGATCGTGGTGAAAGGGGCTAAGTTCGAAATTTGAGCAGTGGAATGCAGTATCCAGACGTTAAAAAGCCCCTTCCGGGGCTTTTTGTTTTTCTGACATGGATGCCCGCAGGCGCACCATCAGAACGGGATATCGTCGTCGAAATCCATTGGTGGTTCATTGCTTTGCGCTGGCGCATTGTTCTGCTGTGGAGCAGGACGTGATTGCTGGCCGCCGCTGAACTGGTTGCCGCCTTGTGGCTGCTGAGGTTGACCCCAACCGCTCTGGCCGCCTTGGGAATCCTGGCCGCCTGAAGCCTGACCGCCACCTGCTGGTGCGCCGCCGCCGGCACGGCCGCCGAGCATCTGCATTGTGCCGCCAACGTTCACAACCACTTCGGTAGTGTATTTTTCAACGCCAGCCTGATCGGTCCATTTGCGGGTCTGCAATGCGCCTTCGATATAAACCTGAGAACCTTTACGCAGGTATTCGCCAGCCACTTCTGCCAGCTTGCCGAACAGCACAACACGGTGCCATTCTGTTTTCTCTTTCTGTTCGCCGGTGGCTTTGTCACGCCAGCTTTCAGACGTCGCCAGAGTAATGTTGGCAACGGCACCGCCGTTAGGCATGTAGCGGACTTCCGGGTCTTGACCCAGGTTACCGACGAGAATGACTTTGTTTACGCCTCTGCTGGCCATGTGGATTCTCCTGATGATGTATGTCGTGGTTGAAACCACAGTTTGAAGGTGAGGAATTCACTTTGCGACATTATAACCACAAAACGTAGCCTCCGTACCACGGATGTAATTCGCTGCGACATTCTTTCCAGATTGTTCAGCAAAGCATCTACTGTTACATCGAGTACTGGATATACATTCAGGTTTTGAGGTGGCATAGACTGTGATTTGTGTCATAATTGCGCGTTACGTTCTTCTCTGTGCCCGATTCGTTGACCGCAGCGATGCCAGTTTTACCGACGGTCACCGGCACGGTGAGCTATCAAGTTAATCCGGGAATGATGAATGGATAAGATCGAAGTTCGGGGCGCACGCACCCATAATCTCAAGAATATCAACCTGATTATCCCGCGCGACAAACTGATTGTTGTCACCGGCTTATCGGGTTCAGGCAAATCTTCACTGGCGTTTGACACCCTGTATGCAGAAGGTCAGCGTCGCTACGTTGAGTCGCTGTCTGCCTATGCCCGCCAGTTTTTATCTTTAATGGAAAAACCGGACGTCGATCATATCGAAGGTCTCTCTCCTGCGATCTCTATTGAGCAGAAATCGACGTCGCACAACCCGCGTTCAACCGTCGGTACCATTACTGAAATTCACGACTACCTGCGCCTGCTGTTTGCCCGCGTAGGTGAGCCACGCTGTCCGGATCATAATGTGCCGCTGTCGGCGCAGACCGTCAGCCAGATGGTGGACAACGTGCTCGCGCAGCCTGAAGGCCAGCGCCTGATGCTGCTGGCGACCATCATCAAAGATCGAAAAGGCGAGCATACCAAGACGCTGGAAAATCTGGCGGCGCAGGGTTACATCCGTGCGCGTATCGATGGCGAGGTCTGTGATCTATCCGATCCGCCGAAGCTGGAGTTGCAGAAAAAGCACACCATCGAAGTGGTCGTTGACCGTTTCAAAGTGCGCGAAGACATCGCACAGCGCCTGGCCGAATCCTTTGAAACGGCGCTCGAGCTCTCCGGCGGCACCGCCGTGGTCGCCGACATGGATGACCCGAAAGCCCCTGAGATGCTGTTCTCCGCCAACTTTGCCTGTCCGATTTGTGGCTACAGCATGAGTGAACTCGAACCGCGTATGTTCTCGTTCAACAACCCGGCCGGTGCCTGTCCGACCTGTGACGGCCTGGGCGTGCAACAGTTCTTCGATCCGGAACGCGTGGTGCAAAATCCTGAGCTGTCGCTGGCCGGTGGCGCAATCCGTGGCTGGGATCGCCGTAATTTCTACTATTTCCAGATGCTGCGCTCACTCGGCGAGCACTACAAATTCGACGTGGAAGCGCCTTACAATGCACTAAGCAGCGATGTGAAATACGCCATCCTGCAAGGTTCCGGCAAGGATACCATCGAGTTCAAATACATCAACGATCGCGGTGACACTTCGATTCGCCGTCACCCGTTTGAAGGCGTGCTGCACAACATGGAGCGCCGTTATAAAGAGACGGAGTCGAGCGCCGTGCGCGAAGAGCTGTCGAAGTACATCAGCAATCGCTCCTGCTCTTCCTGTAAAGGCACGCGTCTGCGCGAAGAAGCGCGCAACGTGTTTGTTGAAGAGACCACGCTGCCGGAGATTTCAGATTACAGCATCGGCCACGCACTGGAATTCTTCCGCAATATGAAGCTAACCGGCCAGCGTGCGCAGATCGCTGAAAAAGTGATGAAAGAGATCGGCGACCGCCTGAAGTTTCTGGTTAACGTCGGCCTGAATTACCTGTCGCTCTCCCGTTCGGCGGAAACCCTCTCCGGCGGTGAAGCGCAGCGTATCCGTCTGGCGAGCCAGATTGGTGCCGGGCTGGTGGGCGTAATGTACGTGCTCGATGAACCGTCTATCGGTCTGCATCAGCGCGACAACGAACGCCTGCTGGAAACCCTGATTCATCTGAGAGATCTGGGTAACACGGTGATTGTGGTTGAGCATGATGAAGACGCCATCCGCGCCGCCGACCACGTGATTGATATCGGCCCCGGTGCCGGTGTACACGGCGGTGAAGTGGTCGCAGAAGGCACCGTTGAAGACATTATGGCGGTGCCTGAGTCGCTCACCGGCCAGTTCCTCAGTGGCAAACGCGAGATTGCCCTGCCGGAACAGCGCGTTCCGGCGGATCCGACCAAGGTACTGAAACTTTCCGGCGCCAAGGGCAACAACCTGAAAGATGTCACGCTGACCCTGCCGGTTGGCCTGTTTACCTGTATCACCGGCGTGTCCGGCTCGGGTAAATCGACGCTGATTAACGATACCCTGTTCCCGCTGGCGCAGCGCGAACTGAATGGCGCGACGCTAGCCGAAGCGGCCCCATATCGTGAAATTGACGGTCTGGCGCATTTCGATAAAGTCATCGACATCGACCAGAGCCCGATTGGCCGTACGCCACGCTCCAACCCGGCGACCTACACCGGTATTTTCACACCGGTGCGCGAGCTGTTTGCCGGTGTGCCGGAATCGCGTGCACGCGGCTACAACCCCGGGCGTTTCAGTTTTAACGTCAAGGGCGGGCGCTGTGAAGCCTGTCAGGGCGACGGCGTGATCAAAGTCGAGATGCACTTCCTGCCGGACATTTACGTACCCTGCGATCAGTGCCGTGGCAAACGCTACAACCGCGAAACGCTGGAGATTAAATACAAGGGCAAGAGCATTCACGAAGTGCTGGAAATGACGATTGAAGAGGCCCGTGATTTCTTCGATGCCGTTCCTGCGCTGGCGCGCAAGCTGCAAACCCTGATGGACGTCGGCCTGACCTACATCTGTCTCGGTCAGTCGGCGACCACGCTCTCTGGTGGTGAAGCGCAGCGTGTGAAACTGGCGCGCGAACTCTCCAAGCGCGGCACTGGTCAGACGCTGTATATCCTCGATGAACCGACGACGGGCCTGCACTTTGCCGACATTCAGCAACTGCTGGCGGTCCTGCATCAGTTACGCGATCAGGGCAACACCATCGTGGTGATTGAGCATAATCTGGACGTGATTAAAACTGCGGACTGGATTGTCGATCTCGGGCCGGAAGGCGGCAGCGGCGGCGGCGAGATCCTGGTGTCCGGTACGCCGGAAACCGTGGCCGAGTGCAAAGAGTCACACACCGCAC
This sequence comes from uncultured Enterobacterales bacterium, assembly GCA_963519305.1. Taxonomy (GTDB): domain Bacteria; phylum Pseudomonadota; class Gammaproteobacteria; order Enterobacterales; family Enterobacteriaceae; genus Ewingella. The sequence goes on from CAUQMS010000026.1 coordinate 17,657, forward strand.
GCTTCCTGAAACCTTTACTTGAGCACCATAAGCAGAAGGCGAAGAAGTCAGCGTAATACTTTGGTTTCTGCCATAAAAAACGCCACCTTCAGGTGGCGTTTTTTTTTCACTTACTTAAATAATTTCTGCACAAACTGAATATAAGCCGGACGCCACACATCCATTTCATGGCCCAGTCCCGGATAAGCCTGATAGTCGAATTTAACCTTTTTCTGCTCCAACAGGGTTTTCAGCCCCGCGACGTCTTTGCCGGTAACCTGATCATTTTCCCCCACCGCGATGGTGAAGTTCTTGAGCTGCGCATTGATTTTGGCCGGATCTTCCAGACGTTTTGCCACCTGCTCATTGGGCACACTGGTCGTACTGACGCCACTGAATGCGCCGAGCCAGCCGAACTTATCCAGATGCGTCATGCCGGAGACCAGCGTCTGATAACCGCCCTGTGACAGGCCAGCCAGCGCGCGGCCGTCAGCATCTTCACGCACGCGAAACGTTTTCGACACCAGCGGAATAATGTCCTGCGTCAGCTCGCGGTCAGCGGCTGCCGCATTGGCCGGGTAAAACTCTTTGCGGCGGTTTTTCGGCACGAAATCTTCCGGTATCGCGCCTTTGGCGTCAGTTTCGGTATCGGGGATCACCACCAGCATCGGAGTGATTTTTTGCTCCGCCAGCAGGTTGTCCATAATTTGGGGAATGCGCCCCTGATCGAGCGCCGAACGGCCGGTATCGCCAAAGCCATGATAGAAATAGAGCACCGGCAGCGACTGCGACGCATCGCTATAACCTGGCGGTGTCCAGACGTAGATCTGCCGTTCTGCATTCAGCGCATTGCTGTGATAGGTAATGGCCCGCACTTCGCCGTGCGGTACCGCTTTAACATCCAGCACGCTGCCAGGCACCAGAACCTGGCTGGTATTCACCTGCCGTTGCGGTTTAGCCATTGCGCTGCCGGTATCAATCGAACGGAAGCCATCAACGTTGAAGAAATATTCGTACAGATCGGGCTGCATCGCAGAAGAGGTAAAACTCCAGACGCCCTTATCATCTTTGGTCATCGCATGGGGAACATAGTTTTCCAGCGTGGCGCCGGTGACCACATCCACCTGCTTCGCGCCGGGGGCATACAACCGGAAAGTGATGGTTTTATCGGGGTTAACGGCGGTCAGAAACTGGTTAGCTATCTGCGCCGGGTCCTGTTGCGCCGGCAGACTTTGCGCCGTGGCGGCCAGCAGCGGCAGAGGGACAGATAACGACAGAATCAATAACGTGGCGCGGTTGAGCACAGAACGGTTCATTCCTTTCTCCTCAGTCAGACGGGTTGCGCATCAACCCTGCTCTTTTCTGATAATGGCGGGTTATGCAGGATGAATCTGCGACAGCTGCCCCAATCTTTCGGCTGCAAAGTCCCAGAAGGTTCTGACTTTTCTCGGGATGCGTTGGATATTTTGCACCACCAGCTGCACCGGCATCGGCAGCGGTTCGGCATCCGGCAGTAGCCTGACCAGCGTTCCGGCGGCCAGATCGTCTGCCACCTGATAGCTCAGCAGCCGCGCAATACCATGACCATTGCGCACCGCCAGCAGTTGAGACTCCACTTCATTGAACAGTAAACGCGGTGAGAGTTTCACCCGCAGGCCGTCCTCATTCGGGCCAAAACGCCACTCGTTACGCGGAGATTTCAGGGTGCTGGCGATGATCTGATGCTGCGCCAGTTCCGCCGGTTGCTGCGGGCTGCCATGCTGTTGCAGATACGCCGGGCTGGCGACCAGCATACGGGTGACTTCGCCCACTTTACGCGCCACTTTGCCGGAATCCTCCAGATGCCCGATGCGGACCGCGAGATGCAGACCTTCGTCGATTAGCTCCAGATTGCGATCATTGAGCACCATCTCAATTTGCATGTCCGGATGCAGCCGCAGGAATTCCATCACCAGCGGCGCGACGTGTTTGCGGCCAAACTGCACCGGCGCAGTGACGCGCAAAAGGCCACTGAGCTGGGTTTCCGTGGTGTCGAACAACGCTTCCTGATAATGGCCGATCAACACCTGCGCACGCTCCGCCAGCCGCGCACCAGCCTCCGTAGCCGCCAGCCGCCGCGTGGTGCGTTCAACCAGACGTGCACCAAAGCGCTGCTCGAGCGAGGCAATCGCACGCGTGATGGCCGGGGCAGAACGCCGGGTGCGCCGCGCCGCCTCCGCCAGACTGCCGTATTGCAGGACGGCAACGAAAATCTCTAACTCATCCAGACGATCCATAGATTCTTCCACAATATGAAATAGTCAATTTCAATCTTTACGGATTCGCTTCGTTTATTGCAAGAGTAATCTGTTGCTATAACCCAGACAGGAGAAAAACCATGCCCCCTATTCAGCTCTACGGCAGCCCGCTTTCCGGCCACTGCCACCGCGTCGTTTTATTGCTCAACATGCTGAACCTGCCATTTGAAGCCAAAGAGGCACCGGCCAGCGTGCGTCAGACCGCCGAATTCCAGCGGCTCAGCCCGATGGCACAAATTCCGGTACTGGTCGATGGCGATCTGGTGCTGACCGACAGCAACGCCATTCTGGTGTATCTGGCGAAGCGTTACGCGCCGGGCAGCCACTGGCTGCCGGAAGATGCCGTGCAGGCCGCGCAGGTACAGCAGTGGTTGTCGAAAGCCGCCGGAGAGATCCGCTACGGCGTGGCGTCGGCGCGGATGGTCGTGCAGTTTAAGGCACCGGAAGATTATGCGGCATCGCTGGCGGTTGCGGGCCGCTTCCTGCCGCACCTCGAGCAGCATCTCAGCCAACATGATTTTCTGGCCACCGGTCAGGTGACCATTGCCGATCTGGCCTGTTGCAGCTATGTACACACCGCACCGGAAGGCGGTATTTCACTCGGGTCTTTTCCGGCTATCCGCCAGTGGCTGGCACGTATTGCGGCGCTGCCGGGATATCAGCCTCAGCCGGAACTGCCGCAGCCCGCCGGGGCACAATAGCGTCCTGACGCACCGGAGGCCGCCATGAGCAACACCGTTTTTCATCCCGATGTTTTTCACCCTGACGAACGGCGGGCACAGGCACTGGCACAGTTTGAGATCGTCAGCGCACCGATCCGCTCTGCCATGCCGGAGCAACACCGCGAATTTTTTGCCGCTCTACCCTATGTGCTGGCCTCCACCCTCGATGAACACGGCTGGCCAGTGGCAACGCTGCTGACCGGCCCGCGCGGCTTTATCAGCGCGCCGGATGCCACTCATTTACGCATTAACGCGCCACGCAGGCAGGATGATCCGGCGCTCGCTGCGATGCACAGCGGCAGAGAAATCGGCCTGCTGGGAATCGACTTTTCCAACCGGCGGCGTAACCGCGCCAACGGCAGGATCGGGCGTATGGATAAGAACCGCATTGAGATCGCAGTCGATCAAAGTTTTGGGAACTGCCCAAAGTATATTCAGATCCGCGAACTGGTCGATTGCGCACAGCCCGGCCCGCTGCCGGTCAGGGAAGATCTGACCGCATTAGATGATAACGCGCGCAAACTTATCGGCAGCGCCGATACCTTTTTTGTCGCCACCCACGCCCATAGCGACACACCTCAGGGCGGCGCGGATGTCTCGCACCGTGGCGGCCAGCCGGGGTTTGTACGCATGGACGGCAACCGGTTATGGATACCGGATTTTACGGGCAATAAGTTCATGAACACGCTGGGAAATTTACTGGCGCAGCCACGTGCCGCTCTGCTGTTTCCCGATTTCGACACCGGCGATATTTTGCATCTGCAAGGCACCACGGAGATCCTCTGGCAACCTGACGCGCTCAATGGCCCGGCAGGCGCAGAGCGTTACTGGTGCGTTGAACTCACCCGCGCATGGCGCTTTCGCGCAGCCCTGCCGTGGCGCGGCCGTCATGTGCAGTATTCACCTGCAACACTGGCGACTGGGGTCTGGTAAGCGGCTAAACGCCAAGCCCGTGGCGCGCCGCTTCCGGCAGTGATGACACCACCAGCTGATAGGAGCTGTCGATCAGGTAATAGAACTGGGAGTCGGGCAATTCACCGTCGAGATAAATGGTGTTCCAGTGCGCTTTGTTCAGGCGATCACCGGGAATAATACAGCTGTGCCTGGCGCGCAGTTCGTCGGCAAGTTCCACGCTGGTTTTGAGTGAAATGGCTTCACGCCCGTTGCATTCGCACAACATGGCGAACATCACATCCGCCACTTTGATCTGGTTGGCGCTGCGCTGGTTATTCAGCGTATGGTCCGCGCCGGGCTTGGCCAGGCAGTATTCAAGCAGTTCCGTACTGGTCATATTTCAACGTCCCCTTGCAAGGTTGCGACGATCCGGCGCTCTCCGCCGTCGATCCGGTGTTCGCCCAGCCAGATACCTTGCCAGGTGCCTAACACCAGTTTGCCCTTTGAAACAGGCAGCATTAATGATGCCCCTAAAAGCGAAGCTTTAATGTGACCCGGCATGTCATCCCGGCCTTCGTAATCATGCTCATAGGGCGCATTTTCCGGCACGCTGCGCATGAAATGTTGCTCCATATCGCCGCGCACCGTCGGATCACAGTTCTCATTAAGCGTCAGTGAAGCCGAGGTGTGCTGAATAAACAGATGCAGCAAACCGGTCTGAATTTCATGCAGCCGCTGAATTTGGCTCACCACTTCACCGGTTACTAAATGAAAACCACGCGATTTCGCGCCGAGTCGGAAAATCTGCTGATGCCACATAACCTCTCCCGTTAGCTCTGTTGCCTGTTAAGAATAGCAGCCAAAAAAAAGGGCCGACATGACAGTCGGCCCTTCACATATAAATATTCCTCTAAATAATTCGAGTTGCAGGCAGGCGGTAAGCTCATTCACCCCGGTCACATGGCCGTACCATGTGACCGGGGTGAATGAGCGCAACCAATGCATCTGCGGCTCGAAGTATGACGGGAATTATTGGACGGCGGCAAACGCCTCGGCCACCTGCTTCACATTGTGGTGATTCAGGCCTGCCATGCAGACGCGGCCGCTGGCGATCAGGTACACACCAAACTCTTCACGCAGGCGATCGACCTGAGCGACGCTGAAACCAGTGTAGCTGAACATACCGCGCTGTTGCAGCAGGTAGTCGAAATTGCGGCCCGGCAGCGCGACTTTCAGGCTGTTCACCAACGTCTGGCGCATTTCCAGAATACGTACGCGCATACCTTCCACTTCGTCCAGCCACTGGGCTTTCAGATGCACATCGCCCAGCACTTTCGCCACCACCTGCGCACCGAAATTCGGCGGGCTGGAGTAGTTACGGCGTACGGTGGCTTTCAACTGGCCGAGGACGCGACCCGCCGCTTCGCTGTTCTCGCAAACGACGGACAGACCGCCAACGCGCTCACCGTACAGGGAGAAGATTTTCGAGAACGAGTTGCTGACAAAGCAAGTCACGCCCGCCGCTGCCATAGCGCGTATCGCGTAGGCATCGGCATCAATACCCGCGCCAAAGCCCTGATAGGCGATGTCGAGGAACGGAATTAACTCGCGCTGTTTAGCGATTTCAATCACCTGATCCCACTGGGCTGGCGTCAGGTCAGAACCGGTCGGATTGTGGCAGCACGGATGCAGCAGCACGATGCTTTGCGCTGGCAAGGTTTTCAGGGTATCGAGCATCCCGGTGAAATTCACGCCCAGACTTTCAGGATTGAAATACGGGTATGTGTGAACCTCGAAACCCGCACCGCCAAAAATGGCCACGTGGTTTTCCCACGTCGGATCACTCACCCACACGGCGGAATTCGGGAAGTAGGTTTTCAGGAAATCAGCGCCAACTTTCAGTGCGCCTGAACCCCCGACGGTCTGAATAGTGGCAATGCGACCTTGCTGCAGGGCCGGGTGTTCCGCGCCGAATAACAACGTCTGAATCGCGCTGCGGTAAGCTGGCAGGCCGTCCATCGGCAAATAAACCGAGGCGGTTTGCACCAGCGCATTGAGCTGATTTTCAGCCGCTTCGACTGAGGCCAGCTGCGGGATAATACCTTGCTCGTCGTAATACAGACCGATGCTCAGGTTAACCTTCTTTTCTCTTGGGTCGTTTTTGAAACTGTCCATCAGCGACAGGATCGGGTCACCGGCATAGGCATCGACATGTTGGAACACGGTATAAATCTCCTGGTTTAATTTCTGGATACCGCTCAAAAACTGGCGCGGGTGTTGTTCGGCGGGTGATCAACATTACTTCACAGACTATCAAAGTTCGTTAAAAAAGATGACAACAATGTTGTGATTTTGCGAAGGCTTCATGCCCACAAATAACACACCAACTTATGCAGATTTTTCAATATACTGAGAAAATTATAAATAAAGGCGCCTGACGCCTGTCCTGCTGACCGCTACCAAGGAAAACCCCCATGAAGAAAACGCTAATGACCCTGACGTTACTGGCTGCCAGCACGCTGGCCGCTCACGCCGAAGGCACCCCCTCGCATTTGGATCGCGTGCTGCAAAAAGGGTCAATTAACGTCTGCACGACCGGTGACTACAAGCCTTATACGTTTCTGAATAAAGAGGGGCAGTACGAAGGCATCGACATAACGATGGCGCAATCCCTGGCGGCCAGCCTCGGTGTGAAGGTTAACTGGGTACCGACCTCCTGGAAAACCATGATGGCGGATATGACGTCGAATAAGTGCGATATCGCGATGGGTGGGATCTCCGTGACTCTGGCACGCCAGCAGAAAGCCTGGTTCGCCAACACGCTTGATCAGGACGGCAAAATTCCGCTGGTACGCTGCGAAGATGTGCGTAAATACCAGACCGTTGCGCAGCTGAACTCACCGACGGTGCGTCTGATCGAACCGGCGGGCGGCACCAACGAGGCGTTCGCTCACACCCACCTGCCGGAGGCCCAGCTGGCGCTGCACGATAACGTGACGATTTTTCAGCAACTGATGGATAAGAAAGCCGACGTGATGATCACCGACGCCTCCGAGGCGCTGTTTCAGCAGAAACACTACCCGAAACTTTGTGCGGTAAACCCGAAGAAGCCGCTGCAATATGGCGAGAAAGCCTACATGCTGCCGCGTGATGATGTGAGCTGGAAGATGTATGTCGACCAGTGGCTGCACCTGAGTAAAGCCACCGGCGATTATCAGAATCTGGTCAGCCAGTGGCTGGCCGTGAAGAAGTAGATATTAGCCGCCCAAATAGACGCGGACAACGCGTGAACTCAGCTGAGTGATCAACTCATACTGGCTGATACCGGTCGCGTCAGAAACCTGTTCGACCGGTAATCCCTCGCCCCAGAAAATAACCTCGTCACCTACCGCATCGCGGGCGTCGGGGCCTAAATCGACCGAAATCATGTCCATCGACACGCGCCCGACAATCGGCACGATGCGGCCATTGACCAGCACCGGTGTCCCGCTCGGGGCGCTACGCGGATAACCGTCACCATAGCCCATCGCAATCACACCCAAACGGGTTGCACGTTCACTTCGCCAGATACCCCCGTAGCCGACCGGCTCTCCGGCGACATGGTCACGCACGGCAATCAGGCTGGATGTCAGGGTCATGGCAGGTTTCAGACCGAAATGTGCGGCATCGGCATCATCCAGAGGAGAAACGCCGTATAAAATAATGCCGGGGCGGACCAGATCCCGATGCGAGTCAGGCCACAGCAAGACACCGCCTGACGCAGCGATAGACTTCAGCCCCGGTTTATCCTGCACAAATTGCTGGAAAACGCTCAGCTGGTTTGGCGTGGCGTCAGACTCCGGCTCATCGGCACGGGCGAAGTGGCTCATGATATTCACGGGCTGCTGCACGTTAGGGCAGGCGCACAGACGCTGATAAAACGCCTCCGCTTCAGCCGGGTGTACGCCTAAACGGTGCATACCGGTGTCCAGTTTCATCCACACATTGAGCGGCTTCGATAGGCTGGCCTCTTCAAGAGCAACCAGCTGTTCGAGGCTGTGCACCGCCGTGTCCAGCCCATGCGCCACCACCTGTGGCAAATCTTCGGCGCTGAAAAAACCCTCGAGCAGCACCACCGGCTTCACCACGCCGCCGGCACGCAGCGCAAGTGCTTCGCTCAGACGGGCAACACCATAACAATCTGCATCCTGTAACGCGTGGGCCGAATCGGGCAGGCCGTGTCCGTAGGCATTGGCTTTCAGCACCGCCATCACACGACTTTGCGGCGCAAAATGCCGCACCCGTTGCAAATTATGTCGCAGAGCGCAGCAATCAATGACAGCCGTAGCCGCTTTCATTTTTATTCCTTAAATGAATGTTTTATTGGAGTTTTGAATTTCGCTCAGAAAGCACAGGGCGTTATTGGCGCAGCCAGTTTGCGTTCGGCCAGCGCGGAAAAACCGGAGTGTATATGCAGTACACGAGCCAATTTTTCCAAAAAAGTGAGCACTGCCCGGACACAAAATGGCAAGCAAAATAGCCCCGCACTATCAGTCTTCGTCGTATTGCGGACCGCCATAGTTATCGAAGCGGGAAAATTGACCATTGAACGTCAAGCGCACGGTACCGATCGGCCCGTTACGCTGCTTACCGAGGATGATCTGCGCGATGCCTTTTTCTTCACTGTTATCGTGATAGACCTCGTCACGATAGATGAACATGATCAAGTCGGCATCCTGCTCGATGGAGCCGGATTCACGCAAGTCGGAGTTCACCGGGCGCTTATCGGCACGCTGCTCGAGGCTTCGGTTAAGCTGCGACAGCGCCACGACCGGCACCTGCAACTCTTTTGCCAGCGCTTTCAGCGAGCGGGATATCTCGGCGATTTCCAGCGTACGGTTGTCGGACAACGCCGGAACGCGCATCAGCTGAAGATAGTCGATCATAATCAGGCTCAGGCCGCCATGTTCGCGGAAAATACGTCGCGCACGAGAACGCACTTCGGTTGGCGTCAGGCCGGAGGAGTCATCGATATACATGTTCCGTTTTTCCAGCAGAATCCCCATGGTGCTGGAAATTCGCGCCCAGTCCTCGTCGTCGAGTTGGCCGGTACGGATTTTGGTCTGGTCGACGCGCGACATGGACGCCAGCATACGCATCATGATCTGGTCGCCGGGCATTTCAAGGCTGAAAATCAGCACTGGTTTTTCCTGCATCATCGCGGCATTTTCACACAAGTTCATCGCGAAGGTGGTTTTACCCATCGACGGACGTGCGGCCACGATAATCAGGTCGGATTTTTGCAGGCCTGCGGTTTTTTTGTTGAGATCCGCATAGCCAGTATCCACGCCGGTCACACCATCGTGCGGACGCTGGAACAGCTCCTCGATGCGCGATACCGTCGTTTCAAGAATACGGTCGATGCTTTTCGGGCCTTCATCTTTACTGGCACGACTTTCCGCGATCTGGAATACGCGGGATTCAGCCAGATCCAGCAGGTCTTCGCTGCTGCGTCCCTGCGGGTCATAACCGGCATCAGCGATTTCGTTGGCAACGGAGATCATCTCCCGCACTACCGCACGTTCACGCACGATATCCGCGTAAGCACCGATGTTCGCCGCACTTGGCGTGTTTTTCGATAACTCTGCCAGATAGGCAAATCCGCCGACCGAGTCTAAATCCCCTTTTTGCTCCAGTGATTCAGACAGCGTGATGAGATCGATGGGTTTGCTCATCTCCAGCAATCGCTGCATTTCGGTGAAAATCAGGCGATGCGGACGGCTGAAGAAGTCATTACTGACCACACGCTCCGCCACGTTATCCCAGCGTTCGTTGTCCAGCATCAGCCCACCCAGAACGGATTGCTCAGCTTCCAGCGAATGCGGCGGAAGCTTGAGGCCTTCCATCTGGCGATCGCGGTGTTCGTTCTGTTGATTGGTCGGTTTTTTTGCCATGTGTAGCAGAATTCCTGATCTAAGCGCCTGTTTTCAAAACAAGCTTTGGAAATATGTTGTCAAAACGGGAAGCATTATGATGCGTCAGTATACGCAATTATATTTCGTTGTGATGCCTCATTTCCAATTGGTCTTAGCAGTTCGTCCCCCGTGCTGGATTGTCTCAATCAAATAGCCTAGGGTTATCCAAAGACCCGATAACGAGGAAGTAAAATGGCTAAGCGCATTGAATTTTCCGCCACCGGCGGACCTGAAGTTTTGCAATATGTCGATTTTCATCCGCAAGAGCCCGCAGCAGGTGAAGTGCAGGTCGAGAACAAAGCGATAGGGATCAATTATATCGATACCTATATGCGCAGCGGCCTGTATCCAACGGCCTCGTTACCGTCCGGATTAGGCACCGAAGCGGCAGGCGTCGTGAGCAAAATCGGCAGCAGCGTCACCGGCATTAAGGTCGGGGATCGCGTGGTGTATGCGCAGTCAGCGCTGGGTGCATACAGCGAAATTCACAACGTGCCGCAGGAGAAAATCGCGCTGCTGCCGGATGCCATCAGCTTTGAGCAGGCTGCTGCCTCGTTCCTCAAAGGGCTCACCGTCTATTATCTGCTGCGTCTGACGCATAAGGTGAAGGCCGGTGAAACGTTCCTGTTCCACGCCGCGGCCGGCGGTGTCGGCCTGATTGCCTGTCAGTGGGCTAAAGCGCTTGGGGCTAATCTTATCGGTACCGTCGGTTCGGATGAGAAAGCCGAACGCGCCAAACACGCGGGTGCCTGGGCGACCATCAATTATCAGAAAGAGGATATCGTCGCGCGCGTCAAAGAGCTGACCGGCGGCGAGAAAGTCGGGGTGGTGTACGATTCGGTCGGCAAAGATACCTTTGAGCGCTCCCTCGACAGCCTGAAACCACGCGGATTGCTGGTCAGTTTCGGCAACGCGTCCGGCCCGGTGAAAGATGTCGATCTGGCGATACTCAATAAAAAAGGTTCACTGTTTGTGACCCGACCTTCATTAAATGGCTACGTCACCACGCGTGAAGAGCTGAAAACCGCCAGCGATGAGCTGTTCTCGATGATCGCCAGCGGCGCTATCAAAGTGGACGTCAGCGAAGCACAGAAATTCCCGCTGTCCGAAGCTAAGCGTGCTCACGAAACGCTGGAAAGCCGCTCCACTCAGGGTTCGAGCCTGCTGATACCTGGCCGCTGACCCTTTAGATCCCAGACGCAAAAAGGGCCTCCATTTATATGGAAGCCCTTTTATGCTGTCTCTGCTCAGACGACCTCTGATTCAAGACGGTACTGCTGTAGGGTACTGCCAGGTAAATCCAAGGACGATGTCGCTTAAGCAACTATTTTGTGTCTCATGGATTTGATGAATTCTTTTCGGTATGGCCTTCAGCCAGTAGCGAAAATCCATCCTAGCAGTACGTCATGTTAAAAAATATGATTAATAAAATTTCAGTGCACTTTAAGCCGCAAGCTGTGATCGATGCCACATAAGTAAAAGTTATATCTGCAACGATTACATTTTAACGGGCGCTCAGGCTGCTGATAAATCGACATATTGATCTTCATAACTTTCACTGCCCGGCTTTACGGCAAACGGCGACCCTTATAGCGCGGCAGCTCAGGCTTATTGAAAGCACGGTAAATCCAGACGACAGCAACGGCAAGAATCAACCACGGCAACATTTTTATAACAATCGCCAAAAACCCACCAAACATCATCAGTGCAAACGCCACAATCAGCGCAGCAATCATCCCCAGCAACGAAATACCGGTCACCATCAGCATAAAGAAAAAGCCAAGCACAAAGAGAATTTCCAGCATCGCATGCTCCTTACAAACAGCGAGAAAACGGAGTCAGCCTGACAAATGCCATCTGAGGTACAGAAGGCATTACAAGAAACGTGCCAGAGTGGAGCATTGATTAAAGCATTGAAAATATTGAATTATTATTACCACACATCAAATCACCCGGGTGGCAACATCGTCAATTAGACCAATTTTTAGTGAATTCAACCATGGCGTTCACACCTGACTGAATACTTTTTGCGGCTGAGTCACAAGTTGCAATGCCTGCTCAACCACATCGACGCCCGCGCCCGGTTTATGGGCATTTTCACTGAGGTGGCGACGCCATTGACGCGCACCCGGCACGCTCTGGAAAATGCCCAGAATATGCCGGGTCATGTGCCCGAGATACGTCCCTTTTGACAGTTCCGCTTCGATGTACGGATACATGGCGCGGATGATATCAGGCGCGGTGCGCAGTGGCGTATCGATGCCGAACAGTTCACGATCCACGTTCAACAACAGACCGGGATTTTGATAGGCTTCGCGCCCGACCATCACGCCATCCATGTGTTGCAGATGCGTTTTGGCTTCTTCCAGCGTCTTGATACCGCCGTTAATCGCCATCGTCAGGTGCGGGAAGTCTTTTTTCAGCTGGTAGACACGCGGGTAGTCCAGCGGTGGGATCTCACGGTTTTCTTTCGGACTGAGGCCCGACAGCCAGGCTTTGCGCGCATGAATGATAAAGGTGTCGCAGCCGCCGTTTTCTGAAACTTGCGAAACGAAATCGCAGAGGAATTCGTAGCTGTCAAGCTCGTCAATGCCGATGCGGGTTTTGACAGTGACCGGAATCGACACCGCATCGCGCATCGCTTTTACGCAGTCTGCCACCAGCGAGGCTTGCGCCATCAGGCAGGCACCGAACATACCGTTTTGCACGCGGTCAGACGGGCAGCCGACGTTCAGGTTGATCTCATCATAGCCGCGCTCTTCGGCGAGTTTGGCACACTGTGCCAGATCGGCCGGGTTACTGCCGCCAAGCTGCAACGCCACCGGATGTTCAGCATCACCAAAGCCCAGATAATCACCTTTACCGTGAATGATGGCGCCGGTAGTGACCATTTCGGTATACAGCAGAGTCTGGCCGGTCATCAGCCGGTGAAAATGGCGGCAATGACGATCGGTCCAGTCGAGCATCGGCGCGACAGAAAAGCGTTGGGCAGAGAATGGGGCTGAATAAGGTGTGGCGTTTTGATTTTCTGACATCGACCTGAGATTCGCTGAAGGTGTTCGGGGCTCCCCGGCAAACGCAGTAAGCCTTCGCCGGAGGGTAATCGTGGATTATATCACAGAACAAAGATTCAGCACCCCGCCTCATCCCCGAGTTTCAAGCGCTTTGCGCTCAAGCTTGAACATCAGCTCATGGGTATCGGATATGGATATACGGGCAGATACTGGCGAAGATATTCTGAAGGATGACCCCTGTCACTGAAATGGCGCATAATTCGGCGATTGTCCCGAAGCATGGTAAAATCAGGGCCGGCTTGTTCAAAGCATTTAACCCAGCAGCGTATTCAGAGAACCTTTTATGACCCTGACTAATCCGGATCAATTACTCGCTCAGGCGGAAAAACTTTGTCAGCAGCGCAATGTGCGCCTGACACCGCAGCGTCTTGAAGTGCTGCGTCTTATGACGCAACAGCCCGGTGCTATCAGTGCTTACGATCTACTGGATTTACTGCGCGTCAGCGAACCCCAGGCTAAACCCCCTACTGTTTACCGGGCGCTGGATTTTTTACTGGAGCAGGGTTTTATTCATCGCGTGGAATCAGCCAACAGTTATGTTCTGTGCCACCACTTTGAAGAACCAAGCCACACTTCTGCCCTGTTTATCTGTGACCGGTGCGGGCTGGTGACAGAAAAAACCACCGACGGCATCGAGGAACGTCTGGCAAAACTGGCAATGGATTCAGGATTTGAATTGCGCCACTCTGTTGTCGAAGCACACGGGTTATGCGGAGATTGTAAGATAGTTGAACAGTGCGACAGTCATGAGCATTGCGGGCACGATCATACTATCGTCACTAAAAAGCGTTAACGCATTTAGAGTTTCTGGCTTTTAGATTTGTAAGGTAGTGAGGGGATAGTGCTGGAAAGAATCTTACAGAGGTAATCTTTACTCAGGGTTAGAGTAAGGTCGGTACGTCCCTGTACCTTACATCCTGAAAGCGTTTCCGGGTAGGAGCAGCGTATTTCTCAGGATGCATCACTGATGCGCAAGGGGGAGTTACGGCTTACCAGTGATATTTGTTATCCGTTTCCCAGGACTTGAGTTCTTTCTCGGCTTCTTCTTTCTTGTAGCCGTAACGCTCCTGGATTTTACCTACCAGCTGATCACGTTTCCCTTCCACCACAGTCAGGTCATCGTCTGTCAGCTTGCCCCATTTTTCTTTCACTTTACCTTTAAACTGCTTCCAGTTACCTTCGGTTTGGTCCTTATTCATAACAAATTCTCCTATTACCTTGGGTTAGGTTGTCGTGTTTTCTTCAACACGGTAAGTGCTTACCACATGAATAAGAGTAGTTGAGAATTTGGTTTTTACCTCAGATGACAGCGATAATCGCCACGATTAGGATTATTCCAGAGTGGTAAATAGCGATAACAGCTAAAGATTTCACCCGCGGCGGTAAAGAAAAATTTTTTACCGCCGGTGGTAATTTAGATCCAATCACCGTTGCGGATAACGCCAACCGCAAGGCCTTCAATACTGAAACTCTGTTCGCGAAGATCAACGACGATAGGTTCGAAGTCGCTGTTCTCAGGCAGAAGTTGAACGACGCTACCCTGCTTTTTCAGACGCTTAACCGTTACTTCATCATCAATACGAGCGACGACGACCTGACCATTACGCACGTCCTGCGTTTTATGCACTGCCAGCAAATCACCGTCGAGGATACCGATATCACGCATCGACATACCGCTAACACGCAGCAGGAAATCGGCGCTTGGTTTGAACATAGCGGGATCAACCTGGTAATGCCCTTCGATATGTTGCTGAGCCAGCAGAGGCTCACCGGCGGCCACACGGCCAATCAGTGGTAAACCTTCTTCTTCTTCCATCAGCAGGCGAATACCGCGTGACGCACCGGAAACAATCTCGATGACGCCTTTGCGTTGCAGTGCTTTAAGGTGCTCTTCCGCCGCATTAGGTGAGCGGAAACCCAGGCGCGTAGCAATCTCAGCACGGGTTGGTGGCATACCGGTGGTGGCGATGTGATCGCGAATGAGGTCGTAGACCTCTTGTTGTCTGACTGTTAAAGCTTTCATCCCGCCCCCTGATTGTTTATACAGTATTGCTGTGAGTATATACAGGTAACCCCTGAATGAAAACCTAAGAGTGAATAAAAACAGATGCTAAAGTGAAATATGGAATCTGCATTCCGCTTTAGAACCAATGCGGCCAAAACACGCTGACCCAGGTGAAAACTGCCAGTATAATTGTCAGCAGAACCGCCGCAGAGCCGATATCTTTTGCGCGGCCAGACAGGACGTGGAATTCAGGCCCAATACGGTCAATAGCACATTCAACCGCGCTATTTAATAATTCCACAATGACCACCATTACCAGAACGCCCACTAACAAGATGCGCTCAATGCTGGTCACATCGAGGAAAAAAGACAAAATGATGAAGGGCAGCACGCCGATCACTTCCTGACGAAAAGCCGCTTCATTTTTCCACGCCGCACTCAGGCCTTTTAGGGAAAAACCAGCAGCCTTCACGATGCGGGTAAATCCGGTAGATTCATTTTTCATGTGATATTCGTCTTATCAGAAAGTGTGCGGCATTTTATACTTAAAAGCCTCGGTGTTGCAGCAAGCAAAGCGGCAGCCGGATAGGCCCAGAGAACACACAGAGTATCACCACAGACCGCGAATCCAGTTTCTGGTATCCTTGCGGCGAATTGCTAACGAAGAGGCTTCACGTTTTTATGTCAGGTTGGCGTAGACTTTATTATACCTTATTGAATTTACCACTAAAATTGCTGGTAAAGAGCAAGGTCATTCCGACAGATCCGGTTACCGAGTTGCGTTTAGATCCGACTCGCCCGATCCTGTACGTTTTGCCTTATCATTCGAAGACAGATTTACTGACCTTACGCACTCAGTGCCTGGCGCAGAATCTGCCTGATCCCCTTATTCCATTGGAAATCGACGGCGTACAGTTGCCGAGTCACGTTTTTATCGCTGAAGGACCGCGCGTGTTTACTTATTACACGCCGAAGCTTGAGTCGATAAAACTGTTCCACGACTATCTGGATTTGCATCGCAACAACCCGCAATTAGACATTCAAATGCTACCGGTATCGGTCATGTTTGGGCGTGCACCGGGTCGCGAAGGACAAGAAACGCCGCATCTGCGCGTGCTGAACGGCGTGCAAAAGTTCTTTGCTGTGTTGTGGCTGGGTCGAGACAGTTTCGTGCGCTTCTCTAATACCGTATCGCTGCGCTATATGGCAACCGAACACGGTACGGATAAAACCATCGCACAAAAACTGGCCCGCGTGGCGCGTATGCACTTCTCGCGTCAGCGTTTAGCGGCCGTTGGCCCGCGTCTGCCGGTACGTCAGGACTTATTCAATAAGCTGCTGGCGTCCAAAGCGATTGAGAAAGCCGTCGAAGACGAAGCGCGCAGCAAAAAAATCTCCCATGAAAAAGCCCAGCAGAACGCAATTGCTTTGATGGAAGAGATCGCCGCTGATTTTTCCTATGAAGCCGTGCGCCTGTCGGATCGCGTATTAAGCTGGACATGGAACCGCCTGTATAAAGGCATCAACGTCAATAATGCCGAACGTGTGCGTCAGCTGGCGCTGGATGGTCAGGAGATTGTGTATGTGCCCTGCCACCGCAGCCACATGGACTATTTACTGCTCTCTTACGTGCTTTATCATCAGGGCCTGGTTCCGCCGCACATTGCCGCCGGTATCAATCTGAACTTCTGGCCAGCCGGTCCGATTTTCCGCCGTCTGGGTGCGTTCTTTATCCGCCGCACCTTTAAGGGCAATAAACTTTATTCGACGGTATTCCGTGAATATCTCGGTGAACTGTTCACCCGTGGCTACTCGGTTGAATACTTTGTTGAGGGCGGCCGTTCGCGCACCGGGCGCTTGCTCGAACCAAAAACCGGTACGCTGTCGATGACCATTCAGGCCATGCTGCGTGGAGGTTCGCGTCCTATCACACTGGTACCGATTTACATCGGTTATGAGCATGTTATGGAAGTCGGTACCTATGCTAAAGAGCTGCGCGGCGCGACGAAAGAGAAAGAAAGTTTTATGCAGATGATCAACGGATTACGCAAGCTGCGTAATCTTGGTCAAGGCTACGTTAACTTTGGCGAGCCGCTGCCTCTCACCACGTATCTCAATCAAAATGTACCGACCTGGCGTGAGTCTATCGACCCGATTGAAGCTCATCGTCCAAGCTGGCTAACTCCGACCGTGCAGGACATTGCGGACAAGATCATGGTGCGCATCAATAACTCTGCTGCGGCCAACGCCATGAACTTGTGCTGTACCGCGCTTCTGGCTTCGCGCCAGCGGTCACTGACCCGCGAGCAGTTGACCGAACAGCTCGACTGCTACCTACAATTGCTGCGCAATGTGCCTTATACCGCTGATTCTACCGTGCCGAATCTGACGGCCGATCAGCTTCTCGACCACGCGCTGAACATGAATAAGTTCGAAGTCGAGAAAGATAACATTGGTGACATCATCATTCTGCCGCGTGAGCAGGCGGTCCTGATGACCTATTACCGCAACAATATCCATCATCTGCTGGTGCTGCCGTCACTGATTTCCAGCATCATCATGCACCACCGTACGGTTACCAGTGCCGAACTGCTTCGTCAGATATCGCTGATTTTCCCAATGATGAAAGCCGAACTCTTCATGCACTACAGCAAAGAAGAGCTGCCGACCGTACTGGAAGTGCTGTGTGCAGAGCTGGCACGTCAGGGACTGATCAAGATCGATGGTGAAACGCTGACGCTGAATCCGTTACGTATCCGTCCGCTGCAACTGCTGGCAGCCGGTGTGCGGGAGACGCTGCAGCGCTACGCCATTACCCTCTCCTTACTCAGCAATAATCCGAGCATCAGCCGCGGTGCGCTGGAGAAAGAGAGCCGGATTATGGCTCAGCGTCTTTCAGTGCTGCACGGTATCAATGCGCCAGAGTTCTTCGACAAAGCGGTATTCACGACACTGGTGGGCACGTTGCGCGCAGAGGGTTATATCAATGATATCGGCGATGCTATCCCTGAACATACGCGGGAAATTTACACCATTCTCAGTGATTTAATGACCCCGGAAATCAAGCTGACTATCGAAAGCTCGGGTATGCCATCTGAGCTTCCTCAGCCTTCCGTACCACCCGCTGAACCCAAAGTGGATGTGCGAGATACCGATCACTAAGTGAGCCCGCCTGCGAGTTAGTTGGCTTCGTTAAAAGTACGATCAAAAACGCCCGGTTCTCTTTGTAAAGAACCGGGCGTTTTTTATTGCTATCCGGATGTCAGCAGCCTCAGAAACTGAAGTGCGACAGACTCATCAGGATGCCGAGGAACAACACCAGCCCGACATAGTTATTCTGGCGAAAGGCGTGGAAACAGGCATCGCGGTCGCGTTTAGCGGTGAGTTTATGCTGATGCGCAAACAGTGCCGCCGCCAGCAGTAACGACCAATAGAACGGCGCACTCAGCTGTGTCAGATATCCTACCGCCGCCATCAGCACCAGCATGGCTAACTGCAAAATACCGTTGATAAGATTGTCGAAGCGGCCAAACAGGATCGCCGTCGACTTGATGCCGATTTTCAGGTCATCATCGCGGTCTACCATCGCGTATTGCGTATCATAGGCCACGGTCCAGCAGATATTGGCGGCAAACAGCAACCAGCAGCTCAGCGGCACCGCTTCACTTACCGCCGCAAAGGCCATAGGGATAGCCCAGCCAAACGCCGCACCCAGCACCACCTGCGGCAGATTGCTGACACGCTTAACGAAGGGATAAATCCACGCCAGCGCCAGCGCCGCCAGTGACAGCAGAATGGTCATGCGGTTCAGGGTCAGTACCAGCAGGAATGAGGCCAACACCAGGCTGACAAACAGGATTTTGGCCTGCTTACTGCTGATAGCGCCGCTCGGCAACGGACGGTTGGCCGTGCGCTTAACATGACCATCAAATTTTCGGTCGGCGTAGTCATTCACCACGCAACCGGCTGCACGCATAAAGAATACGCCCAGTACGAAAACCAGCATAATTTTCAGCGATGGCATACCGCCACCGGCCAGCCACAATGCCCACAGCGTCGGCCACAGCAGCAACAACGAACCAATAGGTTTATCAATGCGCATCAGGCGGCAGTAATCCCGCCAATGGCCCTGAGAAAGGCTAACAGGCACCTTTTGCTCCCCTTGTTGATTAGCCTGACTCATCCCTTCTGCACCTTGTTTTCGGGGCGATGTACGGGGGATTCAGGCAGAAAAATTTCAGTCAACAGCAGTGGCTTGTCCGAAAGACGCAAACGCGAACGGCGCGCCCACAGATCGCCCTGCTCATGTTGCAGCTGGCCGAGATGGATATAATCGCGGGTTAGCGTATTACCGCCAAAAAGATAGCGACCCAGCGGCACCGTGCCCAAATCCACCAGCGCCAGATCCGGTCCGGTCAGCGTTTCTTCCGGGATCACCGTACGGCCAAGCAGCCAGGGCTCGCCATCGGCAAACAGCACCACTTCGCGTATCCAATAACGCGCACTTTCCGGCAGTTGCTCCGCCTCACTTTCACCCAACTCTTCACGGGTGACAAAACATTCGCGTTTAGGCTGAACCGTGACGGTGACGCCCTGCTTTTCAAAACGGCGGGTCATGGAGCCCATTTCCATCAGCCAGTCGGCAACGTCAGCGGGCACATGCTGCGGATCGTCAAACCAGTGAATGGGTGGCTGTGCGGCGGAATGAGACTCAGACATTACGAACTCCGTGAATGGGAAACACTGAGCTCCCCTATTAATCATCAGCCTCGCATTCTAACGCAGAATGCGCCAGCAGCAATCGGCTTGCAGAACGCATTTACTCGCGGCGCAGACGCTCACCGTTAGCCAGAAACAGCGTGACCACCAGCACCAGAATCGCGCAGGCGTAAACCAGCGTATCGTACGGGCTTTTGTGATCAACAATAATCAGACGAATAATGGCCGTGATACCGATGTAAATAAAGTAGCGCAGTGGAAAGTGATAACCCGAGGAAAAGTACTTCACAATCAGCGCGATAAACTCGAAATACAGGAAGTAAATCACGATGCCTTCAATCAATAGATAGGAGGAAGACTGGTCATTATTAACGAACAACACCATGGCCAGATGGTAAGTTTCCCGACCTAAAAACAGCATCAGGATTGCCGCCAGCCCCAATAAAAACACGTTCAAAACCCGCTGCATGATGACGGCTATCATCGTTGCACGTTTAGATACTGCCATGTGATCCACATCCCACTTTTGTTATTAATAACTGCAGAATAACACAGTGCCCGCAGAGAAAAAGTGACATTAAAAAGGGCCAGCCTCTTAAGGCTAACCCTTTTATTTTTGGCAATCTTTAACGTATGACTACGTTATCAGGCACGCCAGTTTTTGAAGCGATTAATCAGGCCATTCGTGGAGCTGTCGTGACCTTTCACCTCTTCGCTACCTGCAAGTTCTGGCAGGATACGGTTTGCCAGTTGCTTACCTAATTCCACACCCCATTGGTCGAAGGTATAGATGTTCAGGATAGCGCCCTGTGTGAAGATTTTGTGCTCGTACATTGCGATCAACGCACCCAGGCTGTACGGGGTAATTTCGCGCAGCATGATGGAGTTGGTCGGACGGTTACCTTCAAACACTTTAAATGGCGCAACGTGTTTCACGTCTTCAGGTTTTTTACCCTGTTCAGCGAACTCTTTTTCTACCACGTCCAGAGACTTACCAAAGGCCAGCGCTTCCGTCTGCGCGAAGAAGTTGGAGAGCAACTTGGCGTGGTGGTCACTCAACGGGTTATGGCTGACCGCAGGGGCGATGAAGTCACAAGGGATGATTTTAGTTCCCTGGTGAATCAGCTGATAGAACGCATGCTGACCGTTGGTGCCTGGCTCGCCCCAGATAATCGGGCCAGTCTGGTAATCCACCGGATTGCCGTTACGGTCAACGAATTTACCGTTGGATTCCATGTTGCCCTGCTGGAAATACGCAGCAAAACGGTGCATGTACTGGTCGTATGGCAAGATAGCTTCGGTTTCAGTGCCATAGAAATCGTTGTACCAGATACCGATCAGCGCCAGCAGAACCGGCAAGTTTTTCTCAGCCGGGGTTTCTGCGAAGTGTTTGTCCATTGCGTGAGCACCGCTCAGCAACTGTTCGAAGTTTTCGAAGCCCACGGACAGTGCAATAGACAGGCCGATGGCCGACCACAGTGAGTAACGCCCGCCGACCCAGTCCCAGAACTCGAACATGTTGTCAGTGTCGATACCAAATTCACCCACTGCCTTGCCGTTGGTAGACAGCGCAGCGAAGTGTTTCGCAACGTGCTTGGCATCGCCAGCTGTTTTCAGGAACCAGTCGCGCGCGCTGTGGGCGTTGGTCATGGTTTCTTGCGTGGTGAAAGTTTTTGAAGCCACCAGGAACAGCGTGGTTTCCGGAGACAGATCTTTCAGCGTTTCGGCGATATGGGTGCCGTCAACGTTGGAGACGAAATGCATATTCAGGTGATTTTTGTACGGACGCAGTGCTTCGGTCACCATGAACGGGCCGAGGTCTGAACCGCCGATACCGATGTTGACGATGTCAGTGATCGGTTTGCCGGTATAACCTTTCCAGTCACCGCCGATAACACGCTCGGTAAAGCCTTTAATCTTCGCCAATACCGCATTCACTTCCGGCATCACGTCTTTGCCGTCTACCACGATCGGCGTGTTGCTGCGGTTACGCAGCGCAACGTGCAGAACCGCGCGGTCTTCGGTGCGGTTGATCTTCTCACCGGAGAACATCGATTTGATTGCGCCCTGAAGGTCGGTCTCTTTCGCCAGCGCCTGCAGTTTGTTCAAAGTTTCAGTGGTGATGCGGTTTTTGGAGAAATCTACCAGCATCTGGTCTTCAAAGGTTGCAGAGAACTTGGAGAAACGGTCGCCATCTTCAGCAAACAGATGACTAATCTGCACATCTTTCATCGTATCGAAATGCTGCTGCAGGGCTTGCCAGGCAGCGGTTTGAGTTGGATTGATATTTTTCATAGCAATGCTCTTAGGCTGAGAATAAATGTGACGTAACTGACTTGATTGTATCCCGTTATACCGGAGATGAGATGCCTTTTCTTACGATAGGTCAGATCTGTGTATTCGCAATGACAGAAAACAATATTAGATGACAATTGCTCAAAATGTATCGATGCGGGCCGTCAGACCGTTGACAGGAGAGCGATAACCCGTTATTCCTAAGCACCTAACTCGCAGGCGCGCTAACGCACGCTTTGTGAGCCAGAAGAGGCGCGTCGCCCAGGCAGTGTATCGGAGGAGCCGAAATCCTACGAAGATACATCAGGGGGAGCGGCGCCGAGGTCAGAGGCTTTCGGCAGGCTGAAGACCGACTACAGGGGCTGAATCCCCTGGGTTGTCACCGAGATACCTGTGAGGGTATCGGCAAGGTGGGGCGCTTCTGGGTGTATCGTAGTATCTCTACGCCTGCTCCCGTTTCCCGCTCTCCCCCTAGTGCCAATTCTTATGGAATAGATGGTCGTCGCTTACCGGCGCCCCTGACACGAGGTTTATCATGAATTACGCTGTATCCCGCAACGCCAATCGCCCTCCTTTGGGCACCACGGTCGTAGCCAAATTTGGCGGCACCAGCGTTGCGGACTTCGACGCCATGAATCGCAGCGCCGACGTCGTTCTCTCCAATCCCGATGTACGCCTGGTGGTCCTTTCTGCCTCGGCGGGCATTACCAATATTCTGGTTGAACTGGCTGTAGGCCAGGGCACCGAACGCCGCGTTTTCCTGCTCGATGAGATCCGTCGCATTCAGTCTGCCATTATCGACAAACTGAACAGACCGGACGTGATCCGCGACGAAATTGGCCGCATGCTGGACAACATCAGTATGCTGTCAGAAGCGGCAAGCCTCGCCACGTCCACGGCACTGACCGACGAACTGGTCAGCCACGGCGAACTGATGTCCACCTTGCTGTTTGTTGAGATCCTGCGTCAGCGCAATGTGCCGGTGGAGTGGTTTGACGTGCGTAAAGTGATGCGTACCAACGATCGTTTTGGCCGCGCCGAACCGGACACCGATGCGTTGTCCGAACTGACGATTCAGCAATTGCAGCCACGTCTTGAGCAAGCGCTGGTGATCACGCAGGGCTTTATCGGTTGCGAAGGCAAAGGCCGCACCACTACGCTCGGCCGTGGCGGCAGCGATTATACCGCCGCCCTGCTGGCTGAAGCGCTGAGTGCTGCGCGGGTGGATATCTGGACTGACGTTCCGGGCATCTACACCACAGACCCTCGTGTGGTGCCAGACGCCAAACGCATCGACCGCATTGCTTTTGAAGAGGCGGCTGAAATGGCCACCTTTGGCGCAAAAGTGTTACACCCCGCCACACTGTTACCGGCCGTACGTCGCGGTATTCCAGTGTTTGTCGGCTCGAGTAAAGACCCGTCGGCAGGCGGTACGCTGGTGTGCAATACCACCGATAATCCGCCGCTGTTCCGCGCGCTGGCGCTGCGCCGTAAACAGACGCTGGTCACGCTGCACAGCCTGAGCATGTTGCATTCACGCGGTTTCCTCGCCGAAGTGTTTGGCATTCTCGCGCGTCACAATATTTCGGTGGATTTAATCACCACGTCCGAAGTGAGTATCGCACTGACCCTCGATACCACCGGTTCAACCTCTTCTGATGACAGTCTGCTGACCACCTCCTTGCTGACTGAGCTGTCGTCGCTGTGCCG
Source organism: uncultured Enterobacterales bacterium (assembly GCA_963519305.1). GTDB lineage: Bacteria > Pseudomonadota > Gammaproteobacteria > Enterobacterales > Enterobacteriaceae > Ewingella. The sequence goes on from CAUQMS010000026.1 coordinate 41,306, forward strand.
TGTAGAAGTGGAAGAAAACCTCGCGCTGATTGCCATCATCGGCAATAAATTGTCTCAGGCCTGTGGCGTCGGCAAAGAAGTTTTTGGCGTGCTCGACCCGTTCAATATCCGCATGATTTGTTACGGCGCAAGCAGCTATAACCTGTGCTTCCTGGTGCCGGGCAACGATGCCGATCAGGTCGTCAAAACGCTACACCGCAACCTATTCGAATAAGAACGGGCGCGGTGCATTTCAATGCCGGGCCTTTGTGCCCGGCTTTTTTATGCGCCCGGTTTTATGCTACAACCCCAATGCTATGGCAAAGCTTTACCTGCAACATCACATAATTAAAAACAACAAAGACCAATAAGGGATCCTCACCATGTTAGCCAAAATAACCCGCCTGTTCCCGTTGTGGGCCGTACTGCTCTCCTTCGCTGCCTACTATACGCCGGGCACCTTTACGCCTATTGCCCCACACGTTGCTACCCTGCTGATGCTGATCATGTTCGCGATGGGCGTGACGCTGGAGTTCGGTGATTTCAAGCGCGTGCTATCACGCCCGGCACCGGTTGCCGCCGCCACGTTCCTGCACTATCTGATTATGCCGCTGGCGGCATGGGTGCTGGCGAAACTGTTTCACATGCCAGCAGATTTATCGGCGGGCATGATTTTAGTCGGCAGCGTGGCGTCAGGCACAGCATCCAACGTGATGATTTACCTCGCCAAAGGGGATGTCGCCCTGTCGGTGACCATTTCCGCTGTCTCCACGCTGGTCGGCGTTTTTGCCACCCCGCTGCTGACCCGCTTCTACGTCGATACCCACATTAAAGTCGACGTGGTGGGCATGCTGTTAAGCATTCTGCAAATCGTGGTGATCCCGATTTTTGCCGGTCTGGTGATTCATCATCTGTTTACCAAAACAGTTAAACGTGTCGAGCCACTGCTGCCGGCGTTCTCGATGATCTGTATTTTAGCCATCATCAGCGCCGTGGTCGCGGGAAGTCAGGGCTTTATCGGTTCCGTAGGTCTGGTGGTGATTGTGGCCGTGATCCTGCATAACGGCATTGGTTTACTGAGTGGTTACTGGGGCGGGAAACTGTTTGGCTTCGACGAAACCACCTGCCGTACGCTGGCGATGGAAGTCGGTATGCAGAACTCAGGGCTGGCGGCGACGCTCGGCAAAATGTACTTCAGCCCGCTGGCCGCGTTGCCAGGCGCGCTCTTCTCGGTATGGCACAACCTGTCGGGTTCGCTGCTTGCAGGCTACTGGTCAGGTAAGCCGGTTGAGAAGAAAGAGAAATAATTCAGCAGGATAGAAGTGGAAAAGGCGCCGGTCAGGCGCCTTTTTTATGGCTGTCAGGCCGGTTTTACCAAATCGACTTCATCGCGTTCATCATCTTCCTGCGCGTCTTTATCCAGCACGTTATAGGCTACAGCGCAGAACAGGGAGTTCAGGCGCTTCATATCCCCCAGCAGCCCTAAATGCAGCGAACTGGTTTCGATACTCTGCACGTTGTGCTGATGCAGGCGGTCAACGTGCGCATGTGCGTAGCGGCGGTCCAGCAGACGGAAACGGTGCTTGGAGCGGCGCAGGCGGCGCGCGCTGGTCAGGTCGTTTGACAGAAATACCGACAGGCTCAGACGCAGGTTATCCACCAGTTTTTCATGGAGTGAGTCCAGCTCGGTCAGCCCTTCAGCCGAGAACGCACGGCGGGCCGCATGAGATTTCGCTGCAATATCGGCGGTCATGCGCTCGATAATGTCACCGGCTTGTTCCAGATTCAGCGCCATTTCAATGATTTCGGCCCAGCGGCGCGAATCATCCTCGCCCAGCCCTTCTTTGTTAATCTGCGCCAGATACAGTTTGATCGCCGTATACAACACATCAACGTCATCATCGAGGCGGCGGACTTCACGATCCTGCGCCAGCTTGCCGTGCATCACTTCATGATTAAGGATCAGCATATGCTCGACCACGTCGCCCATACGCAGGGTTTCACGGGCGGCATTGGCAAGAGCCAAAGTAGGCGTATCAATAGCACTGACATCTAAATGGCGTGGACGCAGGCGCGGGTCATCTTCCGGCACGTCAGCAATCATCAGTTCACAAACGCGGGCCATCGGGCCAGACAGCGGCACCATCGCCAGACAGCGGATCAGGTTGTAGAACATGTGGAAATAGATCACCAGCTCTTCATCGGGGATGCCGAGCCGTGCCAGCTGAACCGAAAGCGGGCCGATAAAAGGCAACACAATCACGCAGCCAATCAGTTTGAACAGCACGCTGCCAAGCGCCACGCGACGCCCAGCCGCATTCTGTTTGCTGGCGTTGATCATCGCCAGCAGCCCGCTGCCGACGTTGGCACCAATCACCAGACACAGCGAAACTTTGAGGGAGATAACCCCGGTCGCCGCCAGCGTCGCTGTCAGCAATACGGCAGCCAGACTGGAGTAACTGACGATGGCAAACACCGCACCGGTCAGCGCATCAAGAATGACATCGCCGGTCAGCGAAGAGAACAACACTTTAACGCCGGAGGCCTGGGTGATAGGCGTCGCGGCTGCAACAATCAATTCCAGCGCCAGCAGAATCAGCCCGAGGCCAATCGCGACACGGCCCATCTGGCCTGCGCGGGTCTGTTTACGGCTGAGGAAAAAGGAGACGCCCGCGAAAATTAATAACGGGGAGAGCCAGGAGAGATCAAAGGTCAGCACGCGCGCCATCAGCGCCGTTCCGACATCGGCCCCGAGAATGATCACCAGCGCAGGCGCCAGCGCGACCAGTCCCTGAGAGACGAACGACGTCACGAGCAGCGCGGTAGCATTGCTGCTTTGTACCAGTGCGGTGACGCCAATACCGGCGACAAACGCCAGCGGTTTTTTCTCAACGCTGCTGCTGAGGACGCGACGCAAATTGGCGCCAAAAACACGCATGATGCCGGTACGCACAATGTGCGTACCCCAGACGAGAAGTGAAACAGCCGACAACAAATGAAGAAGAGTTAACACTAAAGAACAGCTCCGTTAACGCCAGGCATAAACAGGCCATCCTGCCTGCCGGGCGTGTTGGTGCAGGATAGCGTCCGGATTGACTGCGTACGGCTTGCCGACCTGAGTCAGTAAGGGCAGATCATTATGAGAATCCGAATAAAAACTGGCGTGCTGTAGCTGTGAAATATCCTGATTAATCAGTTCCATCAGCCGCGTAACTTTACCCTCACGGTAAGTCATCACGCCTTGCGTTGTGCCGGTGAAAATCCCCTTTTCAATGCCGACACCAATCGCCAAAGTTTCGTTGACGCCGAGATAACGGGCTATCGGCGCAACCAGATGCACACCCGAAGCGGATATCACCACGGTGCGATCGCCGCGTGCCCGATGCCGCTCCAGACATTCACGTGCATCAGTATAGACGCGGGGAGCAATCACTTCCTGAATATAACGCTCAACCATCACCGCAACGTCCAATTCCGGGCGGCCTTTCAGCGGCGCCAGCGTGCAGGTCATGTACTCCTGCATGTCCATCTGACCCACGGCATATTGCTGCATCAGCTGGGTATCACGTTGCAGGAAAGCCTGCTCATCCGCAACCCATCCCTGCTTAACCATAAAGGCCGACCAAAGACTGGAGCAGTCGCCGTTAATCAGGGTTTCATCGAGATCAAACAGCGCCAGACTCATGCAACTTCCCGTAACGTAACAAGATCTAACTGTAGACCAATTTCGATGCCATCTGCGAGGAGAGAGGCTACAGACCGGTTTAATACATCCACCGACAGCTCAACATTATTCGCCAGAACACGGTAGCGCACGACGTTGCCGAGCAGGCTGTGATGCAGGATTCGGGCAGAAATGCCCTGTTCAGGCGGACATATTACAATCGATTCAGGGCGAATTGCTACCTGACCGCCGTAGTGCTGGCCGGTCAGCGCCTGAGCATCCGTGGCGCTGAGCAGGTTATAACTGCCGATGAAACCGGCAGCGAAAGCATCAACTGGTTCAGTATACAGAGTTTCTGCATCGGCATTTTGTACGATTTTTCCTTTATTCATCAGCACAATGCGATCTGACATCGTGAGCGCTTCTTCCTGATCGTGTGTGACAAAAATGGCCGTCAGGTTCATTTCGCGCTGAATCCGGCGGATTTGTTCACGTAGATGTTTACGGATCCGCGCATCCAGTGCAGACAACGGTTCATCTAACAGCAGCAGCCGCGGTTCGGTGACGAGGGAACGCGCCAGCGCCACGCGCTGACACTGACCACCGGAAAGCTGATGCGGGTAACGTTTGGAATAATCATTCATTTCGACCAGCGCTAGCACGTCCCCAACCCGGCGGTGCACCTCACTGGATGAGGCTTTCTGCATTTTCAAGCCGAACGCCACATTGCCTTCCACCGTCATATTGGGGAACAGCGCGTAACTCTGGAAAACCATGCCAATGCCACGCTGCTGCGGGCTGAGCGGAACGATATCCTGCCCCTGCAAAATGATCTGGCCACTGTCGACCGTGGTCAGCCCGGCCAGGCAACGCAGCAGCGTCGATTTCCCACAGCCGCTCGGCCCCAGCAGGGTGACGAATTCGCCCTCGCTGGCGCTGAAATCGATGTTATTGAAGATCTGCGTCTGACCGTAATGTTTGTTGAGATGCGTGACCTGTAAATAGGACATATCAGCTCTTTCCTTTATTCAGCACGTTAGCCATCCAGGTAAAGGCCAGGACAACCACGAAATAAGAGATAACCAGGGCACTGGTGAAATGGCCGCTGCCGTTGCGCATGTTGTAGAGATAAACCTGCAAGGTTTCATAGCGGCTGCCAGCCAGCAGGTTAGCGAACACAAACTCGCCAATTAAAAAGGAGAACGAGAGCAGTACGGCAATAGTTCCACCCTTGCGCAAATTCGGTAAGACCACCAGCAAAGCCGCTTTCCAGGTACTGGCCCCGAGCAGATGCGCAGCGTCCATCAGGTCACGCAGATTGATCGCCTGCATATTGTTAGAGATGGCCCGGTAGATAAACGGCAATGCGATGGTGAAATAACAGCCAATGAGGATCCACGGCGTACCGGTCATCGCCAGCGGCCCCGATGAATAGAGCGACATCAGGCCGACGGAGGAGACCACCGGAGGGACAGCGAACGGCAAAAGGATCAGCACATTCATCAGCACATCAAGCCGGGGAAAGTAGTAAGCGATCACAAACATCAGCGGCAGAATCAGCACCAGCGATAACAATAACGTACCGAAACAGATCAGCAACGAATGCCCCAGCGCCACCAGAAAACGCGGGTCACTCCACAATGCCGTCATCCATTTCAGGGTAAATCCGCTGGGTAAAATCGTCGCTCCCCACTCGTTCACCAGCGCATAAACCAGCGTGGCGGCCAGTGGCAACAGCAGGATAATCATCAGGATCCAGACAATCAGACGATGGTAAAGCCCTTCAGCGCGGGACATGGTACTCCTCCCGGCAATCAGCCCAATGTTCAGCGCACATTCAGGTAGCTCCTGCGTAACAACCACTGATGAATCAGGGTAATAAAGGCCATCAGTACCACCAGCAGCATCGCCAGTGCACTGCCCATGTTTGGATCAAGAGAGATATCTCCCGACACGAGTGCGGCAATTCGCACCGGCACGACGTTGAAGTTACCCGTCGTCAGCGCATACACCGTGGCATAAGCCCCCAGTGCATTGGCCAGCAGAATAACGAACGTCCCCATCAGCGCAGGAAATAGCACCGGCAAGCCAATATGCCGCCAGTAGCGCCAGCGCCCGGCACCGAGCAGCGCCGCTGACTCGCGCCAGTCTTCACGCAGCGCGTCAAAGGCCGGATAGAGCAACAATACGCCGAGCGGGATCTGGAAATAGGTGTAAAGCACAATCAATCCATCTTTCGAATAGAGATTGAAGCTTTCCATCAGCCCATATTTTTTCAGTATCAGCGTCAGACAGCCGTTAAGCCCGAGCAAAATCACAAAGGCGAACGCCAGCGGAACACCCGCGAAGTTACTGGTCATATTGGTAAAAGACATCACGAAGTCATGCAGCTTTGTCGGGCCGAGCTGTCGAAGTGAGTAACTGCTCACCAACGCAATCAGTAAACCAAACAGACTCGACCAGATGGAGATGTCGAGTGAGAAGCGCATGGCCTGTAAATAGAAATCCGATGTCAGGATATCGCTGTAGTTTCCCCATCCCCAGGCTTCGTAGGTGTCACTGTAGAAACTGCTGACCGCCACCCAAACCAGCGGGGCCAGCTGAAAAGCGATAAAAAATACCGCAAACGGCAGCATGAATAATGCGGCGATCCACTTGGCTTTCATCGGTACTCCTCAAAAAGGGACGAGGTTCAGGCCAGCAATTCCGCACAGTGCGGTTTGTCGTGAGTAATATTCAGCAGCTGACACACCGTGCCACAAAGCTCAGTTTGCAGCGGTCCGGCGTCTTGCAAACTGAAGGCGGAACCAAACACAAACAGCGGCACCTGACGCTCCTCCGGCAAAATCCCGCCGTGGCTGCGGTCGTCATTCATGCCGTGATCGGCGGTGACGATCACCTGATAGCCAGACGCCAGCCAGTCACCAAGGTAATGCGACAAGATACCGTCGGCTACCCTGGCTTTGTTACGATACTGCGGTGTGGAAAGACCAAACTTATGGCCGGCATCATCAATATTCATTGAGTGGATCAGCAGGAAATCCGGATCATGACGACGACGCAGACTCTCGGCGTCATCAAACAGGTGTGAGTCAGGGTAGCCGTCATCGTAATAGAAGTGGCCGTGCTGGATAGCCAGCGTTTCGTCGCTGGTATGACGGTCGCGCGGCGGGTCAAATGGCGTGCGGTTATACAGCTCGCTGACCCAGTGGTATGCCGCAGCGGCGGTGGTCAGCCCCGCATCACGGGCATAATGAAAAATGCTGCGCTGCGTTGAAAGCCGGTCAACGTGGTTATGCACGATGCCACTCTCAACTGGCGTCACGCCGGTGAGAATGCACTCATACAGAGGCCTCGAGAGCGAAGGCAATGCGCATTCCAGTTGATACAAGCGGCCGCGTCCAGCAGCGCACTGTGCCTGTAAATATCCCATTGCATCGCGGGCGACCTGATAATTCAGGCCGTCCAGTACCACCAGAATGCTTTTCATCGACTCTTTTGCCTTTCTTGCTAAATTGCGACAGTTATTGCTGCATATTGATCATGACGTTTTCCTGCCACAGACGCGGCAGCGTTTTTGCGCTCTTATCCCAGGCTGCAGTATCAGCAATCGGGTGAGCATTTTTGTATTCGCTGGATGGCAGCAGTTTGGCTTTCACGTCGTCAGGTAAAGTGATGTGATCGGCGCGAATCGGACGGGCATAACCGCGCGCCAGATTGATCTGACCGGCATCGGAGAAGATATATTCGCGCGCCAGTTTTGCAGCATTTGGATGTTTGGCAAATTTGTTGATGATGGTGGTATAGCCGGACGTGATTGTCCCATCGGAAGGAATGACAACGTCAAAGCGGGTTTTGTCGATTTTGTCACGATAGCTCAGGCCGTTGAAATCCCAGACAACGCCAACCTGCACTTCACCTTTTTCCAGAGAAGCAATCACCGGGTCAGTCAGGCTTAAACGCCCCGCTTTTGCCAGCTTGCCGAAGTATTCCAGACCAGGTTTCAGATTTTTTTCATTGCCACCCATAGCGTAGGTTGCGGCCAGCACGCCATTCGCCGCCTGAGCCGCCGTGCCCACGTCACCAATAGTGACTTTATAGTTGCCTTTCAGCAGATCCGCCCAGCTATGTGGCTCATCTTTTACCTGAGATTTATCGATAATAAACGCGATAGTTCCGGTGTAAGCGAGTGCCCACATACCGTCTTTATCTTTCGCCCAATCAGGTACCTGATCCCACGTAGTCGGTTTGTAGGCCTGAGTGACCCCCTTCTGCACCGCTACCGGTCCGAATGCGGCACCCACATCGCCGATGTCGGCGCTGGCATTGTCTTTTTCAGCAAGGAATTTAGCGATTTCTTGCGCCGAGCTCATGTCAGTATCGCTGTGTTTCAGCGCATATTTAGTGCTCAGATCACTCCAGGTCCCTTTCCAGTTAGCCCAGTCATCAGGCATACCGACACTGTTTACGGTTCCTTCAGCTTGCGCCGCTTTCAGGAGTTCAGCAGGAGGCTCAGCAGCAAAAACGGCTGAGGTCGAAAGAACGAGCGCGCTGGTTAACACAGAAGCGAACAACTGTTTCATAACGAATGCTCCGGATGGTAGGGTGTGTGAGTGCTGGTCTAGTCCAGCAAGAACCAAGCCAATCTAACGATCTATTGTGATAATTATATTACAGTGCGAAAAACCGGCATTTTTAAGCTGAATGCTGTTAACGAGCGCACACTAATTCAGCAAAAGATCGCCGTAATGGTGCAAAAACGCACTGAAATGAGGCCTGTAACCATGAGCGAAGCCTTAACCACCGTGGCTGTGATCTGCCTGACACTAAGCGAAAAAATCACCAATGGTGATTTTTCAGCTGAGGGCCGTCTTCCGTCAGAGCGACAATTGAGCGAGCAGTTTTCCACCACACGTATTACGCTGCGCGAAGCGCTAAGCCAGCTCGAAGGACAGGGGTTGATCTATCGCGAAGTGAGACGCGGCTGGTTTGTTTCTCCGCCACGCATTGTCTATAACCCGCTGCAACGCAGCCATTTTCATGCGATGGCACGGGAACAGGGACGCAGTGCCCGAACAGAAGTGATTGATGCGCAAGCGCTGAAGGCCAGTGACGCCGTGTGCGGAAAGCTTGCGCTACCGCCTGAAAGTGAGGTGTATTGCATCCGCCGCTTGCGTTACCTCGACGGCAGACCGGTGCTGTATGTTGAGCATTACCTCAACCCGCAATTCTTTCCAAACATTCTCAGCGCCGATCTGACGCAGTCACTGACCGACCTCTACTCGTCACAGTATGGCGTAAGCTACGGCCGGGTACGTTTTGATATGGTGCCTACGCGCTTGTCTGAGCAAGCTTCCTGCGCGCTGAAAATCGCACCGGGTAGCCCGGCGCTGTTCATCACCCGAACCAACCGTGATCAGCACGACCGGGTGATTGACTGCGATCTGGAATATTGGCGCTATGACGCGTTACATATTGATGTGGAAGTGAATTGAGTTAGTAAAAAACGCAGAGGTGATATCCTAAATCATTCGATCTGAATCCAGGCGGCAACGAAGGTAACTCCAGAGCTTACATCAGTAAGTGAGTGGAGTTACCGACGTCAGCAACGTCGAGTCAGCCCGAAGGTTAACGGATATTTTAGTCGGCGTCGTAACCTAGGTTAGGTGCCAACCAGCGTTCCACTTCGGAGATGGGCATATTTTTACGTGCCGCATAGTCTTCCACCTGATCGCGCTGGATTTGCGCCACTGCGAAGTACTTACTGTCAGGATGGCTGAAGTACCAGCCTGAAACCGCAGCGCCGGGCCACATCGCGAATGATTCGGTCAGTTGCATACCGGTGTTAGCTTCTACATCCAGTAGTTTCCAAATCTCACCTTTTTCCGTGTGTTCCGGACAAGCCGGATATCCGGGCGCCGGACGAATACCCTGATAATTTTCGCGGATCAGTTCGTCATTACTCAGGTTTTCATTGGCGGCAAAACCCCAGTACACCTTACGTACGCGTTCATGCAGGTATTCGGCAAAGGCTTCAGCGAGTCGGTCAGACAGCGCTTTGATCATGATTTTGTTGTAGTCATCATGCTGTTTGTCATAAGCCTCGGCTAAGTCATCTTCTTCCAGCCCGCCGGTAACGGCAAATGCGCCCATATAATCTTTTTTGCCACTGGATTTCGGTGCCACAAAATCGGCCAGACAGTAATTAGCGAAATCCGTCTTTTCAGTTTGCTGGCGCAGATGGTGGCTGACCACCAGCACTTCATCACGGCGCTCATCGCTGTAGATTTCGATATCGTCACCGACGCGGTTAGCAGGGAATAATCCGACGACACCGCGTGGGTTCAGCAATTTTTCCTCAGAGAGCTTATCGAGCAGATCGTTGGCATCCTTAAATACGCGCTTAGCCTCTTCACCGACCACTTCATCTTCCAAAATGCGCGGATATTTCCCGGCCAGTGCCCAGGTCATAAAGAACGGTGTCCAGTCGATATAGTTGCGCAACGTTTCGATACTGGCTTCCACTTTCTGTATGCCCAGGCGATGGGCAACAGGTGGCGTGTAACTTTCCCAGTCAATGCTGGTCGCATTTTCTCGGGCGACTTCCAAACTGACTGGCGGAGTGCGTGGTTTCTTACGCGCATGTTGAATTCGCACCGTCTCGTACTCTTTACGGGTACGCTCGATGAAAGCATCACGCTGGGTGTCCGAAAGTAACGCAGAGACTACCCCGACTGAACGTGAGGCGTTCTGGACATAGGTCGTGGAACCGCTGTAGTTCTGTTCTATCTTCACGGCCGTATGCGCCTTGGAGGTGGTAGCGCCACCAATCAGCAGCGGTATGGTAAAGCCGCGACGCTGCATCTCTTTGGCAACGTTGACCATTTCGTCAAGTGACGGCGTGATCAATCCGGAGAGTCCGATAATATCTACCTTCTCTTCAATCGCAGTTTTAAGGATCTTATCGGTCGGGACCATAACGCCAAGATCGATAATTTCGTAGTTATTACACTGCAATACCACGCCCACGATGTTTTTACCGATGTCGTGTACGTCACCCTTTACCGTCGCCAGCAGTATCTTGCCGTTGGTTTTCCCTTTCTCTTTGCTGGCTTCAATATAAGGTTCCAGATAGGCCACCGCTTGTTTCATCACGCGGGCTGATTTCACCACCTGCGGCAGAAACATTTTGCCCTCGCCAAACAGGTCACCGACAACATTCATGCCGTCCATCAACGGACCTTCAATCACCTCTATCGGGCGTTCACAAAGCTGACGTACTTCTTCAGTATCCAGTTCGATAAATTCGGTGATGCCTTTGACCAGAGAATATTGCAGACGTTTGCGTACATCCCATCCACGCCATTCGGCCTGCTGTTTATTGGCTTCACCGTCATCTTTGGTGCCGCGGTATTTTTCCGCGATATCCAGCAGACGCTCTGTGCCATCGTCACGACGGTTGAGGATCACATCTTCAACCGCATCACGTAGCTCAGCAGAGAGATCGTCATAGATAGCCAGCTGGCCTGCGTTAACGATCCCCATATCCATACCGCTGCGAATGGCGTGGTACAGGAACACCGCGTGAATTGCTTCACGTACCGGATCGTTACCCCGGAAAGAGAACGACACATTGGAGACACCGCCGGAAATCAGTGCATGTGGCAACTCAGCTTTAATGTCCACACAGGCTTCAATGAAATCCACCGCATAGTTGTTGTGCTCTTCAATCCCGGTTGCCACGGCGAAAATATTCGGGTCGAAAATGATGTCTTCAGGCGGGAACCCCACCTCTTCCGTCAACAATTTGTAGGCGCGGCGACATATTTCGATTTTGCGGGCGCGGGTATCAGCCTGACCGTCCTCGTCGAAAGCCATCACGACCATCGCGGCACCGTAGCGACGAACTTTACGGGCTTGTCTGAGAAAGGCCTCTTCACCCTCTTTCATTGAAATCGAGTTGACAATGCCTTTGCCCTGGATGCATTTCAGCCCTTTTTCAATTACGTCCCATTTTGAGGAGTCGATCATGATAGGCACGCGGGCAATATCAGGCTCACCGGCAATCAGATGGAGGAAGCGCACCATAGCGGCCTCTGCATCCAGCATGCCTTCATCCATGTTGATATCGATAATTTGCGCACCACTCTCGACCTGCTGGCGGGCGACGGCCAGCGCTTCAATATATTTTTCTTCTTTAATCAGTCGCTTAAACCGCGCTGAACCGGTGACATTGGTACGTTCACCCACGTTAACAAACAGGGTTTGGGCATCAATGGTTAAAGGTTCAAGGCCGGCCAGTCGGCACGCAACCGGAATATCCGGCAGGGCACGGGGGGCTACGCCCTCGACCGCTTTCACCATAGCGGCAATGTGCGCAGGCGTTGTCCCACAGCAACCGCCGACAATGTTCAGGAAACCTGAGCGAGCCCATTCGCCGATATGTTCTGCCATCTCTTTAGCTTCGAGATCGTACTCTCCAAAGGCATTAGGCAGACCTGCATTCGGGTGCGCAGTGACATAGCATTCTGCAATGCGTGACAGTTCAGCCACGTATTGACGTAATTCGTCTGGCCCCAGTGCACAATTCAGGCCAAAGGTCAGCGGTTTTACATGACGTAATGAGTTATAGAAAGCTTCGGTTGTTTGCCCTGAAAGCGTACGGCCTGAGGCATCGGTGATGGTGCCGGAGATCATGACCGGTAACACTACCCCCATAGCTTCAAATTCGGTTTCCACGGCAAATGTTGCAGCTTTGGCGTTTAGGGTGTCGAAGACGGTTTCGATCATGATCAGATCAGCGCCTCCTTCGATCAGCGCGCGTGTTGATTCGCGATAGGCTTCAACCAGTTGATCAAAAGAGACATTGCGGTAGGCAGGATCGTTTACGTCCGGGGAGATCGACGCCGTACGGTTAGTTGGCCCAAGGACGCCGGCGACATAACGCGGCTTGTCCGGTGTACGGGCGGTCCATTCATCAGCACAAATACGCGCCAGGCGAGCGGCTTCATAGTTAATTTCTGCCGACAGCGACTCCATGTGGTAATCCGCCATGGCAATGGTGGTGGAGTTGAAGGTGTTGGTTTCGAGGATATCGGCGCCGGCTTCAAGGTAGCCGTAGTGGATCGCAGTGATCACTTCCGGCTTTGTCAGTACCAGGAGATCGTTATTGCCTTTGAGATCGCTTTCCCAATCGGCAAAACGTTCGCCACGGTAGTCCTCTTCTTCCAGACGATAGCTTTGGATCATGGTACCCATGCCGCCGTCCAGTACCAAAATGCGCTTTGCTAACTGCTTACGTAGCGCCTCAACTTGATTCGTCACTCTCACCTCTTCACCTGTCACACACCACCGGCACACCCTAAGTACAAGCCGGAAATCATGGTCAACATCCTAGCATATCTTCCTTCGCTGAAAGCTCAGCCTAACGTGAGACTTTTTCAATTCAGGAATGCATCCCGCAGCCTGAATGCAACACATCGGATGAGCGGAAAGGCAGGTTGCGATCCATACTGTAAAAACGAAAATGAATTCCAAAATAACTTTAATTCGTCGCTAATTAGCGCATCTTACAAGGAAAAGGCCCATGGCAACGTCCGCTTCTACTCCGGCCAAACGCGTTAAGAAAACCAAAGCCGCTGCCACATCAGGTAGTGCCGCCACCGGACAGGTGCAGTCCCTGACCCGGGGCCTGAAATTACTGGAGTATATTGCCGAGGCTCAGGGTAGCGTTGCGCTTACCGATCTGGCTCAGCAGGCCGGTTTACCCAACTCCACTACACACCGCCTGCTAAGCACCATGCAGCAGCAAGGGTTTGTTCGTCAGGTAGGGGATTTAGGGTTATGGACTATTGGTTCGCATGCTTTTGTCGTAGGCAGCAGCTTCCTGCAAAGTCGCAACCTGCTGGCAATGGTGCATCCGATGCTGCGGCGTTTAATGGAGGAGTCTGGCGAAACGGTTAATCTGGCGGTGCTTGATCATAGCGAATATCAGGCGATCATCATCGATCAAGTGCAGTGTAACGCGCTCATGCGTATGTCCGCACCCATTGGTGGCAAGCTGCCGATGCATGCTTCTGGTGCGGGGAAAGCATTCCTTTCCACTTTGCCTGAAGAGAGGCTGGTAAAACTGCTGCATAAAATCGGCCTGCATAGCTATACGCCGCTGACACGCACATCGCCGGTCAACCTGAAGCAGGAACTGGCCGAAACGCGCAAACGAGGCTATGCCTTCGATGACGAAGAACATGCCCTGGGGCTTCGTTGTGTAGCAACCTGTATCTATGACGAACATAACGATGCCTATGCCGCGATCTCAATTTCAGGGCCGGTCTCCCGTATAACAGATGACCGGGTAACTGAGCTGGGTGCGCTGGTTATTCATGCAGCAAAAGAGATCACCCAGGCGTATGGCGGGGGTAAACATTAAGGCGCGGGAATTATTCTGTCAGCGTTAAAACGTCTCAGCGAGTTGGCATTCATCATGCCGCTGGCTGAAACGTTGCCTGCGGCGGTAGGCATATACATCCTCAATATGGCCGTCGATAATGCGCTTTTGCACCCCCTGCCAGTAACTGGCTTCAAACAGATCGCCATGCAGTTTCTCAAATAAAGGTTTCAGTCGTTTATCACCGCACAGGAAATGGCGGAACTCTTCAGGGAAAACGTCATGCGGGGAGATGCTGTACCAGGGCTCGCTGGCCAGTTCATCTTCCGGATAACGCGGGGCAGGAATACGTCGGAAATTCACCTGCGTCATATAGCAAATTTCATCGTAGTCATAAAATACGACCCGCCCGTGGCGTGTGACACCGAAGTTTTTAAATAACATATCACCGGGGAAGATGTTAGCTGCAGCCAGTTGTTTGATCGCGTTGCCATACTCTTCAATCACGTCATGCAACTGTTGAGCACTGGCTTTCTCCAGATAAAGATTCAACGGGGTCATTCGGCGTTCGATGTACAAGTGACGCAAAATAATATTGTCACCGGCCTGTTCAATTTTGGCAGGGGCTTCACGCAACAGTTCTTCCATCAGCGCATCACTGATATTTTTTTTCGCCAGCGCAAAATGCTCAAACTCCTGGGTATCCGCCATACGCCCCACCCGATCGTGATCTTTAACCAGCTGATAACAAGCCATAACCTGAGCTTCCGTCACCTCTTTTTGCGGAGCGAAACGATCTTTGATCACTTTAAAAACACGGTCGCTGCCCGGTAGCGTGAAAACCAGCATCACCATCCCTTTTACTCCGGGAGCGATAATAAACTGCTGATTATTTTGTGCCATAAAGCGCAGATGCTCACGGTAACACTCCGTTTTTGCATGCTTCTGGCAACCTATTGCGCTGTAGAGCTCCGTGGTGGTTTTGCCGGGCAGGATTTCGCGCAGCCACTCTACTAATGCCCCCGGCTGAGGGGCATAAACCATAAAGTACGAGCGGGCAAAACCGAATACGATACTGGCGTCATCACGATCTGTCAGACAGGCATCCACAAACAGCTGGCCACTGAGGCTGCGGTGAACAGGCAGAAGGAAAGGTAAGACCTGCCCGCCAAAACGTATTTTCCCAACCAGCCAGGCCGCCTTGTTGCGATAAAACAGTTCGGTGGCAACGTCAAAAATGGCCGAACCAAGTTGCACTTGCGGGACAACGGCGTGCAGGGCTTGAGCGATATAACGGGCATCCCGGTCACTGTCTTCCCATGCGAGCTGTATCGGCAGATCTGCCAGTATCATCCTGATTAAATTGTGGAGATCGCCCTGACATTTGTACCGGCGAAAAAGCGGGCGGAGAAAGACGCCACGATGACATTCAGGTTGCTCACTGAAAATGAACAGTTTTTCCGCCGTCAATTCACGATGTTTAAAAATACGGCAGTAGACCGAATTGAAGAAGCTTTCGGCAATTTCTGCCCGGGGATATTCAGGTAAAAGTTCACTGTAGGATTGTTTGACCGTCGCCAGAAAGGCCGCGTCATAGAAATGAGGGCCGGTGATACATTTGAGCTGAGCAACAACCAGCCCGACATGATGATCGTAGAGATGGATCCGCTGTTTCATCGCCGCTTGCACTGCCGCCCAATCGGCTTGCTCAAACCGGTGCTGCGCGCCCGAAGTGATTTCCAGAAAGCGGCCATACTGGGCGTCAAACCCTTGCAAAATCGTCTGAGCGATCAACAGTTCAATACGCATAAGGTCTGCTCCCAGTCAAAAGCAGGCCCGGATTTATCCGGGCCTGCAAATGTTAAACGCCGAACTGCTGCTCTTCAGTTGACCCGGTTAACGCCGTGACGGATGAACGGCCGCTCTGAATAATATTGGTCACCTTATCGAAATATCCGGTGCCAACTTCCTGCTGGTGAGAGGCGAAGGTATAACCTCGACCGATGGCGGCAAATTCGGGTTCCTGCACTTTTTCTACGTAATGCTTCATCCCTTCCCCCTGAGCATAGGCATGCGCCAGATCGAACATGTTGAACCACATGCTGTGAATACCGGCCAGGGTAATAAACTGATACTGGTAACCCATTGCGGCCAGTTGGTCCTGGAAACTGGCGATGGTTTTATCATCGAGATTCTTTTTCCAGTTGAAGGATGGTGAGCAGTTATAGGCCAAGAGTTTCCCCGGGAATTTGGCGTGGATTGCGTCTGCAAAACGCTGCGCTAATGCCAAATCCGGTGTGGAGGTTTCACACCAGACAATATCGGCGTAGGGCGCATACGCCAATCCGCGGCTGATTGCCTGCTCTATTCCGGCATGAGTACGATAGAAACCTTCGTGCGTGCGTTCACCGGTGATAAACGCGCTGTCGTATGGGTCGCAGTCCGAAGTCAATAAGTCAGCGGCGTCTGCATCGGTGCGGGCAACCAGTAGAGTAGGTACGCCCAGAACATCGGCCGCCAAGCGGGCCGAAACCAGTTTATGAACCGCTTCCTGAGTCGGCACCAGCACTTTTCCTCCCATGTGCCCGCACTTTTTCACCGCGGCAAGCTGGTCTTCAAAGTGCACTGCAGCGGCCCCGGCTTCAATCATCGATTTCATCAACTCAAATGCGTTAAGTACGCCACCAAATCCTGCCTCCGCATCCGCAACAATAGGCAGAAAATAGTCGGTGTAACCCACCTGCCCTGGCTCGATATTATTTGACCATTGGATCTGGTCAGCCCGGCGGAAGGTATTATTAATGCGTGCCACGACTTCAGGAACCGAGTTCACCGGATAAAGAGATTGGTCCGGGTACATGCTGGACGCCGTATTGGCGTCTGCAGCTACCTGCCAGCCCGAAAGATAAATAGCTTCAATACCTGCTTTTGCCTGCTGTAAGGCCTGCCCGCCGGTCAAAGCACCAAGGCAATTTACGTAGCCTTTGCGCGATGAGCCATGCAACAAATTCCACAAACGCTTTGCGCCATTTTGGGCCAGAGTACATTCCGGATTCACCGAGCCTCGAAGACTCACCACTTCGGCCGCACTGTACGGACGGGTGATCCCCTGCCAGCGTTGTTGTGACCAGGATTCTTCAAGTTGCTGAATTTGCTGAGTACGGGAGTTTTTCATGGCGCGGTTTCCTGTTCTTAGTGTTGTGGGGTTAACTTTTGTAGGGTTTATCCTGATCAGGCTAATAAGGCATAGCCCGGCAGGGTGAGAAAATCGATCAGCTCTTCCTGGGTAGTGATGCGCTCCATCAGCGCAGCCGCCTCATCAAACCGGCCAGAACTAAAACGTTGTTCGCCCAGTTCTTGCTGAATAACCTGCATCTCTTCGCACAACATCTGGCGAAAAAGTGCTTTGGTTACCGGCTGACCATCGCTGAGCGTTTTGCGGTGGTGGATCCACTGCCAGATCGAGGTGCGGGAGATCTCAGCAGTCGCGGCATCTTCCATCAGACCGTAAATAGGTACGCAGCCGTTGCCGCAGATCCAGGCCTCGATGTATTGCACGGCGACGCGAATGTTGGCACGCATCCCCTCTTCAGTTCGATCTCCCGGACAGGGTTCGAGTAATTGGCTTGCTGTTACAGACGCATCATCCTGACGTGAGACGTCCAACTGATTTTTACGGTCACCCAGTGCCTGATTGAAAACGGCCATGACGGTATTCGCGAGACCTGGGTGGGCAATCCAGGTTCCATCGTGGCCATTAGCCGCTTCCAGCTCTTTGTCAGCTTTGACTTTATTGAGCACCCACTGGTTACGTTCAGTCTCTTTACTGGGGATAAATGCAGCCATTCCCCCCATTGCCAGAGCACCGCGGCGATGACAGGTTTTTATCAGCAGGCGGGAATAAGCACTCAGGAAGGGTTGCGTCATCGTAACGGCCTGGCGGTCAGGCAATACACGGTCGGCGTGGTTTTTCAGGGTTTTGATGTAGCTGAAGATGTAGTCCCAACGTCCGCAGTTCAGACCGACAATATGGTCACGCAGATGGTAGAGAATTTCGTCCATCTGAAAAACCGCAGGCAGAGTTTCAATCAGTACCGTGGCCTTGATTGTTCCCCGTGGAAGTTGCATATAGTCTTCGGCAAAGCTGAATACCTGACTCCACCATGCAGCCTCCTGATAGGACTGCGTTTTAGGCAGGTAGAAATAGGGGCCGCTGCCTTTTGCCAACAGTGCGCGGTGGTTATGGAAAAAATACAGTGCAAAATCAAACAGGCCACCGGGGATAGGCTCTCCGTTCCATTGGACGTGTTTCTCCGGTAAATGCAGACCGCGTACGCGACATACCAATACGGCCGGCTCTGGCTTTAACTGGTAAATTTTGCCGGATTCGTTGGTGTAACTGATCGTTCCATTGACCGCATCACGCAGATTGATCTGGCCTTCGATGACTTTGTTCCAGTCCGGAGAGAGTGAGTCCTCAAAGTCAGCCATAAATACTTTCACATTGGCATTGAGGGCATTTATCACCATTTTTCTTTCTACCGGACCGGTGATCTCGACACGCCGGTCTTGTAAATCGTCAGGAATTCCACGAATAGTCCACGATCCATTTTTAATGGAATCTGTTTCCGAAATAAACCCCGGTAAAAACCCATCATCAATACGCTGCTGAACCACAACCCGTTCTTGCAAAAGCTTATTGCGCGAGCGGGCAAAATGACTGACCAGTTCTGTCAGAAAGTCGACCGCCTCATCCGTTAATATCAGAGACTCTTTTTCAGTGAAGCGGCGCGTGAAGTCCAGTGCGGAGCGGGTTTTTTGCTGATTCATCGGTATTCTCCTGATATATCTCTTATATCAGCCAGAAGAATCAATCTCCGGCTGGCTCATGTTCAGGCTTCTGATGGTCAAGGTTGAGGATCGTTTTAGCTCGCGGATCCTTATCTTAACTTCTGCTCTGTGAGATTTAAGCGTAATCAATAAAATGATTAAATCAAAAACGATTTCCATTTTATTTTTAATTTGTTTTTTAATGTTTATAAATCAATCAGATATAGTTGGAATTATTTTTTTCAAAACGAATGTGAATTTCATTATTAAAAATAGAAGGGTGGATATTGAATAGAGGGGCTTTGGGAGAGGTAGAGAGAAGAATAGAAGGCAAGTTCCGGGCAAGAGATCATGATGATCTCTTGCCCAGTCAGACAGTTACTCGAGAGTTGGGTTCATCTGACGCAGGTCAAATGGTGTGATCTGATAAACATAGTAATTCAGCCAGTTGGCGAACAATAGATGCCCATGGCTGCGCCATGTTGCCTTCGGCGAGAGCTCAGGATTATCCTGAGGAAAGTAGTTGAATGGCATATCCGGTAAGAGACCGGCGTCACGGTCACGCAGATATTCACCGGCAAGCGTGCCCGCATCATATTCCGGATGCCCCGTGACAAACGCCATACGCTTGTCTTTGGTTGCAAATAAATAAGCACCTGCTTCTTCAGATTCCGCCAGGATATTAAGATCAGGATATTTACGCAGTTCTTCTACAGGAAAATCAGCATAGCGCGAATGAGGAGCTAAAAAGCTCTCATCAAATCCGCGGGTCAATAATGCTAATGGCTGTAGCGTCTGATGAGGATAAACGCCTGATAGTTTAGTTTCGCGCGTCATTTTAGGCGTGCCATAAAGCACATTCAATGCCGCCTGAACGGCCCAGCAGACGAATAATGTTGATGTTACATGCTCTTTAGCCCAATGGACCACACGTTCAATTTGTGGCCAATAGGCGACATCGCAGAAATCTACCAGACCAAGAGGTGCGCCTGTAACAATCAGGCCGTCAAAATTATCATTCTGGATATCTTCAAAATCACAGTAGAAGTTATCCAGATGTTCTGTCGGGGTGTTTTTTGATTCACGACTATCGATACGCAGCAGCTGTACATCAATTTGCAGCGGAGAATTGGAGAGTAGACGCAAAAACTGGTTTTCCGTCTCGATCTTTTTTGGCATCAGGTTCAGTACCAGTACCTTTAAAGGACGAATTTCCTGTGTTTTTGCACGTGATGAGGTCATGACAAAGACATTTTCATTCTGCAGAAAATTCACGGCCGGTAACTCATCAGGAACCCGAATTGGCATAACAACTTCCCCACTACATCCGTTTATACGTTTAGACTTCTAGATGCCTGAAGATAACGTTTTTCAACCAGAATGTCGAGGCTGCATAGCCAAGGTGAAAAATCTTCAGCTTAATGGAATTAATTTAGATGTTTTTTTCTGGGGGTCAGCGATAGTTGCTGAGCGGACGGTGAGGATTTTCCAAACCCTATATAGCAAAAAACCCCAGTCTTTCGACTGAGGTTTCTCACTTATTTGATGCCTGGCAGTTCCCTACTCTCGCATGGGGAGACCCCACACTACCATCGGCGCTACGGCGTTTCACTTCTGAGTTCGGCATGGGGTCAGGTGGGACCACCGCGCTACTGCCGCCAGGCAAATTCTGTTAATTTACCGAACTCTACGCTTATTACTGGTGCTGATACCCAGAGTCGAACTGGGGACCTCACCCTTACCAAGGGTGCGC
>CAUQMS010000027.1:0-55031 GCA_963519305.1 uncultured Enterobacterales bacterium
TTCTCAGAAGGCCGCAACCCTTAATTTCAAATAAATTACTGACCGTTCTTTTTTTCATCAAACAAAGTAAAAGCGCACAACAAACGTGCATTTTCTGTCACAAAACGACCCTTTCAGGGCACTACAGTCGAGTAAACTACTTTATATAATAGAACGATGCTTTTTCAGGAATACCTTATATGGCCCTCAATACCCAACAACAAGCCGCGCAACGTAACCTTTCTTACTTACTGGCTGAAAAAATAGCGCAACGGATTTTATCTGCTGAATATCCGGAAGGAAGCATTCTGCCAGGGGAGATTGAACTGGGTGAGATTTTTGGTGTAAGCCGTACCGCAGTTCGTGAAGCGGTAAAGACGCTCACTGCGAAGGGGATGTTATTACCGCGTCCGCGTATTGGCACCCGCGTAATGCCACAAGGAAACTGGAACTTTCTCGATCAGGAACTTCTGACCTGGTGGATGACGCGTGAGAATTTTGATCAGGTGATGTCGCACTTTGTCATTTTGCGTCGTGCGCTGGAACCTCAGGCTTGTGCACTAGCAGCCATCACGGCCAGCCCACAACAAAAAGAGCAGCTTTCTCTTTATATGTCCGAAATGAGAAAATTACATGAGAGCTTTGACCGGGAACGTTGGATCACCGTTGATACCCAGTTCCACCAGCTTATCTATGAAGCGGGGAAGAATCCGTTTCTGACATCATTCTCTAATCTTTTCAGTTCAGTTTATCAGAGTTACTTTCGTGCAATCACCGGCAACGAAGTGATCAAACTTGAACATCATCAGGCATTAGTAGATGCCATTCTTGCCGGCGATAGTGAACGTGCATTAGTTGCCTGTCAGCAGTTGTTAATTGCCGTTGAGTAAACTGACCGACTCACGCACCACTAATTCTGGCGTTAGAACAAGAACCTGCGGCTCCGCCCCCGGCTCTTGTAAGCGGTGTAAAAGCGTATCAATTGCCAGTTCGCCGAGAGAATCTTTCGGTTGGTGAATGGTCGTCAGGGGCGGCGTCATATATTGCGCGAGCTGGATGTCATCATAACCAATGACAGCCATATCATCTGGCACCCGAAGTCCCTTTCTATATAGAGACTGATAAACCCCGACGGCCATCGCGTCATTGCTGGCAAACACAGCCTGAGGCCGCTGAGGTAATGCAAGCAGGTGGTCCATGGCTGGCAGACCGCTTTCAAACTCAAAATCGCCCGTCACTTCATATCCCGGCAGAATAGGCAAACCAGCACGTTGCATAGCCTGACGATAGCCGTTAAGTCGTTCAAGCGCGGTGGTTTTATCCAGCGGCCCGGTAATACAGGCAATGCGCTGATACCCCTGAAGGATAAGATACTCCGTCGCCATTTCCCCCCCCAGCAGAGCATTGTCCTGAATCACATCATTGGCGGCCCCAAAAGGTGCCCAGTCCATCATCACAATCGGTAATGAAGGATACCGGCTCAGCGCATCCTGCGAAGGGCGATGATTCTCGGTGCACATTAAAAGTAATCCATCGACGCGCTTTTGCAGCAGGGTTTCCATACTGCGGTTCATACGCTCTGCGTCGCCATCGGTATTACACAAAATCAAACTGTAGCCGCGTTCGTAACAGCTACGTTCCACGCCGCGCACCACCTCCGCATAAAATGGGTTGCTGCTGGCGGTAAGCAACATGCCTATGGTGCGCGTTTGATTGAGTTTGAGACTGCGTGCCAGTGCGGACGGCGCATAGTTGAGGCTATCAATGGCTGCCATCACCTTGTCGCGGATAGCTTCGCTGACAAAGCGATTGTTATTAATCACATGAGAGACTGTGGAGGTTGAAACGCCCGCCAGGCGGGCGACATCTTTCATTGTGGCCAATCAGGACTCCTGATGCGCAAGAAAATCGTCGATCTCTTTACGCCATGGGACAGAAGGTTGTGCACCGGGACGCGTCACGGCAATAGCCGCCGCAGCATGAGCAAAACGAACTGCACTGTCCATCGGCTTACCTTCCAGCAAAGCGGTGATCAGGGCACCATTAAAGGTATCGCCGGCCGCAATAGTATCAATCGCTTTCACACGAAAACCCACAACCTGCTTGCCTTCACCTTGCTGACTCAGCCAGACGCCTTTACTGCCCAGCGTGATGATAACCGTCGCGATGCCTTTGTCGTGCAGAGCTTTAGCGGCGCGCGCCGCATCGTCGTTATTGTCGACTTTAATCCCGGTAAGCTTCTCAGCTTCCGTTTCGTTCGGGGTGATGATATCCACCCGAGACAACAGTTCGTCCGGCAACTCACAGGCCGGTGCAGGATTAAGAATGACCTGCGTGCCGTTTTCTTTGGCTAGCTTCGCCGCCGCAATCACCGTCTCTAACGGCGATTCCAGCTGCATTAATAGAGCAGATGCGTCGATGACCTGCTGTTTATAGCGATCGAGGTACTCTGGTGTCACCGCGTTGTTGGCGCCCGCGTTAATACCGATAACATTTTCACCCTCAGCATTCACAAAAATCATTGCCACGCCGGTACTGGTATCTGCGATAGCTTCCACAGGTAATGTATCAATGTTGTCACTCGCCAGCTGTTTGCGAACGCGTTCGCCAATATCATCATCTCCAACGCAGGCAATAAACGAAATGTCTGCACCTGCGCGCCCTGCGGCAACGGCCTGATTAGCCCCTTTACCACCAAATGCGACGGTATACTGCTTACCGATCACCGTTTCACCTGGCTGGGGAAAGTGTTTGATATTAAGAATATGGTCGGCATTGATACTGCCAAGAACAACCAGTTTACCTGTTTCCATTTGCGTTCCCTGAGTGATATTACGCCACCCTTTCAAGGTGGCGCAGATTGTCCAAAGCTATTTATGGGCAGAAATGAAAGCTGCAAAATTTAGAGATTACGGCTGAGCAACCAGTTTCAGATCAACCGGGATAACGGCCGGGACTTTTTCGCCTTTCAGCACTTTATCCGCAGTCTGAACACCAATCACACCAATTTGATCGGGACGCTGAGCCACAGTAGCGCCCATTTTGCCACTATTCACCGCTTTAATACCGTCTTCAGTGCCATCAAAACCTACCACCAGCACGTCAGTTTTACCCGCAGTTTGCAGAGCACGCAGTGCACCCAGCGCCATTTCATCGTTCTGAGCGAACACGGCCTGCACATCAGGATGCGCAGTCAGCAGGTTCTGCATCACGTTCAGACCCTTAGTGCGGTCGAAATCAGCAGGCTGGCTGGCCAACATAGTGAAGTGATGTTTTTGAGCGGACTCGGCAAAACCTTTACCACGTTCGCGGGCCACTGAAGTACCGGCAATCCCTTCAAGTTCGATCACTTTGGCGTTTTCACCGACTTTTTTGGCGATGTAGTCACCGGCCATTTTACCACCGAAGGCGTTATCTGACGCAACGTGGCTGGCAACGACACCTTTGGTCGCCTGTCGGTCAAGCGTGATCACCGGGATTTTCGCCTGGTTTGCCATCGCTACGGCATTACCCACTGCATCAGAGTCAGTCGGGTTGATCAGCAGCAGTTTGGTGCCGCGCACGGTCAGGTCCTGCACGTTTGCCAGCTCTTTTGCCGGGTTATTTTGCGAATCCAGCACCACCAGGTTGTAGCCCAGTTTGTCTGCTTCTTTCTGTGCGCCGTCTTTCATTGAAACGAAGAACGGGTTATTGAGCGTAGAGACCACCAGCGCGATGGTGTCTTTTGCCAGTACGTTGGCGCTGAAAGAGGCCGTGATAGCCGCCGCAGAAACCCAAACTGCCAGTTTTTTCATATTCATGGTCATAATTCCTGTAGGAGAGATTATTTGTTGCTTTTGTTATCTACCAGGACTGCCAGCAGAATGACGACTGCTTTGACGATCATCTGGTAGTAGGAGGAGACACCTAATAAATTCAAACCGTTATTCAGGAAACCGAGGATCAGCGCACCGATCAGCGTTCCGACAATGCGGCCTTTACCGCCTGACAGGCTGGTTCCGCCCAGCACAACGGCGGCGATGGCATCCAGTTCATAACCCGTACCGGCCGTCGGTTGCGCAGAGGACAAACGAGCCACTTCGATGATGCCGGCCAGAGCCGCTAAGAGGCCACACAGGGAGTAGACGATGATTTTTACTTTATCGACACTGATACCTGACAGACGCGTGGCGGACTCATTACCACCCAGCGCATAGATATAACGTCCGAGACGGGTGTGATGCAGCATGTACCAGGCCGCAGCAAATACCACCGCCATCAGCCAGACCGGCGTCGGGATGCCTAGCGGGCGTCCGATACCAAACCAGCCGAAAGTATCAGCAACATCGGTAAAGCCGGTGCTGATCGGGCTGCCGTTGGTGTACACCATGGTGACCCCGCGCAGCAACAGCATCATCACCAGCGTGGCGATAAATGCCTGTACTTTCCCTTTGGCGACAATCAACCCGGTGACCGCACCGACTCCGGCACCCACCGCCAGCGCAGCAGCAACGGCAACCAGCGCATTCACTTCCAGCCCAACGACCGAGGCCGCAACAGCACCGGAAAGCGCCAGCAGCGACCCGACGGATAAGTCGATGCCCGACGTCAGAATAACCAGCGTCATACCCACAGCCATAATGGCGTTGACGGAGGTCTGCTGAAGAATATTGAACAGGTTATTCACTGTGAAGAAATTCGGGCTCATGGAAGAGACCACGGCAATCAGCACCAGCAGCGCAATCAGCGATTTCTGCTCCAACAACCATTCTTTAGTGATCCAGCGTTTTTTCGCCGGCAATGTCTGAGAACTCATAGTTGATTACTCCTGCTTCACGCCGTATTGCTTGCCGACGGCGGCTGCCATCAACACTTCTTGCGTCGCCTGTTCTATCGGGAATTCACCGCTTAAATGGCCTTCATGCATCACCAGTATCCTGTCGCTCATGCCGATCACTTCCGGCATTTCAGAGGAAACTAAGATGATGCTCAAACCTTCGCGCTTGAACTGGTTAATAAGCTGGTAAATCTCTTTCTTGGCACCGACGTCAACGCCGCGCGTCGGTTCGTCGAGGATCAATATTTTCGGCCGGGTCATCAGCCCGCGGGCAATCGCCACTTTTTGCTGATTACCGCCCGAGAGCAAACCAATTGGCTGCATCATCGACGGCGTTTTGATATTAAACATGCGAATGAAGTCGCCTACCGCCTGCTGTTCATCGGCATGTTTGAGGCGTCCGCCCGTGCGGCTGAAATAACGCAGTGCCGTCAGCGACATGTTCTCTTTGACCGACATGCCGAGTACCAGTCCGTCGCGTTTACGGTCTTCAGAGATGTAAACAATACCGTTCGCCAGACCGTCCTGCGGCGAGTGAGTCACCACTTCGCGCCCATCAAGAGCGACGTAACCGGCTTTGCGCGGCAGAGCGCCATAGAGGATCTTCATCAGTTCGGTACGCCCGGCGCCCATCAAACCGGAAACACCAAGAATTTCACCGCTGTATAAATTGAAGCTCACATCATCGACGCCGGGGCCGGAAACGTTACGCACCTGCAAACGCAGTGCGCCGCGCTTCTGGTTAAGACGGGGATATTGCTCTTCCAGTTTGCGGCCCACCATCATTTCAATCAGCGTATCTTCCTGCAGTTCGCTAACCGGACGTTCGGCGATGAACTGACCGTCGCGAAATACGGTGACGTCATCGCAAATTTCAAAGATCTCTTTCAGGCGGTGAGAGATATAAACCACGCCGCAGCCCGACGATTTCAGTTCACGGATGACGTTAAATAAGGAGGCCGTTTCAGTATCCGTCAGCGCATCGGTCGGTTCATCCATGATGATGACGCGGGATTCGAAGCTCAGCACTTTGGCGATTTCCACCATCTGCTGATCGCCAATAGAGAGTTCCCCCACTAACCGGTGGCTGCTGTAGCGCAGATTCAGGCGAGCGAGCAGTTTGTCAGCTTCGGCATACATCTTCTTCCAGTTGATGCGGCCAAAACCGTTAACGAATTCGCGACCCAGGAAGATATTTTCCGCGATGGTCAGCTGGGGGATCAGGTTCAGTTCCTGATGAATGATGCCAATCCCGGCTTCCTGCGAGGCTTTAGGGCCGTTGAACGCGGCTTCCTTACCCAGAAAATGCACTGAACCGGCATCCTTTTGGTAGATGCCGGTCAGTACTTTCATCATAGTGGACTTGCCCGCGCCGTTTTCACCCACCAGCGCCATCACACGCCCCGGATAGACGCTCAGCGCCGCGCCGGAAAGTGCTTTTACGCCAGGAAACGCTTTATCAATCCCTGTCAATTGAAGCAAAGGTTGCATAAAGGCCTCAGAAGGTTACGCCGGCACACAAAATAACGTTCGCATAAGGCGAACATTCCCCGCTGCGGATCACAGCCCGGCTTTGTTCAGTTTGCGCCTTGAAAGCATCATGACTGATGTAATCCAAGGTAATGGCGTTTCCCTGGTGCTGCTCAAGTTCTTTCAACTGCGCGAGTAACGCTTCATGGAGTTGAGGATTCTTTTCGACGATCTCCCCGGCGAGTATCGCCCGCTCAACCTGCATCTCATGCGTCACTACCTTTAAAACTTGTAAAAAGGTGGGAACACCTGCGGTCAGCGCCAAATCGATGCGTTGGGAAGATGCGGGTACCGGCAAACCGGCATCGGCAATAACCAGCTGATCGGTGTGACCTAACCTAGCAATGACATGTGAGATTTCGGCATTCAAAAGCGGTGATTTCTTCATGGTTAACTCCAACAGCGAAACGTTTCGCTCACTGATGATTTTAGGAATCTGTGGGAATCTGGCAATGGGCTTGTGATGGATTTGTGATCACTGTCGAAACGTTTCGCTGGGTCATTTAGAAATGAGTGGGGAATTTGAGATAATGCATTTCGTTGAGGTTAGAAAAGCCAAAGGGCACCCGTAGGTGCCCTTTGGCGTTCTGGCGCAGGATCAGATTTCGACCTGCGTGCCGAGTTCAATAACGCGGTTCGGTGGAATTTCAAACTGGTCCGGCGCGCGCAGCGCATTACGGCTAAGCGCCATAAATAGTTTGCCACGGAAATAGAGATACCACGGACGCTTGGTGAGGATCAGCGATTCGTGCGACATAAAGAATGACGTCTCCATCATCCTACACGGTAACCCTTCCAGTCCGCAGCGGTGGAAGACTTCTTCAACGTTTGGCGTCTCTTTAAAGCCGTAACTGGCGACCACCCGCCAGAAGGTTGGCGATAACTGCTCGATAGTCACACGCCGCACATTATGGACATAAGGCGCATCTTCAGTGCGCAGCGTCAGTAACACCACCCGCTCATGCAACACCTTGTTGTGTTTAAGATTATGTAACAGCGCAAACGGTATGACGTTAATCGCACGCGACATATAAACCGCCGTACCCGGAACGCGAACCGGTGGCGATTTCTCCAGAGAGGCAATCATCGCCTCCAGAGAATTACCATGCTCATGCATACGGCGCATAAGGCGGAAACGTTCGCTTTTCCAGGTGGTCATGACGATAAACATGCACAACCCGAGCGTCAGCGGCAGCCAGCCGCCGGAGAACAGTTTTGTTGCATTGGCCGCAAACATCGGCACATCAATAAACAGCAGAACGATCAGCAAAATACCGACCAGGAAGGGTTTCCAGTGCCAGTTTTTCAATGCCACGGTGCAGGAAAGAATACTGGTCAGCACCATCGTCCCGGTGACGGCAATACCATACGCCGCCGCCAGATTGCTGGAGTGCTCGAAGCTGGCGATAACAATCACCACGGCGATATACAGCGTCCAGTTTATGGCAGGAATATAAATCTGACCGGCTTCCATTTCCGAGGTATGGATAATGCGCATCGGCGGCAGATAACCAAGACGTACCGCCTGACGGGTCAGGGAGAACACGCCGGATATAACGGCCTGCGAAGCGATAATGGTAGCCAGCGTCGCCAGTATCAGCAGCGGGATGAGTGCCCAGTCAGGTGCCAGCAGGAAGAAGGGGTTTTTAATCGCTTCCGGATTTTTCAACAGCAATGCGCCCTGACCGAAGTAGTTGAGCACCAGCGAGGGCAACACAAAGCTAAACCATGCCAGACGAATAGGGAATTTACCGAAGTGCCCCATATCGGCGTACAGCGCTTCCACACCGGTTATGGACAGCACCACAGCACCCAACGCCAGGAACGAGAAGGATTTATGCTCAATAAAGAAGTTAACCGCCCACATCGGGTTCATCGCCCGCAGCACTTCCGGATTCTGAGCAATACTGTTAATCCCCAGCACCGCCAATGTCAGGAACCACAACACCATCACCGGAGCGAACAGTTTTCCGACAATTCCCGTGCCGTGTTTCTGAATCATAAACAGCAAGGTCAGAACGGTAATAGAAAGGGGCACAATAAAGGGATCAAGCGACGGGGCTGCAATCTCGAGACCTTCCATCGCGGACAGAACGGAAATCGCGGGGGTGATCACCACCTCACCATAGAAGAAACTCCCACCAATCAAACCGAGAATGACGAGTACCGCCGTGGTTCTGGCGGAGGTGTTCCGTCCTGCCAATGACATCAGCGTCAGAATACCGCCCTCGCCAGCGTTGTCTGCGCGCATCACATAGGTGAGATATTTCAGCGAGACAATCAGGATCAACATCCAGAATATTAACGACAGAAAGCCGAAAACAACGCTGGGTTCTACATTAAAGCCATAGTGGCCGGAAAAACACTCTCTCAGGGTATAGAGAGGACTGGTGCCAATGTCGCCATACACCACACCAATGGCGGCCAACGTAACTGCCGGGAGTGACCGTTTATGTTCTGTGCTCATAATTGGTTTCTTATGCTGCTCTTTTAAGACAAAGAATTCCGTAAGCGAAAGGTACGCTCAATCCTTGATGCCCACTAAACGGCGCACAGTATGCACGAATAAAACAGATTGCCTACCCTAATATGAACGGATAAATACAGGTTCAGACGACAGGGGGGACAATGTTGATAATAGAAAATTTTTAGTAATCAACAAGCTATACTACGAAAAAAAATCATGGTTTATTATTCCTGCCCAGTCCACTATTCATTCACTTATGTCATTAACCTTACGGAAGCGGAAGACAC
Source organism: uncultured Enterobacterales bacterium (assembly GCA_963519305.1). Taxonomy (GTDB): domain Bacteria; phylum Pseudomonadota; class Gammaproteobacteria; order Enterobacterales; family Enterobacteriaceae; genus Ewingella. Next base: position 9,080 of record CAUQMS010000027.1, read on the forward strand.
AGTATGGCGCATTCTCCCCTACTTGCAGAACGGATTGCCCGTCTTGCCAATGCTTTAGAACACGGCTTGTATGAGCGACAGGAAGCGATCCGTCTGTGCCTGCTGGCCGCCTTGTGCGGTGAAAGCGTATTTCTGCTTGGGCCGCCGGGTATTGCTAAAAGCCTGATTGCCCGCCGCCTGAAATTTGCCTTCCGCCATGCCCGCGCCTTTGAATATTTGATGACCCGCTTTTCTACACCAGAAGAAGTCTTCGGCCCGCTGTCTATACAGGCGCTGAAAGATGAAGGGCGCTACCTGCGCCTCACGCAGGGTTATCTGCCGGAAGCAGAGATTGTCTTTCTCGATGAGATCTGGAAAGCCGGCCCGGCTATTTTGAATACCTTACTGACAGCCATCAATGAGCGCCGTTTTCGTAACGGCGAGCGCGAAGAGGCGATCCCGCTCCGCCTGCTGGTCAGCGCCTCCAATGAACTGCCCGAAGCTGACGGCAGCCTGGAAGCGCTCTACGATCGTATGCTCATCCGCCTTTGGCTCGACAAAGTGCAGGATAAGCAGAATTTCCGTTCGCTACTGACCACCCGTCAGAACGAAAGCGCCAATCCGGTGCCGGAAGCGCTGAGCATCAGCGATGAAGAGTACCAACAGTGGCAACCCGAAATTGACAAGGTCACCCTCTCTGAGCCCTGTTTCGAGCTAATCTTCCAGCTGCGTCAGCGGCTGGACGCGCTGGACACCGCGCCTTACGTCTCTGACCGACGCTGGAAGAAGGCCCTGCGTTTACTGCAGGCCTGCGCCTTTTTTAGCGGCCGTCAGGCCATTACGCCTATCGATCTTATTCTGCTGAAAGATTGCCTGTGGCACGACCTGAACACTTACCATCTGCTGCAGACGCAGATCGAACAGATGATCACCGAACAGGCTTACCAGCAGCAGACGTTATTAATGAAACTGCGTCAGCTGAATCAGGAGTGGATGCAATATCAGCAGCAACAGAGCTCCCGTCAGTCGATAAAAGTGAATAAGAAAGCCGGTATCTTTAGCCGCAAACCGCAATACAACTTGCCGGACTCGCTGTCGGCCACCAGCCTGACCTTATTGCTGCAAACGCCGCTGCATTTGCATGACATACAGGTCTCTCATTTGCTGGTTGAACGCCCGATACTGGAAGAGTGGCTCAATAAAGGTGGCGTGCTGAAAGTGAAACTCAACGGCATGGGATTTGCACAAAATGTTGATGCCGAAGTCGATGAAAAACAGCAGCTGGTGGTGCGCGATATAAGCCGCCAGTCGACACCGCTGACGCTGCCGGGTAAAGAGCACATTACTGTACCTGACGAGATGAAAAATACGCTAGAGGGGCTGAGCGCCAAACTCAACCAACAACGGCATGAATTTGGTCAGCATCAAAACTGCCTGTTTGTCGCGCCCGCATGGACTGCAAAAATTGAAGCAAGTCTGGTCGCGGTCTCCGAACAGTTACTTCATCAGCAACAGCTGTTCAGCGGGCACTGACCGATGCTTAGCCTGGAATCCCTCGATCTCTTACTGTCGATCAGTGAAGGTGAACTGATCGACGAACTGATCATCGGCTTACTGGCAACGCCACAGCTGGCCATTTTCTTCGAGAAATTCCCCCGGCTTAAGCGGGCGCTGACCAAAGATCTGCCCGAGTGGAAATTCCGTCTGCGCCAGAGGATCCACGACACGCCCGTGCCGCCGGATTTAGCCAAGGAGTTCTACCTTTACCAGCACTGCCAGCAGATCGACGCCGCCTCTTTCCAGTCTGAGCTGGCGGGACTGATTGATTCACTCGAAACGCTGAACTCTCCTTTTATTACCGAAGCCCGTTCATTGCAGCAAAATGCAGATGAAACGCGAAACCCGCGAACCGGCAACAGTTTTCAGACGTTGTTCCTCCAGCGCTGGCGGCTAAACCTCACCTTCCAGACGGTGACCGTTCATCATCAGCTGCTCGAACAGGAACAGGAGCAACTGCAGGAAGAGCTGCAACAGCGTCTGGAACTGAGCGGTGAACTCTCTCCATTACTGGCCGAAAACGATGCTGCCGCAGGTCGCCTGTGGGATATGAGTAAAGGCCAGCGCCAGCGCGGTGAGGTGCAGGCACTGGCGCGATACGGCAGTTTTCTGCAGCAACAACCTGAATTGCAAAGACTGGCAGAACAGCTGGGTCGCAGCCAGAGAGTCAAAACCAGCCCGCAAGATGATGCAAAAATGGAAGAGCACCGGCTGATGGTGCGTGAACCGGCTACGGTACCCGAAGAAGTTAACGGCATTCATCAGAGCGATGACATTTTGCGCCTGATGCCAACCGAGCTTGGCACGCTGGGGATCCCGGAGCTGGAATATGAATTTTACCGTCGGTTGCTGGAAAAGCGCCTGATGACTTACCGCCTGCAGGGCGACGTCTGGCGGGAGAAAGTGGTTAAACGGCCGGTGGTGCATCAGCAGCAGGAACCGCAACCACGCGGGCCTTTTGTGGTCTGCGTCGATACGTCGGGTTCCATGGGCGGGTTCAACGAGCAGTGTGCCAAAGCATTCTGTCTGGCCTTGCTGAGAATTGCGCTGGCAGACAACCGCCGCTGCTACATCATGTTGTTTGCCAGCAACGTGATCCACTACGAACTGACCTCCTCCACCGGCCTTGACCAGGCGCTGCGCTTTCTTGGTCAGCATTTTCGCGGGGGAACCGATCTCGCGGCCTGCCTGAATGCCACGCTCGATAAACTTTCGTCGCCGGAATGGCAAGATGCGGATGCGGTGATCATCTCTGACTTTATCGCCCAAAGGCTGCCGGATGACGTAATAAAGCGGGTGAGACGTTTACAACAGGAAAAACATCATCGCTTTCATGCACTGGCCATGTCGCAGTACGGCAAACCCGGCATCATGCGTATTTTTGACCATATCTGGCGTTTTGATACCGGGATGAAAAGCCGCGTTCAGCGTCGCTGGCAGCGGCCTTAATCCGCATCACGTCCTTACAGCACGCCTTCCACACTGTGATGTAACATCGGCGACCAGACGCCACACTGCACCTGCGCAATATGCGGCTTTTGCAGCAACAGCATCACGAGGCGTGACTGACCAATCCCACCACCGATAGTCTGCGGCATATCACCGCGCAGCAGCGCCTGGTGCCAGTCGAGTTGCAAACGCAGTTCATCATCGGTCAGCGCCAGTTGGTGCTTCAGCGCGGCGGCATCAACGCGGATCCCCATTGAAGAGAGCTCAATCGCATCCTCCAGTACCGGATTCCATACCAGAATATCGCCATTCAGGCCGGCTAAACCGGCTTCGCCCGCGCTACTCCAGTCATCATAATCAGGGGCACGCACGTCGTGATATTTGCCATGGGATAGCGAACCGCCGATGCCCATCAGAAACACCGCACCCAATTCTTTAGCTATCGCCCGTTCACGCTGTTTGGCATCCAGCCCGGGAAAACGCTGCAGTAAGGTTTCGCTGTGAATAAAGTGGATCTCTTCGGGCAGGAAAGGCGTCAGTCCAAACTCACGGTTTACCGCCTCTTCAGTTTCCTTTATACCGGCATAGATCTTCTGCACGGTGGCTTTGAGATAACTGAGTGAGCGCTCACCGTCGCCCATCACTTTTTCCCAATCCCATTGATCAACACAGACTGAGTGAACCGGTGACAAACGATCTTCGTCCGGACGCAGCGCTTTCATGTGGGTGTAGAGTCCTTCACCGGCGCTGAAATCATACAGCCCCAGCGTTTTACGCTTCCACTTTGCCAGCGAATGCACAACTTCAAAGGTGGAGTCCGGCAAGGATTTCACATGAACCTGCACCGCCTTCTCACTGCCCGAAAGATTATCCTGGGTACCATCGCCGAGCTGGCTTAATAAAGGTGCCTGAACTTCAATCAGGTTGAGGTGCTTTTCCAGTTGCTGAGAAAAGGTCGCTTTGACGAAGCTTATCTGACGCTGTTTCTCGATAAATTGTGTTTTCATTGCCCTATTCTCATTCCCTTGTCGTTGATGGCAATGATTAAGCAACAGAATAGTCCCCATATTCAATAACCGACAATAAATATTGCCTTAAGGGTTTTAATCCTTCATTTTTAGGGCGTATAAATTATCGAAACGGGAATAACCGGGGAAAAATATGACTGAAATTTATCAGATCGATAATCTCGATCGCGCCATTCTTAACGCTCTGATGGAAAATGCACGCACGGCCTACGCAGAACTGGCAAAAGTGTTTGCCGTCAGCCCTGGAACCATTCACGTCCGGGTCGAGAAAATGAAGCAGGCGGGGATCATTACCGGTGCGAATGTCACGGTGAACCCCAAACAGCTGGGCTACGACGTCTGCTGCTTTATCGGCATCATTCTCAAAAGCGCCAAAGATTATCCCTCCGCGCTGAAAAAGCTCGAAAGCATAGAAGAAGTGGTCGAAGCCTATTACACCACCGGGCATTACAGCATTTTCATCAAAATCATGTGTCGCTCTATCGATTCGCTCCAGCACGTACTTATCAACAAGATCCAGACCATTGATGAGATCCAGTCAACCGAGACCCTGATCTCCCTGCAGAACCCCATTATGCGCACCATCAAGCCATGACAGCTAATTTCTATACCCCTATTATCCACAGGTAGATCCCAGCTGATTCACAGCGTACAATGTCGTTTCTTTTATCGGGTGAGAGCATTATGTCTGACATTACCCTGATCAGTGGCAGTACGCTTGGCAGTGCTGAATATGTCGCTGAACACGTCGCAGAAAAACTGGAAGAGGCGGGTTTCAGCACGCAGACCTTTCATGGTCCTGAGCTGTACGAAGTGCCCACCGAGGGTATTTGGCTGGTGGTCTGTTCGACACACGGTGCCGGAGATCTTCCCGATAATCTTCAGCCTTTCCTGGAACAGCTGGAAGAGCAGCAACCGGATCTGTCCAAAGTCCGCTTTGGGGCTCTGGGATTAGGCAGTAGTGAATACGATACGTTTTGTGGTGCGATCCGATCTCTGGATCAAAAACTGGCCTCATTAGGGGCAAAACGTATCGGTGATCGCATGGAGATCGACGTAACCCAACATGAGATTCCTGAGGATCCCGCTGAGATTTGGGTGATCAACTGGATTAATTTGATCAAATAAGTGTAAATTTTCAGCGATTAGATGTGGATAACTATGCTTAAAAGCAGGGTAAAACCGGTAGTTATCCCTCTAACAACCTTAGGTCGCATTTCATGCTGTGCATAACTCTCCATTCTGATCCCAGCTTATACTGAACAGGATCACCGATCATTCACAGCATTTGATCCTCGTTAGTACGTTGATCTTCATCGACAATAAGCACTTATGCACAGAGGATCACGATCCTAATAGAAGTATTAATAAGAGATCTTTAAATAAAAAAGATCTTCTTTTAATTAGTGACGATCCCCCGGGGCTTGTGGAACCTCTAAACTTGAGTAGAATCCCTCCTCCCAACACCACACATCAATTTCATCGCATGAACTCCGAGGTGCAGTACCATGTTTTATCCGGAACAATTTGACGTCATCATCATCGGTGGTGGCCATGCAGGCACCGAAGCCGCAATGGCTTCTGCCAGAATGGGACGTCAAACTCTGTTGTTGACCCACAATATCGACACGCTGGGACAAATGTCGTGTAACCCTGCCATTGGCGGGATCGGGAAAGGACATCTGGTTAAAGAAGTGGATGCACTGGGCGGATTAATGGCTACGGCCATTGACCATGCGGGGATACAGTTTAGGATACTAAACGCAAGCAAAGGTCCGGCCGTTCGTGCTACCCGAGCCCAGGCTGACCGCGTACTCTATCGTCAGGCGATCCGTACCGCACTGGAGAACCAGCCAAACCTGATGATCTTCCAGCAGCCAGTGGAAGATCTTATCGTTGAGAACGATCGGGTTGTTGGCGCAGTGACTCAAATGGGTCTTAAATTCCGCGCTAAAGCGGTGGTATTGACCGTGGGCACTTTCCTTGACGGCAAGATCCACATTGGCCTGGAAAATTACAGCGGTGGCCGTGCAGGCGATCCTCCTGCGATTTCGCTTTCACAACGTCTGCGTGAATTGCCATTGCGCGTTAACCGTCTGAAAACCGGGACTCCCCCGCGTATTGACGCTCGTACCATTGATTTCAGTTCTCTTGCCCCACAGCATGGGGACAACCCGGCACCGGTCTTCTCGTTCATGGGCAACGTGTCGCAACACCCGCGTCAAATCCCATGTTACATGACCTACACCAATGAAAAAACGCATGATGTGATCCGCAATAATTTGGATCGCAGCCCAATGTATGCCGGGATCATCGAAGGGATCGGGCCGCGTTACTGTCCGTCGATCGAAGATAAAGTCATGCGTTTTGCCGATCGGACCTCTCACCAGATCTTCCTGGAACCTGAGGGACTGACCAGCAATGAAGTCTATCCAAACGGGATCTCCACCAGCCTGCCTTTCGACGTACAGATGAAAATTGTGCGTTCGATGCAAGGTCTGGAGAACGCTGTCATTGTTCGACCGGGCTACGCCATCGAGTATGATTTCTTTGACCCGCGTGATTTAAAACCGACGCTGGAGAGCAAATTTATTCCAGGCCTGTTCTTCGCCGGGCAGATCAACGGCACCACAGGTTATGAAGAAGCGGCGGCACAGGGCTTGCTGGCAGGTTTGAACGCGGCTCGCCATGCTTTCGAGCAAGAGGGTTGGGCACCACGCCGTGACCAGGCTTACCTTGGTGTTCTGGTCGACGATCTCTGTACCCTGGGTACCAAAGAGCCGTACCGCATGTTTACTTCACGAGCGGAATACCGCCTGATGCTGCGTGAAGACAATGCCGATCTGCGACTGACTGAAAAAGGCCGCGAACTGGGTCTGGTAGACGATGCCCGCTGGGCCCGTTTCAATCAGAAACTGGAAATGATCGAGCTGGAACGCCAGCGTCTGCGCGGGATCTGGGTGAACCCACGTTCTGAGCAAGTTGAATTGGTTAACGCTAATCTTTCTGCACCACTTTCCAAAGAAGCTAGTGCGGAAGAGCTGCTGCGTCGTCCTGAGATGACCTATGCACTGCTAACCAGCCTGACGCCGTTTGCCCCTTCCGTTCCTGACGTACAGGCGGCAGAGCAGGTGGAAATCCAGGTTAAATACGAAGGCTACATCGCCCGCCAGCAGGACGAGATCGAAAAACAGCAGCGTAACGAAAACACCCTTTTGCCGCTGGATCTCGATTACCGCCAGGTCAACGGTCTGTCGAACGAAGTGATCGCCAAACTTAACGATCACAAACCAACGTCGATTGGTCAGGCTACGCGTATTTCCGGTATTACGCCTGCGGCTATCTCAATCCTGCTCATCTGGTTGAAAAAACAAGGTCTGCTGCGCCGCAGCGCCTGAGTCATCCCTCCTTAAGGCCGCCGGCTGTTATCAGTCAGGCGGTCAAATCTTGCTTTTCCCGCCTGTCAGGCTGTTTTATTATTCTTTTCCCGGACATCTCCGGATCTACGTTTTCGTCAGAGGACCTTATTGTGCATAAGAAATTAGACTCGCTGCTTGCTGCGGCAGAATTATCGCTACCCGATCAGCAAAAACTGCAGTTAGTCGCGTATGTTGAGATGCTGCACAAGTGGAACAAGGCCTATAACCTGACGTCGGTCCGTGATCCGATGCAAATGCTGGTGCGTCACATCATGGACAGCATTGTGGTGAACGCTCACCTGACCGGCTCACGTTTTATTGATGTCGGCACTGGTCCTGGCTTACCGGGTATCCCGCTGGCCATCGTTCGACCTGACTCACACTTCACCTTGCTGGACAGCTTAGGCAAGCGCGTGCGCTTTCTGCGTCAGGTGCAACATGAGCTGGGACTAACCAATATTGAACCCGTACAAAGCCGTGTAGAAGCGTTCATTCCTGAACCGGCATTTGATGGCGTAATTAGCCGTGCCTTCGCTTCGCTACAGGACATGCTTTCATGGTGTCATCACTTGCCGGTGAAAGGGCAGGGGCGCTTTTATGCCCTCAAAGGCGTGCGTCCGGATGATGAGCTGGGCTCACTTGCGGAAGGAATTACGCTGGAAGGGATCGTCAAATTGCGGGTACCGGAACTTGACGGTGAACGTCATTTGGTGATTCTTAAGGCCAACTAACTTTGCGTTGAGTCAATAAATCTCCAGAATTCAAATGTGTATGAAAGGTAAAATAAGCACGCTAAGCAAATTAGCGTTCAGTCTTCCCATTAACCTAATTTTTACACACTGGTAGCACTTGAGTGACCTTTTCAATTTAATCAGGTCCGGAATAGTGACATTTGGGAATAAATTGCTCTTCATGCCACGTTAATGAATATGTAATGAGAATGTTGTCATTTGTTGGGTTATTGTTTCATCTGCGTGTTGTTATTTTGCATTCCATTTTAATAAACAACATTTCCGTATCATCATATTGATTAGTAACGCTTTTAAAAGGCTTCTTTAGCTAAAGACAATCTCAATTGCTTGGGTATAAGAGAATAAAAATAGCAATTATGTGATCGGGCGCACGCTTCTTTGTTAATCAGTGGAATACTTAGGCAAACACTTCGCACCCATTCCTAGCTATAGTTTCCTTATGAAAATAGCGATAAAGGGGAAAATTTAAATAATTGTTCACCTTTTCGCTACTTATGCATTGAATTCGTTTGAGTGGCCCGTATAATTTGCTCGTTTTTTGCTGCTTGACTCAAAACCGTAAAGGCTATGATATACGGCACTCAGCATACCTCTAGCTAGGTACTTGTACGGAGAGAACAAACGTCATGTCTGTACCGGGTATTTTAAACAGTAAGAACGGCGTGAAGGTAGCCAGAAAGCTGTTAATACTGCAGTTACTGACCTTTGTTCTGCTCAGTGCATTATTTGGCTTTAAAAGCCTGACATGGACGACGTCAGCCTTGATGGGAGGGATGGCCGCCTGGCTACCCAACGTACTGTTCATGCTGTTTGCATGGCGTCATCAGGCGCAAACAACGGTATCTGGACGGGTTGCATGGACTTTTGCCATCGGAGAAGCGCTGAAGGTTCTGATAACGATTATCTTGATGATTATCGCGCTGGGCCTGTTTAAGGCGGTTTTTGCTCCGCTGGGTTTGGCTTATTTATCGGTGTTGATGACACAGATTTTAGCACCGGCCGTCATTAACAGTTACCGTACTTAACTACTAAAGGGTAAGAGGCATCATGTCTGGAGAAATCTCTACTCCACAAGAGTATATCGGTCACCACCTGACGCAACTTCAGGTAGGGACGGGATTCTGGTCGATTAACATCGATTCGATGTTTTTCTCCGTGGTCCTCGGGGTACTCTTTCTGGTTGTCTTCCATCGCGTCGCTAAAAATGCCACCAGTGGTGTTCCGGGAAAACTGCAAACGGCCATCGAGCTGGTTGTAGGCTTTGTCGATAGCAACGTGCGTGACATGTATCACGGCAAAAGCAAGGTCATTGCTCCGTTAGCTCTGACTGTCTTCGTCTGGGTGTTCATGATGAACATGATGGATTTGCTGCCAATCGATTTGCTGCCATATATCGGCGAAAAATGGCTTGGTTTGCCGGCTCTGCGTGTTGTACCAACGGCTGACGTGAACATCACGTTGTCCATGGCGCTCGGCGTATTCATTCTGATTCTTTTCTATAGCATTAAGATGAAAGGCATTGGCGGTTTCGTTAAAGAACTGACAATGCAGCCATTCAATCATCCGGTTTTCATTCCGATTAACCTGATTCTTGAAGGTGTCAGCCTGCTGTCCAAACCAGTTTCACTGGGTCTGCGACTGTTTGGCAATATGTATGCGGGTGAGTTGATCTTCATCCTTATTGCTGGCCTGCTGCCGTGGTGGTCACAGTGGATTCTGAGTGTGCCTTGGGCCATTTTCCACATCCTGATCATTACGCTGCAAGCTTTTATCTTCATGGTTCTGACGATCGTCTATCTCTCGATGGCATCTGAAAAACACTGATTTTCTTTCAACACTACTGCGTTTTAACTGAAACAAACTGGAGACTGTCATGGAAAACCTGAGTATGGATCTGCTGTACATGGCTGCCGCTGTGATGATGGGTTTAGCGGCAATCGGTGCTGCGATCGGTATCGGCATCCTGGGTGGTAAATTCTTGGAAGGCGCTGCACGTCAGCCTGACCTGATTCCTCTGCTGCGTACACAGTTCTTTATCGTTATGGGTCTGGTTGACGCCATCCCGATGATCGCTGTTGGTCTGGGTCTGTACGTGATGTTCGCTGTCGCGTAAGTAGAGAATTTCTCTACACTGAAACCACACTATTAACTTTTAAAGAGGCATTGTGCTGTGAATCTTAACGCAACAATCCTCGGCCAGGCCATCGCGTTCGTTCTGTTTGTCTGGTTCTGCATGAAGTATGTATGGCCGCCGATTATGGCAGCCATCGAGAAGCGTCAGGGAGAAATTGCTGACGGTCTCGCTTCTGCAGAACGTGCCAAAAAAGATTTGGACTTAGCGCAAGCCAATGCGACCGACCAGCTGAAAACTGCTAAAGCAGAAGCTCAGGTGATCATCGAGCAAGCAAACAAACGCAAAGCTCAGATCATGGATGAAGCGAAAGCCGAAGCCGAGCAGGAACGTAACAAAATCGTGGCGCAGGCTCAGGCTGAGATCGAAGCCGAACGTAAGCGCGCTCGTGAAGAGTTGCGTAAGCAAGTCGCGATGCTGGCAATTGCCGGCGCCGAGAAGATCATCGAACGTTCCGTGGATGAAGCTGCTAACAGCGACATCGTTGATAAACTGGTCGCTGAACTGTAAGGAGGGAGGGGCTGATGTCTGAATTTGTAACTGTAGCTCGCCCCTACGCCAAAGCAGCTTTTGACTTTGCCGTTGAGCATCAAAGCGTAGAGCGCTGGCAAGATATGCTGGCGTTTGCTGCTGATGTCACTCGCAATGAACAGATTTCTGAACTGCTGTCTGGCGCTATGGCGCCAGAGACGCTGTCCAAGACGTTCATCGCGGTATGTGGCGATCAACTCGACGAACATGGCCAGAACTTTATCCGTGTAATGGCCGAAAATGGACGTTTACTGGTTCTTCCTGCCGTGCTGCAGCAGTTCAACGAACTGCGCGCCTTGCTGGAATCCACCGTCGAAGTCGACGTGCTCTCTGCGAGCGCACTGAGCGACAAACAGCAGGCTAATATTGCCGCTGCGATGGAAAAACGTCTGTCACGCAAAGTTAAGCTGAATTGCAAAATTGACAAGTCTGTACTGGCCGGCGTAATTATCCGTGCTGGCGATATGGTGATTGATGGCAGCGTTCGCGGTCGTCTTGAACGCCTGACAGACGTCTTGCAGTCTTAAGGGGACTGGAGCATGCAACTGAATTCCACCGAAATCAGCGAACTGATCAAGCAGCGCATTGCTCAGTTCAATGTGGTGAGCGAAGCTCACAATGAAGGTACTATCGTTTCCGTCAGCGACGGGATCATCCGCGTACACGGCTTAGCTGATGTTATGCAAGGGGAAATGATTGCGTTGCCGGGTAACCGTTACGCTATCGCCCTGAACCTGGAGCGCGACTCCGTAGGTGCCGTAGTTATGGGCCCTTACGCTGACCTCGCCGAAGGGATGAAAGTAAAATGTACTGGCCGTATCCTGGAAGTCCCAGTTGGCCGTGGCCTGTTAGGTCGCGTTGTTAACACCCTGGGTGCGCCAATTGACGGTAAAGGTCCGGTAGAGCACGACGGCTTCTCAGCTGTTGAAGCTATCGCACCAGGCGTTATCGAACGTCAGTCCGTAGACCAGCCTGTGCAGACAGGTTACAAATCCGTTGATGCCATGATCCCAATCGGTCGTGGTCAGCGTGAATTGGTTATCGGCGACCGTCAAACCGGTAAAACTGCGTTGGCTATTGATGCGATCATCAACCAGCGCGATTCCGGCATCAAATGTATCTATGTGGCTATCGGCCAGAAAGCGTCCACTATTTCTAACGTGGTTCGTAAACTGGAAGAGCACGGCGCACTGGAAAACACCATCGTTGTTGTTGCGACTGCATCAGAATCTGCTGCACTGCAATACCTGGCACCGTACTCCGGTTGCGCAATGGGTGAATACTTCCGTGACCGCGGCGAAGACGCACTGATCGTTTATGATGACCTGTCTAAACAGGCTGTTGCTTACCGTCAGATTTCCCTGTTGCTTCGTCGTCCACCAGGTCGTGAAGCTTACCCAGGCGACGTTTTCTATCTCCACTCCCGTCTGCTCGAACGTGCTGCGCGTGTAAACGCCGACTACGTTGAAGCATTCACCAAGGGTGAAGTGAAAGGCAAAACCGGTTCCCTGACTGCGCTTCCAATCATCGAAACGCAAGCGGGCGACGTTTCAGCGTTCGTTCCAACCAACGTAATCTCGATTACCGATGGTCAGATCTTCCTGGAATCAAACCTGTTCAACGCCGGTATTCGTCCTGCGGTTAACCCGGGGATTTCCGTATCCCGTGTTGGTGGTGCAGCTCAGACCAAGATCATGAAAAAATTGTCCGGTGGTATTCGTACCGCGCTGGCACAGTATCGTGAATTGGCTGCGTTCTCCCAGTTTGCTTCCGATTTGGATGAAGCAACGCGTAAACAGTTAAACCACGGTCAGAAAGTGACCGAGCTGCTGAAACAGAAACAGTACGCGCCAATGTCTATCGTTGCGCAGTCACTGATTATCTTCGCAGCTGAACGTGGTTATCTGGAAGACGTTGACTTGTCTAAAGTCGGTAGCTTTGAAGCTGCGCTGTTGGCTTACGCTGACCGCGAGCACTCAGAGCTTCTGCAACAAATCAACCAAACTGGTGCGTACAACGATGAGATCGAGGGTAAATTCAAAAATATCCTTGATACCTTCAAAGCAACCCAGTCCTGGTAACACTAAGCGGTCCTGCTGCCCTGCACAATGCAGATAAGCGGCAGGCCGTTTGGTAATGAGGAGAAGCAGAGATGGCCGGCGGAAAAGAGATACGTAGTAAGATCAGCAGCGTGCAAAACACGCAGAAGATCACTAAAGCGATGGAGATGGTCGCCGCCTCCAAAATGCGTAAAACGCAGGATCGCATGGCGGCCAGCCGTCCTTATGCAGAAACCATTCGTGAAGTGATCGGTCACCTCGCGTTAGGTAATCTGGAATACAAGCATCCGTACCTGGACGATCGCGAAATTAAGCGCGTTGGGTATCTGGTGGTGTCTACCGACCGTGGTCTTTGTGGTGGTCTGAACATTAACTTGTTCAAAAAACTGCTGACAGAGATGAAAGACTGGTCCGCAAAAGGCGTTGAGGTTGACTTAGCCCTGATCGGTTCCAAAGCAGCATCTTTCTTCAGTTCCGTGGGTGGCAACGTTGTTGCCCAAGTCACTGGCATGGGGGATAACCCTTCCCTGTCAGAGCTGATCGGACCGGTGAAAGTGATGTTGCAAGCTTTCGACGAAGGTCGTTTAGACAAGTTATGCGTTGTTAGCAATAAATTCGTCAATACCATGTCTCAGGAACCACGCATCGTACAGCTGTTGCCTCTGCCACCGGCAGAAGATGGCGTACTGGCGAAAAAATCCTGGGATTACCTGTATGAGCCAGATCCTAAAGCACTGCTTGATACCCTCTTGCGTCGCTATGTGGAATCTCAGGTTTATCAGGGCGTCGTAGAAAACCTGGCCAGCGAACAGGCCGCGCGAATGGTAGCGATGAAAGCCGCAACCGATAACGGCGGCAGCCTGATCAAAGAGCTGCAGTTGGTTTACAACAAAGCTCGTCAGGCCAGCATCACTCAGGAACTCACCGAGATCGTCGGGGGAGCCTCCGCGGTTTAAGCTAGGTTTACGAATTACGTAGAGGATTCAAGATGGCTACTGGAAAGATTATCCAGGTAATCGGCGCCGTAGTGGACGTCGAGTTCCCTCAGGATGCCGTACCAAAAGTGTACAATGCTCTTGAGGTAGAAAACGGTACCGAGAAGCTGGTGCTGGAAGTTCAGCAGCAGTTGGGCGGTGGCGTAGTTCGCTGTATCGCGATGGGGACCTCAGATGGTCTGCGCCGCGGTCTGAAAGTGAACGATCTGGAACACCCAATTGAAGTACCGGTAGGTAAAGCTACCCTGGGCCGTATCATGAACGTATTGGGTGAACCAATCGACATGAAAGGCGACATCGGCGAAGAAGAACGTTGGGCGATTCACCGTCCAGCGCCAAGCTACGAAGATTTGTCAAACTCCCAGGATCTGCTGGAAACCGGTATCAAGGTTATGGACCTGATTTGTCCGTTCGCTAAGGGCGGTAAAGTTGGTCTGTTCGGTGGTGCTGGTGTTGGTAAAACCGTAAACATGATGGAGCTGATCCGTAACATCGCGATCGAGCACTCCGGTTATTCCGTGTTTGCAGGCGTGGGTGAGCGTACTCGTGAGGGTAACGACTTCTACCACGAAATGAACGACTCCAACGTACTGGACAAAGTATCCCTGGTTTACGGCCAGATGAACGAGCCACCGGGTAACCGTCTGCGCGTTGCTCTGACCGGTCTGACCATGGCGGAGAAATTCCGTGACGAAGGCCGCGACGTTCTGCTGTTCGTTGATAACATTTACCGTTATACCCTGGCCGGTACCGAAGTGTCCGCACTTCTGGGCCGTATGCCATCTGCGGTAGGTTATCAGCCAACGCTGGCGGAAGAGATGGGCGTTCTGCAAGAACGTATCACCTCTACCAAGACCGGTTCTATCACTTCCGTACAGGCCGTTTACGTTCCTGCGGATGACTTGACTGACCCGTCACCAGCCACCACCTTTGCTCACTTGGATGCAACCGTGGTACTGAGCCGTAATATCGCTTCTCTGGGTATCTACCCGGCCGTTGACCCGCTGGATTCCACCAGCCGTCAGCTGGATCCGCTGGTAGTTGGCCAGGAGCACTACGATGTAGCGCGTGGCGTGCAGTCTATTCTGCAACGCTACCAGGAACTGAAAGATATCATCGCAATCCTGGGTATGGACGAGCTGTCAGAAGATGACAAACTGGTCGTATCCCGTGCGCGTAAAATCCAACGCTTCCTGTCTCAGCCGTTCTTCGTGGCAGAAGTCTTCACCGGTTCTCCGGGCAAGTTCGTATCGCTGAAAGACACCATTCGTGGTTTCAAAGGCATTATGGACGGCGACTATGACCACCTGCCTGAACAAGCGTTCTACATGGTTGGCACCATTGAAGAAGCAGTGGAAAAAGCCAAGAAACTGTAACGCTAGTTTGTTGTGAGAGAGGATGACATGGCTGAAAAAGCTTACCATCTGGATGTAGTCAGTGCGGAAAAGAGAATGTTTTCCGGCATGGTACAGAAGATCCAGGTGACGGGTAGCGAAGGCGAACTGGGGATTTTCCCGGGGCATGCTCCGCTGCTCACCGCCATCAAGCCTGGCATGGTGCGCATTGTTAAAGAACACGGCGAAGAAGAGTATATCTATCTCTCCGGCGGCATCCTTGAGGTGCAACCGAGCGCTACAACCGTGTTGGCTGACACTGCAATCCGTGGGCAAGACCTCGACGAAGCACGAGCGCTTGAAGCTAAGCGTAAAGCGGAAGAACACATCAGTGGTTCTCACGGCGACGTCGACTACGCTCAGGCGTCTGCGGAACTGGCTAAAGCGATCGCGAAACTTCGCGTTATCGAATTGACCAGAAAAGCGATGTAACAACATCAGTTGAAAAGGCGACCCTCGGGTCGCTTTTTTTTTACCTTTAAATAAGGCTTGTATTCAGCCTTATTCCGATGACATCACCCCGTGATAAATGGAATACTAGCCACCAAAGCAGACACTTTATGGTCGATTTCCACTCTGTCGCCTCTATTGTGCCCAACCCTTGCTGGCTGCGGCCTGCGCACGGTTTTTGATGCGAAATATGTAGTAATCCTGTCACCTAACAGGTTACTTTTGTCCCTCAAATTGGATTTGTCAGGTTACCTATGTCTAACAACGCATTGAGTGTTGTGATCCTTGCCGCGGGCAAGGGGACACGCATGTACTCCAATCTCCCTAAAGTTCTTCATCCATTGGCTGGCAAGCCGATGGTTCAGCACGTTATTGATGCTGCGACGCGTCTTGGCGCGAATAATGTCCATCTGGTTTATGGCCACGGCGGCGACCTGCTTAAGCAGACGCTGGCGGGCAGCGGCTTGAACTGGGTTTTACAGGCTGAGCAATTAGGTACCGGCCACGCCATGCAGCAGGCAGCACCGCATTTTGCTGATGACGAGAATGTGCTGATGCTTTACGGCGACGTTCCGCTGATATCCGTCGATACCCTGGAAAAATTGCTGATGGCGAAACCGGAAGGCGGCATTGGCTTATTGACCGTCGTGCTGGATGACCCGACCGGCTACGGCCGCATAGTGCGTGAAAATGGCACAGTGACCGGCATCATCGAGCAGAAAGATGCCAGCGCAGAGCAGCTGAAAATCAAAGAAATTAACACCGGGATTCTGGTGGCTAACGGCGCGTCATTGAAGCGCTGGTTGAGCAAGCTCAACAACAATAATGCTCAGGGCGAATATTACATTACTGACATTATTGCCATGGCCCATGCCGAAGGGCATCAGATTGCCACCGTTCACCCGGCGCGTAACAGCGAAGTGGATGGCGTAAATAACCGCTTGCAGCTTTCCCGTCTGGAGCGCGTTTATCAGAGCGAACAGGCCGAACGTCTGTTACTCGCTGGCGTGATGCTACTGGACCCGGCGCGGTTTGATCTGCGCGGCGAGCTTTCTCACGGCATCGATGTGCAAATTGACATCAACGTGATCATCGAAGGTCAGGTTAAGCTCGGCGATCGCGTCAAAATTGGCGCGGGTTGTGTGCTGAAAAACTGCGTGATTGGTGACGACTGCGAAATCAGCCCATACAGCGTGTTTGAAAATGCCGTACTGGAGGCTGACTGTACCGTTGGTCCGTTCGCCCGCTTACGTCCCGGCGCTGAGCTGGGACAAGGGGCGCACGTAGGTAATTTTGTTGAAGTTAAGAAAGCGCGCCTGGGTAAAGGCTCAAAAGCCGGGCATCTCTCTTATCTTGGTGATGCGCAGATTGGCGACAACGTGAACATTGGTGCGGGTACCATTACTTGCAACTACGACGGTGTGAATAAGCACAAGACGGTGATTGGCAACGACGTTTTCGTCGGTTCTGACACTCAACTGGTAGCGCCGGTGACCGTGGGCAACAACGTCACGATCGCGGCTGGCACTACGGTAACCCGTGACGTTCCAGACAACGGCCTGTTGCTGAGCCGCGTGGCGCAGGTACATAAGCCAGACTGGCAGCGCCCGTTGAAGAAAAAATAATTTTTCTGCAGCTACAGTTAACTCAGGCGCATTGTACTGCGCCTGAGTTAAAAACCTCAGTTTTGGTCTGTGTTTTCTCACTGAGAACGCAGACCAAAACATAATAATCCCCAACTTCTACCAGGCTCGGGGAACCCGGAAAAAACCGGATATCAATCAGGTCAGGCTTCAAACAAGGTCTGCGAACAGACCTTAAATAGGAATAAAACTGATGTGTGGAATTGTTGGCGCAGTAGCGCAACGCGATATTGCTGAAATTCTGTTGGAAGGTTTACGCCGTCTCGAATACCGCGGCTATGACTCGGCCGGTCTGGCGATCATAGATGCCGACGGCAAATTGGGTCGTCTGCGTCGTTTGGGTAAAGTTCAGATGCTGGCTGAGGCGCTTGAAGCGCATCCGCTGCACGGCGGCACCGGGATTGCCCACACCCGCTGGGCAACCCATGGCGAACCTTCTGAAGCGAATGCGCACCCGCATGTGTCTGATTATATTGCGGTCGTGCATAACGGCATTATTGAGAACCACGAACCTTTGCGCGCGTTGCTGATAGAACGCGGCTACCGTTTCGATTCGGAAACCGATACCGAAGTGATCGCGCATCTGGTGCATTGGGAACAACTGCAAGGAGGCACGCTGCTGGAAGTGGTTCAGCGCGTGATCCCACAACTGCGTGGCGCTTACGGTACGGTCATTCTCGACCGTCGTGACCCGTCCGTGCTGGTGGCCGCTCGTTCCGGCAGTCCGCTGGTGATCGGCCGTGGCGTTGGCGAAAACTTTATCGCTTCCGACCAGTTGGCGCTGCTGCCTGTTACCCGTCGCTTCATGTTCCTTGAAGAGGGTGATGTGGCGGAAGTGAAACGTCGTTCAGTCAGCGTTTATGACAAAAATGGTCATGCAGTTGAACGTGCTGAAATCGAATCTAAAGTGCAGTATGACGCCGGTGATAAAGGCGAATTCCGTCACTACATGCAAAAAGAGATCTACGAACAGCCGCTGGCGATTAAAAACACCCTGGCCGGGCGCTTCAGCCACGGTAAGGTTGATCTCAGCGAACTGGGCGAGAAAGCCGATGAGATCCTTTCCCGCGTTCAGCACGTGCAAATCATCGCCTGCGGTACTTCCTATAACTCCGGCATGGTGGCGCGTTACTGGTTTGAGTCTCTGGCGGGGATGCCTTGTGATGTCGAAATCGCATCGGAATTCCGTTACCGCAAATCTGCCGTTCGTCCGGGGAGCCTTATCATCACGTTGTCGCAGTCTGGCGAAACCGCAGATACGCTGGCGGCGCTGCGCCTGTCCAAAGAGCTGGGTTACCTCGGTTCTCTGGCGGTATGTAACGTGGCAGGTTCGTCGCTGGTACGTGAGTCCGATCTGGCGTTGATGACCAAAGCCGGTACGGAAATTGGCGTGGCTTCAACTAAAGCTTTCACCACGCAACTGACGGTATTGTTGATGCTGGTGGCGCGTATGGGCCGACTGAAAGGCATGGACGAGAAAGTCGAGCATGACATCGTTCACGCGCTTCAGGCGCTGCCTGCGCGTATAGAACAGATGCTGTCGCTGGACAAAACCATCGAATCACTGGCAGAAGGTTTCTCTGACAAACATCACGCGCTGTTCCTTGGCCGCGGCGATCAATACCCGATTGCCATGGAAGGAGCGCTGAAGCTCAAAGAGATCTCCTATATTCATGCCGAAGCCTACGCCGCAGGCGAGCTGAAGCACGGCCCGCTGGCGCTGATTGATGCCGATATGCCGGTTATCGTCGTAGCTCCGAATAACGAGCTGTTGGAGAAGCTGAAGTCGAATATCGAGGAAGTGCGCGCGCGCGGCGGCTTGCTGTATGTGTTTGCCGACCAGAACGCCGGTTTCACCGACAGCGAAGGCATGAAGATTATTCAGCTGCCACACGTCGAAGAGATCGTCGCACCGATTTTCTACACCGTCCCGTTACAGCTGTTGTCCTACTATGTGGCGCTGATCAAAGGTACCGACGTAGACCAGCCGCGTAATCTGGCGAAGTCTGTTACGGTAGAATAAGACACGTCAGCGGTCTCATAAGCCTCTAAGCGCCTCTCGTGGGCGCTTTTTTCTTTCTGTGTGCTTACTACCTGACGTATAGTCCGCCTTTTACGAAGGTGCCCTGCGCAATGTCGATGAACTCATCCATTCGAATTAACAAATACATCAGTGATAGCGGCATCTGTTCCCGCCGCGAAGCCGATCGCTACGTCGAGCAAGGGACCGTTTTTATTAACGACATACAGGCCGGATTTGGTGCTCAGGTCTTTGCCGGAGATGCGGTGAAAGTTAATGGCCAGCTTATCGGGCCGCGCGATGAAGAGGGTTTGGTGCTGATCGCGCTGAATAAACCGGTGGGGATCATTACTACGATGGACGAGCGTTTAGCGGATAACATTACGGTTCTCTTTAACCACAGCAAACGCCTCTTTCCTGTCGGACGTTTGGATAAAGCGTCGCAGGGTCTGATTTTACTGACCAACCACGGTGACCTGTTCAACAAAATACTGCGCGCCGGCAACGGTCACGAAAAAGAGTACGTCGTCACCATCGACAAGCCGGTCACTGACGATTTTCTTCGCGGCATGAGCGCGGGTGTGCCGATTTTAGGCACGGTGACCAAAAAATGCAGCGTAACGAAAGAGTCAGAGTTTGTATTTCGTATCACGCTGGTGCAGGGGCTCAACCGGCAAATCCGCCGCATGGCTAATCATTTTGGTTATACAGTGACCCGGCTTGAACGGGTACGCATTATGAATATCAATCTGGACGGGTTGCCGCTGGGTGAATCACGAGACTTGACCAAAGATGAGCTGAGCGAGTTATTTAAGCGGATTGAAAACTCGGCGTCTGATGAATAACGGGCGAGAAATCTTTTATTCTTCCTGATCGCCGGGTCTGGACAACATGACCGGTATTTTCCCTGTTCCCATCAAAAACAGCTGCACACTCGCCGTATGCGTCGTGGCTGCCCGGCAGCCTGGAAACACAGGTTGGCCGCTACGGGCTGGTGCTGGGGTTTGCCTGTGTAAAGGTCCCTGATATTGTTCTGGCGGTCGAAACCTTAAGGCGCGTTTGGGAATAGATCCTGCCTAAATTGTGACCACTGTCATAAAATTGTCATATTACGTACATTTTACTGTCACCAAACTGTCCTATTTTCCTCCTGTGCCAAACACTTTGTGAATCTCGACCTGAGTCGAATCTGATAATAAAACCACCAGGAGTGGAACATGAAATTGATGCGTAACACCGTCGCCGGTCTTGTAGCAGCGACTTTTTCCCTCACAGCAATGTCTGCTTTCGCGGCTACTAACCTGACTGGCGCTGGCGGTACCTTCCCTGCACCGGTTTATGCCAAATGGGCGGATGCTTACCAGAAAGAGACTGGCAACCAGGTGAACTACCAGGGCATCGGTTCTTCCGGCGGCGTAAAACAGATCATCGCCAAAACTGTCGACTTCGGTGCCTCTGATGCGCCGATGAAAGAAGAAGACCTGAACAAAAATGGTCTGTTCCAGTTCCCAACCGTG
Source organism: uncultured Enterobacterales bacterium (assembly GCA_963519305.1). Classification (GTDB taxonomy): domain Bacteria; phylum Pseudomonadota; class Gammaproteobacteria; order Enterobacterales; family Enterobacteriaceae; genus Ewingella. The sequence continues at coordinate 30,005 of CAUQMS010000027.1, forward strand.
ATCGGTGGCGTGGTACTGGCGGTGAATCTGCCGGGTATCAAATCCGGTCAACTGACGCTGGACGGCGCAACGCTGGGTGATATCTACCTCGGCAAAATCAAAAAGTGGAACGACGCGGCCATTGTTAAGCTAAATCCCGGCGTGAAACTGCCAGACACCAATATCGCGGTTGTTCGCCGTGCTGACGGCTCCGGTACCTCATTCGTATTCACCAGTTACCTGGCTAAAGTCAACGCCGAGTGGAAAGAGAAAATCGGTGCAGGCTCTACCGTAAACTGGCCAACGGGTCTTGGCGGTAAAGGTAACGACGGCGTCGCCGCCTTCGTACAGCGTCTGCCGGGTTCTATCGGTTACGTAGAATACGCTTACGCTAAGCAGAACAGCCTGGCTTACACCAAGCTGGTAGACGCAAGCGGCAAAGCGATCAGCCCGACCGAAGAGTCCTTCAGTGCGGCCGCTAAAGGCGCCGACTGGAGCAAAACCTTCGCTCAGGACCTGACCAACCAGAAAGGCGACAACGCCTGGCCAATTAGCTCCACGACTTTCATTCTGGTTTACAAAGATCAATCGAATGCAGAACACGGCGCAGAAGTGCTGAAGTTCTTCGACTGGGCTTACAAAAATGGCGGCAAACTGACGACCGATCTGGATTATGCAACGCTGCCAGACGCCGTGGTTGAACAAGTTCGCGCAGCATGGAAGACCAATATAAAAGACAGCAGCGGTAAAGCACTTTACTAACTCATCATCCTTCACCCTGAGTGATTTTGAGTTAGAGTAGGCGTGTTTTACCTCATTCCCTCTCCGGCCGGAGAGGGAATTAAATCTGAATAGAAGAGAGTGGTATGGCTGAATACAAGCCGTCTATCAAAGCACCCGGTAAACACGGTGACATTATTTTCGGCGCGCTGGTTAAGCTGGCGGCGCTGATTGTGCTATTGCTGCTGGGCGGAATTATCGTCTCGCTGTTTATCGCTTCTTTACCGAGCATCGAAAAGTTCGGTTTATCTTTCCTGTGGAATAAAACCTGGGACGCACCGAACGAGCAGTTTGGCGCACTGGTGCCGATTTACGGTACGGTCGTGACCTCGATTATCGCCCTGCTAATTGCCGTGCCCGTCAGCTTTGGTATCGCACTGTTCCTGACTGAACTGGCCCCTAACTGGCTGCGTCGCCCGCTGGGTATTGCGATTGAATTGCTGGCGGCTATTCCCAGCATCGTTTATGGCATGTGGGGGCTGTTTGTCTTCGCTCCGCTGTTCGCCACCTATTTCCAAACCCCGGTCGGCGACGTGCTGTCCGGTATCCCGATTGTTGGCGCGCTGTTTGCCGGCCCGGGATTTGGTATCGGTATTCTGGCCGCTGGCGTGATCCTCGCCATCATGATCATCCCGTACATTGCCTCCGTCATGCGTGACGTGTTTGAGCAGACCCCGGTGATGATGAAAGAGTCGGCTTACGGCATCGGTTGTACTACGTGGGAAGTGATCTGGCGCATCGTGCTGCCGTTCACCAAAAACGGCGTAATTGGCGGCATTATGCTGGGCCTTGGCCGCGCGCTCGGTGAAACCATGGCGGTCACCTTTATCATCGGTAACACCTACCAGCTAGACAGTGCTTCGCTTTATATGCCGGGCAACAGTATTACCTCGGCGCTGGCGAATGAATTCGCTGAAGCCGAAGCGGGCCTGCATACCGCCGCACTGATGGAACTCGGTCTGATTCTGTTTGTTATCACCTTTATCGTGCTGGCCCTGTCCAAAGTGATGGTCATGCGTCTTGCTAAGAAAGAGGGTCGCTAAATGACGACGATGGAAATGCAAAGTAACGAAGCACTCTTGCAGTCACGCCGCAAACGTCAGGCGTGGCGTCGTCAGAAGAACCGTCTGGCGCTGCTGCTGTCGATGGCGACCATGGCCTTTGGCCTGTTTTGGCTAGTGTGGATCTTGTTTACGACGGTCGTCAAAGGCGTCGACGGAATGTCGCTGGCCCTGTTTACTGAGAACACGCCGCCACCGAATACCGCAGGCGGCGGGCTGGCTAACGCCATCGCGGGCAGTGGTTTACTGATTCTGTGGGCCACGGTGATTGGTACGCCGCTCGGCGTATTGGCAGGCGTTTATCTGGCGGAATATGGCAGAAAATCCTGGCTGGCCGAAGTCATTCGCTTCATCAATGACATTCTGCTTTCCGCACCGTCGATTGTCGTTGGCCTGTTCGTCTACACCATTATGGTGGCGAAAATGGGTCACTTCTCCGGTTGGGCGGGCGTGCTGGCGCTGGCGTTGCTGCAAATCCCTATTGTTATCCGTACCACAGAAAACATGCTCAAACTGGTGCCGGACAGCCTGCGCGAAGCGGCGTATGCGCTGGGAACACCGAAGTGGAAGATGATTTCTGCCATTACGCTGAAGGCGTCTGTCTCCGGCATTATGACCGGTATCCTGCTGGCGATTGCCCGCATCGCCGGTGAAACGGCGCCGCTGCTGTTTACGTCACTCTCCAATCAGTTCTGGAGCACCGACATGATGCAGCCGATTGCTAACCTGCCGGTGACCATCTTCAAATTTGCTATGAGTCCGTTTGGTGAGTGGCAGCAACTGGCATGGGCGGGCGTACTGCTTATTACCGTCTGCGTGCTGGTACTGAATATTCTGGCGCGTGTGATTTTCGCCAAGAAGAAACAATAAGCGAATTCATTATTGAGGGCAGGCGATTGCGGCTGCCGTCACTGTTTACCGGCGTCGCCACGCGGCGCGCGAAAGATAAAAGAGAGATGTCTGAGAATGACCGACGCATCCAACAGCAAAATCCAGGTTCGTGACCTGAACTTTTATTACGGCAAATTCCACGCGCTGAAAAATATTTCCCTGGATATCGCCAAGAACGAAGTGACGGCCTTTATCGGCCCGTCGGGCTGCGGTAAATCGACGCTGCTGCGTACGTTGAACAAAATGTACCAGCTTTATCCCGATCAGCGCGCTGAAGGCGAGATCTTGCTTGATGGCGAAAATATTCTGGTTGATAAGCAGGATATCGCACTGCTGCGCGCCAAAGTGGGCATGGTATTCCAGAAGCCGACGCCGTTCCCGATGTCGATTTACGACAACATCGCCTTCGGCGTGCGTCTCTTTGAGAAGCTCTCACGTACCGACATGGATGAGCGTGTGCAGTGGGCGCTGACCAAAGCGGCCCTGTGGAACGAATCAAAAGATAAACTGCACCAGAGCGGCTACAGCCTGTCTGGTGGTCAGCAACAGCGTCTGTGTATCGCGCGTGGTATTGCCATTCGCCCGGACGTGCTGCTGCTCGATGAACCGTGCTCGGCGCTGGACCCCATCTCCACGGGCCGTATCGAAGAACTGATCACCGAGCTGAAGTCTGACTACACCGTGGTTATCGTGACGCACAACATGCAGCAGGCCGCACGCTGTTCGGACCGCACCGCGTTTATGTATCTGGGCGAGCTGATTGAATACAGCGACACTGACTCCCTCTTTACTTCGCCTGCCCGTAAGCAGACGGAAGACTACATTACTGGCCGCTACGGTTGAGGAAAGAAAATGGACAATTTGAACCTGAACAAACACATTTCCGGCCAGTTCAACGCAGAGCTTGAGCACATCCGCACGCAGGTGCTGGCAATGGGCGGGCTGGTGGAACAACAGCTGACCGACGCCATCACCGCGATGCACAATCAGGATGCCGAACTGGCGCAGCAGGTCATCAAAGGCGATGACAAAGTTAACATGATGGAAGTGGCGATCGACGAAGCCTGCGTGCGCATTATTGCCAAGCGCCAGCCGACCGCCAGCGACCTGCGTTTAGTCATGGCGATCATCAAAACTATTTCTGAGCTTGAACGTATCGGTGACGTGGCGGACAAGATCTGCCGTACGGCGCTGGAGAAATTCTCTCACCTGCATCAGCCGCTGCTGGTGAGCCTGGAGTCTCTGGGCCGCCACACCGTGCAGATGCTGCATGACGTGCTGGATGCTTTTGCCCGTATGGATCTGGACGAGGCGGTGCGTATTTACCGCGAAGACAAGAAAGTGGATCAGGAGTACGAAGGCATCGTGCGTCAGCTGATGACCTACATGATGGAAGATCCGCGCACCATTCCAAGCGTGCTGACCGCGTTGTTCTGCGCCCGCTCTATTGAGCGCATCGGTGACCGTTGTCAGAACATCTGTGAATTCATCTTCTACTTCGTCAAAGGCCAGGATTTCCGTCACGTTGGCGGTGATGCGCTGGATAAGTTGCTGACGGACAGTAAAAAAGACGCGAAAGAATAAGCGATCACCGAAAAGCGAAAACGAAAAAGGCCTCGAATGAGGCCTTTTTGCTGTCCGAACGCTTTACTTCATTAAGTAGCGCAACGCTACCATCACGGCTAACTGGCGGTAGTGCGCGGTCTGGAAGTCGGCTTCGTCCGGATTTTCAAACAGGGCGCCGAAGGTGTACTGGTTGGCGACCTGATGCACACACAGGCTGCTGATTAACCGGTGCACGTCCCGCGCCTGAGCATCTTCTTTGAACAAATGCCCCTGCTTGCCGCGTTCGAGAATATCTTCCAGCAGGGTGAGTGCCGTCTGGTTCAGTGTGCGGATGCTGGTGGACTGGCGGATAAACCGGCCTCGTAGCATGTTCTCCGTCGACACAATACGGATGAACTCCGGGTGCGAAACGTGGAAATCAAAACTGGCTTCCACCAGCTTCACAATCGCTTCTGCGGGCGGATAGGATGACAGGTCCAGATCCAGCTCATGCTGGCGGATACCGCGGTAGACATGCTCCAGCACCAGCATGTACAGCGCTTCCTTGGTCTTGTAGTGATACACCACCATCCGCTTGGTGGTTTTGGCGTTAGCGGCAATATTTTCCATACGCGCGCCCATCAGGCCGGACTCTGCAAACTCATTCAGTGCGCTGTCAAAAATGCGCTGTTTCAGTCCTATCGGATCATTTTTGCGTCCCTGAACCGGGGAACTTTGGCTGCTCAGCGTCTTATCCTCATCATTAGCGACCGGGGCCGCGAAAGAGTAACCATTGCGATACGCCGTGACAACCTGCGTATCGCAATTTGGGAGCCGCTTAACCGGTGATCTGATAACCCTTTTCACGCCAAAGCGCAGGCAGCTCATGCATGTGATGGAACTCGGTGACGAGCGGATGGTGGATGGGCGGATTATGCGGATCGGCGCAGTAGTAAAACACCGGGATCCCGGCGGCGATACCGGCCTGAGCACCTGCGACGGAGTCTTCTACCAGAATGCAGCGGTCGATATTCACCTGCATCACTTCCGCCGCTTTGTACAATACGGCCGGGTCCGGTTTCCAGCGTTGCAAATCATAGCCACTGAACAGATTATCGCCCATAAACGGCAACAGACCGGTTTTGCCAAGTGACATCTGCATTTTGCTGACGGGGCCGTTGGAAACCACGCACATCGGTACCCTGATTTGCTCCAGCACGTCATGTGCGCCTTCTATCGCTTGCAGTTTGCTGTCGAACAGCCGCGCGACGTGCTGGCGGAAGATGACCTCCATCTCCTCTTTTGCAACGTCCAGCCCGTGTGCTTTATTGATGATGGCGATGATCTCGTAGAGTTTTACCCCTTTGTAGGTTTTGTACATTTCATCAAAAGAGACCGTGACGCCGAAATGTGCGAACATTTCTACATAGGCCTCGCAGCACAACAGTTCGCTGTCGACCAGCGTACCGTCGCAGTCAAAAAGTACACATTCAATCGCGGACATCATTTTTCCTCAGTCATTTCGCTTTATTGGCTCAACTCTACCCCGAACAGAGTGAAATGTGCCGTTAAATACCAGAAAAAAAGAGTGTGAGCCGCATCAAAAATGGCACTTTTTGGGTTAGGATAACCTTCGACCGTCATTCCCCCTCTTTTCGGAACTCATAATGAGCAAACCACAAAGCAATGTCTCCAGCGGACAGGGCCTGTTCGAGCGTCTGTTTAAACTGACGCAGCACGGCACTACCGTTCGTACTGAAACTATCGCCGGACTGACAACGTTCCTGACCATGGTCTATATCGTGTTCGTGAACCCGCAGATCCTTGGTGTGGCTGGCATGGATAAACAAGCTGTCTTCGTGACTACCTGTTTGATTGCCGCCTTTGGCAGCATCCTGATGGGCCTGATTGCCAACCTGCCTGTGGCGCTTGCACCGGCGATGGGCCTGAATGCGTTCTTCGCGTTTGTGGTGGTTGGCGCGATGGGTATTTCATGGCAAATCGGCATGGGTGCTATTTTCTGGGGCGCAATCGGTTTCCTTTTGCTGACGATTTTCCGCATCCGCTACTGGATGATAGCCAACATCCCGGCCAGTCTGAGGATCGGTATTACTGCCGGTATCGGTCTGTTCATCGGCATGATGGGGCTGAAAAACGCCGGCATTATTGTGGCGAACCCGGATACTATCGTTACTATCGGCAATCTGACGTCACATAATGTTCTGCTTGGCGCTCTGGGCTTCTTCATTATTGCCGTGCTGGCGTCACGTAACATTCATGCCGCTGTGCTGGTGTCTATCGTGGTGACGACGGTGATTGGTCTGGCAATCGGTGACGTACATTACACCGGTACCTTCTCCATGCCGCCAAGCGTGATGTCGGTGGTCGGTCAGGTTGATATCAAAGGCGCGTTGAATATTGGTCTGGCGGGGGTCATTTTCTCCTTCATGCTGGTCAACCTGTTTGACTCCTCAGGCACGCTGATTGGCGTGACGGACAAAGCCGGGCTCACCGATGCCAATGGTAAATTCCCGCAAATGAATCAGGCGCTGTACGTTGACAGTATCGCCTCTGTTGCCGGTGCGTTTGTTGGTACTTCCTCGGTGACGGCGTATATCGAAAGTTCTTCGGGTGTTGCTGTCGGTGGCCGTACCGGTCTTACTGCCGTGGTTACGGGTATTCTGTTCCTGCTGGTGATCTTCATCTCCCCGCTGGCGGGCATGGTGCCTGCGTACGCGGCGGCTGGTGCGCTGATTTATGTCGGCGTACTGATGACTTCAAGTCTGGCCCGCGTCACCTGGGATGACCTGACCGAAGCCGTACCGGCGTTTGTCACTGCGGTGATGATGCCGTTTAGCTTCTCGATCACCGAAGGTATCGCGCTGGGCTTTATCTCCTACGTGGTGATGAAACTCGGTACTGGTCGCTGGAGAGAAATCAGCCCGTGCGTGGTGGTCGTTGCGCTGCTGTTTGTACTGAAAATTGTGTTTGTCGACAGCCACTAAAGCTTTCGTCTGACAGCATAAAAAAAGCCCGCTAAAACATCAGCGGGCTTTTTTGTTTGTGGCGGAGCGTTATTTCAACGCGACCCGGCGGGTGTAATCTGCAAACGCCGTTAACTGACCGGTCAGGAAATCCAGCGTGCCCTGTTCGATCACTTCGCCAATCTGCTCATCCACTTTGCTCTGAATCACGCCACCAATAAATTCAGGACGATTCATCACCATCGCGTCGAGGAACACCAGAATCTGACGCAGATGATATTGGCAGCGCGCGCCGCCAATCGGCCCCATTGAGCTGGTCTGGATCAGCACCGGTTTACCTGCCAGCGGTTGATTAGGCAGACGCGACAGCCAGTCGATGGCATTTTTCAGACCGCCCGGAACGGAATAGTTGTATTCCGGGGTGACGATAATCACACCGTCAGCCTGGCGGATCTGCTCGGCGATGGCCTCGACGTCTGCCGGAAAACCCTCGCCCTGTTGTATATCTGCATCGTACAGCGGCAGGCTGCCAATAGAGGGCAAGGCTTCAACAGTGACACCTTCCGGAGCCAGTTTTGGCAAAGTACGGGCGATCATGGCGTTGTAAGAGCCCTTACGCAGGCTACCTAACAGTGTGACAAACTTCAGTGGTTGCGTTGACATTGACTACTCCTGTTATGGACGACTTCTGAAATGGAGCTCAACCTAAATCTAGACCAGATTGTGGGTGCCGGACAGGGGCGGCCCGGCGTCTTGTGCTGAAGCAGAGTTATTTTGCCGGAGGCAGGCTGGTGAACTTCATAAAATGCGGCGAATCAGGCTGCTGCTGTGGTGACAAGGTTTGTGTGCGGGTGAAGCCGTTGTCCGGATCATAGCGCCAGCACAGCAACCGCGCGATAGACGGTGAATGCGCACAGGCCCAGGTCAGGGAGCCGTCGATATCGCTCATCACCTGTGCTTCGGGCGTCAGGGCAGAGCGCAGGCGGCCCGAAGCCGGGTTCAGGCTCAGGCTCTTCTCGCCATACTCGGTCAGGCCGGACAGTTTCAACATACTTTGACGAATGCACCATAGTTGCAGGGCGGATTCCACCGGGTCGCTTTGCAGGTTAATCCACGTCTGCTCAACGGCGGACAGTTGCGCCTGTTGCTGCGGATTGATCAGCGCGCTACGGGCATGGATTATCTCCAGATCCAGTCCGACTTTTCCTTCGCTGCTGAGCATGACACCGGCGGTGCTGCCTGCAAATGCCAGGCTGAAATCCGGCAGGTTAGGCGATTCAAAACTCGGGCGTCCGCTCGGTAAAATGATGATGGCGGGCAACTCGGTGATGCCGTACAGGTAAAACATCATCTCTGCCAGCAGAACGCGGCCGGTCAGAAAACGTTTACGTTGTTTTTCGGAAAGAATTCTTGCGGATAAAATTACGTCGGCGGGAAGGCGGTGAGTATCCGGCTCAGGATCCGCTGCTACCCATTTAGCGAAATGGCACGCCATTGTTCACTCCATGATTAATGGTTCGGCTTACTTTCTCTCAGGGCTGGAAGAATAACATTAAGAGAAATCATTAAAAACTGCTTAAAAACCGCCTCAAAATGCTTTTTTTTTGCTTAAAAAATCGTTTAAAAAGCAAAAAAGTGAGCCAGTTCACATCCTTATATCGTAGAGGGTAAGAATTACATGCCGAACGATATTTCGCAGGGGAATTGATCCCCGTTAGCTACAAGATATATCCGCTACGGGGACATAAAGAAACGCCGAAAAATGCCGTTAGTAGTAGAGCAGCGATCTCGCTGCTTTGCCTGTGAGTACCGCGAACATGTTAAAAACAACGCAATCACGCTTTATCACTTTGATCAGCTTATTTTTCATTGTGCTGGTTATCGTTACACTCATTGTCATCCAGGTTTTTATCTCTCCTAAACTGAAACAGGCTGAAAGTACGCTGGTCGCAAACCAGGTAGACGACATCGCCGTGGTAATTAACGACCGTCTGAACAAAGTTGAATCTCAGGTTCGCAGCATTACCCAAAGTGTGGCGCAGATGGACAGCGCGACAATCGACACTCTCTTGCCGGCGCTGGTGGATCAGTACGGCGACAGCGCGGTGTTTGGCGGCGGTATCTGGCCGTTACCCAATCAGCGTGACCCTGCCAAAGTGAAGTTCAGCACCTTCTTCGCCCGCAACAGCAACAATGAACTGACCGTTAACACGTTCTGGAACAGTGCAGAATCGCCAAATTACTTTGAGCAGTCCTGGTATCTGGCAGCCTCGAAAGGTGAAAAGGGCCAATGCATCTGGGCACCAGCTTACTTTGATGATGCCAGCACACAGCCGCGAACCAACTGCGCGATGGCCATTTATAAGGGCGACAAACAGTGGGGCGTAGCCACCATTGATGTGACACTGGGTTTCTTCAACCAGCTGGTTACCGACATGGAGAAAAAGGTCAACGGGGCGATTTACATCGTCGAGCAGGACGGCACTATCGTTGGCACCAGCCACAGCAGTGATGAAAAACTGCCGAAACTGGCTTCGCTTGGCGGGCAGTCACCGCTGGCGGCACAGATCCGTAAAAGTCTCGACCAGATAAAAGAGAGCAGTAATCTGGTGGCGGATTACAACAATGATGGGACCGATCACACCCTGTTTATGAGCAAGATTCAGGGGCCGTGGTACATCGTGACCGACATGCCAACCAGCCAGTTGTTGCAGCGTACTCACGGCATTCTTACCAGCCTGGGACTGGTGCAAATCCCGATGGTATTACTGCTGTTGCTGGTGCTGATTACGGCGATCAAAATCTTCATGCGTCAGCTTGCGGCGCTGAATAAGAACATCAGCCAGCTGTCTGCCGGTGGGGCCGATCTGACCCAGCGTTTACCGCCGAGCAGCAGCCCGGAATTTAACGCAGTAAACCGCAGCTTCAATCACTTCCTCGACTTCCTGCAATCCATTCTTAAACAGGTGGGGGACAGCACGCTGGCGATCGCGTCCGCTTCGCGCCAGATAGCCAGCGGGAATCTGGATCTCTCGGCGCGTACCGAAGAACAGGCGAGCTCTATAGAACAAACGGCGGCGTCCATGGAGCAACTGACCAGCACCGTGAAGCAGAATGCCGGGAATGCCGAAGGTGCTAACCAGTTGGCGCGGGATGCGTCCGCCGTGGCTGAAAAAGGCACGCGGGTGGTGCGCCAGGTCGTGGATACCATGGGGTCTATCAACGGTTCCTCGAAGAAGATCGTCGACATCATCAGCGTAATCGACGGTATTGCGTTCCAGACCAACATTCTGGCACTGAATGCCGCGGTCGAAGCCGCCCGAGCCGGCGAGCAAGGCCGTGGCTTTGCGGTGGTGGCCTCGGAAGTACGTAGTCTCGCTCAGCGCTCGGCCACTTCTGCACGCGAAATCAAAAAACTGATCGAGGACTCTGTGGCTGATATCACTACCGGTAGCCAGTTGGTGGCGACGGCAGGTGCTACGATGGATGAATTGATGGTTGGCGTTAACAATGTGGCAACATTGATGGGCGAAATCATGTCCTCAAGTCAGGAGCAGAGCCTTGGCATTGAGCAGGTAAACATAGCGATCACCCAGCTTGATAACACGACACAACAAAACGCCGCACTGGTGGAGCAGGTTTCTGCAGCGGCACAGGCTATGCAGGACCAGACGCTGCAACTTGAGACGGTGGTAGCGGGTTTTAAGCTCTGAAATAATGTTATAAGGTACTGAAAATTAAAGCCTGATGCGTTGAGTATCAGGCTTTTTTTAGGCTCCATCGCCGGTGAAACGCGCTTCTGTGCAAAAAACAGCACAATTTGTACGTTGGTAGGATCTTCTCTTTATCCCCGCTTACCCTGCTTTTTATTCTGAACAAAACCTGCCTCAACCCTCTTTGTTATAGGGGATCTCTGGTATGGCAGTAGAATGTTTTATCAGCAAAATAATCCGCATACGCTGTAATGATTTGCAACCTAACAATGATTAACAATTTATATACAAATAACTATTATTTTTGGTGAATGTGTTTATTGACTGTTAATTATTAGTGTGAGGATCACCTATGTCGGAAAAAAATAATAACCCGTCCTCGAGGCGCGGTTTTCTTAAAAAGACGCTCGCCTTAGTGCCTCTGGTTGCCACCGTTTCAACCGGCGCAATAGCCCTTTCACCTAAAAGCAGTAAAGCCGCTGAGGGCGTATCCCCGCACTACGTGCCCGTTTATTTTAACAATGAAGAGTGGCGTTTTCTGCTCGCCGCCTGTGAACGGCTGATCCCAACCGATGCCAACGGGCCTGGCGCAGTCAGTCAGGGCGTTCCGGAATATATCGACAAGCAGATGGAGCTGCCCTATGGGCACGGCGGTTTGTGGTACATGCACCCACCCTTTGTTGAAGCCGCTCCGACCCTGGGATACCAGTCCAAACTGACACCCCGTGACACCTATCGCATCGGTATCAAAGCGGTGGATACCTACTGCCAGCAGGAGTTCCAGAAGAAATTCGCAGATTTGTCCGTTCAGCAGCAAAACGATCTGCTGACGTCCCTCGAGGCCAACAACCTGAAATTTGATGAGCTCACCGGTGCGGCATTCTTCGCTCAACTTCTGGCAAACACCAAAGAGGGCTATTTGTCTGACCCGCTCCACGGTGGGAATCAGGACCTGGCGTCGTGGAAACTGATTGGTTTCCCCGGTGCGCGCGCCGATTACAAAGATTGGGCAGGGAAGCATAACCAGGCCTATCCGCTTGGCCCGGTCAGTATTTCCAGCAAAAGGAATGCGTAATGAGTACTCAAAAAAATAAGCATGTTGATGTGGTGGTGGTTGGATTGGGCTGGACTGGCGCCATTATGGCGATGGAGCTGGCCGACGCTGGTCTGGAAGTGCTGGCACTGGAGCGTGGTGAGCAGCGCGATACCTATCCTGATTTCGCCTACCCGCGTATTGCGGACGAACTGACCTACGGTATCCGCCTGAAGCTATTTCAGGAGACCGCGAAAGAGACGGTAACCGTGCGCCATACGTCGGCTGATTTCGCCGTGCCTTACCGCCAGTTCGGCGCATTCCTGCCAGGGAACGGCGTCGGTGGTGCCGGGGTGCACTGGAATGGTATGCAGTGGCGTGCGCTGCCTGCGGATCTGACCATGCGTTCAACCGTAGTGGATCGCTATGGTGAGAAATTTATCCCTGCGGATATGACCGTGCAGGATCATGGCGTGACCTATGATGAGCTTGAACCCTACTTCGACAAATTCGAGCGGCTGTGCGGGACTTCCGGTACAGCGGGGAATATTCAGGGCAAGATCATCGAAGGTGGTAATCCGTTTGAAGCGCCGCGCCAGCAGGGCTACCCGACGCCCGCGCTGACGCAGCTCTACTCCGGCTCACTGTTTGGCGATGCGGCGAAATCACTCGGGTTCCACCCGTTCCCCATTCCGGCGGCCAATGCTTCGGAGTCTTACACCAACTTCTACGGTGTGCAGCTGGGTGCTTGTAGTTTCTGCGGTTACTGCGAGCGTTTCGGTTGCTATAACTATTCCAAAGCCTCCCCGCAGAGCACGATTTTGCCTGCGCTCTATCAAAAGAAAAATTTCTCGCTGAAAACCCGCGCTCAGGTGGTGCGAATTAACACGGACTCCACCGGCAAGAAAGCCACCGGTGTGACTTACATTGATGCCTACGGCCAGGAAGTCGAACAAACGGCCGATCTGGTGATTCTGAGTGCGTTCCAACTGCATAACGTGCGGCTGTTGCTGATGTCGAAAATCGGCACGCCTTATGACCCGAAAACCGGCGAAGGGGTGGTGGGCAAAAACTTCGCTTATCAGATGAACAGCGGTATCTCACTGTTCTTTGATGAGAGTAAAACCTTCAACCCGTTTATCGGTGCGGGGGCGGCGGGGACCGTAATTGATGACTTCAATGCTGAAAACTTTGATCACGCCAAACTGGGCTTTATCGGTGGAGCGTATATTTCTGCGGTGCGTACCGGCGGGCGTCCAATCCAGCAAATGTCGTTACCAAAAGGCACGCCAAACTGGGGCAGCGGCTGGAAACAGGGTATCAAAGAGAATTACCTGCATTCGATGTCCATCGGTTCCGAAGGCTCAGTAATGCCGTATAAACAGTGTTATCTGGATCTGGATCCGACCTATAAAGACGGTTATGGCTATCCTTTATTGCGCATGACTTTTGATTGGCAGGATAACGAATACAAGATGACCGATCACATCACTCAGCAAATGATGAAAATCGCCAAGGTGATGAATCCAAAAAGTATGTCGGTCAGTCAGTTGAAACCCGGCGACCATTTTGACGTGAAGCCCTATCAGTCCACCCACATTACCGGTGGCGCGATCATGGGAGATTCACCGAAAAACAGCGTGGTGAATAAATATCTGCAGAGCTGGGATGTGCCGAATCTCTTCGTGCTGGGAGCATCAGCCTTCCCGCAGAATCTGGCCTATAACCCGACGGGCGTGGTGGGGGCGCTGGCCTATTTCGCCGCCAACGCGATTCGTACGCAGTACTTAGCCCACCCGGGACCTTTGGTTCAGGCATAATCAGGACGATATCATGATCAAAGCAAAAAAAAGTTCGTTATGGCGCTGCGGATTATGGCTGGGCATGGGCCTGACCGGGGTGTCCCTGACGGCGCAGGTTCTGGCGGCCGAAGAGAGCGACACCAGCGCGCGCATTAAACAGGGCGAATACCTTTCCCGCGCCGGTGACTGTGTGGCCTGTCACACCGCACCCGGCGGTAAGCCGTTCGCCGGTGGCCTGAAAATGAGTACGCCGGTGGGCGCTATCTATTCCAGCAATATCACCCCGGATAAAAATACCGGAATCGGTGATTACAGCGAGGAGGATTTCAGTAAAGCCCTGCGCCAGGGGATTGCCAAAGACGGGCATCATCTCTATCCGGCCATGCCTTACCCGTCATTCAGTAAGATGACGGATAACGATGTGCATAATCTGTATCTCTATTTCACCCATCAGGTGGCGGCGGTCGATCAGAGGAACCGCGAGAGCGATATTCCGTTCCCGCTGAATATGCGCTGGCCGTTAGCGGTGTGGAACAGCGTTTTCCTCGAGAAGAAGCCGTATTACTCCGACCCGCAGCAAACCGCTGACTGGAACCGCGGCGCCTATCTGGTGCAGGGCTTAGGCCACTGCGGCAGCTGCCACACTCCGCGCGGCATCGGCTATCAGGAAAAAGCGCTCGACCAGAACGACGACGACTATCTCTCTGGCGGGACGCTGGAGGGCTGGCATGCGCCAAACCTGCGCGGCGATGCCACTACCGGTTTGGGGCAGTGGAATGAAGCGGAGATCAGCCAGTTCCTCGAACTCGGCCACACTGAACGCTCTGCGGCCTTTGGCTCGATGGTGGATGTGATTCAGGACAGCACCCAATATTTGAGTGATGAAGACCGACAGGCCATCGCGGTTTACCTAAAATCTCTGCCGGCCGACGGCAAGCTCAGGGTGCAGGTGAATAACGACAGTACGACTCAGGCGCTGGAAAAAGGGGACGTGTCGAAAGCGGGGGCGCAGGTCTATCTGGATAACTGCTCGGGCTGTCATCTGTCTAGCGGGCAGGGTGAGAAAAATGCCTTCCCGCAGCTGGCGCAGAACCCGGCGGTGGTCAGCGAGGATGCTTCTTCCGTGATCAACATTGTATTAAACGGTTCTCACGCACCGAGAACGCAAATAGCGCCGACAGGGTTGACTATGCCAGGCTTTGCGTGGCGGCTGGATGATCAGGAAGTGGCGGACGTGGTGAACTTCATCCGCAATGGCTGGGGCAATCAGGCTCCGGACATCAGCGCCTCTCAGGTGAAGGAAATCCGTAAACTGGCTAAACCGTCAGAGCAGAAAAAGCCGTAACAGCCAGATAACTGCCAACAAAAAGGGTAAGTGATCGCTCACTTACCCTTTTTCATTGGTGGCTTTGCCAGCGTTATTTTCCGATACAGAAACTGGAGAAAATTCGCCCCAGCAGGTCGTCAGACGTGAACTCACCGGTGATCTCACTCAGTGCGAGCTGTGACATACGCAGTTCTTCAGCCAGTAATTCCCCTGCACGCGCCCCAAGCAGCTGATCTTTACCCTGAATGAGGTGTTCTGCGGCCTGCTCCAACGCCTGTAAGTGGCGGCGGCGTGCGAGGAAACCGCCTTCCATGTTGTGATTGAAGCCCATAACCTGCTTCAGATGGTCGCGCAGCAGGTCAATACCTTCGCCGGTACGGGCTGACAGGCGAATAAGTGAGTGACCATTCACTTCGGTGATGCCCAGCGCTTCATCGGTGATGTCGGCCTTATTGCGCACCACAACAATAGGCAATGTGGCCGGCAGGCGGGCTATAAACTCTGGCCAGATTTGCGCCGGTTCGGTGGCGCTGGTGGTGGTACCGTCAACCATAAACAGTACTAAGTCGGCCTGTTCGATCTCATTCCAGGCACGTTCGATACCAATGCGCTCCACTTCGTCGCTGGCTTCCCGCAAACCTGCGGTGTCGATGATGTGCAAAGGCATACCGTCGAGGTGAATATGTTCGCGTAATACGTCGCGCGTGGTCCCGGCGATATCAGTAACAATCGCCGCTTCACGGCCTGCCAGCGCGTTCAGCAGGCTGGATTTCCCGGCATTCGGGCGACCGGCAATCACGACTTTCATCCCTTCACGCAGCAGGCTGCCCTGACGCGCTTCGGCTCGCACGGCATCCAGATCACCAATAACCGTATTGAGCTGGGCTTCTATTTTGCCATCGGACAGAAAATCAATTTCCTCGTCCGGGAAGTCGATCGCAGCTTCCACAAAGATTCGCAGGTGAGTAAGGGCTTCCACCAGATGATGAATGCGCTTAGAGAAAGCACCCTGCAACGAGTTAACCGCTGAACGTGCAGCCTGCTCGGAGCTGGCGTCAATCAGATCAGCGATGGCTTCGGCCTGGGCCAGATCCAGCTTGTCATTGAGGAAGGCACGCTCGGAGAATTCACCGGGGCGCGCAATACGTACGCCGTCCAGCGAGATAATACGCTTTAGCAGCAGGTCGAGGATCACCGGGCCTCCGTGGCCTTGCAGTTCAAGCACATCTTCCCCGGTGAAGGAGTTTGGCCCGGGGAACCACAGCGCTATGCCCTGATCTAACGTTGAACCATCCGCATCACGAAACGGCAAATAATCGGCGTAGCGGGGCTTGGGTAACTTACCTAGGATTTCCTGCGCAATTTGCTTCGCCGCACGGCCAGAAACGCGCAAAATACCAACTCCGCCCCGGCCGGGAGGTGTAGCTTGGGCAACGATAGTCTCTGAGGTGCTCATAGCGGATGGTCTCTCTATCTTTTTACGAATATGCAAAAGGCGGTCAAATGACCGCCTTTTTCTTTGTATCATCAGTTTGGCTGACAGGACGAGTTCCGTCCTGAGCTTAACGTAAACTTATGATTTTTTCTTGTCGCGGCTGTGCAGACCACGTTTTTCCAGCCCGCGATAAATCAGCTGCTGCTGGAGAATGGTTACCATGTTGCTGACGATGTAGTACAGCACCAGACCGGATGGGAACCACAGGAAGAACACGGTGAAGATGACCGGCATGAAGGTCATGATCTTCTGCTGCATCGGGTCGGTAACGGTTGTCGGCGACATCTTCTGAATGAAGAACATCGTGATACCCATCAAAACCGGCAGAATGTAGTACGGGTCTTGCGCTGAGAGGTCATGGATCCACAGGGCAAACGGCGCGTGGCGCAGTTCAATGGAGCCAGACAACATGTAATACAGTGCCAGGAAGATTGGCATCTGGATAACCAGCGGCAGACAACCACCCAACGGGTTCACTTTCTCTGTTTTATACAGCGCCATCATTTCCTGACTCATGCGCTGTTTGTCATCACCAATACGCTCACGCATGGCGGCCAGTTTCGGCTGCAACATACGCATTTTCGCCATGGAGGTGTACTGCGCTTTGGTCAGCGGGTACATGATGCCACGAACGATAAAGGTAATAACGATAATGGAGAAGCCCCAGTTACCGATGAAGCTGTGGATAAACTTCAGCAGCTTGAACAGCGGCTGAGAGATGAACCATAACCAGCCGTAATCTACTGTCAGGTCAAGGTGTGGCGCGATAGCGGCCATTTTGTCCTGAATTTCCGGGCCAACCCACAGGGTTGAAGCAACTTGTTGCTGCGCACCAGGCTGAACAACAAACGGGGAGCTTTTGAAGCCTACCGCTGAGATGCCGTTGTTAGTGGTGGTGTAGAAATGGTTAGTATCGTTGGCTGGTGGGATCCACGCCGTTGCAAAGTACTGCTGCAACATAGCAACCCAACCGCCTTGCGTCGTGACATTCAGCGCATCGCTCTTATCAAACGCATACTTCTGATATTTGTCATCGCTGGAAGAGTAAGCCGCGCCGCGGAAAGTGTGCAGGGCGAAGTTATTGCTTCCGGTGTCTTTGTGTTTTGGCAGGTCAGTCGTCTGACGCAGCTGACCGAACAGGGTCATTTCAAGCGGGGCTGGCGTGGTGTTGTTGATGTTGTATTCAACACTTACCGCGTAAGAGCCACGTTTGAGAACAAAAGTCTTGGTGATCACTGCGCCATTCTGAGCCGTATAGGTCAGTGGAATACGCAATTCGGCCTGGCCTTCACCTAATGTGAAGTCATCCTGGCTGGCCTGGAACAGAGGACGTTCGCCGTTTGCCGGATTATCAGGACCATTTTTGCCCGTCAGACCACTTTGAGCCTGATAGACGAAATTAGGAGTGGTTTCCAGAAGCTGGAAGGGTTGGTTTGAACCCAGAGTCGTTGGGTATGCAGTCAACAACGCCTGGTCAATATCGCCACCACGGGTGTTGATGCTTAATGAAAGCACGTCAGTATTAACCGTGATCATTTTGCCCTGTCCGCTGCCAGGAACAGCCTGGTTAGCAGCATCGCCGTTAGCAGTATTCGCTGTCTGTTGCGTGGTCTGGTTGGCTGGTTGCGGAGCGTGGTCCGTCTGCCAGGCCTGCCAGATCATGAAAGACACGAACAGCAGAGCGATGAGAAAAAGATTGCGTTGCGAATCCATCGTTAGAGTTCTCTGTTATTGTCGGTTTTCGGCGGCACGGGGTCATCACCACCTGGGTTCAAAGGATGGCATTTTAATACGCGTTTCAATGTCAACCAACTGCCTTTTAACATGCCAAAACGACCAATTGCCTCAATACCGTATTGAGAGCAGGTTGGTCGAAAACGACAATGCGGCCCAAGCAAGGGACTGATAAAAAGCTGATAACCACGTATCAGCCCGATCAGGATGCGGGAGCCTGCCGGCAATGTCGACGCCATAATTTCTCCAACGCTTCCGTCAACGCACGATTATCTAAATCGGCGACACCCTTCTTGGCAACCACCACAAAATCCATCGAAGGCAACTTATGTTGCAGTAGCCGGAAACTTTCGCGGGTAAGGCGCTTGATCCGGTTACGCTCATGAGCGCGTTTGACGTGTTTTTTGGCGACAGTAAGACCCATGCGGGGATGCCCCAGCTCGTTCAGGCGGCCGAGTATCGTAATTTGCGGCGTGCCAGCTCGTTGTGGCTGCTGGAAGACGAAAGTGAAATGACGGGGAGTTAACAAACGTAACTCCCTGGGAAAAGCGAGCTTAACCACTAAATAGGTTAGCTTTTATTACTTAGAAGCTGACAGACGGGTACGGCCTTTCGCACGACGGCGGGCCAGAACCAGACGACCATTTTTGGTTGCCATACGAGCACGGAAACCGTGGCTACGGTTGCGCTTCAATACGGACGGTTGGAAAGTGCGTTTCATAGCGATTTCTACCTAAACTTAAATTATTACTGATCAGTAAACGCGTTGGCTGTCGGCGAAAAAACGACCGATGCCTTTATCGCAACATATAAAGAAGCGGGATTGTAATAACTGTACAGTCCGGAGTCAATTTACATTGCCAGAAAGTGGCCATATGTATTTACCAGGGATGCCATAATGGCCCGTGGTTACCGCTTAATCCCATCAGGCTGACCATCAGGAACACAGGCATCACACGTAGGGCTGAGGATTATACGGAATCCGCCATAAAGCGCAAGGATCCGCGCTTGATCCTTACACTTTTATCCCCCGATCCTATGATCACTTCCATAACAAATAGACGAGCCGCCTGGATGCAAATGCATCAGTGGAATCTTATTTTTTCGCCACCGTGATCGTAACATCGCCTAATTTTTTTAGGATCGGCTAAGCTTACCCACTTGGCGATCGTAGCCTGTGGATAAAAAGGATCTAATCTGTCAGGAAGGGGAGGATCTCTGTGCCGGATTGCGTTATGATCCGCCATTCCGATTCGCGATCCCTCCCGGTTCGCCGTCGACAAATCCGCAAAAAGCGGTTCGCACGTTGCTTCACATCGCTGACAGGGTGATGCGAAGACTTTTCCCCCGCTACGCCGGGCGGAGCGTGTGCCAAAAATCATGATTTAAAAAATATCCTGATCCTTTTCTTTTTTTGATCTTGTTCGAGTGGAGTCCGCCGTGTCACTTTCGCTTTGGCAGCAATGTCTTGCCCGTTTGCAGGATGAGTTACCTGCCACAGAATTCAGTATGTGGATACGCCCCTTGCAGGCGGAACTCAGTGACAATACTTTGGCGCTTTACGCACCGAATCGTTTTGTCCTGGATTGGGTGAGAGATAAATACTTAAACAACATCAACGGATTGCTCAACGATTTCTGTGGGGCGGATGTGCCATTGCTGCGTTTTGAAGTGGGCAGTAAGCCGCTTATCCAGCGTGTTAACCAGCCCGTTACCACCTCCAGCGTCAGCTCACCGGCTGCTCATCAACCGGTGCCGCGCCTTGCACCTTCGCGTCCCAGCTGGGACAGCTCTGCGGCGCAACCTGAATTGTCTTACCGTTCCAACGTCAACCCAAAGCATACTTTCGATAACTTCGTAGAAGGTAAATCGAACCAGCTGGCCCGCGCTGCGGCACGCCAGGTGGCCGATAATCCGGGCGGCGCTTACAACCCTTTATTCCTCTATGGCGGTACCGGTCTCGGTAAAACCCACTTATTGCACGCCGTCGGCAACGGCATCATGGCGCGTAAAGCCAATGCAAAAGTGGTGTACATGCACTCCGAGCGTTTCGTTCAGGACATGGTTAAGGCCCTGCAAAATAACGCCATTGAAGAGTTTAAACGCTACTATCGCTCGGTCGATGCCCTGCTGATTGATGACATCCAATTTTTTGCCAATAAAGAGCGTTCCCAGGAAGAGTTTTTCCACACCTTTAATGCCCTGCTGGAAGGCAATCAGCAGATCATTCTGACATCCGATCGTTACCCGAAAGAGATCAACGGCGTTGAAGATCGCCTGAAATCCCGCTTCGGTTGGGGTTTGACCGTGGCGATCGAACCGCCCGAACTCGAAACCCGCGTGGCGATCCTGATGAAAAAAGCTGATGAAAATAACATTCGTCTGCCGGGTGAAGTGGCGTTCTTCATTGCTAAACGTCTACGTTCTAACGTCCGTGAACTTGAGGGCGCACTGAACCGGGTTATCGCCAACGCCAACTTTACTGGCCGGGCGATCACCATCGACTTCGTTCGTGAAGCGCTGCGCGATTTACTTGCGCTGCAAGAGAAGTTGGTCACCATTGATAATATTCAGAAAACGGTGGCCGAGTATTATAAGATTAAGATCGCAGACTTGCTTTCCAAACGGCGTTCCCGTTCGGTAGCCCGCCCGCGCCAGATGGCGATGGCACTGGCTAAAGAGCTCACCAACCACAGCCTGCCAGAAATCGGCGATGCGTTCGGTGGTCGCGATCATACAACGGTGTTGCACGCCTGCCGGAAAATCGAGCAGCTGCGTGAAGAAAGTCACGACATCAAAGAAGATTTCTCCAACTTAATCAGAACATTATCCTCCTAGCGCTATGAAATTTATTGTTGAACGTGAGCATTTGCTAAAACCGCTGCAACAGGTCAGTAGCCCGCTGGGTGGACGACCAACGCTGCCTATTCTCGGTAACCTCTTATTGCAGGTCACTGAAGGCTCGCTGTTGCTGACCGGGACCGATCTTGAAATGGAGATGGTGGCGAAAGTGGCCCTGTCCCAACCCCATGAAGCGGGCGCGACCACCGTACCGGCGCGTAAATTCTTTGATATCTGCCGTGGTTTACCTGACGGTGCAGAAATTTCCGTGGCGCTGGACGGCGACCGTATGCTGGTGAAATCAGGCCGCAGCCGTTTCTCGCTGTCGACCTTACCGGCGACCGATTTCCCCAACCTCGACGACTGGCAAAGTGAAGTCGAATTCACCCTGCCACAGGCGACGTTAAAGCGTCTGATTGAAGCCACGCAGTTCTCCATGGCGCATCAGGACGTTCGTTACTATTTAAACGGCATGCTGTTCGAAACCGAAGGGGAAGAGCTGCGTACTGTTGCCACCGACGGTCACCGTCTGGCGGTCTGTTCCATGCCTATTGGCCAGTCCCTGCCGTCGCATTCGGTGATCGTGCCGCGTAAAGGCGTGATGGAACTGGTGCGTCTGCTCGACGGCGGTGAAGCGCTATTGCAGCTGCAAATCGGCAGCAATAATATTCGTGCTCACGTCGGCGACTTCATCTTCACCTCGAAGCTGGTTGACGGTCGTTTCCCTGATTATCGCCGCGTATTGCCGAAAAATCCGGATAAAACCCTGCAAGCGGGTTGCGACCTGCTTAAACAGGCGTTTGCCCGTGCAGCGATCCTCTCTAACGAGAAGTTCCGCGGCGTTCGTCTGTATGTCAGCCATAACCAGCTGAAAATTACGGCGAATAACCCGGAACAGGAAGAAGCCGAAGAGATTCTGGACGTGGGTTATGAGGGTGCCGAAATGGAAATCGGTTTTAACGTCAGTTATGTACTGGATGTGCTCAATGCGCTCAAGTGCGAAGACGTTAATCTGCTGCTGACCGACTCAGTGTCCAGCGTGCAGATAGAAGACGCTTCAAGCCACGCAGCGGCCTACGTTGTCATGCCGATGCGTCTGTGATCCGTGTACGGGCTACCTTACTTGCCATTTTGTGTTCGGGCAGTGCTCACAATACTCACGTACTTGAGTACGCTCCGTTTGTTGTGCGCTGGCCGCCCTCAAACTGTCTGCGACGCTAACGCCCTGGAATTGGTGTAGATGGCCTTAACGCGATTACTGATAAAAGATTTCCGCAATATCGAGGCGGCGGATTTAGACCCGTCGCCCGGTTTCAATTTTCTGGTCGGTCCCAATGGCAGCGGTAAAACCAGCGTGCTGGAAGCAGTCTATACGCTTGGGCACGGGCGTGCTTTTCGCAGCCTGCAGGCCGGACGCGTTATCCGCCACGATCAGGCAGAATTTATTTTGCATGGCCGTATTGATGATGGCGGCGAACGTGAAATCTCGGTCGGACTGAGTAAAAGCCGGCAGGGAGACAGCAAAGTACGCATTGACGGCAGTGACGGACATAAAGTCTCGGAGCTGGCGCAAATGCTGCCAATGCAACTGATTACGCCCGAAGGCTTCACCCTGCTTAACGGTGGGCCGAAGTACCGGCGGGCGTTTCTTGACTGGGGTTGTTTCCACCACGACCCCGGTTTTTTTATCGCCTGGAGCAACCTGCGACGGTTACTCAAGCAGCGCAACGCCGCGCTGCGTCAGGTGAGCCGCTATGCGCAAATTCGTGCCTGGGATCAGGAATTAATCCCGTTAGCCGAGCGCATCAGCGAATGGCGGGCAGCTTACAGCGACGCAATCGCGGCTGATATCAGCGCGACCTGTGCGCAGTTCCTGCCAGAGTTCGCCCTCAGCTTCTCTTTCCAGCGTGGATGGGATAAAGAGACTGAATATGGCGAACTGCTGGAGCGTAATTTCGAACGCGACAGAGCCTTAACCTATACCGCATCGGGTCCGCACAAAGCCGATTTTCGTATCCGTGCCGATGGTACGCCGGTGGAAGATTTGCTGTCACGCGGGCAGCTGAAATTATTGATGTGTGCGCTTCGGTTAGCGCAGGGTGAGTTCCTCACCCGACAGAGCGGGCGGCGTTGCCTGTATCTTCTTGACGATTTTGCCTCCGAGCTGGACGCCGACCGACGTCGGTTGTTAGCAGACCGCCTAAAAGCCACCCAGGCTCAGGTATTTGTCAGTGCCATTGGCGCTGAACAAGTAACCGACATGATGGGTGAAAAGGGCAAGATGTTCCGCGTGGAACAGGGTAAAATAGCCGTTCTATCACAGGACTAAAAATGAGCGAGAAACGTTGATGTCGAATTCTTATGACTCCTCAAGTATCAAGGTATTAAAAGGGCTGGACGCGGTGCGTAAGCGCCCCGGCATGTATATCGGCGATACCGATGACGGCACTGGTCTGCACCACATGGTATTCGAGGTTGTGGACAACGCTATCGACGAAGCCCTGGCTGGCCACTGTAAAGAGATTCAAGTCACGATCCACGCAGATAACTCCGTCTCCGTTCAGGATGATGGCCGTGGTATTCCAACTGGCATCCATGAAGAAGAGGGCGTCTCCGCCGCTCAGGTCATCATGACCGTTCTGCATGCCGGCGGTAAATTTGATGATAACTCGTACAAAGTGTCTGGCGGGCTTCATGGCGTGGGTGTTTCCGTCGTTAACGCCCTGTCGGAAAAACTTGAACTGGTTATCCGCCGCGAAGGCAAAGTGCATGAGCAAACCTATGTGCACGGCGAACCGCAAAACCCGCTGAAAGTCGTTGGTGAAACTGAAGCTACCGGGACCACCGTGCGCTTCTGGCCAAGCTACGCCACCTTTACCAACCAAACGGAATTTGAGTATGACATTCTGGCTAAACGCCTGCGTGAACTGTCATTCCTGAACTCCGGCGTGGCGATCCGTCTGCTGGACAAGCGTGACGGCAAGAATGATCACTTCCACTACGAAGGCGGTATCAAAGCCTTCGTGGAGTACCTGAACAAAAATAAAACCCCGATCCACCCGACCGTGTTCTATTTCTCCACCGTGAAAGACGATATCGGTGTGGAAGTGGCACTGCAGTGGAACGATGGTTTCCAGGAAAACATTTACTGCTTTACCAACAACATCCCTCAGCGCGACGGCGGCACCCATCTGGTCGGTTTCCGTTCTGCGATGACCCGTACGCTCAACGCGTATATGGACAAAGAAGGCTACAGCAAGAAATCCAAAATCAGTGCCACCGGTGATGACGCCCGTGAAGGCCTGATCGCGGTTGTTTCGGTCAAAGTGCCTGATCCTAAGTTCTCTTCTCAGACCAAAGACAAACTGGTTTCTTCCGAAGTGAAGACTGCCGTTGAGTCACTGATGAACGAGAAGCTGGTTGATTATCTGATGGAAAACCCGGGTGACGCGAAAATCGTGGTCGGGAAAATCATTGATGCAGCCCGTGCGCGAGAAGCGGCACGTAAAGCCCGTGAAATGACCCGCCGTAAAGGCGCGCTGGACCTGGCAGGTTTGCCGGGCAAACTGGCTGATTGTCAGGAACGTGACCCGGCCCATTCCGAACTGTACTTAGTGGAAGGGGACTCAGCGGGCGGCTCAGCAAAACAGGGCCGTAACCGTAAGAACCAGGCGATTTTGCCGCTCAAGGGTAAAATCCTCAACGTTGAGAAAGCTCGCTTCGACAAAATGCTCTCTTCGCAGGAAGTGGCGACGCTTATCACCGCGCTCGGTTGCGGCATTGGCCGCGACGAGTACAACCCGGACAAACTGCGCTATCACAGCATCATCATCATGACCGAT
>CAUQMS010000028.1:0-54012 GCA_963519305.1 uncultured Enterobacterales bacterium
TACTTCGTGATGTTGTTCACGTTGTTCCCTGTCGATGGAGCGGCATTATAGGGAGCTGGGCCGGAATGGCAAGCGAATAAATACAGTTTTATTTCGTTTGCCTGTTTTTTACTCACAAAGCCTCATTTAGCAGCTTTTTTGATGAAAGAAGGCAGTTCTGCAAGGCTTGCGAGTACGCCATCGGCCAAAGCTTCACCTTCTGCAGTAACGGGCTTACCGCTTTTCACCAATATCTTGTGACCTACGCCTGCGGCCGCCGCTGCCTGCATGTCTTCAATTTTATCGCCTACCATATAGGAGGCAGCCATATCGATGCTCAGTTCTTCTTTGGCTGTCAGGAACATGCCAGGCATTGGCTTGCGACATTCACATACTTGAGTAAACACTTCTACCGAGCCTTCAGGGTGATGTGGACAGAAATAGATGCCATCCAGATCCACACCACGATCGGCCAGTGACCAATCCATCCATTCGGTTAAGCGCAGGAATTGTGCTTCAGTAAATTTACCGCGTGCAATACCAGACTGGTTGGTCACCAGTACTAAAGCAAAACCCATTTCCTTTAATTGCACGCAGGCTTCTATTACACCTTCAATAAATTGAAAATCGTCGATTTCATGGACATACCCGTGATCAACATTAAGGGTACCGTCTCTATCTAGAAAAATTGCTGGAACAGTCTGTGCCACGTCTTAGCTCCTGATGGCGGGTTAATGTAGGTAGTATCGCATGTTTTAAGGTTGAGAGAGAATGCTATCCCAGTTGACTTAGACGTCTAGACGCCTTAGCATCCACGGCATACTTATGGCTTATGCCATAGAGTCACTTTCATTGAGTCACTGTCCCAAAGATAGAATAAGAAGAATATGATTAAACTTTCTAACATCACCAAAGTGTTCAAGCAGGGTTCGCGCTCTATCGTCGCGCTCTCTGACGTGAGTCTTCACGTCCCTGCAGGACAGATTTATGGCGTGATAGGTTCTTCCGGCGCAGGTAAAAGTACGTTGATACGTTGTGTCAATTTGCTGGAGCGTCCAACCGAAGGACAAGTCATCGTCGACGGTCAGGATTTAATGGCGTTTTCCGCCAAGGAGCTGACCCGCGCACGCCGCCAGATTGGCATGATTTTCCAGCACTTTAATTTGCTCTCTTCCCGCACGGTTTTCGGCAATATTGCTTTGCCCTTGGAACTCGACAATCTCTCGTCCGGCGAAATTAAAAAGCGTGTCGCAGAATTACTGAAACTGGTGGGTCTGGAAGATAAGCATGATGCTTACCCGGCCAATCTATCTGGCGGCCAAAAACAGCGTGTGGCAATCGCCCGTGCTTTAGCCAGCAATCCAAAAGTGTTGTTATGTGATGAAGCCACCAGCGCGCTGGACCCGGCAACAACCCGTTCTATTCTTGAATTACTGAAAGACATTAACCGTCGCCTGGGGCTGACCATTCTATTGATCACCCACGAAATGGACGTTGTTAAACGCATTTGCGATCAGGTCGCGGTGATCAGTGACGGTAAATTGATTGAGAAAGATAAAGTCAGCGAAATGTTCTCACATCCGAAAACGCCGCTGGCTCAGCAGTTCATTCAATCCACATTGCATCTTGATATCCCCGATGACTATGCTGACCGGTTGATTACTGAACCCACAGCGGGTCGCGTGCCTTTATTACGCCTGGAGTTCACCGGCCAGTCGGTGGATGCTCCGTTGCTGTCTGAAGTAGTTCGCCGCTTCAACATTAATAACAATATTATCAGCGCGCAGATGGATTACGCCGGTGGTGTCAAATTCGGCATTATGCTGACAGAGATGCATGGCGATGAAGCCGCTACGCAGGCAGCCATTCAGTTCCTGCATGACAATCAAGTAAAAGTAGAGGTACTCGGTTATGTCTGAGGCAATGATGTGGTTAATGGGCCGGGGCATCTGGGAAACCGTAATAATGACGCTGACCTCTGGCTTCTTCGGCTTTGTGCTGGGTTTGCCGTTTGGCGTGCTTCTATACGTCACACGCCCGGGACAGATTGCTGAGAATAAAAAGGTGTACCGCGTAATGTCAGCGGTCGTGAACATTTTCCGCTCAATTCCGTTCATTATCTTGCTGGTATGGATGATTCCGTTCACCCGTATGATTGTCGGTACCTCGATTGGTTTGCAGGCTGCTATTGTTCCTTTAACCGTTGGCGCAGCTCCGTTTATCGCCCGTATGGTTGAAAATGCGTTGTTGGAAATTCCAAGTGGTCTGGTGGAGTCGGCGCGCGCAATGGGTGCAACACCGATGCAAATTATCCGTAAGGTACTGTTGCCTGAAGCATTACCGGGTTTGGTCAATGCCGCGACGATCACGCTGATCACGCTGGTAGGCTATTCAGCCATGGGCGGCGCAGTTGGCGCAGGTGGTTTGGGCCAGATCGGTTATCAGTACGGTTATATCGGTTATGACGCCACAGTAATGAATACTGTATTAGTCTTGTTAGTGGTTCTGGTATACCTGATTCAGTTCTGTGGAGACCGCATCGTCAAAGCGGTAACCCATAAGTAAGGCAATAACGGCTGTACCTTAAACATTGCGATTAATTTATCTCCGCTTATAGAGGAAAGGATATGTCTACTAAATTTAAATCCATCGCGGTTGTCGGCGCGCTTCTGGGAACGCTGGCTCTGGTTGGATGCGGTCCTAAAGAACAAGATCCAAACCATATTAAAGTGGGTGTGATCGTTGGTTCTGAACAGCAGGTTGCTGAAGTGGCACAAAAAGTCGCTAAAGAGAAGTATGGTCTCGATGTTGAGCTCGTCACCTTCAATGACTACGTTCTGCCGAACGAAGCACTGAGCAAAGGCGATATCGACCTGAACGCCTTCCAGCACAAGCCTTATCTGGATCAGCAGATCAAAGATCGCGGTTACAAACTGGTTTCTGTCGGCAATACATTTGTCTACCCAATCGCGGGTTACTCCAAGAAAATCAAATCGACTGATGAGCTGAAAGAAGGTGATCAGATTGCACTGCCCAATGATCCGACTAACCTGGGACGTTCTTTACTGCTGCTGCAAAAACAAGGTTTGATCAAATTGAAAGATGGTGTTGGCTTGCTGCCAACCGTTCTTGATGTGACTGAGAACCCTAAAAACCTGAAACTGGTCGAGCTGGAAGCACCGCAACTGCCACGTTCACTGGATGACAACAAGATTGCATTGGCGGTGATCAACACCACTTATGCAAGCCAGATTGGTCTGACCCCAGAGAAAGACGGTATCTTCGTGGAAGACAAAGATTCACCTTATGTGAACCTGCTGGTCGCTCGTGAAGATAACAAAGACGCTGAGAATGTTAAGAAATTCGTTCAGGCCTACCAGTCTGACGAAGTGAATGCTGCAGCGAATAAAATCTTCAACGGTGGTGCAGTGAAAGGCTGGTAAGTCTCCTCACTTTATAAAAATAACAAGGCGGGCTTATGCCCGCCTTGTTATTTCATCAATACCTTGCTTCAATAACGCCACATTCTTTCCCCTAACATAGTAAAAAGCAGAGGATATACCATGCGTGCTTTACCTCTCTGTTTGTTAGCTCTCTTGCTAGCTGGATGTTCCGCGACTCAAAAAACGCAGCCACCCACTCCTGAACAGCCAACTCCGGTAGAAATTAAACCTGTAAAACCAAAACCAGTCGCTGTTCGTCCTGCACCGGTTAAGCTGTACAAAGATGCTGAAGCGCTGGTAGGAACACCGTTCCGTGACCTGGGTGAAGTATCGGGCGAATCCTGTCAGGCAGACACACAAGACGCGCCACCAAGTCTGGCAACGGCCCGCAAAAGAATGTTGACGCGTGCGTCTTACATGAAAGCCAATGCCGTATTGTTACATCAGTGCCAGATCCTCAGTGGCGTTCCCGGCTGCCATCAACAGGCCGTTTGTCAGGGCTCAGCGCTGAACGTTACCTTTAAATGACCTCGTTTCTCTTCGCTCAAATAGGGACAATTCACTCTCCCTATAAAGAGAAGTTTGCTGTCCCCCGCCAGCCCGGCTTGATTGAAGACGGAGGGGGAGAGCTGCATCTGCACTCTCCTTACAACCAGCCTGAAGCGGTGCGCGGCCTTGAAGAATTCAGCCATATCTGGGTGATGTTCATTTTTCACCAGACCATGGACGGCGGCTGGCGCCCTACCGTGCGCCCTCCCCGTTTGGGCGGAAATACCCGGACTGGCGTATTCGCTACCCGCTCGACCTTTCGGCCAAATCCGCTGGGGATGTCATTGATTGAACTGAAGGGTATTCGTTGTCAGGGCCAGAGTGTTATTCTGGAGTTGGGCAGTCTTGATCTGGTTGATGGCACGCCGGTTGTGGACATCAAACCCTATCTGCCCTTTGCCGAAAGTCATCCTGAAGCCAGAGCAGGCTTCGCGCAATCTGCGCCACCGGCAGATATGGCCGTGGAGTTTACCCCGCAGGCTGAGCAGCAATTGGTGGAATATAGTGCCAGACATCCAAATTTACGCCGTTTTATTACACAAGTTCTGGGCCAGGATCCCCGCCCAGCCTATCGTAAAGGCGAGGAGTTAGAACGGGATTACGCGGTAAACCTATTGGAATTCAATGTCCGCTGGCGCGTTGTAGGCGAGCAAAATCAGGTCTTGTCCCTCGACAAAAACTAATTTTCCATCCCTTCTCTTTTGACAGCCCTCAGTCGCTGGTAAACTAAGAAACTTTTCACGCTTTGGCTGCCCGATGGCAGCCCGATTGCAATTAGCAGTGCTAACGGAATCAACACAACATGCGTACAACTCAATATCTGCTCTCCACACTGAAAGAGACGCCAGCCGATGCCGAAGTGATCAGCCACCAGCTGATGCTCCGCGCCGGGATGATCCGCAAACTGGCATCAGGCCTGTATACCTGGCTGCCGACCGGTTTGCGCGTACTGCGTAAAGTCGAAAACATCGTCCGCGAAGAGATGAATAACGCCTGCGCTATCGAAGTCTCCATGCCGGTGGTTCAACCCGCGGACTTATGGCAGGAGAGCGGTCGCTGGGAGCAGTACGGTCCGGAATTGCTGCGTTTTGTTGATCGTGGCGATCGTGCCTTTGTACTGGGCCCGACGCATGAAGAAGTGATCACTGACCTGATCCGTGGCGAAATCAGCTCCTACAAACAGCTGCCACTGAATTTCTTCCAGATTCAGACCAAATTCCGCGATGAAGTTCGTCCGCGTTTTGGCGTGATGCGCTCTCGTGAATTTATCATGAAAGATGCCTATTCATTCCATACGACGCAGGAATCCTTACAGGAAACCTACGACGCCATGTATGCCGCTTACAGCAAAATCTTCAACCGTATGGGGCTGGATTTCCGCGCGGTTGATGCAGATACCGGCTCGATTGGCGGCAGCGCATCGCATGAATTCCAGGTATTAGCCTCAAGCGGTGAAGATGACATCATCTTCTCCACTGAATCTGACTATGCGGCGAATATTGAACTGGCTGAAGCGGTAGCTCCTGCGGCACCACGCGCAGCAGCGACAGAAGAACTGCGTCAGGTTGCAACGCCGAATGCTAAAAACATCGCCGAACTGGTTGAGCAATTCCAGGTGCCAGTCGCGAAAACGGTTAAAACACTGATGGTTCACGCCACTGAAGAGAGCGGCCATAAACTCGTCGCTCTGCTGGTGCGTGGCGATCACGAACTGAATGAAGTGAAAGCCGAGAAGCTGCAACACGTCGCATCTCCGCTGACCTTCGCGACCGAGGCCGAAATCCGCGCCGTCGTTAATGCGGGTCCGGGTTCACTGGGTCCGGTTAATCTGCCGATGCCAATCGTGGCTGACCGCACCGTCGCGGCCATGAGTGATTTCAGCGCCGGCGCTAACATCGACGGACAGCATCATTTCGGCATCAACTGGGAACGCGATCTGCCGTTGCCACAGGTTGCTGATATTCGTAACGTGGTCGAAGGCGACATCAGCCCGGATGGCAAAGGTACTTTGCTCATTAAGCGCGGTATCGAAGTCGGCCATATCTTCCAACTAGGCACCAAGTATTCAGAAGCGATGAATGCCACAGTGCAGGGCGAAGATGGGCGTAACCAGGTGATGACAATGGGTTGCTACGGTATCGGTGTGAGCCGCGTGGTTGCCGCTGCGATTGAGCAGAATCACGATGACCGCGGTATAATCTGGCCAGATGCGATTGCGCCTTTCCAGGTCGCAATTCTGCCGATGAATATGCACAAGTCATTCCGCGTGAAAGACGTTGCCGAAGAGCTTTACCAGACTCTGCGTGATAAAGGCATCGATGTGATCCTTGACGATCGCAAAGAGCGCCCGGGCGTGATGTTTGCGGATATGGAACTGATCGGTGTACCGCATCAGGTCGTGATTGGCGATCGTAATCTAGACGCGCAAGAGCTGGAATACAAAAACCGCCGTACCGGTGAAAAACTGATGATCAAACAAAGTGATATTATTGAGCATCTGCTGAGCCAGATCCCACGCTGATCCTCTTGTTATGACGCTGTTCCAATAAAAAACGCCCGTCTAATCGCGGGCGTTTTTTTATATCTGAAATCTGCATAAGCCAATTATGGACAAGCTTTGCTGGCATCAAACTTCACATTGCTGTCAGCCACCAGCGATTTTTGGTTCTGCCCCACGCCCGTTGATGATTCAACGGTGAAGTGACCATCCATTGAAACGAACACCAATTCCTGCGGCTTTTTACGCGCGGCAAGATAGCCTTGCTCCAGGGTTTTATTCCCTGACGACAGCGGGAAGACTTTTCCCGTCGCACAATCCGTGAAAGAAGCCACATCAGCGCTGTACTGCACCATGCCTGAGAGGGTCATTGGGGTTTTAGGCATATCCTGAGCCGCTGGTTTCAGCACATAATTAAATTGCGAAATAATCGGAGAGCCCGTGCTATCGAGCATTGCCAAATTATCGCCTTGCGGGTGGAAATAACGTTTCCCCCCTTTGCTGTCAGTGAGTACTAATTTATCTGCCGTGCGGGCCCAACTACCGTAACTGGCGAACGTCAGCTCACCGTCTTTGGCCCCCAGATAGGTTTCCTGCAAGACGTAAGTCCCATCCTGTTGCAGGAAGAGCGACGTTTCTATTCCGCTGCAATCTGCACAGGGAACAACGCCACTAAAACTTTGCTGCATAGCCTGCAACGGCGCCTCACGATTCATCGCAGACGTATGGCAGCCGAACAGTGACAATGCGCCGAGCGCAAGTACCGCAGCTATAATTACTTTTTTCACAGTCTCTTCCCTCTGCGTTTTGTCTCTTTGTGGCAAAGGATATTTGCCGCTGCCACAGTTCAGCTTATTAAGACTGGCGGATCTTACCGCGCAATGCCTTTGTCGCCCCTTTTCGCACTTTACCTTCCACGCGGCGGATTTTCGATCCTTTGGTGGGTTTGGTCGCACGGCGTGGTTTTTCCACCACCATCGCCTGAGCAATCAGGCTGCTTAAGCGCGCGATGGCCGCTTCACGATTTTGCTCCTGGCTGCGGTACTCCTGAGCTTTAATGACCACCAGCCCATCCGCCGTTATCGAATGATGATTAAACGCCAGCAAACGCTCTTTGTAATAATCAGGCAGGCTTGAGGCTTTTATGTCAAAGCGCAAATGAATTGCCGTCGAGGTTTTGTTGACGTTCTGACCACCCGCGCCCTGCGCACGGATAGCTGTTAATTCAATTTCACTGTCAGGAATTTCGAGTTTACCGGAAAGGATTAACACACTTATTGTCCCGCTTCTTTCCCATCAGACTCTTTCCATTCGGAAAATTGGATTTCCAAATTATTCTGAGCATCAGAAAGCCAAATAGTTCCATCCTGCAACGTGGCCTGCAAAATCATATTGCGATTGGCGAAAGCAGTGAGCTGTGCCAGTAATTCGTCGTCGATGAAACGTACCGTCAGGTTACCGAAACTGTTCGCTTTGCTTTGAACCGACGGCCACCAGACTTTTGCCGCCCGCTCGCTGTAGACATACAACACCACATGGCGTGACTGATTGCAGGCCTTCTTCAGACGCTTTTCGTCCGGCAGCCCCAGTTCCACCCATAATTCAATGCCGCCGTGATCGTTTTTGCGCCAGATTTCAGGTTCATCTTCTGCACTCAACCCGCGGGTAAAACTCAGGCGTTCATCGGCGTGGCAAATCCAGGCCAGTAAACGCAGCATCATGCGCTGTTCGGTTTCTGAAGGGTGTTGCGCCAGCGTCAGGTTGGCATCGTAGTAAAAATTGCGGTCCATATCTGCAATATTGATTGCCGCTTTGTAGATCGTCGCTTTTAACGCCATTGGAAACCTCTTGATAATAGACGCACAGTGTACTTGAAAGCAGGGTCTGGCGGCCAGTTTAACGCCGCCGCCGGGTTGATTAACTCCCTCTGCGTCAACGAGAAACCTGAATCAGCTTGCTAATAACTGGACCTTGCCTGTGCTATAGTCGTTTAATACTGAGAGTTTATCTTTCTGGGCTTTCAATACGATAATTACCCCAGCGGGATATGCTTTTAAGGAGAACCTATGCAACAGTACTGTGAGTCTGTACGTCGTAAATATGCGGAGATTGCCAGCGGTGATCTCGGCTATGTGCCCGATGCGCTGGGCTGTGTGTTGAAAGCATTGGACGATGTGGCGGCGAACGCCGAACTTCCGTCTTCCATCCGGGAACAAGCAGCTTATGCTGCTGCTAACTTATTGGTGAGCGATTATGTCGATGAATGATGAGTACCAACCCATCAATTGTGATGACTACGATAATCTTGAGCTTGCCTGCGATAATGATGTGGTTTTGACGTTAACGTTGCGTAGCGGAGAAATCGTTGAAGGAAAAGCCTGCGAGTTGTTAATGCGCAAAAAGGTCGAATACTTAGTCGTCGAGATCAATGGCGAAAAACGCGACCTGCGTCTTGACCATATAGAAAGTTATATCCATCCGGAAATCGGTCCTGTGGTTGTCAGTATCGAATAATGCCAGACGATCTGCAGTATCCATTTAACGGGCAATCTCAGGATTGCCCGTTTGCATTTATACAGGTGCCCCTTATCAAAAAATCACTTCAGTGGCGTCAGGCTGGCGTAATAAGCGGCCAAATCACTAATATCCTCATCGGACAGTGATGACGTAAATGCCTGCATTACTCCCGCCTGCCCTGCACTGCGTTCTCCTTTTTTGTAGGCATGCATCGCCAGTTCCAGATACGCTTCGTTTTGCCCAGCAAGATTAGGATAGATGGGGTTAGCCGCCTTGCCGCTGGCTCCGTGGCAGGCCACACAACTGGCCGCTTTTGTCTGCCCTTGAGCAATATTGCCTTCTGCCAGAACCGGCGCACAAACCATACTCAACAATAAAACCACACTTGCTACAACACGCATTGCTGCTCCTGAGGCACTATAACCTGCCTTAAAATCCACCATTAATGCTCTTTTTATCCACTGAAGGAGACCAGACAACCTGCCATTCTGGCATACCGGCGTCCGCGACCGCCTGGCGGGTGATAAATAGCCCCGGCGCTGCCATCAGCTGCTCATTATAATAAATCAGTGGTATGCGTTCACGCTGCCACGGCGGGACATTGAGTTCCTGCCACAGCTTTTTACTTTGTCTGGCATGTTGACGGCCGGCTTTTTCAATCATGCCTTTTGCCTGAAAACGAACGCTGACACGTTCATCATCACGGGGGGGACGCATATTTTCGGCGCTTTTTACCGGCGCTTCGCGCATCTTTACGTGACCAAGACCATCGGGAAGCACCAGCGCTGAGCGTGTATCCCATGGCAAAATGATGTGCTGCAATGACACCATCGGCGGTAAAACATACAGGCGTTGCCGGAAACGGCGCACGCTCAGATGATTGAGCTGCAACTGAGGTGCGGCATCTGCACGGCTGAGGGCCACCTCGTCCCAGATTCGCTGCAACTGGTCGCGGGACGGCATACGCACGCCCTGCTCCGCCAGCCAGCGGCGCAATAGCGCCTGACGCCGCTGTACAGACATCGACGTCATGGCCGATATTTTCAAGCTACCATTGCCGTCGGTCAGGATTTGCAGAGATTCCCCCAACAGTTCATCCAGAAGCGATTCCTGTTCAGCGCACAGGGCTGCGCTACGCGAAACTGCCTGCGAGAAATGCGGCCAGCGTTCATTAACAACAGGTAATACATTCAGCCGCAGGAAATTACGGTCAAAACGCGGATTCTGGTTGCTATCATCTTCAATCCATTGCAGCCCTGAGTCAGTCGCGAACTGTTCCAGTTGCTGGCGGGAAACGGGCAGAAAAGGCCGCAGCAGGGGATAACCCTTGCGCTGCGAATGCGCTGCCATCGCCGAAAGCCCCGCCGGGCCGCTTCCCCGCTTCAGCGCCAACAAAAACGTTTCGCACTGGTCATCAAGATGCTGAGCGGTAAGCAGTATCTCACCGCAAGCCACATGATCAGCAAAGGCCTGATATCTCGCCGCTCTGGCCGCCGCCTCGATCCCCTCTTGTCTGGCATCGAGAGAGACATAAATCACCTGCAACGGCACCTGTAACTGCTGACAAAAGGCCTGTGCATGAGCCACCCAGCGGTCGGCAAACTCACTCAGACCATGGTGGACGTGGATAGCCCGCAGGGAAAGATCGGGGTATGACGCTGCCCGCAACTGAACAAGTGCCGCCAACAGCACGGTGGAATCCAGTCCGCCGCTGAAGGCGATGCAAAACCGCCGCTTATCACCAATTTGCGAGGCGAGATGGGTAAGTACGCTGTTTTCAGAAGGAGCATTCTTCATGATGGCTCAGCCGATTTCGTACAGTTCCAATGGCAAGCCATCGGGATCGCTGAAGAAGGTAAAACGTCTGCTGGTGTAAGGGTCAATCCGCACCGGCTCGCAAGACACGCCGGCGCGTCTCAGGCTGGCCATCGCCAGATCAATATCCTCAACGCTGAAGGCCAAATGGCGCAGACCACAGGCTTCCGGGCGGCTGGTGCGCGCCGGTGGGGTCGGGAAACTGAACAGCTCCAAAGTGTATTGCCCGTTCAGGGCCAGATCAGCCTTCCACGAATCGCGCTCTTCCCGATAAAATTCATCCATCAGGGTAAATCCCAGCACATCACAATAAAAGGTTTTGCTGCGGGCATAGTCTGAAACAATAACCGCAATATGATGAACCTGACGTAAGTTAAGCATAAGAAAATCCTGTCAATTCTGATAAACAGTTACCCGCAGCCACGCACTGAATTCAACGCTAACAACCTGAGTGTAAGGCATTTATTCGGCGGGCAGTTTGAGCACTTTCACTAAGTACCGACCATCTTCCATCAGTTTGGCACCATGAATATCGGTTTCAAAGCCCGGATAGTGTTCGCCAATCGAGCAGAGCATGATCAGAAAATCGAGCACCGCGCGGCTTTCCTGCGTGATCATCTCGCCGGGCATCACTACCGGCACGCCCGGCGGGTAAGGCAGAATCATATTCGCCGCGACCTTGCCAATAAGATCGTCAATTTCACACTCTTCGATATGACCGCGCACCTGATGCTGGAACATGTCATAAGGGGTCATGACCATCTCAGGCAACACATCGAATGCCCTGATCATCAAACTTGGCAGATCGTGTTTGCGGATCAGCTTATGGATGCCCTGAGCCAGATCCTGAATACGCATATGCCGGTAGAAGTCCGGATCCTCGGCATAGAGATCCGGCAGCATATTCTTCACGCGTAAGTTCAGATCGTACGCGCGTTTAAAGTCTGTCAGACCGCGCATCAGGCTCATGGATTTGGTTTTGTCGATGCCAATGCTAAAGAGGAACAGCAGATTGTAAGGCCCGGTTTTTTCTACCACCACACCCCGTTCATCGAGGAATTTTGCCACCAGTGCGGCCGGGATCCCCTCGGCTTCGAGTTGCCCCTGCTCGTCCATACCCGGTGTCAGAATCGTCACCTTGATAGGATCCAGATACATATGGTCGGTATCTGCGTTGGCAAAGCCGTGCCAGTTTTGGTCCGGGTTCAGCGGCCAGCACTCAGCATCCTCGATCTCTTCTGGCTGCCAGATATCGTAGAACCAGCCTTCCGTCTCCTCACGCAAGCGTTGGATCTCTTTACGAAAGTGCAGTGCGCGTTCAACGGAGCGGTTGATCAGGCGACGACCTGGGTTCCCGCGCAGCATGGCCGCTGCGGTCTCCGCCGATGCCACAATCCCATAGTTTGGCGATGTGGTGGTATGCATCATGTAGGCCTCATTAAAGGTGCTTTCGTCGTACTCACCTTTAATGTGGATCATCGAGGCCTGTGAAAACGCCGCCAATAATTTGTGGGTGGACTGCGTTTCATAAATCACTTTCCCGGCCACGCGCTCACCACTCATGCCACTTTTACCTGCATAAATAGGGTGGAAATTAGTATACGGCACCCAGGCGGAATCAAAGTGAATGGAAGGGACATCCAGCGTTTGCTTGATGAAGTCGGTGTTGTAGAGCAAGCCGTCGTAAGTCGAATTAGTGATCACCGCATGCACCGGCCAGGTGGCATTTTGCGTTTGGGCAACTTTGGCCTCAATGCTTTCGCGGGTAAATTCGTGCTGCGGAATGCCGCCTAAAATTCCGTAAGCGTTACGGTTCGGGCGCAGGTAAATGGGCACTACGTTGGTCATCATCATCAGATGCGCCAAAGATTTATGGCAGTTGCGGTCAATCAGTACCGTGCTTCCCGCCGGTGCAGCATACATGCCCACAATCTTGTTGGCGGTAGAGGTACCGTTGGTGACGATATAACTCTGCTCGGCACCAAAAGTACGCGCGATATACTCTTCTGCCTCAAGATGCGGACCGGTGTGATCCAGCAGCGAGCCAAGTTCAGTGACCGAAATTGAGACGTCGGCCTTCAGCGTTTTTGCGCCGAAGAAATCATAAAAAAGCGTACCGACCGGGCTTTTTAAGAACGCGGTCCCTGCCATATGTCCCGGCGTACAGAAGGTATACTTCCCCTCTTCCACATAGCGAAACAGCGCTTTGGTCAGCGGTGGCATGATCGTGTCGATGTATTCATCGGTGTACTGCCGGATACGTTTGGCGATATCGTCGGCCGCATTCAGGGCATACTCGAAGAAATAGAGCACCATACGCATGTCGTTCACGCTGACATCCAGCGAAGAGTGGGTATTGATGAACCCATATAACGGCAGGTATTCATTCAGCTCATTGATTTCAGTACACAGCGCTTCACTGTGCTGGTCCCAGTCGAAAATGGCACCACAGATACGAGCATTCGTCTCAATGAGTTTGAGCAGATCGGCATTATCCCGCGGGTAAACGGTTTTAAAGCCAAGGTTCGTCAGTGCCAGATCCAGTTCGCGAATTGGCTCATCTTTATAGTAGGCGGCTTCCGGGCGCATGATGGCGAGAATATTCATCTGACAAATCCTTCTAATAAAAAAGGCCGTGCAAGCACGGCCTTTCAGAGTTTTTTAATGCCGGAATGAAACTCAGCAATAACCGTAAGTCATCAGACGCTGATAACGACGGTTGCGCAGTTCTTCATTATTCAGCACATCAAGATCGCTGAGATCGGCTTCCAGCTGTGCGCGCAGTGATGCTGCCATGGCAGGAACATCACGATGCGCGCCACCCAGTGGTTCAGGGATCACCGAATCAATCAGTTTCAGCTCTTTCAGACGAGGGGCGATAATACCCATCGCTTCGGCAGCCAGTGGGGCTTTATCGGCACTTTTCCACAGAATTGACGCACAGCCTTCCGGTGAAATAACCGAATAGGTGCTGTACTGCAGCATGTTAACTTTGTCGCCGACACCAATCGCCAGCGCACCACCGGATCCCCCCTCACCAATCACGGTGCAGATAACCGGTACGTTCAGTCGGGACATTTCACGCAGATTACGTGCGATAGCCTCAGACTGTCCGCGCTCTTCAGCGCCAACGCCCGGATAAGCCCCCGGTGTATCGATGAAGGTGATGATTGGCAGCTTAAAACGCTCAGCCATTTCCATCAAACGCAGCGCTTTACGATAGCCTTCAGGTGCAGGCATACCGAAGTTGCGGCGGATTTTTTCTTTGGTTTCACGGCCTTTCTGATGACCAATGATCATCACAGCGCGCTCGCCTAAACGAGCGATACCACCAACAATTGCTTTGTCATCCGCATAAGCGCGATCACCGGCCAGCTCATCAAAATCGGTAAAGATATGTTTGATGTAATCCAGGGTGTAAGGGCGACGCGGATGGCGTGCCAGTTGGGCAATCTGCCAGGCACCCAGATCAGAGAAAATCTTACGGGTCAGTTCAACGCTTTTCTCACGCAGGCGTTCAACTTCTTCGTCCAGATTAATATCCAATTTTTCGTCTTGACGGCTGACTGCAGTCAGCGAGTCAATTTTCGCTTCCAGCTCTGCAATCGGCTGTTCAAAATCAAGAAAATTCAGACTCATAGCATTCCTATTTTAGTCAAATTCCAGTTCCACCTGCTCGGTACCTACAAGTGTCCGCAGATCCAGCAACAGTTTATCGGTTGGCGTGACACGCCATGACGCACCGAATCGTAGCCGGGCACGCGCATTTTCTCTTTGGTAGTACAGATGTACTGGTATCGTCCCCGATCGATGTGGTTCCAACGATTGGCGGAGACGGTTCAAAAGCTGGTCATCAATTTGCCTGTCAGTCAGCGAGATAGCAAGACCGCGAGCATATTTTTCACGAGCTTCACTGATGTCCATAACATCCCGGGCCATCATTTTAAGCCCGCCGCTGAAGTCATCAAAGCTGACCTGTCCTGTCGCGATAAGGATACGGTCTTTTTCCAATAAATGCTGGAATTTTTCCAAAGCCTCGGTGAACAGCATCACTTCAAGTCGCCCTGAACGATCGTCCAGCGTACAGATACCAATGCGGTTCCCCCGCTTGGTTACCATCACTCTCGCCGCAATTACCAACCCCACAGCGATAGTCATTTTTCCCCGATCGGTCGGGTGCATATCTTTCAAACGCTGGCCGCCGCCGTAGCGTTCAATTTCTTTCAGATACTGGGTGATCGGATGCCCGGTCAGATAGAGCCCGAGGGTTTCGCGTTCTCCGTCCAGTACCGTTTGTTCCGGCCAGCGCGTGACGTTGGCGTAAGATTTTTCGACCTGCTCCGGCGCTTCGGCCAGTACGCCGAACATATCGACCTGACCAATCGCTTCCGCTTTTGCGTGCTGATCGGCGGCTTTCAGCGCATCCGGCAACGAACTCATCAGGGCGGCACGGTGTGGCCCCAAACGGTCAAACGCGCCGGACATGATCAGTTTTTCGAGAATACGTTTATTCAGCTTTTTGACATCAGCGCGCGCGCACAAATCAAACAGCTCTTTGAAATAACCACCTTCGTTACGCGCTTCGATGATCGCTTCGATCGGGCCTTCACCTACACCTTTAATCGCGCCGATACCGTAGACGATTTCACCTTCGTCATTAACGTGGAAATGGTACAAGCCGCTGTTGATGTCTGGCGGCAGGATTTTAAGCCCCATGCGCCAGCATTCGTCCACCAGCCCTACCACCTTCTCGGTGTTATCCATATCAGCGGTCATGACTGCCGCCATAAATTCAGCCGGATAGTGCGCTTTCAGCCATAAGGTCTGATAAGAGACCAGCGCATAGGCTGCTGAGTGCGATTTGTTAAAGCCATAACCGGCGAATTTTTCCACCAGATCGAAGATCTTAACCGCGAGTTCGCCGTCAATACCACGTGATTTCGCACCGTCTTCAAAGCCGCCGCGCTGCTTGGCCATTTCGACCGGATTTTTCTTACCCATAGCACGACGTAGCATGTCCGCACCGCCCAACGAGTATCCGGCCAGTACCTGAGCAATCTGCATAACCTGTTCCTGATACAAGATGATGCCATACGTCGGTTCAAGTACCGGTTTCAGGGATTCATGCTGCCACTGAATATCAGGGTAGGAAAGCTCTTCGCGACCATGCTTGCGGTCAATGAAGTTATCCACCATGCCGGACTGTAAAGGACCGGGGCGGAACAGCGCTACCAGGGCGATCATGTCTTCGAAGCAGTCAGGCTTCAGACGTTTGATCAAATCTTTCATGCCGCGGGATTCAAGCTGGAATACCGCAGTCGTTTCAGACCGCTGCAACATGTCGAAGCTTTTCTTATCTTCAAGCGGGATAGCGGCGATATCAATCGGTTCGAGACCGGTTTTAGCACGGCGGGCGTTAATCATACCCAGCGCCCAGTCGATGATGGTCAGCGTGCGCAGACCGAGGAAGTCAAACTTCACCAGCCCGGCATATTCCACGTCGTTTTTGTCGAACTGAGTCACCGGATGATTGCCTTCGGCATCGCAGTAAAGCGGCGCAAAGTCGGTGATTTTGGTCGGTGCGATCACCACCCCACCGGCATGTTTACCGGCGTTACGGGTGACACCTTCGAGCTTACGGGCCATATCGATCAGCGCGCGGACTTCCTCATCTGCCTCGTAAATTTCAGGCAGCTGAGGCTCCGCCGCAAAGGCTTTTTCCAGCGTCATGCCCGGATCAGGAGGTACCAGTTTTGAAATGCGATCCACGAAGCCATAAGGGTGGCCCAGCACACGACCGACGTCACGTATAACCGCTTTTGCCGCCATCGTACCGAAAGTAATAATCTGCGAAACCGCTTCACGTCCATACATTTCGGCGACGTGATCAATCACCAGATCGCGTTTTTCCATGCAGAAGTCGACGTCAAAGTCGGGCATGGAGACACGTTCCGGGTTGAGGAAACGTTCGAAAAGCAGGTCAAATTCCAGCGGATCGAGGTCGGTGATTTTCAACGCATACGCCACCAGAGAACCGGCACC
The DNA here is from genome assembly GCA_963519305.1 of uncultured Enterobacterales bacterium. Taxonomy (GTDB): domain Bacteria; phylum Pseudomonadota; class Gammaproteobacteria; order Enterobacterales; family Enterobacteriaceae; genus Ewingella. Next base: position 16,843 of record CAUQMS010000028.1, read on the forward strand.
GGAGCCACGCCCCGGTCCGACCGGCACGTCATTGTCTTTGGACCACTGAATGAACTCCATCACGATCAGGAAGTAGCCAGGGAAGCCCATCTGGTTGATAACGTCCAGTTCTAACTTAAGACGGTCATCGTATTCAGGGCGTTTTTCCAAACGCTGTTCCGGATCCGGGAACAAAAATTCCAGACGCTCTTCCAGCCCTTCCTGCGATTTGACCACCAGAAAATCTTCCGTGCTCATATCCCCGGTCGGGAACTGCGGCAGGAAGTATTCGCCGAGGCGGATAGTCACGTTACATCGCTTGGCGATCTCTACGCTGTTGAGCAGCGCTTCCGGAATGTCTTCGAACAGCTCGCACATCTCGTCTTCACTGCGCATATACTGCTGAGGCGTGTAATTTCGCGGGCGTTTGGGATCGTCGAGGGTGAAACCATCATGGATGGCGACACGAATTTCGTGAGCATCGAAATCGCCCTGCACCAGAAAACGCACATCATTGGTGGCGACTACCGGCAGGTCGCGCTCGGCAGCCAGGGCCACGGCGGCGTGAAGGTAGTTCTCTTCTTCAGGACGGCCGGTGCGGATCAGTTCAAGATAATAGCGATCAGCGAAATATTGCTGATAAAACTCCAGACACTGTTCAACCTGAGGCTGATTACCGCGCATGAGGAATTTACCGACATCCCCCATTTTAGCCCCGGAAAGCAGGATCAGGCCTTCGTTAAGTTCGGCCAGCCAGTCACGGTCAATGATCGGCCCTGCGGCGCCATAGCCACGCTGGTAAGCTCTGGAGATGAGCAAAGTCAGATTCTGATAGCCCTGGTTATTCATCGCCAGCACGGTCAGCTGCGCCAGTTCATCGCCGAGAATCTCGCTTTGTACGTTGAAATCTGCACCGATGATCGGCTTGATCCCCGCGCCGTGGGCTGAACCGTAGAACTTCACCAGCCCGCAAAGGTTAGTAAAGTCGGTGATCCCCAGGGAGGGCATGCCGAGTGATGCCGCGCATTTCACCAACGGACCGACCTTGGCTAATCCATCCACCATGGAGTAGTCACTGTGTACGCGAAGATGAATAAAACGGGGTTCGGCCATATCCAGAGTCCAGAAGTGAGTAATGAATGAACGATTGTCGGAATGACAAACGACTGTGACTGGTGCTTATACGCGCCAGCTAAGCCAGATTCAGAGCGCGTCTGACCGGGGCGAAACTGCGGCGGTGATGCAATGTAGCACCCAGCCTCGCCAGACTTTCGAGATGAACAGGTGTCGGATAGCCTTTATGCTGAGCAAAACCGTATTCCGGGAACTGAAGATCCAGCTCAACCATTTCACGATCGCGTGTCACTTTAGCCAGAATAGAAGCCGCACTGATTTCCGCGACTTTGCTATCGCCCTTGACCACAGCCTGAGAGGCCATCGGTAGTTTCGGGCAACGGTTGCCATCAATTAATACCATATCAGGCGTGATACTGAGACCGGCCACCGCCCTTTGCATCGCCAGCATGGTGGCATGCAAAATATTTAGCTCATCGATTTCATGAGGTTCTGCGCGCCCTAAACTCCAGGCCAGTGCTTTCTCTTTAATTTCGATATACAACGCTTCGCGGCGCTTTTCACTGAGCTTTTTGGAATCTGCCAGACCGGCAATAGGCCGTGCAGGATCGAGGATCACCGCGGCGGTCACGACAGCCCCCACCAGAGGCCCGCGACCGACTTCATCCACGCCCGCGATGCACAACGCCTGCGGATAAACAAAAATATCGCTCATCGTTTTGCCAGTTCCATCACGGCCTGAGCAGCCTGCTCATCTGCATCGCAACGAATGCTTTCATGCAGTGCTAAGAAGGTGTTTTGTAATTCACGGCTTTTTTCGCCGCCTGCTAACAAAGGCAACAATGCGGCGGATAATTTTTCCGGCACGCATTCTGTTTGCAGCAACTCGGTGACAATTTCGCGTCCGGCGAGCAGATTAGGCAAGGAAACATAAGGCGTTTTCACCATACGTTCCGCAATCCAGTAGGTAAAGGGTTTCATACGATACCCCACCACCATCGGGCATTTTGCCAGCATGCACTCCAGTGCCGCAGTGCCAGAGGCCAGCAGCGCGGCATCACTGGCTATCATCGCATTGCGCGCTTGCCCGTCGAGGAGATGCGCCGGTAAATCAGGGGCGATCTCTGCCTTAATTCGCTCGAACTGCTCGCGCCGCCTGGCATTGACCAGCGGAACGACGATATGCAGATCAGGATAGGTCTGACGCAGCTGTAACGCCGTTTTAAGGAAATCTGCGCTGAGCATCTCCACTTCTGCATGACGACTGCCCGGTAATAACGCCAGACAATGGACATCAGCAGGAATGCCTAATGCAGTTCGCGCTGCCTGTTTGTCGGGTTGCAATGGCATGGAGTCAGCCATTGTATGGCCGATAAAACGACAGGGTACGTTAAATTTATCGTAAAACGCTTTTTCAAAAGGCAGAAACGCCAGCACCATATCGGTGGCTTTTCCAATTTTGAAAACACGCTTTTGTCGCCAGGCCCAGACGGAAGGGCTGACGTAATGGATGGTGCGGATCCCGCGCTGTTTGAGACGCCCTTCAAGGGTGATATTGAAGTCCGGCGCGTCGATGCCCACAAAGACATCGGGCTTTAATGCAGTGAATCGCTGGGTCAGGTCTTTGCGGATTTTCAACAAGCGTGGCAGACGTTCCAGAACTTCTACCACGCCCATGACAGCCAATTCTTCCATTTCGTACCAGGCTTCGCATCCCTCAGCCTGCATCAGCGGGCCGGCGACGCCGACAAAGCGGGCGTCAGGATGGTGTTTCTTCAGTGCGCGGATTAAACCTGCACCAAGAATATCCCCGGATGTTTCACCGGCCACCAGGCCGATTGTCAGAACAGGCTTTTGCATTATTTACCGCTTATTCGCCGAATGAAAAATTTACCGAAGGATCCGTCTGTCAGCGGATGATGCCGCGTGTAGAACGGGCAAAGAAATCACTGAAAGGTTTCACTGCCGGGAACTCTGCGGCAATTTCGGCGATTTCCGGTAAGGCTTCTTCCAGCGTTTTCCCGCTACGGTACAAAATTTTGTAAGCGTTACGGATAGCATGCAGTGAAGGCTTGTCGAAACCGCGACGCTTTAGCCCTTCGATATTAATACCGAATGGCGTAGCGTGGTTACCCTGAGCAATAACAAACGGTGGAACGTCCTGAGCAACGCCAGAACAGCCGCCGACCATCACGTGTGCACCAATAATACAGAACTGATGCACTGCGGTCATACCGCCGATGATGGCGTGATCGTCAATCTCAACATGACCACCTAACGTCGCGTTATTGGCCAGAATACAACGATTTCCAATGACACAATCATGGGCAATGTGTGCGTTAACCATTAAGAGGTTATCGTTGCCCACTTTAGTCAAGCCACCGCCCTGAACGGTACCACGATGAATGGTGACGCTCTCACGAATATTGTTGCGATCGCCGACTTCAACGCGTGTTGGTTCACCTGCATATTTCAGATCTTGGTTAATTTCACCAATGGAAACGAACTGGAAAATGCGGTTGTCGCGACCAATTTTGGTCACGCCATTGAGAACAACGTGTGATTTAAGCTCAGTACCTTCACCGATTTCCACCTGGGAACCGACATAACAAAAAGGCCCGATATGAACACCGGCACCGATAACGGCACCGTCTTCAACAATAGCGCTTGGATGAATAAAGGCGGTTTTGTCTATCACGTATTAAGCCTCCCGGCGACGGGCGCACATCATGGTTGCCTCGCAAGCAATCTCACCATCTACTTTTGCGACACCTTTAAAACGAGCAACACCGCGACGCTCTTTAATAAACTCAACTTCAAGAATCATCTGGTCACCCGGCAATACCGGACGTTTGAAACGCGCATCATCAATTGCTGCAAAATAGTACAGCTCACCGGGTTCTAATTTACCTACGCTTTTGAACGCCAAGATACCCGTGGCCTGTGCCATCGCTTCAAGAATCAATACGCCTGGGAAAATAGGTTTACCCGGGAAATGGCCCTGGAAGAACGGTTCGTTAAAAGAAACGTTTTTCACTGCGCGTAAAAACTTCCCTTTTTCGAAATCCAACACGCGGTCAACCAGTAAGAACGGGTAACGGTGTGGCAGCAGATCCAATATCTCTTCAATACGCAGAGTATGAGTGTCAGTTGTCAAAATACTCTTCCTGTCTAAAACTGATGGCATCAATAACACGGCCTGCTTGATCCTCAAAGAGGGTCATTAGGCAGGCCGCAAATAGAAACATGTGCCGCCGGATTTGGCACTTATAGCCAGGCTCCAGCAGCACAGTAGTCGGTAACTTAGTCTTCTTCGATTTTACGCTCGACAGCTTTCAAGCGCTTATTCATCTCATCGATATTCATTACCAACGCAGCGGTTTTACGCCACACTTTATTCGGCTGTAACGGAATACCGGAGGAGTATACCCCAGGTTCAGTGATTGGTCGCATCACCATTCCCATTCCTGTCACCACGGCCTTGTCACAAATTTCCATGTGGCCGTTGATAACACTGGCTCCGCCTATCTGGCAGTAACGTCCAATTTTCAGACTACCGGCCATAATAACGCCGCCTGCAACCGCAGTATTGTCTCCAATCACGACGTTATGCGCAATCTGACATTGGTTATCGATGATGACACCGTTACCAATAATAGTGTCGTCGAGCGCACCACGGTCAATTGTCGTACAAGCGCCAATTTCAACGCGGTCACCAATTAAGACCGTACCGAGCTGCGGGATTTTAATCCAGTTACCACGATCGTTGGCATAACCAAAGCCATCGGCTCCGATCACGGTGCCTGACTGAATGAGGCAAGCTTGGCCTATTTCAACATTATGATAGATAGACACATTCGCCCAGATACGGGTTCCTGCACCTAATTTTGCATTCTTGCCGATGAAGCAGCCAGCGCCGATAACGACGTTATCGCCGAGAACTACGCCAGACTCGATCACGGCGTTAGCACCTACCGAGACATTCTTCCCTAACGTTGCGCTGTCAGAAATGACCGCACTCGCGGCGATGTCCTGAGCAGGGGCTGGCGTTGTGTCGAGTAACTGCGCCATACGTGCGTATGTCAGGTAAGGGTTTTTAACCACTAATGCCGCTGTCTGGCAAAATGGCAGATCCGCTTCCGTCAACACTACAGCCCCTGCGGCGCAGGTCGCTAACTGTTCACGGTAACGGCTGTTTGATAAAAACGTGATTTGCTCAGAGTGTGCGGAATGCATTGAAGCAATGCCGGTGATGACGAGATCGCCATCACCGTGCAATTGTGCATCCAACTGCTGTGCGAGATCAGCCAGTCGAATTGAAGACATGTTTATTTAACCTGTTTCAGCACATCAGCAGTGATGTCTTTGTCACTGTTGGCATAAGCCACAGCGTTAGCATCGATTACAACATCGTAACCTTGTTTGCTGGCAACAGCTTTAACAGCATCCTGAATACGGCTCAGGATTTTATTACGTTCTTCAGCCTGGCGACGACGGTTATCTTGTTCAAAAGCCTGAGCTTTTGTAGAGAACTCTTCGCGTTGAGCCATCACTTCTTTTTCGAGTTTGCTGCGATCGCTGGCTTTCATGGTTGAGCCATCACGTTGCAGTTTCTGCATTTTAGTTTGCAGATCACGCTCTTGGGATTGCAGCTGAGTTGCACGACCTTTGAACTCATTTTCCAACTGTTTTGCTACAGCATCACGTGCTGGCATTTGCTGGAAAATGCTCTGTACGTTAACAACAGCAATTTTGTCAGCAGCTTGTACGCTTGCTGAAGAAGCCATAACTAAACCGAGGCCGGCGGCATATAACCACTTTTTCACTATAAACTCCTTCCATCACCCGTTTGTGCCATCTGGCACGATAATTACACAATAAGAATGAGTTACAAAACAACATCACGGGCTATTCACCCGTGAGTTGAGGGAGAACTCAAACCTTTGCGACTTCTGCGTAAAGGCTTAAATCAAACGCGTTACCACGTTTTACCGATGTTAAATTGGAACTGTTCCGCTTTATCACCGTCGTATTTCTTAATAGGTTGTGCGTAAGAGAAGACCAGTGGTCCCAGTGGAGACATCCACTGCAGCGCAAGACCTGAAGAAACACGGAAGTTGTCTGGTTTACTGTAATCAGGCACACCAGCTGCGTCGGTTTCTGCTGTGTTCTTCCAAGAGGTATCCCATACGGTACCGCCATCAACAAACACGGAAGTACGTACAGAGTTGGCATATTTTTCGCTGATGAACGGAGTAGGAACGATCAGTTCAGCACTCAGAATAGCCATAGCGTTACCGCCCACCGCATCGTCTGAGTTATTAACCGGACAGTTGCTGTAAGAGGTCGCTCCTGCTGCACAGTTATAGTACGCAGCTTTAGGACCGATAGTATTCGACTGGAAGCCACGGACACTGCTGGAACCACCGGCATAGAAGTTGTCGTAGAACGGCACTTCTTTACCACCTAAGCCATCCGCATAACCTGCACGCGCACGTCCCATCAGTACCCAGTTACGGCTCTCACTCAATGGCATATAGCTGGTTGAGTCGAACGTTATCTTGTAATACTCGTTATCAGAACCTGGAACCGTCACTTTACCGTTCAGACTGGCTTTAGTGCCCGACGTTGGGAAGTAACCACGGTCGAGATTGTTATAGCCCCAACCCAGGTTAGCGAAGAAGTCATTCGCGCTAAAGTCAGCATCAGAGGTCGTATCGGTACCCACAGTAACAGGAGGATTAATCCCGACTGAGTTCAGGTATCTGAACATACTGACCTGAGGTTCCATATTGGACAGGTCGTTATGCACGTAATCCAGACCCAGACGCAACGAGTTAGTCTCGTTGATCGGGAAGCCCAGCGTTCCACCTACACCATAGCTCTTGTTGGTATAATCTGACAGATCGGCGTTATCCGCTTTAAAGTCATTGTAGAACACACGACCGCCCAGACTTACACCATCAACGGTGAAGTACGGGTCTGTGATCGTGAATTCAGCATAGGTCTGATAATCGTTTTTGGTACCGCTGATACCTACCGAGTTACCCGTACCCAGCCAGTTGTCCTGCTGGACACCCGCCTGGAAACTGATGCCACTCTCTGTACCGTAGCCCACACCAAAGTTGAAAGTACCGGTGTTACGTTCTTTCACTTTGTAGACCACGTCTACCTGATCTGGCGTGCCAGGAACACGTTGTGTATCAACATCAACGGTATCGAAATAGCCCAGACGGTTAAGACGCTCTTTGCCTTTGTCGACCAGATCGTTGCCTAACCAGGCACCTTCCATCTGACGCATTTCGCGACGCAGAACGCTGTCTTTACTGGTGTCGTTACCTTCAAAACGTACGTGACGAACATAGTACCGGTTACCGGCATCTACGCTGACATGCAGCTTAACGGTTTTATCGGCATCATTAATTTCAGGCTGAGTTTGAACGCGCGGATAAGCGTAACCATAACGACCCAGCATTTGCTTGATGTCGTTTTCCATTTTGGTCACTTTCGCGCCGTTATACAGCTCACCTTTATCAATTTTAGTCAGGCTTTCAACTTCTGCAGAGTGCCCGGCCATGCTGCCATTGACTTCAACACCGGAAAGTTTGTACTGATCGCCTTCGGTAATGTTGAGGGTGATATAGATACCCTTCTTGTCCGGCGTCAGACTCACCTGAGTCGAATCAATGTTGAAACGTGCATAGCCGCGATCCAGATAGAAGCTGCGCAGGGTTTCAAGGTCACCCGCCAGTTTCTGCTTCTGATATTTACGATCGCCAACCACGTTCCACCAAGGCACTTCATCACGTAACTGGAAACGTGAAATCAATTCGTCGGTGCTGAAGGCGTGGTTACCCACAATGTTGATCTGCTGTATTTTGGCAGATACACCTTCGGTGAAGACTAGCTTCAGATCGACGCGGTTACGCGGTAAAGGCGTGACAACGGCTTTCACCGAGGCGCTGTATTTACCGACGCTGTAATAGAAATCTTCGAGACCTTTTTCAATGCTGGTGAGTGTGGTCCGGTCCAGCGCTTCGCCAACCCGGACGCCAGAGGCTTCCAGATTTTCTTTCAGCATGTCATCTTTTACCGACTTGTTGCCGGAGAAAGTGATGCTGGCGATTGTAGGGCGCTCTTTGACCTGAACAATCAGGGTATTACCATCACGCAGGACGCGAACGTCCTCAAAGTTGCCAGTGGCAAACAATGCGCGAATGGTATTACTGATGTCGTCGTCAGTGATGGTATCACCTACGCGAACCGGCATATTGAGTAACGCCGCACCGACGGCAACTCGCTGCAGGCCTTCGAAATGAATATCTTTCACTACGAAACCGTCTGCACCGTATACGGTGGCGCTGCCAAACAGCAGCGACGCTATGAGCAACTTTTTGATCGCCATCGTTGTTATGCGTTCTTCCTAACCTAATCCCCAGCCTTAAAGACGGGAGAAATCATTGAAAAGTGCAAGCCCCATTACCATCACCAGCAGTACTGCGCCGATACGGTAACTGAAGTTTTGAACTCGCTCGGAAACTGGCCCACCCTTTAGCTTTTCTATAGCCAAAAATACCAGGTGTCCACCATCTAACACGGGTAATGGAAAAAGGTTCACGATCCCCAGATTGACACTGATAAGTGCCAAAAACATCAGGTAATAGACTAAACCATATTCAGCTGACATTCCTGCGCCCTGTGCGATAGAGATTGGGCCACTCAGATTGTTTAGCTTTACATCACCCGTTATTAATTTGCCCAGCATGTTGACCGTCAGTTTCATCAGTTGCCAGGTTTTATCCCCGGCCTCATACAACGCAACAAACGGCCCATACTGACGGATAATTCTGTACTCGTCAGGCAGCGGTATTACTTTCGGTACTACCCCCGCAAAGCCCTGCTCTACTCCCTTGCCTACCGACCTGGTGTCCGGTATCAGCGTAAGGCTGACGGGAGAACCCGCGCGCTCAATATCCAGCGCGATGGACTTACCCGGGTTGTCTCGGACTTGCAGGGCAAACGCGCGCCAATTTGCCAAAACTTGACCATCGACTTTAACGATCCTGTCCCCAGCATGCAAACCTGCTTTCTGGGCGGCGGAATCCTTTTGAACTTCCGCAAGCACTGATTCTATCTGTGGACCGCGAGGAATAATACCCAATGCGACCACCGGATCCTGCTTTTCAGGGTCAAACTGCCACTGATGTAAATCCAGCGTCTTTTCAATCACCTCAGATGACCCAAACTGTGAGACACCCAAAGTCGTTTGATTGTTTCCAATCTCGCCCATTAAAGATAAGCGAACCGAATCCCAATCAGGCGTTTCGATACCGTCGATTGACTTAAGTTCCATTCCTGGGGAAATTTTGGATTGCGCAGCAATAGATTGCGGTGTGATTTCGCCCACCACAGGACGCACTGAAGGGACGCCGATAATGAAGACCAGCCAGTAGGCGAATACAGCAAAAATAAAGTTTGCGATAGGGCCAGCGCTAATGATCGCAGCCCGTTGCCAGACAGACTTGCTGTTAAAGGTCAGATGACGAAGTTCTGCAGGAACGGTCTCAACACGCTCGTCGAGCATTTTGACATACCCGCCGAGTGGGATGATGGCGAGAACATACTCCGTGCCCCTGCGGTCCGTACGTTTCCATATTGCGCGTCCAAACCCCACGGCAAAGCGCTCAACACGAACACCGCAACGACGAGCAACCCAGAAATGACCAAATTCGTGCACGGTGATGAGCACCCCCAATGCAACGATAAAGGCGGCCAGATTCCAGAGCATGTTCATCATATTCGCAACTATTCCTTAGAAGACGTCCCGTCTCAGACGGTTAAAACACCAACAACATTAAACACGCGAATACTGGGACTGCAGCAGTCAGGCTATCGATACGATCCAGTATCCCGCCGTGACCGGGGATCAAGCTCCCGCTATCTTTTATGCCCGCTTCGCGCTTAAACATACTTTCGGTCAGGTCACCCAGTACCGAAGCAAGTGCTGCAATCACCGAACAAATAAGCAGTGTGGCGGGCACAACATTCAGGGGGACATAACGGCCAAAAAGCCATGATATCAGGGCTGAAGTCAGAAGACCGCCGATTAATCCTTCCCAGGTTTTGCCCGGGGATACTTTTGGCGCCAGTTTATGTTTACCGAAAAGCTTACCAAACAAGTAAGCGCCGGAGTCAGCCCCCCACACTAAGAGCATGACATACAACAACCACCACGCACCGGTGTGGTGATTTTCAGCATATCCGTACTGGCGCAGCGCCACCATACCCCAAAAAAATGGGATGATGGTCAACAAACCAAAAACTAAGCGTAATACGCGTGAATTTCGCCACAGTGCAGCAGATACAGGATAGGTCACCACCAGCAAAAATGCGGCGACCCACCACACCAGCGAAGCCCAAAGTGCGCTCTCAACCTGAGGCAAGCGAACCGACTGACGATAAGCCGGCAGACTCAGCATCATTGCGATGAGTAAAAATCCGCAAAGGATGGCCAGCCACACGCGTTGTGAACGCGATGAGAAGCCAGACAACTGCCCCCATTCCCATGCAGCCAGCATACAAACAGCCAAAGTCACAATGGCAAAACCCAACGGCGGTAATAAGAACAGCGCCGCAATAACAATCGGGATTAAGATTAAAGCTGTGATAATGCGATACTTCAGCAAAAGTTCTCCCTAGGACGCATTGGCGCCAATAGGTGTAGTCCCCCCGAAGCGACGCTCGCGTTGTGCAAAAGCATTTAGCGCACCTTCAAAGATGTTTTCATCAAAATCAGGCCAGAGGACATCGGTAAAGTAAAGTTCAGCATAGGCAATTTGCCACAACAAAAAGTTACTGATGCGATGTTCCCCACCGGTTCTGATCACCAAATCGACGGGTGCCAGTTCGCTCATACAGACAGCGGCACTCAATGCCTCTTCTGTTATTTGTTCAGGCTGTAAAGTACCGGCTTCAACCAGACAGGCCAGTTTTTTAACACCCTGAATAATATCCCATCGCCCGCCATAATTAGCAGCGATGTTAAGCGTAAGGCCATCGTTATTTTCTGTAAGTGTTTCTGAACGACGGATCCTTTCCTGCAGACGTGAACTGAAACGACTGACATCACCTATTATCCGTAACCTGACGTTATGTTTGTGCAGGCTTTTCACTTCACTGTCCAGTGCACGCACGAACAGCTCCATCAATGCCGAAACTTCCTGGGCCGGACGGTTCCAGTTTTCACTACTAAAGGCATAAAGCGTGAGAGCATCAAGCTGATGATTGGCAGCAAAACTGACGGCTTTGCGCACAGATTTCACTCCCGCTTTATGACCAAAGACCCTCATTTTCCCCTGAAGTTTCGCCCATCGGCCGTTGCCGTCCATAATAATGGCGACGTGGCGCGGCTTGGCACAAAACGAGTCAGACATCTGTTGATTTTCGAGGGACATAACGCGTACTCATTTCCTTTGTCAGAACACAACGACATTCACTGACCGACTGGCGCAATTAAACGCGCAAAAAAGCCGTGTCTCCTGATCAGGCACGGCTCATCCTGACCATTTATCGCGACTTCAGATAAACACATTCAGGGATAAGTCCTGAAGACGTTGTCAGGTGGCGCAGACTATATCATTTCAATGTGATGCGAACAAATTGCCGCAAATATAACTGCAATGCATCACAACGCAAAGGCCTGTAACTTTTCACGGGCTACAACCCTCGCAAAACGATCAATTTCAAGCACCTCTTCCACTGAGCTTGGCTCTTTCGCTGCCGACTGCTCCATCACCTCGCGGTTGACGCAGGCAATATCCGTAAAACCAATATGCCCGCTTAGGAACGCGGCCACTGACACTTCATTTGCCGCATTCAGCGCGGTTGTTGCAGCTTGCCCGGTCCGGCTGGCTTCAATGGCCAGATGCAGGCAGGGATAACGGCTGTGGTCCGGCTCAGTGAACGTCAGCGCACCAATACGGCAGAAGTCTAGGGCTGCAACCCCCGCCTCAACACGCTGCGGATAGGCCATGGCATGAGCGATTGGCGTACGCATATCCGGTGAGCCCAACTGTGCCAGCACGCTGCCATCCCGGTAACGCACCATGGAGTGAATAACGGACTGCGGATGAACGATCACTTCCATCTGTTCCGCAGAAGCATTAAACAACCAGCGGGCTTCAATATACTCGAGACCTTTATTCATCATTGTGGCGGAATCGACAGAAATCTTACGCCCCATTGACCAGTTAGGATGTGCGCAGGCCTGATCGGGCGTCACATGGGCGAAATCGGCCAGCGGCAATTCCCGGAACGGGCCGCCAGAGCCTGTAAGAATAATACGTGAGACCCCGTTTTCTTCCAGTGAGGCATAGCCTAATTGCTGCTGAATTCGCTCAGGTAAACTCTGGAAGATGGCGTTGTGTTCGCTGTCGATGGGCAAAAGCTGACTGCCACTCTGACGGACGGCATCCATAAAAATGCGGCCACAGGTGATTAGGGACTCTTTGTTCGCGAGCAGGATCTGTTTTCCGCTACGGACTGCCGCCAGCGTTGGCAATAAACCCGCTGCGCCAACAATGGCTGACATCACCTGATCGACACCCTCGAGTGCCGCAAGATCGCAAGCGGCCTGTACGCCAGACAGGACCTCAGTATTGACTCCGCGCTCTGCCAAAATGATACGCAGTGCTTTGGCGCAGTCTTCATTCGACATAGAGGCAAAGCGTGGGCGGAATTCGATACACTGCTGCGCCAGAACTTCAACATTACTGCCTGCAACCAGTGCAGTGACGCTGAATATATCAGGGTTAGCGCGAACAACCGCAAGGGTGCTGGTGCCGACAGACCCTGTCGAGCCAAGGATAGTCAGTTGTTTCATGAAAATGCCCGGTAAAACGAATGTAAATTCGGAAAGTGCATCAGTCTGAAACCTCTTTAACGGCTTGTCTATGAGATTTAACAACAGATGTCAGAAGTGGGACCTTACTAAAAAATAAAGCGCCGCAATTGCGACGCTTGGAAGGGATCGAAACAGGATTTAGAAATCCATTAACTCTTTTTCTTTCTCAATTAATGCGACGTCGATATCTTTGATGAAGACATCGGTCATCTTCTGAATGGCGTCTTGAGAGTTACGATCTTCATCTTCACTGATTTCTTTATCTTTCAGCAACACTTTGGTTTTATCGTTAGCATCGCGACGTACGTTACGCACAGAAACGCGGCCTTGCTCAGCTTCAGCACGAACCAATTTAATCAGATCTTTACGGCGCTCTTCCGTTAACGCTGGAAGGGGCACACGAATCACAGTGCCAGCAGACATTGGGTTAAGGCCCAAGTCAGATTTCATGATCGCTTTTTCAACGGCTGCACTGATAGTGCGATCGAACACGGAGATGGCCAGAGTACGGGAGTCTTCTACCGTTACCTGAGCTAACTGACGCAATGGTGTCGCAGAACCATAGTAATCGACCATGATACCGTCAAGAATACCCGGTGATGCACGCCCGGTGCGGATTTTGCTGATATGGTTTTTGAATGCTTCGACGCATTTTCCCATACGGGTTTCAGCATCTTTTTTAATGTCGTTAATCACGTTAAGAACCCTTAAAAACTGGTTACCTGGCAGACCATAACATCTGTATAGTCCGTGAATACTCATGCCAGCCTAGGCTGGCGAAACTGCTGTCTGAACTTACAGGTTAAGCGAATTATCAGACGGTGCCGTTGCCGTTAGTGATCAACGTGCCTTCATTTTCGCCCATCACCACGCGGCGCAGTGCGCCAGGCTTATTCATATTGAAGACGCGGATCGGCAAGTTATGGTCGCGTGCCAGTGTAAAGGCGGCCAGATCCATCACTTTCAATTCCTGCTCCAGTACTTCCTGATAAGTCAGTTCTTCGTACAGTGTCGCTTCCGGATTTTTCACCGGATCGGCAGAATAAACGCCATCCACTTTCGTGGCCTTCAGCACCACATCGGCTTCAATCTCAATACCGCGCAGGCACGCTGCTGAATCGGTAGTAAAGAAGGGATTACCGGTACCCGCAGAGAAAATCACGACCCGGTTGTGGCGCAGCAAACTAATGGCTTCAGCCCAGCTGTAATTATCACACACGCCGTTAAGCGGAATTGCAGACATCAGGCGAGCGTTCACATAGGCACGGTGTAATGCATCCCGCATTGCCAGACCGTTCATTACCGTGGCCAGCATACCCATGTGGTCGCCCACAACACGGTTCATCCCGGCTTGCGCCAGACCCGCACCGCGGAACAAGTTACCGCCGCCAATGACAACGCCGACCTGAATGCCCAGTTCGACCAGCTCTTTAACTTCCTGAGCCATGCGATCCAAAACGCTCGCGTCGATACCAAAACCTTCACTGCCCTGCAGGGCTTCGCCACTGAGTTTTAGCAGGATACGCTGATAAACGGGTTTCGCATTGGTAGCCATGGTGTATGTCCTAGAAGCAATGTGTCGTAATGGGGATCAATCTTTACATCATAGCGTGTTGTTATAAACAGATAACTAAAAAGACAGCGCACAATGTAATTGGAATTTGGGACTGGATAAAACGGAACCGCCAACATGCAGCGGTTCCATTTTATAGTGCATCAGATGCGAATTATGACTGTTTAGTCATCGCTGCAACTTCAGCAGCAAAGTCAGTTTCAACTTTCGCGATGCCTTCGCCCACTTCGAAGCGGATGAAGTTGATAACGTCAGCGCCGTGCTCTTTCAGAACCTGGCCAACAGTCTTGCTTGGGTCGATAACGAAAGGCTGACCTGTCAGAGAAACTTCGCCGGTGAATTTCTTCATGCGGCCTTCAACCATTTTCTCTGCGATTTCTTTCGGCTTGCCAGACTGCATGGCGATGTCCAGCTGAACCTGGTACTCTTTTTCTACCACTTCAGCAGACACATCTTCAGGCTTAACGAATTCAGGCTTGCTTGCAGCAACGTGCATAGCAATCTGCTTAACCAGCTCTTCGTCAGCGCCTTTAGCAGCAATCAGAACACCGATACGCGCGCCGTGCAGGTAGCTACCCAACACATCGCCTTCCAGGGAAGAGATGCGACGGATATTGATGTTCTCACCGATTTTAGCAACCAGTGCAACACGCTCTTCTTCGAACTGTGTTTTCAGAACTTCAACGTCAGTGATTTTGCCTGCAAAAGCAGCGCCCAACACTTTGTCAGCAAATGCCTGGAAACCAGCATCTTTAGCAACGAAGTCAGTCTGGCAGTTAACTTCCAGAATCAAGCCGTAGTTGCCTTCAATCTTCGTTTTGATCACGCCGTCAGCAGCTACGTTGCCTGCTTTTTTAGCTGCTTTGATCGCACCAGATTTACGCATATTCTCAATCGCCAGCTCGATGTCGCCATCAGCTTCTACCAGCGATTTCTTACAATCCATCATGCCAGCGCCAGTACGTTCGCGCAGTTGTTTTACCAGGGCAGCGGTAATATCAGCCATTGTATTTTCCTCGATTATCTCAGTGCAAAAAGGCTTTTTGCGGTGAGATATTTCTCGCATTTAAGATAAGCAAAGGGGGCCAATAAAGGCCCCCTAACCAACATATTTCAATACCTGGTTAATAAGGGCTCTATACCCATCATACTTCAAGTTGTTTGTGCGTTGGCTACGTTCGTTCACCCTGGTCACATAGTGATTTATGTTTCCAGAGATTCTCTCCCTTGCCGCCTTCCTACAACTCGAATTATTTAGGGTATATACGAGAGCCTGTCTTATTATTCAGCTTCTACGAAGCTCTCTTCTGCCTGAACAGCCAGATCTTGCGAACGGCCTTCACGGACAGTGGCAGCAACAGCGCTCAGGTACAGATTTACTGCACGGATTGCGTCATCGTTACCAGGGATAACAAAGTCAACGCCATCCGGATCGGAGTTGGTATCAACAATGGAGAATACCGGGATACCCAGGTTGTTAGCTTCTTTGATTGCAATGTGTTCGTGATCAGCGTCGACAACGAACAGAGCATCAGGAAGACCACCCATATCCTTGATACCACCCAGGCTATTTTCCAGCTTCGCAAGCTCACGAGCGCGCATCAGCGCTTCTTTCTTGGTCAGCTTTTCGAAAGTGCCGTCTTGAGACTGGATTTCCAGATCTTTCAAACGTTTGATTGACTGACGAACGGTTTTCCAGTTAGTCAGCATGCCGCCCAACCAGCGATGGTTCACGAAGAACTGGTCGCAGTTGTGTGCAGCTTCTTTTACCGCTTCGCTTGCAGCGCGTTTAGTACCAACGAACAGGATCTTTCCTTTACGGGAGGAGATCTTCTGCAACTCAGCCAGAGCTTCGTTGAACATTGGAACAGTTTTCTCAAGGTTGATGATGTGAACCTTGTTGCGTGAACCGAAGATGAATGGCTTCATTTTCGGGTTCCAGTAACGGGTCTGGTGACCGAAGTGTACACCGGCCTTGAGCATGTCGCGCATGGAAACAGTTGCCATGATAAAACCTCTAATAGTAGATGTTGGGGTTATGCCTCCACGTATCCCATAACACCGACCCTGCAGAACGAATCCCAGAGCACCCCGGTGTATGTGTCGATACGTGTGTGTTATTACTTACGATAAACAATAAGTACACATATGAGTGTTCGGCTTTAATCACACTATTTCCTCACGGTCATAGCGGATTGCCGGCGCGCTTTATACCATAATTCACGGCTACAGAGCAAATTTTGTTAGGAAGTTTGCTGCATGGGAAATGAAAATTTGGCAGGTATTATCAGGGCTGATACCATAAGTCTAAGCTAATTATTGATGACGTTGCAGCAGAGAGAAAGGCGTCAAAACAGGATACCCGCAGGATTATTCATGGCAATTTCAATCAAAACACCTCAAGACATCGAAAAAATGCGCGTGGCCGGCCGTCTGGCAGCCGAAGTGCTGGAAATCATTGAGCCTCACGTCAAACCAGGCGTAAGTACCGGTGAACTGGACCGTATCTGCGCTGATCACATCAACAATAAACAGCAGGCGATTTCGGCGTGTCTGGATTATCACGGTTTTCCAAAATCAGTCTGTATTTCTGTGAATGAAGTCGTATGTCACGGCATTCCAAGCGACGACAAAATCCTTAAAGACGGGGACATCGTGAATATCGATGTGACCGTCATTAAAGATGGCTTCCACGGCGATACGTCCAAGATGTTCATCGCGGGTAAACCGACTATTCTGGGTGAGCGCCTGTGTCGCATCACGCAGGAGAGCCTCTATCTGGCGCTGAAGATGGTGAAACCAGGTATCCGTCTGCGCACACTGGGCAAAGAAATCCAGAAATTTGTCGAAGCGGAAAACTTCTCCGTGGTGCGCGAATATTGCGGCCATGGTATTGGCGAAGTCTTCCACGAAGAGCCTCAGGTTCTGCACTACGATGCAGATGACGGCGGCGTTGTACTACAAGCCGGTATGGCTTTCACTATCGAGCCTATGGTGAACGCAGGCGATTACCGCATCCGCACCATGAAAGATGGCTGGACAGTAAAAACTAAAGATCGCAGCTTGTCGGCTCAGTACGAGCATACTATTGTGGTAACCGATAACGGTTGTGAAATTATGACGCTGCGTAAGGATGACACCATCCCGAATATTATTACGCACGACCAGCAGTAACCCGCTCTTCCACAGGGGTGAATCTGGTGAACAAGCCGGCGAAAGCCGGCTTTTTTGTCTCTTACTGTAGGAATGGGCTGCGCACATATGATTGAACATTTCCCCTCTGAAAAGAGTCTGCAGTCTCCGTTAACGCCGGAGCTTCCCCTGGCGTTTCCGCCGCAGCCCGCTTCCCCGTCTACCTACCCTGACGACGATCTCAACCGTCAGAGTCTCAAACAGCATATGGAACAATTTCAGCTATGGCTGGCCGATGCCTTTAATGCCGGGCAACGTGCCGAAGAGCTGGTCGATGCCCGCTCGCTGTTTATTGACCGTCTGTTGCAGAGACTGTGGACCTTTTATGGATTTGACGATATTGCGGAAACGGCCATGGTGGCCGTTGGTGGCTACGGGCGCGGTGAATTGCACCCGCTTTCCGATATCGACGTGCTGGTGCTCAGCCAGCAGCACCTCAATGACGAACAGGCTCAGCGCATCGGCGAGCTGATCACCCTGCTGTGGGATTTAAAGCTGGAAGTCGGCCACAGCGTCCGCACCCTCGAAGAGTGTCTGCTGGAAGGCCTGGCCGATTTGACGGTAGCCACCAACCTGATTGAATCGCGGCTGATTTGCGGCGATGTCGCCCTGTTCCTTAACATGCAAAAGCATGTCTTCAGCGATGGCTTCTGGCCCTCCCCGACCTTCTTTCGCGCGAAAATTGAGGAACAGAACGAACGCCATCAGCGTTATCACGGCACCAGCTACAACCTCGAGCCCGACATCAAAAGCAGCCCCGGCGGCCTGCGCGATATCCACACCATTTTATGGGTGGCCCGCCGCCATTTCGGCGCTACGTCGCTGGATGAAATGGTGGCCTTTGGTTTTCTGACCAAAGCTGAGCGCAATGAACTGATTGAGTGCCAGAGTTTCCTGTGGCGCATCCGCTTCGCCCTGCATCTGGTTCTGCCGCGTTATGACAACCGTCTGCTGTTTGACCGGCAGCTCAATGTCGCTCAGCTACTGCAATATCAGGGCGAGGGCAACGAGCCGGTAGAACGCATGATGAAAGACTTCTACCGCATGACGCGCCGGGTTGGCGAGCTCAATCAGATGCTGTTACAGCTGTTTGATGAAGCCATTCTGGCGATCGGTCCGAATGAAAAACCACGTCCTCTGGACGAACACTTCCAGCTGCGTGGTGACTTGATCGATCTGCGCGACGAAACGCTCTTCAGCCGTCGCCCGGAAACCATTATCAGCATGTTTTACCTGATGGTGCGTCACCGCGAAATCAAAGGCATCTACTCCACGACAGTACGCCAGCTGCGTCATGCGCGACGTCATCTGAAAACGCCGCTGTGCATGATCCCCGAGGCGCGCGATATTTTCATGGCGATTTTACGTCATCCCGGCGCCGTCTCCCGTGCGTTAGTACCGATGCACCGCCACAGCGTGTTATGGGCTTATATGCCGCAGTGGGGGCTGATTGTCGGGCAGATGCAGTTTGACCTGTTCCACGCCTATACCGTAGATGAACACACTATCCGCGTCCTGCAAAAGCTGGAAAGCTTTGCCGACGAAGCCACGCGCCCGCGCCACCCGCTGTGCGTGGAGCTCTACCCGCGCCTGCCTCAGCCGGAACTGTTGTTGATGGCCGCCCTGTTCCACGATATCGCCAAGGGCCGCGGTGGAGATCACTCTATTCTGGGCGCGCAGGACGTGCTGGAGTTTGCCGAACTGCATGGTCTGAACTCCCGCGAAACGCAGCTGGTTGCCTGGCTGGTGCGCTGTCACCTGCTGATGTCGGTGACCGCCCAGCGTCGTGATATTCAGGACCCGAATGAAATTCAGCAGTTTGCCGCGGAAGTGCAGAGCGAAAACCGTCTGCGCTATCTGGTCAGCCTGACCGTAGCCGATATCTGCGCAACCAACGAAACGTTGTGGAACAGCTGGAAGCAGAGCCTGATACGCGAACTCTATTTCGCCACGGAAAAGCAGCTGCGCCGTGGAATGCAGAATACGCCAGACCTGCGTGAACGCGTCCGTCATCATCGTCTTCAGGCGCTGGCTCTGCTACGCATGGACAATATTGATGAAGAGGCGCTGCACCGCATCTGGAGCCGTTGCCGGGCGGACTACTTCCTGCGCCATTCGCCTAATCAGCTCGCCTGGCATGCCCGCCATTTGCTTGAACATGATTCAACCAAACCGCTGGTGCTGGTCAGCCGTCAGGCAACGCGCGGCGGTACGGAGATCTTTATCTGGAGTCCGGACCGCCCTTACCTGTTTGCCACCGTCGCCGGTGAACTGGATCGCCGCAACCTGAGCATCCATGACGCGCAAATCTTCACCAACCGTGACGGCATGGCGATGGATACCTTCATCGTGCTGGAGCCGGACGGCAGCCCACTGGCACAGGACCGCCATGAGGCAATTCGCTTCGCGCTGGAACAGTCGATGACCCAACCGTACCAGCCGCCACGCGCCCGCAGACCCTCGCCAAAACTGCGCCATTTCAGCGTGCCGACCGAAGTCAGCTTCCTGCCAACGCACACAGACCGGCGCAGCTATATGGAGCTGGTCGCGCTCGATCAGCCTGGTTTACTGGCCCGCGTGGGGGAAGTATTTTCCGATTTGGGACTGTCGCTGCATGGCGCACGCATCTCGACCATTGGCGAACGCGTAGAGGATTTATTCATTCTGGCTAACGGTGAACGCCGGGCGCTGGATAAAAAGACACGCCATGAAATACGGCGCCGCTTAACAGAGGCGCTCAACCCTAACGAAAAAATGTGATACAAAGAACACTGACTTTTTAAACATCACTATCAGGAAAGAGAACAGGATGCAGCAACTTCAAACCGTTATTGAGCAGGCCTTCGAACGCCGTGCAGAGATCACTCCGGCAAACGCTGACAGCGTAACGCGCGACGCAGTTAACCAGGTCATTAATAAGATCGACAGCGGTGAGCTGCGCGTAGCCGAAAAGATTAATGGCGAGTGGGTAACGCATCAGTGGCTGAAGAAAGCGGTACTGCTCTCTTTCAGAATCAACGACAACCAGCTCATGGATGGCGCTGAAAACCGTTTCTACGACAAAGTACCGATGAAATTCGCTGACTATGACGAAGCCCGTTTCCAGCGCGAAGGTTTCCGCGTGGTGCCTCCTGCGGCCGTACGTAAAGGTGCATTCATTGCGCGTAATACCGTGCTGATGCCTTCTTATGTCAACATCGGCGCCTACGTTGATGAAGGCACAATGGTGGATACCTGGGCCACCGTGGGTTCATGTGCGCAAATCGGTAAAAATGTCCACCTGTCCGGCGGCGTTGGTATCGGTGGCGTGCTGGAACCGTTGCAGGCTAACCCAACCATTATCGAAGATAACTGCTTTATCGGTGCGCGTTCTGAAATCGTTGAAGGCGTGATCGTTGAAGAAGGCTCGGTGATCTCCATGGGCGTTTACATCGGCCAGAGCACCAAAATTTATGACCGCGAAACCGGTGAAGTGCATTACGGCCGTGTACCTGCGGGTTCTGTGGTGGTTTCCGGCAACCTGCCTTCCAAAGATGGCAAATACAGCCTGTACTGCGCTGTGATCGTTAAGAAAGTGGATGCCAAAACACTGGGCAAAACCGGTCTTAATGAGTTATTACGCTCCATCGACTAAAATAAATCTGGCGGGTTAATTAATCCGCCATTTTTATAACTGTAGAGCGGTAAACTGTGTCATTAATCAACGAATCTGACCGCCGTTCGGTTCATCATAATAACACTCCGTAAAAACTAAAAGGTGCCGCTATGTATGACTACCTGAAAAGCTTGGGTATTAATAATCCCGACGACATCGATCGTTATAGCCTGCGTCAGGAGGCCAATAACGACATCCTGAAAATTTACTTCCGCAAAAACAAAGGCGAATATTTTGCTAAAAGCGTGAAATTCAAATATCCGCGCCAGCGTAAAACCATCGTGGCCCATAATGCTGGTAAGGGTTATAAAGAAATTCATGAAATCAGCCCTAACCTGCGTTATGTGATTGATGAGCTCGATCAAATCTGTCAGCGCGATCAGGTTGAAGTGGATCTTAAACGCAAAATCCTTGATGACCTTCGTCATCTGGAATCCGTTGTGGCGAATAAAATTACCGAGATCGAATCCGATCTGGAAAAATTAACCAGCGGTCGTTAATCGTTCATCGTTTTTTCTGCTAAAGCCGAAAATAAAAGGGTCAGGGGATTAGCCCGACCTTTTTTATTTCACCACGTATCACGCCAGATTAAGTCGTGTCGTTATTTCATTTGCGATTATTTAAGCAGTTGTGCCCATTTCTCAACCCAGGGCACGGCCAACGTTTCCGGCTCCGCCGTTTCCATCGCATCAATTTCCAGCAGATCGCCGATGCGCGACGCGCCCTGCTCCTGCAATAAATCATCCATCTTATGACCGCCACCACAGAAGTGATCATAGCTGCTGTCACCCAACGCAATGACGCCATAGCGCAGTTCCGGCTGATACCCTAAGGTATCGCGGATCGCGACAAACAGTGGCGCAATGCTGTCAGGTAAATCCCCCTGACCGGTGGTAGAAGTGATAACCAGAGCAAAGTGATGGCGATAATATTGCCAGGCTTCCAGCGTGCCTTCCTCAAACAGTTTGACCTGATGCCCCTGTTTTTTCAGGACAGTTTCAGCCTCTTCTGCCACCAGCAGCGCATTACCGTAAACGGTGCCGACAAAAATACCAATCTCAGCCATGGTTCTACTCCTTGTTGTCCTGAAAATTATCGAAAAATACTAATTATCCTGATGCTGACCTTTCTCTTCGTCAGACTCAACTCTTTCCAGCTCAGGAATACACCCCAGCCAGCCAAGCTGTTGTACCAGATGTTGCCAGCGCCCGTCCCACTTTGCCGTAAGACTCAGCATTTCGCCGGTTACAGGATGTGGCAGCTGCATATGGCTGGCGTGCAGCATCAGGCCGGGGCAGGAAAAATGTTCGACCATACCGCGATTTTGTTTGAGATCGCCGTGGCGACTGTCTCCCAAAATCGGATGACGAAGATGAGACATATGTCGGCGAAGCTGATGCTTACGCCCAGTCTCAGGTTTGAGTTCAACCAGACTGTAGCGGGCGGTGTCGTAGGGACCGACGGCAACGGGCATTTCAACCTTCGCCAGCACACGATAATGACTCACCGCAGGCTGCGGCGCTTTATCAACGCTCGCGAATTTATCAGCAATTTTGTCTTGTTCTTCCGTCAGCGCGTAGTCGACTGTGCCGTCTTCAGGCACATATCCGCGCACCACGGCGTGATACACCTTGGCCATTTGATGATTTTCAAGCTGCTGCGACATCAGACGTGCCACATCGCTCGACAACGCCAGCAGTAAAACGCCGGAGGTTGGCTTATCCAGCCGATGTACCGTAAAGACATGTTGGCCAATCTGGTCACGCAAAGTTTGCATGACAAAAACCGTTTCGCGACTGTCCAGCCAACTACGATGGACCAACATCCCAGCAGGTTTATTCACCGCAATAAGATGTTCGTCCTGATACAAAATTTCCAGCATGTCAGTCTTCTATATTCAGCAAATCATCAAGACGCTGCAGCGCGGCCAGTAAACGGGCCGAATCAGGCAGTGCCACTTCAAAATAGGGGGTGATCGCAAAACGGGTCGGCAGTGCAGAATCGGCGGCCAGCAGTGCGTACATACGCGGAATTAACACCCATTGCAGCCATTGCTCTGCGGACATGGTATCAACAGAGAAAGGCTCCACGCTGTCAAAAGCCTCAGCGTCCGGCGGCATAGCGTGCCACAGTTTCAGATCACGCATGATCTGTTCGATATCCTGTAATATCTGGCGAACCTGATTTTCAGTACTCATCAATCTCTCTCTGCATTCGTCATACGCAGCTGTTGCGTGGCAGGCATAAAGGCGCAAAGCATAGCATTGAAGCTGTCCGGCCCCAACTTTCTCCTGACCGGCCCGGCCTCTTATAACGCTAAATTCCAGCCATCAGTTTTTCATACTGGTACTCAAACGCCTGAGCGGGCAAAATAATTCCACTTTACATAACTTGACGCGAAAAATGCCTGCCCAACACTCTAAAAAAGCTCATGCGACACCGGCGAAAGCCATGATCGCTTCCGTCACCGGCTACGCAATGGACGGCTTCGACTTACTGATCCTCGGATTTATGCTGCCCGCCATCGCCATCGAACTTGGCCTGACCTCGTCCCAAAGCGGATCCCTGGTAACCTGGACGCTGATTGGTGCCGTGCTGGGCGGTGTGATCTTCGGCCCTATCAGCGATCGCTTTGGCAGGATCCGCGTCCTGACCTTCACGATTCTGATGTTTTCACTGTTCACCGGCCTGTGCGCTGTGGCTCAGGGTTATTGGGATTTGCTGGCCTACCGCACGCTGGCGGGAGTGGGTCTGGGCGGAGAGTTTGGGATCGGCATGGCACTGATTGCTGAAGCATGGCCCGCCGAAAAGCGTAACCGGGCTTCGGCTTATGTCGGCATGGGCTGGCAGCTTGGCGTATTGCTCGCAGCGTTTCTCACCCCATTGTTGCTGGGCGTTATAGGCTGGCGCGGGATGTTCCTGGTCGGACTGCTACCGGCGCTGGCGTCCTTTCTTATTCGCCGCACCATGGGCGAGCCCGAAGCATTTGTTAAGCACGCCAGCCAAAGTCCGAATGAGTCCCTGTTCAGCTGGATAAAACTGCTGTTTAAAGACGCGCCAACCACCAAAGCGAGTCTCGGGATCCTGATCCTCTGCTCGGTACAAAACTTTGGTTATTACGGGCTGATGATCTGGATGCCAAGTTATCTGTCGAAGAACTTTGGTTTCTCGCTGACCAAGTCGGGACTGTGGACCGCCGTAACCGTCATTGGTATGACGTTCGGTATCTGGCTGTTTGGTATGCTGGCTGACCGCTTCCCGCGTTGGAAGATTTTCCTTATTTATCAGGTGGGTGCAGTACTGATGGTAGTCTGTTATGCCCAGTTAAAAGACCCAACCGTCATGCTGTTTGCCGGCGCAGTAATGGGAATGTTCGTCAATGGCATGATTGGAGGCTACGGCGGTTTGATTTCGGATATCTACCCGGTCAATGTCAGGGCCACGGCGCAAAATATTCTGTTTAATGTCGGACGCGGTGTGGGTGGTTTTGGCCCGCTGGTGATTGGAATGATAGTCTCGCAGGTGTCGTTTACCGCGGCATTAACCCTGCTGGCGGGAATTTACCTGTTGGATATTTACGCGACCCTCTTCCTGCTGCCTAAAAAACAGGGCAAAGAAGATGCACTGGGTGCGATTGGTTAAGAGCAGGTAATAGCGGAAGAATGAGTTGATCTGAGGATACGTAAATACTCAGGGTGACCACGCTTGACGCCTGATCATGAAATTTAGACAAAAAGTTGGGGGCACTGTTTGCACAGTGCCCCCGGTTCGTTTTATAGCAATCCAGCTACCTAAGTGCTCCCTGCTCAATCCCTGAAAACTTTTCCCACGGTTATCCTAACCTGCCATCCATTGCATCGTCCTACTTTCATCCTGACGCTTCGTCCTAATGTCTTCCTGACATATTTCCTTTAGTCTTCCTGACCCACCCGTTGTCCTTTACGAGCTCTCAATCTCCGTCCTGGAGGTGTCCCTTGTTTCGTCCTGAAACATCCTGGCATGCTCCGATGCCGTCCTGACTCTTCCTGAGCCTTTCCCCTGCTTTATGAAACAGCCATCATCCTAATGTTCCGTTTCATGTCTTCCTTCGACTCACTTAGAATCGTCGATTTCGGCCCACGGGACAAGACAGCCTGTAAGCCAAACTCACATCCTGTAAGTCTCACAAAGGCAGGGTTTAATATAAGAATTTGTTTTTAAAAAGATAATTATCTTTATCAGGGGAATGATGGCAAAGATTAAACGAGATCTCTTACAGGCCGTGTGAGAGATCTCTCACACGGATGTGAGCCAAACCAGAACGGTGACATAACGATAAATCAGCGGATGAAATTCGGGGAGAGCATTTTAAGGAATTCTGACAGCGATGACGAGAGAAGAGTTCGCTTCTTACTGCCAAATTGTTCCAATATGACTTCCCCCGTCACATTACACAGCGAAACCATGTTCATTTCTGAATCGGTCGTCGCCAGAAAAATCGTCGGCGTTAGCTTAAGGCGCTTTTGAGTGACCAGATGGCCAATCAGATTCTCCTGCAGGCGGGTGAAATCTTCCAGGCTCCAGACTTGCAGTAAGGTCAGTGCGTTATCTTCCCATTTGGCGCACATATCCCCTGCAAATTGGGTGGTATAGAAATCATGGGCCTCAGGACGAAGCTGAAGTTCCAGTGCGCGTTCGACATTCTCCAGCGTCTGCACCGGACTGAAAGTCTGGGTCAGCCAGTAGACAGCCGTATCACTGCTTTTCACCACACAAGGAGACTCCACGCCCAGCAACTCCTCACTTGAAGGAGGAAAGCCGGTCTCCCGCTGCCAAAGATCCACATACCGTTGGGTAAATTCGCGCAACGCGACGGAAACATCCGACTCCATAAATTCTCTCATCTTCAGACCAGGCTAAGTTAAACTAGGGGAGAAATGACTTCTCAAACGCTATTGTACCCAGAACTTAGACCAAGGTGACAGCATGTCCTCGTATCAGGATAACCCGGCCCTCTCTCAACTGACATTGGGCAAACCGACGCCGTACCGCGATCAGTATGATGCCTCCTTATTACAGGCCGTTCCGCGCAGTATGAACCGCGAACCATTGGGACTTTATCCAGACGCGCTGCCCTTTCATGGCGCAGATATCTGGACGCTCTATGAGCTCTCCTGGCTCAATGCCAAAGGTCTGCCCCAGGTAGCCGTGGGTGAAATCAGCCTGACTGCGGACAGCGTCAATCTGATCGAATCCAAAAGCTTCAAGCTCTACCTCAACAGCTTCAATCAGACCAAATTCGACAGCTGGGACACCGTTCTGTCCACGCTGACTCGCGACCTCAGCCACTGTGCCGAAGGCGATGTGGCCGTCAGCCTGAGCCGCCTAAACGACGTAGAAGGCAGTACGATTGGCCGTTTTGACGGCGAATGCATCGACGATCTGGACATAGAAATCGATAACTATGAATTCAGCGCCGGCTATCTGGCTGATGCAGCAGGTGAGGACATCGTAGAAGAGTCGCTGGTGAGCCACCTGCTGAAATCCAACTGCCTGATCACGCACCAGCCAGACTGGGGCTCCGTGCAAATCCAGTACCGTGGCCCGAAAATAGACCGCGAAGCGCTGCTGCGTTATCTGGTCTCTTTCCGTAACCATAATGAATTCCACGAACAGTGTGTTGAGCGCATCTTTAATGACATCCTGACTTTCTGCGCCCCCCAGGCGCTGGCCGTCTACGCCCGCTATACGCGTCGCGGTGGTCTGGATATCAATCCATGGCGATCCAACTTCCCGTTTATACCTGCAACGGCAAGGCTTGTCAGGCAATAATGCGAGGCGTTGCTCAAGAACTGAGCTAACAGTCAGCAACGGTTGGTAAAAGCGACAGGACAGGGTTACTGTTAATCCAGAAGCGACACTGCCGGGCATTACACCCGGCAGAGATACCTTCAAAATCAGTCAATTATTTCTGCCAACTGGATCCGGCACACCGCAAAAAGCGAGATCCTAAAAATCATGTGCAGCCTTTCGCCGGCAGGAATAAACGTCGCCCAATGGGTGTAAAGGAGCAACTTTGATTACACATATCAGCCCGCTTGGCTCAATGGATCTGTTGTCGCAGTTGGAAGTTGACATGCTCAAGCGCACGGCGAGCAGCGACTTATACCGCCTGTTTCGTAACTGCTCATTGGCCGTGCTCAACAGCGGTAGCCAGACCGACAGCAGTAAAGAGCTGCTTGACCGCTACGAAAGCTTTGACATCAATGTATTACGACGTGAACGTGGCGTGAAACTTGAACTGGTTAATCCGCCAGAAGACGCCTTCGTCGATGGCCGCATTATCCGCTCTTTGCAGGCTAACCTGTTCGCCGTACTGCGTGACATTCTGTTTGTTAATGCGCAAATCTCCAGTAACAGCCGCTTCGAGAATTTCAACAGTGAAAACTCGGCGCACCTGACCAATATGGTTTTCTCCATTCTGCGTAACGCCCGCGCACTGCATCTGGATGAAGATCCGAATATGGTCGTGTGTTGGGGCGGTCATTCCATTAATGAAGTGGAATATCAGTATGCCCGCAATGTTGGCAGTCAGCTGGGCCTGCGTGAACTGAACATCTGTACCGGTTGTGGCCCGGGTGCCATGGAAGCACCGATGAAAGGTGCGGCGGTGGGTCATGCGCAGCAGCGCTACAAACTCGGCCGTTTCATCGGCATGACTGAACCTTCGATCATCGCGGCCGAACCGCCAAATCCGCTGGTGAATGAACTGATCATCATGCCGGATATTGAAAAACGGCTTGAAGCTTTTGTCCGCATCGCTCACGGGATCATTATCTTCCCGGGTGGCGTGGGTACCGCGGAAGAGTTGCTCTATCTGCTGGGGATTTTAATGAATCCGGAAAACAGCGATCAGGTTCTGCCACTGATACTGACCGGCCCGAAAGAGAGCGCAGATTACTTCACCGTTCTCGACGCCTTCATTAAAGACACTCTTGGCGAAGAAGCCCGTAAGCATTACACCATCATCATTGATGATCCGACCGAAGTCGCCCGTCAGATGAAGCGTGCAATGCCGCTGGTGAAAGAGAACCGCCGCAACAGCGGAGATGCTTACAGCTTCAACTGGTCTATCCGCATCGCCCCAGATCTTCAGATGCCGTTTGAGCCGAACCACGACAATATGGCCGGGCTGAACCTCTACCCGGACCAGCCGCCCGAAGAGTTGGCTGCGGCCTTGCGCCGCGCCTTCTCAGGCATTGTGGCAGGTAACGTGAAAGAGTCCGGTATCCGCGAAATCGAAAAACACGGGCGCTTTAAGCTGCATGGCGACCCGGCGTTAATGAAGAAAATGGACAGCCTGTTGCAGGGATTTGTCGCCCAGCACCGCATGAAGTTGCCGGGCAGCGCCTACATTCCTTGTTATGAAATATGTGCCTGATCATCAGGCAACATGATTTCTGAAAGGCTTGATACAGGGCGACGAAAATGTCGCCCTGTTTATTGATGGAAGCGACCTCACCATGCCTATACATCTACTAATTATTGACGCGTTGAATCTCATCCGCCGCATCCATTCTGTGCAAGGCTCACCCTGCTTGCTGGCATGCCAGAATGCCGTCGGACAGTTGATCCAACACGTTCAGCCGACCCATGCCGTCGCCGTGTTTGACGAAGATGACCGCGACAACAGCTGGCGTCATCAATGTCTGCCTGACTACAAAGCCGGGCGCTCACCGATGCCCGATAATCTGTTTGCTGAAATGGCGAGCCTGAAAGAGGGTTTTGTCGCGCGCGGCGTCGCTTGCTGGCACTCACCCGGCAATGAAGCCGACGATCTGGCAGCGACGCTGACCGCCAAGGTCGCAGGCAGCGGACATCAGGTAACGATCGTATCGACTGACAAAGGTTACTGTCAGTTACTGGCACCCAACGTACAAATTCGTGATTATTTCCAAAAGCGCTGGCTGGATATGCCTTTTGTACGAGATACCTTTGGCGTTTTGCCGCAACAGTTAACGGATTATTGGGGACTGGCGGGGATCAGCAGCAGTAAAATTCCGGGGGTACCGGGTATTGGCCCGAAAACGGCGGTGACATTGCTGGCCGAGGCTGGCACGCTGGATGCGCTGTATGAAAATCTGGAAGCTGTGTCCGAAAAGTGGCGGGTCAGATTGGCTGAGCACCGGGATCTGGCTTATGCCTGCAAGCGGGTATCCACGCTGCAAACCGACCTTCCCCTCAGCGGAAACCTGCAACAATTGCGACTGCCTTAGGGGTCTTAGGGGTAAGTCATTAGGCAATAAAAAAACGCCGGGCTTTTACAGCACCGGCGTTAATATTTCTACCTGAAAAGAACAGTCAGGTTGCGGCACGATTAACGCTCGTCGCGACGTCCGCCTACGGTGGCCCAGAAGCGACGCACGTGAACGGTAACTTCTTCACGGTCGTGATACAGCTGCTTGGCAAAAATCTCAGCGTGAATGTTATTTTCCTCCAGACGCTCTCTGATGCGCTCAAGGATATTCGTCACTTCCTCATAACGCTTCTTCATTGGCAATTTCAGGTTGAAAATAGCCTCGCGGCACCAGCCGTTCACCAGCCAGTCACACATTAACGCCGCCACTTTCGCCGGTTTCTCTACGATGTCACAGACCAGCCAGTAGTTTTTGGTACTGGTCGATTTGTAGCGAAAACCATCTTCACGCAGATGAATAACCTGTCCGGTGTTCATCAGGCTCGGGGCCATAGGACCGTTATCAATCGCAGTCACCATCATGCTGCGCTGCACCAACTGATAGGTCCAGCCACCCGGGCATGCGCCCAGATCCACCGCATACATGCCACTCGCCAGACGCTCTTCCCACTCATCGGCAGGAATAAATACATGGAACGCCTCTTCCAGTTTCAGCGTCGAACGGCTTGGTGCCTCCGACGGGAACTTGAGGCGCGGAATGCCCATGTAGAATTTCGAGTTGTTATTACTATACGAATAGCCCACATAGCAACAACCGGACGCGATAAAGAACACATGCACCACCGGGCGCAGTGGGTTTTCACGTTTGCCGAGGATCCGCTGCTCACGCATGGCCGAACGCAGCGGAACGGTCAGCTTGCGGCAGAACTTGGTCAGCTCTTTGCTTTCGTTGGTGTCCGGCATTTCGACGCGCAGTTCGCCGCCGTTGGTTATCACGCCGTGCAGCATGCCCACAATCGGCGATACGCGGTCTTCCGGTGGTAAATCTTTCAGCAACTCACCGACGACAATCAGCTGACGAGCAAAAATTAGCTCACGGAAAGGGATCTCTTTCGCCAGACGATCGGCGTCTTCAGGCTGGTAACACTCAAACAGCACATAACCGCTGTCTTCTTTGACGCGGGCAAAACCGAAGATTTCCATCTTCGCGGCTTTGGCCGTAATTTCTGCAGCACACTCTTTTTCAAAACCCGAGCGGCAATAGAGAGCAACTTTATTCATGGCGTTCTGCCTTTTTGTTCAGACGCAAAGCGCCGGTCAACATCAATATCCAGCCGATCAGGAAGAAGATCCCGCCCACCGGCGTAACAAATACAAACAGTCTGAGGTGCGACAGCGCCAGACAGTAAAGGCTGCCGCTAAATAACACCGTGCCGAGCGCCAGACAGGCGCTGCTCCAGTAAAACCATACATTGCGCTGACGTTGCATCGCCACACCCAACGCCAGGATCGCCAGCGTATGCACGCTCTGGTAGGTTAAACCGGTTTGAATCCAGGCAGATTCTGCCTGACCCAATGAATTTTTCAGTACATGCGCACCGAAAGCGCCAAAGGCAACATAGAAAAAGCCGCTTATGGCGGCGAAGATCAACATTGAACGACTGGTCATGGGACATTACCTATTATCGTTGTTGATTGATGGACCGCCCGGACAGGGCAGACCAGCAATATAATCTACGAAACGTTTATCAGGCTCAGGCCTGATCGTAACGAAAGCGCAATTTCTCCTGCTCGCTGGCTGCGCGAGCCAGGATCCACTGGCGAAAGGCGGCTATTTTACCCAGTTCTGCCTGACTGTCATGACAAACCAGATAAAAAGCATTTTTACTGATCAAGACTTCGTTGAACGGGCACACCAGCCGCCCCGCTTCAATTTCAGTTTGTGCCATAACATTGTTCGCCAGCGCTACGCCCTGACCGTGAACGGCAGCCTGAACCACCATTGCACTGTGGCTGAAGATCGGCCCCTGCTGCACATTAATATGCTGTAAACCCAACTGCTTGGTATAAGCCAGCCAGTCACGGCGGGACGCATCGTGCAACAGAGTATGATTGGCTAAATCCTCAGGCACTTTCAGCGGCTTGTCCCCCATCAGCAGTGAAGGCGAACAGACCGGCAACAGATATTCGGCATATAAACGTTCAGCGCGCAGGCCGGGCCAGTTACCGCGACCATGGAAAATCGCCACATCCACATCGTCAGCGAGTTTATCTTCTTCCCGGTCCACCGCCTGGATACGCACGTCGATTCCCGGATAAGCTGAGTTAAAGCCAGAGAGTCTCGGCACCAGCCATTGGATGGCAAAGCTTGGCGGCAAACTGACGGTCAGCGCACCTTTGGCACTTCGCGCTTGCAGCTTACGCGTGGCTTCATTGAGCGAGGAGAATATCTCTTTGATATCCAAATAATAACTCTGACCTTCTTCGGTCAGTAACAGAGAGCGGTTACGCCGGCGAAACAACTTGAGGCCTAAAAAGTCCTCAAGTGACTTAATCTGGTGGCTTACTGCCGCCTGTGTGACAAAAAGTTCCTCAGCCGCTTTAGTAAAACTCAGGTGGCGCGCTGCGGCGTCAAAAACGCGCAGGGAATTAAGAGGTGGTAAACGTTTTGACATGGAATGGATACTTATTATTCGCCGGCGAGCAAAGTGCTTAGCCGTGGGTTTTACTATTAGTTTTTTTAATCCGAGACATTATAAATTGTCCGTTGAGGATGTACAGGCAAAAACCTATAGTGGCGCCACTTCCTGGGCCGGAACGAAAAGTAGTTTGGTATGAGGATGCTGAAATGCTTTTGGCTTGTGGTTGTGATGTTGTGTTTGCTTTGTCCGGCAATCCGGACACGTAGCTAGAATGCTACAAACTTTTCACTTCCTGTACATTACCCTGTCTGTCCAAAGTGATTTTTTAGCACCGCATTTTGCGGTGCTTTTTTTTGCCTGTCACATTATTCTTGGCTAAAAAAATGGCGGGCAAAAACAGACCCTCATACTGTGACAAAACCGGCAGCATCGCAAGATGGCCGGTTTTGTTTAATGCAAGCAAAGAGCGCTTCCCGCACAGGAAAGTCTCAGCTTAAGGATTAGTTACCTTTAGCCATCTCTTTAACTTCAGATTTATTGATCTGCTGTTTGTTGCCATACGCATCGGTATAACTGATCATACCGGTATCACTGTCTGTGCTTGGCTTACCTTCAGCAACGATCGTGCGACCATCGTTGGTGTGCATGACATAGTTGCTTGAACACGCAGCAAGAGTACAGGTCAGCAGTACAGCTGAAACTACGGCGGCGATCTTCTTCATCATAGACTCCTTGTAGATTAAAATGCTTTGATTGCCAGATAATGGATCTGGCTAATTCTTCTGGTCTTCGTAATTCAGCATAACAAGCTTCTGATATATTTCCACGGTAACCATTCCTAAAATGAATATATCTTGCCTGCCGATAAGGGAAAAATTCATGTTTGCCTGCTTTTTCAACAGCGCTGAACGCGTATGACTGATTTTGACTTCGTTAATTTTCGCCTGCAATTTCCAGCGCTTACGCAGGGTCAATGCTACCTCGATAGCGCAGCGACGACGCTGAAGCCCAAAAAAGTGATTGATGCAACTCTTGAGTTTTACTCACAGGAGGGTGCCACCGTGCACCGCAGTCAGCATCAGGCAGCGCAATCTTTGACCGAAAGATATGAACAGGCGCGCGCGCGCGTAGCTAAACTGATCAATGCTCCGCTGGCAGAAAATATCGTCTGGACCCGTGGAACGACTGAATCTATAAATCTGGTCGCGCAAAGCTATCTGGCACCGCAGCTGCAACCGGGGGATGAAATCATTGTCAGCCAGACTGAGCACCATGCCAATCTGATCCCCTGGCTGATGGTGGCGGAGCGTTATCAGGCACAAGTGATCACCCTGCCGCTGGACGCACAGTTTTTACCGGACCTGAGCCTGTTGCCCTCGCTGCTTAATGAGAGAACGCGGCTGCTGGCTCTTACTCAGATGTCGAATGTGACCGGCAGTATGCCGGACCTGTCGCGCGCCATTGCACTGTCCCATGCCAATGGCACACCAGTGTTGGTGGATGGCGCACAGGGCATCGTCCATTGCCCCGCAGATGTGCAGGCGCTGGATATCGATTTCTATGCTTTTTCCGCCCATAAACTCTTCGGCCCGACGGGTATTGGCGTGCTTTATGGCAAAACGGCGTTGCTTGAAGCGATGCCCGCCTGGCAGGGGGGCGGAAAAATGCTGACGCAGGCTTCCATGAAAGGCTTTACCCCGCAGGCCGTGCCTCATCGTTTTGAAGCAGGCACGCCAAACATCGCCGGAGTGATTGGGCTGGATGCCGCCCTTGAATGGCTTGAAGCAACGGATACAGCCGCAGGCGAAAGATATGCCCAACATCTGGCAACGCTGGCCGAACAGCAGCTGGCCGAACTGCCGGGTTTTCGCAGTTTCCGGTGTCAGAATGCTTCAATACTGGCTTTTGATATCGCGGGCACGCACCACAGCGATATCGTAACGTTACTTGCCGGACAAGGCATCGCGTTACGCGCCGGGCAGCATTGTGCGCAACCGCTGATGGAGGCAATGGGCGTCAGTGGCACACTGCGCGTCTCTTTCGCGCCCTATAACACAGCAGATGATGTCGATCGTCTGGTAAAAGCGATGAAATTTACCTTAGACCTCCTGGCCGATTAACGCTCCGTCACACAGAGAAACCTTATGTTAGCGCCCCATCCCTTTGGACATGAAATCAGCGAACAATCGCTGATTGAAAACTTTTCCGGCCTTCGTCATTGGGAAGATCGCTACCGTCAGCTGATCCTGTTGGCTAAAAAAATCCCCGCTCTGGACGACAGTTTGAAAACGCCGGAAACCGAGTTGTCAGGCTGTGAGAACCGGGTATGGCTTGGGGCGCAACGGCAGGAAAATGGCGGGATGCATTTTTATGGCGACAGCGAAGGCCGCATAGTCAAAGGGTTACTGGCTGTTTTACTCACGAAAGTCGAAGGTAAAACACCGCAGGCAATACTCTCAGATGACCCTCTGGCGCTGTTTGATACGCTGGGCTTGCGCGAACAACTCAGCACCAGCCGCGCCAGTGGGCTGGCTGCACTGGCGGCCGGCGTCCTGCAACTGGCACGCCGGGAGGCGTAGTCCGCCAGAAATCAGGCGGCAGTTTGCTGCCGCTGTGCTTTCGCCATCATCTTCTTCAGTACATGTGAGACAGCAACGAAGCCAAAAGTTGCGGTAACCATGGTGGCCGCGCCAAAGCCCGTAGCACAATCCATACGTTTTGGCCCTTCAGCGGTTGCGCGCGACGCACACACCGAGCCGTCTGCCTGCGGATACATCAGCGGTTCGCTGGAGAACACGCAGTCAATGCCCAGCTTCCCTTTACTGTTTTTCATCACGCCAAAATCACTTTTCAAGCGCTCACGCAATTTTGCTGCCAGCGGATCCTGAATGGTCTTCGCCAGATCCACGACCGCAATTTGCGTCGGGTCGATCTGCCCACCCGCGCCACCCGTGGTTACCACCGGGATCTTATAGCGACGGCAATAAGCCAGCAGCGCGGCCTTAGGCCGTACGCTGTCGATGGCATCAATCACATAGCTGAAATTATGATTGAGCATTTCAGCCACATTTTCGGGAGTAATAAAATCGTCAATGCAGGTGACGTTACACTCCGGGTTGATCGCCAGAATACGCTGCGCCATGACCTCTGTTTTCGCCTGTCCGACGCTTTCCCTCAGAGCATGAATTTGCCGGTTGGTGTTGGTAACGCAGACATCATCCATATCAATCAGCGTGATAGCACCAATACCGGTACGCGCCAGTGCTTCCGCCGCCCAAGACCCCACGCCACCGATGCCGATAACGCAGACATGCGCCTGTGAAAACAGCGCCAGCGCCTGCTGGCCATAAAGGCGCGCGGTGCCGCCAAAGCGCTGTTGATAGGCATTGGAGTAAACTGCTGTCATGACGGGTTAACCTCTGTACTTGCTAATAAATTCAACGGGATAATACAGTTACCGGAAATAACAAAGCAGCCCGCAGGCTGCCTTGGGAAATACATTTTACCGTAATTACGTTATTTCAACAGGAAAGATCCGCTGTTGCTGGTCGCTGCAGGAGCGGGAGCCAGAGCAGAAGTCGTGCCTGCAGATGTCCCGCTTGCCGCATTGTAGGCAGTAAACAGCGGCTTGCCGTTTTGCGCCGATTTCAACACCCAAACGCGGCCATAGTGATTGTAGAAACCGGCCGAGTGCCCGGCATCCGGGCCAATGCCCTGATACATATCGAAATGCTGCCCTTTTATGGCGCCACCGACATCCAGTGCCACCATCAGACGCATATGATATTTACCGGTGAACTTACCTTTATTATCCAGCTCAGGCACTTCAGCCAGCAATGTGGTACCCGCCGGGATCAGTGAGCGGTCAGAGGCTACCGAGGCTTTGGCAATCAGCGGCACACCGCTAGCGCCACGAACCGGCGCGAATGGCACAGGTTTGAAGAAGACAAAGGAAGGATTCTGCTCCAGCAACTCCTGCACTTCAGCCGGGCTGTGGGTGTCAGCCCACTGGCGGATCGCCTGCATGGACATATTTTCACGCGCGACTTCACCACGGTCGATCAGCACCTTACCGATGCTGCGGTAAGCATGACCGTTTTTACCGCCGTAGCCAAAGAACATCAGCGGGCGGCCATCACCATAGTCGACATAGCCGCTGCCCTGCACTTCCATCATGAAGTTATCCATCAGGGAATTCGTCCAGGCCACCACATAGTTGTCGCTCAATGCACCGGAATAGATAGAAGCGCGATCTGGCAAACGCCCGCGTTTAGGCGGCATACGGTAAAGCGGATACTGGAATTCACCCTGACGGGTATAGCGGGCCTGTAACACCGGCGTGTAGTAGCCGGTAAACTGCACGTTACCGAAATTGTCGGCCCCTTCCATCTGATACGCACTGATGCCGTACTGGCTCAGGGTGCGGGTGTCAGCGCCGGAGCGGATCCACTGCTCCACCGCCTGAAAAGTCGTATTATTTTTGTCATACAGGTTGGACGACGCATATTGCACCTCCATCACCTGATTGGCGTAATCTTTGGCGTTAACCGGTTTGCCGGTGGCGTTCGGCTCATTAACGTACTCAAGCGCATTGTCCAGTCGACCATCTTTATACTGCTGACCGCGATCGGTAGGTCGTGACGAACAACCGGCCAATACTGCGATGACCAGACCACTCAGCAGATACTTACTCCAACGTCCTTTCATTATTGCCGCGCTCTCTTGCTTTCGGGGGGAGACTACCGCCAAAACGATAACAAACGGGCTATAAGAAGGGAATTGGCATCAACGAAAATAATGGATTCCGTCAAACTCGATGAAAAAAACAGCATACTGTATGAAAAGCAAGTAACCGGGTGGTTTATCACATTAATTTCGAGAAAAGGGTTGCACGAATTTTCATGCAGCGTATAGTTCGCCCTCATCGGACGCGGGGTGGAGCAGCCTGGTAGCTCGTCGGGCTCATAACCCGAAGGT
>CAUQMS010000029.1:0-45892 GCA_963519305.1 uncultured Enterobacterales bacterium
CCATACGCAGCAGACCACGACGGCTGTGGTGATCTTTTTTGTGCTCTGAGAAGTGACCTTGCAGATGGTTGATCTGAGCAGTCAGTAAAGCAACCTGAACTTCAGAAGAACCACTGTCGTTAGTGCCACGACCAAAGTCTGCAACGATTTGAGCTTTAGCTTCAACGCTTAGAGACATAATCTTACTCCAAAATATTATAGATAATTAAACGGGCGCCGATCTCTAATTCAGCTACCCAATGCATAAGCTGCGCTATTCTACTCTTTGCATAATACGATCGCAAGATGAGCAGAATGGGGCTTATTCGGTGTACTCCACCACCAGACGACGCGGCGCAATGCGGCCATCATCATCAATCTCACCGACGCCGATGAACTTACGCTCTTCGCCCTCGGTGATGCGCACCATACCCGACGTTGGAGCGCCGGAAGCCTGAACCGGTTGGCCCTGCTTCACATAACTTGCAACGACAGGTAAAAGATTCACCTCAGGGAAGTCCTCACAGGCACTGTCCATCGGTAACAACAGAGGATCCAGCAACATACGCGGCTCAATGCCTTCCGCTTCGGCCTGTGCGATCAACTCATGCAGTTTTTCCATCGTGACCATCCGCTCAGACGGATAGGTTGCCACCTGAACACGACGAAGATAAGTAACGTGCGCTCCGCAACCGAGTTTCTCACCCAGATCATCCACTATAGTGCGGATATAGGTGCCTTTTGAGCAGTGGATCTCAAGCTCAACATCATCCCCTTCCCAGCGAATGAACTTCAGCTCATACACGGTGATCGGGCGGGAGACGCGCGGAACCTCGATTCCCTGGCGGGCGTACTCGTACAGTTTTTTCCCTTCATATTTCAGCGCTGAATACATTGAAGGGATTTGCTGAGTCTCTCCGCGAAAGCCCTCTAACGCAGCATCAAGTTGCTGCTGCGTAAAGTTGACGTCACGTTCAGAGATAATCTGGCCTTCGGCATCAGACGTATCTGTGCGCTGCCCCATACGGGCGACGACCAGATAACGCTTGTCTGAATCTAAAAGGAAACGCGAAAATTTGGTGGCTTCGCCCAGGCACAGCGGCAACATTCCGGTGGCCAAAGGATCAAGCGCACCGGTATGTCCTGCGCGGTTGGCGTTATAAAGACGTTTTACTTTTTGCAGTGCGTCGTTAGAGGACAAGCCTAATGATTTGTCCAATAACAGTACGCCGTGGATATCACGGCCGCGGCGACGTGGGCGACTCATTATGCTTCCTCGTCATCGCCTGCAGCTGAACGACGTTCAGCATCGTTCTTCACGACGTTAGTCACCAGGTTAGACATACGCATGCCTTCAACCAGTGAGTTGTCGTAAGCAAAGGTCAGTTCAGGCACAACGCGCAGACGCATTGCTTTACCAATCAGTGTACGGATAAATCCTGATGCGTCCTGCAGGGCTTTGATGCCGTTCTTCACACGATCGGGATCGTGATTATCGGTGGTCAGAACATCAAGGAAAGTCACGAATACTTTGGCATAAGCCAGGTCACGGGAAACTTCCACGCCAGAAACGGTGGCCATACCAACGCGGGGGTCTTTCACTTCACGTTGTAAAATAATGGCGATCTCTTTTTGCATCTCCTGAGAGACACGTTGGGTACGACTAAATTCTTTTGCCATGATAGGACTCCTTCAGACAATCTCCAGACAAAGAGGGGGGCTCAAGGCCCCCCAACTGGATATAAGCGACGTCGCTAAGATTACGCGATGGTGCGTTTAATCTCGATGATTTCGAAGACTTCGATCACATCGCCAGTACGCACATCGTTGTAGTTCTTCACGCCGATACCACATTCCATGCCGTTACGAACTTCTGCAACGTCATCTTTGAAGCGGCGCAGAGATTCCAGCTCGCCTTCGTAGATCACCACGTTGTCACGCAGTACACGGATTGGGTTGTTACGCTTAATCATACCTTCAGTAACCATACAGCCTGCAATTGCGCCGAATTTAGGTGACTTGAACACGTCACGAACTTCAGCCAGACCGATGATTTGCTGTTTGTATTCTGGGGCCAACATACCGCTCATCGCCTGTTTAACTTCGTCAATCAGGTTGTAGATAACGGAATAGTAACGCAGATCCAGACTTTCATTTTCGACGACGCGACGGGCTGAAGCATCAGCACGAACGTTGAAGCCGAGGATGATAGCGCGTGAAGCAGCTGCCAGCGTGGCGTCGGTTTCGGTGATACCACCTACGCCCATGCCGACAATCTTGACTTTAACTTCGTCAGTTGACAGTGCCTGCAACGCATCAGAAATCGCTTCGCAAGAACCCTGCACGTCAGATTTCAACACGATGTTCAGTTCAGAAACTTCACCTTCGGTCATGTTCGCAAACATGTTTTCCAGTTTAGATTTCTGCTGGCGAGCCAGTTTAACTTCGCGGAATTTACCCTGACGATACAGCGCAACTTCACGAGCTTTCTTCTCATCACGTACAACGGTAACTTCATCACCCGCAGCCGGAACGCTGGACAGACCCAACACTTCGACAGGGATAGAAGGACCCGCAGACATAATGTCGCGGCCCATTTCGTCACGCATTGCACGAACGCGGCCGTATTCGAAGCCACAAAGAATGATATCGCCTTTGTTCAGCGTACCTTCCTGAACCAGCACAGTGGCAACCGGGCCACGACCTTTATCAAGGAAAGATTCGATTACGACGCCATTTGCCATGCCGCTACGAACTGCTTTCAGTTCGAGAACTTCAGCTTGCAGCAGGATAGCGTTCAACAGTTCGTCGATACCGGTACCTGCTTTTGCAGACACGTGGATGAACTGAGACTCACCGCCCCACTCTTCTGGCATAACACCATACTGAGAAAGCTCTGTACGAACGCGATCGGGATCAGCATCTGGCTTATCGATTTTGTTAACCGCAACCACGATAGGCACGCCAGCGGCTTTCGCATGCTGTACGGCTTCGATGGTTTGTGGCATCACGCCATCATCTGCGGAAACAACCAGAACAACGATGTCCGTCGCCTTAGCACCACGTGCACGCATTGAAGTAAATGCGGCGTGTCCTGGAGTATCCAGGAAGGTGATCATGCCGTTTTCGGTTTCAACGTGATAAGCACCGATGTGCTGGGTAATACCACCCGCTTCGCCCGCTGCAACTTTCGTTGAGCGAATATAGTCAAGTAGAGAAGTTTTACCATGGTCAACGTGGCCCATGATGGTCACTACCGGAGCACGTGGCTCAGCGGCAGCTGACGCACCGGTGTCACGGTCACTCATCAGCGCTTCTTCCAGCTCGTTTTCACGACGCAGGATAACTTTATGGCCCATCTCTTCAGCAACCAGCTGAGCAGTTTCCTGATCAATCACCTGGTTGATGGTGGCCATTGCGCCCAGTTTCATCATGGTTTTGATGACCTGAGAGCCTTTAACTGCCATTTTGTTAGCCAGTTCAGCAACAGTAATGGTTTCACCCACTACAACGTCACGGTTCACTGCGGCAACGGGCTTGTTAAAGCTCTGTTGCAGCGTGCTTGGCTTACGCTTGCCTTTACCATTACGGCCAACGGCACGCGCTTCTTCGCGATCAGCTTTAGATTCAGACAGTTTATTGCCTTTCTTCTGCTTGGTCGCTTTGCCACCGCGGGTACGGCTGCGGCGTTCGCCTTCAACTTTGGCGTCGTTTTCGTCTTCAGCTGCACGGGCGTGCGTGGAAGTGGTGACATGATAGTCAGCAGATTCTGATTCGCTTGGCGCCACAACTTCAGTCCATACGCCAGAGTCGGCCATTTTACGGGCTTCTTCTGCAATGCGTTTGGCATTTTCTTCAATCTTGCGTTGGGCTTCTTCTTCCGTTTTGCGTTTCAGCTCTGCGGCTTCAGCTTCACGGCGTGCTTTATCTGCCTGAGCTGGTTTGGTTGCTTCGTCTGTATGTTGATTTGTCACTTTGTCTTTTTCCGCTTCTTCGCGCTTAGCTTTTTCAGCGGCCTCACGTTTGGCTTGCTCTTCGGCGGCGCGTTTC
Source organism: uncultured Enterobacterales bacterium (assembly GCA_963519305.1). GTDB lineage: Bacteria > Pseudomonadota > Gammaproteobacteria > Enterobacterales > Enterobacteriaceae > Ewingella. The sequence continues at coordinate 4,030 of CAUQMS010000029.1, forward strand.
GCTTTTTCCTGAGCTTCGCGCTGGGCTTGCTCTGCTACTGCACGCTGTGCCTGTTCTTCCGCTTCACGCTTCGCCTGCTCTTCCGCTTCGGCCTGAGCAACTTCTGCTTCGGTCATATCACGTTTAACATAAGTGCGTTTCTTGCGGACTTCGATTTGCACCGATTTACTCTTCCCGCCGGTGCTCGGAATGTTCAGTGTACTACGCGTTTTGCGTTGTAACGTCAGCTTGTTTGGAGCACTACCGTTTTCACGGTTTAAGTGCGCCAGCAATGTCTCTTTTTCTTGCTGGGTGACAGAGTCAGCTTCAGACTTGTCGATCCCTGCGTCAGCAAATTGCTGTACCAGGCGATCAACCGGAGTTTGAATCTCTGCTGCCAGCGATTTTACGGTTACATCTGTCATGCTGTTCCTTCCTGCTACAGTTTATTACGCATTGTCGCCAAACCAGCAGATATTGCGTGCGGCCATGATAAGTTCACCAGCCTGTTCGTCGCTAAGACCTTCAATATCCGCCAGATCGTCAACACCCTGCTCGGCAAGATCTTCCAGCGTACAAACCCCTTGTGCAGCCAGTTTAAATGCCATGCTACGTTCCAGACCCGCCAGGTTCAGCAAGTCGTCAGCAGGCTTATTGTCGCCGAGACTTTCTTCCTGGGCCAAAGCGATAGTCGTCAATGCTTCTTTTGCACGTTCGCGCAGCGCATCAACTGTCTCTTCGTCCAGTCCATCGATTTCAAGCAATTCTTTCATTGGCACGTAAGCCAACTCTTCAAGCGTTGAGAAACCCTCTTCTACCAATACGGTAGCGAAATCTTCATCGATCGCCAGGTACTTGGTGAAGGTCTCGATAGCGGCATGCGCCTCGGCCTGATGTTTGGCCTGCAGGTCGTCCGCAGTCATTACGTTTAATTCCCAGCCGCTTAACTGAGAGGCTAAACGTACGTTCTGACCATTACGGCCAATCGCCTGTGCCAGATTGCTGGCTTCAACGGCGACATCCATGGTGTGCTTGTCTTCATCAACTACGATAGAGGCCACATCGGCAGGTGCCATAGCGTTGATGACAAACTGGGCAGGATTATCGTCCCATAATACGATATCAATGCGCTCGCCACCTAATTCGCTGGAAACAGCCTGAACTCGGGCACCGCGCATACCGACACAAGCACCGACCGGGTCGATACGTTTGTCGTTGGTTTTGACCGCAATTTTAGCGCGTGAACCCGGATCGCGGGCAGCAGCTTTAATTTCGATCAGCTCTTCGCCAATTTCCGGCACTTCAATGCGGAACAGCTCGATCAGCATTTCGTTACGTGAACGACTCACGAACAACTGTGCGCCGCGGGCTTCCGGACGAACATCATACAGAACGCCACGAATGCGGTCGCCGGAACGGAAGTTTTCGCGCGGAAGCATATCTTCACGCAGGATAACGGCTTCGGCATTGCTGCCCAAGTCGAGCGCGATACTGTCACGGTTAACTTTCTTCACGACACCCGTAACGATTTCACCTTGTTGCTCGCGGAACTGCTCAACAACCATTGCACGCTCAGCTTCGCGCACTTTCTGTACGATAACCTGCTTCGCGGTTTGAGTCGTAATACGGTCGAAGGTCACGGATTCGATCTGATCTTCGATGTATCCGCCTAATTCGATAGACGGGTCTTCGTATTGAGCGGCTTCGATCGTGATTTCACGGGTCGGTTGCGTGACTTCGTCAACAGCAACCCAACGGCGGAAGGTGTCAAAATCACCGGTTTTACGATCGATGGTGACACGGACTTCAATTTCTTGTTCGTACTTTTTCTTTGTCGCTGTCGATAACGCAGTTTCCAGCGCTTCAAAAATCTTCTCGCGCGGGAGGGATTTTTCATTAGAAACCGCTTCTACAACAGCCAGAATTTCTTTGTTCATCCTAGTTGCCTCATCCAAACTTTAAAAGTGGGGTACCAGGTTCGCTTTCTGGATATTGCTCAGCGCGAACACTTCATCTTTCCCTTCCACAGTAACCGTGATCATCTCGCCATCGACAGACTTGATAATGCCCTGCCATTTGCGACGGTTCTGTACGGCCATGCGCAGGACCAAGCTGACTTCATCACCGAGGAAACGAGTATAGTGTTCGGCGGTGAACATCGGGCGATCAAGGCCAGGAGAGGAGACTTCCAAGTTGTAAGCGACTGTGATTGGCTCTTCGACGTCCAATACAGCGCTGACCTGGTGGCTGACATCAGCGCAATCGTCAACATTGATGCCGTTTTCACTGTCAATATAGATACGGAGCGTCGATTGGCGCGCACGAATAAATTCGATGCCTACAAGTTCAAAGCCCAACGCTTCTACCGGTGCCGAAAGCATCTCTGTTAATTTTTGCTCTAATGTGGACAAGCCCACCCCCAAGACATAAAAAAAGGGCCTAATAGCCCAGTGATTTTGCTGCCAAATAACAAAAAACCCCGATAAATCGGGGCTTTATGAAACTGGACCCTGTTTGCCGCATAGCGGCTTCGGTGCAACTTTCAAAAGTGTTATTTTCAAATTGAAGCTTTCAAAATGGAGCTGCAGAACATCACAGGAAGATACTGAAAGTCTATTTGAAATAAACACTTAGGGAAAGTGGTTGCGGGGGCCGGATTTGAACCGACGACCTTCGGGTTATGAGCCCGACGAGCTACCAGGCTGCTCCACCCCGCGTCCGAAAACGTGGCAAATATTACGCCGATAACCGCTAAAAAGCAAGTTATCACAAAGATTGGTACCGAGGACGGGACTTGAACCCGTAAGCCCATTCGGGCACTACCACCTCAAGGTAGCGTGTCTACCAATTCCACCACCTCGGCACTCTTTTTTTCGCAATCGCATATACTGTCCAAGTATAAGCCATTGTTTGAAAACCTTTACTTTCACTTCTTAGTAAGAACAATCACATACAAAGCTACAGATTAGTGAGGAACGTCACTGTTTGGCGCCGGAGGAGCCGCTGGTGCAGTCGTTGTCTGCTCAGTTTTCGCTGGCTGACCTAAATTTTCCCACTCACTACCTTGTTGGCCCTTATGCGTACTCATGTTCCCAAGGATCAAACTAATGACGAAGAAAAGCGCCGCCAAAATAGCTGTCGTACGGGTCATGAAGTTACCGGAACCACTCGAACCGAACAATGTGCCAGAAGCACCTGCTCCGAAAGAGGCTCCCATATCAGCACCTTTACCTTGTTGCAGCATAACCAGAGCGACAAGCCCGATAGCTACGATAAGGAAAATCACCAGAAGAGCTTCGTACATAGTAGTACCTGTATCCTTGCGGCATCACCGCATGCAAATTGCTTCTCACCAATTTAGTGGGTTTTCAACGACCCACTGAAGCGGGTGTGAATACTAACCAAAGGCGTATGGTGACGCAAGGGCAATTTGAAGAGGATTGTTCGTTTGCGGAAAAAAACGCCAAATGCCACTTAACTACCCTATCAGGATCAATAATGGGCCATTTTTTGTACTAAAAACGGCCTACCCTATTTTGTATCCTGCGCGCTTCTAATCGGTTAAAAATTCACAGATTACGGTTTTGACGCTTTGACGGCATCAGCAATGCGGTTAGCTAGCATCTCAACAAGCGCGCCATCTTCGCCTTCAACCATGACCCTGATGAGCGGTTCAGTGCCTGATTTGCGCAACAGTACCCGTCCGCGTCCGGTCAGCTGTTTTTCAACTTCTGCGGTGATCTGTTTCACCTCGTCGGTTTCCAGCGGATCGTGTTCACCACTGAATCGTACGTTCACCAGAATTTGCGGCAGCAATTTCATACCACTACACAAATCATGCAGGCTCATGTGGTTCCGCACCATCGCGGTCAACACTTGCAGGCCTGCAACGATACCGTCGCCGGTGGTGGTTTTGTCCAGCAGGATCACATGTCCGGAGTTTTCAGCGCCGATACTCCAGCCCTTTTCCTGCATTTTCTCCAGCACATAGCGGTCGCCGACTTTAGCGCGGGCAAAAGGAATACCCAGCTGTTTCAGGGCAATTTCAAGACCCATATTACTCATCAGTGTGCCGACAGCGCCGCCTTTCAGTTGCCCCTGACGCAACCCTTCGCGGGCAATAATATACAGAATCTGATCGCCGTCGACTTTGTTGCCTTCGTGGTCAACCATGATGATACGGTCGCCATCGCCATCAAAGGCCAGGCCGACATCCGCCTTTTCGGCCAGCACGCGCTGCTGCAACTGACGAACATCTGTCGCACCGCACTTTTCGTTAATGTTCATGCCATCTGGTTCGCAGCCAATCGCAATCACTTTAGCCCCGAGCTCACGCAACACGCTTGGCGCAATGTGATAGGTGGCACCGTTGGCGCAGTCGACCACAATTTTCAGGCTGTTCAGATTCAGCTCGCTTGGGAAGGAACCTTTACAAAATTCGATATAACGCCCTGCTGCATCGACGATACGGCTGGCTTTGCCTAATTCCGCAGACTCTACGCAAGTCAGCGGTTTTTCCATTTCGGCTTCAATTGCTTCTTCGACATCATCTGGCAATTTGGTGCCATCGATAGTGAAGAATTTGATACCGTTGTCGTAATAAGGGTTATGCGATGCGGAGATCACAATGCCAGCTTCTGCGCGGAAAGTTCGCGTCAGGTAGGCCACCGCAGGGGTGGGCATCGGGCCGGTGAAGGACGCGGAAAGCCCGGCCGCCGCCAGACCCGCCTCAAGTGCCGACTCGAGCATATAACCGGAAATACGCGTGTCTTTACCGATGATCACTTTGCGGGAACCGTGGCGCGCCAGCACTTTGCCCGCTGCCCAACCGAGTTTTAATACAAAATCCGGCGTGATAGGGCTGTCGCCAACTTTGCCGCGAATGCCATCTGTACCAAAGTATTTACGGTTGCTCATAATTTATCTTCATCCCTTGCTGAAAGTGTTGCCTCGACAATGCGCATCGCCTCGACGGTTTCTTTAACATCATGCACTCTGATTATCTGTGCGCCTTGCATCGCAGCAATGACGGCACAAGCTACGCTACCCGTCACCCGCCGTTCAGGCGGCACACGCAGTAGCTGCCCGACCATCGACTTTCTCGACATGCCCACCAGTAAGGGCAGACCAAAGTGGTGGAATTCCGCCAGGCGGGCAAGCAGCTGATAGTTATGCGTCAAATTCTTACCGAAACCGAAGCCCGGGTCGAGCAACAATTTATCTTTAGGGATGCCAGCGCTCACACAGCGTGCAATTTGCTCACTAAAATAGGTATTTACCTCGCCGAACAGGTTCTCATAATGCGGCGCATGCTGCATATTTTTCGGCTGCCCCTGCATGTGCATCAGGCAAACCGGCAATCCGGTCTCCACCGCCGCAGACAGGGCATCAGGCTCCTGCAAAGAACGTATATCATTGATTAAATGTGCCCCGGCTTTTGCTGTTTCACGGATCACAGCCGCTTTGGAAGTATCCACTGAAATCCAAACGTCCATGCGCTGGCTGATCGCTTCAACGACAGGCACCACCCTTGCCAGCTCCTCCTCTTCACTGACTTCCGCAGCTCCGGGCCGGGTTGATTCGCCACCAATATCCAGAATCGTAGCACCCGCCGCTATCATTGCCTGTGCATGTTGCAGTGCCAGATCGATACGGTTATGGCGACCGCCATCGGAAAAGGAGTCTGGTGTAACGTTCAGGATCCCCATGACCTGAGGGTACGTGAGGTCGAGTGAAACGCCCCGAGAGGTGAGCTGCATGTTAGTTTCCTATCTGTCGGTTCTGGAACATGTTGTCTATCGTATTAGCATTGCGCATAAAAAAACCCCGGGCAAGCCCGGGGTTTCGTGTCAGCATAATCAATTCCAATCCGCGGCTTACTTACCGCTGAATTGTTCACACATCGTATTACCCGGATTAGGGGTACGAGGCTCATCAACCGGCGTTGGTGCGGTAGGGGTACCACCGTCGTTGGAGTTATCGCTGCCATTTTTGCCGCTGACGTCATCCCAACCCGCAGGAGGACGAACGTCTTTACGGTTCATCAGGTCATCAATTTGTGGTGCATCAATGGTTTCATATTTCATCAGTGCATCTTTCATTGAATGCAGGATGTCCATATTTTCCATTAACAGCTTACGGGCACGTTGGTAATTGTGCTCAACCAGTGCTTTAACTTCCTGATCGATGATACGCGCGGTTTCATCAGACATATGTTTGGCTTTGGCTACTGAACGGCCCAGGAAGACTTCACCTTCTTCCTCAGCGTAAAGTAACGGGCCTAACTTCTCTGAAAAGCCCCACTGGGTCACCATGTTACGTGCAATTGACGTAGCAACCTTGATGTCGTTCGATGCGCCAGTAGAGACTTTTTCTACGCCGTAGATGATCTCTTCTGCCAGACGACCGCCGTAAAGGGTCGAAATCTGACTTTCCAGTTTCTGACGGCTGGCGCTGATAGCGTCACCGACAGGCAGGAAGAAGGTCACACCTAACGCACGGCCACGAGGAATTATCGTCACTTTATGCACAGGGTCATGCTCAGGAACCAGACGACCAATAATGGCGTGGCCTGCTTCATGGTATGCCGTTGACTCTTTCTGCGCTTCCGTCATCACCATGGAACGGCGTTCTGCGCCCATCATGATTTTGTCTTTCGCTTTTTCGAACTCAACCATTGAAACCACACGTTTGTTACCACGTGCAGAGAACAATGCGGCTTCGTTGACTAAGTTCGCCAAATCCGCACCAGAAAAACCTGGAGTACCACGGGCAATCACAGATGCATCAACATCTGGTGCCAGAGGAACACGACGGGAGTGAACTTTCAGAATCTGTTCACGTCCGCGAACGTCGGGTAAGCCAACCACAACCTGACGGTCGAAACGGCCAGGACGCAGCAATGCTGGGTCAAGTACGTCTGGACGGTTAGTCGCTGCAATCACGATGATGCCTTCATTACCTTCGAAGCCATCCATTTCAACCAGCATCTGATTCAGGGTCTGCTCACGCTCATCGTGACCACCGCCTAAACCGGCGCCACGCTGACGGCCAACGGCATCAATCTCATCGATAAAGATGATACATGGCGCTGCTTTTTTCGCCTGTTCGAACATGTCACGTACACGTGATGCACCAACACCGACAAACATTTCAACGAAATCAGAACCGGAAATGGTAAAGAACGGAACCTTAGCTTCACCGGCGATAGCTTTCGCCAGCAACGTTTTACCGGTACCAGGAGGGCCAACCATCAGAACGCCTTTAGGAATTTTACCGCCGAGTTTTTGGAAACGGCTTGGTTCGCGCAGGTAATCAACCAGCTCGCTCACCTCTTCCTTGGCTTCATCACAGCCAGCAACGTCAGCAAACGTCGTTTTGATTTGGTCTTCGGTCAACATGCGGGCTTTGCTTTTACCAAAGGACATAGCCCCTTTGCCACCGCCGCCCTGCATCTGCCGCATAAAGAATATCCAGACGCCAATCAACAACAGCATCGGGAACCATGAAATAAAGATAGAGGCCAGCAAGCTAGGTTGTTCTGGCGGTTCGCCAACAACTTTCACATTTTTGCTCAGCAATGTATCCAGCAATTTAGGATCATCAACTGGTATGTAGGTCGTGTATTTGTTGCTGTCTTTTTTAACAACGTCAATCTCACGTCCATTGATACGTGCTTCACGAATCTGGTCTTGGGTCAATTCGGACATGAAGGTAGAATAATCTACCCTACGGCCATTAGACTCGCTGGGCCCAAAGCTCTGAAATACAGACATCAATACAACCGCGATGACTAACCAGAGAATCAGGTTCTTCGCCATGTCACTCAAGGGATTAACCTCATATTACAACTGTGTTAACAAACAGCGTTAGGGTACTAAAGTTTCCGCCCTGTCGCTACGATGTACACTTCACGTGAACGTGCACGGGAAGCGTCTGGCTTACGAACCTTCACCTTCGTAAAAAGGGAGCGAATTTCCCGTAGGTATTCATCAAAGCCATCTCCCTGGAACACCTTCACCAGGAAACTGCCGCCTGGCGCCAATACATCACGACACATATCCAGCGCTAACTCAACCAGATACATCGATTTTGGAATATCGACTGCCGGAGTACCGCTCATATTCGGGGCCATATCGGACATGACCACCTGAACTTTGTTGTCTCCTACTCTTTCCAACAGAGCTTTGAGAACGAGTTCATCACGAAAGTCGCCTTGAAGGAAGTCGACTCCAACGATGGGATCCATAGGTAAAAGGTCACACGCGATAATGCGGCCTTTGTTACCAATTTGGGTTGCCACAAACTGTGACCAACCACCAGGAGCCGCGCCTAAATCCACTACGGTCATACCGGGTTTGAACAGTTTGTCGCCTTGCTGTATCTCATCCAGTTTAAACCAGGCGCGGGAACGCAGGCCTTTTTTCTGTGCCTGAATCACATATTTATCGCTAAAGTGTTCCTGCAACCAGCGGGTGGAACTTGCAGAACGCTTTTTATTAGACATTATTTATTAACCATATAGTTTTCCATTAACCCTAAGATAGAGCAATGGGAACAAGCTGTTAGCGTCATTACGTCTATGGCTAAGTCAGGTATCTCGCCTTACCGGAGCAGTCCGATTTGGTGATAACCATGAGATGGCGGTAGAATGACCCGTTTTCAATCCCAACTTAAGCAAAAAAGACGATGAATCTTAACAATAAGCAAAAACAGTACCTGAAAGGTCTGGCACATCCACTCAAACCGGTTGTCATGCTGGGTAATAACGGCCTTACCGAAGGTGTACTTGCCGAAATCGAACAGGCACTGAAACACCATGAACTCATCAAGGTGAAGGTAGCCGCTGAAGAGCGTGAAACGAAGACCTTGATTGTTGACGCTATCGTGCGTGAAACCAAGGCGAGCAATGTGCAAGTCATCGGCAATATGCTGGTACTTTATCGCCCTTCTACTGATGACCGCAAAATTATCTTACCGCGTTAATTCTTTAAGGTTTAACGAAAAACGCTGTAGATATCCAGAACGGTGACACGTAATCAGTTTCAATAAAAGGCCGCTCGCGGCCTTTTTACGTTAGTTTTCACTTCCCTGTGAGGTATTTCACGAGAGAAGTGAAGCGTTCAGAGCGGATTGGACCTAGCGAAATACGCTGTTTGTTCAGTATTTACCCGATGAATTACAGGTATTCTACTTTCAGCACTTCATATTCAACGTCGCCGCCCGGTGTACGGATAACCACGATATCGTCCTGCTCTTTACCAATTAAACCGCGGGCAATCGGTGAATTTACAGAAATCAGATTTTGCTTAAAATCAGCTTCGTCATCACCCACGATGCGATATTTTTGCTCTTCTTCGGTATCGAGATTCATCAAAGAGACTGTCGAACCAAAAATCACACGGCCTGTAGCCGGCATTTTAGTCACATCGATAACCTGAGCATTTGAGAGCTTAGCTTCGATCTCCTGAATACGTCCCTCACAAAAACCTTGCTGCTCACGAGCAGCGTGGTATTCAGCATTCTCTTTCAAATCGCCATGCTCACGCGCTGTGGCAATATCGGCAATGATCCTCGGGCGGCGAACGCTCTTAAGATGATCAAGCTCTTCACGTAATCTTTCAGCACCACGCAATGTCATCGGAATCGGTTTCATAATATTCACTACCTCTAACTTGTCCTTTCGGCAAACACCGTCCTGATTAAATCAGGTAGAAATAAGTCAGTTCTCTTGACCGACTCTCTCTTGCTAAAAACAAAAAAACCTCACCCGGAGTCCAGGACCCAGGCCAGGATTGGTTTTGCATTATGAACCGTATTTTAACGTAGAGTTCCTTAAGGGTCATCGTTTACTTTCGCCCTCGTTGCACCCCAGTTCGTTGCATCGTAGTATGGCAACACGTTCTTCTGCGGTTACCAGGGCCCTTACTCAAAATAATGCGTTTTTTACGAATTGTCAGTGGATTAGCTTGCGCGTTGGCTCTAAATGCTAACGCAGCTCAGGTCGAAAACTACACAGAGTATCTGCCCGACGGCACGAACCTGGCGTTGCTGGTGCAGAAAATTGGAGCCACGTCTCCTGCAATCGACTATCACGGGCAGCAAATGGCGCTGCCCGCCAGTACGATGAAAATTCTGACCGCTCTGGCAGCGTTGCTTCAGTTGGGGCCGGATTTCCGCTTTACCACCACCTTTGAAACGAAAGGAACGGTTTCGGATGGCGTCCTGAAAGGCGATCTTGTCGCCCGTTTCGCCGGAGATCCCACCTTTAAGCGTCAAAATGTTCGCAACATGGTTGCAGCACTACGTAAGCAAGGCATCAAGGAAATCACCGGCGATGTGGTGATCGACAGCTCTGTCTTTGCCAGTCATGACAAAGCGCCAGGATGGCCATGGAATGACATTACGCAGTGTTTCAGCGCACCGCCGGCGGCAGCCATTGTCGATAGAAATTGCTTCTCCGTTTCACTCTACAGTGCGCCAAAACCTAACGATAACGCTTTTATCCGTGTGGCTTCTTATTACCCGGTTCATATGTTCAGTGAAGTCAGGACGCTGGCAAAGGGCTCGCCTGATGCACAGTATTGTGAACTGGATGTGGTTCCGGGCGAACTTAACCGCTTCACCCTGACCGGTTGTCTGACTCAGCGTAGCGAGCCTTTGCCGCTGGCCTTCGCCATTCAGGACGGTGCCAGTTATGCCGGTGCGATTTTAAAAGATGAGTTACAGCAGGCCGAGATTCAAATTGATGGCACGTTAAAGCGTCAGACTCAACCGACGCCCGCAGGCACCGTATTAGCGCAAACGCAATCTGCGCCGTTGCATGATTTACTGCGCATCATGCTGAAGAAATCCGACAACATGATCGCCGATACCGTATTTCGTACCATCGGTCATCAGCGGTTCGGTGTGCCGGGGACGTGGCGTGCAGGGTCTGATGCCGTACGCCAGATACTTCGGCAAAAAGCGGGCATTGATTTGGGGAACTCGATTCAGGTTGATGGCTCTGGCCTGTCGCGACACGACTTATTGTCTCCGGCCACGATGATGCAGGTTCTGCAATATATCGCCCAGCACGATCAGGAGCTGGATTTCATCTCAATGCTGCCTCTCGCCGGACACGACGGGACATTGCAATATCGCGGTGGTCTGCATGAAGCAGGGGTTGACGGTAAAGTGTCGGCTAAAACCGGGTCATTGGCGGGCGTCTATAATCTGGCGGGCTTCATTACAACGGCAAGCGGTCAACGCATGGCCTTTGTGCAATTCCTGTCAGGATATGCTGTTCCGCCGGAAGATCAGCGTACACGCCGTGCACCGCTGGTTCGTTTTGAGAGTCGCCTCTACCGGGACGTGTATCAAAATAACTGAGTTTTCACAATGAAATTACTGATTGTTGAAGATGATGAGCTTTTGCGGCAGGGCCTTTCTCTCGCCCTGACAGGTGAGAACTATGCCTGCGACTGCGCATCTACCGCTGCGCAAGCGCATAGCCTGATTAAAACCAGTCAGTACAGCTTAGTGATCCTCGATTTGGGTTTGCCGGACAGAGACGGTGCCTCACTGCTTCGCCAGTGGCGACGTGAAGGCATCGCGCTACCAGTATTAATCCTGACGGCCCGTGACGCACTCGAAGATCGTGTTGACGGGCTTGATGCCGGTGCCGATGATTATCTGGTGAAACCTTTCGCCTTGGTTGAATTACACGCCAGGGTACGGGCTCTTATACGCAGGTATCAGGGACAAAGTGATAATCAGATTAGCGTTGGGCAGCTCAAGATTAACCTGTCGACTCAACAGGTTTATCAGAATGAATCCCAGGTGGAGATCACGCCGAAAGAATTCGCCATTTTATCCCGCCTGATGATGCGCGCAGGCCAGACGGTGAATCGGGAATTACTCCAGCAGGATCTTTATACCTGGAACGACGATCTGGGCTCCAACACGCTGGAGGTCCACGTCCATAACCTCCGCCGTAAGCTCGGCAAAGAGCTGATTCGTACCGTTCGTGGCAATGGCTATCGTCTGGAAACGACGCTATGACCAGTATGCGCCGTCGCCTGCTGGTGATGCTGGCCTTAATCCTTTTCGTCACTCAACTGACCAGTGTGTTCTGGCTATGGCACGAAAGTCAGGAACAGATCAACTTACTGGTTAACGACACGCTGTCGGCCAAAGTGCGTAATACCCACGTTGAGAAAGAGATCGCCGAAGCTATTGCGTCGCTGATTGCACCTTCATTACTGATGATGGCAGTGACGTTGCTCCTGTGCTTTTGGGCAATCAGCTGGATCATTCGCCCCTTGAACCAATTGCAAAACCGGCTGGATACGCGCTCGGCAGATAACCTCGCCCCGCTGCCGCTCAATAGTGAAATCCGCGAAATTGTTTCTGTCACCAACGCCCTGAATCAACTGTTTGCGCGCCTCTCGCATACTATCCAACAAGAACGTCTGTTTACCGCCGACGCCGCTCATGAATTGCGAACGCCGCTGGCGGGCGTGCGTTTGCACCTTGAGTTAATGGAGCAGAAAGGGGTCGAGGGCAGTCGTACACTGATCACCCGTATCGATCAGCTGATGCATACTATCGAGCAGTTGCTGATGCTCTCCCGCGCTGGCCAGAATTTTGCTAAAGGTCATTACGATCAGGTCGATTTAGTTGAGCATGTCATTCTTCCGCTACAGGAAGAGCTGGAGGAGATGGTCGCTCAGCGGGATCAGACGCTTTTCTTCAACATGCCGGGACAGCTTGTGGTTCAGGGCGACGCCGTTTTACTGAGACTGATGGTGCGTAATCTGGTTGAAAACGCCCACCGCTATAGCCCCGAAAAGAGCGAGGTCATCGTCACCCTGCTGCGTGAGACCGATGTCGTGCTGGTGCAGGTAGAAGATCAGGGGCCAGGTATTGATGAACAGCAGGCCAGTGAGCTCACGCAGGCTTTCAAACGCATGGACCAGCGTTATGGCGGCAGCGGGCTGGGGCTAAATATCATTGTGCGCATCGCGGCGCTGCACGGCGGTCAACTGGCATTGCATAACCGTCAGTGCACAGCCGGCCTTTGCGCCCAGTGTCGGTTACCTGAAACCGCGCTCAGCCGGTTTTGACGCATTAAAAAAGGTCGCACAAGGCGACCTTTTATCACGTCATTCGCTTTGAGCAGCGGGGATTAACGTTCGTAAATGATTTCGACACCTTCGTCGTCTTCATCATCCCAGTCATCCCAATCTTCGTCATCTTCTGCTTCCACTTCCGCCAGTTGCTCACGGTGGTAGTCGTCCCACATGAACTCAACTTTTTCTGGCACAGCAGCTTCAACGGCCATGTGTTTAGGATTTTCATTGATGAATTTCATCACATCCCAGCACAGAGCATTGACGCCTTCACGATTGGCCGCAGAGATCAGGTAATAGTTACCTTCCCAGCCCAAAGCCTCAGCGATTTCTTTTGCCCGCGTTTCAGCTTCTTCTTTTTCGATCAGGTCAACTTTGTTGAAGACCAGCCAGCGCGGTTTTTCTGCCAGTTTGGCGTTGTATTGCTGCAGCTCATTGATGATGACTTTCGCATTCTCAATTGGATCTGACTCGTCAATCGGGGCGATGTCGATGAGATGCAAAAGCACACGGCAACGTTCAAGGTGCTTAAGGAAACGAATCCCTAAACCAGCCCCTTCAGAGGCGCCTTCAATCAGCCCTGGAATGTCTGCAACAACAAAGCTTTGTTCGCTGTCCATACGGACCACACCCAGGCTTGGAACCAATGTGGTAAACGGATAGTCCGCCACTTTGGGTTTCGCAGCGGAAACAGCGCGAATGAACGTCGATTTCCCGGCGTTTGGCAGACCCAGCATACCCACGTCAGCCAGCAACATCAGTTCAAGTGCGATATCGCGCTCTTCCCCTTTGGTGCCCATGGTTTTCTGACGTGGTGAACGGTTGATGGAAGATTTAAAACGGGTATTGCCCAAACCGTGGAAGCCGCCTTTAGCGACCATCTGGACCTGACCGTGGCGGGTCATATCACCCAGCACTTCACCCGTTGCCTGATCGATAACGCGCGTACCGACCGGAACCTTGATCGTAATATCTTTGCCACGCTTACCGGTACAGTCGCTGCTTTGACCGTTGGTACCACGTTCAGCACGGTAAGATTTCACAAAGCGGAAATCGATCAGCGTGTTGAGGTTTTCATCACCAACCAGATACACATCGCCGCCGTCGCCGCCGTCGCCGCCATCAGGGCCACCACGTGGAATGTACTTCTCGCGACGGAAACTGACACAACCGTTACCGCCGTCACCTGCCACGATCAATATGGTGGCTTCATCAACAAACTTCATTTGTACTGTCTCCGTAAATCATTCACCCGGCGGCTTAAGTTTAGCCACCAGGTTTTGTTCTGTCCGACCAGGCCACCAACGATGGCCTATTGCGGAAAACATCGCTCCCGCCACCACCACGAATGCACCAAGATAACCAATTGCGTTAAGTACGGGTGCCGCAAACATGCCAGGCCAGGCGAGTGCCAATAAATCTGAAAATAGCAGGGTAAATAACGGCGTCAGGGTGACAAAAGCACTCACTTGCGCCGCCTGCCATCTCGCCATCGCTTCCGCTAAAGCGCCGTACCCTACTAAAGTATTCGCGCCGCAAAACAACAGGCAGGCAAATTGCCAGCTGCTGAGCTGAGAGAGCATCGCCGGACTGGCCAGCGGGAGCAATGCGATAGAACATAAAGTGTACAGCAAAAATAAGATTTGCGGTGAGGCCAGCCGGCGCAATAAGACCTTTTGTGCCACGCCGTAGGTCACCCAAACCGTTGCTGCGCCGATCCCAAGCAATACACCTAAAGTGTAATCAGTGAGTCGGGTAAAAATTTCAATCAGGCTGGTATTGAAAAACAGCACCAGCCCTAAAATAAGCATACCGGCGCCGATGACCTGGGTGATACGCATCCTTTCTTTCAGGATAACGACACTGGCAAACATCATACCGACGGGTGATAACTGCCCAATAACCTGCGACGCCGTTGGGCTGAGGTATTGCAGAGATGACCCGAATAAAACGAAATTGCCCAATAATCCACAAGTAGCGATGAGGAGTAAAACTAACCAGCGCGGACTTTTGAACATCTGCATCGACGGCAATCTGCGCCGCGACGCAAGAATACATCCCAGCACGATAGCGGCTAAGGAGAACCGAAACCAAACGACGGTAAACGGGTCCATCACCACTAAAACCTGTTTCATGGCTATTGGCAGAGAACCCCAGCACATCGCCGTGGTTACCGCTAACATGATCCCTATCGGCGCCTGCGAATTTGTGTCCATATTCTTGCCAAAGTAGGCGAACCAGAATGTAAAAAGCCCCACAACGAATTGCGGGGCTTACATCTATTTACTTAAGACTCGAAAAATTTATTCAGCTTCGATGCTGATAAACTTACGGTTTTTCGGGCCTTTAACTTCGAACTTGACTTTACCGTCAGCCAAAGCAAACAGAGTGTGGTCCTTGCCGCAACCCACGTTGGTACCAGCGTGGAATTTGGTGCCGCGCTGACGAACGATGATGCTGCCTGCCAGTACTGCTTCGCCGCCAAAGCGTTTAACGCCCAGACGTTTAGCTTCTGAATCGCGACCGTTACGAGTCGAGCCGCCAGCCTTTTTGTGTGCCATTAATCTGCTCCCCTAACTTAAGCGCTGATGCCGGTGATTTTAACGTCAGTGAACCACTGACGGTGGCCCTGCTGCTTACGATGGTGCTTACGACGACGAAACTTAACAATCTTAATTTTCTCGCCACGACCGTGAGCAACGACTTCAGCTTTGATCTTACCGCCATCGACGAAAGGAACGCCGATTTTGATATCTTCGCCATTAGCAATCATCAGAATCTGGTCAAACTCAACAGCTTCACCAGTTGCGATGTCCAGCTTTTCCAAGCGAACGGTTTGACCTTCGCTTACTCGGTGTTGTTTACCACCACTTTGGAAAACCGCGTACATATAAAACTCCGCTTTCCGCGCACTCAACTTTGTATAGTCCAGAGGGCGCTATAAATATTCACAATAGGGCGCGAATTCTACGCAAAAAATCCGCATAAGACAAGAGCACTTTCACTACAAAAGAAGAAAAAAAGCGCAGTTCTTGCGATGGCATTTATCTGCACTGTTTTTCAAGTACAATCCCCTTTACAGTAAGAGCCATGTGCCAATGTGAGCCAGACCTCATTGCGGTGAAGAGAAACACAGCCGAAAAAACACAATGAACCTAGAACAGATAATCGATCTCACCGGGCAGGACATGGATGCGGTAAACGCAACCATACTTGAGCAGTTGAATTCAGATGTATCCCTCATCAATCAGCTGGGATATTACATCATCAGCGGCGGGGGCAAACGTATTCGCCCAATGATCGCCGTTCTTGCTGCACGTGCCTTATCTTATAAGGGTAACAAACACGTTACCGTTGCTGCCCTTATTGAGTTTATCCACACCGCTACGCTGTTACATGACGACGTGGTCGACGAATCTGATATGCGTCGTGGCAAAGCCACAGCCAACGCAGCGTTTGGTAATGCGGCAAGCGTTTTAGTGGGTGATTTTATTTATACCCGTGCTTTCCAAATGATGACTGATCTGGAGTCATTGCCAGTTCTGGCACTCATGGCAAAAGCCGTTAACGTCATTGCTGAAGGCGAAGTTTTACAGTTAATGAATTGCAACGATCCGGACATTACCGAAGAAAGTTACATGCAAGTCATTTACAGCAAAACCGCGCGTTTGTTTGAAGCGGCAGCGCAGGCTTCCGCCATGTTGGCAGGTGGGAGTGAAAAGCAAATTCAGGGCCTGCAGGATTATGGTCGCTATCTGGGTACTGCTTTCCAATTAATCGATGACTTGCTTGATTATGAAGCGAATGGGGAAACTCTGGGTAAAAATACCGGAGACGACCTGAATGAAGGCAAACCCACGCTTCCGCTGCTTCACGCAATGAAACATGGTACGGCAGAGCAATCATCCATGATCCGCAAAGCCATTGAGGAAGGTAACGGACGGCATCTTCTTGAACCTGTACTGGCAACGATGCATCAGTGGGGTTCACTGGATCACACCCGTGCACGTGCCGAGGAAGAAGCAGATAAAGCCATCAGCGCTTTACAAGTTCTGCCGGAATCGGTATATCGGACCGCGCTTGAAGCCCTTGCACATATTGCCGTGAGACGAGATTTCTAACCATCCCTCTGGAATATCAAGCAACAGGTACCGCACTATGGCGGTACCTGTTGCTGCGACATAACATCGTCAAACATCAGCCTCAGTACGTAAGCGATGCAGAACTTCCGAGAGCCCTTCCCTGACAATAAATTTTATGATCGCATCACGCTCTTGTTCCTTGAGTTGTTTATAACTTTCAATCCAAATTGCCAGAGGATCCTGATGTGAGGAATAGACATATTCCGCAGACTGTTCTTTCATCTCCAGACAATCCATTGCTTTGGTGGGTAAACTGTCAATATGGTATTCAACAGCTTTTCCCTGAACACCATGCCGACGGCGTTTTACCCAGGCATTTCGTCGCGCCATACCATGTATACCCTGAGTAGAAGAAGGTAATCCATCAAAGCCAATGAGTTCACTTGCGGCAAACCACTCTTTTTTCATAACTCTCCCTTTCCAATGGCACTCAGGCACATAAGAACATGTTAGAAATCCTTGAGATGACGAAGAGCCTTACAAAAGCTATTCACCTTTCCGTTTAAATGCACACTTAATAACTGCGACTAACTTATAACACTACTTATCAGAATGGTGAAATATGAATTAATGTCATTCCACTGAGGAAAATGCGCACAATTTACACTCATGAATGCTTTTTATGAAACCGGTAATGTACAAATTACATTTTTTAGAAAACTGATTTATTGCAGCATTAACAAATAAACAATAATTAAATAATAAATCAATAAAATACATTAACTTACAAACCCCATCACTACTATAGCAATGACTAAGATTGTTAAATAACAGCTACATTCGATTTGAGAAACTCACTTTATAACAAAACATTTAACGGGAACAACTAACACGAAAAATATTTTACTCACCTTATCTTATTAATAACTAAATATTTAAAAAAAAGTCTTCTTCCTTACCGTGAAAAATTCATATTACATATTTGCGTTAATAATCAGAAAGAGATATTTTCCAGAAAACAATCAACATACTTTTCAGAAACGGAAACATAAATCATGTAATTCAATATTTCAGATCTTGATTCCAAAAATCACAATGTCATTAAAACAATATTAAATATCTTGCCGGTAATGAAAGGGAATAGACATGAAAGGACATAAAGAAAATTGGCATCAGGCGGACATCATAGCAGCACTGCGTAAAAGGGGAACGACGCTCGCGGCAGTTTCTCGCGGCGCAGGGTTAAGCTCATCCACACTGGCAAATGCACTCTCACGGCCATGGCCTAAAGGGGAACGTATCATTGCCGATGCCATCGGCCTCCATCCTTCAATGATTTGGCCAAACCGCTATTTTGATGCAACCACCTCACAACGCATTGAGCGCAAAATTCGGGTACCTAATAAGGACTGAACATTTACACATAAAAAAACCGCCGGTTTGAATGCCGGCGGCTTGTTTAGCATCAATCAACTGCGATCAGTTATTGATGAAATGTTCACCTAGTTCAATATCTTTACGCAAGACATCAAGCATGGCGTCGAGAGAACTTTGCTCAAACGCACTCAGCTTACCGATGCTTTTCAGTTCAGCAACGCCGTTTTTACCCAGCAGAATTGGCTGCGCGAAGAAACGTGTATATTCGCCATTACCTTCAACATAGGCACACTCAACAATGTTGCTTTCGCCTTGCAGTGCACGCACTAAAGATAGACCAAATCGTGCTGCTGCTTGCCCCATCGAAAGAGTTGCAGAACCGCCACCCGCCTTCGCTTCAACCACTTCCGTACCGGCATTCTGGATACGTTTGGTTAAATCAGCTGCTTCGCTTTCGCTGAAGGTTACGCCAGGGATCTGCGACAGCAAAGGTAAAATAGTGACGCCAGAGTGGCCGCCGATCACCGGAACTTCAATATCCTGCGGCTGTTTACCTTTCAGTTCAGCCACAAATGTGTTCGAGCGAATAGCATCCAGAGTCGTAACGCCAAACAATTTGTTTTTGTCGTAAACGCCGGCTTTCTTCAATACTTCCGCAGCGATAGCTACGGTGGTATTCACAGGGTTAGTGATAATACCAATGCACGCTTTTGGGCAGGTTTTGGCAACTTGTTCAATGAGATTACGAACGATACCCGCATTGACGTTGAACAAATCAGAACGATCCATACCAGGCTTACGCGCCACACCGGCTGAAATCAGCACGACATCTGCACCCACTAATGCAGGAGTAGCATCGACGCCACTGAAGCCTTTGATTTTTACAGCAGTAGGGATATGGCTGAGGTCGACAGCGACGCCCGGCGTTACCGGTGCAATGTCATACAAAGAGAGTTCTGAACCTGAAGGTAATTGCGTCTTGAGTAGAAGAGCGAGGGCCTGGCCGATACCACCGGCTGCACCGAGAACTGCAACTTTCATCCTGTACTCCTTTTTTAACAAAAACTTAAAAGCGCCGTGAATTCATCTAGTTATGACCATAATCTACTGGATGACCAAACACAATCCTGGAACCCCGATAGTGAGAAGTTACGCAGTATTAAGGTGGTTTGTCGGCTTAATTTAAGATTATTTTGCTTATGCTTCAGTGGCATAAAACAATCAGATCTGAAATAGCGTCACGAAACACGACAGGTTAACTGGCGGTTACATTACACCCGAAGCCAACATCAGGACAATATCATTTTTATAACAATTTATTCACCAAAAGCCCGATTGAGAATGCACGAAATTGGCATATTCATCACATTTAACCGACTGCAAACTTGGCTTCACACCTGATATTCCGGATAATCCGAGATTCATTGCAGAACACTTATTGAATAAAAATTCAAATATATGCATAATCCGCAACACTATCGTTATGACCTCAGGGTGCAAAATGCGTAATCCTGCTAAACAGGAAGATCTGATCAAAGCCTTCAAATCGTTATTGAAGGAAGAGAAGTTCAGCTCACAGGGCGAGATTGTCCTCGCCTTACAAGAAGATGGCTTCGAGAACATCAATCAATCAAAAGTTTCGCGCATGCTGACCAAATTCGGCGCGGTACGGACCCGCAATGCAAAAATGGAAATGGTCTACTGTCTGCCCGCGGAAATCGGTGTCCCAACCACCACCAGCCCATTAAAGAATCTGGTATTAGATATCGATTACAATGAAGCTGTCGTCGTTATCCGCACCAGCCCCGGTGCAGCGCAGTTAATTGCCCGCCTGCTGGACTCATTGGGAAAATCGGAAGGCATTCTGGGCACCATCGCCGGGGATGACACCATTTTCACGACGCCAGCCCGCGGTTTCAGCGTTAAACAGTTGTACGAAGCGATTCTTAGCCTTTTTGAACAAGAGCTGTAAAACGGTTCTCTATTAAGCTTAATGAACAGTCGCTTTACCTTTTATGTGCAGGTTACCCGCAATTTTCCTCTGAAGGTATCCTGCAAGCTCCCCGACATACTGGTAATAGTCATTGTTTCTGCTTTAAGCACCTAAAAAACTTCTATGATTTTTCCCCTGCTCATCCAGTACAGCGCTTTTTACGGGCAAATATCTCATTTCAGGTCACATCATCCTTACATCATCGTTTCATTAGTGCGAACAACTGCAAAATTACGCACAAATAGTCAAAGCAACTCAACTCTCTGATTTATATTCCAAATCACTCATTTTGTTCATTTTAACCTCTCTTTTAATATCTTTCCGTTATTAAAAACACGAAAAGCACACTTATAACCACCCAAAAAACTATTAGCAAACTATTAATATTCTCGGTTACCAGATGTATACTCATTTCCGTGATGTGAATCACTGTTTTTTCGGACACATAATAAAATAGACGAGGTTAATCATGAAAGTTACTACTGCTATCGCGACATTAGGCGTTCTATCGGCCCTGTCATTTGGTGCTTTTGCAGCACAACCCATTACTCAGGATCAGGCGCAAAACTTGCAATCTGTTGGGATGATTAGCGTAAGCGGCGTCGCCGGCGCTCCTTCAGATATCCGTCAGGCACTGTCTGCAAAAGCTGACGAAAAAGGTGCAAAAGCCTTTCGCGTGATCGAAGTTCGTGAAGAAGGCAACTTCCACGCTACCGCAGAAATTTACCAATAAACGTTTCAGGTAGATAAAGCGAAGAAGCCTGAGCAGAGCCAGGCTTGCGGAATCAAAACGAAATACCCAATGGATTTATCACTGCAATACACCAAGTTTCCAGAGCGTTAAAGCGCCCTTCAATCTTGATAATACAGACCTGATGAATCCCAAACATGAATCGACGTTGCGATTAAAAACAGATATCAGCGTCATATATATCAGGAAATTGTCATGAAAATCATTACTACTCTTGCTGCCGTTAGTCTGTTCACTGCCGTTTCATTCGGCGCTTCAGCAGCACAACTGGTCACCAACGATCAGGTACAGAATTTACAGCCGATGGGCGTGATTAATGTCAGCGGCGTTAACGGTGTCTCTATGGATATCCGCCAGAAGCTGTCCGATAAAGCCGACAGCATGGGTGCCAAATCTTACCGTGTGATTGAAGCTCATAACGACGGTGCTTATCACGCGACCGCAGAAATCTACCAATAAGATCTCTGCCGCTGCTTCATCATTACAGAAGTCCTTCACATTTAGCATGACCGGGTTCAACAGCCACAAACCAGCGATAAAAATCTGCGCTGTTGAGGCTGGAGAGAGAGCTGACACTGCCACTGCCGTGCTCTCTTGCTTCCGAGACCCTCGTCGTCCTGTCCGACGACACCTTTTGGCTCCCGTAAATTGCGGGAGCTTTTTTTTATGTTTTTTCCGGCACCGCAGATTAGCCATAAAAAAACACAGCCGGAGCTGTGTTTTTCAGTAAAACGGAACGTGAACTCTGTGGATTAAAACTCTTCGACGACCTGAGCCTTAGCGGACAGTGCATCCAGAAGTTTGCTATGAATACCGCCAAAACCACCGTTACTCATCACCAGAATATGGTCACCAGGCAGAGCAGCTTTCACCACAAGATCCACCAGTGAATCCACATCAGCACTCCAGTGTGCAGGTTGGATACAGTGTTCGGCCACTTCAGCGACCTGCCACGGAATATGTTGTGGTTGCAGCAGGAAAACTTCGTCAGCACGGCCAAGCGCTGGTGCCAGCTCATTTTTACTCAGCCCCATTTTCATGGTGTTTGAACGGGGTTCGAGAACAGCCAGAATGCGCGCCGTGCCGCCCACTTTACTGCGCAATGCGGCAAGCGTGGCGAGGATCGCCGTTGGATGATGAGCAAAATCATCATAAACGCTGACCCCGAAAGCTTCACCGCGCAGCTCCAGACGGCGGCGGGCATTGATGAAATCACCCAGTGCCTGACAGGCATCTTCTGGCTTCACGCCCACGTGGCGGGCCGCGGCAATCGCCATCAGGCCATTGTGCATATTGTGTTCACCCACCAGCGACCAGTGCACTTCACCGACTTTTTCACCGTGCAGGGAGACGGCAAACAAGCTGGAGTCTGGCGTCAGTTTTTTAGCATCCCATGCACAAGCTTCCGTTTCACCCACAAACTCCTGCTCGCTCCAGCAGCCCATTGCCATGACTTGTTTGAGCGGCGTGTCATGCTCAGGCAGAATGATTTTGCCCTGACCGGGAACCAGACGAACCAGATGATGGAACTGTTTCTGGATGGCTTTCAGATCGTCGAAAATATCCGCGTGATCGAACTCGAGGTTATTGAGGACCAGTGTACGCGGGCTGTAGTGAACAAACTTTGAACGTTTATCGAAGAATGCACAGTCGTACTCATCGGCTTCAATTACCATAAACGGGCTGTTGCCCAGACGGGCAGAAACGTCGAAATTTCCCGGCACCCCCCCGATGACATAACCCGGTTCGTAGCCACAGGCTTCGAGGATCCAGGTAACCATACCGGCGGTCGTCGTTTTGCCATGGGTACCGGCGACAGCAATCACCCAGCGACCCGGCAGTACGTGGTCATGCAGCCACTGTGGGCCAGACACGTAAGGAATGCCCTGTTCCAGCACGGCTTCGACGCACGGATTACCGCGAGTCATGGCATTGCCGATAATGACCAGATCCGGCTGTGGATCAAGCTGAGACGGGTCGTAGCCCTGGATCAGTTCTATACCCTGATTTTCCAGCAGCGTACTCATTGGTGGATAAACGTTGTTATCCGAACCGGTAACCTGATGCCCTTGTGCACGTGCCAGCATCGCCAGCCCGCCCATAAAGGTGCCGCAAATCCCAAGAATATGAATGCGCATATGTTTTCCATTAATGCCTTTAAGTCAGCCGCTATTCTACCGCTCAGAATCGTCCAGAAGAAATGGATTTGCCTAGGATTCATCCATATATTTGGGCTAAACTGCCCACGCTAATGTAAAAGGTTTATTAACAAACCGTTATCCATCCTAGATTCAGGGAATGCGTCATGAAAACGTTAGGCGAATTTATTGTTGAAAAGCAGCAGGATTTTCCACATGCGACTGGTGAACTCACCGCCCTCCTTTCAGCAATAAAGCTCGGCGCAAAAATCATTCACCGGGACATCAACAAAGCCGGGCTGGTCGATATCCTCGGTGTCAGTGGTGTGGAGAACGTGCAGGGCGAAGTTCAGATGAAACTCGATCTGTACGCGAATGAGAAGTTAAAAGCCGCCATGAAGGCGCGCGGTGAAATTGCCGGCATCGCGTCTGAAGAAGAAGATGAGATCGTCATCTTTGAAGGGGAACGTGCTGAAAATGCAAAATACGTGATCCTGATGGATCCGCTGGACGGCTCATCAAACATTGATGTGAACGTCTCTGTCGGGACGATTTTCTCCATTTACCGTCGTACTACTCCCCTGGGCCAGTCGGTCACCGAAGCCGACTTCCTGCAACCGGGCAACCGTCAGGTCGCCGCCGGTTATGTGGTTTACGGTTCGTCCACCATGCTGGTTTACACTACCGGTGTTGGCGTTCACGCCTTTACTTATGACCCGTCACTTGGCGTATTCTGCCTTTCACATGAGAAAGTCCGTTTCCCTGAAAAGGGCAGCATGTACTCAATCAACGAAGGCAACTACATCAAATTCCCACTCGGTGTCAAAAAGTACATTAAGTATTGTCAGGAGCAGGACGAAGCCACGCAACGCCCCTACACCTCGCGCTACATTGGCTCGCTGGTTGCTGACTTCCACCGTAATCTGCTTAAAGGCGGCATCTACATTTACCCAAGCACCGCAAGCCACCCTACCGGCAAACTGCGTCTGCTGTACGAATGCAACCCGATGGCCTTCCTTGCAGAACAGGCAGGTGGCAAAGCCAGCGACGGTAAAAACCGTATTCTGGACATCATTCCGCAAAAACTGCACGAACGTGCCCCTTTCTTCGTCGGCAACCGTTCGATGGTTGAAGATGCTGAACGCTTTATCGCTCAGTTCCCGGATGATGCTTACCCACAATAAAAACGTTTTATCTCTGTAACTTACACATAAGGGTTCAGCTCAGGCTGAACCCTTTTTTATGGCATTACTGAATCAGACAAAATCCTGCTGATTGAGCTTAAACACCGAGACGCTTTGCGCCAGCAACTGTGCCTGTTCCTCAAGTGAACGCGTGGCGGCGGTGGCTTCTTCCACCAGTGCAGCATTCTGCTGAGCCACCTGATCCATCTGCGTAATAGCGATGTTCACCTGCTCGATGCCATGCGTTTGTTCGCTGGTCGCAATGGAGATTTCATTCATCAGGCTGGTGACACGGCGCACTTCGCTGGCGATCTCAGTCATGGTCGCCGCAGCCGATTTCACCATCGCTTCTCCTTCAGAAACCCGGCTCTCCGAATCATCAATCAGCGTTTTGATCTCTTTAGCTGACTGCGCGCTGCGCTGTGCCAGGCTACGCACTTCGCCGGCGACAACGGCAAAACCGCGGCCCTGTTCACCGGCGCGTGCGGCTTCTACTGCGGCATTCAGCGCCAGAATATTGGTCTGGAAAGCGATACCGTCAATAACGGTGATAATGTCTGCAATGCGTTTAGAACTGTCAGTAATAGCATGCATTTTGTCCATCACCTGATGCACGACTTTGCTGCCTTTATCGGCAATACCCGACACGCTTTTTGCCAATTGGTTGGCCTGCTCAGAATTCGTGGCGTTCATGCGCACGGTGGAAGTCAGCTGTTCCATACTGGCAGCAGTCTCTTCGAGCGATGCCGCGGACTCCTCAGTGCGCTGAGCCAGATGCACGTTGCCTGCCGCCAGTTCACGCGTGCCGACATCGATCTGATTGCCGGCATCGCGAACGCGGCCTACAGAAGCGGCCAGTGCATCCTGCATCTTTTTCATGGCACGCAGCAAGCGCCCCATCTCATTGCTGCGCGAATCATCAATCTCGTGGGTTAAATCCCCCGCGGCAATAAACTCAAGCTGGGCGATAGAGGCACTCAGCGGATGCATGATGATTTTCTGCAGGGCAAACCACGACAACAGGGCAATAGAAATCGCGATCAGGCAAGCAATCACAATGACCATCAGTTGGATCTTCGCCTGCTTTTGCGCGGTCGAGATATGCCGGTCAGCCGTTTCATTGGCGTATACACGAAAATCCCCCAGCGCTTTGTCGTAAGCGTTGCTGTATGGCGTCATTTTATTTTCCAGCACGTCATAATATCCATCCGTGCTTTGCGCCTGAATAGCCGCCAGCGCCGGTTGCAGCCCGTGCAGCTTATAGGCTTCATAAGCCACTTTTACGGCAGTGGATAAATCTTCACCGCGCTGGCTTTCATCATTAATGGCCATAAACACGGCCACTTGCTGATCTGCCTGTTTGATATAATTCGCAACCCGCTCCGCCGTTTCTTTCGAGTCGTCCATCATGCCAATTTCCATCTGACGAACCGCGACGCTACTGGCAACACGGGCACGCAGAGAAAAACTGTAGCTATTGGCTAACGCGCCAAGCTCTTCTCCCTGAAGGCGGTCAATTTGCTTGAGCGAAGTCGCACTCTGGCGGATCGCATTGGTACCCAAAAAGCTGACTAATAACAGAATCAGTGTCATTACGACTAACAAGGCGATCAGTCCCGCCTTTACGCTCAATTTATTCAACATGCTGTAATACCCGGTTGTTTATGAAACAGAGGAAAATGCGAGAGAGGTACTTCGTAGGCCATGCAGAGTTTTTATGTAAACTGTTATCGGCAATCTCGTGAATTTCTTGATAAAAAACCGTAAAACAGCCAGTTAGCGGGCAAAGTCTGTCGGCGGGAAACTTTCATGCCGCACACAGAGGATTTAGCGGGAAGAAAAAGAGGGATCGACCAGAAGCCCTGACCACAAAAATGACGGGAATTCGTGACGGACTTGGCTATAATGTGCGGCACTCTATTCCTGGTCCAATGAAGGAACCCCAAATGAGCTTACTCAATGTACCGGCCGGTAAAGACCTGCCAGAAGATATTTATGTTGTTATCGAAATTCCGGCCAATGCCGATCCGATCAAATACGAAGTAGATAAAGATACCGGCGCGCTGTTCGTTGACCGCTTCATGTCTACTGCGATGTTCTACCCGTGCAACTACGGCTACATCAACCACACCTTGTCCCTTGATGGCGACCCGGTTGACGTTTTGGTGCCAACACCATACCCGCTGCAACCCGGTTCAGTGATTCGCTGCCGTCCGGTTGGCGTGTTGAAAATGACCGACGAATCTGGCGAAGATGCCAAAGTGGTTGCGGTTCCGCACACCAAACTGAGCAAAGAGTACGATCACATCAAAGATGTGAACGACCTGCCAGAACTACTGCGTGCCCAGATCACTCACTTCTTCGAGCAATACAAAGCGCTGGAAAAAGGCAAATGGGTGAAAGTTGACGGTTGGGCTGACGCCGCTGCCGCGAAAGAAGAGATCGTGACCTCTTTCGAGCGCGCTAAAAACAAGTAATTGTTTTTACGGTTAAATAAAAAGAAAAACACCGTCCACTGGACGGTGTTTTTGTATGTCTCTCTCCCTGGTAGAAGAGAAGATGCAGCAATATATTAAATGACCTTGCTCAGAGTTCTCACTTCACATCACCCGCACGCTTCACCCAATCTCCTCCGTCAATACGCGGCACTCCTTCGAGTGAACGTATGTAGAGGTAAATCCAGGCACTGCCGTACGGTGTGGAAATCAGTTCACGTTTATAATCTTTTGTATTACTTTTCAATTCGTCCAGTTCAGCCATGATAGACGACGTGATGCGGTAAACTTCACAATAGACTTTCCCGTCCCCTGGAACTGCTGCCGGGTAGTGCCCCAGATTATAGAGCGCATACCCTTCCAGCTCGTGGTCACCCAACCACTGAGCGTTAGTCATCCAATGACTGTTGCCTTGCTTGCGTCGTAAACTGCCATAAACAATTATTCGCATGTTTGGTTTCGTATAGTAAAAGTCACATGGGTTAAAACTGAAACTGATAAAGCACATCCAACGCCTGATCGATACCGGAAACGGCTTCCAGATACAATCTTGGCATCAGACGATAGCGCAGGGTTAAGGTTGCCAGCGAGTCGAAAATCCCGACGCCATATTTCACCTGTAATCCAGGTAAAACATAGCCGCTAACCACCACCTGAGAGCTGTCTCCCACGCCTTGCGTATCCAGCGCCAGATTACTGACACCGAATGCCTCACCGATTTTACCCACAAGTTTACCACTTTGCGCAACCCCCATTCCGATAAGCATGGAAGTCATGGCTCCGCTGTCGGCTCCGGAACTGTCCAAACCTTGCCCGCGAAGCAGGTAGGACAAGGCTTCCTGCTGCGACATGGTCGGATCAGAGAATATTTCAAGTTTCGGGGCATCGGCCTCGCCGGTGACGCGAAGACCGGCCGTTACGCCATTTTCCGTGGAATCCGGATTACGAATGGCTTCCAGATTCAGCAGCGGCTGGTCAGCCGGACCGGAGAATAACAGCTGGCCTTTGCGCACCAGCAGATCCTGACCGTATGCATGGAAACGTCCGGAAGGAATATCAATCTGGCCGTTCAGACCCAGACCATGTTTATCCTGCACCACTTTCAGCGCACCTTTAAGACGGGCTTTCAGTCCGAAGGCATCGAGGCGTACATCATCGCCGATATTCACAATCAGATTGCTGTTGATCGGAACAGACGTCGAGGCTGGTGCAATCGGCTGACGCTGGTCGTTAAGCATCACTTCATCCGATGAGACGCCGACTGCGCTTTCCGGCAGTTCCTGCACCGTGATACGCGCCCACGGGATATCTACCCGGCCATTGAGCGAGAAGAGCTGCGGCGTGGCCTCAAACACCAGATCCGGCGAGACGTCCAGACGCACCATTGGCGGAACCGAAACCCGCACGCGGTCACCTTTGGCCGCAATCCGTGCACGCCAGGCATTGAGTTCACTCCAGTCCGCATTCCCGTTCAGCGCGAGTTGTCCGTGCGCCGTACGGATCACACCATCCATTAGCGATGACATGCCGTTGAAATTGATGTTGATATTAGCATCCGTGATGTCGAACGGCATGAACTGGCCATCGAAATCGACATTCGTCAGTGCCAGACGGCCGAACACCTGAGGCTTCTGCGCATCACCACCAAGGCGCAGATTGGCATTGAGAATACCGGAGGCTTTCTCACCGTCCATCAGCGCCGGTTGCAGCAGCGCCATGGAAATTTTGGTGATATTGACGTTGCCGCTCAGATTACGACGTCCCTGCGGATCGGCAATCTGAATATTGCCGTCGAGCTGGCCGTTATTGGCAATTTTAATCAGCCAGTCGAGATTCGCGCGTCCGTTATTAAGCCCGGCATTGAGGTTGAGCGTATCAAAAGCGACGGGCAGCGGATTACCCTGAATCAGCTGCTGCACTTTCACGCCCTTGCCCACCAGCGACAGACTTGCCTGCGGCAAACCGCCATCGGCTTTCCAGCTCACATTCGCTTTACCGCTGAAAACCCCGCTGAGCTTGGTGTTGTCGCCGAGAAACGGCTTCAGCATCGCCAGATCAAAACGGTTAAGCAGCAGGCTGGCCTGCCCGCTGGCTCCGGCCTCAATAGTTTTCGGCACGCACAGATCGGCATCCGGATTTTGCCAGCAGTGCGGCCCGACGGTTACCCGCTGTTCTTTGTTGAAATAGTCCAGAGCAATCGCTCGGTTCAGACGCCACTTCCCGACCGGCGTATCAAACAGGGTATTGTTGATATTGCCATTCCAGTGCTCGGTCGCACGGTCAAAACTGCCGCTCAGTGCCAGATGGCCGGATACCGGCTTACCTTCAACATTCAGTTTCAGCTCATGCTGCTTCTCGTTGCCTTTGGCATCCAGGGTTAGATCATTGATTTGCAGCGCGTCCTGTTTCAGCTGCTGCACACGGACAGCCAGCGTGCCCTGAATCTGGTCGGAAGAGCTGACGTCCCCTTTGATGTTGACGCGGTTAATGGTCAGCGCCTGCCATTTCAGCCGTGTTGCGGTGAGATCGGCCAGCAGTTTTGGCGCTTTAAGCTCGCCCCGTAATTGCAGCATCCCCTTCGCCACGCCGCCCAGTCCGGGCAACGCGCCGTCCAGATGTGGCGCATCAATCTTGGCATCCAGCGCCCACTGGTCGCTGAGTTTGCCCTTCACATCAATATTGTTACGCCCCAGTTCCAGATGCAGCTGAGGGATATCCCACTGGCCGTAGCTGTTACCGCGCAGGTTACCGCGGGCTTTGACCAGATTATTTTTCACATTACCGTCAAGTTCCAGCGTCGGCACCTGCATCTGCCAGGTACCGCCATACAGACTGCCGCGCGTGGCGATTTTGCCCTGCAACTTCGCCGGCCAGTCCGGATATTGTTTGGCGGTATTGATGTTATTGAGCGTCAGCAACGTATTCCAGCTGATGGCTTTACTCCAGTCCACCACGCCGGTCAGGTCAGTATTGCCCTGTAATGCCGCGAGCCGCAGCAGGGTCAGTTTGAACTGTTCAACGTTGCCTTTACCATCAACGGTGAGCGTCGCCGGAGGGATCTGATCGCCGCTGAAATCGGAATGCAGGGAGAGCGCATAATCAGTCGCTTTCCCGCTGAATTTCAGCTTGACTCCCTTCGCCTGAAACTGCGGCGTACCGGCCAGCGGCCATTGCAGCGCGTTACTCTCCAGCGCCAGGTTCAGCGGCAGACCGGCTTCGGCCAGCCGGGTTTCCAGCGATAACTGCGCCCGCACCGGACCGGAAAGATTCAGACCGACGTCCAGCTTTTCACGCAGAGCGCCGCCGACTTTCAGTTTGATCTTCTCGCCCTTCAGCGGATCCACATTCAGCGCGGTGTTTATCGTCATATCGACCGGCCAGTTGCCGTTGAGCGTGGCCTGACCGATACCATCTAACGACCCCTGCGGCGAACGCACCTGAAGTGCGTCGAGTTTCACGACCTGATCAAGCGTGCTGGCCTTTAACAGGAAACGGGTGATGAGCACGTCGGTATCGCCGGTCAGACGCAAATTGTCTGCGGTGATCTGATCGATATTAAGTTCCAGCGGCAGGCGGAAGTCAGGCAATTCGGGCAACAGCGGCTTGGCAAAGAGTTCTTGCAAGGTTTCACCCAGCGGTTTCTCTGGCACAACAACCGGTTTTTCCGCCGGTTTCCCGGTGACTTTCTCCGTCGCTTTCTCGACGACTTTATCCTGTGCGGCCTGCACGACATCCGGCAGCGGGCTGACTGGCGTTTTTGGCAGCACAATCAGCAGACCACCAATGTGGGTCGGCAAAAGATGCAACGAACGGTCCTGCCACTGTGCACCGGTGCGGAACTCCCCAAGGGAGATGGCACGGTCATCGATAGTGACGTTGACGTTATTCAGCGTAAGTACGCGCAAGGTGATCGGATAAGGCGTACTGAGATTGGTCAGCGGCTCGCTGTTGTCAGGTTCTGCGGCAGGCTCCCCCGGCCCCATCTCTTTGGTATTCACCGCGACGTTAACGTCACTAAGACGCAGCGCATTGATGCACAACGCACTGTTTTTGAAACAAGAGAGATCGACCGAAAGGTGGAACTCACCGGCCTTAACGTCCACGCCAGGCATTTCGTAATGCAGCCCTTTCAGCGTCAGGTTACGCCATCCCCCCTCGACGCTGGCGATATTCAGACCAGGCACAAACCGTTGTGCCCCGCTGATGACCAGATGCAAACCGGTTTGTGTACCGATGAGAAACGCCACTGTGCCCACCAGCAACAGCAGGACAATGAGGAAACCAAGGCAGATCTTCTTAAACAGACTCATAATTCCGGACCCAAACCGATGTAAAACTGCAATCCATGCTCATCCTGGTCGCCGACCGGCGCCGCGATATCAAACTTCACCGGGCCAACCGGCGAAGCCCAGCGCACACCCACACCCGCACCGGTTTTGATATTGCTCTTGGCGATATCATCCACGGCTTCACCGGAGTCAACAAACACCGCCCCCCACCACTTCCCGGTCACGTTGTACTGATATTCCAGCGATCCGGTCGCCAGCTTGGATGCACCGGTCAGTTTGCCGTCATCATCTTTGGGTGAAATCGATTTGTATTTATAACCGCGAATACTTCGGTCGCCACCGGCGAAGAAGCGCAGGGACGGCGGAACGCGTTCAAAGTCATTGGTTTCAATCCAGCCCAGATTGCCACGCACCACAAAGCGGTGCTTATCGGCCAGCGTGCGGATCCAGACGTTCTGCGCCTGGATCACGGCGAAATCGACATCGGAGCCCCAGGTGGTATCGGAGACATCGAGGGAGTAGCGCTGGGAGTCGCCCCAGGTAGGCATCAGCCCGCCGCGCTGACGGGTGCGGTTCACGTTCACACCCGGATAGATAAGCATCGTGGTATTGGTCACGCTGCCTTGTGTAAAGTGATCGAGGCTCCAGCGCAGGTTCACCGCACGCTGCCAGCCGCTGTCCAGATCCCAGTAACGCGCCAGATTGACGGTGCTGGAGTCTGATTTGGTGTCATTGAGGTCTTCGCGCTTAAAGCCGCCCTGCACCAGATAGTATTGCTGGAGGGGGTCTTTCAGCAGCGGGATCTTATACGTCAGGTCGAGAGATTGTTCCGGGGCCGACAGGTTGACCGAACTCTCCAGACTCTGGCCGCGATCGTTAATCCAGGGTTTTTTCCAGTTGGCTTTCAGGCGCGGGCCAACGTCCGTGGAATAACCGACCCCGGTTTCTAAGGTGTTACGCGTGCGCGGCGTCACAACGGCATCCAGCGGCAGCGTTTTGGTGGTTTTCGCATCGGTGAACTCAGGGGAAACCACCACCGAGTTAAACCATCCCGTCGCCGCCAGACGGCGGTTTAGCTCCGCCAGATCGGACGAGCTGTAGTCATCCCCTTTGTGAAAAGGCACCAGATTTTGCAGATACTCTTCGCGGATCTGCGAGCCATGAAATTTGACCGTGCCAAAATGGTAGCGTTGGCCGCTGTCGAACTGAATATCCCAGAAGGCTTTGTGCTCGTCTTCAATCACGCCGAGCTGGCTTTTCACCATGTCTGCATCAAAGTACCCTTTACGCACGGCCATACCGGTCAGGGCGCTTTTGAAGCCATCATAGGTGCCATGATTCAAAATAGTGCCAACGGCAGGCACCTTCTCCTTCTTCAGCGCTTCAAAATCATTATCCTTGCTGGCCTCTCCTTTGATCACCACCTGAGTGCCTGCGATCTTCACTGGCGTTCCCGGCGTCACTTTCGCAATCAACACCGGGCGGCCCGGTGGAGGCGTCTGACGGAAATCAAAATCAATGGTCGGTTGGTAGTAACCTAAAGGGCGCAGCCCCTGCTCAATGGCCGCACTGACGCGGGCGCGAAACCGCCCGTCAGCGCCCACTTCATCACTCTGGATAGAGGAGAGCCGGACCCGCACATTCTTTTCAAGTTCGCCATCGAGGCCTTCCAGCTGCAAGCGCACTTTTGCAGCCATGGAGAGCGAGGGAGCCAGCAACAGACCTAATAATAAAAATTCTCGGTGGTATCGTGGCACGCGCACTCCTGCTAATTTTACTGTCCTGTTAAAATATCGGATGCCTGTCAGGAGAATTAGCGCCGAAGCACGGCAGATTCCCCTTTTTAAAGTCTGATTAACGCATTTTACTGCTAATCCTCGAAAATTAATCAACGACAAGGCAACGTTACCCGTATTGTGTGCAAAGTCGCAATCAGATACAACTAACCGTGGCCTATTGGCCGTAACAGGTTATTAAATAAACAGCTGGAGTCCCCTGTGGTGCAACATTCCGATAAAAATCTTTTTGATAAAACCCAGATTGTGAAGCAGGAAGATGCTTTGCCGGGCCGCATTACGCCGATGCCTGTCGCCACTACGCACGTGGTCAATGGTCATTCGATGACCCATGTTCCGGACAATATGGACGTGGCGATTTTCGCGATGGGCTGCTTCTGGGGCGTGGAACGACTGTTCTGGCAGCAGGAAGGGATTTACAGCACGGCAGCCGGCTACAGCGGCGGTTTCACGCCAAACCCAACCTATCGTGAAGTGTGCAGCGGCCAGACCGGCCATGCAGAAGCGGTTCGCGTGGTCTTTGATCCGGCGGTGATAAGCTATGATCAACTGCTGCAGATCTTCTGGGAAAATCATGACCCGGCGCAGGGTATGCGTCAGGGCGGCGACCTGGGCACACAATACCGCTCAGCAATTTACCTGTTGAGTGCAGAACAGCAGAGCGCCGCACAGGCCAGCCTGCAGCGTTTCCAGCAGGCGATGGACAGTGCAGGTGACAAGCGTCACATCACCACTGAAATCACCGAAGCGCTGCCGTTCTACTATGCCGAAGACGACCATCAGCAATACCTGTACAAAAATCCGGAAGGCTATTGCGGCCTGGGCGGTATCGGTGTGTGTCTCCCGCCGCAATAAATGGCCACTAAATCATTCGGGTTGCGTGGCATAAAGCGGACTTTTTAAGCGCTGGCGGCAATCTCAGTGCTACTGCTATACTATGCGGGCCGCAAATGTGGCCCGATAAACGTATTTCTGGCTGTTATCTTTGATTTTTTCGCCCTAAATGATGTTTTCTTTAATACAACAACCCAATTAAGTGCCCTTCCCTGCCGGTCTTTGTATCGGTGTTAAACGGATAGATTATGTTAAACAGTATCTTACTGATTCTCTTACTTATCGCGATCAGCGCCTTTTTCTCCCTGTCGGAGATATCGCTGGCCGCTTCGCGCAAAATAAAACTTAAACAGCTGGCAGACGAAGGAAACGTCAACGCCTCCCGTGTTATGAAATTACAGGAAACCCCTGGCCTGTTCTTCACCGTGGTACAAATCGGCCTGAATGCCGTTGCCATCCTCGGTGGTATTGTCGGCGATGCCGCTTTCTCCCCTGCTTTTCAGGCTTTCTTTATTCGCTTCATGTCACCTGAACTCGCGGATCAAGTCAGCTTTATCTGTTCCTTCGTCCTGGTCACTAGCCTGTTTATTCTCTTTGCTGACCTCACGCCGAAGCGCATCGGTATGATTTCACCTGAGTCGGTTGCCGTTCGTATAGTCAACCCGATGCGTTTCTGTCTGATGATTTGCCGCCCGATGGTCTGGTTCTTTAACGGCATGGCAAATATGATTTTCCGTCTCTTCAAGCTGCCAATGGTGCGTAATGACGACATCACCTCCGATGATATTTATGCGGTGTTTGAAGCCGGTGCGCTAGCTGGCGTGCTGCGTAAGCAAGAGCATGAGTTGATCGAAAACGTGTTTGAGTTGGAATCGCGCACCGTGCCGTCCTCCATGACCTCACGTGAAAGTGTGATTTATTTTGATCTGCGTGAAAGCGAAGAAAGTATCAAAGAGAAAATCGCCACCCATCCGCATTCCAAGTTCCTGGTCTGCGATGGCCATATCGACCAGGTCGTGGGTTACGTCGATTCCAAAGACTTGCTGAACCGCGTGCTGGGCAATCAGAGTTTAATGCTGAGCAGCGGCGTCCAGATCCGTAACGCGCTGATTGTACCGGACACACTGACGCTCTCCGAGGCGCTGGAAAGCTTTAAAGCCGCGGGCGAAGACTTTGCGGTGATCCTTAACGAATATGCCTTGGTTGTGGGGATTATTACGCTCAATGACGTGATGACTACGCTGATGGGTGATTTGGTCGGTCAGGGTATGGAAGAGCAGATTGTCGCGCGTGATGAGAATTCATGGCTTATCGAAGGTGGTACGCCAATCGAAGACGTGATGCGCGTACTGCATATTGAAGCGTTCCCGCAAGCCGGGAATTATGAAACCATCGGCGGTTTCATGATGTTCATGCTGCGCAAAATCCCGAAACGTACCGATTTTGTGAAATTCTCCGGTTACAAATTCGAAGTCGTTGATATCGACAGTTATAAAATTGATCAGCTGCTGGTCACCCGCATCACCGATAAACCTGTCGCGCCGTTGTTACCTAAGACGCCGCAGGAAATCAAAGATGAGAAGAATGCGCTGAAACTGGCTGAGAAAAACGGCGAACATTAGTCGCCCAATTTACGCGTGAAAGCCTGAATGCCAGAAACATGAACGGCCCTGAAAAGGGCCGTTTTTTTTTGGTGCTGATAGCCGTGGTTGCCATCATGCTCCGGGGGTTTACCCCATTTCAGTCTGCAGATGAGTCACCTGACGGTTAACTTCTGACATTACGCTGAAGTGGCGCTTATCACGTACTTTTGGCAATAAAATTTTGCCTTGGTCGAACTCAAATGCGCCGACGTCTTTAATATAAAGACGGCCACGGAACAGCGTCTTAACGTACTTGGCTACTTTCAACGGATTGTAGCGCTGGAAGATTCTCATTTTTCTACTTTCCTCCGATAAATCACTGCTTATTCAGGCCGGGTAAAGCTGCGATGAAAGCCTGAATGGGATCGTCTTCGCAGTGAGTAGACATATAACATAGCAGGGAGTTCAGGTTCTGCCAGTTTATTTAACTGCTTTTACTTGCCTTGACAGTGCGCTTTTCAGAATTGTCGCATTCCGACAGTATAACCCTTCAATTCGTGCCATTTTTGTAACCCATAACACACTGTTAACATTTCAACAGGACAGACCACTTGTCTGATTCTATGATTGTCGGGTCAGCCCATTTTTGCGGCCTCGTTATTGGGAGTATGTATGATTTTTAAAAGCCTGCTAATTATGTCTCTGGTTATTTTTCCGTTATTCGTTTCAGCACACAATCTTACCCTTGGTGAACGCCTGCCTGCCGTCGGTGTGGATGACAAAGGCGAGCTGAACTACGTCAACAACGACTTCAGCTATAGCCGCTGGAACAGCGCCAAACTGCCAGGTAAAGTGCGCGTGGTACAACATATGGCCGGGCGTACCAATGCCAAAGCGCTGAATACTCCGCTGGACGATGCCATCGGCGCAGCCAATCTACCGCGCGATCGTTACCAAACGACGACAATCATCAATACAGACGACGCCATTATCGGCACCGGCATGTTTGTCAGTAGCAGTATTGAAAGCGGCAAAAAAGAGTTTCCATGGTCACAGATCATTGTCGACAGCCAAGGGCTGGTGAAAAAGGCCTGGCAGCTGGAGCCGAAAAGCTCAGCCGTGATGGTGCTCGATAAAAACGGCGTGATTAAGTTCGTGCAAGAAGGGGCGCTGACGCAGGAAGAAGTGCAGAAGGTGATCGCGATGCTGCATCAGTTAGTGAAAGAATAAGACAGATAAGCGCATGAGAAAAGCGCAAAACTGCGCCTTTCTCAATGTTCAGTACATCAGAACAGCGATACCCGGAACCCCGGATTGAGGAACGACTCTTTCGGGGTATACAGCAATGTCTGACCGGTCCAGTCATGCACAATCGCCCCCGCGGCAATTGCCACCGCATGGCCTGCGCCGGTATCCCAGATATTGGTCGGCCCAAAGCGCGGATAGAGTTGCGCTTCGCCTTCGGCGACCAGACAGAATTTAAGTGAAGAACCCACCGATACTGTCTGGTGTTCGCCCAGCTGGCCCAGATAATCCTTCAATTCCTGGTCATTGTCATAATGCGACCGGCTGACGACGACCAGCGGGGGATAGGCCTCTTTCACCTGAATCTGTTTACGCTCGCCGTTTTCCTCTTTCCAGGCTTTCCCTTCAGCCGCGCTGTACATCACTTTGGTGACCGGCACATACACCACACCCAGCACCGGCTTACCGTTTTCGATCAGGGCAATATTGACGGTGAATTCGCCGTTGCGCTTGAGAAACTCTTTGGTGCCGTCGAGCGGATCCACCAGCCAGTAGCGGGTCCAGCCCTGACGTTCACTCCAGGTTTGCGGATCCTCTTCTGACAACATCGGCGTCTGCGGGTCAAGCTGCGCCAGACCCTTCTTAATCACGTTGTGCGCGGCCATATCGGCGGCCGTCACCGGTGAGTCATCTTTTTTCTGACGGGCGTCAAGGGGCTGTTCGCCGTCATACACTGCCATGATAGCGTCACCGGCATCGCGCGCCAGCTGGCAAATTTTATCTAACATTTTTCACCTCGGTATTCATTTACAAACGCAATGTCATAGATGAAGCCTAGTTTTTTTCAGGCGGAATAGCCATCCCGTAATCTGCGTCTGTTAACAATTCCAGTACGCATTACTGGTTACATCTCACAATTATTTATGACAACTGATTACATTCTCATCGGATTTTGAGATATATATCTGGTTTTCTCTTATGGATATTCCCCTTCTGGAGGCACTGCAATGAATACGCGTCATCTGACGTTATCCCTGTTAGCCACGCTGGTTGCCGTTTCGGCACACGCTTCGCAGGTTGATCTGCGGATCATGGAAACCACCGATTTGCACAGCAACATGATGGACTTCGACTACTACAAAGATAAACCGACGGACAAATTTGGCCTGGTGCGTACCGCCAGCCTTATCCACGCCGCGCGTGATGAAGTCACCAATTCGGTGCTGGTCGATAACGGCGATGTAATTCAGGGCAGTCCGCTGGGCGATTACATGGCTGCCAAAGGCCTGCAGAAAGGCGACGTTCATCCGGTGTATAAAGCCATGAATACGCTGGATTATGCGGTAGGGAATTTAGGTAACCACGAATTCAACTACGGGCTGGATTATTTGAAGAAAGCGCTGGCCGGGGCGAAATTCCCCTACGTGAACGCTAACATTATCGACGACAAAACCGGTAAGCCGCTGTTCACGCCATTCCTCATCACCGATAACCCGGTGAAAGATCGCGACGGCAAAACCCATAACCTGCGCATCGGCTATATCGGTTTCGTCCCACCGCAAATTATGGTCTGGGACAAGGCCAATCTGCAGGGCAAAGTCACCGTGGCTGACATCACCGAAACGGCGAAAAAGTGGGTGCCGGAGATGCGCAAGCAAGGCGCAGATATCATCGTTGCCATTCCGCACTCCGGGCTGTCGGGTGATCCTTATAAAACCATGGCTGAAAACTCGGTGTACTACTTAAGCCAGGTTAAAGGTATCGATGCCATCATGTTCGGCCACGCCCACGCCGTCTTCCCGAGCGAAGAGTTTGCCAGTATTAAAGGGGCGGATATCAAACAGGGTACGCTGAATGGCGTTCCTGCGGTCATGCCGGGCATGTGGGGCGACCATCTGGGCGTGGTTGATATGGTGCTCAATAATAACGACGGCAAATGGCAGGTCGAAACCGCCCGTGCTGAAGCCCGTCCGATTTATGACAAAGCCTCCAAAAAGTCTCTGGCGGCAGAAGATCAGGATCTGGTGAAAGTGTTGGCCGACGATCACAAAGCCACGCGCGAGTTTGTCAGCAAACCGGTCGGCAAATCCAACGACAATATGTACAGCTACCTGTCGCTGGTACAGGACGATCCTACGGTGCAAATCGTCAACAATGCGCAAAAAGCCTATACCGAGCACTTCATTCAGGGCGATCCGGATCTGGCCAACCTGCCCGTGCTTTCGGCCGCAGCGCCGTTTAAAGTCGGCGGGCGTAAAAACGACCCGGCCAGTTTTGTCGAAGTGGAAAAAGGCGATCTCACCTTCCGTAATGCGTCAGATCTTTACCTCTACCCGAACACTCTGGTAGTGATGAAAGTCAGCGGACAGGAAGTGAAAGACTGGCTCGAATGTTCCGCCGGTCAGTTCAATCAGATCGACGTGCACAGCAGTAAACCGCAGTCTTTGATCAACTGGGACGGCTTCCGTACCTATAATTTTGATGTGATCGACGGGGTGAACTATCAGATTGATGTGACCCAACCAGCGCGTTTTGACGGTGAATGTACGCTGATCAACAAAGATGCCGAGCGCATTAAAAATCTGACCTTCAACGGTAAGCCTATCGATCTGAAAGCTACGTTCCTGGTTGCCACCAATAACTACCGCGCCTACGGCGGCAAATTTGCCGGTACGGGTGATAAACATATTGCATTTGCGTCACCGGATGAAAACCGTTCAGTGGTGGCCGCTTATATCAGTGCCGAAACACAAAAATCTGGCGCTGTTACGCCAACGGCGGACAACAACTGGAAACTGGCGCCGATTGTCGCCAGTCAGCCGCTGGATATTCGCTTTGAAACGTCACCGACGGAAAAAGCCGCAGCGTTTATCAAGACCCATGCGCAATATCCAATGACCGCTAAAGGCACCGATGATATCGGCTTTGAAGTGTATCAGGTGGATCTGCAAACTCCGCTGAAAACACAGTAATTCCTCCTGAAGTTCAGAGGTAAAAAAAGGGCGCATCAGCGCCCTTTTTCGTTTCTGCAATGAGGAATAATTACAGAATTTCCAGCAGCTCAACTTCAAACGTCAGTGCGCTGAAAGGTGGGATGGACGCGCCAGCACCACGTTCGCCATAAGCCAGGTTATGAGGGATATACAGCTCCCACTTAGAACCGACTGGCATCAGGGTCAGGGCTTCGATCCAACCAGCAATAACACCGTTGACCGGGAATTCAGCCGGCTCGCCACGCTGTACGGAGCTGTCAAACACGGTACCATCAATCAGTTTACCAGTGTAGTGAACGCGCACGCGGTCCTGGCGGCCAGGGATCGGGCCTTCGCCTTGAGTGATCACGGAG
The DNA here is from genome assembly GCA_963519305.1 of uncultured Enterobacterales bacterium. GTDB lineage: Bacteria > Pseudomonadota > Gammaproteobacteria > Enterobacterales > Enterobacteriaceae > Ewingella. Next base: position 44,234 of record CAUQMS010000029.1, read on the forward strand.
AATTGCAGACCAGATTCAGTGCTGGTGACGCCATCACGCTGTGCGTTGGTGGTCAGGAACTCCTGGCCTTCCACTGCGAGTGCTTCCTGACGCTCACGGCGCACTGCATCAGCACGTTCGTGAACTTCACGCAGTGCGCGGTGTACCACATCAACCGGAACTGCTGGCGTATTCCCTTCCAGCGCATCGCGTAAGCCTGCCAGCAATGCGTCAGGCTCTAAACCCTGTAAACCTGATTCCTGCAATTGTTGACCGACCTGCAAGCCGATACCGTAACTTGCCTGCGCTTCTACGCTGTCAAATGAAGGGGTTGTCATGGAGTTTCCTTTAGTCTTTAAATAAGTCGAACGCGCAGCATAACAGCGCGCGGCTTTTGGGTAAAATTCTCTCTTACGCAGGGAGACGCTGACCGCAGATCTGCACGAAACAGATCGGAATTCTGTTATTTATTGCGCATCAACACACCGTTTGCGTGCTATTTGTGCGTTGTTCCTTTTCGCATCAAGCAGTTAACCAGCTATACTTAGCGGGAAAATCCGACAGAATAATCGGGCATGATTTTTTCTGTTAACTCTGCAAGTTGTGTGTAAGAAAGAGAGGTTGTCATGGGCAGAATCCCGCCCAGGAGAAGGAAAGCCATCCGCATTTATCAACCCATGTTGAGATCCTGGATTGCCATTATGAAAAGGCCGATGCGTGACACTACGCCGCTGTCTGAAAGCGACGAATCCCCGGAGCAGCCAACCTTGCGGCCATCAAAGATGAGTCAGGCAAAAGCGTGGGCCTGCAAAGTCTGGCACATGAGCGATGATTTCAACTGGATGTCACCGCTGCCCTACGTTCATCGCCGCTGGATTATCGTCAGTGTACTGGTGGTTCTGCTGGCGCTGCTGTGGCCCTATTCGCCACCGAACAGCTATTCGCCGTCGCAACCGCAGCAACCAGCATCGATTCCCATGCAGGCTGACCTGAGAAATGAGCAAGGGCGCACCACGCAGCTTGCCCAGCCTCAGCCGGTCCAGCCACAACAGCAACAGGCGGCCTCTGAGCCGCCTCAGCCGATGGCGCAGGAGAACTGGAAGAGTTATCGCGTTCAGTCCGGTCAGACGCTGGCACAGCTGTTCCGTGACAATAATCTGGCAGTAGGCGATGTCTTTGCAATGGCACAGGTCGAAGGGGATCAAAAACCGCTGAGTAATCTGAAGGCCGGGCAGGAGGTAAAAATACAGCGTAATGCGCAGGGTGCAGTAACGTCACTGCAAATCACTAATGAACAGAATTCGACGGTGCTGTTTACCCGTCAGGCCGACGGCACCTATCAGCGCAGCCGCTAGTGAGAACTTCTTAAATTTGCGGGGTCATCTCAACAGAGGCTTTCGCTAAAAAGCAAAACGCCGGCACAAGGCCGGCGTCTCACAGGTTAACCTCAGCGTTATTACGCTTCAGCAACCACAACGACATTCAGTTTAGCGAATACGTCGCTGTGTACCTGGAACTCAACTTCGTGTTCACCAGTGGTACGCAGAACGCCATTCGGCAAACGAACTTCGCTTTTTGCAACTTCAACGCCAGCTGCAGTCACTGCATCAGCAATATCGCGAGTACCGATAGAGCCGAACAGTTTACCTTCGTCGCCTGATTTAGACGCGATGGTGACTG
>CAUQMS010000030.1:0-40187 GCA_963519305.1 uncultured Enterobacterales bacterium
TGCCTGTCACGCAGGGGGTCGCGGGTTCGAGCCCCGTCCGTTCCGCCACTTATTTAAATTATGCCTGCTATCTTAGCAGGCATAATGTTAAGCGAGATTTAGGGGCGTAGCTCAGTTGGTAGAGCACCGGTCTCCAAAACCGGGTGTCGCGAGTTCGAATCTCTCCGCCCCTGCCATTTAAAAGCCCTTCGCGAAAGCGAGGGGCTTTTTCATTTCGGTTGTTCCTAAACTCTTCCAAATATCGCCATTCAGTTCTAAAACTGTATCGACGATCCCTTCTTTCCTTTTTTTACCCTTATTTATTCGTCTAATTCTGCCTTTTTACTGCTCATTTTTTGTGTTTTTTTAGCTGAATACATGCACTAAATGATTGTTCTACACGTATGTGACCCCGCTCATACTGCTTTTTTTTGTTTGTACTAAAACTACTAATCGTCCTATGACGCTAAAAATCTAACTCACTCCTTTCTCCTTTGTTCTTTGTTGGTTCAGAGAACAAATCGAAGAAAGGCGCGTTAGTAAGACGTCTTAGCCGTACCCTAAAAGCGACAACAAAAAAACAGCGCAAGACTTAACGCGAGGAACGAATTATGTACAAGAAATTATTAGTAGCGGCAGCGGTAGCAACAGTATTATGTGGAATGGCGCATGCAGCACCTCTTGTTGTCGGTTTTTCACAAATCGGCTCTGAATCAGGCTGGCGCTCTGCTGAAACAAAAGTATCGAAACAGGAAGCTGAAAAGCGCGGGATCACGCTGAAAATCGCTGATGCTCAGCAAAAGCAAGAGAACCAGATTAAAGCGATTCGCTCTTTTATTGCGCAGGGTGTGGATGCCATTTTCATCGCGCCGGTCGTCGCGACTGGCTGGGCGCCGGTTCTTACTGAAGCGAAAGAAGCCAAGATCCCTGTTTTCCTGCTCGATCGTACCATCGAAGTCAGCGACCCCTCTCTCTATACTGCCGCCGTTGCCTCTGACAGCGTACACGAAGGTAAAGTGGCCGGAGATTGGTTGGTAAAAGAGGTTGCAGGTAAGCCGTGTAACGTAGTCGAGCTACAGGGAACCGTGGGTGCGAGCGTCGCATTAAACCGTAAACAAGGTTTTGCCGATGCGCTGAAAGCTGCGCCTAACGTCAAAATTATCCGTTCACAGTCTGGCGACTTCACCCGCAGCAAGGGTAAAGAAGTCATGGAAAGCTTCATTAAAGCGGAGCAAAACGGCAAAAATATCTGCGCCGTCTATGCACATAACGACGATATGGCAATCGGTGCAATCCAGGCCATTAAAGAAGCAGGCCTGAAACCGGGTTCACAAATCAAAGTCGTCTCGATCGATGGTGTACCGGATATCTATAAAGCCATGCTCAATGGTGAATCCAATGCCTCAGTAGAGCTCACGCCGAACATGGCAGGCCCTGCCTTTGATGCGCTGATCGCTATGAAAAAAGATGGTACGCAGCCACCAAAATTCATTCAGACACAATCTACTTTAGTGCTGCCTGATGCAGCGCAAAAAGAGTACGACATGAAGAAAGACATGGGTTATTAAGCTACAGGCGCCCGTCCGGGGAGCATGCCGGGCGGGCGTTTATAATGATAATTCATTCCCATTTCGCCTCAGGCGAATGCTGTAGGAGTTGATACCGTGACAGATATTGCACGCCCACAAACCCTGCTCGAAGTCCGCGGCTTGTCTGTTGAATTTCCAGGTGTAAAAGCGCTGGAGAAGGTCGATTTCACGCTCAATAGGGGCGAAATTGTTGCGCTGTTGGGTGAGAACGGCGCGGGAAAGTCTACGCTAATCAAAGCGCTTACCGGTGTTAACCGACGCTCTGCTGGTACAGTTCATCTCAACGGTCAGGCAATCGATCCCGTCAATACGGCCCACGCTCAGGCGTTAGGGATCGGGACGGTGTATCAGGAGGTCAATCTCCTGCCGAATATTTCCGTTGCGGCCAATCTGTTTATCGGCCGTGAACCCACCCGGTTCGGGCTGGTCAATCAACGCAAAATGGAACAACGGGCTCGTGATTTGCTTGCCGGTTATGGCCTTAATTTCGACGTCAGTCAGCCCCTCGCGACCTATTCCATCGCCATTCAGCAAATTGTTGCCATTGCCCGCGCTGTAGACCTCTCTGCGCAGGTACTGATTCTCGACGAGCCTACCGCCAGTCTTGACGCCAAAGAGGTCAGCATGTTGCTCGATATTCTTAAGCAACTGCGTGAGCAGGGTGTCGGGATGATTTTCGTTACCCATTTTCTGGACCAGGTTTACCGCATCAGCGACCGTATCACTGTTTTACGCAACGGAAAATTGGTCGGCAGCGAGCTTACTTGTGACCTTCCCCGTATGGATTTGGTGCCGATGATGCTGGGACATAGTTTCGACGAAAGCCTGCTCAAACGGGGTGATCATCGCGCGATCACCGGAGAGCCGCTGGTCGATTTTAAAGAGTATGGGCGGCGGGGCATGGTGGAGAATTTTGATCTGAACGTCCGGCGGGGTGAAATTGTCGGCCTTGCCGGGTTACTCGGTTCGGGGCGTACCGAAACGGCGCAGCTGATTTTTGGCATCAAAAGTCACGATACTGGCAAAGCGCGCGTGGACGGCAAAGCATGCCAGATCAACACACCACGCAAGGCGGCTAAGCTGGGGTTCGGTTATTGCCCGGAAGATCGTAAAACTGAGGGAATAATTGGAGCGGCGACGGTCAGGGAAAATATTATTCTAGCGCTGCAGGCTCAGCGGGGTTGGTTACGCCCTCTCTCAATGAAAGAACAGAACCAGATCGCAGAAAAATTCATCAAACTCCTCGGTATACGCACGCCCAGTGCTGAACAGGAGATTCAATATCTGTCAGGGGGAAATCAACAGAAGGTTCTGCTGTCCCGCTGGCTGGCGACCAATCCCCGCTTTTTAATCCTGGACGAGCCAACGCGCGGCATTGATGTCGGCGCACATGCTGAAATTATCCGCCTGATCGAAAAACTGTGTGATGAAGGATTAGCGCTGCTGGTTATCTCCTCTGAACTGGAGGAGCTGGCTGGCTACGCGGATCGGATCGTCGTTCTGCGCGATCGCCGTCATATTACCGAAATTACCCAAGACCAAATTTCCGTTCCGGCCATTATGAAAGCCATTGCGGTTCAATGAGGGGAAGGCGATGAATAACAGGAGCCTGCCGATGACAGGAAAACCGCGCAAGGTCAGATGGGTATTTCCTAAAGGAACCACACAGTTCGGGGCTTTACTGGCGATACTGCTGATTGACAGCCTGGTGGCCCCAGGCTTTTTCTCGATCCATATTCAGGACGGGCGCTTATTTGGCAGCCTGGTGGATATTTTTAACCGTGGTGCGCCGGTTGCATTACTAGCGATCGGCATGACGCTGGTGATTGCGACCGGCGGTATCGATCTTTCCGTCGGAGCCGTCATGGCTATTGCGGGGGCAACGGCTGCGACCATGACCGTGCAAGGATATCCGTTATCCGGGGTCATTTTGGCGGCTGTCGCTGTCGGGGCCGCTTGTGGATTATGGAATGGTTTTCTGGTCGCCGTACTGCAAATTCAGCCGATTGTTGCCACGCTGATGTTAATGGTGGCAGGGCGGGGAATTGCACAGCTCATCACAGAAGGCCAGATTGTCACTTTTGAACATAACGGCCTGTCGCAATTTGGCAGTGGCTCGTTCTTTTATCTGCCGATGCCCGTGATCATTGCCGCTGTGATGCTAGTGCTGGTCTGGGCACTCACCCGTAAAACTGCACTGGGCCTGTTCATCGAGTCCGTGGGGATCAACATTCGGTCATCCTTCTATGCGGGTGTAAACGCCAGACTGGTGCTGATAGCTGTCTATGTCATCTGCGGAATTTGTGCGGCAGTAGCCGGGGTAATTGTCACCGCGGATATTCGCGGTGCCGATGCCAATAATGCCGGGTTATGGCTGGAACTGGATGCCATTCTCGCTGTGGTAATTGGCGGCGCCTCATTGCTTGGCGGGCGATTTAATTTACTGCTCTCGGTCATCGGCGCTTTGATTATTCAGGGGATGAATACCGGTATTCTGCTGTCGGGCTTCAAACCTGAATTTAATCTGGTGCTGAAAGCGCTGGTTGTTTTGGCCGTTCTGGTGGTGCAGTCGCCGCGGGTCTCGTTAAGTGCCTTATGGCGGAGGAAAGAATAATGCTTAAAAGAAACCTGCCACTGCTGATCACAATTTTGGTTTTCATTGTCGGTTACGGCTATTGCTTCACCCAGTTCCCTGGTTTTGCTTCGACGCGGGTCTTTTTTGACCTACTGACCGACAACGCTTTTCTCGGCATCGTGGCGGTGGGCATGACGTTCGTCATCCTGTCGGGTGGCATCGATCTTTCTGTCGGATCAGTGATTGCGTTCACCGGCCTGGCGCTGGCCAAGCTGATTGGAGTATATGGAATTGCACCCGGCTATGCCTTCGTCATTGTGCTTTTTGCGGGCGCTATTTTCGGTGGGTTGATGGGCTGGATCATCGACACGCTGAAGCTTCCCGCTTTTATCATTACTCTGGCGGGCATGTTTTTTGTCCGTGGGATGAGTTTCATTGTTTCTGAAGAGTCGCTGCCCATTAACCATCCGCTGTACACAACGCTTGCAAACTATGCGTGGAAAATGCCTGGTGGCGGACGCTTAACGTTACTGGCGATGATCATGCTGCTGGTTGTGGTATTTGGCATGATTTTGGCGCACCGCACGCGCTTTGGAAATAATGTTTATGCCGTCGGTGGCAATTGCGTTTCAGCAGCGCTGATGGGCGTGCCGGTCAGACGCACCACGATTTATATCTATATGCTGTCTAGTACACTCGCCGTGCTGTCAGGTATCGTTTTCTCACTTTATACGTCAGCGGGTTACGCATTGGCAGCCAGCGGGGTCGAGCTGGATGCCATTGCTGCCGTGGTAATTGGCGGAACGCTGCTCAGCGGAGGCGTAGGCACTGTCCTTGGCAGTTTGTTTGGCGTCATGATTCAGGGTCTGATTCAGACTTACATCACCTTTGACGGAACGCTCAGCTCCTGGTGGACCAAAATCGTGATGGGTATTTTACTGTTTATTTTTATCGCCCTGCAAAAAGGCATGGGGTCATTCTGGGTTGCGCGCCGTGCTCGCCATCCGCGACCTGAGCCGGGATGATGAGCGGTAGATCTATTTGATTATAAGTAAGTATGAAGTGGCGTTTTTAATAACTGTCGGATCAATACCTGCTGGTCGCTGTTTTGCAGCCAAACGGCGTAAAGCGGCCGGATAACCGGTGGGATATCGTGATAAGCCGACAGCTGAGAGAACTCTTTTTCCCAATGTGTTGGCAAATAGGCGCAGCCACCGGTTGTTTCCAGTAACTGTCGCGTAAGGTGGGCCGACGTCGTGGTCAGTACCGGTTCCTGATCGTTGGTTTGCGCCCGGCTTTCCTGCTGAGTGAAATCTGCACCCCACTCCAGACGCACATAAGGTGCGTGCTCGGTTTTATCCTGCTTATCTGACGCAAAAAGACGTAACGAGAAATTACCTAACAGCTGGCTGGAGAGCTCATCCATCTTCGGCGGCTCGGTAGTGATCAAAAGATCTAATTGCCTTTCATGCAGTTGTTTGACCAGCGAATGGCGCAGCGCTACGCGGGCTTCCAGACGTAACGCTTCCCGCTGGCTGTAAAGTGCCTGCAACCATGGCGTCAGGTAAGCCTCCCACAGTGATGCCGTCGCCCCAATGGATAGCTCTGTGTGCTGCAAAGAGCGCACAACCTCTTTCTTGGCCATTTGCCAGGTTGACATCAGGTTTTCAGCGTAAGGCAGCAGACGCTCACCTGCGGGCGTTAAACGAATATTATTGCGATGGCGGGTGAACAGATTTGCCCCAAGTTGGGTCTCCAATTGGCGGATGCGAAAACTGACTGCCGATTGCGTCAAATAGAGAGATTCAGCTGCTCTGCCAAAGTGGCGCGTTCTACTGACCTCCAAAAAGGTTTTCAGTAATTCCGTATCCAAAACTATCTCCAATATTTTTTGTCGTTAAGATTTAAATGTTTTGTTTTACACATTATCAAGCCTATCTAATACTCCGCGCCATAACAGCACGACCATGAGTAAATTAGGAGCGTGTCAGATGGCGGAAAGCTTCACCACGACAAATCGTTTTTTTGACAATAAACATTACCCTCGCGGGTTCTCCCGGCATGGCGATTTCACCATTAAAGAAGCGCAAATGCTAGAACGTTACGGCTTTGCATTCAATGAGCTGGACTTAGGGAAACGCGAGCCTGCAACCGATGAAGAAAAGCTCTTCCTTGAGGTTTGCCGCGGCACCCGCGAACCAGTGACTGAAGCGGAAAAAGTATGGAGTAAATACATCATCCGCACACGTCGTCCGAAAAAATTCCATACGTTGTCAGGCGGTAAACCGCAGGCTGATACGGTGGAAGACTACACGGAAAGCGACGATTAACGAAACGGGGCAATGCCCCGTTTTTTTATGCCAGGCTTTTATGTAATTTTAACAATAGTCGATCCATGCATCTGTAGCTTAATGCTTCAGAAATATGAGCTTTCTCAATCATAGACTGATTATTGAGATCGGCTAATGTTCTCGCTACTTTCAGTATCCGGTGCCAGGCCCTGACCGATAATCCGAGCTTGTGCAGCACACTTTCCAAAAACTCTGCATCCTCTTTTCTGAGTTCACAATATTTCTCCACTTCGCTGCTACTCAGATGCGCGTTAATTTTACCTGCCCGCGCCAGCTGAATATTTCTTGCAGCAATCACCCGTTCCCGTATTAATGCGCTGCTCTCCCTGGTGCGCAATGTCTGTCGCTGGCTTTGCTGGCTGAGTACGCCGGGCGGTAGCAAGGGCACTTCGATAGACAAATCAAAACGATCAAGAAAAGGTCCGGAAAGACGGCTGAGATAGCGTAAAACTTGCTGCGGAGGCGTTCGGTTATGCACGCCCTGATAATGCCCTGTTGGGCTGGGATTCATGGCGGCAATCAGTTGTGCTCTGGCGGGATAGCGTACTTTGGCACGGGCACGCGAAATCGTGATCTCGCCGGACTCCATCGGCTGGCGCAGGGCATCCAGCACTTTACGTTCAAATTCCGGCAACTCGTCGAGAAACAAAACCCCGTTATGAGCTAACGAAATCTCGCCGGGCCGCGGCAATGAGCCGCCGCCCACCAGAGCGCTCATTGACGTGCTGTGATGAGGCGCACGGAAAGGGCGTTTGCGCGAAAAATTCCCGTCCTCTTCGGGGTTATAGACCAGACTGGCAATCGCTGCTGTTTCCAGCGTTTCCTGGTTGGTCAGCGGCGGCAGTAACCCCGGTAAGCGGCTCGCCAACATGGTCTTTCCTGTGCCAGGAGGGCCAATCAGCAGCAGGTTGTGGCCACCCGCAGCGGCGACTTCCAGCGCACGCTTCGACTGTTCCTGACCAATGATATCGCCCATATCGTTCTGGTCGGCCGAGATATCAGGTTCTTCGCCCCGTTCAACGTCGGACAAACTCTCCTCACCTTGCAGGAAGGCGCAAACCTGCAAAAGATGGTCTGCGACTTTTGCCACGCCCGTTTCAAGTAATGCCATCTCCTGCTGGTTATCTTTGGGCAGAATCAGCACCCGGCCTTCTTTTTGCGCTTCAAGTGCTGCCGGAATAGCGCCATTTACGCCGCGTAAAGCCCCTGACAGGCCTAATTCCCCCAGAAACTCATATTCACCCAGCTTATCTCCTGAAAGCTGCTCAGAAGCCGCCAGAATAGCCAGAGCGATTGACAGGTCGTAGCGTCCCCCCTCTTTGGGCAGGTCCGCCGGCGCAAGATTGACGGTGATTCGTTTGGCGGGGAAGGTAAACCCGCCATTGATAATAGCGCTGCGGACCCTGTCCCTGGCCTCTTTCACCGTAGTTTCCGGCAAGCCAACCAGCGTCAGAGCCGGTAAACCGTTGCTGATATGCACTTCAACTGAAACGCCCGGTGCCTGAACACCGAGTGAAGCACGTGTATAAACCACCGCTAATGCCATGGGCTTTTCCTTGCGATAAGCAATCCTCAGGCTCAAGCATGCCTCAATGCCCGCGAGGGTGCAGTTGTGCAGACGCACTCTCCAGTGAACCTCGCAATCATTTTTGTCGGTTGTTAAGTTTCAGCAGTGTATTGCGAGCCAGTTCGCACGGCGGGCAACACCCGTTAACACTTTGCGCGATCCGGAAACAAATTAGCCGCCTAATCATGTTGATGGCGACTCATTGAGGGTGTTTAATTCATTAGTATATTAACAATAATTAAACATTTGAGGATGTTGCTTAACATCACCTCTGCCCTCTCTGTTCCATACCGGAAACTTCAGTGAGTGCACCCCTACACTTTTCCGGGACAGGAAATACATCATGTTCGGTTGGACTTCCAGACAGCGTAATGTCGCTATTGCCAGCTTCCTCAGCTGGACACTCGATGCCTTTGATTTCTTTATTCTTGTTTTCCTTCTTAGCGATATCGCCACCGCTTTTCACGTTGATATCAAAGAAGTCACATTGGCGATCCTTCTGACGCTCGCGGTACGACCCATCGGTGCGTTGTTATTTGGCCGCGCGGCTGAAAAGTATGGCCGCAAGCCGATTTTGATGGTCAATATCGCTTTCTTCTCGGTGTTTGAGCTTTGCACCGCGGCGGCACCTTCCCTGACGGTTTTCCTTATCCTGCGCGTAATTTACGGCGTAGCGATGGGCGGCGTGTGGGGTGTGGCCTCCTCACTGGCAATGGAGACGATACCTGACCGTTCCCGTGGATTTATGTCCGGTGTTTTCCAGGCGGGTTATCCGTTCGGATACCTGCTGGCGGCGGTGGTTTATGGGCTATTCTCCAACATGGTGGGCTGGCGCGGCATGTTTGTTATCGGTGCGGTACCGATTTTCCTGCTGCCGTTTATCTGGTTCAAAGTGCAGGAATCCCCGGTCTGGCTGGCAGCCCGCGAACGCAAAGAGAGCACTGCGCTGTTGCCGGTACTGAAAGCGCAATGGAAGCTTTGCCTCTATCTGGTGGTCCTGATGGCGGCCTTCAACTTCTTCAGCCACGGGACGCAGGATCTCTATCCTTCCTTCCTGAAAATTCAGCATGGTTTTGATGCCCATACCGTCAGCCTGATTGCCATCGGCTACACGATTGCCTCGATCATTGGCGGTATCTTTTTCGGCACACTGTCTGAGCGTATCGGGCGCAAAAAAGCGATTATTATCGCAGCCTTACTCTCATTGCCGGTGATCCCTCTCTGGGCGTTTTCCAGCGGAACCTGGACGATCGGTCTGGGTGCATTTTTGATGCAATTTATGGTTCAGGGCGCATGGGGTGTGGTGCCGTCCTACCTCACTGAACTGGTGCCTGCAAACACCCGCGCCGTGCTGCCGGGGTTCGTTTATCAGTTGGGGAATCTGCTGGCTTCGGTGAATGCTACCTTGCAGGCTTATATTGCCGAAAGCCATGGGCATAACTACGGTTTAGCGATGGCGATGGTAGCGGGCACTGTGGCGATCGTGATTGCGGTACTGGTGTCATTTGGCCGAGATACGCGCGGAAAAGTGATCAATGGGGCAACAAAATCTCCAGTGGCCGAAATACGCTCCAGTACCTGATTTTGTTCATTATTTTTACATTAATGATGAGCAGGCTACAGATAATAACGTAAGAAAAGTGTTGTCATTAAATATCTAACTGTGATAACTCTGTAGGCAATCGTTCGTAATGAAGAATTGAAGAAATCAAAAATGAAAGCCCTTCTCCTCGTAGTTAGCCTAGTCGTGATTAGCGTGGTGGTGATTATTATCCCACCGTGCGGGGCTGCACTTGGACGAAGAAAGGCTTATTAAACAAGCCTGAACCTGAAAAGAACCCCCGCACCGAAAGGTCCGGGGGTTTTTTTTGGTCAGTATAATTTGAAGCGGGAACAGAAAATGAGCAACAGCATAATGTTCTGCAAAGAACCGGAAAAGGCAGGGGAATAATGATGAACGGAGCACAGTGGGTAGTACAAGCGTTGCGCGCACAGGGTGTCGATATGGTTTTCGGCTACCCGGGCGGAGCAATAATGCCGGTATACGATGCATTGTATGACGGCGGCGTGGAACACCTCTTGTGCCGTCATGAGCAAGGCGCTGCGATGGCAGCCATTGGCTATGCCCGTTCAACCGGTAAAGTCGGCGTGTGTATCGCCACTTCGGGTCCCGGTGCAACCAACCTGATAACGGGTCTGGCCGACGCCTTAATGGACTCCGTGCCGCTGGTGGCCATCACCGGTCAGGTCGGCTCGGCGTTTATTGGCACCGACGCCTTCCAGGAGATTGACGTGTTGGGTTTATCGCTGGCCTGCACCAAACACAGTTTCCTCGTTGAGTCGCTGGAGGCACTGCCGGAAATCATGGCCGAAGCCTTTGCTATCGCTAGCAGCGGGCGTCCCGGTCCGGTTCTGATCGACATTCCAAAGGATATCCAACTGGCGACCGGCGAACTACCACCGCATCTGCTGGCCGTTGAGGAGCAGTTCCCGCATCCCGCTGCGGAATTGCAACAGGCCTATGCGATGATCGCTGCGGCACAGAAACCGATGCTGTATGTCGGCGGCGGCGTGGGCATCGCTCAGGCTGTTCCTGCGCTGCGGGATTTTATCCGCGCAACTGGAATGCCTGCTGTCGCGACGCTGAAAGGGCTGGGCGCGCCGGATGCCAGCGACGCCTGCTATCTGGGTATGCTCGGTATGCACGGTACCAAAGCGGCAAATCTGGCAGTACAGGCATGCGATTTACTGATCGCCGTCGGCGCGCGTTTTGATGACCGCGTGACCGGCAAGCTGAATACTTTCGCCCCGCATGCGGCGGTTATCCATATGGATATCGACCCGGCCGAACTGAACAAACTGCGTCAGGCGCATGTGGCCTTGCAGGGTGATCTGAGAACGTTATTACCTGCGCTGAAACAGCCGCTGTCGATTAACGCATGGCGTGACCACGTGATGACACTAAAAGCGCAGGGCGAATGGCGATACGACCATCCGGGAGAGGCAATTTTTGCTCCGTTGCTGCTCAAACAAATTTCTGACCGCAAATCGGCTGACACTGTGGTGACCACCGACGTGGGCCAGCACCAGATGTGGACGGCCCAGCACATGCAGTTCACGCGTCCTGAAAACTTCATCACCTCCAGCGGTTTGGGCACCATGGGCTTTGGCATTCCCGCTGCAGTGGGCGCGCAGGTTGCCCGTCCGAATGACATGGTTATCTGTGTTTCGGGCGATGGCTCTTTCATGATGAACGTTCAGGAACTGGGCACCATCAAACGAAAAAAATTACCGGTAAAAATCCTGTTGCTGGATAACCAGCGGTTAGGGATGGTCCGACAGTGGCAGGAGCTGTTTTTTGATGGCCGCTACAGTGAAACCAACCTTTCCGATAATCCCGATTTTGTCACGCTGGCCAGCGCATTTGATATTCCCGGCCAACGTATCAGCCGTAAAGATCAAGTCGACGCCGCCCTGGATGCTTTCTTCAATAGCGAAGGTCCTTATTTGCTTCAGGTTTCCATCGATGAAAGCCAGAACGTCTGGCCCCTGGTTCCGCCGGGGGCGGGTAACGAAACCATGTTGGAGAAAATGTCATGATGCAGCATAACGTCTCAATCCAGGCGCGTTTCCGCCCTGAAATGTTAGAGCGCGTATTGCGCGTAGTGCGCCACCGTGGTTTCCAGGTGTGCGCGATGAATATGAGCCCGATGGTCAATGCGGAAAACATAAATATTGAATTGACCGTTGCCAGCCAGCGGTCTGTAGATTTACTGTCATCACAGTTAAGCAAACTGATGGATGTCGCCTGCGTCGAGATCCAACAACACACATCACAACAAATACGCGCGAATGCGTGAGTAAGGGATAGAGAGAATGACGAAGAAAGCTGATTTCATTTGGTTCAACGGCGAGATGGTTCCCTGGGCGGAAGCCAAAGTTCACGTAATGTCACACGCACTGCATTACGGCACCTCAGTCTTTGAAGGCGTCCGTTGCTACGACTCCCACAAAGGACCGGTGGTGTTCCGTCACCGTGAACACATGCAGCGTCTGCGTGACTCAGCAAAAATCTACCGCATGCCGGTGACTCAGAGCGTTGACGAACTGATGGAAGCCTGCCGCGAAACGCTGCGTAAAAACAATCTGGTCAGCGCGTATATCCGTCCGCTAGTGTTTGTTGGTGATGTCGGCATGGGCGTGAATCCGCCGGATGGCTACAAAACTGACGTTATCATCGCCGCCTTCCCGTGGGGCGCGTATCTGGGTGAAGAAGCGCTGGAGCAGGGTATCGACGCGATGGTTTCCTCATGGAATCGCGTTGCCGCCAACACCATTCCTACTGCCGCGAAAGCCGGTGGTAACTACCTCTCCTCACTGCTGGTGGGCAGTGAAGCACGCCGCCACGGTTATCAGGAAGGGATCGCGCTGGACATTCACGGTTATGTTTCCGAAGGTGCCGGTGAGAACCTGTTCGAAGTGAAAGAGGGCATTCTGTTCACGCCTCCCTTTACCTCTTCTGCGCTGCCGGGTATCACCCGTGATGCGATCATCAAGCTGGCGAAAGACATGGGTCTGGAAGTTCGCGAACAGGTACTGTCACGCGAATCTCTCTATCTGGCAGACGAAGTCTTCATGTCAGGCACTGCGGCTGAAATCACGCCAGTGCGCAGCGTTGACGGCATTCAGGTCGGTATCGGTAAACGCGGCCCGATCACTAAACAAATTCAGGATGCATTCTTCGGCTTATTCACAGGTAAAACCGAAGACAAATGGGGTTGGTTGGATCCGATTAATCCTCAGTAGTCTACAGAACAAGAATTATGCAGGTGGCGATTGCGTCACCTGCCAAACAGAAATGATTTGGAGTGAATAGAGCATGCCTAAGTACCGTTCCCATACCACGACTCATGGCCGCAACATGGCTGGCGCCCGCGCATTATGGCGTGCCACCGGGATGACCGATGATGATTTCGGTAAACCCATTATTGCTGTCGTAAACTCCTTTACCCAGTTCGTGCCGGGACACGTGCACTTGCGCGATCTGGGTAAACTGGTTGCCGAACAGATCGAAGCCTCCGGCGGCGTGGCGAAAGAGTTCAACACCATCGCTGTGGATGACGGTATTGCCATGGGTCATGGCGGTATGCTGTATTCATTGCCTTCACGCGAACTGATCGCTGACTCCGTGGAATACATGGTGAATGCGCACTGCGCCGATGCCATGGTCTGTATTTCCAACTGTGACAAAATCACCCCGGGAATGTTGATGGCGTCACTACGCCTGAACATTCCGGTGATCTTCGTTTCCGGCGGCCCGATGGAAGCCGGTAAAACCAAACTGTCTGACAAAATCATCAAACTCGATTTGGTGGATGCCATGATTCAGGGCGCCAACCCGAACGTCAGCGATGCCGACAGCGAGCAGATCGAACGCTCTGCCTGCCCAACCTGCGGCTCCTGTTCCGGTATGTTCACCGCCAACTCCATGAATTGCCTGACCGAAGCGCTGGGCCTGTCCCAGCCGGGTAACGGTTCACTGCTGGCGACCCACTCCGACCGCAGAGAGTTGTTCCTGAATGCCGGTCGCCGCATCGTTGAACTGACTAAACGCTACTACGAAAAAGACGACGAAACGGCGTTGCCACGCAACATCGCCAGCAAAGCGGCATTCGAGAATGCCATGACGCTGGATATTGCGATGGGCGGCTCGACCAATACCGTTCTGCATCTGCTGGCGGCTGCGCAGGAAGGCGGGATCGAGTTCGACATGATCGACATCGACCGTCTGTCACGCGTCGTACCTCATCTGTGTAAAGTGGCGCCGAGCACCCCGAAATATCATATGGAAGACGTTCACCGCGCCGGTGGAGTACTGGCGATTCTGGGCGAACTGGACCGTGCGAACCTGCTGAACCGCGACGTTAAAAACATCCTTGGCCTGAACCTGACTGAAACACTCAATCAGTACGACATCATGCTGACCAAAGATGAAGCCGTGAAGAAAATGTTCCGCGCCGGTCCGGCCGGTATCCGTACCACGCAGGCGTTCTCGCAGGATTGCCGCTGGGATACGCTGGATGACGACCGCGTCGAAGGCTGTATCCGTTCACTGGAAAATGCGTTCAGTCTGGAAGGCGGTCTGGCCGTGCTGTACGGCAACATTGCCGAGGCGGGCAGTATCGTTAAAACCGCAGGCGTGGATAATTCTAACCTGACTTTCCGTGGCCCCGCCAAAGTGTACGAAAGCCAGGACGACGCAGTAAGCGCGATCCTCGGTGGCAAAGTGGTTGCCGGTGACGTTGTGGTGATCCGTTACGAAGGGCCAAAAGGCGGTCCGGGCATGCAGGAAATGCTATATCCCACCACTTATCTGAAATCCATGGGGCTCGGCAAAGAGTGTGCGCTGATCACTGACGGTCGTTTCTCCGGCGGCACTTCCGGTCTGTCTATCGGCCACGTTTCTCCGGAAGCGGGCAGCGGCGGCATGATTGCGCTGGTTGAAGATGGCGACTTCATCGACATCGACATTCCGAACCGCAGCATGGTTCTGGACGTTCCGGCAGCCGAACTGGCTGCGCGTCATGCAGCAGAAGAGGCCCGCGGTGAACAGGCGTGGACGCCGAAAAACCGTGTGCGTGAAGTCTCCTACGCGCTGCGTGCTTACGCAATGCTGGCGACCAGTGCCGACAAAGGCGCCGTTCGCGACAAGTCCAAGCTGGGAGGCTAACGGCCATGGCGGTATCACAACCTCTACCCGACCAGCCGTGTGGTGCGGAATATCTCCGCGCTGTACTGCGGGCACCGGTTTATGAAGTGGCGCAGGTTACGCCTTTGCAGGTCATGGAAAAGATCTCTACCCGGTTGGGCAACACCATTCTGGTGAAGAGGGAAGACCGCCAGGCAGTACATAGCTTTAAGCTGCGCGGTGCGTATTCGATGATTGCCAGCCTGACCGAAGAGCAGGCCGCACGCGGCGTGATCACCGCGTCGGCCGGTAATCACGCGCAAGGCGTGGCGCTTTCAGCCACCAAAAAAGGCATTAAATCACTGATCGTCATGCCGGTAGCAACGGCTGACATCAAGGTCGATGCAGTGCGTAATTTTGGCGGCGAAGTGATGCTCTACGGTGCTAATTTTGACGAAGCCAAAGGCAAAGCCATTGAGCTTTCAAAGCAGCAGGGCATGACTTTTGTGCCTCCGTTTGACCACCCGGCCGTCATTGCCGGGCAGGGCACGCTGGCGATGGAACTGCTGCAACAAGACGCGCATCTCGACCGGGTATTCGTACCGGTCGGCGGTGGTGGTCTGGCTGCGGGCGTTGCCGTTTTGATCAAACAGCTGATGCCACAAATCAAAGTGATTGGCGTGGAAGCTGAAGATTCGGCCTGTCTGCGCGCCGCGCTGGACGCCGGCGAACCGGTTGATCTGGCACGTGTTGGTTTGTTTGCCGAAGGTGTGGCGGTTAAGCGTATCGGTAACGAAACATTCCGTCTGTGCCGCGAATATCTTGATGATGTGATCACCGTTGACAGCGACGCTATCTGCGCTGCAGTGAAAGACCTGTTTGAAGATGTGCGCGCTATTGCCGAGCCTTCTGGGGCGCTGGCATTGGCCGGACTGAAAAAATACGTTCAGCAGCACAACATTCAGGGTGAACGTCTGGCGCATGTCCTCTCGGGCGCCAACGTGAATTTCCACGGTTTACGTTATGTTTCAGAGCGTTGTGAGTTAGGTGAGCAGCGGGAAGCCCTGTTAGCCGTGACCATTCCTGAAGAAAAGGGCAGCTTTCTGAAGTTTTGCCAGCTGCTTGGCGGACGGTCAGTGACTGAATTCAACTACCGTTATGCCGACGACAAAAGTGCCTGCATTTTTGTCGGGGTACGTCTGACGCGCGGTCACGCTGAGCGAAAAGAGATCATCGATGAACTGCACAACGGCGGTTATCAGGTGGTGGATTTGTCCGATGATGAAATGGCGAAACTGCATGTGCGTTACATGGTTGGCGGGCGTCCGAGCAAACCGTTACGTGAAAGGCTTTACAGTTTCGAGTTCCCTGAATCACCGGGTGCGCTGCTGAAATTCCTGCACACGCTGGGCACGCACTGGAATATTTCGCTGTTCCATTACCGCAGTCACGGCACTGATTTCGGCCGCGTTCTGGCCGCTTTCGAACTGACTGATCAGGAACCGGAGTTTGAGAAAAATCTTTCTGCTTTGGGCTTCGACTGCCACAACGAGAGTGATAATCCGGCATTCCGCTTCTTCTTAGCGGGTTGATAAATAAAACGGGACCCTGAAAAGTGTCCCGTTTTTTATTGCCTGAATACTCAGAGTAACTGCCAGAAGGCGTCGATCAACGGTTCGTTCAGGCGTTTTTTCTGCACGCAGACGCCAAGCTCCAGCGGTGCGCCAAGAGTCACGTTATCGAGCACGGTAATGCGGTTACGCACCGGTTCCGGGCTATTTTCCAGCACCACGTCGGGCAGCAGCGCGATACCGCATCCCAGCGCCACCATTGAGACAATGGCTTCGTGGCCGGATACCGTGGCGTAAATCAGCGGGTTCGACAGACGGTTGCGTTTGAACCAGATGTCGATGCGTTTTCGCGCCGGGCCATGCTCCGGCAGGATAAACGGGATCTGCGTCCAGTCGGGACTCGCTTCACGGGTTTGCGTGCTTACGGCGCAGGGCAGCGAAGGGGCGATCAGGATCATCGGGATTTCGCCGATCTTGGTGAAATCCACGCTGGCGGGCAGGGTTTCAGGGTGTCCGGCGATGCCCAAATCCGCTTCTGTTGACTGCACTTTTTCGACCGCATCGGCGGCATCACCAGTGGTCAGCTTAATTTCAACCAGCGGATGCTGCGCCCGGAAGCGGTCAAGGATCGGCGGAAGATGACTGTAGGCGGCGGTCACCGAGCAGAACAATCGCAGTTCGCCGCTCAGCGAAGGGCCATGCTGGCCGAGCGAATGACGAAGTTGCTGGTATTGTAACAAAGTCTGCTGGGCAAAGGTTTTAAGATGTTCACCCGCGCCGGTCAGCTGTACGGTGCGGTTATCACGCTGAAACAGCGGCTGCCCAAGCTCCTCTTCGAGCCGTTGGATCTGGCGTGAAAGAGTCGACGGACTGACATGCATGGCTTTCGCTGAGCGCCCAAAATGACGGCTCTCAGCCAGATGCAGAAAGAGCTTTAAATCGCGCAGATCCATGAGCGGGTTACCCAAATTTAAGAGAAATAAGTGTGTTGCATAATTCGCAACGTCATCTTCTCAATATATCAATTTAAGCAACGCAGTACATGACATATAGTGATTTCACGGCGTTCACCGGCAGACCCGGTGAAACAAAAAATAACAGCATCCTCACCTCGAAGAACGGAGTATTACCATGGCTAACTATTTCAACACCTTAAACCTGCGCCAGCAGTTGGCACAATTGGGTAAATGTCGCTTTATGGGCCGCGATGAATTCGCCGATGAAGCCAGCTATCTCAAAGGTAAAAAAGTGGTGATTGTCGGCTGTGGCGCACAGGGTCTGAACCAGGGCCTGAACATGCGTGACTCCGGTCTGGACGTTTCCTACACCCTGCGTGCAGAAGCGATTGCTGAGAAGCGTGCTTCATGGCGCAAAGCGACCGAGAACGGCTTCAAAGTCGGCACCTATGAAGAATTGATCCCACAGGCAGACCTGGTGGTTAACCTGACGCCGGACAAACAGCACAGCGCCGTCGTTAAAGCGGTTCAGCCACTGATGAAAGACGGCGCGACGCTGGGTTACTCCCACGGCTTCAACATCGTTGAAGTGGGCGAGCAAATCCGTAAAGACATCACCGTTGTTATGGTGGCACCAAAATGTCCGGGTACCGAAGTGCGTGAAGAGTACAAGCGTGGTTTCGGTGTTCCGACGCTGATCGCCGTTCACCCGGAAAATGACCCGAAAGGCGAAGGCATGGCGATTGCTAAAGCCTGGGCTGCGGCAACTGGCGGTCACCGTGCTGGCGTTCTGCAATCTTCTTTTGTTGCAGAAGTTAAATCTGACCTGATGGGTGAGCAAACTATTCTGTGTGGCATGCTGCAGGCGGGTTCACTGCTGTGCTTCGACAAACTGGTGGCTGACGGTGTTGACGAAGCTTACGCAGAAAAACTGCTGCAATTCGGCTGGGAAACCATCACCGAAGCGCTGAAGCAAGGCGGCATAACGCTGATGATGGACCGTCTGTCCAATCCGGCTAAACTGCGTGCCTATGCACTGTCCGAGCAGTTAAAAGGCATCATGGCGCCACTGTTCCAGAAACACATGGATGACATCATCTCCGGTGAATTCTCCAGCGGTATGATGGCAGACTGGGCGAACGACGATAAAAACCTGCTGACCTGGCGTGAAGAGACCGGCGCATCTGCGTTCGAGAACGCACCTCAGTTCGAAGGCAAAATTGCAGAGCAGGAATACTTCGACCACGGCGTTCTGATGATCGCGATGGTGAAAGCGGGTGTTGAACTGGCATTCGAAACCATGGTGGATGCAGGCATCATCGAAGAGTCTGCTTACTACGAATCACTGCACGAGCTGCCGTTGATCGCAAACACCGTTGCACGTAAGCGTTTGTATGAAATGAACGTGGTTATCTCTGACACGGCAGAATACGGTAACTACCTGTTTGCTAACGCAGCAGTGCCGTTGCTGAAAGAGTTCATGACCACGCTGCAGGCGGGCGATCTGGGTAAATCTGTGGCGGGCACCAACGTCGATAACGCGCAGCTGCGTGACGTTAACGAAGCCATTCGCAACCACCCGATCGAAGCAGTAGGTCACAAACTGCGTGGTTATATGACTGACATGAAACGCATTGCTGTAGCGAGTTAATGAGCTAAAACAGCGGGCAGAAATAGACAATAAAAAGGGCACTGCATGAAAATGCGGTGCCCTTTCTTTTTGCTGCGCCGAAACGGAAACTCAGTTGCGGTACAGTATTTTAATGATGTGGTAACCAAACTGGGTGTGCAGCGGGCCCTGCGGCTCGATCAGCGGCGCGGAAAACACCACTTTATCGAAAGCAGGTACCATAGCACCTTGCTTAAACTCACCTAAATGACCGCCTTTTTTACCTGACGGACAGGTTGAGTGTTTTTTTGCCAGTTTTTCGAAATCGCCGCCGTTTTTCAGCTGTTCCAAAAGTTCGAGCGCCTGTGCTTCTTCCTTAACCAGGATATGCATTGCTGCTGCGGTTTTTGCCATGATAGAGACCTTTTCTCGAGATGTGTTCCAGAGGCGTAATGTAACATCTGCAATGCTGCATAGGGAATCTGGCCTGCATTCCAGACACAAGAAATTGCGCCGTAAAGCCTGTCAATCTCACCTGTGCTTTCTGCTACAATCGCCGTCCTTGTCCATCAAGTGAGCAAAATTAGGCCATGCGATTAAACCCCAGCCAACAACACGCCGTCGAATTCGTTACCGGGCCCTGTCTGGTTCTGGCCGGTGCCGGATCCGGTAAAACCCGGGTTATCACCAATAAAATCGCACACTTGATTCGTCAATGTGGTTATCAGGCGCGTCATATTGCCGCCGTGACCTTTACCAACAAAGCCGCACGCGAGATGAAAGAGCGTGTGGCACAGACCCTCGGGCGCAAAGAGGCGCGTGGATTACTGATTTCTACCTTCCACACGCTGGGTCTGGAGATCATCAAAAAAGAGTACGCCGCGCTGGGCATGAAGTCGAACTTCTCCCTGTTTGACGACCAGGACCAGCTGGCGCTCTTAAAAGAGCTGAGTGAAACCTGGCTGGAACAGGACAAGTCGTTGTTGCAGCAGCTGATCTCGACGATCTCTAACTGGAAGAACGATCTAATCGATCCCTCCGCGGCGGCCAACGTTGCACGATCCGAACGCGATAAGATCTTTGCGCACTGCTACGGTCTGTATCACGACCATATGCGCGCCTGTAATATTCTTGATTTCGACGACCTGATCCTGCTGCCGACGCTATTGTTGCAGCGCAATGAAGAGGTGCGCGAACGCTGGCAGAACAAGCTGCGCTATCTGCTGGTGGATGAATACCAGGACACCAACACCAGTCAGTACATGATGGTAAAACTGCTGGTGGGTAACCGCGCGCGTTTCACCGTGGTGGGCGATGATGACCAGTCGATTTACTCCTGGCGCGGTGCCCGTCCGCAGAACCTGGTGTTGCTGAAAGAAGATTTCCCCGCCCTACAGGTGATCAAGCTTGAGCAAAACTACCGCTCTTCGCAACGGATTCTGAAAGCCGCAAACATTCTGATTGCCAATAACCCCCACGTCTTCGAAAAGCGTCTGTTCTCTGAGCTGGGCTACGGCGAAGCACTCAAAGTGATCACTGCCAATAATGAAGACCACGAAGCTGAACGGGTGGTCGGTGAACTTATTGCACATCACTTTATGAATAAAACCGACTACGGCGACTACGCGATCCTCTATCGCGGTAACCACCAGTCGCGGTTGTTTGAAAAGATGCTGATGCAGAACCGCATTCCGTATCGTATCTCCGGCGGAACGTCGTTCTTCTCCCGTCCTGAAATCAAAGATTTGCTGGCATACCTGCGCGTACTGACCAATCCTGATGATGACAGCGCCTTCCTGCGTATCGTCAATACGCCACGCCGTGAGATAGGCGCGGCGACATTACAAAAGCTGGGTGAGTGGGCTAATCAGCGCAATAAAGGCCTGTTCAAAGCCAGTTCGGATTTCGGTCTGAGCCAGTACCTGACGGGGCGCGGCCTGGAGTCATTACAGCGTTTCACGCACTGGATGGGCACTATCGCTGACCGCATCGAGCGGGAGCCCGTTGCTGCGGTACGGGATCTGATCCACGGCGTAGATTACGAAAGCTGGCTGTTTGAAACCTCGCCAAGCCCGAAAGCCGCCGAAATGCGCATGAAAAACGTTAACCAGCTGTTCAGCTGGATGACTGAAATGCTTGAAGGGACCGATCTTGATGAGCCGATGACGCTGACTCAGGTGGTGACGCGTTTTACCCTGCGCGACATGATGGAACGTGGCGAGAGCGACGAAGAGCTGGATCAGGTCCAGTTGATGACGCTGCATGCCTCCAAGGGACTGGAGTTCCCGTACGTCTTTTTAGTCGGAATGGAAGAGGGGCTGCTGCCGCACCAAAGCAGCATTGACGAAAACAACGTAGATGAAGAGCGTCGTCTGGCCTATGTGGGTATCACCCGTGCGCAAAAAGAGCTGTTCTTTACGCTCTGCCGCGAAAGACGCCAGTACGGTGAAATGCTCCGCCCGGAACCGAGCCGCTTCCTGCTGGAATTACCGCAAGACGATCTGGAATGGGAGTCCGAGCGCAAAGTGGTCAGCCCGCAGGAGAGAATGGTCAAAGGACAGAGTCATCTCGAAAAGATCCGTGAACAGCTGGCGAACGCCAAAAAGTAGCGAAACAGTGTCATATAACAGTGTCATAAAAAAGGGCGACCATGAAGTCGCCCTGATATTGAGTTCAAAGTGAAAACTTGTGCTCTATTTACCGCTCTCTTCAATGTACAGCGGCCAGTGGGCATAACTCTGCCAGTGGCTTTCCTGTTCTAACTCTTCGGCACGCAGCGGGTGCTGTTCCAGCCAGCCGTGCGGCACAATCACATTCAGGTCGTCTTCGTTGGCGCGCAGGCGAACCGCAGGCAGCGTGTCGTCCCGGCGACGGCTGGCAAAAATAATCGCCAGTCGCAGAATGCGGCATAAACGTTGTGCCTGACGCGGCGGGACGGCATTTTGCTGACTGAGCAAGGGCAGATCGAGCGCATTGCTTTGATTCTGCAAAAGCGTAGCCAGCAGCTTTTTCTGTGCCGGTGTAAAACCGGGCAAATCCAGATGACGAATCAGGTAGGCCGCGTGATGAGAGGCCTGTCTGAAGTCTACGCTCAGGCCAATTTCGTGGATCAGGCAGGCGCTGTTCAGCAATTCGCGGGCACGTGCATCCAGCTGCCAGACGCCCGAAACCTGCTGTGAGAAATTCTCGGCCAGCTGCGCCACGCGTGAAGCCTGTTCGCTGTCGAGCAGATAACGGCGCTGTAAATTTCTCAGCGTACGCTGGCGGATATCCTGTTCAATAGGTAAATGCAGCATGCCGTACACCAGACCTTCACGCAGCGCACCGCCAGCGAGGGTCATGGTTTCGATATTCAGGGCTTTGAAGATTGCGATCAGGATGGACAGGCCGCTTGGGAAAACCAGTGCACGTTCGAGCGTTAGTCCTTCAATCTCGAGCTCTTCCAGCTTTCCGCACTGAATGGCGCGTTGTTTGAGCTGTTGCAGCTTGGGAAGCGTGATCCGCTCATCCATACCTTGTGCGACCATGATCTCCTGCAATGCCTGCACGGTACCCGAAGCGCCGACACAGATTTGCCAGCCGTTCGCCAGCAACTCAGGTGCAACCGGTGTGATCATTTCGAGGGCAGCTTGCTCAGCCTGTTCGAAATTCTCTTTACCCAGATTGCGGTCGCCAAAATAGCGCTCCAGCCAGGTCACACACCCCATTGATAAACTAATCAGCGTGGTGGCCTGTGCGCCAATACCGGTGACTAATTCCGTGCTGCCGCCGCCAATATCGACCACTAAACGTTTATCCGGGCCACCCGTGGTGTGGGCCACGCCGTGATAAATCAATCGGGCTTCTTCTTCTCCGGCAATCACCTGCACCGGACATCCGAGGATCTCCTGCGCTTTTTGCAGGAACTCATCGGCATTGCTGGCCAGACGCAATGTCGCGGTTGCCACCACCCGGATTTGTTCACGCGGAATATCTTGCAGACGTTCCGAGAACAACCTCAGGCATTGCCAGCCGCGTTGCATGGCTTCCTGAGAAAGCAGATTCTGTTGATCCAAACCTGCCGCCAGACGCACTTTGCGTTTGATTTTTGCCAGCGTCTGAATACTGCCGGCCACCTCACGGACAACCAGCATATGAAAGCTGTTCGAACCCAGATCAATCGCCGCGTAGAGTGAGGTGGAGCTCAGCATAATATCAGCCCGTACGCTTACGGTTGCTGCGAGGCGCACTGCTGCTGCGGCGCGAGGATGAATTATTCCCGTTACGGCGCGGGCCGTTACCGCTACGCGCGCGTGCCAGACGTTTTGGCGCAGGTAATCCATCGAGCAGGGCATCGCTGTTGTAACGGCTAACCGGAATACTGTGGCCGGTGTAGGTTTCGATCGCGGTTAAGTTCAGCGCATATTCTTCACAGGCGAGGCTGATGGAGTGTCCGCTTAAGCCAGCACGGCCGGTACGGCCAATACGGTGAACGTAATCTTCACAGTCGTCAGGCAGATCGTAGTTAAAGACGTGAGTGACCGCAGGGATGTGTAATCCGCGCGCCGCCACATCGGTCGCCACCAGAATATCCAGCGCGCCTTTAGTAAAGTCTTCCAGTACGCGCAGACGTTTTTTCTGCGGAACATCGCCGGTCAGCAAACCGACGCGGTGACCATCGGCAGCCAGATGGCCCCAGACGTCTTCGCAGCGGTGTTTAGTGTTAGCGAAAATAATGCAGCGATCTGGCCATTCTTCTTCAATCAGCGTCTGCAGCAGGCGCATTTTTTCTTCGTTTGAAGGGTAGAACAGCTCTTCCTGAATGCGGTGACCTGTTTTTTGTTCCGGTTCGATTTCAATCGACTCGGCATTGTTCATGTTTTCGAACGCCAGCTCTTTTACACGGTAAGAGAGGGTTGCGGAGAACAGCATATTAAGGCGCTGAGTCGCGGGTGGCATACGGCGGAACAACCAGCGGATATCTTTAATAAAACCGAGATCAAACATGCGGTCGGCTTCGTCGAGGACGACAACCTGAATTGCACCGAGATCGATATAATTTTGTTTGGCGTAGTCAATCAGACGGCCAGTTGTACCGATGAGAATATCAACGCCACTTTCCAGCACTTTCAGCTGTTTGTCGTAGCCGTCACCGCCATAAGCCAGGCCCAGTTTCAGCCCGGTGGATTCAGACAATGCTTCAGCATCAGAGTGAATTTGTACGGCGAGTTCGCGCGTAGGTGCCATGATTAAAGCACGCGGTTGATTGGTCTGACGACCCTCAGCGGCAGGGTTAGAAAGCAGATAATGGAAAGTAGACGCTAGAAAAGCCAGCGTCTTGCCGGTACCGGTTTGCGCCTGACCTGCAACATCACGCCCAGCGAGCGTGATTGGCAATGCCAATGCCTGAATAGGAGTGCAGTAATGAAAGCCTTTCTTTTCAAGGGCTTCCACTGCAAGCGGGTGCAGGGCGAAGTCGGAAAACTTCTGTTCGGTCAAGTGTGTTTTGCTCATAGTGTGGTAGAATATCAGCTAACTATTGCTTTACGAAAGCGTATCCGGTGAAATAAAGTCAACCTAATGTTGGTTAATGCTACATCAACAAGGTAAAGATAATCCTTTGGAGTAGAACATGAGCGATAAAATTATTCACCTGACCGATGACAGTTTCGAGAAAGACGTACTGAAAGCCGATGGGCTGGTGCTGGTCGACTTCTGGGCTGAATGGTGTGGTCCGTGCAAGATGATTGCTCCGATTCTTGATGAAATTGCCACTGAGTTCGAAGGCAAGCTGACCATCGCTAAGCTGAATATCGATGAAAACCCAGGTACTGCACCTAAATACGGCATCCGTGGTATTCCTACCCTGCTGTTGTTTAAAGGTGGTGAAGTCGCAGCAACGAAAGTTGGCGCACTGTCAAAAGGTCAGTTGAAAGAGTTCCTGACAGCTAATCTGTAATCGGTCGGGATGACCAAACCCAGGTGTTTAGCGGGCTGACGTGTTTTTCATATTGTCCGCTAGACGCCTGTCAAGAAGCGTGCTAAGTTTACACTTACTGCAAATTGAGCTTACCTGTAGTTTGATTCTTACGTTTTATTCTGTGTCAAAAACATCTGCCTAGACCTATAAAGTGACTTTGATAAAAATAAGTTGAACTGGCACTGTGCTTTGACAATCTAACGGTTTTGACAAAATCGGCATTAAGACACCTTCAATATCAGTCTGCCCATCAAGAATAGCCCCATGCGACTGCCTGTGGCTTATATTCAGAAACTGCTAATTGAGTGTCCTACACAAACAGGCATGGATGACCCTGCCATACCCATTCACGACAGATGTTTGAGACATACCCCGAGTTTAAGAACCCACCATTATGAATCTTACCGAATTAAAGAACACGCCGGTCTCTGACCTGATTGCACTCGGCGAAAATATGGGGCTGGAAAACCAAGCCCGTATGCGTAAGCAAGACATTATATTTTCAATCCTGAAGCAACATGCGAAAAGCGGAGAAGATATCTTCGGTGATGGCGTACTGGAAATATTGCAGGATGGATTTGGTTTCCTCCGCTCTGGAGACAGTTCCTACCTCGCTGGTCCCGACGACATCTACGTTTCTCCAAGCCAAATTCGCCGCTTCAACCTTCGCACTGGCGACACCATTTCCGGTAAAATACGCCCACCAAAAGAAGGTGAACGTTATTTTGCCCTGTTGAAAGTTAACGAAGTTAACTACGACAAACCTGAAAACGCCCGCAACAAGATCTTGTTCGAAAACTTAACCCCGTTACATGCAAACTCACGTTTGCGTATGGAACGTGGTAACGGTTCTACCGAAGATTTAACCGCTCGCGTACTTGATTTGGCTTCACCGATTGGCCGCGGTCAGCGTGGTTTAATCGTGGCACCACCGAAGGCCGGTAAAACTATGCTGCTGCAGAACATCGCGACCAGCATTGCGTACAACCACCCGGATTGTGTACTGATGGTATTGCTGATTGACGAGCGTCCGGAAGAAGTTACCGAGATGCAGCGTCTGGTTAAAGGCGAAGTCATTGCTTCCACCTTTGATGAACCAGCATCCCGCCATGTGCAGGTAGCCGAAATGGTTATCGAAAAAGCCAAACGTCTGGTTGAGCACAAAAAAGACGTTATCATTCTTCTCGACTCCATTACCCGTCTGGCACGTGCCTATAACACCGTCGTTCCTGCCTCAGGCAAGGTACTGACCGGTGGTGTGGACGCCAACGCCCTGCATCGTCCGAAGCGTTTCTTCGGCGCAGCACGTAACGTGGAGGAGGGCGGAAGCCTGACGATTATCGCAACAGCGTTGGTTGATACCGGTTCTAAAATGGATGAAGTCATCTATGAAGAATTTAAAGGTACCGGCAATATGGAATTGCACCTCGCGCGTAAAATCGCTGAGAAACGCGTATTCCCTGCTATCGATTACAACCGTTCCGGTACGCGTAAAGAAGAGTTGCTTACGACGTCTGAAGAACTGCAAAAAATGTGGATCCTGCGCAAAATCATCCATCCAATGGGTGAGATCGACGCGATGGAATTCCTCATTAACAAGCTTGCGATGACCAAAACCAACGACGATTTCTTCGATATGATGAAACGTTCGTAATTGGCGCAAAAGTCAGCTAACGCCACGCTAAGTCGTGGCGTTTTTTGCTTTTGGCGGCTAGGATAAGGCAATTTCATCGAATAGCTGGAATTAAGATTAGCGCTGATGGTTTTTCAGTGACGCTTTCTCTACTTTGTCCAAGCAACAGGGACGATGCATCAGTAAAGGTATTGCTTAGACAAAACCATAACTGTCCCCATAGGAAATGACCGTAAGGCTGTGAGGTTTTATGACGTTGGCCAGGCTAAGCTGCCTTATCTTTTTGCAGAGATCTGTTGACTGTGAACATGCTCAATATGAGTACTGAACTCCTTGTTATCTTCCTGTTTTCTTTTGTCTTTTTATTTTTGGCCCGTAAGGTTGCCAAAAAAGTCGGCTTGGTTGATAAACCCAATTATCGCAAACGTCATCAGGGGCTAATCCCACTGGTTGGCGGCATTTCTGTCTATGCGGGCATTTGCTTTGCTTTCTTCATCACTGATTATCAAATAGCACATGGCGCGCTCTATCTGGGTTGCGCGGGCTTACTGGTATTTGTCGGTGCTCTGGACGACCGTTTTGACATCAGCGTTAAAATCCGTGCGTTTGTGCAGGCTGTGGTCGCTGTTGCCATGATGGTTTACGCCGGTCTGATCCTGAAAAATCTGGGTCATATTATCGGACCTTGGGAGATGATCCTCGGGCCATTCGGCTATCCGATCACCCTGTTTGCCGTGTGGGCCGCGATCAACGCCTTCAATATGGTGGATGGCATCGACGGACTGCTGGGTGGGCTCTCTAGCGTCAGCTTTGGTGCTATGGGGGTGGTGATGTACATGGGAGGTCACATGGAGCTTGCGCTCTGGTGCTTTGCCATGATTGCCGCGACCCTTCCCTACATTCTGCTCAACCTCGGTATTTTTGGCCCGCGTTACAAAGTCTTTATGGGTGACGCAGGCAGCACGCTAATTGGTTTTACGGTCATCTGGATCCTGCTGCAGAGCACTCAGGGTCTGACGCATCCTATGACGCCAGTCACTGCACTCTGGCTTATCGCCATTCCCCTGATGGACATGATTGCCATCATGTACCGTCGTTTGCGTAAAGGCATGAGCCCTTTCTCGCCCGATCGCCAGCACATTCACCATCTGATTATGCGGGCCGGTTTCAGCTCGCGTCAGGCCTTTGTTTTAATCACACTGGCCGCTGCACTGCTGGCCGCTGTCGGCGTGATTGGCGAGCATCTCGGATTTGTCCCTGAGTGGTTGATGTTGTTACTGTTCCTGCTGGCTTTTCTGTTCTATGGCTATTGCATCAAGCGCGCGTGGCGCGTAGCGCGTTTGCTCAAACGTTTTAAAAGACGGCTTCGTCGCGCTCAATAACCCCATCAATTATTCATTATTTAGAGGTTTACTTGTTGTCATGACATCAGAGACAAACGCCAAAAAAGTTGAGGCCAGCATCGATAACGAACTGGATATCCGCGGTTTGTGCTGCACGCTGTGGAAGGGAAAATTTTGGATTGTCGGTCTCGGGCTGCTGTTTGCTGTCATTGCGCTGGCCTCTTCATATTTAATGAAGCAGGAGTGGAGCTCAACGGCCATCACTGACCGTCCCACGGTGAACAATTTATCTTCTTATTTCTCTCAGGCGCAGTTTTTACGCAATCTTGATGCGCGCAACGCGCAGGCTCCGTTGGGAGAGCAGCCGTCCATCTCCGAAGACGCCTATAACGAATTTATTATGCAGCTGGGCGCGTATGACACCCGCCGTGATTTCTGGTTGAGCAGCCCTTATTACCAGCACCGTAAAGAGGGTGATGCCCGCAGCGACGCCGTTTTGCTTGATGACCTGATAAACGACATCCAGTTCACCGCCCGTGACGGGCTCAAAGTACCCAATGACAGCGCGAAACTGACGGCTGAAAGCGCAGCCGATGCCAATAAACTGCTGCGTGAATATGTCAATTTCGCCAGCAAACGTGCAGCGCAGCATTTATACGATGAGTTGCAGGGCGCCTGGGCGGCGCGTACACAGTCGATGAAAGCGCAGGTCAAACGTCAGGAAGCTGTGGCCCAGTCAATTTTCCAGCGTGAGGTGAATAACACCCAGCAAGCGCTGAAAATTGCCTTGCAGCAGAAAATTAACAAAAGTCAGACGGATACCCCGGCGGAACAACTGCCTTCTTCGGATATGTTCCTGTTAGGCGCGCCGATGTTGCAGGCCCGTCTGGAGTTATTACAGGCATCCGGTCCGAATTTCGACCTGGATTACGATCAAAACCGCGCCATGCTGGCGACACTGAACGTTGGGCCCACACTGACCGCGCATTTCCAGACATACCGTTATCTGCGCACACCGGAAGAACCGGTGAAACGCGATAGTCCGCGCCGTGTTTTCCTGATGATTATGTGGGGCGTGGTTGGCGGTCTGATCGGTGCCGGCGTTGCGCTGGCACGTCGCCGGAGCGCGATAACCCGATAACCGAATAGAGAGAGGCGAGAGACTTCGCCTGGCCAGCAGGACCTGTCTGCGCCTAACTGAACAAGAGAGACTCGCTGTGAAAGTGTTGACGATATTCGGCACCCGCCCGGAAGCCATTAAAATGGCACCGCTGGTGCACGCTTTGGCTCAGGATGATGCCTTTGAGTCAAAAATCTGCGTCACGGCCCAGCATCGTGAAATGTTAGATCAAGTATTGCATCTGTTTGGTATCGAGCCTGAGTATGACCTTAATATTATGCAACCCGGTCAGGACCTGACGGAGATCACCAGCCGCATTCTGAAAGGATTGAAACCTGTTCTGGAAGAGTTCCAGCCGGACGTCGTACTGGTTCATGGTGATACCACCACCACATTGTCGGCCAGTCTGGCTGCGTTCTATCAGCAGATCCCTGTCGGTCATGTTGAAGCGGGTTTGCGCACGGGCGATCTCTCTTCCCCATGGCCGGAAGAGGGCAACCGGCGTCTGACTGCGCATCTGGCTAAATGGCATTTTGCGCCGACCGACACGTCGCGCGCTAATTTGCTGCGCGAAGCGATCCCGGCAGAGGATATTTTTGTCACCGGTAACACGGTTATTGATGCCTTACTATGGGTACGCGATCGCGTTAAAGGGGATGCAGAGCTGGCGGAGCAACTGGCGGCGCATTATCCCTTTATCGACGCCAGCAAGAAAATCATTCTGGTCACCGGACATCGCCGCGAAAGCTTTGGCGGCGGATTCGACCGCATTTGCAGCGCACTGGCTGAAATCGCCCTGCAACATCCGCAAGTGCAAATTGTTTATCCTGTGCACCTCAATCCGAATGTCAGCGAACCGGTGAATCGCATTCTGCGCGGCATCGACAACATTAAGCTGATCGACCCGCAGGACTACTTGCCGTTTGTCTATCTGATGGATAAAGCCTACTTGATCCTCACGGATTCCGGTGGCATTCAGGAAGAGGCGCCTTCTCTGGGTAAGCCTGTGCTGGTGATGCGTGAAGCCACCGAACGACCGGAGGCGGTAAGCGCCGGCACCGTCAGGCTGGTGGGCACAGATACGGCTAAAATAGTAAAAGAAGTGACCCGGCTGCTGAACGACGAAAATGAATATCACAACATGAGCCGGGCGCATAACCCTTATGGCGACGGACAAGCCTGCCGTCGTATTCTTGACGCATTAAAGAATCATCAGGTACCACAATGAGTTTCCAAACTATCTCTGTCATTGGGCTGGGTTACATCGGTCTGCCGACTGCGGCAGCCTTCGCGTCACGGCAGAAAAAAGTCGTGGGCATAGACATCAATCAGTACGCCGTCGATACCATTAATAGTGGCGCCATACATATTGTGGAGCCGGATCTTGATGCGCTGGTGAAAACCGCTGTTGATGGAGGGTTTCTGCAGGCATTCACCCGCCCAGAGCCCGCTGATGCTTTTCTGATTGCCGTCCCGACGCCCTTTATGGGCGATCACCAGCCAGATTTGAAATACGTTGAGTCGGCGGCTCGCTCCATCGCGCCGGTGCTGAAAAAAGGCGATCTGGTGATCCTCGAATCCACCTCGCCAGTCGGTACGACTGAACTGATGGCCGAATGGCTGGCGGAATGCCGCCCGGATCTGCGCTTCCCTCAGCAAGAGAGTGACCGCGCTGACGTGAATATTGCCTATTGTCCGGAGCGTGTATTGCCGGGACAGGTGATGGTCGAACTGATTAAAAATGATCGGGTGATCGGCGGTATGACGGCGGTCTGCTCACAGCGCGCCTGTGATTTATACAATATCTTCCTGCAGGGCGAATGCGTGGTGACTAACTCGCGCACGGCTGAGATGTGCAAGCTGACTGAAAACAGCTTTCGCGATGTGAATATCGCTTTTGCCAACGAACTGTCACTGATTTGCGAAGCGCAGGGTATTAACGTTTGGGAACTTATCGCCCTGGCCAACCGCCATCCGCGGGTAAATATTCTCCAGCCAGGCCCCGGCGTGGGCGGGCACTGTATCGCGGTTGACCCCTGGTTTATCGTCGCGCAGAACCCTGATCTGGCACGGCTGATAAAAACGGCGCGTGAAGTGAATGATAGCAAACCGCACTGGGTGGTTGACCGCGTGAAATCGGCGCTGGCGGACTGTCTGACGGCGACCGGCAAGCGTGCATCTGAAGCGAAAATCGCCTGTTTCGGGCTGGCATTTAAACCCAATATTGATGACCTGCGTGAAAGCCCGGCTGTTGAAGTGATTCGGTTAATTGCTGACTGGCACGCCGGTGAAACCTGGGCGGTAGAACCGCACGTTCACCATCTGCCTGCGGCTCTGGACGGTAAAGCGAGCCTGCATACGGTAGAGGACGCATTGCAAAATGCCGATCTGCTGGTCATGCTCGTCGATCATCAGATTTTCAAAGCGATCCCGACGGATCAGATTCATCAGTTATGGATTGTTGATACCAAAGGCGTTTGGCGTTAATCACCGACCGGAGACAGACATGCAACTCTGCGGCAGGCTCGAACCTCTCGAATGGGAAAGTGAATTTTTCGGTCTGAGCACGGCGAAACTGCACGCCGATCCTGCCGCTGAAGCCCTCTCGGAAACGGCGTTTGCCCCGTTTGCCAGAGTGCAGGCAAAAGTGAACGCTGACGATACCCAGCTTCTCGACACACTTCAGGCCCGTGGGTTTCGGCTGGTCGAAGGTGAGATTGATCTGTGTATTACCGTTGACGATACCGTTGAGGCATCCGGCAGTGTGCAGATTGCTAACGCAGAGGATATTGCGCTGATCCGCGCCGTAGCGGGCGAGGCATTTTGTTTCAGCCGTTTTCGCGCCCCGTGGTATCCCGCGGGGGACAGCGAACGCTTCTATGCGCTGTGGGCAGAAAAGGCGGTGCTGGGCACGTTTGACCATCTCGCGTTATTGGTAAAAGAGCCTTCTGGTCAGCTTCAGGGCTTTGTCACCCTGCGCCAGACGGCGTCCGCTGAGGCCCGGATCGGCCTGCTGGCGACCTTACCCACATGGCGGGGTCATGGCGTCGGCAAACAACTTATGGCGGTGGCAAAACAGTGGTGCGCGGTAAAGGGTATCGCGCGGTTACATGTCGCGACGCAAACCGGTAACCTCGCCGCCCTCAATCTTTATCTCGCCAGTGGGGGAAGCATTTCTCACTCGGCATATTGGCTGTACAGGTGAAAAAATGATCCCTTTTAACGCACCGCCGGTAGTCGGCACTGAAATTGACTACATGCGCTCAGCCATGAGCAGCGGAAAAATGTGTGGTGACGGCGGCTTTGGCCTGCGTTGTCAGCAGTGGTTCGAGCAGCGTTTCGGCAGCGCCAAAGTGTTGCTGACACCATCCTGTACCGCGTCTCTGGAAATGGCGGCGCTGTTGCTCGATATCAAAGCGGGCGACGAAGTGATCATGCCCAGTTTCACTTTCGTCTCAACGGCCAATGCCTTTGTACTGCGCGGCGCAAAAATTGTCTTTGTGGATATCCGCCCGGACACCATGAACATTGATGAGACGCTGATCGAAGCGGCAATCACAGACAAAACCCGTGTTATTGTACCGGTGCACTACGCGGGGGTTGCCTGCGAGATGGACCACATCATGCAACTGGCTGAAAAATATAAGCTGTTCGTGGTTGAAGATGCGGCGCAGGGCGTGATGTCGACCTATAAAGGCAAAGCGCTGGGCACCATCGGTCACATTGGTTGTTTCAGCTTCCATGAAACCAAAAATTACACCTCGGGTGGCGAAGGCGGTGCAACGCTGATCAATGACAAAGCATTGGTCGACCGCGCCGAAGTCATCCGGGAAAAAGGCACAAACCGCAGCCAGTTCTTCCGCGGTCAGGTGGATAAATACACCTGGCGCGACATTGGCTCGAGCTATCTGATGTCAGATTTGCAGGCCGCCTATCTGTGGGGCCAGCTTGAGGCCGCTGTGCAGATCAACCAGCGCCGTCTGGCGCTGTGGCAAAACTACAATGAGACGTTGCGAACTTTGGCGCAGGCAGGGCGAATTACGTTGCCGTCGGTTCCGCAGGATTGCGTACAGAATGCGCATATGTTCTACATTCGCCTGAACGATATCGAAGACCGGGATGCGTTTATTGCGCACATGAAAGCCGCCGATATTCTGACGGTCTTCCACTATATCCCTCTGCACGCCAGCCCGGCGGGAGAGAGCTTTGGCCGTTTCAGTGGTGAAGACCGTTTCACGACCAAAGAGAGTGAACGCCTGGTGCGTCTGCCGCTGTTTTATAACATGACGGATGAGATTCAGCAGACCGTCATCAGCACCATGCTGAAATACTTCGCCTGATATGTCTCTGGCAAAGGCTTCGGTCTGGACAGCGGGCTCCACGCTGATAAAAATCGCCGCTGGCCTGCTGGTGGTGAAATTGCTGGCGGTGGCCTTTGGCCCGAGCGGTGTCGGTCAGGCCGGTAACTTCCGCCAGATGGTCACGGTGCTGGGCGTATTGTCTGGTGCCGGTATCTTTAATGGCGTGACCAAATACGTTGCCGAGCATCATCAGGATCCTGCGCGGCTGAAAGCGGTATTGGGCACGGCATCCAGCCTGATTTTAGGTTTTTCCACGCTGCTGGCGGTGATTTTCCTGCTGGCGGCAGGACCGATAAGCGTCGGACTGTTTGGTCACGCTGATTTTCAGCCGGTGATCCGCGCGGTTGCGCTGATTCAAATGGGCATCGCCTACGCCAACTACTTTCAGGCCATTCTCAAGGGTTATCGTGATGCCAGGGGCAACGCGCTGGCGGTAATTGGCGGCAGCCTGATTGGCTTGATGGCCTATTTGCTCTGTTTCTGGTTGGGCGGTTATGAAGGCGCGCTGGCCGGACTGGCACTGGTGCCTGCACTAGTAGTACTGCCTGCCGGGACGATGTTATGGCGCCGTCATCCTTTTCCGCTGCATTTCCTGCGGCTGGGCTGGGACCGTGCCATCGCCAGCCATCTGGGCAAGTTCACGATTATGGCGTTGATCACTTCGGTGACGCTGCCGGTCGCGTATGTGATGATGCGAAACTTGCTGGCTAACTATTACAGCTGGGACGACGTGGGGATCTGGCAGGGCGTCAGCAGTATTTCGGATGCTTACCTGCAATTTATCACCGCCTCTTTCAGCGTTTACCTGCTGCCGACGTTGTCCCGCCTGACCGACAAGCAGGCGATTTCACGCGAAATTATCAAGTCGCTGAAATTTGTTATCCCGGCGGTGGCCTGCGCCAGCTTTATGGTGTGGCTGCTGCGCGACTTCGCTATCTGGTTGCTGTTTTCCCACCAGTTCACTGCCATGCGCGATCTCTTTGCCTGGCAGCTGATCGGCGACGTTCTCAAAGTTGGGTCCTATGTTTTTGGGTATCTGGTGATTGCCAAAGCGTCACTGCGCTTTTATGTGCTAACTGAAATCAGCCAGTTTTTACTGCTGACCGGTTTCGCGCACTGGTTGATCCCGTTACACGGTTCTTTAGGAGCCGCACAGGCTTACATGGCGACGTACATCGTCTATTTCACCCTGTGCAGCGCCGTTTTTGTTATCTATCGCAGACGAGCATGACAACGCTGATTCACGTTTTGGGATCTGACATCCCGCACCATAACCTTACCGTGCTGCGCTTCTTCAATGACGTGCTGACAGAGTGCGTGCCGCCGGAGCAGACCCGCCATTTTATGGTCGCTGCCGCAGACAGCGCGGCTTTTGCGCCCTTTACCCGTTTACACATTGACGTCTATCCGGATAAAAAAAGTCTGGCGCAGGCCGTGATCGCCAGTGCGCAGCAAAAACGCCGCCAGCGTTTCTTCCTGCACGGGCAATTTAATCCTACGCTGTGGCTGGCTTTGCTGAGCGGCAAGATTAAAGCGCGGCAGGTGTGCTGGCATATGTGGGGCGCGGATTTGTATGAAGCGTCGGGCAGCCTGAAGTTTCGTCTGTTTTACCTCCTGCGGCGTATTGCTCAGGGGCGCGTTGGACACGTTTTCGGTACGCGCGGCGATCTTATTCATTATCATCAGCGGCATCCGCGGGTGGCTTCATCACTGCTCTATTTCCCGACGCGCATGGATCCAGCCCTGACTCAGCCCGCTGACTTGCCAGAAAAAACTGGCCCGATGACCATTCTGGTCGGCAATTCTGGCGATACCAGCAACCGGCATATTGAAGCGCTGAACACGCTGCACCAGCAATTTGGTGCCACTATCCGGGTGATCATTCCAATGGGATATCCGGCGAACAATCTGCACTATATCGAACAGGTTCGTGCCGAAGCGCTGAAACTGTTTCCGGCGCAGCAGGTAGAATTACTGACAGAGGCCATGGCTTTTGATGAATACCTGAACATGCTGCGCCGCTGCTCGCTGGGGTATTTTATTTTTGACCGTCAGCAGGGTATCGGAACCTTGTGTCTGCTGATTCAGTTTGGCGTGCCTTTTGTCGTCAGCCGTAAAAACCCTTTCTGGCAGGATTTGGCCGAACAGCATCTGCCGGTACTGTTTTATGGCGATGCTCTGGATGCGGCCACCGTTGCGGAAGCGCGCCGTCAGTTACTGAGCACAGACCGTGAGAATATTGCCTTCTTTAATCCAAATTACGTTGCCGGATGGCAACAGGCGCTGAATCTGGCCGCAGGAACATCATCATGACACTGCTCCAGTTCGGCGGTCTTTGCGTGGTTTACGCCTTTTCGCTGATTTTCATTCTGACGCTGACGTACAAAGAGTTTCGCCGCGTCCGTTTTAACTTCAACGTCTTCTTTTCCATGCTCTATCTGCTGACGTTTTATTTCGGCTTCCCGCTGACCTGCCTGCTGGTGTTTCGCTTTGACGTTCAGGTGGTGCCGGTGGAATATCTGCTGCAGGCGATGCTGGCCGCGACCTGTTTCTACGGCATTTACTACGTGAGCTACAAAACCCGGCTGAAAAGTCCCTCAGCGGCGCCCAGAGCGCCGGTATTTACTATGAACCGGGTGGAAACCCATCTGACGTGGATC
Organism: uncultured Enterobacterales bacterium; assembly: GCA_963519305.1. GTDB lineage: Bacteria > Pseudomonadota > Gammaproteobacteria > Enterobacterales > Enterobacteriaceae > Ewingella. Next base: position 35,962 of record CAUQMS010000030.1, read on the forward strand.
CTGCTGGCGCTGGTGGCTATCGTGACCGTCTCGATTTTCTTCCTGCATAACGGTTTTTTGCTGTTCAAACTGAAGTCCTACAGCCAGATTTTCTCCAGTGAGGTCTCCGGCGTAGCGCTTAAGCGTTTCTTCTACTTCTTTATTCCGGCCATGCTGGTGGTCTACTTCTTGCGCCAGAATAGCCGCAGCTGGTTGTTTTTCCTGGTGAGCACGGTGGCTTTTGGCCTGCTGACCTATGTGATCGTCGGCGGCACGCGGGCCAATATCATTATCGCTTTCGCCCTGTTCCTGTTCATCGGTATCGTGCGGGGCTGGATCTCGCTTTGGATGCTGGCCGTGGCCGGAGTTATGGCTATCGTGGGGATGTTCTGGCTGGCGCTGAAGCGCTATGGCATGAACGTTAACGGGCCGGAGGCTTTTTATACCTTCCTTTATCTGACCCGCGATACGTTTTCACCGTGGGAAAACCTCGGCCTGTTGCTGCAAAATTACGACAAGATTAGCTTCCAGGGCCTCGCGCCGATTATTCGCGATTTCTACGTATTTATCCCCAGCTGGCTGTGGCCCGGCAGGCCAAGCGTAGTGCTTAACTCGGGCAACTATTTCACCTGGGAAGTACTCAATAACCATTCAGGTCTGGCGATCTCGCCGACGCTCATTGGCTCACTGGTAGTGATGGGCGGGGTGTGGTTTATTCCGCTGGGAGCCGTGGCGGTAGGCCTTATCATCAAATGGTTCGACTGGTTATATGAACTGGGCAAAGCGGAGAAAAACCGCTATAAAGCAGCGATTTTGCAGAGCTTCTGTTTTGGCGCAGTATTCAATATGATCGTGCTGGCCCGCGAAGGGGTGGACTCCTTCTTTTCACGTGTGGTCTTTTTTTGTCTGATCTTCGGCGTCTGCCTGATCATGGCAAAGCTGCTGTACTGGCTTTTTGACGCCGTCGGGCTGGTTCGTCCGCATCCGTCACGTATCGTTAACACCATCAATACCGAAGGGATCCCAACGGCGCACCCGTCGTCGCAGGAACACTCATGAATTTAGATAATAACATCCCAATTTACTCTATCCGTGGTATCGACCTGTGGGGCTTTCGCGACATGGGGCAGTTCCTCGATTACCTTTTTGCCGGTCACCGGGTAAAGTGCGGTGCGCTGGTCGCGATGAATGCGGAAAAAGTCCTGACGATGGAAAGTCAGCCGGACATTGCTGAACTTATCGGGCGCGCTGAATATAAATATGCGGATGGCATCAGCATTGTGCGATCGATTCGCCGCAAATATCCGCAGGCCAGGGTGTCCCGTATTGCCGGTGCGGATTTATGGGAAGGGCTGATGCAGCGGGCAGGGCAGGAAGGGACACCGGTGTTTCTGATTGGCGGAAAACCTGATGTGCTGGAGCAAACTGAAGCGAAACTGCGCGCGCAATGGAACGTCAACATTGTCGGCAGCCAGAACGGTTTCTTCACGCCGGAACAGCGGGCATCGCTGTTTGAAAGAGTGAAAGCCAGTCAGGCCGCGATTGTCACTGTGGCAATGGGCTCGCCAAAGCAGGAGATCCTGATGCGCGATTGTCGGGAAGTCCACCCGGACGCCTTATATATGGGCATCGGTGGTACTTACGACGTGTTCACCGGCCGGGTTAAGCGCGCGCCAAAATTTTGGCAAAAGCTGGGGCTGGAGTGGCTCTATCGGCTGATACGTCAGCCCAGCCGTTTGGGGCGTCAGCTCAAACTGCTGAAATATCTGCGTTACTACTACACCGGCCGTCTCTGATCTCCGCTGCGCCAAAGGTTTTTGACCTTTGGCGCGCTCTCTCTCGTTTTCGCTCCCCGTTTACCGACATTTTCAATGGCCATTGACAGCCAAACCGCAGCTTTCTGATTTGTGGTTTGCAACTGATCACAAAATACGAAACCATACTGCCCGTTTTAGCGCCCCGCACGGGGAAGCAGACTATAAAAATAACATTCCGGTCGCTCCGGAAGGCAAACACAACGACAAAAACATTGAGGATCTATGGCAAGTGAAGAAGAAAAGGGTGGACTACACCGCGGGCTAGAAGCCCGGCATATAGAGCTGATCGCGTTAGGCGGTACGATTGGTGTTGGCCTGTTCATGGGCGCCGCCAGTACGCTGAAATGGGCCGGGCCCTCTGTATTACTGGCATATATTCTGGCAGGCGTTTTCGTCTTCTTCATCATGCGCGCGATGGGCGAAATGTTGCACCTTGAGCCGGTGGCCGGTTCGTTTGCCGTCTACGCGCACAAATATCTCGGCCCTTACTATGGTTATCTGACAGCATGGAGCTACTGGTTCATGTGGATAGCGGTAGGTATTTCAGAAATCACCGCTATTGGCGTCTATGCCCAGTACTGGTTCCCGGATCTACCGCAGTGGATGCCGGCGCTGGCTGCCGTCGCCATTGTTGCAGCGGCTAACCTGGCCGCAGTAAAACTGTATGGTGAGATGGAGTTCTGGTTTGCGCTGATCAAAATCACCACCATCATTGTGATGATCGTCGTCGGGCTGGCGGTTATCTTCTTCGGTTTTGGCAACCACGGTGAACCCGTTGGCTTTGCCAATCTGACGGCACACGGCGGCTTCTTTGCCGGAGGCTGGAAAGGTTTCCTGTTTGCGCTCTGTATTGTCGTGGCCTCCTATCAGGGTGTGGAACTGGTTGGTATCACCGCCGGTGAAGCGAAAAACCCGCAGGTTACTCTCAGGCGCGCGATCAATAACATCCTCTGGCGCATCCTGATCTTCTACGTGGGTGCGATTTTCGTCATCATCACCATCTTCCCGTGGAACGAAATGGGTACGCACGGCAGCCCGTTCGTACTGACGTTCGCGAAAATTGGTATCGCCTCGGCGGCAGGCATCATCAACTTTGTGGTGCTGACGGCGGCGCTGTCTGGCTGTAACAGCGGGATGTACAGCTGCGGGCGTATGCTCTATGCGTTGGCGAAGAACCGCCAGGTACCGGCGGTTCTCGGGAAAGTGTCGAAAAGCGGCGTGCCGGTGTACGGGATTGCCGTCACTATTGCGGTACTGCTAATTGGCTCGTGCCTGAATTACCTCATTCCGAACCCGGAGCAGGTATTTGTTTATGTCTACAGTGCCTCCGTGCTGCCGGGTATGGTGCCGTGGTTCGTAGTGCTCATCAGTCAGCTGCGTTTTCGTGAAGCCCACGCCGGGAAACTGAAAGACCATCCATTCAAGTCAATTTTGTTTCCTTACACCAATTATGCGACGCTGGTTTTCCTCGCCTGTGTGCTGGTGGGAATGGCAATTAACCCCGATACGCGGATTTCTTTGCTGGTAGGCGGGATTTTCATCGCAGCGATCAGCCTGATATACTTCGGCCTCGGGATGAACAGGCGCGCTTCCCTGGTGGCTGAAAAGACAAAATAACGTCGTAAGTCATAGGGAGGGGAGTGTGAGATGCCTATTTTTAGCGCGTATTGGACAAAGAGCAGCCAAGCGAAACTTTTCCAATAAAAAGCACTAGACAGTGTGGCATGAAAACCGTAGTATCCCCTCCCGCAACGGCGCTAAGCGCCCGTAGCTCAGCTGGATAGAGCGCTGCCCTCCGGAGGCAGAGGTCTCAGGTTCGAATCCTGTCGGGCGCACCATTAAGTTTGTGTGCAAGAGCTGCGGTGGTAGTATTACCGCGTGAAGTAGTTAAGAAGTAATGGTGGCTATAGCTCAGTTGGTAGAGTCCTGGATTGTGATTCCAGTTGTCGTGGGTTCGAGCCCCATTAGCCACCCCAAATTTTTTAAATGATTTTGTGAATGTGACATGCGATGGTGGCGGAATTGGTAGACGCGCTAGCTTCAGGTGTTAGTGTCCTTTGGATGTGAGGGTTCGAGTCCCTCCCTTCGCACCACACACAAAAAGCATTTAAATGATGCAGTTAGCGTCAAGAAGTTGTAAGATGCACGACATCGGCGAGTAGCGCAGCTTGGTAGCGCAACTGGTTTGGGACCAGTGGGTCGGAGGTTCGAATCCTCTCTCGCCGACCAATTCGAAGAAAACCTGCTTTCAAAAGCAGGTTTTTTTTCGTCTAAAGTTTAAGAGGATGAGGACCTCCGAAGGAGGTTTGAGCCGAGCGCAGCGAGACAACGTTGCTTTAGCAACGGCCCGCAGGGCAAGCATCGAAGATGCGCGTAATCCTCTCTCGCCGACCAATTCGAAGAAAACCTGCTTTCAAAAGCAGGTTTTTT
>CAUQMS010000031.1:0-39520 GCA_963519305.1 uncultured Enterobacterales bacterium
GGAAGTCAGTGACGAGGGGAGCTTTTATCTGAATCCGATTTATTCAACAAAGCCCCTGAAGCTTTACACGCAGTCATTTCTTTATCGAATGCGCGAGCCTCATCAAAACTCAGATAATTATTCTCAACCGTCGTCTTCCCGGCCTGCGCACCCGCGACAGCATCCGCCGAACTGTCTCCCGTCAACCCACCGGCCAGCCCCGCTGCCAAAGTACTTAACGCGCTGATGGTCTGTTTCTGCTCTTCCGACAGCTCGCTGACTGGCTTACCGTACATATCTCTGGCAATGCCCGCCATCACTTCGGCCGTCACCGCTCCGGCGGCACCGGCTATGGCGCTGTTGCCTTGTACGCTGGCTAAAACAGCGTTAACCACCGCGTGGGCCATCAGGCGTTCCGGGCCGTCTTCTGTTGTTTTGGCAATAATGTTCGCCAGATACGGCGCACTCCCGCCCGCAATCGCCTTCGCTAAGTCTCCGCCCGCCAGACCCTGTATCGCCGCCGTCGCAGCTTGTGCAGCCTGCTGGAATTTTCCGCCGGTGCCGTAGTCGGACGCGTTGAACGCTTTATCGTAAGCGGTCTGGTAAACCTGTCCGTCGATGTCCTTATCCGTCACCGGTTTGCCCGGATGCGCCGCCTCCCATTTGGCTTTCGCATCCGCACGCTCTTCTGGCGTGACGTGCTCCATCTTCTCATTCGCCGCGTTGGTCGCTTCGATTTTCCCCTGCGTGCGGATAATATCCATCACCTGACTGCCGATTTCCCCTATCTTCTGCGCTTCCTGCAACCTCTGCTGTTCCCTCTCTTTATCAAAGATCGGGCTCAGCGTCTGGTTGGCGTGCTCGACGTCGCGGCTCAGGTCTGCCACGTCTTGTTTCTGATTGTCCTGGTCGCGGATGATGATGCTGCCGTCCGAGACCGCCGACTTCGTGGTCGAGCTGTCGCTGCCGTTGCCGTTTACCCCGACCAGCAGCATGCTGCCCATGTTGCCCGCAAACTGCTCACCGATGCTGCCGCTGGTGCTTATGCCGGTGCTCAGATGTTCGACGTTGTAATCAGCCTTGTTCTCAATGTCGCTAAAGCCCAGCGTGCCGGTGTCGAGTTTGTTTTTGCTGGCGTCTGCCGTGCTGCCAATCACTGCGCCGTTCAGCTGCGTGTGTTCGCCGACCGTAATATCAAAACCGCCCTTGCCCGCAAAGATGCCGGTCTGCTCAACCACCGAGTCGTAGGTGCTGTGCATTTTGTCCTGGCTCAGGTTCGCCGAAGCGCTGAACGACCCTACGCCGCCGCTGACACCCGCGCTGGCGTTCTGCTGCTTCGAGTCGTAGTTGTCGCTGTCCTGTTCGCTGGTTAACGTCAGGTTACGGCCGACGTCCATGACAACTTTGTCGCCGCTCACCTGTGCGCCGGTGAGCGTGGTGTCGCGGCCGCTGACGATGCTCAGGTTATTGCCCGCGCTGACCGTGGTCTCGGTGTGGGTCAGGCCGTTGCCGTTCTCCGAGCCGCTGCCTTTATTGGCACTGGCGTTAACCGTCAGGCCGCTTTTCCCTTCGCCGATGTTAAACCCGACGCCCATCGAGCTGCCGTGGCTTTCGTTGCTGCCGTCAAGCTCCGAGGTGTTGACGCCGGACCACAGATTCACGTCACGGTTGGCGATAAGCGCAATGTCCTTACCGGCCTGCAGCTGGCTGCCCTGCACGTTGATGTCGGTGTCAGTCGCGTGAATGTTCAGGTTACCGCCCGCCGTGAGGGAGCTGCCCTGGCTCTGGCTTGAAGTCTGCGTTTGTTCTGACTTCGACGACTGGCTGCCATAAGAGAGGTTCAGACCGAACAGGTTCTCCGGGTCCTTGCCTTCGGCTGCGCCCAGCTCACCCGCCTGATACGCCTGCACGCCGCCGAGCGCCGACTTCATGCCGTCCAGCGCCGCCAGACGCCCGGTGCTCGCGGTCGTCGCGTCGTTGGCGTTGGAAACCGCCGTGTTTAACGCACTGCCCACCGCCCCCGACAGCGCCAGCGTAAACCCGGTCTGTTTTTGCTCCACGGTGTGGGTCTGTACGCTCTGGTTATCCGCCGCCAGAATGTTGACCTCTTTCGCCGTCAGGTTGATGTCTTTCCCTGCCAGCACGTCCGAGCCTTTCACCGTCAGGTTATTGCCCGCATTCAGGGTCACGTTACCCTGCGTACTGCCCACCGTGCTGCCGCTGCTGGTGACACTGTTTTCTGTATCAGTCATGTTCAGGCTGTTGGTGCCGTAGCTCACCCCGATACCGCCGGTGCCGGAGAGGCCGGATTTTTTGCTCTGGCTGGCCGAACTGGACTGCATGGTGTTCTCTGCCGTGCCCAGCGTAATGTTGTTGCCCGCCGTCAGGGAGACATCGTCGCTGGCCACAATGTCGCTGCCCATCACGTTGATATCCCGGCCGCTTTGTAAAATCACTTCCTGCCCGCTCAGCAAACTGCCGTTGGCCGTGCTGCTGTGCTCTTCTTTCTGATAGGCGCTCTGGCTGCTGCTCATAAAGCCGCTGCTGCTGCTGCTGCCCTGTTGCGAAAAATCATGCACGTCGCGGCTGGCCGTAATAGAAATATCGCCGGCCGCCTTCAGCCCTATCGTTCCCTGTGCACTTTGTACCGTACTGCCCTGCACGGTGAGGTCGCCCTGTTGGGCAATCAGCGTCACGCCCTCTTTGGCGCTGAACAGGCTGCCCTGCGACGTATCACTGGCGCTCTGCGTCTCGCGCTGACTTTGCATATTGTGGGTCTTGTTCTGCTCGCTACCACTGACTTACAGCCTGACTGCCCTGCAGGGCAGTCAGGCTGTAAGTACTCATTTTCTAACAATGTTAAAGAGCAATGACGGCGGTGCTACTACCAAGCCCGTCGTCACACCGTCGGTTATTGCCTTAACGGTGACAGGCCCTACCAGTCAACTACAGCCGGGATTTAGTAATAATTACCGCTAATTTAAAATGTCAATTGACACATTGCCGGTATCGAAGAACTCTTTAAAGATCCGGACAACAAGATCAAAATCCTTTATAACTTGCTTCGCAGGCCAATAATCACCCAAGATATCTATCTTCTTGTCCGTCTGGTTTTTATCCCAGTAGGAACGTACCTCATAATCATCTTCTGTTGTTTCACCTAACATCAATAGATAATTACTTTTCTCAGTTCTTACCTGTAGCATTTCAGGGCCTAACTTATCAGGGCCAAACTTATCAAGAGTTACAGTTCCTGACTTATTTTTAAGTTTTTGCAGTAAAAGCTCTATATCTTCCCATTTAGAAGTTTTGTCATTTCCACCATTACCATTCAATGTCCAACTAACTGAAAAAATCATAATCAATCCCTCATCTTCAGAGATTTCATTCCAGGTTGCCAGAACAGAACAGCCCCAGTAGCCTCTTCATATATAGTCAACGATTTTAATCCTGACTTTTCGGCCATTGCGGCCACATCACCACGACAGAAGCCACATACAGGCTCTTTTGAGACACTCATGGTCATCTCACGTCCTTGAGTCATCCCTTTTTCAAAGGCCTGTTGGATTACCCCAACTTCTGCATGAGCTGTTGCCATATTACCATTAGGTAAATCCCTACCAAGTTTCTCTATTTTAACTTGGACTCTCCCATCTATAAGCGTTGGCTTATTAATATCAGCCTGCGGCGACGGCCTTACTCCCTGGTTTGTATCAGAGAACTTATTACCATCAACATTCCCTTTGGCAACAACCTTCAGATTCGCATCCACAACTTTGCTGAGCTGTTTCGCAGCCGCAGCCCCCATGACTGGCGTCACCGAAGCAATGATAATATCCATTCCCTGCTTCGTTTCGGCGTAACCCTGAGCAGTTTGACGATCAACACCCAGCACATCCATTGCATACTGCGTCAGCGCATCTTTCACCTGCTGCTGATTCTGCGCATCCACGCCGGTGATATTCAGCAGGTTTACTATCTGTCCGTAGGCATCTGAGTACTGTTGGCTGGCTTTCGAGTTGTAGTTACCGGTATTTTCATACTCGCCTTTCGCCGCAATAACCTCCAGTCTTGCACTGGCACAACCTGCGCTTCCGGCATTGCCATTGCTGCATGCGTCGATAACTTTCTGGTCACTGGCAATATCTTTCTCACGCAAGGCATCGTATTTCTGCTGGGCTTTCTCGCGCTCTGCCGGGTCTTTGCTGTTTTGGAGTATCTGCTTCTGTATCTCCAGCTCCGATTTCTCATTGACACTCAGATAATTATTCTCAACCGCGTTTTTACCGGCCTGACCACCGGTTATCGCATCCGCGCTGCTGTCGCCCGAAAGCCCTCCGGCCAGTCCTGCCGCCAGTGTACCCAGAGCACTGAGCGTTTGCTTCTGCTCTTCGCTCAAGTCTTCTGGCCTGACGCCCGGATACATTTCACCTGCAATGTATCGAGCCATCAGTTCGCCACCCGCCGCGCCTGTCGCTCCGGCTAATGCGCTGTTACCACTGGCTTGCGCAGCTACTGCGCCCCAGACAGCATGCGCCATTGCATTTGCTGCTAGGTTCACCGACCCATCCGCGTTGGTGGTCATATCATGAATGATCCCGGCAACATAAGGACTGGCCGCTCCTGCGGCTGCCTGTTGCAAATTGCCACCGGCCAGACCTTGCGCCAGCGCCGTCGCTGCCTGAAGCGCTCTTTGCAGGTCACTGCCCGTCCCGTAAGGAGCCATGGCCGTAGTACCCACCTGATTGTTTATCTGCTCTTGCGTCGGATTCAGGATCCCTTTGCCTGCCAGGACCTCTTTCGCCGCCTGGATCGCGTTCGGATCTTTCAGCGCGTTGGCTTTCGCTATTTCACCCTGCGTCCGTGCGATATCCATTACCTGACTGCCGATTTCGCCTATCTTCTGCGCTTCCTGCAACCTCTGCTGCTCCCTCTCTTTATCAAAGATTGGGCTTAAGGTCTGGTTCGCATGTTCAACATCGCGGCTCAGGTCTGTCACGTCCTGCTTCTGGTTGTCCTGGTCGCGGATGATGATGCTGCCGTCGCTGACCGCAGATTTGGTGGTCGAGCTGTCGCTGCCGTTGCCGTTTACCCCGACCAGCAGGCTGTTGGCCATGTTGCCCGCAAACTGCCCACCGATGTTGCCGCCAGTGCTGATACCCACGCTCTGATGCTCGACGTTGTAATCAGCCTTGTTCTCAATGTCGCTAAAGCCCAGCGTGCCGGTGTCGAGTTTGTTTTTGCTGGCGTCTGCCGTGCTGCCAATCACTGCGCCGTTCAGCTGCGTGTGTTCGCCGACCGTAATATCAAAACCGCCCTTGCCCGCAAAGATGCCGGTCTGCTCAACCACCGAGTCGTAGGTGCTGTGCATTTTGTCCTGGCTCAGGTTCGCCGAAGCGCTGAACGACCCTACGCCGCCGCTGACACCCGCGCTGGCGTTCTGCTGCTTCGAGTCGTAGTTGTCGCTGTCCTGTTCGCTGGTTAACGTCAGGTTACGGCCGACGTCCATGACAACTTTGTCGCCGCTCACCTGTGCGCCGGTGAGCGTGGTGTCGCGGCCGCTGACGATGCTCAGGTTATTGCCCGCGCTGACCGTGGTCTCGGTGTGGGTCAGGCCGTTGCCGTTCTCCGAGCCGCTGCCTTTATTGGCACTGGCGTTAACCGTCAGGCCGCTTTTCCCTTCGCCGATGTTAAACCCGACGCCCATCGAGCTGCCGTGGCTTTCGTTGCTGCCGTCAAGCTCCGAGGTGTTGACGCCGGACCACAGATTCACGTCACGGTTGGCGATAAGCGCAATGTCCTTACCGGCCTGCAGCTGGCTGCCCTGCACGTTGATGTCGGTGTCAGTCGCGTGAATGTTCAGGTTACCGCCCGCCGTGAGGGAGCTGCCCTGGCTCTGGCTTGAAGTCTGCGTTTGTTCTGACTTCGACGACTGGCTGCCATAAGAGAGGTTCAGACCGAACAGGTTCTCCGGGTCCTTGCCTTCGGCTGCGCCCAGCTCACCCGCCTGATACGCCTGCACGCCGCCGAGCGCCGACTTCATGCCGTCCAGCGCCGCCAGACGCCCGGTGCTCGCGGTCGTCGCGTCGTTGGCGTTGGAAACCGCCGTGTTTAACGCACTGCCCACCGCCCCCGACAGCGCCAGCGTAAACCCGGTCTGTTTTTGCTCCACGGTGTGGGTCTGTACGCTCTGGTTATCCGCCGCCAGAATGTTGACCTCTTTCGCCGTCAGGTTGATGTCTTTCCCTGCCAGCACGTCCGAGCCTTTCACCGTCAGGTTATTGCCCGCATTCAGGGTCACGTTACCCTGCGTACTGCCCACCGTGCTGCCGCTGCTGGTGACACTGTTTTCTGTATCAGTCATGTTCAGGCTGTTGGTGCCGTAGCTCACCCCGATACCGCCGGTGCCGGAGAGGCCGGATTTTTTGCTCTGGCTGGCCGAACTGGACTGCATGGTGTTCTCTGCCGTGCCCAGCGTAATGTTGTTGCCCGCCGTCAGGGAGACATCGTCGCTGGCCACAATGTCGCTGCCCATCACGTTGATATCCCGGCCGCTTTGTAAAATCACTTCCTGCCCGCTCAGCAAACTGCCGTTGGCCGTGCTGCTGTGCTCTTCTTTCTGATAGGCGCTCTGGCTGCTGCTCATAAAGCCGCTGCTGCTGCTGCTGCCCTGTTGCGAAAAATCATGCACGTCGCGGCTGGCCGTAATAGAAATATCGCCGGCCGCCTTCAGCCCTATCGTTCCCTGTGCACTTTGTACCGTACTGCCCTGCACGGTGAGGTCGCCCTGTTGGGCAATCAGCGTCACGCCCTCTTTGGCGCTGAACAGGCTGCCCTGCGACGTATCACTGGCGCTCTGCGTCTCGCGCTGGCTTTGCGTATTGTGGGTCTTGTTCTGCTCGCTGTCGCTTTCGCTCAGCTGCTGACGCGCTTCTTTGATGGTCACCTGTTGGGCACTGAGGCCAATGCCGCCGGACGCACTCTCCACCGTCGCGCCTTCGGCCAGGAAGTTCCCGCCGGCCAGAATAGTGACGCCGCTGTTACCGCTCAGCGCACTGGTGTGCAGCGTTTCTTCCCGGCGGTCGTTACTGACCGTCGAGGTACGGCTGTTGGCGTCCAGATGGGTGTTATTGGTGGTGGTATCGGCCAGCAACGAGACGTTGCCCCCGGCCTGGACACCGATTTTACCCCCGGCGGAGGCTTCGCTGCCCTGCAGGGTAATATCCTGCCCGGCCTTCAGACTCAGGTTGCCGCCCGCCGTCAGGCTGCTGCCGAGCGCCTGCTGCCACTCACCGCTGACCTGTGCCAGGCGATCCCCGGCCTCTTCCATCCCTTCACGCGTGCGGTTACCCAGGGAACCGGCTATCACGCTGACATCCGCCGTGGTGCTGCTGCGCGCCGTGCCGATGTTCAGGCTGTTGCTGGCGCTCAGGCTGAGACTATCGCTGGCGCTGAGTTTTGCGCCCTGCAGGCTGATGTCGCCGCCGCTCAGGCTGATGTCACGCGCACTCATGCTCGCCTGACGCAGCGCGTCCTGCAGGTTGGTGCTCATCGTGATGCTGTCGGCCTGCACGTTGATAGTATCGGCACGGATATCACCGCCGGTTTGCAGGAACTGGCCGGTATCAATACTCAGGGCTTTGTCCGCAAACAGGTTACCCGCATTGCTGAGGCTGCCGGTGGAGAGTTGCAGGTTGCCCCCGGCGATCACCGCGCCGTCGCCGGTCAGGCGTATCGTGCTGTTAGCCAGATACACTTTCGGTACCCAGACGGTCTGCGGCCCGTCGGCCGTGTCGACGGTTTCGCTCACCAGCCAGACGATATCCTGCTGTAAAGCCGCAATTTGTGACGCTGTGAGGGCCACGCCCGGCACCAGATGGAAGTCGGCGGCCGCTTTTATACCGTTGTTCATGAGCGACTGGTACTGCGCCATCGCATCATCACCCTGAAGCGACGGGCGGCCGGTCAGCATCAGGAGTTGCTCACGCACTATCCGCTGTTCGTAGTAGCCATCCCCGAGACGTTTTTGCACCTGACTTGGGTCATAGCCCACACGTTCCAGCATATAGTCGCTGCTGATGAAATTGCTCTTATTGGCAAAACGCGGATCGGTGACCACCAGATACGGGCTGGCGGGCGCCGTTTGCTGGCGGAACAGCCCATTGTCAGGGATGGTTGTCGCCACGTTGGCCAGATGTTGTTTGTCGGTCAGTGCCAGTTCAGCCGGCGTCAGTGGGCCGCTACCTTGCCCCAGCCCCGTATCACCCGCCTGCCAGTCGCCCGCGGCGATATCCACCCCCAGCGGGTTGCGCTCCCACTCAGCACGCTCGGCAGCAGCGGCGTTCTGAGCCCCCTCCACGCTGCTGATTTGTGCCTGATTGACCGTCGTATTTTCAAGGTGTGCGCCACCAATCGTAACGTTACCGTAGCCGCTGATCACGCCGTCAACGGTGGTCAGCGCGGTGGTTTGATCAAGTCGATTCGTCGGGTACCAGTGTCCTTCATCACGGTCATAGTGATCGACAATCACCTCCTGCCGCCGCTCATTCACTGAATAACCCTGGTTGATGATGTTGGCAGTACCGTCAATCGTCAGGTTGCCGTTGGAACTGATGGTGCTGGCGTCGTTAAGCAGTTGCTGCCCGATATGCAGAACCATATTGCCGCCTGACAGCACAAACGCGCCAATACCGGCAGAAACCAGTTTGTCCGTCGTCACTGTGCCGGTCACCGTGCGTTCACGCAGGTTATTGTAATCACTCACAAACGGTGCGGAGGCGATATCAAGGAACCGTTCCGGATCCCACACCACAGCCTGCCCGATATCATGTTCACGACGGAAGGAGTTTTGATAAGGCGTTGGGATAACGTCCTGGTTCCATCCGCGCACGTCATAAAATGTCATGGCATAACTGCCATCGGCATTGGGGATCAGTGCGAGATAGTTGACCCACAGGTTGACAAGTTGCCCGGTGTTATCTTTCACGCGTACTTCCGCGCGCTTACCGGCGGCATCGATGTTCAGCAACGTGCCATACGGATTGCTTGCTGCTGCCGCATCATCGCGGAAAGTCAGTTGTTGGGTGTTTGGTGCCATGGTGCTGACATCGGTGTTCACATTTTCACCAAAGGAGCGCCAGTAGTAGTTATAGCGGTGCCATTTGTAGTCGCTTTTCTCCGCTTCTCGGGTAATGTCCAGCCCTTCACGCAGGTTATCAAAACGCCTGGCCGTCAGGGTCAGATCCCCCTCAGCTTCAATATTGCTGGCCCGGTTCTCGATCAGGTCTCCACTGGAGAGTAGTAACGTTCCGCCGCTGTAAATCAGCGCACCATCACGGTTAGTCAGACGTTCGCCGGTCAGCAGGCTGATGTTTTGCGTGGCGGCGATCAGCGCGTCGCGACCGTGGTTGTCAATGATCCGGCTGTTAACCGTCAGGTTATCGGACATCAGCGTGGTCTGGTTATCCAGGTTATCGCTGTCGATGGTCAGGGTATCGGCTTCGATACGCCCCTGATTAAGCAGCGTTCCCGTTGTCAGATGCAGCGTATTGCCGACCAGACTCACCAGGTTATTCAACTGGGTGCTGTAGAGGATAAGATCGCCCGGCAGCAGCCAGTCCGCCAGATTGGTCAGCACGCCCGCCACCCGCAGAGTGACAGAGGTATTACTGCTGAGCGTGTCCCCGGTACGGTGGGTGTAATCCTGATCGACAGTCAGCTGTAATGCCTGCTGGCTGAGCAGTGTGCCCCCCTGATTATCGAACGCCCCGAGCGTGGCGGTTAAGGCTCCGCCACTTTGAATATTACCGCCCTGATTAAACAGCGCCGGGCCAGCTCCTCCGCTGATACTCAGGTTGTTGTTGGCTAAAATAGTCCCCAGCCGGTTGTCCAGAGTATCGAGCTGCGACAGGGTCAGGGTGCCCGCACTTTGCACGCGGCCTGAAGTGTTATCCAGCCTTGTGGCGCTCACGTCGGTATGCGTGGTGCCAATGAGCAGGCCGCCGTCACGGTTATTCAACTGGTCAGTATGAAGGGTTAATGCGCCCTGGCTGCTGATGACTCCGGTATTACTGTTATCAAGGCTGTCACTGCTGAGCGTCAGCGCCTGGCTTGAAACCAGTTGCCCCGCCCGGTTGTCCACGGTGGTACCGCTCAGCGCGAGTACGCCGCCGCTGTGAATTTTACCCTGCTGGTTATTGAGAGCGCTGAAGTGGTAGTCGCCCGCCCCCTGACTTATCACCATCCCGGCGACGTTATCCAGCTGGTTAGCGGTCAGCCGGAGATCACCCAAACTGCTGATCACGCCTTGCGCGTTCAGTACGCTGTCGGCAACGATGCTCTGCGCCAGATTGGCCCGCAGGGTGCCAAGGGTATTATCCAGCGCGCCGGTCAGTTGCAAATTGAGCTGCTGCTGGCTGTCGATAACGCCCTGAGTGTTTAGCAGTTCGGCGGCACTTATCTGCATTCCTTCACCACTTTGCAGTTTGCCCTGCCGGTTATCCAGCTGGTCATTCAGCGTCAGTTGCAGCTGTTTCTGGCTATAAAGCAGCCCGTTTTGCTGGTTATCGATGCCCTGCGCCCGGATCCATAACTGCTCCCCAGCCAGCAGTTGACCGCCCGCATTGTGTACCACGCCGGTCGCCGTGGTATCAGTAAGCCCTTGCAGCCACAGACGTGCCTGAGCGCTGATTTTTCCGCCCTGATTGGCGATGTCCTGCGCCGTGCGCAGCACCAGACTGGCGGCAGACTGCAGTGTGCCGTTTTGGTTATCCAGGTTGGTGACCGTCAGGCTGGCATCCTGCTGGCTGATCACTTGCCCTTGCTGGTTATCAAAGCCCTGAGTGACCGCCGTCAGGGTGCCGAGACTGCCGATCCAGCCCTGATTATTGAAGATATTTTCTGCCTGCAAACGCTGCGTCAGCTGGCTGATGATGTTGCCACTGCGGTTATCAAGCGCGCGGGTGAACTGCATATCCAGCGAATCCAGCGCCTGAATCTCACCCTGCGTATTGGTAAGGCTGAGCGCACGTACCGTGCTGCTGCCACCGCTGGCTAACTTCCCGCCCTGATTGTCCCAGGCTCCGGCAAGATTTAAAGTCAGCGCCTGCTGGCTTTGTACCAACCCGTGCTGGCGGTTATTCAGCTGGCCGCCCAGCAGCGACATCGCGCCACCGCTTAACAGCGTGCCGGCATCGTTATTGAACAGGCTGAGCGCGCCGCCCTGCCAGTACAACGCCTGTTGCGCCGTCAGGGTACCCACCTGATTATTGACGTTGCCGGTCGTATTGAGGGTTAAATTGCCGCCTGATTGCAGCTTGCCTGCTGCATTGTCCAGACTGGCGGCTGAGACTTTCGCCTGCTTCGCGCCCACGGCGCTGCCGTTGCGGTTATCCCAGTTTCCGGCAGTCGTGACATCCAGCACGTCACCGGCTTCTATCAGCCCCTGCTGGTTATCGAGGGACTGACGCGCATTCAAGTTCAGTTGCCCCTGGCTTATCATCTGACCCTGCGCGTTGTTCAGCCCTTGTGCGGCGATCTGGAGATTTTGCCCCCGGATATCGCCAGCCTGATTGCTGAGCACTCCCTGGCTGTTCAGGGTCAGATTGCCACCGGACAGCAATTTGCCCTGGCGGTTATTCATCTCCTGCTGCGTCGCCAGCGTCAGATCTGACTGGCTTTGCAGCGTTCCCAGCTGATTATCCAGCGTACCGGCATCCAGTTGCAGACTGCCGTTGCTGCCCAATACGCCGGACTGATTCGAGAGCAGACCGCCGATACGCCAGTGCTGCACCGCGCTGTCCAGAGCGATCATGCGCCCGCGCAGGTTGTTGAGGGTGGCGGTGTTCAGGTTGAGCTGGCGGGATTCGATGCTGCCGTCGGTGTTATCCAGCGCGCCGGTCAGGGCGAAGCGGCTTTCACCTGCGCCTACCTGCGACCAGACGCCGCCCTGATTGAACAGGCTGTCGCCCGTGATCTCCCAGCGTCCGGCGCGGATTTCAGCCTGCTGCGAATAGACATTACCCTGACTGTTTACGGTCAGTTGATCGCTGTCCAGCTGCGTCTGATTCAGGGCAACATCGCTCCCCGTCGAGGTCAGTACGGTCTGTGCGGCGGTCAGGCGGCTCTGGCTGACATCCACCCGGCGGCCGCTGACGTTAACTTTTTGCTGGCTCATCAGGCTGCCGCTGGCGCGAATATCGCCCTGACTCTCCAGCGTTAAATCCGCCGGGCGCACCAGGGAGCTGTTGGCATCGCTGCCCGCCAGAAGATGCCCGCTGCTGCGGATGTCCTGCCCGGCGCGCAGGGTCACATTGCCTGCCGCCGCCATAGTGCCGGACTGCGTGATCTCTCCCTGCCGGCTCTGCACATTGAGCTGGCCACCGCTGTAGAGTTTGCCCTGATGTTCGACGCTGTCGCGGGCCGTTAAGGTGATATCCCCTCCGGCCTGCGTGTTAGGCTCCGCCTGCCAGATAAGTTTGCCTTCGCTGCTGACCGTTAACGTCTTATCGGCCTGCAGATGTCCGCCCTGATTGCGCACACCCACGCCCGCTTCGGTGCCGACCATACGAATATAACCGCTGTACATACCGCCCATCTGGCCCATGTCGATGGCCATCTCTGGCGAAGCGCCATCAGAACCCGCCATTGGCGTGACGGTTTTACCATCGGCACTGATTTGGTTACGTCCGGCCACCACCGCGATCTCTTCGCGCGCCCAGACCCCGGCGTTTACCTGTACGGCACGCGCCAGAATATCCGCGTATTCGGTGTCATGGCGCGGATCGCCATTAAGGCCACCGCCTTCAATGCGGATAAGCCCGCGCTCGACCTTATAACCCGCGAGACTGCCATCCGCATTTAATTGAGGCTTGCCGGTAGTCAGGGTCATGCGCCCGGCATTGATGGTGCCACAGCCGTCACACACAATGCCTGACGGGTTGGCGACCACGACCTGCGCTTTCCCACCCGCCACTTCCAGAAAACCGCGCAACTGGCTGGGATTGTTACTGTTAACTTCGTTAATGATGACTTTGGCCGGAGCCGAATTCGGATTGAGTTTGGCGTTCCCCTGAATGTATCCGCCCAGTTGGGTGGAGGTCATGACCGCAGAGTTGTTGAGGATCGCTCCCTGCTGGCCAACGTCAAATTGCTGGTACTGGTTGTGCGAAACGCCCGCCTGATTTGGCGCATTGATATTGACCTGCGGCACCCCGTTCTGGGTGCTGATCACTTCCGGGCGCTGCGCGGGCGCAATCTGGCCGTCGGCAACGATCCCGCTGGCAAGCACCGGTCCGCTAAACAGGGCGAGTCCCATAAGCCACATAACAGGACGCAGGGTTACCCACAGACGCGCAATGCCCGTCCCCCGGCTTTGGCCCGGCTGGGTACTGCAACTGCCTGCCAGTTCTGACACCACTCTCAGTTCGCCATGAGTACGGCTGAAGATGATGCGGTAACATTGTTTGTTCATGAGTAACGTCCCTGTTAAAAATTGGTCTATTTAGTCAAACGCGTTCGCCCATTCTTCAGGCGGTTTTGGCTAGATTTGCAGGTTGATGCTAAAACCGGTGGTCACACCCGAGGTATGGAAACTCTCTGGCTTGTAGAGAGGCACACCGGCAAACAGGTCATAGCTGAAGCGCTGCCAGAACGCCCCCCGTACACCCAGCGCACTGCCCGCCAGTTGCCGCCCCGCCAGATATTGGGTTCCCGGCCCCTCGACCCGGCCATAATCCATGGCCCAGTAGAGTTCATGCCCACTTTCCAACACATTCCAGCCCAGCTCATTGCGCCAAATCAGCCCCTTTTCACCGGATAAATTTTGTTCGCCATCAAAGCCACGCACGGTATAGCGCCCGCCAATCGCCAGACGGTCTTGCGGCGTCAGCGGCGTCTTGCTCCATTGCCCGCGCAAACTGTTGTTATAGCGCCAGGACTGTTCAGCCCAGCGGAAAGGCAGGTTCAGGCTGATATCGCCCATCAGCATGCTCGGGCGCGAAGTGCCGCCGTTATAGGCTTCCTCAGGCGCAGGCAGTGCGCCGAAAGCGCCGGTACCGCGACGCCAGTTGATGTTGGCATCAATGCCCGCGTCACCGAAAAAGCTGTGCTGATTAAGCCCGAGCTCCCAACCCGCCGTGCGGCGCTGCTGCTGATCAATCTGAATGTCGTCCACCGCATTGGTGGAGTGGCGGCGGTAGGCGCGCATATTGAGTATCGTTTTGTGTGCCTGATTGCGAAACAGCAAACGGGAGACCGCGAATTGGGCATTTTCGCTTTTACCGCTGTACGTGAGGGTCTCGTTAGCATTGGCGATATTCTGGTGATAGTTGTAGTCGTTATAGTTGGCAGAAAAACCCCAGTACCCCACGGGTATGGTGTAGTTCAGCGTGTTGGAGCGGCTGTCATAGGGGCCATCGCGGAAAAGGCTTCTGCCGATGTTGGCGTAGAAGAGATCGTTCTGGGCGAAAGGAGCATCAATTGCCAGCGTCGTTGAACCCTGATATTTGCCGGTGTTTTCTGACCCGCTGTCGTCCAGCCCGAGGCTAAGATGCACCGGGCGGCTCTCTTTCCAGGCGATCAGCAGATCGCTGGTGGCTTCATGCTCTCCGGGCACAATCTTAATATCGGCATCCACGTTGGAAACGCGTTTGAAGTTCTCCAGTGCTTGTTCGATATCACGCAGGTTTAGAATATCCCCTGAACGGGCCGGGACCGCGTTCCAGAGTCTGGCCCGGTAAGAGACCGGTCCGTCAAAACGGATTTGTTCAATGCGGCCGGGCTGCAACGTCAGGGTAAACGTCCCCTGAGTGAGATCCTGCTCCTCAGCCATAACCCGCGTCGTAACATACCCTTGTTCTAAAATGGCATTCTGGACTTTGTTGATCACCAACAGGATCCCTTGTGAGCCCAGGCAGCGGCCTTTCGCGCTCTTTACCGCGTCAAGCGCCCACTGGAAACGGCTGGCTGAATCGCCGGTCAGCCTGAAGGTCGTGATCGTGAAACACGGGGACTCATTCGCGGGAAAGTCTGGTAAAGGGGTCTCAGGTCGCGCAAGCCGGATATCGGTTTGCGGCGTGTTCTGTTGCTGTAAAGCGCGCTCCCTCTCCTGCTGGCGGATTTGCTCCTGGGCATCAATGGCTGCCGCGCTACGGGAAAACGCAGACGGCGGAACATTGGCCAGCGGCGCAGCTGGGGGTTGCGACGCAAGGGGCTGAACACTGAACGGAGATGAGCCTGAAACCGGGGCAGCATAGCTTGCAGCCATAGCAAAGCTAGACGTAAAAACCAATACGCGGCAGGCAATATTAATCGCGGGGCGAAGCACGGAATATCCTTATTAGTATCTTGTCGAAAAAAAAAGCATCCTTGTTACGGCGTATTATGCCAACGCAAAATACATTTACAATACATATTATTTTATTTACGAAGTGAAATATTTCAGAGAAAGAGAAAAGTCTTAGAGGGTTGTGGGAATTTTCTTATGCATCAGAATATTAAACTAAAAAATGGCGTCACGCGGGGTCTTTAAACCGGTAAAAACATGATTTTTTCAATTAAAATAAACGCTTAATGTAACATTCCAACTTACAAGATGAATATATCTTTCACCAGGCAGGTCAATACAAGCGTTATTAACATCCATTACCCAAATAGGTTATTCACCCCTTATTGCTGGCGAGAAATTTCTTATATTTTCGTGTATGGCTTAACTATTATCCGGCAAAATCAATTGCCTCTCCATCAGTAAACCTTTGCCGTCGGTCAGGCTGACGGTGATTTGCGTCCACTCCCCCTTCTGCATTGAAAAACGCATCTGGCCCAGCGTTTGTTCCTGATTGGCAGCGAGGGTGATATTGCCTTGCTGACGGCTGGTGCTTTGGCCCTCACCCGCGCGGTGGGAGACCGCGATGGTTATCTGACAAGCACAACCGGCGGTAAGCGTCGCCATCGGCGTAACAGTGTAAGTGCTGGCATCAGCATGCGTATCAAACCACAGCTGATTCGACATGACCGCAGCGATCAGTAAAACATGCATCGGCCCGGCTCCTCGTATGAAAAGACAAAACAGGGCTCGGGCCCTGTTTTGTTAAATGCTGCTTACACAGAAACAGCCAGATTAATGCTGGGAAGCATAAGCCTGGTTGTTGCTGCCATATTGCTGAATGTTTGCCAGGCTGCCGTCTGCACTTTGGCTTGCCTGAGCATAGTTAGCCGTGCCGTTCTGGCTGACCAGCACAATGCTCTTGTCTGCGCTTTGTGACACATTGGAGGTGTTGTAATCACCAAACTGGCTGACTTTTACCAGACTTTTGTCACCGGTCTGATTGGTGCCAGCGGTGTTTTTAAAGCCGTGCTGATCGATAGCGGTCAGAGACTTAGAAACGCCCGTTTGGGTGGCATTCGCCAGGTTAGAAGTACCCGCCTGATAAATCTGAATTTCCGCGTTCCAGTCGGTAGTCTGGAATACCGGCGTCGTGGACGGCGGTGTTGATGGACCTGAGCCGCCGCCGCCATAACCTGCGAACGCACTGCCACTGACAACTAAAGCTGAGACTGCCACAATTTTCCAAAGATTCATGATGCTACCCCATTGGTTAAATTTCGGATGACCTTCAGTTGAAACGGAATATTTAACGCTGTGTCACTCTAATCGCCATTCCTGACGAATTTTGCACGACACCGGCGGACCGGTCCGTACCACTCTGGCTAATTTGCGTCACGCTCCGGCTACCTCGCTGGAGAATAACAGCCGTATTGCCAAAATCTTTCTGATCTATCGATGCTGAACTGCTATTACCCTGTTGCACAACGACAGCGGTATTATCGCTGCCACTTTGCGTCACGTCGGAACTGTTGCCATTTCCGCGCTGATTAACATAGGCAGTATTGTCGTTGTTATATTGCGTAATATTACTTCTGTTACCGTTACCCACCTGACGGGAAACAGCCACATTGCTGTTACCCTTCTGGAGAATAATACTTGAATTACCGGAGGCTGATATTCCGCCTGCCGCTAACTGTTCAAAAGAGCTGTTATATGTATCGCTGATGCCGATGCCCGCTTCACTGTGGGCAAAATCATTGGGTTGCGCTACAGCAATAAAGGGCAAGGACAGCAACGCAACGGCAAAGAATTTTATTTTCATAATGCGACCCTGATTTATTACCACTCAACTTTGATGCTGCGGTTAAAGCGATAAATCTTTTCGGATGCTCAGACGTTTTCTGTTTGACGAGTTGAGTATGGATATTCGTGAAAATAAAAAACTCACCTGTAAGTCGTATTTTATTTAAAGCCTCACCATAAAGTATGAGTTTCACTATTTTTCATTCTCCGGCCCATACGCCACCCAGCATGTCAGGAAGGGATATGGCATTTATCCTAAAATAGAGTTTCCGCGATTTCTTATTCATCACACAAATCGATAAATTCTTATTAAGAAAAATGCGAAAAATAATCGTCGCCCGGTTTATTTTTTGCAGGTCGATGCCTCTTTCGGGTGAGATTGTGCGCTGCATCACCCGTTTGCACGGGGTTAAACCTTAGTAAAAAGCGTGAAATCCACCTATAACCCGAGAGAATTAGCGGTAAAGACGGCTCCAGGTTTGGGATAACGTAGACAAAAGATGCACCACATTACTGATATCAGCTGATTATTCTGCCTAAGCGATGGCAGAAATGACTGTGTTTACAAAGGCCTTTGTAAGGAAAGTGTGAAGGGCTTAGTTAAACAAATTTAATCGATAACGGGTCAATCAATTAACGAACGTTAAGAAAACTTTACACATTTTAATTTACATTTAGAAACACAAATAGGCCTTGCTTTAGAATATCCAATGACTAGATTGAAGCTGTACCAAACAAGGGATTCTAAAAATACGTACCTAACCTGTGTGACGGGAATTTAACTTTTTAGCTATCTTTAGCTTATTTATGGTTAAAGATTATGGTTAAAGAGTTGGCTGTTACACAAGCTACATTCAGCAGCAGTGATGCAACCTATTTTGTGCCTTCAATTATAAGGTGCTATCAGGTTGCGGAAAAAATCAGGGTGGAGTTTCATTATGAGTAATGAAGCAAATATAAATAATAATCTTTTAGTATTAGTGACCCGGCCGTCGTTACAAGCCAGTGCATTATTACAACAGCTTAAACATCAGCTATGCGTGAACGCTAAACTACATAATATCAATAAGTCTCTTGAAAATAGCCCCCTGGAGGATACGCCATTAACACAGGCGCTTATTCTGTTTGATATGATGGAAGCCGACAGGCGGCAGATCATTCTTTGGCAATCTGTTCTCAGCCGCTTCAATGAAAACATCAAGTTATTATTATTTAATACCCCAAATGACTATCACTTTCGCGAGATCGAGACCTGGCCGCGGATCAGTGCGGTATTTTATATCTCGACCGATGAAAATAAATTGGTCGAAGGTATCAATAGCGTTATCCACGGAGAGTGCTATTTCACCCAAGGGTTTGCCAGCTATCTGATCAATCAGTCCGGTCAATACCGCTATCTGAATTATGAAGAGTCAGGCCTCACCCACCGGGAGAAGGAAATCCTCAATAAACTGCGCGTAGGTGCGTCAAATACCGAGATAGCGAAGTTGCTGTTTATCAGTGAAAACACAGTAAAAACGCATCTTTATAATCTGTTCCGCAAGATTTCCGTCAAGAACCGGACTCAGGCGGTCTCCTGGGCCAACGATAATCTGAAGTGCTGACATGAAAAAAGCCGCCATGTGTCTGCTTTTCTGTCTGACGCTCGTGCTCAATTGCAGCGCCGGTGCAGCGGAACTCAAAGATCCGGGGCTGATCACTGACCACACAGTGACGTCAGTCGGTCATGATTTTTATCGTGGATTTACCGATCGCTGGGAAAAGACGTATCCGGAGACCATCACCATCAGTGAAAGACCGAGTGCGCGCTGGGGCAGCTGGATAAGCATCAAAATCGGGCAGGATACCCTGTATCAAACGCTGCTGTTCCCCAACCGACGCAATTTTAACAAAGAGATCGATACAGCGGTCGCCAGCGTGCTCGATGCACTGTCTCGCCGCCAGATTGATAAAGCCCTGCTAAGCACCGGCGATCTTACCGGCGATGAATTTTAGGAGCACACCGTGAAAACTTATGTATCCCTTTTGTCGTTGCTACTGGTCTCCCCGCTCTCATGGGGAGGAAATATGGTCTTCCAGTTCGTCAACCCGAACTTTGGCGGAAACCCGAACAATGGCGCGTTCTTACTCAACGAGGCCAATGCGCAGAACTCCTACAAAGATCCCGACGGCTACAACTTTGACTCTTCTACCCCGTCGGCCCTCGATAATTTTACCTCCGCCCTGCAGTCACAGCTGCTGGGTAATCTGATGGGCAATATCAGCCAGGGCAAACCAGGGCGGATGGTCACGCAGGACTTTATCGTTGACGTGCAGAACACCGACGGCCAGCTGGTGATGAACGTCACCGACCGCAAGACCGGCAAAGTCTCCACGATTCAGGTTCAGGGTATCTCAGGCGCCAACTGAACCTGACAGGCACAGCACCCCAAAAATCGACTCACAACAAAGATCGGGAAGGCCACCTATGCGCAGCATTTTTTTACTTCTTGCCACCCTCGCCCTCACCGGGTGTTTGACTGCACCACCAAACCAGGCAGCGAAACCCACGCTGTTACCCCGTGCTCAGAGCTATCAGGATCTGACCAATCTGCCACCGGCACGCGGCAAGATTTTTGTCTCGGTTTACAACATTCAGGATGAGACCGGCCAGTTCAAACCTTATCCGGCCAGTAACTTCTCGACGGCGGTGCCGCAAAGCGCCACGGCGATGCTGGTGTCAGCCCTCAAGGATTCAAAATGGTTTATTCCTCTGGAGCGTCAGGGGCTGCAGAACCTGCTCAATGAACGCAAAATTATCCGCGCGGCACAGGAGAACGGCAGCGTAGCGGTGAATAATGCGCGGCCACTCTCGTCACTGGTGGCGGCCAATATTCTGATTGAAGGCTCGATTATTGGTTATGAAAGTAATGTGAAATCTGGCGGAGTTGGCGCGCGCTATTTCGGCATTGGTGCCAGCACACAGTATCAGTTAGACCAGATAGCCGTGAACCTGCGTGCTGTCGACGTCAATACCGGGGAAGTTC
The DNA here is from genome assembly GCA_963519305.1 of uncultured Enterobacterales bacterium. Classification (GTDB taxonomy): domain Bacteria; phylum Pseudomonadota; class Gammaproteobacteria; order Enterobacterales; family Enterobacteriaceae; genus Ewingella. The sequence goes on from CAUQMS010000031.1 coordinate 20,134, forward strand.
TGTCGTCTGTTAATACCAGCAAAACAATATTGTCTTATGAAGTGCAGGCCGGGGTATTCCGCTTTGTGGATTACCAGCGATTACTGGAAGGAGAACTGGGTTACACCACCAACGAGCCGGTGATGCTCTGTTTGATGTCCGCAATTGAGACTGGCGTGATTTATCTGGTGAATGACGGCATCAGCCGTAACCTGTGGCAGTTGCAAAACCCGCAGGATGCCTCCGCACCGGTACTGGAAAAGTATAAGAACCTGATTGTCCCTGTCGCTTCTTAAGACAGTTGGCGAGGGAGTCGGCCGGTTGAGGCCGCTTCCCTCTTTTTTTTCCCTTTCACTCCTCAGGCTTCGGCGGTTGCTGGTAATTCTTGACCCGCTTTTTATCCTCAAGATTAAAATCAGGATCGAGATAAATACTGAGCCTTTTGATGCGCAAATCCTCAAACTCAAACACCGAACAGAAGTGATGGCTGCCGGTTTGTGGCGCAGGCCAGCGTTCACCCGTTTGCATCACGCCGCGCATCTGCCCTTCCAGCACCAACGTTTCGCCATCACTGATAAAACGAAATTTATCCTGAATGTGCTGGATCATGTCGATCTCCAGCGCGAAGCGTTTACCGAGCTCCCCCAGCGATGATTTACCTTTCGCCGTGCCAAATTTCGGGAAAAATACCTCGGTATCTTCGGTAAACAGATCCAGCAAAGTGGCATCCGCCTGATCCAGCTTGGCGTAAAATTGCCGGATCACCTCGATGCGGCCTTTCTTCAGCGCGTCCTGTGTCATTTTCCCCCTCTTATCACCCAATGGATGAACTTTTATTCACCTCATTAAGCCTAGTGACTTGTGCTGAATTTGCCTGTCTGACGGGCCAAATAAGAAAACTCTCAGCAACACAAAGGGTTAGTACATCAGCCGTGGCTACCCCGGAACTCGCGCCGGTAAAGCGACGGAGAGGTTTTGAACTGTTGCTGGAAATGCCTGCGCATCGACAACGCCGAACTGAAACCGGATTTTTGCGCCACCAATTCCACCGGCTGATCGGTTTTTTCTAAAAAACGCTGCGCCACGGCCAGCCGCTGATTCAACAACCACTGCGTTACGGTGGTGCCGGTGGTTTGCTGAAAGCGACGGGTAAAACTGCGGCGGCTCATGCAGGCTTTTTCACAAATCACATCCAGACTGAGTTCGCTTTGTATATTTTCGGAGGCCCAGCTGAGCGCTTCCATAAAACGGTCGCCGCCTGCGGTGTTATAGACCGGCTGCTCAATGTATTGCGCCTGCCCCCCCTGCCGGTGCGGAGGCACCACCAGCAGGCGCGCCACGGCGTTCGCGGCATCGGCACCGCAGTGCTGACGCACCAGATGCAGGCAGCAGTCGATGCTCGCAGCCGTACCGGCGGAAGTCACGATGTCACCATCGTCAACATACAGCACGTTCCGGTCCACCGAGATGGACGGATAGAGGCGCACAAAATCCGGCATCCAGTGCCAGTGCGTAGTGGCCCGGCGGTTATCCAGCAGACCTGCAGCCGCCAGCACAAAGGCACCCATGCATAATCCGACAATCCGCACGCCCCGTTCGTGGGCGCGTTGCAGCGCTGAAATGAGTTCAGCGGGCGGCGCCTGCTGCGGTGTGCTCCAGCTCGGCACCATGACCATATCGCAGGACTCAAGTGCGTCCAGCCCGTGCTCGGCGAGGATGGAAAAACCGGCATTGGTGCGCAGTGGCCCAGCTTCGGTTGCACAGATTTTCAGTCTATAGGCCGCTTCGCCCTGCACATCCAGTGCTTTTTCGAATACCGCACAGGGCACCGACAGGTGAAACGGGATGATGTCTTGAAAAACCACAATACCGACGTGAATGACAGACATAACACTCCTTGTTGCCCGCAGGCAGTGACCGGTTCAGAGATCAAAAATACCATTTTGGCGTAAAAATACCGCTTTTGGTTACTGCACTCTCTGTGGCGATGCATAAGAAACACGCAGAATGGCCGCCAACGCAGACACGGTGACCCGTACGGCAATCTGTTTCTGACTCAGCCCAACGGAACGGGATCAGCACGATCTCATGGAGATACTACAATGAAAAAACTTCTGGCTTACAGCGCTCTGGCGCTCTCAATGGCGACAACAACAATGACGATGAATACCGCAAATGCGCAAACTCACTCAGCCCCGACTATCCGCACAATGAGCAGCGCCCCGGCGACCACCTCATTACAGGCAGGAGAAACTGCGCTGATTGTGATCGACTTCCAGAACGAATATTTCACCGGAAAAATGCCGATCCCAGATGGCATGAAAGCGTTAAAGAAAACTCAGGAACTGGTGAAATTTGCCCATGACAAGAAGATGCCTGTGTTCTTCGTTCGTCATGAAGGTCCGGCTGACAGTCCGCTGTTCGCCAAAGGCACCACGTTCTCAGAATTCCATAAAGACCTGCAACCTGCTGCTGGCGACAAAGTGATCACCAAGGCAACACCGAGCTCCTTCGTTGGTACGGATCTGGAAAAACAGCTGAAAGATCTGGGCATCAAAAAGATCATCGTGACCGGTCTGATGACTCATATGTGCGTCTCTTCAACGGCGCGTGACGCTGTGCCACTGGGCTTTGACGTGATCATCCCTGAAGATGCCACTGCCACCCGTGACCTCGATACCTGGGATAATAAAAAGGTAGATCACGCGACGCTGCAACGCTCCGCACTGGCTGGTGTGGCTGACGTTTTCGCCGAAATCATGACCACCAGACAAGTGATGGCGCTGCCGGTTAAGTAATTCTGCCGCCGCCCGCCACCTATTTTTTTCGGCCGTGTTTGTTACTCAATGTTAACCACGGCCGTTTTCGTTGTCCTGATGGTCTACAGTTAGTCATGTATGAATCACATGCACTATTTTGTTCATTGAATGAGCCGGACCCGAATCTGGTTGGTCCCGCAGACAAAAGGAACTGCTTATGTTTGATAAAGCGAAAGATAAAGTGGAAGAAGTGGTGGGCAAAGGTCAGGAAGAGTTTGGCCGCGCAACGCAGGATCGTGATTTGCAGGCTGAAGGGGTAGTACGCAAAAATCTTTCTCAGGCCTCGTACGCGGTGAATGATGCCGTTGACACCGTGAAGCGTCAGACTTCTGACAACCCGGTTCCGGCCCTGCTGATTGCCGCCGGTGTGGGTTTCCTGCTGGCGAAACTGGTCGGCCGCAGATAATTTCTGTCTGGCATGCAGCCTGAGACATGACTGTTGCAGGCCATAAAATAGCAAAACCCGGCGAAAGCCGGGTTTTTTGTTGGGTGCAGGAAAGCCTTCATCAGGCTTTCGGTGCGAGTACTCCGTCGGCGCGGAACATGGCTTTGATGCCGCGAACGGCCTGACGGATACGGTCCTGATTTTCAATCAGGGCGAAACGCACGTGAGTATCCCCGTAGTCACCGAAACCGACACCCGGAGAGACGCACACTTTGGCGTCGGCCAGCAGACGTTTGGCAAATTCAAGTGACCCTAAATGGGCGTAAGCCGGAGGGATTTTCGCCCAGACGTACATGGAAGCTTTCGGGTTATCCACCATCCATCCCGCTTCATGCAGTCCGCGCACCAGCACGTTACGGCGCTGACGGTACTGTTCGGCAATGTCTTTCACGCACTGCTGATCGCCTTCGAGCGCCGCAATGGCCGCCACCTGCAACGGCGTAAAGGTGCCGTAGTCGTGATAACTTTTGATTCGGGCCAGCGCGCTTACCAGCTCAGGGTTACCGACCATAAAACCAATACGCCAGCCTGCCATATTGTAACTTTTCGACAGAGTGAAAAACTCCACCGCAATATCTTTCGCACCCGGCACCTGCATAATCGACGGCGCTTTCCAGCCATCGTAAACAATGTCGGCGTAAGCCAGGTCGTGAATAACCAGCACGTCGTACTGCCTGGCCAGCGCGACGACTCGCTCAAAAAAGTCGAGCTCAACGCACTGGGCGGTCGGGTTAGACGGGAAGCCGAGGATCATCATTTTCGGGCGCGGAATAGTTTCGCGGATCGCGCGTTCCAGTTCGGCGAAAAAGTCCACGCCTTCAGTCAGCGGCACAGAGCGCACCTGCGCACCGGCAATGACTGCGCCATAAATATGAATCGGGTAACTTGGATTGGGCACGAGAACGGTGTCACCGTGATCAAGCGTGGCCAGCATCAGATGCGCCAGCCCTTCTTTAGAACCGATGGTGACAATGGCTTCGCTTTCCGGGTCAATCTCGACCTGATAGCGGTCGGCATACCAGCGTGAAATCGCCCGGCGCAGGCGTGGAATGCCGCGCGAGGTGGAGTAACCGTGGGTGTCTTCGCGCTGGGCGACCTGCACCAGTTTTTCAACAATGTGCGGCGGCGTCGGGCCGTCCGGATTCCCCATACTAAAATCGATAATATCTTCGCCGCGACGTCGCGCAGCCATTTTCAATTCAGCGGTGATGTTAAAAACATAAGGGGGAAGACGATCGATACGTGAAAAACGACGTGGTGAACGTGAGTCAGCCATAAATTCCTCGAGGATACGTGAGCGCCCGGACCGTCCGAGCGACGCTGACCGCATTTGCGATCCTCAATGAACATATATCAGGCGCAAAAAACTGTCGAGTCTTTGAGCAACAAATTTTTAACCTCGCGGATCATCCGCCAAAATACCCAGCAGCCAGTCGTTATGCCATATTTCACCGATGCGGTAACTTTCGCGCAAATTGCCTTCCAGACGAAAGCCGCACTTTTCCAGCACACGGCGTGAACCGTCATTGCCCTCCAGCACATTGGCCTGTAAACGGTGAAAACCGCAATGGTCGAACGCAAAATCGAGCACCGCACGCAGGGATTCCACCGCATAGCCCCTGCCCTGATGTTCCGGCGAAATAATAAATCCGACTTCTCCCTGCTGATAGGGCCGCCAGTCCGGAAAAAAGCCGGTCAGCCCCACGGCGTTGCCGGTGTCACGTTCCCGGATCGTCAGGCATAGCCAGAAATCGGCATTGCGATCCCAATAACCTAAGCGCTGTTCGAAGCGGCTGCGGATTTGCGCAGGCGTGTCCAGATCGCCGATAAAACGCATCACGCTGGCGTCCTGATACAATTTCCGGAACAGCCACCAGTCGTCTTCTTCAATCGGCTGCATCGACAAACGTTCGGTTGTTAACAACAAAGGCGTCAGCGTTTTCATCACCCGTCCTGCGCAAAATAGTTAAGGAAATATTGCGTTATTCTGCCCGCACTCTGGGCGTTTTCAACATACAATAGTTCGCATTCCCAATGCCACCACCCAGAGAGCCTGCCGTGCCGCAAGTTTTTGAAATGTTACTGGCGGTCTTTGACCGTGCTGCTTTGATGTTGATTTGCCTGTTCTTCCTGACCCGCACCCGCCTGTTCCGCAAGCTGCTCCAGAAAGAGAGCCATAACCATACGCCACTGGAACTGGCTGCTGTCACGACGATTTTTTCCCTGTTTGCCATTTTTGGCACCCTGTCGGGGATCAACGTTGAAGGCTCACTGATCAACGTGCGCACCATCGCCATTATGTCTGGCGGTATTCTGTTCGGGCCATGGGTGGGCATTATTACCGGACTGATTTCGGGTTCCCACCGCTTTCTGATCGACATTCACGGCCCGACCTCACTGCCCTGTCTGATCACCAGTATTACTGCCGGTTTCCTGTCGGGTTATATCAATCTGAAAGTAAAGAAAGCCAACCACTGGAAAGTCGGGATTGCCGCCGGGATGCTGTGCGAAGCGCTGACGATGCTGCTGATCCTGTTGATGGCAAAACCTTTTTCGCTGGGGCTGGATATTGTGATGAATATTGCCGCGCCGCTGATTCTGGGGGCCAGTTCCATCGGGCTTATTGTGCTGCTGGTGCAGAGCGTGGAAGATGAAAAAGAGGTGATCGCCGCCCGCCAGGCACGGCTGGCGCTGGATATTGCCAATAAAACACTGCCCTATTTTCGTAATATCAATGCCGAGTCTCTGGCGACTATCTGCAGCATTATCCGCGAGGATATCGATGCTGACGCCGTGGCGATCACCGACACCAAAAACATTCTGGCGTACGTTGGCGTCGGCGCCGAGAAGTACAATATTGGCGATGAAACCCTCAGCGATATCACCAAGCTGACGATCGAAAAGGGCAAAATCACCATCAAGAATAATGATGAGATGCACCGCACGCCACAAATTCACTCGCTGATCATCATTCCGCTGTGGGAAAAAGGCGTGGTAACGGGCTCGCTGAAAATCTATTACTGCCACGCGCACCGCATCACCTATTCGCTGAAAGTGATGGCGATCGGACTGTCGCAAATCATCTCGACGCAGATGGAAGTGTCGCGGGCCGAACAGCTGCGTGAAATGGCCAATAAAGCCGAAATGCGCGCGCTGCAAAGCAAGATTAACCCTCATTTTCTGTTTAACGCGCTGAATGCCATTTCGTCGTCTATTCGTGTTCGCCCGGATACGGCGCGCCAGCTGATCATCAATCTGTCGCGCTATCTGCGCTATAACCTTGAGCTGAATGATGAGCTCATCGATCTGCGCAAAGAACTGCATCAGGTGCAGGATTATATCGCTATCGAACAGGCGCGGTTTGGCAGCAAACTGACGGTGATTTATGATATCGATGAAGATATTTCGGTGCGCATCCCGAGTTTGCTGATCCAGCCTTTAGTCGAAAATGCTATCGTTCACGGCATTCAGCCTTGCAGCGGCAAAGGGGTGGTGGTGATTGCCGTCAAGCACAGCGGCGGCAATGTCAGGGTATCGGTTAAAGATACTGGCCACGGTATTAATCAGGAAACCATTGAGCGGGTCGCGGCCAACGAGATGCCGGGAAATAAAATCGGCCTGCTGAATGTGCATCACCGCGTTTCGTTACTTTACGGTCAGGGTTTGCAAATCCGTCGTCTTGAGCCCGGCACCGAGATTTCATTTTTAATCACTACGGAAAAAACCGCATGAAAGCCATTATCGTTGAGGATGAAGTCCTCGCTCAGGAGGAGCTGAGTTATCTGATTAAGGCCCACAGCAGCATCAAAATTGAAGCCACGTTTGATGACGGACTGGACGTGCTCAAATATCTGCAAACGCATGAAGTGGACGCGATTTTTCTGGATATCAGCATTCCTTCGCTCGACGGCGTATTGCTGGCGCAAAATATCAGTAAGTTCGCCCATAAGCCCTACATCGTATTCATCACGGCCTATAAAGAGCACGCGGCTGAAGCCTTCGAGATCGAAGCCTTCGACTACATTCTCAAGCCGTATCATGAGTCGCGTATTGTCACCATGCTGCAAAAGCTCGAGTCGCATTTTAAGCGAGACAAACAAGAGCAGCAGGAGCAAACCCAGAGCGCGCCGAGTACTGGCCGGGTCAGCCACAGCATTAATCTGATCAAAGATGAGCGGATCATCGTCACGGACATCAACGACATTTATTACGCCGCGGCGCAGGAGAAAGTGACGCAGGTATTTACGCGTCGGGAAGAGTTCACCATGCCGATGAATATCAGCGAGCTTTGTACCCGTCTGCCGGAAGAGCATTTTTTCCGCTGCCACCGGTCGTACTGCGTGAATTTGTCGAAGATCCGCGAGATCGTGCCATGGTTTAACAACACCTATATTTTGCGGTTAAGTGATCTGGATTTCGAAGTGCCGGTAAGCAGAAGCAAGGTGAAGGAGTTCAGAAGGTTAATGCGGTTTTAGTGAAAGAAAAAGCGGCTCTCCAAAAAGAAGAACCGCAAGGTGCACCCAAACTCATTGGAGCAGCAGCTGACTGCGCGGGGGCTTCAAGGACGAAGGGTATGCCCCATTGACTGACGCAGATAGGCTCCGGCGCCTAACAAACCCGGTTGGTCATGGGTGATCAGGTAAACCGGAATATCCACCAGGTAATCCTTGAAACGCCCTTTATCTTCAAAAGCGGCACGGAAACCGGAGGCTTTGAAGAATTCCAGGAAGCGCGGTACGATACCACCGGCAATATACACCCCCCCAAACGTCCCCATGTTCAGCGCCAGATTGCCGCCAAAACGCCCCATGATCACGCAAAACAGCGAGAGTGCGCGCCGGCAATCAATGTCATCTTCGCCAAGGCCCCGCTCTGTCACATCTTTCGGTGCCAGATTTTCCGGCACGCGGTTATCTGATTTGACGATGGCGCGGTAGAGATTCACTAACCCCGGACCGGAGAGAATACGCTCGGCAGAAACGTGGCCCATTTCGGTGCGCAGCTGTTCGAGGATCATGTCCTCTTCTTCGCTGTTCGGTGCGAAGTCAACATGACCGCCCTCACCCGGCAGGCTCAGCCAGCGCTTATCGGCGTGGATCAGATGTGCAACGCCAAGCCCGGTGCCTGCGCCATAAATCACCGCCGGTTTACCATCGATGGGCTTTTTACCGCCGAACTGCAATAAATCCTGCTCTTTTAGCATCGGAATGGTCATCGATACCGCAGTAAAATCGTTGATCACTTCGAGGTGATCCAGTTTCAGACCGGCTTTCATCTCTGCGATGGAAAATGCCCACGTATGGTTGGTCATCGCCACCCAGTCGCCGGTAATAGGACAGGCAATCGCGATACAGGCGTGCTTCACGTCCTGATGTTGCTGCTCGAGATAAACACGTGCCACCGCTTCAAGACTGTCGTAGTCCAGACCAGAAAAAGTCTGCGCAGCGGAGATCTCACCGCTGTCGAGCGCGCAAAGAGCCAGACGACAGTTGGTGCCGCCGACGTCACCCACCAGGGAGTATTGAGTCATTTTATTCTCCGAAAAAGTAAATTCTTGATCCTGCTGGATATCGGGGGGCTTAAAAAACCAATAAAGCCGTTATTATCAATCGTTGATGGCTATTCAAACCCCACCAGCAAGACGCTAAAAGATCGCACAATTGTGAGGGCAAAATAGCGGTAATTGCTATAGGCTGCAATGCCGATTTGAGCCAGCGCGCATTTATGCATAGTGTCATTTAGAATAATATCGCCGCCAGCCAGATTCTTCGCCATCATGGCGATCACGAAAGCCAGTGCTGAAGCCCGGGCAAGTGCTTTACTTCATATAAAGGAAATTTTGCATGTTGCATCCCCGTGCGAAAACAATGCTGGCCTTTGCCGTGCCAGCGATGGTCATCGGCGCACTGTCGAGCCTGATACTGGTGGCGGTCATGCTGCTTGCCGGTGCGTTACAAACGTTTCTCTGGGAGCAGATTCCCACGGCGCTGCATATCAATACGCAGTCGGCGACCTGGACGCTGTTTATGTTAACCCTGACGGGCTTAGGCGTCGGGGCGTTGATCAAGTATATGCCGGGTCACGCCGGGCCGGATCCCGCCACGGAGTCGCTGATCGGCGCGCCGGTGGCGCTTAATGCACTTCCGGGGCTGGCATTGGCGCTGATGCTCGGGCTGGCGGGCGGCGTGAGTCTCGGGCCGGAATATCCGATCACCGTGATTAACATCGCGCTGGCGGCCGCAGTGGGCCGACGTTTGTTACCTCAGGTTCCCACGACGGACTGGGTGATTCTGGCCGCGTCGGGCACGATCGGCGCATTGTTTGGCACGCCGGTAGCCGCAGCCCTCATTTTTTCCCAAACGCTGGGAAGTGACAAAGACGTTCCGCTGTGGGACCGCCTGTTCGCGCCTCTGGTTGCGGCGGGTGCCGGTGCGGTAATGACAGACCAGTTCTTCGTGCCGGATTTCTCCCTGAAAATTGATGCTTATAATGCCACATCGCTGATTGACCTGTTCAGCGGCTCTGTGGTGGTGCTGATAGCCATCGCGCTCGGCATGACAGGCGTGTGGATATTCCCGCATCTGCACAAAATGTTTAATGGTATCCGCAATCCTATTCTTAAGCTGGGGATCGGCGGTTTTATCCTCGGTTTACTGGCGCTGATTGGCGGGGAAATTACCCTGTTCAAAGGACTGGATGAGATGAAACAGCTGGCGGGATCTCATGAGATGTTTGGCATCAGCTCGATGCTGGCGATCACCCTGACCAAGCTGGCCGCACTCGTGGTTGCCGCCGCCTGTGGTTTTCGCGGCGGGCGCATCTTCCCGGCGGTGTTTGTCGGGGTGTCGCTCGGCCTGATGCTGCATCAGTACGCGCCGAACGTTCCGGCGGCAGTCACCGTCTCCTGCGCCGTGATGGGCATGGTGCTGGTGGTAACGCGCGATGGCTGGCTGAGTCTGTTTATGGCCGCCGCCGTGGTGCCCGGCTTCAAACTGTTGCCGCTGCTCTGTATTGTGATGCTGCCAGCCTGGCTATTGCTGGCTGGCAGACCGCTGATGCTGGTCAGCAAATACCTTCCGGCCAGCAGGAACAAGAGCGAACCGGAGTAAACGGTTATGGCGCGCGGAGTGCATACTCTGCCGCCGCTAATGCATGAATGGCGGTGGTGTCGAACACTGGCACCGCCGCATCCTCAGCCCCCACCAGCAGGGTAATTTCAGTACACCCCAGAATGATCCCTTCGACGCCCTGCTGCTCGAGTTTGCCGATAATCCGGCGATACTCGTCGCGGGAAGTATCACAGATTTTCCCCAGACACAGCTCTTCATAAATAATGCGGTGGACGATATCGCGGTCAGCCTCATCCGGCGTCACCACGTCAATCTGATGTTTATCCTGCAAACGCCCACGATAAAAATCCTGCTCCATCGTAAACTTGGTGCCCAGTAATCCGATACGGCGAAGCCCCTGCTGCTTGATTTTTTCAGCCGTCGCGTCGGCAATATGCAGCAAGGGTAAACCGCCAATACGTTCAATATCGTCGGCCACTTTATGCATGGTGTTGGTACAAACTACGATCACTTCTGCCCCGGCACGGGCCAGAGACTGTGCGGCATCCCCCAGAATCTGACCAGCCTGCTGCCAGTCCCCTTTCGCCTGCAACTGCTCGATGTCGTAGAAGTCAACGCTATGCAAAAACAGCCTGGCAGAGTGTAATCCGCCAAGCTGTTGTTTGATGTGCTCATTGATAGTGCGGTAGTAAGGAACGGTGGATTCCCAGCTCATGCCGCCGATCAGACCTAATGTTTTCATCTGCTGCGCCTTTTGGTTGTTCTTATCCTTGTCAGAATAAGAACATAACCGAGGTGCCGCCTGCTGACAAATCGGTCCAGAAATCAGTGTTTCGCCGAACAGCGTTTCGCGGCTTTTTCGCGGTTGAGACTGTTGCGGTTAAGCAGGCGCTGACGCAGCGTGTCGTACAGCCAGTTATACACAATGGTGTACGGCAGGAAGAACAGGAAGAAACCGATCTCCAGCATAAACGCATTCAGCAGCGAAATACCCAGCCAGCCTGCCGCTATCGGTAACCCGAGCAGGATAAACCCACTTTCAAAACCCAACGCGTGGCAGACACGCACTTTCATCGTACGGGTGACACGGCTCACCGGCCACAAACGGTCGAAAACCGAGTTATAAATGATGTTCCACACCATCGCGGTCGTGGAGAGCAGGATCGCCAGTGTCCCCATTTCAAACATAGATTTGTTTAACAGCCACGCAGCGACCGGAGCGGAAATCAGTACCGCCAGGGCCTCAAAACCGACGGCGTGCAAAATGCGTTCACCAAATGATTTTTTAGCGATATTTTTTGTATTGATTGACATAAAGACCTGCCATTTTCCGTTGTTGTTGTACAAATTTAAGCAGTGACGGCTGTCACAGGTCGCCATTATCATCGTTAAATAAGATGGATAAAAGATAGTTAATATCGATAAAATAGATGGATTGAGTGATCAAAAAGAAGTGAGAAACCGCGATGCGTTATTCCCCGGAAGCTTTAATGGCGTTTGTCGAAGCGGCCGATACCGGTTCGTTTTCTGCCGCCGCACGCAAATTACGCAAAAGCCAGTCGACCGTCAGTACCGCGATTGCCAATCTCGAGGTGGATTTAGGGCTGACCTTGTTTGACCGCAGCAGCCGCCAGCCGGTGCTGACTTCGCAGGGAAAACGGGTGCTGAACCACGTGCAGGCGATTCTGGCAGCCAGCGAGCGGCTGGATGAACTGGCGATCCGCCTCTCTACGCAAATCGAAACACAGCTGACGTTTGTGCTGTCTGATACCTATCAGCCGACGCACCATGAAAATCTGCTCAAGCGTTTTGAGCGCCGCTATCCGGATATCGAGTTCGAGTGCCTTATTGCCGAGGATCAGGATGTCATTGATCTGTTGCAGGCCGGACGGGCGCACATAGGTATGCTGGAGGTTCAGGATTCGTACCCGCCGGACATCGGCGTCGCACGTCTGCCCGAGCAGACCGACATGGATATCTTCGTCAGCCGCGACCACCCGCTCGCGCAGCTGGCAAATATTCAGCCGGAACAGCTGCACACTTTCCGCCAGTTAATCCTCCAGCCCTACCGGCGCACAGAAACCCGCGCACCGGGGCAAACCTGGTCTGCGCCGAGTTATCTGATGCTGCTGGAGATGGCCGAACAGGGATTTGGCTGGTCAATCCTCCCGCACTGGCTGGTGCGCCAGTTCGGGCATAACAAACTGGTGACGCTGCCAATGCGCGGCTGGCCGAAACTGATTTCAGTCGATGCTGTCTGGAGCAAAAACAATCAGCCTGGCCCGGCGGGGAGTTGGTTCATCGACCAGCTGATTGATCCGCAGCTGGCCGGTATCAGCCCCGAGGCGTAACGGGCAGCGTTACTGGCCCGAGTTACGTTTGGCGATAGATTGCGTGACGGCCACCAGCAGCTCAGGGATATCCATTTTCGGCAGCACTACTTCCACCCAGGCCAGCTGCGGTTTATCCCTGATTTTCGCCATCACCGCACTGAGCTGATGGCGATCTTCAACCCGCTCACTGAGCACATTTTTGCCGCCAAACGCCGCCGGAAACAGCGTCCAGTTCCATTGGGCAATATCGTTGTAGCGCTGGGTTTCGCCATGAATGGCCCGCTCCACCGTGTAACCGTCATTGTTGATCACAAAGATAGTCGTTTTCAGCCCATAGCGTATAGCCGCGCCCAGCCCCTGTAAGGTCAGCTGGGCGGAACCGTCGCCAATGATCAATATCACCCGCCGGTCAGGTTCGGCCGTTTGCGCGCCGAAGGCCGCAGGTAAGGTAAAACCAATCGATCCCCACAGCGGTTGCACAATAAAATCACAACCCTGCGGCAGATTCAGCGCAGCAGCACCGAAACTCGCGGTTCCCTGCTCCACCACCAGAATGTCGTCAGGCTGCAGGAATTCCTGAATTTGCTGCCAGAACACCTGCTGGTCGAGCGGAATGTTATCGGAAACCGGCAGCGGCGTGCGGGTGAAATGCGGAGTTTCCCATTGAGAGCAGAGTTCCGCCGTCAGCTGATGCAACGCTTCTACCGCAGCGTGCATCGGCAACTGATGGAAAATCTGTTTACCGATACGGGCACTGAACGGATCCAAGTCAATGCATTTGCCTTCGGGCAGCTTTTGGCTGAATCCGGCGGTAATAGTGTCGGTAAAACGCACACCGATGTTAATCAGTACGTCGGACTGCTCGATCACATTTTTGACCACCGGGCAGCTGGCTACCCCGGAGTAGGTCCCCGCAAAGTGCGGTCGTTGTTCATTGAATAACCCTTTGCCCATTAATAACGTCGCATGTGGCAGTGGCACTTCTTCCATCCAGCGGGAGAGCGCGTCCTGAACGCCAAAGCGGTCGGCCAGAAAATCCCCCAGCAACGCTACGTGCCGTGCGCCTTGCATCAGCTCACGCGCCGCCGCCACAAATGCCGTCAGTGAATCTTCAGAGAAAGTGGCCGTCTGCGCAGTTTGCGGCACGGCACGGCTTAATACCGGCAAGGCCGCGACGTCGCTCGGTAACAATAAATAGCCCGGCCGCGAGTGATAAAGCGCCTGCGAGATGACGCGGTCAATCTCCTCCAGCGCATTCTCTGGCGTCAGTAACCCCTGAGCCACACTCACCGGTTGCGACATTTTGGCGAAATGGCCGAAATTGCCGTCGCCCAGTGAATGGTGCAGTAATTCACCTTTGCGCTGCGAGGAGAGCGGCGGCGCGCCGACAATATGAATGACGGGGAGATATTCGGCGTAGCTGCCCGCCAGACCATTGAGGGCGCTGAGTTCACCCACGCCGAACGTCGTCAGCAAAGCAGCGGCCCCTTTGCGGCGCGCGTAACCGTCAGCACCGTAGGCGGCGTTGAGTTCGTTGGTGCAGCCTACCCAGGCGATTTTTGGGTGACTGATCACGTGGTCAAGGAATTGCAGGTTGTAGTCGCCAGGAACCCCAAACAGTTCAGTCACGCCCGCGTAATTAAGGCGGTCTAGCAGATAGTCACCTACTGTATAAGCCGTATTCATCATGATCCCCTGCAATTTTTGATTTATATAGTCGATCACACTATTAAAGTATTAGCGCAGTTTGTGAATTATGAAATTTATTAGAAAAAAGAGTGATTGGAAATTTTGAGTTACAGCCCTGCACGTTCGTGTCGCATAGCTTCTGGCTAATCAGTAAAGGTAATGCGCAGGCGTAATATCTGCTTTACGCAACAAAAGGAAGGCTCTGAAAGTGGGTTATCAGCGCGGGCTGTGATCGAGTTAGCTGGCAAAAGCAGTGAAAACGCATACACTAAAACGTCTTTTTACTCTGTTCTCTGCCGGCACTGCGGTGCTGATTAAAATAATAAGGACTCCTATGGTTTACCAGGCCAGCCCCACCCGTTACGACTCAATGGAATACCGCCGCTGTGGACACAGTGGTCTCAAACTGCCCGCCGTGTCCCTCGGCCTGTGGCACAATTTCGGTGACAATGCGCACTTCGACAATGGGCGTAATCTGATCCGCCATGCGTTCGATCACGGCATCACCCATTTCGATTTAGCCAATAACTACGGGCCGCCTCCGGGTTCGGCCGAAGAACATTTTGGCCGCATTCTGCAAGAAGATTTACTGCCTTACCGCGACGAGCTGATCATCTCCTCCAAGGCCGGTTACACCATGTGGGAGGGTCCGTACGGTGACTGGGGTTCGAAGAAGTATCTGGTCGCCAGTCTGAATCAAAGCCTCAAGCGCATGGGGCTGGATTATGTGGATATCTTCTACCATCACCGTCCGGACCCTGACACACCGCTGGAAGAGACCATGGCCGCACTGGACCTGATTGTCCGCCAGGGCAAGGCGCTGTACGTTGGCCTGTCGAACTATCCGGCAGAGCGTGCCAGGCAGGCGTTTGAAATCCTGCAACAACTCGGTACTCCTTGCCTTATCCATCAGCCAAAATACTCGATGTTTGAACGTTGGGTTGAAGCCGATTTACTCGACACGCTGGCGCAAAACGGCGTGGGCTCTATCGCCTTTTCTCCGCTCGCCGGTGGTGTACTGACGGACCGGTATCTTGCCGGCATTCCTCAGGACTCCCGTGCCGCCAGCAGCAGCCAGTTCCTGACCAGCGATCAGCTGACCAGCGAAAAACTGGAGAAAGTCCGCCAACTGAATGCTATCGCTGAAGCGCGCGGCCAGAAGCTGTCACAGATGGCGCTGGCCTGGGTCTTACGTGGGGATAAAGTGACGTCTGTGCTGATTGGAGCCAGTAAAACCAGTCAGATCGATGATGCGGTCGGTATGGTGGCTAATCGTCATTTCAGCGAAAAAGAGCTGGCGGATATCGAAGCGATTTTGGTGTAAGCGTTTACCCCGCACGTATCAGAACGGTGCCGATAGGCGGTAAAAGTGTGTGTAAGTATTTCGTTAAGCTGGGTAAAACATTCAAAACAGGATTGTAGGCAATAGAATAGTTGTTGCCTCCCCCTTATAACTGTTACCAGAAATTATAAGGAATCAGGAGGCGCCATGTTAAAGCCTTTATTGTTTGGAACATTGTTGTTTGCCCTGTTGCCTGCCGCAGCACCCGCTGTGCAGGCCAGCAGCTTTAGCCTGAACACGCCGGGCCTCTCTATCAATATCGGTGACCGCGACCGTCGTGGTTATTACTGGGATGGTTACGACTGGCGCGATGCCGGTTGGTGGAATAACCACCGTGGCCGCTATTACGGTGAGCGCAGCCATCGCGGTTATTACTGGGACGGCGGCCGCTGGCGCGATCGCGGCTGGTGGGACAGCCGTTCACGTCACCGCCCACCGCCGCCGCGTTATTACGGGCGACCGCACCATGATAATGGCCATCACGGGCACGATCGTGGCCGCGGGCCGGATCACGGACACGGCGGGCATGATGGACGGGGTGGTCATGGCGATCATCGCCGGTAAGCAGGCACATTTAGAGATAAAAAAACGGGACAGCGCAAACTGTCCCGTTTTTCTTTTGTTCGATAGGAATTCAGAAATACCTATCTGAAGATCATTCCTATCAACAGATAGGCGTTCAGACTCACCACCACCAGCACGATAAGACGCCCCACCCACTGCACCGTTTTCGAGTTCACCATATCGCCCATCAGCTGGCGGTTACCGGTAAAAGCCAGTAATGGCAGCAACGCCAGCGCAATCCCGAAGCTCAGCAGCACCTGGCTCATGACCAGAATACGCGTCGCGTCCAGCCCCATCAGGATCACGATAAAGGAAGGCAGCATGGTCACGACGCGGCGTACCCAAATCGGAATATAGAATTTTACAAACCCCTGCATCACCACCTGCCCGGCCAGCGTACCGACCACGGTAGAAGAAAGCCCGGCGGCGACCAGACTCAGACCAAAGGTGGTGGCAGCGGCGTTGCCAAGCAACGGTTGCAGCGTGAGATACGCCTGATCGAGTTCGCTGATGCCACTGTGTCCGCTGAAGTGAAACGCAGCAGCGGCGGTCGCCATCATCGCCAGATTGACGAAACCGGCGATGGTCATGGCAATGCTGACGTCCAGCTTGGTGGCCGAATAACGCTGCGCTTTCGATGCCTTCCCCGCCCGCTGCGTAAGCGAAGAGTGCAGATAAATGACGTGCGGCATGATGGTCGCCCCCAGCACACCGGCGGCAAGGTAAACCGCATCGCCGGACGCCAAGCTTGGGATCAACATCCCTTTCCCCAATGCCGCCATGTCTGGCTGCGAGAAAAACAGTTCTACTATATAGGCCGCCGCGACAAACAGCAGTAAACCGGCAATCACCAGTTCCAGCGGCTTTTGCCCGCGCTTTTGCAGGGCGAGGATAATAAAGGTAGCGATACCCGTCAGCACCGCGCCCTGAAGCAGCGAGACGCCCAACAAAAGTTTGAAGCCAATCGCCGCCCCGATAAATTCCGCCAGATCGGTTGCCATGGCAATGATCTCAGACTGAACCCAATAGGCCCAGACGGCAGGACGCGGAAAGCGGTCACGAATGTGTTCGGCCAGATTCTTACCGGTGGCAATGCCCAATTTGGCGGAGAGCAACTGGATTAACATCGCCATGATGTTCGCCCACACCACCACCCACAGCAGCTGATAGCCATAAGAGGCCCCGGCTTGAATATTGGTGGCGAAGTTACCCGGATCGATATACCCGATGGCGGCAATAAAAGCCGGCCCCATCAGGGAGAGCTTTAACTTGCGGGATGCACGGCCGGAGGACTCCGCACGGCTGTTCTGCATATCAGTTAACCTTACTTTTATTGCGCTTACCGCAATCATATCTAATTGATAATGATTATCAAGTGCATGTAGATTGATCTGAGTGATTTCTCTGATAGGCAGGAAGCAACTGAGATGTTATCTGTCAGGCATTCCGGACCGGCCTGATGAGATGCCAGTTGCAGAAACAGATATTTCTAAAAAACAGAAATGGACCCCAGATTCTGAACACACTACGGCAGATAATAAAGCTAGCACAGGAATGTCAATTGTGCCTGTTTTTCTAACATCTTGATCTTTTGTGTCATCTGCTCAGAAATGTTGCAATTGATGTCTGTAATTTCTATATTTGCAAGCCACTTCACGTTTTAAATGTACGCGTTACATAGAATGTCCGTCGAAATATAGCCTGCCTCAAATTTGGAGCACCCATGTCCCGAATACTGCACTTTGTATTAGCGTTGGCCGTTGTCACATTACTGGCGTTACTGGTGAGCCGTGATCGCAAAAATATCCGTTTGCGCTTCATCGTCCAGCTGTTGGTCATCGAAGTTCTGTTAGCCTATTTCTTCCTGTCCTCAGAAGTGGGATTAGGATTCGTTAAAGGTTTCTCAGATTTCTTCGAAAAATTATTAGGTTATGCCGCACAAGGGACTGGTTTTGTATTTGGGAACATGAGCGATAAAGGATTAGCGTTCTTCTTCCTGAATGTATTGTGCCCGATCGTGTTTATCTCTGCACTGATTGGTATTTTGCAGCATATCCGCATTTTGCCTATCGTTATCCGCGCGATTGGTACCGTGTTATCAAAAATTAACGGCATGGGGAAACTTGAATCCTTCAACGCCGTGAGTTCATTGATCCTGGGCCAGTCAGAAAACTTTATCGCGTATAAAGATGTTCTGGGCAAAATGTCAGAAAAACGCATGTACACCATGGCCGCTACCGCAATGTCGACGGTTTCAATGTCGATTGTCGGTGCATACATGACCATGCTTGAGCCACGCTTTGTCGTTGCCGCGCTTATCCTTAACATGTTCAGTACCTTTATCGTACTGTCTCTGATCAACCCTTATAAAGTTGATTCAGAAGAGGATCTGCAAATCGGTAATATCCATCAGGGTCAGAGCTTCTTTGAAATGCTGGGTGAATACATCCTGGCAGGCTTCAAAGTGGCCATCATCGTTGCAGCCATGTTGATTGGTTTCATCGCCCTGATTGCGGCACTGAACGGCTTGACTGAGTGGATCTTTACCCTCTTCAACGTGCAGGGTATGAGCTTCCAGAAACTGCTGGGTTTTGTCTTCTATCCGTTTGCCTGGATGATGGGTGTACCAAGCCACGAAGCATTGCAGGTGGGCAGTATTATGGCCACTAAACTGGTTTCCAACGAATTCGTTGCGATGCTGGATCTGCAAAAAGTGGCGGGTGACCTGTCACCACGCGGCGTCGGTATTCTGTCCGTGTTCCTGGTCTCTTTTGCTAACTTCTCCTCGATTGGTATCGTTGCAGGGGCTATCAAAGGCCTGAACGAACATCAGGGCAACGTAGTTTCCCGCTTCGGCCTGAAACTGCTCTACGGCTCAACGCTGGTGAGCGTGCTGTCTGCTTCTATCGCCGGTCTGGTTCTGGCGTAAGTTGCAAGCATCGTGAAGTGGTTTAAGTGGTTTAGGTAGTTTAAGAAAGGCGCTCCGGCGCCTTTTTTTATGTCTGCGATTTGGTGATTGATGAACGTCGCGCTGAGCAGGAAGGGGAATGCCAGAAAGCAAAAAACCGGCCAGAGGCCGGTTCTTTAAATTTTGGTGGAGATAAGCGGGATCGAACCGCTGACCTCTTGCATGCCATGCAAGCGCT
>CAUQMS010000032.1:0-36932 GCA_963519305.1 uncultured Enterobacterales bacterium
TTGAACCGTTGGTGATGATGAAAAGTGGATCACTTTTAACCCGTTGTTGACAGAGGCGACTGAGGAAACAGAAAAGGAATAACGAATGGCAAGCATTGACAACATGCTCAGAAGACCAATGCCGCCATTATCCTTTGTTGAAGAATTTAAGCCTTACATAGCGCTCATGCCAGCCGAAGAGATTGGTGACTGGGTGAGTGAGCACATCCTCAGTGATGAAGGGCAGTTGCATAACGCGGATCACATGCACCTTTTAAATGCCGACATTAAATTCATGTGGGCTTCAAACGCTTTCACAAAGAAAGGCAGAACTATTCTTGGGCAGGCTGAAGAAGTCGCTATGAGAGCAGGTGGATGGCAGAAAGCAAGAATGGAGCAGCAGATGTACAACTGGTTTGGTCACAAGCCTGATTACATCATTACCCTGGCTGGGGACTTCTGCTCGCAATGTACTGACTTAGAATTCTGCGCACTGATTGAGCATGAGCTTTACCACATTGCACAAGCCACTGATGATTTTGGCGCGCCCAAGTTCAACAAAGAAGGTCAGCCGGTTCTCACAATGCGCGGGCACGACGTCGAAGAGTTTGTTGGTGTAGTCAGACGATATGGTGCAAGCGCGGAAGTACAAGAACTTATTGATGCTGCGAATACACCAGCAGAAGTAGCTCACCTAAACATCGCCAGAGCATGCGGAACGTGCATGATGAAGTTGGCATAATCTTAATACTGCTAAATACGGATGATGAAATATGGCGTCACTGAAACCAGAAGTGAAAGCCTTCATTGTTCAAGGCTTGGCGTGCTTCGATACACCGTCTCAAATCGTAGAGTCCGTAAAGAAAGAATTCTACATCGACATAACCCGTCAGCAGGCGGCATCTCACGACCCAACAAAGGCGGCTGGACTTGGTTTGGCCTCCAAGTGGGTTGAGTTATTCAACAGCACTCGCGCACGATTCCAGACAGAGATATCTGACATCCCCATTGCAAACCGCGCCTATCGTTTGCGAGCACTTGACCGCATGGCAACCAAAGCTGAGGGCATGAAGAACTTCGCGATGACAGCTCAGCTGATGGAGCAAGCCGCTAAAGAGTGCGGTGATGCCTACACCAATAGGCAGAAGGTAGAGCATTCTGGAAGCATGGCAATAAGCTCAGTTGCATCCGTAATGGACGAAATAGGAGATGATGACCTGTAGGAGGGGCTGTGTTAACTGAAAAGCAAAGCCAGCTCCTGAAGAACAGATTCTGGCGTCTCAATCACCTATACAAAATCAAAGATAAAAACGGTAAATGCGTCACTTTCAAGATGACTCCGGAACAACTGGAGTACTTCGACGGGATGCATGACAGAAACATTATTCTGAAAGCGCGGCAATTAGGGTTCACGACTGAGGTTTGCATTATTCAGTTGGACTTGGCGATATTTCACCGGAAAGAATGCGCGCTAATTGCGCATACCCGCCCAGATGCAGAAAGGCTGTTTCGTAATAAAACCCAGTTCGCATATCAGCGAATGACGGATGACGTGAAGAAGGCTAATCCGTTAGTAAAAGAAACAACAAGTGAGTATGTCTTCAAGACTGGCGGCAGCGTAACAGTATCCACGTCATTTCGTGGTGGCACTCTGTACAGCCTTCACGTTTCTGAGTTTGGGAAGATCTGCGCCAAGTACCCTGATAAGGCCAAGGAGATAGTAACAGGCGCCTTTGAGGCTGTTCCTATCGGTGGAAAGATTACCCTTGAGAGTACTGCAGAGGGGCGAGCTGGGTATTTCTTCGATTACTGCCAAACGGCAGAGAATGCTCAGCTTCAGGGGAAGGAGCTTTCTAACCTCGACTGGAAGTTCTTTTTCTTCTCCTGGTGGAAGAACCCTCTGTATGCAATCGACCCGGTGGAGGCCATCCCGCAACGTCTGGTTGATTACTTCGACGAGATGCAAGCCAAGCACGGCGTTCACCTTAACGAACGGCAGAAAGCTTGGTACTACGCCAAAGAGAAAACGCTCGGCGACGACATGAAACGGGAATACCCGACTATCCCGTCTGAGGCATTCCAGCAATCAGTGGAAGGCGCGTATTACGCCAAACAGTTCCGCTGGCTCTACACCAACAAGCGTATTGGCTCACTGCCCGATAACTCACACCTTCCAGTTCACACATTCTGGGATATCGGCGTGGGTGACTCTACAGCCATCTGGTTCGTGCGTGAGGTTGGTGAAGAGTTCCACGTCATCGACTACTACGAAAACTCCGGCGAAGGGCTGAGGCACTACATGAAAGTGCTGAAAGACCGCGGCTATGAGTATGGCGACCACTGGGGACCACACGACATTGAGAACCGTGAATTCGGCTCTGATGCCAAGTCCCGAAAAGAGCTGGCTCGCGAAGGCTACGAAATCGACGGTCAGGTTTACTCAATGACATTCAAAGTGGTGCCGAAAACTGGCGTTGATACAGGCATTGAGTCCGTGCGTGAAATCCTCCCGAAATGTGTCTTTGATGATGAGAGGTGCGCTGAAGGCATCACTCATCTGGAAGGGTACAGGAAGGAATGGGATGACAAGCGCGGCTGCTGGAAAGACAAGCCATTACATGACCACACATCTCACGGCTCTGATGCGTTCCGCTACTTTGCCGTAGCCAAGAACAACCACAAACAAGTCGGCGCTGTATTCTTCTAAGGAGCAATCAGTGAGTGATACCAATAACGAGGTTCAGTTCCTCGTGAATGCCCTCGCTGACCAAGTCGCGGTGGGTCGCCAGCGTGCTTTATACGCAGGTCAGTTTAACGGCAACACCAAGCGCACCACCTTATGGGAAGAGTTTGGGTACCCGGACACAGTAACATTCGACATGCTTTATCGTGCCTACCGCCGGAACTCCTCAGCATATGCTGGCGTACACAAGACGCTGGACTCTTGCTGGATAGACAAGCCGGTGATTATCGAAGGACCACTTGTCGATAAATCGAAAAAAGAGACTGAGTGGGAGAAGACAGTAACAAGGCTTCTCAAAAAGCACTGGTCTAAAATTAAAGATGCTGACCGCCGCAATCTTGTAGGGCATTACT
Source organism: uncultured Enterobacterales bacterium (assembly GCA_963519305.1). Taxonomy (GTDB): domain Bacteria; phylum Pseudomonadota; class Gammaproteobacteria; order Enterobacterales; family Enterobacteriaceae; genus Ewingella. The sequence continues at coordinate 3,076 of CAUQMS010000032.1, forward strand.
CGGCGATCATCATGCAGATTAAAGACAATCGTAACTGGTGGGAGCCGGTAGATACCGCCCTAGTTAAAAGATTGGGGGAGGCTGCTTTAGTCAAGCTTATTCCCGCTTGGGAATCTCAGATTAAGCCGGGCAATTACGACATAGACACGCTGTCAGACACCTACGGACAGCCTGTAAGTTACACCTTTAATGAACAACCAGTCGGCGATGATTCAACTTACGGCAATATCCGTAGCGTCACAGTTCACCCGAGCCGGGTGATCATTCTTGCTGAAGGCTCAGAAGACGACAACATGCTCTCCGGCATTCCCCTTAACGAGGCAGGCTATAACGACCTGCTCGATATTGAGAAGTCAAAGGGTGGTAGCGCTGAAGGTTTCCTGAAGAACGCCAGTCGTCAGCTTGGTATTGAGTTCGATAAAGAAACGGATATGGCTACGCTTGGAAAAGCAGCAGTCGCGGCTGGATTCAAAGACCTAGGCGATGCTCTAAACGAAAAAGTATTACGCATGAGCAAGGGAACTGATGCTGCTCTCGTAATGCAGGCTGGTAAAGCGTCAGTTTTATCTGTGGCCGCCGCCGACCCGACGCCAACGTTTACGGTTTCAGCTAACAGTTACTCCTCAACCATTCTCTGCCCATTCAATATTCTCTACGGTAAGCAGACTGGCAACCTGGCATCTACCGAAGACAAGACAGCATGGGCTATCAGGTGTAACGAGCGCCGAAATGGTTGGCTCTCATGGGTAATCACGGAAGTGGTTCAGCGCTGGTGTGACGTTGGTATCATTGGGCAGCCAAAGACCAATGAGATTACTGTCGATTGGTCGGATTTACTCGCGCCGGGCGACAGCGAGAAGCTCGATAACATGGGCAAGCTTGCAGACATCGCGCAGAAGACTCAGCAGGCATACGGAACACCAGCGGTAGAGATTAACGAAATCCGTGCTGCCGGTGAGCTTGAGCCGATGACTGAGCCTCCAGAACCAGACCCCAACGCAAAACCAACCGCTAAGGATCCGCTGAATGGAGATGACGACAACAGCGACCCGAATCGGGACACCAATCGTACCGCGCAATAAAGCCGACCCTACACAGTCATACCGAGCAGTAAACAAGATGTACCGGGACATCGAAGAGCGGTATCTCGGCATCAAGACTGACCTCAAGCAACTACTTGATGCCAGGCTAACCGGAAGAGAGAGGGAGGGTAACGCTCAGTCGTCATTCGCAGTGCATGGCGATATCATCTATCAGGTTAATGCGGCCACGTACATCTACGACATGACAGCGCAGCAACTTGCTTACCTGTTGGAACGCATGCAGGTGATTCTTGATGATCACCTTCTAGGTGGTTTAGGTCAGGACATGTGGGCGCTTGCGTATGTCGCAGAAGAGTATCAGCGAGGCACGTTGAACGCCTTCACTAATCTCTCTGTTCAATCGCCGGTTTACGCATCGCAGACGACACTCAGTCAGTTGCTTTCATCACCGGCATATCAGAACCAAATTGCAGCGGCATACGTGAGCACGTACAGCGATTGGCTAGGCATAAGCGACAAAGCTCGCGCTGACCTCGCTAACGTAATCTCAGACGCTATTGGGCGCGGTGTTAATCCGAAAGAAACGGCCAGCCTAATCAGCAAGCGGCTCGATGTCAGCATGAGTGATGCTAAGCGAATATCCCAGACTGAGCAGGTCGGAGCGCTACGCAAGGCGCAATGGGCAGAAACTGATTGGGCGAGAGAGCGTCTGGGCCTAAATACAGCCATTCTGTGGTTATCAGCACTCAAGCCCACAACTCGCTCATGGCACGCATCGAGACATGGCAGGACGTACACGACCGAAGATGTTGAGGCGTTCTATGCAGAGAATGGAAACCGGTTTAACTGCTACTGCAGTCAGATACCGGCAATCGTGAATGATAAAGGCCAGGTTTTTAATGAAGGCCTTATGGATAGGCTGGGCGAAGAGAGGAAAGACTGGCAGAATCAATAATATCCTATTATTTTTTTCCTTTTGGCTTGCATGGAAATGCTGAGCTAAATGCATCCATAACAAGGTCTGATGCGTCGTCATTTCTTAACTCTGGATTATCTTTCAAGTATTTCAAAACAACGTCTGAGATCTGAGCGATAGATGTTCCTGGCTTGGGACAAAAAACGGCCCCACTTGTTGAGTCATAAACACCAGAAACATAACCGTAATACATATTTGCATCGGAAATATCATTTCCGAACTGTCTGTTTTCACGTGTCCTTTCTAAGGCTTTACCCCATTCATAAAGTTGGTTTCCAGAATAGAAGCTTGCCATTGCTGTCGGGGACAGAAAAGAGGCTGCGATTAAGCCTATGAGTATTTTCTTCATACCAAAAGTCTCCATGACTTAAATATCCAATTAAATTATCAAAGAGGACACAGCATGTCGCGTAAAAGCGTCAACGTGCTGACCGTCATCAACTCCGCATCAAATATCACAACCGAAACCATCAATGGTAGCGAGCATATCGTCGTGAAAGGCGTTGTGCCGATTGTTGACGACGTGGTGATGAATGGCGGGTTGTATCCGGCAGCTGAAATAAACCAGGGCTACGGGACGATGGAGCGAAAGCTCATGCCTCTCGGCCACCCAAAGGTCGATGACAAATACGTCAGCGCAAATGACCCAGTGGCAGTCAACGACTATCACGGCGGTGCATTCGCAATGAATGTGACCAAATCAGATGGCCGGGTTGTCATGGATATGGCGGTAAATCGCCGCTATGCAGAGGCGCACCCCAAGGGCGTCAGGCTCTTAGAGCGCCTCGACGCCATGATGAATAAAGAACAGGTTGAGCCGATTCACATTTCTACTGGGCTACAGCTCAATAAGCAGGAAAAGAAAGGCGAGTCGCGCGGGAAAAAATACTCATGGATTGCCAGCAACATGCAATTCGACCACATCGCCATTTTGCTTGACGAGCCCGGCGCAGCAACACCTGAAGAAGGCGTTGGTATCTTTGTTAACGCCCAAGGTGATCAGCTTCAAATCGAAACCGCAAACCTCGCTGATGCCGCCAACTGCACGGAAGAGGGATTGCTGAATAAAGCAAAATTCTTCTTCACCAATGCCTCCAATTACTCCTTTGACGACATCCTGCGCGCTCTTAGCCAAAAGCTACGTGAGGGTAAGCCTGATGATTTCTACGCATGGCCTGATTCTGTATGGCCGGACAAGTTCATCTACAACGACAAAGGCAAAACATACCAACAGAAGTACCTGATCGACGATGACGGCACCGCTGAATTCGTCGGCGAACCTCAAGAAGTCGTGCGCAAACCCACTGAGTACGAAATTAAAACCAACGGAGCTGAAAACCCGATGAAAGACATGATTGTTAACGCACTGAAAGCGAAAGGTAAGCCGACAGAAGGCAAGACCGAAGCTGAGTTGCTCGATGCATACAACCAAATGAATGCAGAAGAAGCGGCTACCAAGACCGAAACCCCTGAGCAGAAGACCGCACGTCTGAAAAAAGAAAAAGACGACAAAGAGGCTGCTGACCTTGCAGCTAAAGACAAAGCGAACAACAGCGAACAGGCTCCGGCATGGTTTAAGCCATTTGCTGATGATCTGGCTGCCGTTAAGTCTGGCCTGACCGCCAACTCTGACAAAGAGAAAGGCGAGAAGCGTGCAGCAGTCAAAGCCAAGTTCGGCATGACTGATGTCGCAGTCAATGCGCTCGATGGCGAACCACTGAATGAGCTTTTCGCTCAATGCTCAACATCCACCGGCCTGAATGGTTCATTCCGTCAAGCCAACTCATCTCAATCAGTCAGCGAAATGCCGGAGTAAATAATGGCTAAAGATGGAAAGCACGTAATTCACGCGGGTGGCATCTTCGCAAACCCACAGTTGCATCGTGAAGGTGCGGCAGCGGCGGCAACCCCTCCTGGTACTGTTGGTTTCTTCGATAACACCACGAAGAAGTTCACAGCCTCGGTTGATGGCAAAGAGGACGCAATCCTGTATGTCGCCAACTACGACTATCTGCGCTGCAAAACGGTGGATGACACCATTGCTGCTGGTGATTGGGTTGTAGCAATGCATCCGACGCCGGGCGTTTTCTTCAACGTACCCGCAGCCGCTGGCACCTATACCAAGGGTCAGCCACTCTCTATCGCAAACGGCCGCGTCAAAGCGAAAGCAACGGACGAGTCTACCCGCGCTTATGTGGAAGAAGACCGTTCATACACCATTTCGACAGCAGGCCAGCTCCTGCGCGTTGTCATCAAGTAAGGAGCACAGAATGTTTGCATTTTCCACTAAGAAGGCGACCGAGACAGGGAACCTTGAGGCCAACATGGCTCAATTCAATGAGCTCCAGTTCGCCCGTAATTCCAGCGCTCAGGCAGTAGCAGATTTCATTGCGCGTACTCGTGTGCGTGGTGAGGCTGCCAATGCGCCTGCGCTTGATGCGGTGAACGCAGTCGATGATATTCGTCGCCTGTACAAAGCATATGACCAGACGGTGCTGAAAGAGTTTGAACCCAACACTGAGTTCACCCTACTGAACGATCTGATGCCTCTGTCACGTTCAGTTCGTCTGGAAGAGTCAGTGTACGAGTACGCACGTACCGGTGGCCGTGGTTGGGCTCACACATCCATGTCCGGCCAGATTGGTGCGGCATTGGACGCGAAGTCCTACACCTTCGACGGTACGATGGTTCCGATCCACGACAGCGGCTTCAAGTTCAACTGGCGTGACCCGGTATTCAACAAAGGCTCTGCACTGGCTTCATTGTCTGATGCACAGGCCGGTTCTGTTGATGATGTTCGTCGTCAGTATGTGGACTACATCTGGGAAGGTTTCCGCGATGCGGCTGGTAACTACATCAGCTTCGACAGCAAGACGTGGAAGGGCATTCGTCACGATGAGCGCGTTGCTCAGGTAACACTGACTGTTAACTTCGCAACCAGCACGGACCCGAAAGCCATGCGTGCGGCCGCCATTGCCCTGCGCGACGTTCTGAAGCTGCAAAACCTTCAATACGGCCAGCAGACTTGGTATGTGTCGAGCGACATCATGTCCAATTGGGAACAGTATTTCGACGTGAACTCTCTGCGCACCGTGCTGGAAGAAATCGCGAAGCTGTCAGGCATTGCAGCGATCAAAGAAGATGCGGAGCTGACTGGTAACGAAATCGTGATCGTTCCTCTGCAAGCCGGTGTCATCGCTCCAATCGTTGGGCAGGCGTTCGGCACCGTTGCCGACCCTCGCCAGTTCTACAACTCTGACTACGTGTGGCGTACATGGGGTGCTGCTGGCCTGATGGTTAAGCAAGACATCAACGGTCACTTCTCTGTCATCCACGCATCCAGCTAAGGAAAAAACATGGCACTCGTAAAAGTTTTAGTAGCAAACCTTTTTGCCGGTGCCAACTTCCAGAAGTTGGAAGTTGGTCAGTCATATGACGTCGATGATGCGGTTGCTGAAAAGTGGATCGCCAGCGGCAAAGCTGAGAAGTCCTCCGATAAGAAAGGCGAGAAGTTGGTGTTTGAGGTGGCAACACCTTCTTCTCCTGTCTCATCTGATGCCAAAGCTTTGCAGGAGAGGATTGACGTCCTTACCAAAGCAGCAGAAGACGCAGAGGCGGCACATGCCGAAGCTATCGCTGAGGTAACCAAGCGAGCAGAAGACGCAGAGGCGGCACTGGCATCAGCAATCAAAAAGGATAAGTAATCATGGCAGCCCCGCTAACGCCGGAAGATGTTCAAGCCTTTCTCGCCGAGCTGGGCTACTCCATTCCTTCATCTTTGCTGACGCCTATCCTCTGCCGGGTTAATTCGATTATCGATTGCTTGGATGGGGCAGGCTATGACGACTGCACGCAGACACTAATAATGATGTATGCCGCCGCGCTAATGTCTGCCTCATCCGGTGCCAGGAAGATTAAATCTCAGAGTGCTCCATCGGGCGCGAGTCGCTCGTTTGAGTATGGCGATGATTCGATTACTTGGTTGCGGGATTCTTTGGCTGCTCTGGATACGTCAGGTTGCACAGGCGTTCTGCCAATCACGGTTGGCTCATCGGTTGGGTTCTTCGACGTCGTAGGAGGTTGCTGATGTCTGAACCGCAAGAAGAAGACAAAGAAGATAAGCCGGATTGCGAAAAGTGTCCGGACTGTCCGGGATGCCCTGACCAGTTCGAGGATTATCTCTCATGAGCGCGGCGGCTAATTGGTCATACACCGCAACAGCGACACTGTGGAAGAATCTCGGAATCAGTGATGGTGGCGACTCACTCGGCTTTGCTGCTCCGGTGGCAATCCTCTGTGATTACGAAGGCGGATTGAGTAAGCGCTTGGCAAGTTTGGGGGCTGAAATCGTGGTGAAGAACACCATCTGGTCTGAGTACGCCACCGCTGATGCCGGTGATTACATCCTGATTGGTGCATCTACCGAGGCTGACCCGCTGGCAGCTAATGCTGATGAGGTAAGGCAGGTCATTCGCTACGCTGACACCTTCGACCGTGTGGCAGACGACTACGCAATTATCACGGGAGTCTGATATGGGTGTAAAGGTGAAGGGGGTATCACAAGCCGTTAGAAAGCTTGATTCAATTGTAAGCACCATCACTGGAAAAAAGGTTGTGAGGGCATTGCAAAGTGCGATGATCATCGGCTCCTCTCGCGCCGCCCTATACACCCCAATTGATACCTCCTACCTCATCAACAGCCAGTTTCGTGAAATTGTCGTGAACGGCACGCGCATTACTGGTCGGGTCGGGTATTCAGCAAACTATGCTGCATACGTGCATGACCCGGCAATTATCCAGAACTTCAGGCGGCCTACTGCTGAGAAAGAGTTCCTCACCAAAGGCTTTGAGGACGAGAGAGGGCTTATCGACAAAACAGTAGCTCAGGAGATGTCTTTATGACTCCTTCAATGGCTGACAGGGTGCGAGATTACTTCGTTGATGCTGGCCTGACGACAGGCTTCAAGATTCAGAAGTTTGTCTGGAATGATACCGGCGTTCAGGCGGATAAGTTCATGGTATTCAGAGCCAACGGCGGTTCGAACATCAGAAACGACCTCGGCGCTGAATATCTTGTATTGGTGGACGTTATCGGTGCCAAGAACGGCAATCAGGTTGCTGACGACGCAGTGCAGGCGATCATCGCTAATGTGCAGGCCAACCCAATGCCGAATGATTGCATCGGACACATCGAAAACTTTGGCGGAATCCCGTCACCCGTTCTCACTACAGAAGGCCGATTAGTTTACCGACTCCAATTCGCCTGTCTTTTTGCTGAATAAGCACAATCAAATCCCCTCAAGGTCGCCAATGGCGGCCTTTTTTTATATCTGAAACGAGGTAATTAATATGCAAGGTTGCACAACCGACAATGGTGCAGTATTCGGACGCGCCGTCGTCCTCGAAGTAGCCTTGGGCTGCCCAGAAACGCCACCGTTAGAAGCTGATTGGCAAGCGCTCGGCGCTGGCACGAGCAAAGGCCTCGACTTTTCTCCGAACACCGTCAGTTCTGATGCTGATGATACCGGAGCTTGGGTCGAGAACATCGTGACCAACGCTGACGCAACGATTTCTTTCGAAGGAGAAGTGCGCAAAAACGACAAACTCGACCAATTCGGCTTCGGAAAATTGGTCAAGTATTTCGCCGATGAGCTAAATGCTAAACCAATTCGGCAGCCGACAATCTGGGTGCGCCTTGAAGTAGGCCCAATTGAGTTTACCGGCTACATGGTCATTACAGCGCTAACTCCGGCAGACGGCGGCACTAACGATCTGGTCACCTTCACTGTTGAGTTCAAAGTAGCGAATGGCGATACGGTTAAGGTTGAGCAGGTCAGCCCAGCCGTTCCGGTAGCAAGTGTTACTGTCACACCTACAACCTCAACCGGCGCAGTGGGCTCTACAGTACAGTTAACGGCGAATGTACTGCCGGCAGATGCGACCATTAAAACCGGCGCATGGACATCTTCAGATGCTACAAAGGCCACTGTCAGCTCAACCGGCCTCGTCACCCGCGTGGCGGTAGGTACAGCAACAGTGACCTTCACAACCACTGACGGCGCGAAAACTGGTACCAGTGCTATCACTGTTACCGCGTAATTATCACAGCGGGCATTTTCGAGTGTCCGCGATAATAATTATGAGAGGCGTATATGACCCCAATAAAAGAGATTGGCGAGTGCCTGTTAACGGTCGGTGATGATGATTATTTCTTCCGCCCGTCATTCGCCAACATGACGCGCATTGGCGAGCCTGACGAGATAGTCCGCGCCTTCTATGACCTTCACAACGACGCTGTAACGCCACTCTTTCAGCGTGCAATGGATGCTTACGGAACCATTCCAGCATGGCTCTATCAGTACGCCCATAGTCATCAGATATCTAAGCCTGCAATCATGGCTGCAATCTCCGTCATCACTGCGTGTTGCGATAAAGATGCAACGCCATTGGTCGGCGAGATTATCCCTGGCAAATCCGGCAAGTGGACGTTCGTTTACCGCAAAGGGCTCATGCATCCGATCGACATGATGCTGATTGCTCAATCGCTGATCACTCACGGCGTCATCGGCAAAGCCAAAGTGCGTCAATTACAGCGCAATGAGACTGGCAAGGCGACGACAGACTTTAGAGCCTTCGAGTACATCAGCGCAGCACGTAATCACTTCAGCATGTCGCGCACAGAGGCCGAGCAGCTAAGCATGACCGAGTTTCAGCTTATGCTCGCTGCCAAATACCCTGACCAGAAAGGCCTGACGCGAGACGAGTATGAGGCGGTCGCAGATGATTACCTTGCCAAGAAAGCTCGCAGGCTCGCTAAAGCAGCGTAAATAAACCAAATTCAACATAACCCGCTCCGGCGGGTTTTTTATTGCCGGAGAAAGCTAAATGGCGGGCTCAGTTAACGCAGGCAGCATCGTATATGAAGTAGATTTAGACACTGCGAAACTGCTTGCCGGTCGCAGACAGGTAGATGCTGCGCTCAATGGCATGAGCGGCAGCATGGACAGAATTGAAGCCAGCACTAACCGTACAGAGCGATCGCTCGAGGCTGTAGGCCGAACAATGTCCGGCCTGACGAATATTGCCAAAGGACTCGTGGCCGCGCTTTCTATTCAGCAGATCACAGCCTACGGAAATGCGTGGGTGACCGTCAGCAACAAGTTAGTCAATTCAGTCAGAGCAAATGAAGACCTCGCCACTGTTACTCAGCGCGTTTTCGACGTATCGCAAGACACGCGTTCTAGCCTTGAGGCAACAGCCACATTATACGGCCGCTTAGAGCGTGCAACACGTAGCGCGGGAACAAGCACTGCAGATTTGGTAACACTGACAGAAACAATCAACAAAGGCCTGACCGTGTCGGGCGCCACAACAGAAGAAGCTAGCTCAACAATGACGCAGCTTTCGCAGGCTCTGGCCTCAGGCGTGCTGCGTGGCGAAGAGTTTAACTCCATATCAGAAAACGGCAGCCGACTCGCACAGGCGCTCTCAGCCTCCCTTGGCGTGACAATTGGTGAACTTCGCGGCATGGCGGCTCAGGGCAAACTTACTACCGAAGTAGTTGTTAATGGCCTGCTGAAGCAGAGTGACGTGATCGCAAAAGAGTTCACAAACACGACGCTGACCATGAGCCAGTCATTCACCGTGGCTACGAACAACATCACCAAATTCGTCGGCGAAGCCTCTAGCGTAAACACCACGCTTAACGTCTTCAATCAGGGCGTAATCGCTCTGAGCGAGAATCTAGACTCAGTTGCGACGGTTATCGGGGCTGTTGCCGTCCTGATGGGCGGTCGCTTTGTCGGAGCTCTGGCTGCATCAACTGCAGCAAAAGTTAAAAGCATCGTCGCATCGCGTGAAATGTCGGTTGCTAATCTCCAGTCGGCCAATTCATCAGCACTGGAAGCCGCTGCCACGTTGCGTAGTGCAGAGGCTGCCAAGGCTTCAGCGCTGGCTGAGTTAGACCGAGCAGCAAGAATGAAGGCAACCGCTTTTACTGCAGATCAACTTACCGTGGCCGAGAATCGCTTATCTGCTGCAAGAATCGAAGCGACGGCGGCTACGCAGACTTATAACGCATCACTGATGGCGAATGCTGCAGCTCAAAAAACAGCGGAAGCGGCTGCACGTAGCGCAAGTATTGGAATGAATGCGCTCAAAAGCGGCTTAGCTCTTATCGGCGGCCCGGCTGGCGCAGCAATGATCGCGGCAGCAGCTGTTTATTACTTCTTCCAGCGCACACAAGAGGCAAGGGCTTCAGCGTTTGCCTTCGCAGATAGCATCTCTTCTGTCGTCACGAAGATGAAGGAGATGAATGATGTTCAACTTGCTGCTGAAATAGCTAAAGCATCTCAGGCCACAAAAGTACAGACCTCCGCAATTGAAGACCAGCGTGAGGCCGTGGCCGGAATTACGAAAGATATCGACAACCAGACGGCTTCTATGCGGATTTATGGAAGCACCGCATCAAAGCTTCAGAGTGTCGCAGACCTGACCGATAACCTCGCCATTGAGACGGCCAAGCTTGCAAAAATGGAAGAGGACAGGTCGCGAACCGTAAATGCCTCTGCCATTATCCAGGCTAAGTTAAATGGCGCGCTTTTGACTGGTAATGACCTGCTGGATAGGAATGGTACGCTGGCACGAGTCGCAGCCGGAGCCATGACCGAACTCGGCAAGAAGATAGATTTGGCCTCTGGTGCGAAAGAGCGCTTCAACGCAACAAGCCTGCAGGTTCCTGTCACGAAAGATGGGCAGAAACAGATTGATCAACTGACCCAGCAAAATGAGCTTTTATCAATACAAGATAAGCGTGAGCGCGCAGTTAAGGCCGCGCGCCTTGACGCTATCAACGCAGGGGAAGGAAATCAGAATGTCATTAATCAGGTGGGCGAGTTAGCTGGCAAGAATTATGACCTGCAGAAAGCCGAGCAAGAACGCACCAAGGCGACAAAAGATGCCAACGCGGAGGACAAGAAGTCTGAAACGGCAGCGGAGAGCGTCGCGCAGAAACTCGCAAACCTGAAGCAGCAATCAGAAATGGCTGCTGGCTCTACGCAGGAGCTGTCACGCACGCAGGCCATGCTAAGGGCTGAGCAATCGCTTGGCGCATCTGCCACACAGGCTCAGATTGACTTGGCGAGAAAATATGCGGCGGCGTCATGGGATGTAGGGGCGGCTTTAAAGGCTCAGGCCTTGATACCTGAAATTCAGGAAAACAAGACCTATTCTGACAAGAAAAACCAACTCGAAGCACTCAAGACAGCAAAAGATGCGCAGGGAAATCTATTAATCAGCCAGCAGCAATATAATCAGCAATCGGCGCAGCTTGAGCAGGACCATATAACCCAATTAGCGCAAATCAGGGCTAACCAGGTTGTAACGCCACAGCAGGAAGCGGCCGGAGCTGTTGACCCTGTTCAGCAATTAGCAAACGAGAACGCCAAGAAATTGGCACTCATCCAGCAATTTGAAACCAACAAGACCATTACCGAGCAGCAGGGTATCGCGCTCAGAACCGCTGCTAACAAGCAGTATGAGCAAGAGCGCACTGATGCCATGTTCGCTCTGTGGTCGCAGCAGACTATTGGTAATCAGGTGCTGTCTGCTTCAATTGAGTCCTTAAGTCAGGCTGCTTCTGGCGCATTTTCTGGCATCCTTACTGGCACTGAGTCAGCTTCTGATGCCATGCGTGGCCTTGCAAATACAGTGCTCAACAGTGTCATTCAGACATTTGTGGAGATGGGGCAGCAGCAGGTTAAGTCTGCAATCATGGGCGCGTCAGCCCAGCAGGCAGCTATTGCGGCGACGACCACGGCACAGGTGGCCGGCATCAGTACGCAAACGGCAGCCAGTACGACTGCAGCTGTAGCGACCACGGCGGCATGGACTCCGGCCGCTATTATGTCTTCTGTTGCTTCATTTGGCGGCGCGGTGGCTATTGGGCTCGGCGCGATGGCTGGAATAATGGCTTTGTCCGGTAAGCGCAAGAATGGCGGCCCTGTGTCTGCGGGCGGGATGTATCAGGTAGGTGAGGGCGGAATGCCTGAAATTTACCAGTCATCATCTGGTCGGCAGTACATGATCCCCGGCGACAATGGTTCGGTGATAAGCAACAAGGATATGCAGGGCGGCGGGACCGGAGGCTCGGGTGGAGTGATAGTGAACATCAACAACTACACGCCAGCCACCGTGGACATGCAGCAATCTACTTCACCAAGCGGAGGAATTACCGTTGACGTGTTTATCGCTGACATGAACGCTGGCGGACCGATGTCGAAATCCATTACAAGCAACACTTCCGCCACTCGTCGCGCCAACAACCAATAACCCATGGACAGGTTTGCGTTGCCATGCATCATCTGTCTGCTACCATGTAACGAACTGTTACTTATGGAGATGAAAGCATGGTTGCGCAATTTTGGATGATTACAATTCTTTCGTGGGTTGCCGGGCTGGCAATTTCGTTTTTCTTGGTCAGGATAGCGGTACGTTCTGACGAACAGGTTCGCCTGCTAAAAGCCATGAATGACAAGCAGAGTAAGCAAATTGATTTGCTAACTCTGCTTTTAAATGGCAAGTCAGCGGATGGATTAAACCCATCCCCAGTAGATAAACATGTAAAGACTGATGCTGAGTATCTGGCAGAAGCTCGTGCAAAAGCGGGAATGTGATTAAGCGTTATGGGGATAGGGATGTGAAAAACATAGTATTGGTGCTTTTTTTTTCCATTTTAGCTACTGCATGTGATTCGAAGTCAAGTCAGAAAGAAATCGAAGCGAAGGCTGCTGCTGGTGATACGGCTGCCCAAATTCATCTGTACAATCTGTATAGTTCAGGCAGGGCTGAAGGTGGTCAAAACAATCCAGAGGCAATTAGGTGGTTGACTAAGGCCGCTGAAGGTGGAAACCCCGAAGCACAGTACTCTCTCGGGTCAGTCTATTCATTTGGGTATGACGGAGTTATCAAAAACAGTAGGTTATCGGCAAAGTGGCATGAAACTGCTGTTATGAATGGGAATAAGAATTCGATTTTTCTTACTGCCATGAACTACAAATATGGTTGGGGTGTGCAGGCAGATCCATTAAAAGCATATGCATATTTACTTGTGGCTGAGTCATTCGATAACAAACACGCCAAATCTGAGGATACAGAATTTAGATTTTCTTTAAATCAGCCACAAAGAGAGGAGGCGGAGTCTATGGCTTCTGAAATAAAACAAAAGTATTTTGCTGACAAAAAATAAACATATTATATGCATAGCATCTTGCCCTCCTCGGAGGGTTTTTGCTTTGTGGGTATAACGATTTCCGTTACACACTTAAAAGGTGTAACCATTTCGGTGATGCCTTTTGTAGGGGTCATGATTTCCCTGACCCATTAGTTAATCAAAACACCATCAAGCCTCGGCAATCGCCGGGGTTTTTTTATGCCCGGAGAAAAGATGGCTATCCCATACCCTGACTGGCTCCCGCTGGCGCAGAAAGCGAATAAGAACAGAAGTAGCGATGTCGGGTTCAGAACTGACCAGCCAGCAGTCGGCGCTCCGATATTTCAGAAGCTGACGGATGACCTAAAGGTAACTTGGTCCCTTACATGGCTATTCCAGCGCGACGAAGACAGAGCCTTCGAACAGTGGCTGCGGAGTCCGAAATACCTCGACAACGGCAACCAGTGGTTTTCAATGCGGATCAATCTCGGCGGGTCTGGCCTGCAAGCTCAGGAGCTGCACTTTACCGCTGATGGATTCCCAATCCAGACGAGTGACAATAACGGCGTCATAACGTGGACCGGCACAGTCATCAGCCGAGGCGTTATCAACCCTGACGACGACTACAGCGACATCATTGTCGAACTTCCACCTATCTGGTGGTCGTGGCTCGATGAGATTGTTAACCGCGACTTGCCTGAATATGTACTCGCTCCTGTCGTTCCTGATATCAGCCCGATAAATCTTGCGATGGTTGCGCTAGATAGCCGCGTTAACTTCACTCGCGCAAGCGCGGCCAGCTATGTCGGCAGCAACGGGCTAATTCAGCAAGCAGCAGCGAATCAGTGGACTTTGGAGTATTTGGGTGGGGTTGGGAGGACAGAGCCGGAACCGGTATCAACGAATGTATTTTTTTACAGCAGTGATTTTACAAGGACAGCGGTTTGGTCTGGAACTGCTGTAAGCAATAGCACTGGCGGGTTATCTCCAGACGGAGTGAGCAACTCGGTAAAATTAATACCATTATCAACTGGATCAGCAGCAAGGCAGCGAGGTCAGAATTTCCAGGATAACCCCGCTACAGGTGATAACTATTCCGTATCAATTTTTGCTAAGGCTTCTGGTTACAACTTCCTTCAGTTTATCTGGTCAGGCGGGGCGACAGGGATAAATGGTGCTTTCATAAACTTCGATTTGACTACTGGTAGTGTTTATAACCCAAGTAATCTGACCTTTAAAATTACAAAATTGAGCAATGGATGGTGGCAATGTTGCGCTGTGGTTCCAGTTACTGGAAATACAACAGGCGGTAAAGTCTGTGCGTTTGGCGTTGTGCCAGCATTGAATAGTGCTAGGAGTGTAGCGTGGGTCGGAGATGGCGCTAGCGGCATAGAAGTGTGGGGTGCACAAGCTGAAAAGATAGCGGTACCTACTAGCTATATCCCTACTCAGGCAACAGTGGTTACTCGACCAACAGCTACAGCAACAATCCCAGCCAACGGCGCATCAGCAATCAAGATCACCTATTCCTCCGGTGAGACAACAACCCTGTCATTTGGAGGCGCATCTTCTATCCAGATACCGGCAGCAACAAAGGCATGGGGAACGCGCTACATCACGCTAATTGAGTATCTGCCATGACAAGTTTTCGCGAGTACAAAGCTCAGCGGCCTAACCGCATCCTCTACGAAACTCTCACATTCTACCACTCGTCTTTCGGCTATGTCCGGCTGGTCAATATGCAGGTTTATCCAAAGACGTTTGCGGGGCTGGTTTACACGCCATGTCGCATGGAGATATCGGAAAGCCAGCAGAGTAATACGCCAGTTATTGACGCGACGATAAAGTTTAGTCGGCTGGCGCAGGACTTTAAACAGAAGCTCAAGATGTGGCGCACTTACTCGCGCATTGAGCCAATTTCGTGCACGTATCAGCGCTTTGATGCGCAGGACATGAATACGCCGCTGAAGCCTTGGACGCTATACATGAATGACGCAAGCATGGATGAGAATGACGTTACATGCACGCTGACGCTGAAGAACCCAATCAATAACAACATCGGTTTTCTCTACAACACGACTGAATTCCCCGGACTGCAAAATGCTTAAAAAAGAATTCATCGACCTGATGATTGGCAAGCCGTGGCGCAACCGCGCGTGCAGCTTTGACGCGGCTGATTGTTGGGCTTTAGTCGTTCTCTATTACCGGCATGTTCTTGGCGTGAATATTCATCACACGGATGACTACGAATCAGACCGAGAGTTTCTGACCTGCTACCACGGTGAGATTGTGTTTTGGCGGCTGGACAGCACGCCGTCAGAGGCCAGCATGTTCGTGGCTTACGATGGGCTTAATCCTAGGCATGTCGGGCTGATAGTCGATGGCATGGCATTCCATAGTCGGGGTGAAAGCGGTCATATCCGCCTGGACAAGCTGCGTACTATTCAAAAAATATTCACAAAAGTGGAGTTCTATCGATATGCCTCTTATCGAGATTCAGAGAATTGCGGGGCTGCCAAAAGAGCGGCATAACCTGCCTGCTGGCAAAATGTTTTACCCGTGGCTGAAAGGGGCAAATCTTCATGCAGAATTAGAAATATTTCGGAATGGCGTGCGGATTCATGATGATGACGACATCAACTTCCCGCTTAATGAAGGGGACGTGATCCGCATCTTTGACCAGCCTAAAGGGGGCGGCTTAGTCGGGACGCTGCTCAACCCACTCGAACACCTGAATCCCATCAAGTTTACGCAAAAGATACTCTCCTCATTAATGCCGATGCCGAACGCGTCGGCTGCCGGTGGCACATCAAAGACCTCACCGAACAACAGCCTGAAAGGGCAGACGAACATCGCTCGTAACGGCGAAGCCAGACCCGACAACTACGGCCAAATGCGCGCCTATCCTGACTTGATTCAGGAATCGCTCTTCGAATACGATTCAGACATCAAATACGTCACGGAGTGGATGAATTTCGGGCTCGGCTCGTATGATGTTACGTCATTGCGATATTCGGAATCAAACCTTGGGTCATTGGCCGGTGCGTCGTCAGTTATCTATCAGCCTGGTCAAAATATCCCAGTGATTTACGAGGGGTTCGGGTTTGATGACGTTGATGGTCAGGAGATTCCAGGGCCCAACGAAAGTGGTGATTTCCCCATTCAAACCGCGACGGCCAGCGTTGTCGTGCAGGGCTTCTTCGCTGGCGGCCAGCTCTCAATGCGCATCAACAAGCAGGCGGAGTTTGATTACTTCTACGACCTCACTTTACCGCACTCAGTCACGTTCACGATAAACGTAACCTATGCGTCTGGGTCCGGCAATGTGACAAAAGACGTTACGATGTCCGGTAATATCGTCTCAGCAACAACGACAAGTAACGGCGCTACGCCTCCGCAGCAGTACTACACATTCGTAATCGGTAGTCTTGGCGGCGCGGATGCCATCACAACACCACAAACGGCCACAGTAAATAACACTAAGTTCATTCTCAATGATAACGAAGCGCTTCTTATTGGGCCGGTATTCTCGCCAATTTCATCAAGCCAGCTGTGGGTGCACATGCAATCTCAGCTAGGGCCAACGTCCGGAACAACGGATTGGATTACGACGATCTGGAAAGTGAATGAAGACAACACACAGATACCCGGCACGCAGCAAGAATTCAGTTACAGCGTTGGAAATCCACTTAAAGAGACGACTAAGACCTTTTATAACACGTACAAGATAACGCCAGCGGGAGGTGCTGGACGGTATGCGCTTACATTCCGTCGAACAAATAACAGTAATGCCGCCAACGTCTTGAAAGTCGAAGAGGTGCATGCTGTAAATCAGCGGAACAATGTAAATTTCCCAAATGACACTATTGTCACCGTGCGTGTGAAGGCGACGGAGAACGCGCTTGGGAGCAGAGAGCGGAAATACAACGGACTAATTACTCGTAAAACCATCACGTATAACCTCGCGACCCGTTCAGTTGACTACACAATCCGGCCGTCTAGATCATTCGCTGATGCCGTGTTGCATACGTGGCTCGTTATGGGAAGCCAGCCAGAAAGCAGCATTGATATCTTCGAGCTGTATTCCATTTCCAACTCGCTGACAGACGTCAGGCTTGGGTACTTTGACTACACGTTTGATGACGAGGATTTCTCGCTCGGCGCGCGTGTGCAAACTATCTGTGACGCGGCGACTGTAACTGCATTTTGGGATGACGGAGTGCTGTCATTCTCCCGTGATGAGAAGAAGGCCAACGCGGCAACTGTGTTCAATCGCTCGAATACTAAAGCCTCCGGCAGTTCGCTCAGCTACGACATGACGCTGCCGGGAGGCTTTGATGGCGTGGAAGTTCAGTATAAGAATCCTTCAACGAACAAACAGGCATTTATCCGTTACAAGATAGTCGGTTCTGTGATTTCGGAGGGTGAGCCAGTCAAAGCCAAGAAGTTCGACATGCTCTACGTCAGGAACTCTTATCAGGCGCGTGACAGGGCCATAAAGGAAGTAAGGCGGCTTCTGTACTCGCGCATCACCGTGGCTGTTACAGCGCTTGCTGATGGGGAATACATTAACGTAGGCGAGATGATTTATATCACTGACACATACGATATAAATCAGCAGGGCGGTTATATCACTGAAAGAATGGGAGACGTGTTCGATACCAGCGAACGGATAGCCTTCACAGGAGACATGTTCGTCATTGTAACTGACAGCAATGGCACGCCTACCAGCCGAGTGCAGGCCTACCAGCGCGCAGACACCGCGTTCGGATTCACTGCCGCAGTGCCAAACGTTCCGCTCAACATCTGGGATGGCGTCAATGTGCAATCGCCGTCGCGCTATTTCATCGCCACGCAAGTAGAAATGGATTCGACAAAATGGACTGTGACAGAGAAAAAACCAACGAGTGATGGAGCTGCTTTAACCGCGGTTGAGTACAACGATGAAATGTTCAATTACGTGATCGCCGAATAGCGATACCACACAGCCAATCAAGCCAGCCTTCGGGTTGGCTTTTTTTATGGAAAAATTATGACTACCACGCCTACGCAAAATCCTATTCCATCAGAAGCACCTAATGATTTGAAGTTTAACGCTGGAAAAATTGACGAGTTCGTAACGTCAATGAATTGGACTTATACAGACCGGTTCGGCGTAAAACGCTACACGATAGAGGGAATGAAATATCTCGCCCAACAGGTGATGAATGCCTTCGGCTATGTAACCCTGGCGGGCGTGACGTTTACGACCGGCGCGACAGTAGCCAATCCGAACGAAGTCCTGTTCAATACAGCTGATAACGCCTATTACAAATGGACTGGGTCATTCGCATCAGGCGGAAAAGCGGTACCCGCAAATTCAACGCCGCAATCAACTGGAGGTGTCGGCCCCGGAAAGTGGCTCAGTGTTGGTGATAGCCAGTTACGCAGTGATTTGGCGTCAGGCGGTAAAGCCTCTTTGATTGGCTATGGCTCTGGCACAGTGCAAAGTGCTTTAGATTCACTTACCGCGGGCTCCACTGCGTTATCTGGCAAGACTGGCTTTGATAAGGTGGGTCGATTCCTTAATATTGCTGACCTGCGCTCTGTTGCGCCGACCGCAGCGGGGCAAATCGTATACTGTGCTTCATCAGCAAGTTCATCGGCAACAGAAATTCATTACGGTGGAGGCTTCTTTGAATCATTCAATAATGCAACGACGCCTATCGCCGACGATGGCGGTATTGTTATCGTGCCCGCAACTGGCACTCTTGCGTGGACTCGCATCAATTACTCTAAGATAGAGTTAGTTTTTTGGGGTGTTAAACCCAATGCAGGTACTGACTTCTCTTCGCAGATTTTAAAAGCTATGACATATGTGCGTAGTAAGAAGACCACAATTTACTTCCCCGCTGGTTCTGTAACGAGTAATGACTCTTTGCCAATTTGGAGCAACTGCACGATTTTAGGTGCAGGTCGAGAATCTAGCCGGTTTATTAAGTTAACTAATAACAGCTGGCCTGTAGCGTCAGGGGTAAATATCAATGCATTGTGTGTTTGCTTGCCTGATGTATATAATCCATCAGGTTATACTATGGATACTTTTTGTATGCGACCACGTATTAGCGGCATTTCATTAGAATATGGGCCTCTTACAATAAATAATAAGTCTGTATACGGCATTTGGGGGCATAAGATAGCAAGCGGGCATTTCTCTGATATGTTAGTGCTTGGTGGTAACTATGGCTTCTATGGTATTAACTGTTTCCTCATGATTCAAGAACACGTTTCCTATTCAGGAATCACAGGAAGTTATGCAGGTGTATATATTGCAAATGCTGTTAGTGGCAATTACGCACGATCTGGTACAACTTGTTTATTCACTCAGGTAAGCGTAAGTGGTTATAATTTCGGCTTCTTTTTGGCAGGGCTTGATAGCACGCGCCTAGTTCAGTGTGATACCGAAGGACTGGCGCGAGCAGCCGGTGAGAGTACATGTGTAGCGTACAATTGGTTCAATCCAATGAATTGCACTATGGACAATTGTTATACTGAAGGTGTGGATGGAGTAATGCTACGCGCTTATAACGTAAATACAGTTAGCATTACAAATACGTTGGTTGTTACTGCATTTAACATTACACCAGACAATATAGGATTCACACAATCAACCCCATTAATGGACATTGAAAGCGCAGGGTTAGGTTCTCTTTATGTGACATTTATTGGTGGAGATATGCGTTATTCAGCTATCGGAGTTGGTAATATGCAGCCACCCAAAGCCGACGGTGGTAACACAGTGATTAAAATTTTAGGAGCCATAACAAATCCATGGACAGCGACTAGTGGTGCGGTAGTTACCTTTATCTGATTTTGAAATAAATGTGGCAAGAAAAAATAAAGTCTCCCCCGACAGAAATATATTGGGAATTCCTTCCTTGCAGAGGGTTATCCTCTGCAAGGTTTATTAAAGTTATAGGCAATTTCTATGGTTAAATGAAACCACAAGATCTCCATCCTTCAAAAGTATTTTATATAGCCCTGTTTCTTTTATTACACTCATTGAGCAAATATTAGAAATTATCTCATCTTGCCTATCTTGTGTTGGTTGAGGTTTTGATGCATAGAACTCCATCATTTTTATTGGACCCCAAGCTAGTTTTCCGTCAAAATAAGTAGGGATTAATTGGCTCATTAGTGGGAATTTAAGTCGAGCTTTATCTGCCATGGGTGTATAGAATACATTCCCGTCTATAGTTATAGTTTCAACTCTACCCAAACCGATGTCTTGTATGTCCCTAGATAAATTACTTACTAAGTAATCTGTCATTCTATCCTGTGATTTCATTGCATTGCTGAACGTTGCCATATATGCAAACATTGCAATTAATGGTAGTGATATCACCAATAAGAACAAGTTTCTATTAGAACACCATGACGCAAAAAGGAACATACAAGATAGAGCAAAACCAAACCCAATGAAAACCCGAGGGCCAACTGGCATTTGCTGGAGTAGCACGCTCGGACCAGGAATGGATACCAATATTACAATAATTGAAATAACGATTAGCAGTAAAGATACTATTTTTTCATAGATTCGAGGGTAGCATAATGAATTTTTAAATATTAAAGAGCATAAGCCAACAAAAGAAAGAACAAAAATCGGGGTGTAAAATAGAACCATATTCCCAATGAAGTACTTCTTAAGTATATGCCTAGATGTTTCAATATTATCCCATAGCAACGCAATATTTGATAATCCGATTGGTTTGTTATAGCTAATGGCATATGAGCTTGTGACAAAATAAGGTATTACAATTCCAGAATATATTACATATCCAATAACTAACCCTAAAGCAATTAGCAATATATTAAAAATTATTTCCTTTAGTTCTTTTTGTTGACGAATAGAAACTAATGCATACAATCCGCATGTTGCAACTAAGGCGCTTAATGAGGCCTGATACAGGGAGAGTGACAATATAACGCAAATTGTAGATGCGATAAGTAGAGTTGATTTTCTTTGTCCAATAAAAGCTAAAGGAAGTATTGCAAGAATTACAGATGCTGCCATTGGCAAGGAATCAAACTTGAAAGCTATATTTTGAATAAAGAAGGGACTCATAAAGATTGGTGTGAAGCACAACCAACCAAGTCTGTTTTCTGGATTCAAAAATAAATGCATGCCATAACATGCCAGTGCCATGATTAATAAGCATAATATCTGAGGGAGTGGAGAGATATCAGTGGCGGGAGATCCTACTCCTAGTGTCCAAATGAGCCAATCTGATAGAGGCCGACCATCAATGCCCCACGATAGATAACCATAAATAGAACGACCAATGTCATCATAATAAAGGCTATTAGTAATAATTATTGGCAGCCCATATATAATTGCCATTATTATAACTGGCAACGCGCCTTTAAAAGAAAATTCTTTAATCATTTAGTTTCTTCCTTCAAAAGATACCTAGGTCTTTGTTTAGACTCTATGTATATTCTTCCAATATATTCACCAAGAACACCAATTCCTATTAATTGAATGCCTCCCAAGAAAAGAATCGATACCAGCAACGATGGGTAGCCTGGAACTGGGTTTCCAAACGCAAGTTTATCAACAATCATCCAGAGCCCGTATACAAAAGACAAAGCTGCGACGAAAAGACCTAGGTATGTCCAAACCCGCAAAGGGAAAGTGGAGAAGCTAGTGATACCTTCTAGGGCTAAATTCCATAGCTTCCAGCCATTAAACTTTGACGTTCCAGCCACCCGTTCAGCTCTTGCATATTCAACAACCTCTACATTGCCGCCTACCCAAGAAAGAATTCCTTTCATGAAAAGGTTGCGCTCAGGTAAAAGTTTTATATGTTCGACTGTTTCACGGGACATTAGCCTAAAATCCCCTACATTCTCTTCAATTTTAGGGGAGCTTATTTTATTGTGTAATTTATAAAACATCTCAGCCGATTTTCGTTTCAATTTGCTATCTGTTGTACGATCTGATCTTTTAGCGAGTACCATATCGGCACCAGCAATCCATTTTTCAATGAGCAGCGGTATAACCTCAATTGGGTCTTGCAAGTCAACGTCAATAGGGATTACTGCATCGCCTGTAGCATTATCAAGACCAGCAAATAGAGCTGGCTCTTTACCAAAGTTTCTAGTGAAAGATAAGGCCTTAACTTTGCAGTCAGATACTGCGAGTGTGTTAATAATTGCTTCAGTAGAATCTTTGCTCCCGTCATTAACGAAAACTATCTCTACATCGTGTTCCGCTAAGCCAGGGTAATTACGCACGGCTTTATAAAAGATTGGGATAGTGTCCTCTTCGTTGAAGACAGGAACTACCAACGAAATATTCATTTATCTTTCCTAAACACGATGAATGTTGAATAAAGGAAGCCTACAAAGAGGCTTATTGCAGAGAACCCGATGAGGGTGAGTAGCGGGTTAAGCTGAATCTTATCGGCGAGATAACCGCAAAGAAGTGCGAGCAATCCCATAAATCCTACATACATAAGATATCTAATAGCTGTGTGTTCTGACTTGAAAGTCCATTTTGCGTTCGCAAAAAAACTGAATGTTACAGCAACGCAAAATCCAGCGAAGTTGCTGATCATTTGGTCATTATGTAGTGAGTAGTACACGACAGCAAAGGTAATCCAGTGGATGCCTGTGTTCAGGCCGCCAACCAAAGCATATTTCAAGAAAGTCTTTAACATAGGTAGAGTCTTAAAAAGAACGATTGCAGGATCCTAACATCTGTATCAGGTAAGGCAAGGAAGCGTAAAGAAATGTTATGAAATTTTTGTATTGGATTGCTACCTGCGTAACCAGCCGCATAAATTAATTATCCTTCCCGATCAGCACCAAGCCCTACTTATCAGAATATCGCCGTGCTGCCCATCCCTGCTACCATATGCGGAACTGTTAATTATGGGGGTAGGGATATGAGAAAGTGGTCGGTGGTGTTGCTGGCATTGTCAGCACTGGTTGTTTCAGGATGCGCGTCTTCAGGCAATAAGCATTTGCAAAAAGAAACTGAAACCAGCGTTCAGGCAAAAATACAAGAAGGCAAGACGACCAAAGCGCAGGTCAAAGGGATGTTTGGATCGCCAAACTTGGTTAACTTCACCGATGGCGGAAAAGAAGTATGGAAATACAGCTTTGCGAAAGTGAAAGTCAGCGGAAAATCTTTCATCCCATTCTATGGTCTGTTCCACAATGGCGCGACGGGAACGAAGAAAGAGCTAACCCTTCTGTTTGATGGAGACATAGTGCAGAAGTACACCATGTCTGAGTCAGCAATTGATAGCAAAAGCGGATGGGCTGATTAAAAACTCTTGGCATTCAAAACCCAACCTCGCTCCGGCGGGGTTTTTTATTGCTCAGTAATCATCATTTGCATCATCTGAAGCTGATTTGATTACCCAATAAAACAACGCAACTAAGACAACCAGAACGATGAGTACAATCAGCATAATTTTCACAATGTTCTTTTCCCTCAAAGTTTTGGCGATCTTCCTCTGAATTAACTTACTCTTCCAATGGGTATAACCGATCGATATTTACAAATCGATCGTTTGCGCCGATCAATCACTCTTGCTTATACTGTATGCATAAACAGTATTTGTGAGGTGGCATATGGGCAGCAAGGAATTAGGGTTTGATGTCGTGTACCGAGGCGAGACACGTGACTTGATTTACCCGGGCACGCACGTCTTCTTTCAGCGCAGCAAAGAGTGTGGTGGCGGCTACTGGCTGGGCACTGTTTACGATGACTTCTACAAGTTCATCATAGAGCGGCCGGTATCAATTCGCGAAGGGATAGATTACTTGTTTGTGATGAACAAAGTGGTACGCGAGGGGAATGTCTTCGATGACAGCCTTGATGACTTTAAGCTGAAGTGAAAAGCGGAAAGGGGAGGTGTTGCTTTTGTAATGCGCATCAGGATAAGAGGTGGGGATAGGGAGCGAGGAAGCTTGTGCCTTTATTGTGTCACAGGCATTTGGTTTTAAAGAGTGGTAACTGGTGAAATATACAGGATTGTCACAGTGTGAATGCGGAAGATACCTGTAAAAACATGCGGTTAGAATACCCGCTATGCACTCTTAATCAATTGGTCGGCGGTTCGAACCCGCCACGACCCACCAACAAATCAACGAGTTAACTTCCCGGCAGCGCCCCCTTTTTTCCCTCTGAGCCAGATTTGTGTTGTCATTGGAAAATGCTGTATTTCGCTTGTATTCATTAACTTGCGGAGAGGATATTTATTACAACTTATTTCCTGCGGATAAATTCGTCTTATTTTTTCTTTGCGATGCAATAAAAAAGCCTGCTATTAAGCAGGCTTTGAAGATTAATAAATCAGCGGCGATTAACGCTTAGACTAATTCGATAACCTCGAAATTCACTTCAGCGCTGACATCGGCGTCGTAATCTACGCCTTTCAGGCCGAAGCCGAAGAGACGCAGGAACTCTTCTTTATAGCTTTTGTAATCGGTCAGTTCATAGATGTTGTCATCGTTGATCTTGGCCCAGATTTCGCCGCAGGTTTTCTGCACATTTTCACGCAGTTCCCAGTCGTCAAGACGCAGACGGTTTTGGTCATCGGTTTCCGGCGTCTGGCCGTTGTACAGTTTGGTGGCGAACAGACGCTGCACCTGCTCGATACAGCCTTCGTGAATGCCTTGCTCTTTCATGATTTTAAACACGATGGAGATATACAGAGGCATTACCGGGATCGCAGCAGAAGCCTGAGTCACCACAGATTTCAGTACCGCAACGTTGGCTGAGCCACCTTTGGCTTTCAGTTTGCTGTCGATAGCCTGTGCTGCGCGATCTAAGTCTTCTTTGGCTTTGCCGAGCGTACCGTGCCAGTAAATCGGCCAGGTTAGTTCGGTACCAATGTAGGAGTAGGCGACAGATTTGGCGTTATCGGCCAGCACACCCGCATCAGCGAGAGCATCCATCCACAGTTCCCAATCCTGTCCGCCCATCACTTTAATGGTGTCGGCGATTTCCTGCTCGTTGGCAGGTTCAACCACGGCAGAAACCAGCTTGTCTTTGTTGGTGTCCAGCGCAGTGGACTGGTACGGTTCGCCGATAGGTTTCAGCGCAGAACGGACCAGCTCACCGGTATCCGGCATTTTACGGACCGGGGACGCGAGTGAGTAAACCACCAGGTCAATCTGGCCCAGATCTTGTTTGATCAGGTTGATGACGGTGTCACGGCATTCGTTGGAGAACGCATCGCCGTTCACGCTTTTGGAATACAGACCTTCTTCTTTGGCTGCTTTGTCGAAAGCGGCGGCGTTGTACCAACCGGCGGAACCGGTTTTGGCTTCGCTCCCCGGCTTTTCGAAAAACACACCAATGGTGGCGGCATCTGCACCGAAAGCAGCATTAATTCTTGAGGCAAGCCCATAACCCGTAGAGGCACCGATGACCAGGACGCGTTTTGGCCCGTCTTTAAGTTTGCCCTGCGCTTTCACGTAGGCAATTTGCTCACGGACGTTGGCTTCACAGCCTACCGGGTGAGTGGTCGTACAGATAAAACCGCGAATTTTAGGTTTGATGATCATGAATGGCTTATCTTGGTTGCTTATATAAGGAAGGTAATATTACTTAATATTGACACTTATTTCTCGTAGAAATTTTTAATCTGCAGAGGGGTGTCTACACTTGCCCAGCGAATTTCGCTTGCGCGGTGCAGACTGATGGTGCCGTCTCCCCACGAGATGTAATAGGATACGTCGCCTGACAGAGACTCAAAGATATTGGTGATAACACCTTTTATCTCGCCAGATTGGTGCTTTACGATGCTGCCTTTCTGGAAAATCATGCTTCCTCCCCTGGCGGCACTGCGCGGTTGGCCGCCGGTATCTCTTCAACTTAGCATAGGTTGACCTGGTGGGGGGCGCAGTTGGGGATTTTGTCGGCAAGTTCTGGTGCTCCGTGGCGCTCTGGTCTATATCATCAGGGTGTGACGGTTATGGCTACCGCGCCTCAACAATCAGTGCTATTTTCATTTTCGCAGAGTTAACCAGGGGTATGTAAATGAAGAATCTGATGATCGATGTGCTGATCAAGCTGTCAAAGGTTGAAGTGGAGTCCAAAGAGCTGGTCGCTCAGGTTGAAGCACAATCTCTGTTAATCGCTGCGCTGGTACTTTCGGCGGGCAAAGATGCGACGGATAACCTATCCGAGAATATTCATAATGCGGTATTGGCTGCGGCTCAGTCCTCGCAGGATATCTTGCAATCTGATGTAGAGATGATCCTGGCCCAGTTTGACCGCCTGTTGAAAGTGACCCGCTTTGTCGCTGAACAAGCAGAAGAAGAGTAATTCCTGCGGGCTATAGGTTCTCTATAGCCCTATTATTTTTCACTTTATCCTCCCTTTTACGACAGTTTGTCCGTTACGCGCGGGTAGATGTCAGTTAGCAAGGCGCACCGTTTCGTCGATTACGCCATACTCTTTTCAGGCTGCGGCATGAGGTCAGCAGCGTTGAATGGAGAATTACCATGTTAGCCGACCCTTCGCAGAAATATCTCCCGTTTCCGCCCGTCAACTTGCCCGACCGCCAATGGCCCGGCAAGGTGCTAAACAAGGTGCCGCAGTGGTGTTCAAGCGATCTTCGTGACGGAAATCAGGCGCTGGCTGAGCCGATGGACAATGAACGCAAGCGGCTGTTCTTTGACCTGCTTCTGCGTTGCGGTTTCAAACAGATCGAAGTGGCATTCCCCTCGGCTTCGCAAACAGATTTTGATTTTGTTCGTGGCCTGATTGAAGAAAACGTCATTCCCGATGACGTTTATATTCAGGTCCTGACGCCTTCCCGGCCCGATTTGATTGAGCGCACGTTTGAAGCGTTAAGAGGCGTTCCCCGCGCCATTGTGCATCTGTACAACGCCACAGCGCCTATTTTCCGCGACGTGGTGTTCAATCAGGACCGCGCTGCCACCCGCGAACTGGCCGTGCGCGGCGCCAAACAGATCCGCCAGCTGTGCGAACAGAACCCGCAAACGCAGTGGACGTTCGAATATTCCCCGGAGACGTTCTGCTTTACCGAACTGGATTTTGCGCTGGAGATTTGCGAAGCAGTGGCAGATATCTGGCAGCCGGATGCCCAGCGCCCGATGATCATTAATTTGCCAGCTACTGTTGAAGTCAGTACGCCAAATATTTATGCCGATCAGATTGAGTGGTTCTGCCGTCATTTCAGCCGCCGTCAGCAGGTGTCTATCAGCGTTCACCCGCATAACGACCGGGGAACCGGCGTGGCCTGCGCCGAATTAGCGATGCTGGCCGGGGCTGACCGCGTTGAAGGTTGTCTGTTTGGCAACGGCGAGCGTACCGGTAATGTGGATTTGGTGACGCTGGCGCTGAATTTATACACCCAGGGTATCTCGCCGGGGTTGGATTTCAGCAATTTACAGGGGATTGTCGAGGTAGTGGAGCAGTGCAATCAGTTGCCGGTCCATCCGCGTCACCCTTACGCCGGTGAACTGGTCTTCACTGCCTTTTCCGGCTCGCATCAGGATGCCATCAAAAAAGGGTTTGCGGCACAAAACAGCCGTGGTGATGTCCACTGGCAGGTGCCTTATTTACCGCTCGACCCTGCCGATGTGGGTTGCAGCTACGAGGCGGTGATCCGCGTTAACAGCCAATCAGGAAAAAGCGGTGCCGCCTGGCTGCTTGAGCAAAATCATGGCCTGAAATTGCCGCGTGGATTGCAGATTGAGTTCAGTAAAGCCGTACAGCGCGAGACCGACACCACGGGCAAAGAGATGAGTACCAGCGACGTATGGCGTCTATTCCGTCAGCGTTACGGACTGGTGGAACAACCGGCAGTGAAGCTGCTGGGGTATGACATCCGCAGCGATGCGCATAATGCCTGTCACTTCAGCGCTCGGGTGAACTATCAGGGGCAGGAGCAGGTATTAACGGGCACGGGGAATGGTTTGCTCTCTGGCGCTGTCGATGCGCTCAGCCGCCATTTTGATGTGCAGTTTGAGATTGGTGATTATCATGAGCATACGTTGGGGCATCAGAGTCACAGCCGCGCCGTCGCTTATGTAAGTTGCCAGCGTAAGCAGGGTGAAACCCGTTACGGCGTGGGTATTGACAGTGATGTCTCGAGCGCCTCACTACAGGCACTGTTTAATGCCGCCGCTCAGTTTTTGTTGTGAATCGGCGGGAGAGGAAGCTCAAGAGAGAAATAGTCGCTGGGTGAGACGCCCAGTGCACGTTTAAACATCGCACTAAAGGCGCTGGGGCTGTCATAGCCCAGCTCCAGTGCAACATCCAGCACCGTTTTCCCCGTCGCCAGTGCTTGTAACCCCGCCAGCAATTTTGCCCGTCTGACCCAATCACTGAAACGCAGCCCTGTTTCGCGCTGAAAACGCCGCGATAACGTTCGCCCGCTGATATTGAGCTGTGCGGCAACCTCTTCAAGTTCCCAGTGCGATGATAAGGTATGGCGGATTTGCTGGCAGATCTCCAGCAATTGGCTATCTTTCGGTTCGGGCAGATGCAGGGGCAGGACAGGTAAAAGCCGCAGTTCATCCAGCAGCAACTCCATGACACGCTCATCACGTCCGCCGCTGGGATAGTCAGCGGGTATCGCCAGTGAGGCAAAAATCAGCTCACAGAGCAGCGGCGAAATCTGCACTACCTGACATTGCGAAGACAAATCGGCCCGGGCCAGCGGGTCAACATAGAGTGTTCTGGCCTGAACGCCGCCGATAAACCGCAGGCTGTGTTCGACGCCAGCAGGCAACCACACGCCGCGCCCCGGGGGCACCATCCAGACACCCAATGAGGTACTCACTTCCACCACGCCATTGAGCGTATGAATCAGCTGTGAACAGCGGTGGCTGTGCAAGGGCTCAAATTCACCATGCAGATATTCAATGGAAATTGTGGCTACCGACTGAAAAGGCGCAAGAGGGGATGTGTGCATCAGGTGAGATTTCCGGACTGAGCGTTACAGAAAAAAATGACGGTCATTTTACATGGGCTGCCTGTCTCCAGACAGCCAGTGAGCACAAATGAAGAACAGAGTTATTTGTGGGGATTATTTTTTGCATCGACCACGGCTTGTTTGGCTTCTTCGGCTTTTTGCTGCAACTCTTCTTCGGTCATCAGTTCGGCCACTTCATGCAGTTTTGCCAGGCCGTCGCTGACATGCACTTCATCAGCTTTCGTTTTATTGTCACTGTTGTTGTCGCTCATCATCTTTTCCTTTTTGAGAACTTTTACCGCAATAAAAGTCTGGTGGAGAAAGCGGAGGTTTGATTTTAGCAGAAACGGGGTCACAGGTCTGGCTGCGTCGTGATGGAGCGCAGGAAGTGCGCATTTGAAGTGTCAGGCCCGCACTAAGGCGGACCTGAAAAACGGGGAGTAACTTACTGGCGGTAGGCGAATTTGATCTGCTGCAGGGAGTTTCTGAAAATATCAGCTTGTTTTTCATCTTCCATCTGAGCGGCAAATTTTTCCATATTCAGCATGACCTTGCCAGCATCGGCCTGGCCGATCGCTTTCAACATCAGGGTCAGAGTGGCTTTAAGACAGGCCACTTCCGTTGCCAGCGTTTCGACATTGGCTTCAGTGGTAAAATCGCAGTTACTCATTTGGACTCCAAAGCTGTTCACAGCTCATTCAATATAAGGATTTTCAGGCTTTTTCTGAAAGCCAGAAACAAAGTGACCGTATTCTAACACAATCATTCGCCACTTCGTGTAGCACAGCGATTCATCCAGTGAGCTAAATGAACAAGCTAACCTTTACGCTGACGGTGCAGGATACTAAACATCATAGCGGGGTTGATTATATTTCACGTTATCCGGTGTTTTATTCATTTTAAATCGACGGTTTCTGGTGTGCGAACCATAAAGTATTTAATATAATAGATATATGAATGACCATACTATCGTTTATTTCGCTGGTATTAGCCAAACGTAATAATTCCCAGAAAGTGTAGAAGAACCGGGTTTACAGCTGTTTCAGAAAGTGTATGAGTGGTACCTTTTCTGTATGATTTCACTGTTCTTTTTCTTAAACGCATGTCCGTTTCGTTGGCATTTTGCTTTTACATGCACTAACGCATTTTTTTACAGACATTCCGTGGTCAACCTCTCAGGTATGGAGTAAAATGCTGCAGTTAATTAAATTAACGTTTTTACATGGCGTTTTATTTATTTCTGCTGTCAATGTCTGACAGCCAGGTCAGCAGCCTCATAATCGACCTGTCAATGCTGCACTCTCTTCGTTGTCAAGCTGTCCAAAGCTCTTTATTCACGTTTTCTACGTAATATCGCCTGCCGACAAGCCATGAAAACATGACTGTGTGTCGCCTTTATTTTTGGAGAATTCTCTTTGATTAGCGTTCTTCTTGTTGATGACCACGAACTGGTGCGCGCAGGGATCCGACGCATTTTAGAAGATATCAAAGGCATCAAAGTTGTGGGTGAAGCCCAATGTGGCGAAGACGCCGTGAAATGGTGTCGCAGCAACGATGTAGATATTGTTTTGATGGATATGAATATGCCGGGAATCGGTGGGTTAGAGGCGACTAAAAAAATTGTCCGCTTCTCACCTGACATCAAGATTATCATGCTAACTATCTATACCGAGAACCCGTTGCCGGCCAAAGTGATGCAGGCGGGGGCTTACGGCTATCTGAGTAAAGGTGCGGCACCACAGGAAGTGGTGAACGCAATACGTCTGGTCGATTCCGGCCAGCGTTATATTGCCTCTGATATTGCTCAACAGATGGCACTGAGCCAGATTGCGCCGCAATCTGAAACGCCTTTCGACAGTCTTTCGGAACGCGAACTGCAAATTATGCTGATGATCACCAAAGGCCAGAAGGTCAACGAAATCTCAGAACAACTTAACTTGAGTCCGAAGACGGTTAACAGTTATCGTTATAGGATGTTTAGTAAATTAAATATCAGTGGCGATGTTGAACTGACGCACCTTGCAATCCGGCACGGTCTGTTCAATGCGGAGACTTTGTCTGGCAGTGAGTGATGAACGTTTTGATCCCAAAGCCTTTCTAAATACGGTTACCAGCCAGCCCGGCGTCTACAGAATGTACGACGCCAGCGGCACCGTTATTTATGTCGGTAAAGCGAAAGACCTGAAAAAACGTCTTTCCAGCTATTTTCGTCTGCAGGTTTCTAGCCGTAAAACAGAAACGCTGGTTAAAAACATCGCGCAAATCGATGTGACGGTGACTCATACAGAAACCGAGGCGCTGCTGCTTGAACATAACTACATCAAGCTCTATCAGCCTCGCTATAACGTTTTGTTACGCGATGATAAATCCTATCCGCTGATCTTTTTAAGCGCTGACAACCACCCGCGAATTTCAATCCACCGTGGCGCCAAACACGCGAAGGGCGAATATTTTGGTCCTTTCCCGAACTCCTATGCAGTAAGGGAATCACTGGCGTTACTGCAAAAACTTTTCCCGATCCGGCAATGTGAGAACAGTGTCTACCGCAATCGTTCGCGCCCCTGTTTGCAATATCAGATTGGCCGCTGTCTTGGTCCGTGTGTCAAAGGATTGGTCAGCGAAGAAGAGTATAAAGCGCAGGTTGATTACGTCCGTCTGTTTCTTTCGGGTAAAGATCAGCAGGTCCTGAACAATCTTGTCGAACGCATGGAAGAAGCCAGTAAATCGCTGCGTTTTGAAGAAGCGGGGCGTATCCGTGATCAGATTCAGGCAGTGCGTCGCGTTACTGAACGGCAATTTGTCTCAGGCAACAGCGAAGATCTGGATGTTATCGGCGTTTCCTTTGAATCCGGTCTGGCGTGTCTGCACGTGTTGTTTATCCGTCAGGGCAAGGTGCTGGGCAGCCGCAGTTACTTCCCGAAAGTCCCTGGTGGGACCGAGCTGAGCGAAGTGGTGCAGACTTTTGTCGGACAGTTTTATTTACAGGGCAGTCAGTCGCGCACGCTGCCCGGCGAGATCCTGCTCGATTTCAGTCTGCCTGAAAAAGATCTGCTGGCGGATTCGCTCAGTGAAATGGCAGGCCGTAAGGTTCTTATCCAGAGTAAGCCGCGCGGCGACAGGGCGCGTTATCTCAAATTAGCACGCACCAATGCCTCCGTGGCGCTGACGACCAAGCTGGCCCAGCAGTCGACTATCCATCAACGGATGAATGAGCTGGCTAAAACGCTCAAACTTGCTGAAATTAACCGTATGGAATGTTTCGATATCAGCCATACTATGGGCGAGCAGACCGTCGCTTCCTGTGTGGTTTTCGATGCTAACGGACCGGTGCGCTCAGAGTATCGGCGTTACAATATTACCGGTATTACGCCCGGCGATGATTACGCGGCGATGGCGCAAGTGCTGACGCGGCGTTACGGTAAAGCGATAGAAGATAAAAAAATTCCTGACGTCATTTTTATCGATGGCGGCAAAGGCCAGTTGGGTATGGCGATTGACGTTTTCTCCACGCTGAACGTGACCTGGGATAAGTCAAAGCCGCTGCTGATTGGCATTGCGAAAGGTGCTGACCGTAAAGCGGGTCTGGAGACGCTGTTTTTTGTGCCGGAAGGCGAGGGTATTTCATTACCGTCGGATTCCCCCGCACTGCACCTTATCCAGCATATCCGTGATGATTCGCACAATCATGCGATTACCGGACACAGGCAAAAACGCGCTAAAGTACGTAATACCAGTGCGTTAGAAGACATTGAAGGCGTCGGTCCTAAGCGCCGGCAAGTTTTACTGAAATATATGGGTGGGATTCAGCCATTGCTGAATGCCAGTATTGAGGAAATTGCACAGGTGCCGGGTATTTCCAACGCGTTGGCAGAAAAGATTCATAATGCGTTGAAACACTAAGGGCGATGTAGCAACATACTCATAATAACCTCACAAGACAGACAGTTACCTACGCCATGCAATTTAATATACCGACATGCCTCACCCTGTTTCGCGTTGTACTCATTCCGTTTTTCGTGCTGGCTTTCTATCTGCCTTATGCATGGGCACCGACGGCTTGTGCACTGATTTTCGTCTTTGCGGCGATCACTGACTGGTTCGACGGCTATCTGGCCCGCCGCTGGAAGCAGACTACGCGTTTTGGTGCTTTCCTTGACCCTGTGGCTGACAAAGTGATGGTCGCCATGGCGCTGGTGCTGGTTGCCGAGCATTTCCATGCATGGTGGATAACCTTACCAGCGGCCACAATGATTGCCCGTGAGATCATTATCTCAGCGTTGCGTGAATGGATGGCTGAAATTGGCAAGCGCAGCAGCGTTGCGGTCTCCTGGATTGGTAAAGTTAAAACCACGGCACAGATGCTGTCGCTGGTGGCCTTGTTATGGCGTCACGATGCGATTGTGATTTGGGTTGGTGTCGGCGCACTCTACATCGCCGCGGTGCTCACTTTCTGGTCAATGTTCCAATATTTGAACGCCGCACGGCATGATTTGCTGGAACCCTGATTCAAACTGAGTTAAAAACCGCCAAACAATCGTTTGGGGTCGATAATTTTATTGACTCATTGCGTCAGGTAAGTAGAATGCATCGCATCAGACGGCAGCCAGCGGGTAGCCAGAAGATAGTTAAAAAAATCAGTAAGTTCTGATTAATGCGGGAATAGCTCAGTTGGTAGAGCACGA
>CAUQMS010000033.1:0-35751 GCA_963519305.1 uncultured Enterobacterales bacterium
TTCTCAGAAGGCCGCAACCCTTAATTTCAAATAAATTACTGACCGTTCTTTTTTTGGACAAACACACCTAAATCGGGTGAATTACATACAAAAAAGAGGCTCAGATGAGCTCTGAGCCTCTTAAACGTTATTTTTGCTACTTTTCTATCGGTTATTGCCGAGCCACGATATGGTCATTTTCCACATCTATCGTGATCGGTTTACCCGGAATCAGCTTCCCTGACAGTATTTGCTGAGCCAGCGGGTTCTCGATCTCCTGCTGGATTGCGCGTTTAAGTGGCCGCGCACCGTATACAGGGTCGAAACCGGTGTTGCCAATCAGCTCCAGCGCCGCATCGGTTAATGTGGCTGTGTAACCATGTTCTTCCAGACGTTTGTACAAACGCGCCAACTGGACCTTCGCGATATTTTTGATATGCGCATGAGCCAACGGATGGAAGACAACCACTTCATCAATACGGTTGATGAACTCAGGACGGAAGTTTTGAGTGACCACTTCCATCACCGATGCCTTCATCTGCTCATAAGTCGCTTCACCGAAGTGCTGCTGAATAACGTCAGAGCCCAAGTTAGAAGTCATGATCACCACAGTATTGCGGAAATCTACCGTTCTACCCTGCCCGTCAGTCAGACGCCCGTCATCCAAAACCTGCAACAGAATGTTGAAGACATCCGGATGCGCCTTCTCCACTTCATCCAATAAGATGACGGAGTAAGGACGACGCCGTACAGCCTCCGTTAAGTAGCCCCCCTCTTCATAGCCAACATATCCTGGTGGTGCACCCACCAGACGAGATACAGAGTGTTTCTCCATAAACTCAGACATGTCGATACGCACCATGGCGTCATCACTATTAAAGAGGAAGGTCGCCAGCGCTTTACATAGCTCTGTCTTACCAACCCCGGTTGGGCCAAGGAAGAGGAATGAACCGATCGGACGGTTTGGATCCGATAATCCGGCACGACTACGACGAATCGCATTCGATACCGCTTCAACCGCTTCATTCTGCCCAATGACCCGATGGTGCAGTTCATCTTCCATGCGCAGCAGTTTTTCACGCTCGCTTTCCAACATTCTGTCTACCGGAATACCGGTCCAGCGCGCCAGCACGTCCGCAATTTCCACATCCGTTACGCGGTTACGCAATAACTTCATGGTCTTGCCTTCAGCCTGAGTTGCCGCAGCCAGTTGTTTTTCCAATTCTGGAATTTTACCGTACTGCAACTCAGACATGCGGCCCAGGTCACCGACTCGGCGTGCCTGCTCCAGCGTAATTTTTGCCTGCTCAAGTTCAGACTTAATATTCTGAGTCCCGGTCAGCGAGGCTTTCTCAGCTTTCCACTCTTCATTAAGCTCAGAGAACTCACGCTCTTTCTGATCAAGTTCAGTTTCAAGCATCTCCAGGCGTTTAACGCTGGCATCATCAGACTCTTTCTTCAGCGCCTGTTGCTCCAGTTTTAGCTGGATGATACGGCGCTCAAGGCGATCTAAAGCTTCAGGCTTAGAGTCCATCTGCATACGGATGCTGGATGCCGCTTCGTCTATCAGGTCAATCGCCTTGTCCGGCAACTGACGGTCAGAGATATAACGATGCGACAACGTTGCCGCCGCCACGATAGCCGGGTCAGTGATCTGCACATGGTGATGCAGCTCATAACGCTCTTTCAGCCCGCGCAAAATCGCAATGGTATCTTCGACTGAAGGTTCTGCCACAAAGACTTTCTGGAAGCGGCGCTCAAGCGCGGCATCCTTCTCTATATACTGACGGTACTCATTTAATGTTGTCGCACCCACGCAGTGAAGTTCACCACGAGCCAACGCAGGCTTGAGCATGTTGCCCGCGTCCATTGCGCCATCGGCTTTACCTGCGCCGACCATAGTGTGTAATTCGTCAATAAACAGGATGACATTACCTTCCTGTTTTGACAGGTCATTGAGCAGGCCTTTCAGGCGCTCTTCGAACTCACCACGGTATTTGGCACCGGCCACCAGCGCGCCCATATCTAAAGAGAGAACGCGTTTGTTTTTCAGGCCTTCAGGCACTTCACCGTTAATGATGCGCTGCGCCAGGCCTTCGGCAATCGCCGTTTTACCGACACCAGGCTCACCGATGAGCACCGGGTTGTTTTTGGTACGACGCTGCAATACCTGAATGGTGCGACGAATTTCTTCGTCACGGCCAATCACCGGATCAAGTTTTCCTTGTTCCGCGCGTTCGGTCAGGTCGATAGTGTATTTTTTCAAAGCCTGACGTTGGTCTTCAGCTCCTTGATCATCCACTTTGTCGCCACCTCTCATTTGATCAATTGCCGCACTGATTTTCTCTACCGTTGCACCACTGGCTTTAAGCAAGTCGGTCAAGGTGCCGCGGTCTTTAAGCGCCGCAAGGATAAACAGTTCGGATGAAATAAATTTATCAGCGCGTTGCTGCGCTAATTTGTCACAATGATTTAAAACACGTACCAGCTCACTGGATGGTTGAACATCCCCACCGGTACCTTCAACTTGCGGCAACCGCCCCAAAGCCTGTTCAATATCCGTGCGCAGTCTCGGGGTATCAATCCCGGCAGCGGTCAGTAACGGACGAACAGTCCCGCCTTCCTGAGTGAGTAATGCACTCATCAGGTGAACAGGTTCGATAAATTGGTTGTCGCGCCCAAGTGCGAGTGACTGAGCATCGGCGAGGGCAAGCTGGAATTTACTTGTAAGACGATCCAGACGCATAACACCTCCTATTCTGAACAAAATTGCTACTGGAGAATAGATGAGGTCAACCCTCACGTTTTCAAGGTTATCTTGTCAGTATATTATGAGTACAACGCCATGCGCCGGCGGATCGTCTTGATAAGGAAGGTTATATGAGCCAAATTAAACTTGCCAGCCGTCCGGTGTTAACGTCACGTCGGTAAGAGTAAAATTTTGTGCTATCGGTAACAGTGCAGTATTCCCCGCCATAGATGTGTATCACCCCGCAGGACTTCAACCGCAGCCGAGCCAGATGATAGATATCCGCCAGGAATTTATTCCCACTCGGCTGGAAAGCAGCATCAGCCTGCGAGTCCAGCGAGATGAATGCATCCCGCACTTCACCGCCGACTTCAAACTGTTGCGGGCCAATCGCGGGCCCCAGCCAGGCAATAATATCGGAGGGTTTTGCAGAGAATTCAGCGACGGTTTTTTCAAGCACACCCGCGCATAATCCACGCCACCCTGCATGCGCAGCCGCGACTTCATCTCCGGCACAGCTGGAGAAAAGCACTGGCAGGCAATCAGCCGTCATGGCAGCACAGACAACACCGGGCTGATTAGTATAAGCCGCGTCAGCAATCAAGGTTGACGAATGAGGGGTTGTATTAGTGAGGCGTACCACGTCAGTACCATGCACCTGCTCAAGCCAGTGAGGCGCGGCAGGAAGAGCAGCAATATCGATAAGACGAAGACGATTGGCGTTAACAAAATTTGGGTCATCACCTACGTGTGAGCCCAGGTTAAGCGAGTCGTAGGGCGGTAAACTGACACCGCCCTGACGAGTTGTGGCACATGACCGCACCGTAAGAGGCTGCGGCCACTGAGGCTGAATGAGCGAACTCATCACCAATTCATCTGGTCCTTGAACTCTTCGGTATCGGCCTTAAGCGCATTAATCAGATCAACCATATCTTGGGGAAGTGGCGCGTGCCATTCCATCTCAATACCGGTCACCGGATGATAAAGGCGCAGCATGGTCGCATGCAGAGCCTGACGGTCAAAACCGCGCAGCGTAGCAATGAAGGATTCTGAAGCGCCCTTCGGCAGGCGAGGGCGCCCACCATAAAGCTGATCGCCTAACAGCGGATGGTTGATGTGCGCCATGTGAACGCGAATCTGGTGCGTGCGGCCGGTTTCCAGACGCAAGCGCATACGTGTATGAGCACGGAAGTGCTCCATAATGCGGTAGTGCGTCGTGGCCGGTTTGCCCATTGGGTGAACGGCCATGTGCGTGCGTTTAGTCGAATGGCGGGCAATCGGCTGATCAACCGTGCCACCAGCCGTCATGGTGCCCATCGCGACCGCTTCATACTCACGGGTAATTTCGCGCGCCTGCAACGCTTCAACCAGATGCGTTTGCGCTGGAACGGTTTTCGCGACAACCATCAAACCGGTGGTGTCTTTATCCAAACGGTGAACGATGCCGCAGCGTGGTACGTCCATGATTTCTGGATAATAATGCAGTAGTGCGTTCAGTACCGTACCATCAGGATTCCCTGCCCCTGGGTGAACAACCAGATCGCGGGGTTTATTGATGACTAAAATATCGTTATCTTCGTAGACAATGTTTAACGCGATATCCTGTGGCAGCCAACGCGCATCTTCTTCAATTTGCGCATCGATTGCGATAGCCTCGCCACCCAACACTTTTTCTTTTGGTTTGGTCACTTTCTTGCCATTAACTTGCACCCTGTCATCCAGGATCCAATCTTTTATGCGAGATCGTGAATAATCAGGGAACAATTCGGCCAAAGCCTGATCTAAACGTTGTCCGAGTTGAGATTCGGCCACCGTTGCGGTGAGTTGTACTTGTTGTGCCATATGCAGCTTCTTGGTTAACGTTGGGTTTTCACGGCGATGCCGTTTAAAATAATGTGCTATTGTAGCTGGTCTTTGTCGGGAGCTTAACGGACAGTCTCCCAGAATAACACCTGAGGATAATCAAAACGTCATGACGCGTGTGAAATATCTGGTGGCAGCAGCCACGTTGAGCCTGGCGCTGGTCGGTTGCTCCGGTTCCAAAGAAACGGTTCCCGATAACCCGCCAAACGTACTTTATGCTACTGCCCAGCAAAAGCTGCAGGACGGTAACTTTAAGGGCGCAATTGCTCAATTAGAAGCGTTGGATAACCGCTATCCATTTGGACCTTACTCACAACAAGTGCAGTTGGATCTGATCTACGCTTACTACAAGTCTGCTGACTTGCCTTTGGCTCAGGCCTCTATTGATCGCTTTATGCGCCTGAACCCGACCCATCCGAACATTGATTACGTCATGTATATGCGTGGTCTGACGGATATGGCGCTGGACGACAGTGCGTTGCAAGGCTTCTTCGGTATCGATCGTTCAGACCGTGACCCGCAACATGCACGTGCCGCTTTCCGTGACTTCAGCCAGCTGATTCATAGCTATCCGAACAGTCAGTATGCGACCGATGCCAATAAGCGTCTGGTATTCCTGAAAGATCGTCTGGCCAAATATGAGCTGTCGGTCGTGCAATACTACACTAAACGTGGTGCTTACGTCGCCGTCGTTAATCGTGTAGAGGAAATGCTGAAGAATTACCCGGATACCAAAGCGACGCGTGATGCGCTGCCACTGATGGAAAATGCCTATCGTGAACTGCAACTGAATAACGAAGCGGACAAGGTTGCTAAAATCATCGCAACTAACAACGCGTCATAATTCAGGGTTAAGGTTCACTAAAATTTTGTCCGGAACAAACGGTAGCTCAGGCTGCCGTTTTTTTTGCGTTGAATAACTAAAGTACTGATTTTTAAAGCATGGATGACTCTGGAAGGGGGATTTAATAGAACAGATCTTATCGATATTGCTTTATTCTGAACAAAGTCACAAGCCCTATCCTGCCGTTAATTACCCCAAGTCACAGTTTTGTTTCACTTGACAAAAAGTGACAAAAAAACGTGATTTCCCTCACGCATTTTGTCTCAAAGGCAGGTATGCTGAATCCATCCTAGACGGAAAGACAGAGAGGTAAATTACATGACAGTGAACATTACCAGCAAACAAATGGACATCACCCCAGCGATTCGGGAACACGTCGAAGACCGTCTAAAAAAACTGGAAAAATGGCAAACTCAGTTAATTAACCCACACATTGTTCTTTCGAAAGAACCTCAGGGATTCGTCGCCGACGCGACCATCACCACCGCCAATGGGCCGCTGGTTGCCAGCGCAACGCATGATGACATGTACGCAGCCGTTAATGATCTGATTGCGAAACTTGAACGCCAGCTGAACAAAGCCCAGCACAAAGGCGAGGCACGCCGCGCAGAAACCTGCGTTAAAGAGTTGAACCTGGAACCCGTTGAAGAAGAGGAAGAAGAAAAATAATTTCCAGTTTTCACGCTCACAAACAGCGCGCTCCACGGAGCGCGTTTTTTATGCCTGCGGGAAATTGTATTGACACAATGAAAACCCAGCGGTTACTTTAGAGCCAGACTTCATCAGAGAAATCACGACGCATGAGCACAAAATTGTTTTTCTTCGCATTCTTTTTTACCTTCCCCTGACCGGGAGGCGTTTCGTCGCGAAAGAATGAATGCGAAGACGAACAACAAAGCCTCCTGAAAAGGGGGCTTTTTTTATGCTCATAGTTTGGCAAATTCGACAGAAAGAAAGCACATAAAAAAGGGTGACATAATGACCGAGAATCCGTTGCTGGCTCTACGTGAACGCATCAGCGCGCTTGACTTAAAATTACTGGCGTTACTGGCGGAAAGACGCAATCTGGCCGTAGAAGTTGCACAGTCTAAAATGCATTCTCATCGCCCTATCCGCGATAAAGAGCGTGAAAAAGAGCTGATTAACGCCCTGATTGTGGAAGGCAAAAAGCAGGGACTTGATGGTCACTACATCACCCGCGTTTACCAGCTAATTATCGAAGACTCCGTTCTGACTCAGCAGGCATTGCTACAACAACATCTGAATCAGACCAGTTCTGGCTCTGCGCGCATCGCTTTTCTGGGCCCAAAGGGGTCTTACTCCCACCTTGCTGCCAGACAGTACGCCGCGCGCCATTTCGAACAGTTCATCGAATGCGGCTGCCAGAAATTCCAGGATATCTTCACTCAGGTCGAAACTGGTCAGGCTGACTACGCCGTGTTGCCGATTGAAAATACCAGCTCCGGCGGCATCAACGACGTCTATGACCTGTTGCAGCACACCAGCCTGTCGATTGTCGGTGAGATGAACAACCCTATCGACCACTGTGTTCTGATCGCCGCAGACACTGATCTGTCGAAAATTGAGACGGTCTACAGCCATCCGCAACCTTTCCAGCAGTGCAGCCAGTTCATTAACCGCTATCCTCACTGGAAAATTGAATATTGCGAAAGCACCGCCGCAGCGATGGAAAAAGTGGCTGCGTCTAAATCTCCACACGTTGCCGCGCTGGGCAGTGAAGCCGGTGGTGCGTTGTACGGCCTGCAGGTACTGGAACACAATCTGGCAAACCAGCAGCAGAACATTACCCGCTTTATTGTACTGGCTCGTAAAGCCATTGAAGTGACTGAGCAGGTTCCGGCAAAGACCACCTTTATTATGGCGACGGGTCAACAGGCAGGTGCACTGGTGGAAGCACTGCTGGTACTGCGCGAACACGGCATCATCATGACCAAGCTGGAATCACGCCCAATCAACGGGAATCCGTGGGAAGAGATGTTCTATATCGATGTGCAGGCTAACCTGCGCGCTGAAGCGATGGAGAAAGCATTACGTGGCCTGGGTGACATCACCCGTTCACTGAAAGTGCTGGGTTGTTACCCGAGCGAAAACATTGTCGCCGTGAATCCGGGCTGACATACCGCTTGAGTAACAAAAAAGGCCATACCGTTTAACCGGATGGCCTTTTTATCGTGTTCATCGTGTCATTAACGTCGGTTATCGTTCGCCTGACGCAGCAACGAGCCACTCTCTTTGAGAAAGC
Source organism: uncultured Enterobacterales bacterium (assembly GCA_963519305.1). Classification (GTDB taxonomy): domain Bacteria; phylum Pseudomonadota; class Gammaproteobacteria; order Enterobacterales; family Enterobacteriaceae; genus Ewingella. Next base: position 7,699 of record CAUQMS010000033.1, read on the forward strand.
GTGGCGCGTAATCGCCAAACCAGTTTTCAACCTGTTTGAACTTGCCGATAAATGCCTGCTTATCACCGTTTTCAAGCAGCGCCAGCGCATCACCAAAACGCTGATAGTAGCGTTTAATCAGCGCAAGATTACTTTCTGAAGACATAATAATGTCTGCATAGAGCTGCGGATCCTGCGCAAATAGTCGCCCGACCATCGCCAGTTCGAGGCGGTAAATCGGCGAAGACAGTGCCAGCAGTTGATCAATCTGCACATTCTCTTCGCACAGATGCAAGCCATAAGCGAAAGTCGCAAAGTGGCGCAGCGCCTGAATAAAAGCCATGTTCTGATCGTGTTCAACCGCGCTGATTTTATGTAAGCGCGCGCCCCAGACCTGTAGCTGCTCAAGCAACCACTGATAAGCCTGTGGTTCACGACCATCACAGTAAACCACAACCTGCTTGGCAAGACTGCCGACATCCGGACCGAACATTGGGTGCAGGCCCAGCACTGGCCCTTCGTGCACCGCGAGCATCGCTTGCAGCGGACGGTTCTTAACTGACGCGAGATCGACCAGAATGCAGTCAGCCGGCAGTTTCGGTAACCGGCCAATCACTTCTTCGGTCAGATGAATCGGCACGCTGACAATCACCATACCGGCATCAGCCAGCAGCATTTCGGCCTGCGGCCAGTCCTCCTGCTCCAGCACTTTGACCTGATAGCCCGACAGCTCGAGCATTCGGGTGAACAAACGCCCCATCTGCCCTCTTCCACCGACAATCACGATTGGCCGTAATTCAGGGCGCAGGGTTTTGAAGCCCTTATCGTTTTCGCTGGAGTAAGACTCACGCATTACGCGGCGTAAAACATCTTCAATCAGATCGGGAGGAACCCCCAACAGCTCCGCTTCCTGCCGGCGCGAGGACAGCATAGCGGCTTCGCGTTCAGGAACATAAATGGGTAAACCGTAGCGGCTTTTCACCTCACCCACTTCCGCCACCAGATTCAGGCGACGGGAAAGAAGATCCAATAAAGCTTTATCCACTTCATCGATCTGATCGCGCAATGCGTTAAGTTCAGCCACCATATAACTACTACTCTCCTGCGATTCGTGCCGCCAGCGACTCACCCAGTTCCTGGTGCATAGTGCGCAGCAATGTTTCTGTGCTTTCCCAGTTAATGCAGGCATCCGTCACAGACACACCGTATTTCATCTCTGAACGAGGTTGTTCAGAAGACTGGTTGCCTTCGTGCAGATTACTTTCCAGCATCAAACCGGTAATTGAACGATTACCCGCCTTGATTTGATCGATGACTGACTGCGCCACCACGGTCTGACGGCGGTAATCTTTGTTCGAGTTACCATGGCTGCAATCTATCATCAAGGAAGGACGGAGTCCCGCATCCTGCATCTGTTTTTCACAGGCCTGCACATCCTGACTGCTGTAGTTTGGCGTCTTGCCGCCGCGCAGGATCACATGTCCGTCGGGGTTGCCCTGAGTTTGCAACAGGCAAACCTGCCCCGCCTGATTGATGCCCACGAAACGGTGTGGCATTTCAGCAGCACGCATGGCGTTGATTGCGGTGCCAAGGCTGCCGTCGGTACCATTTTTAAAACCTACCGGCATGGAAAGGCCGGAGGCCATTTCGCGGTGCGTCTGAGATTCAGTTGTACGTGCACCAATCGCTGACCAGCTGAACAGGTCGCCAAGGTATTGAGGGCTGTTTGGATCCAGCGCTTCCGTCGCCAGTGGCAGACCCATGCCGACCAGTTGCAATAGCAGATTACGGGCAATATGCAGGCCCGCTTCAACGTCGAAAGTCCCGTCCATGTGCGGATCGTTAATCAGGCCTTTCCAGCCCACGGTAGTACGTGGCTTTTCAAAGTAGACGCGCATAACAATGTACAGACGGTCACTTAATTCATCCGATAAAGTTTTCAGGTGACGGGCATAATCCAGTGCGGCATCCAAATCATGAATGGAGCAAGGACCGCATACCACCAGCAGACGAGGATCGCGACCATGCACGATATCCGCAATGGTCTTACGCGCCTGAGCGATATTATTTTCGTCATTGATACCTAATGGAAAACGAACTTTCAGCTCTTCAGGAGTGATTAAAATCTGCTCTGCGCTGATGTGTACGTTATTAAGTGCGTCTTTTTGCATGGTGGCCGTCCGCTGTCAGTAAGGGGTGCTGGTTATCAGCATGCAGTGACGATAACACAAGGTGTAAAGATTTAAAACTCAACATGTAAACTTTTAATTACCATGCCAGCATAAGCACCAAATTAACGTAAACTTAAATTTACATTACCGTTTTCTCTCCTCAACTCACGCCTTGCCTGTTTGATACAGAGCACTTACGCACGTTGCTCGACACCGGCGAGAAATTGAAGCCGTTATCAATGAATCTGGTCATTCAGATGATGTTGATGTTGATGTTGATCGCCGGTGCGGTGATCCTCATCGGCTGCAAAGTGAAATCGGCAGATATTGCTAATGGTCAGGTATTTAAGGCCTGAATGATGGCAATATTTTCCGTATTTGGCGTGGCGTGACGTGGATGAGCAATACGTTCTATCAGGCTCATCAGGGGAATTGGATTCGTCTCAGAGATTGCGGTCAAGGGTGATGAAGACCTGTCCCAGCGCTTTCACTTCCTCTACGCCACAATCAAAAGTGGTTGCCAGACTGCTTATTTTTAAACGGTTACCAGGGAGACGAGCCACGTCGTAAACGTCCACGTCGCCGTCAATATCCAGCAACCAGCGGCCGTTACCAATGTTGTCGCTGCCCAGATCGATGATCCAGGAGTGATGACCTTTCACCACGTAGGCCGGCCTGGTTAAAGAGGTATCCAGCAATGAACCATCTACGGCCCACTCCCCTTCCTCCTCCAGCGCCCCACCGCGCAATCTCAATTTTGTAAGCTGACTCACTTTTTCAAAATCAGCGCCTGGCGTGGGTTGATTATCCTGCATTGCACCCTGGCCAGTCGCCAGCCAGCGTAAAGAAACACCGGTATCCAGTGCACAGGCAACCACAACATCCCCGGGAAAATAATTTCTTCTTACCCAGGTACTTATCGTTCCCGATGACAGACCGTATAAGTCTCCCAGCTCTTTTTGCATACTGAATCCATATGCCTGCAACATTCGTCCCAGTACTGCTTTACCACCTTCGAGTTCATCCAGCCGCATCTTGCAAAAACCTCTTTAGCTTCGAATTTCGCCTTGACAACTTGCAAAAGCAAGTTTAAATTTCATCTGTAACCTGAAATGTGACCGGTAATGATATCAAATTTAGCGCTCCGGAGATCATTATCTATGCATTCTCAAATTGCAATGCCCTTAGGCCTGGGAGGACAGCATGTTCATGGGAACCGAATCCCAGCGTGAGCGGGGTTTACAACATATTGAAGAGATTAAGAAGACCCTTTTTCACTCGTCAGCGTGCCGTATACAGGCGCTGTTTGATACGGCGCCCGACGAATGGAAAGTCACACTCTGTTTTCATGCCGGACTTAAGGCGCGTCACACCAGAATGACTTTCGATGAGTTATCCGTCGGGGAAAAACGGCTCATTATCGATGCCATCCTTTCGCTAAAAAGTTTTGGCAACAAGCTGAATACGCTTTTCAAATAGTCATTAAGCGCAGTTAAACCCTAAAAAGACGTTCAACCCGTCAGGCGTTCTATTGCCTGAAAAAAGGAAAATCCATGCAACACAACTTCTTAACGGAGGTCCCCGATGCCGGACTGGATCGATGAAGCCCAGGAGTGGCAGGCCAAATTACTGGAGGCGCAAATAGCACAGGCCACCGTCTCTTCACGCCAACCCGCGGCTTTTCTATGCGAGGACTGTGGCGAAAATATTCCCGAAGCCCGACGCCGTTTAGTGATTGGCGCACAGCGCTGCATTCACTGTCAGGAACGGATTGAGAAAAATGCACGGCATTTTCGTACCAGATAAAGGAAAACATCATGTCTGATATTCAGCGCGGGCGCTTTGCCCCTACCCCGCCGCCGCCTTTTTCATTAGCTCCCGCCAGCCCTTTTACCGGTGTCTGGTGGTGGAATGCTCCGCGCGAAGCGATTTCGCGCACTCTTTTTATTCCATCTGACCGGGCAGTAAAAAAATGTCAGCACGCCACCGAAAAAATGGCGTTACTCCCCTTGTGCCTGCGGGGTCCAGTACAGAGACGCTATCAATATCTGTTAGAGGAAAAGGGCCCGCAGTCTGCACAGCATTTTCTTCAGAACACCTTTCTTGGGCATCTGTGGCCACGCGTTAAAAAAGTTAATCAACAAAACAGCCTGAAGCGCCATCTCTCCCTGTGGTTTACCGCCGAAGAGGAAACGTATAATCGCCTTCCCGATCTCAACGGAAAAGGCCTCACCCGGCTGGCCTGGCAAATCGCGACCCAGTGCCATGAGACGTACGAAAATTTGTGTGAGGAACAGCTCGCACGGTATCCGGACGCACCGGAGATCCTGTTAAGCGACGCAATGCAGAACCGGCTTTTCGCCGCTCTGGCCGGGATGGCGCGGGCGCTTAACGTCATACCTTTACACTGGTCGCGTTTTTGTAAGGGAAAGCTCGATGCCCCGGCTGCTGTCGCCAGCCTGTCACGGCTGGTGAATGCCGACTGGTGGGCCAGGCAGCTACTGTCACAACAAACCCGCTGGCGTGAAGCATTGATGATCGCTGCCGGTTACGTCAGCCGGGCGAGTTCAGCCTATGCCAGCAAAAATGCGCTGCGCGAGGTACGCTCCCGGCGGCTATCTACTCTGAATTATCTGCGTCATTGTGATCTGGAAAATGAAGAGACCGGCGAGCGGCTAAACCTGCTCGACACCGTCATGTCCAGCATTTCAAATCCGGCGATCCGGCGGATGGAACTGATGACCATGATTGCCGGAGTAGAAAAAGTGGCCAGCCAGCAGGGAGACTGCGGGCTGTTTGTTACGCTGACCACGCCATCAAAATATCATCCGACCCGCACAGCCGGTGGTCAGCGTCAGGTGCTGTTTAATGCCAAATGGGATCAACAGGCCTATTCACCGAAAGATGCACAACGCTATCTGGTGGCGGTGTGGGCGAAAATCCGCACTACCTTTAAAGACCGCAATATAAAAATCTATGGCGTCCGGGTGGTTGAGCCTCATCATGACGGCACGCCGCACTGGCATCTGATGTTGTTCACGGCCGCTGCACAGCAACGCCCTGCCGTCGACATTATGCGCCGCTATGCGCTGATGGAAGAGGGTGATGAGCCGGGTGCCAGCCGTAACCGCTTCGATTGCAAACCCCTCAACCGCGGTGGCGCAGCGGCTTACATTGCCAAATATATTTCAAAGAATATTGACGGTTACGCCCTTGAGGGCGAAAGCGACTTCGATACCGGTAAGCCGCTGACGGACACCGCGTCAGCGGTGACTGCCTGGGCCTCAACCTGGCGTATCCCGCAGTTTCATCCGATAGGGTTGCCGTCGGTTGGCGTGTATCGGGAATGCCGCCGCATCCGTGATATCAGTCTCACGGCCCGTTTTGACCAGCAAGTGGAAGACGTCCGACACGCCGCAGATTGCGGAGATTATGCCGCCTATATTCAGGCGCAGGGTGGCACTAACGTATCCCGCAACGGGCAAACTGTCAGGGTGGCGCGAAATGCGAGCGGCAGATTTAACGCTTATCTGGAGGAACGGCTTCAGGTGGTCGGAATTTACGCCCCCCATCTGGGCGCGGAACGTTGTTATTTGACCCGCTCATCGCGCTGGAAAATTGTCCGCCGGGTGCCCCAGCCAGATATTTCAGATAACAGCGTTGCGAAGAGGGTCCCTCGGAGTTCTGTTATTAACTGTGGAAAATCTTATGTAACTCCTGCAGTACACAAAAGCATTAAAGCCCCTGCAGGATGGAGAAAATGTCATTCTGAACGCGGGGAAACATCGGCTTTTACCCTGCAAGCCCCCGCCAGCCCACTGCGGAGAAAAAGGGAAAGAAAGGGTAATAAATCAGGGAATTAGTCGTTTTCAAAGATACACAGTATTGACGTGATCCTTTAATTAAATAATACTGTATATAAACACAGTATCAGAGGAATGGCACGGTGGAAAACCTGAATAAACAACAATTAATACTTTCACGAATACAGCTGATTGCGGATATCTCGCAGACGGCACAGTGTAATTCACAAGAGTTTCTAATCGTCATGTCGCTGATTTCTGAACTGGCGAGTCAGGCCTTACCTGACAATCAAGACGATGCTGTACCCTGCGATCTCAACCAAACGGATCCACACTAACGCTTAACTGAACGCGGGTACCTGGCGCTAAGCCTCTCTTTTTCGGGTTCTCCGAATACAGGCTAAGCGCGCCCCCGCCACCTCTCCTTCCGTCTGCCTGATTCTCCTTTTTCCTGTTTTTCCTCCTTTAAGTCCCCCCTTTTTTACCTTCTGTTGTGCCACAAAGTTCACAACGGTGTTTCATTGCTGCGCCTCCTCACATTCCGGACACTGGATAAGCTGACCCTTTCATCCACTTCAACACCAGGGGACCATAATGAAAATTTATGCACAACAAGGGGATACCGTCGATTCGATGTGCTGGCGTTTTTATGGCCGCACCACATCAGTCGTCGAGAAAGTCTATAACGCCAATAAAAACATCGCGGACTGGGGACCTGTTCTTCCCCACGGAACCGCCGTCGATATGCCTGAAATCGCCGAAGCACCGGTTAAAGAATCGTTAAGACTATGGGACTGAACACAGGCCGTATGACCTCAACCTGCGCCTATCTGATCGCCACTTTCATGGCCTGGCTGGGCGGACTCTCTCTGGAAGACATCGCCTTTCTGGTCGGAACCGCCGTCGGTATCGGCACGTTCCTCGTCAATTGGTACTACCGGCGTAAAAGCTATTTGCTGCTGGCTCGCAGCGGACTCAGTAAGGAGACCTATGAACGCCTCAACGATTAAAAAATGCAGCGCTGCCGTGGTTCTCGGGTTGATGGCGTTACTGCCGGGCTATCTGACGTTATCCACTTCTGAAGCCGGTTTAAAGCTGATTACCGATTTTGAGGGTTGCCAGCTGACGCCCTACCAGTGCAGCGCCGGCGTCTGGACCAGCGGTATCGGCCACACAGCCGGCGTCACGCCACAGGGTCCCATTACCGATCAAAAAGTCGCGGAGAATTTACTCGCGGATATTAAAACCGTGGAGAAAGGGATGCAGGGTTGTATGAACGTCGGGATGCCGCAAGCGGTGTATGACGCAGTAGTGGCCTTCACGTTTAACGTCGGTGTCAGTGCCTCCTGCCACTCCACGCTGGCGTTTTTTATCAACAAACGTCAGTGGCGCGACGCCTGCGAACAACTGCCGCGCTGGGTGTTCGTGAAAGGGGTACGCAGCGCGGGTCTTGAACGCCGCCGTGCGGCCGAGCGCACCTTGTGCCTGAGTGGAATATGACCCTGCGTGCCCTGCTTTTACTCTCCGGCACGCTGCTGGCGCTGCTGATATTGATGTTTTATAGCCACGGCCTGCAACAGGAGAAAAACAGCCTCGCCCGCGAACGGGATGCCCTGACGGTGCAGATAAAAAGTCGTGACCAGCTGATAGGACAGCTCAGTCAGCAGATGCAGCAGCGTGAACAGGCCGAGCTGGCACTGCGTCAGGCGCTTGGTAAAGCCAGCAATCTGACCCTGCAACGGGAACAACAATTTCAGAGGAGCCACAATGACAATCCCGCCGTTAAAACATGGGCTGAAAGTCCTCTTCCCGCTGCTGTTAACCAGTTGCACCAGCGCCCCGATTTCTCCACTGCCACAGATTATTTACGTTGGTTGTCCGGCAGTCAGCCCTTGCTCGATACCCGGCAGCCAGCCAAAAAATAACGGCGATCTTAGCGCCGACGTTCGTCAGCTCGAGTCCGCCCTGTTGACGTGCGGGCTACAGGTCGACGCCATCAAACAATGTCAGGAGGCACAGCGTGTTAAAAACCAATCAACTTCAGCAACGGCTGATTGAGCAGGTTCCACTGCTTAATCAACACCCCGAAAAACTGGTGGTCGTCACCGGGCCAGGCAACGTGGTGTCCACACTGGCACCCTCACTCTCATTTGAATACCACTTTCAGATCACGCTGACCGTCAGTAATGATGCACTCAGCGACGCGGTGACAGATCTGGTGGTTGTCGCCGTGCTCGACTGGGTGAGAGAAAACCAGCCGGACATCCTGAGCAGCAGCACCCGCAGGTTGACTGATTTTGCCGTCAGCCTGCTGGCTAACAGCCTGACGATAAGGCTGCCACTCACCGAACGGGTTCAAGTCGTGGATTTGGATGGAGTTCGAACCATCACCCATCTGCCCGAACCACCGCTGCCGGAGGATAACGCCAGACCGCATCAGGTTTACCTCAACGGTGAACTGATCAGCCAGTGGACTGAATAACCCGGTTTCAGCTGTCGCTCGTTGTGCCACGGCCCGGCGGACGGTCACTGATTGTTGAACTCCCCCGTTAAACGGCATCCTTGAATCTATGAATACATACGCTCAACTCAACGACATGCTCCGGCTGCTTAACAATATCGTGCGCATCGGGAATATCACCGCTGTCGATCTCGACAACGCCCGCTGCCGTGTAACCAGCGGCAATAACACCACCGCCTGGCTGCCCTGGATGACCAGCCGCGCCGGCCGTACCCGCAGCTGGTGGGCCCCTTCGGTGGGTGAACAGGTCCTGTTGCTCTCGATGGGCGGAGAACTCACGACCGCCTTCGTGCTGCCTGCCATTTTCTCAGACACCAATCCGGCGCCCTCGGCCTCGGCAGATGCAATCCATCTGAGCTTCCCGGACGGTGCAGTCATCGAGTACGAACCGGCCAGTGGCGCACTGACGGCAACCGGTATTAAGTCCGCCACGATCAACGCGGCCAACACGATATCCGTTACCGCTCCGCAGATAACGTGCCATGCCAGCACCCGCATTACCCTGGAATCTCCTGAAGTGGTGTGCAGCAACAAGCTCATCACCGGTTCGCTCGAAGTAAAACAAGGCGGCAGCATGACCGGCAATATTAACCACAGCGGCGGAAGCCTGACCTCGAACGGCATTGTTTTACACACCCACCGTCACAGCGGTGTACAGACCGGTGGCGGTCAAACAGGAGGCCCGCAATGAGTGTTCCCCAATATCTCGGCATGTCACGTGACAGCGGTCTGGCGATTGAAGATCTCGACCATATCCGTCAGTCCGTGAGTGACATTTTGCAGACACCGGTCGGTTCCCGTGTGATGCGCCGCAACTACGGTTCGCTGCTCTCAGAACTTATTGACCAGCCGCAAAACGATGCGCTGCGTCTGCAAATCATGGCCGTTTGTTATACCGCGCTGTTGCAGTGGGAACCCCGGATCTCGCTGAGTGCCATCACCTTCAACGCCGGTAACGACGGAAAAATGGTGGTGGATATGACCGGAAGCCGTAGTGATACGGCAACGGATTTTTCCCTGAGTATTCCTGTGAGCTGACACTATGGCGACTATCGATTTAAGCCAGTTACCTGCCCCGGACGTGGTAGAGCAACTGGACTATGAAAGCCTGTTTGAAGAACGTAAATCCACCCTGATTTCGCTCTACCCCACCGACCAGCAAGAGGCCATCAGCCGCACGTTGTCGCTAGAGTCTGAGCCGTTGGTCAAGCTCCTACAGGAGAACGCTTACCGTGAGGTGATCCTGCGTCAGCGCGTCAACGAAGCCGCCCGCGCCGTAATGGTGGCCTATGCGGCGGGGAGTGATTTGGATCAGTTGGGGGCGAATACGAATGTTGAGCGTCTGGTGCTACAACCGGCCGATCCGACAAAGGTGCCACCAACCGACGCCATCATGGAAAGCGATACAGATTTTAGAATGCGCATCCCTCAGGCTTTCGAAGGATTTAGCGTCGCCGGACCAACGGGGGCTTACGAATATCATGCCCGCAGCGCTGATGGCCGGGTTGCGGACGCATCAGCCATCAGCCCGTCACCGGCTGAAGTTACCATCACGATTCTTTCCAGGGATAACGACGGCCAGGCCTCGCCTGATCTGTTAGCCGCGGTCAGCAACGCGCTGAATGACGAAGATGTCAGACCCGTTGCAGACCGGGTCACCGTGCAGGCTGCCGATATCGTTCTTTATCAAATCCGCGCAGTTTTGTTTGTATTACCGACACCAGAAATTGAGCCAGTACGCGCCGCCTCAGAAGCGCAACTTAAGAAATACATCAATACACAAAGCCGGTTAGGCCGGGATATCCGCCTTTCAGCTATCTACGCCGCCCTGCATGTGGAAGGGGTTCAGCGTGTCGAACTGGCCTTGCCTGCCGCGGATATCGTGCTGGATAAAACCCAGGCATCACTGTGCACTGCCTATACCTTATCCGTCGGAGGGTCTGATGAATGATCGTCTGTTGCCCACGGGCTCTTCAACACTGGAGGTGGCAGCGGCGCAAGCTCTGGCGCAAATAGGAGGGATTCAGGTACCGCTTCGCCAGCTCTGGAACCCGGACACTTGCCCGCTGTCGTTGCTGCCCTATCTCGCCTGGGCATTTTCAGTCGACCGCTGGGATGAGAATTGGACAGAACCCGCCAAGCGTTCAGCCGTGCGATCCGCACTGTTTGTTCACAAACACAAAGGCACCATTGGCGCTTTGCGCCGGGTGGTTGAGCCACTGGGATACCTAATTCGTGTCACCGAGTGGTGGCAGACGAGTGATTCCCCGGGCACTTTCCGTCTTGATGTCGGCGTTTTGGAAACGGGTATTACTGAAGAGATGTATCAGGAGCTTGAGCGATTGATCTCAGATGCCAAGCCCTGTAGCCGCCACCTGATTGGGCTTTCAATCAATCTGGATGTCACCGGCGACGCATACATAGCAGCCGCCACCTATGACGGCGAAGAGTTAACTGTTTACCCCTATTTCCCAGAGACCATCATCGCGTCCGGTTCGGCGTTCACCGGTTCATCTATTCATTTAATCGACAACCTGAGAGTAAATTATGACAGCTAAATACTATGCCCTGCTGACCAATCTGGGCGCAGCAAAACTGGCCAATGCCACCGCGCTGGGCACACAATTGAGTCTGACACAAATGGCGGTCGGTGACGGCGGTGGTGTACTACCAACCCCGGACCCGGCTCAAACCAAACTGATCGGTGAAAAACGCCGCGCCTCACTGAATTCCCTCAGCGTGGACCCGGCAAATACCAATCAAATTATTGCTGAACAAATTATTCCCGAAGATCAGGGCGGTTTCTGGATCCGCGAAATTGGCCTGTTCGACCAGGACAATACACTGATCGCCATCGCCAACTGCCCGGAAACCTATAAACCGCAGCTGCAGGAAGGCAGCGGCCGGACGCAAACCGTACGTATGATCATCGTAGTTAACAGCACAGAAGCCGTTACGCTGAAAATTGACCCTTCGGTGGTGCTGGCGACGCGTAAATATGTCGATGATAAAGTTATTGAAGTGAAAGCTTATGCTGATGATTTGATGGCAAAGCATGTCGCGGCGGCGAATCCGCATGCGCAGTACGATCTCCCTGTTGGTATTCCGCTTCCCTGGCCTACAGCAACGCCACCCGCCGGTTGGTTAAAATGTAATGGCGCTGCGTTTGATAAAGCAAAATATCCAAAGCTGGCCGCTGTATATCCATTGGGTCTGTTACCTGATCTACGTGGTGAGTTTATTCGTGGCTGGGATGACGGGCGTGGTGCTGATAATGGGCGAGTGATCTACAGCCCTCAGACAGCTACCGCTATTAGGACTGCAGCATTAGATTATTTTGGAAACGATGAGACAAAAACGGGCGGAACAGTGGGCACAGCCTTTGCTTCCCCTGACTCAGCGACAACACAACAACCTGTCGGAGTTCGTAGTCCTGCCAATGGAGAACTTGTTGCAATCATGGCGGACAATTGTATGAGGGCAGAACAATTACCGACGGGCATATCTAATCCATACTCTATATGGATAACAATGCGACCACGTAACATCGCATTTAACTATATAGTGCGCGCCGCCTGATTTTTAATTCAATATCGGCGCCTCCACAAAGAAGCAAATTCACTATAATTACTATTAATCTTCAATGAGATAAGTATTTTTATCTCATTTTTTTATCCCTCTGTTGTGCCACTCCCCCCACGCCTGTCATCGAATGCGCTTTCTTCCGTGAACCGGCATCCTTGCTTCACCCCCCACAAAAGAGAGAGTCAACCCGATGGCTGATTATCACCACGGCGTGCGCGTTGTTGAAATCAATGACGGCACCCGCGTTATTTCTACAGTTTCCACTGCCATTATCGGCATGGTGTGTACCGCGAAAGACGCGGACGCCACCCTGTTTCCCCTCAACACCCCGGTTCTGATCACCGACGTTCTGGCCGCCAGCGGCAAAGCGGGTAAAACCGGTACTTTGGGCCCGGCGCTGCTGGCGATTGCCGATCAATGTAAACCGGTGACCGTCGTCGTTCGCGTAGAGGAAGGCGAAGATGAAGCGGCGACCACCACCAATATTATCGGCGGCTCTGACGCCAACGGCCGTTACACCGGTATGAAAGCCCTGCTTTCAGCGCAGGCGGAACTGGGCGTTAAACCACGTATTCTCGGCGCTCCTGGTCATGACAATCAGGCGGTGGCCACGGCGCTGGCCGCGGTTTGCCAGCAGCTGCGCGCCTTTGGTTATGTCAGCGTATTTGGTGCCAGGAGCATTGCCGATGCCATTAAGTATCGCGATAACTTCAGCCAACGTGAGCTGATGCTGATTTGGCCTGACTTCGTTAACTGGAATACCACCACCAGTCAGTCGGATACGGCCTATGCTTCGGCACGTGCTTTGGGCCTGCGTGCCAAAATTGACCAGGACACCGGCTGGCATAAAACATTATCCAACGTTGGCGTCAACGGCGTAACGGGTCTTTCCGCCAGCGTTTTCTGGGACTTACAGGCCACCGGAACCGACGCTGATCTGCTGAATCAGGCCTGCGTGACCACGCTGGTACGCAAAGACGGCTTTCGCTTCTGGGGCAACCGCACCTGTAGCGATGACCCGCTGTTCGCGTTCGAAAACTACACCCGCACTGCACAAATCCTGGCTGACACCATGGCTGAGGCGCACATGTGGGCCGTCGATAAGCCGATGACTCCTTCCCTGATCCGCGACATGATCGATGGCATCAAAGCCAAAATGCGCGAAATGAAATCCGCCGGTTACCTCATCGACGGCAACTGCTGGTACGACGAATCGGCTAACACGCCGGAGTCTTTGAAAGCTGGCAAGCTTTACATCGATTACGACTACACGCCGGTCCCACCACTGGAAGACCTGACCTTGCGCCAACGTATCACCGACAAATACCTGGTGAATTTTGCCGCTTCCGTGAACAGCTAAGGAGATTTTGACTCATGGCACTCCCTAAGAAACTGAAATACCTAAACCTGTTCAATGACGGGAACAGCTACCTCGGCGTGGTCTCCTCACTGACCTTGCCAAAACTGACCCGCAAGCTGGAGAAATACCGTGGCGGCGGCATGAGCGGGGCCACTTCCGTGGACTTCGGTCTGGACGATGATGCACTGGCACTTGAATGGTCCATCGGCGGACTCGATGAGCTGGTTCTGCAGCAATGGGGCAGCACCGCGGATATTCCCCTGCGCTTTGCCGGTTCGTTCCAGCGCGATGACACTGGTGAGATTTCTGCCGTAGAAGTAGTGATGCGCGGCCGCCACAAAGAGTTTGATTTTGGTGAATACAAACAGGGTGAAGACACTGAAACCAAAATCAGCACCGACTGCACCTACTTCAAACTGAGCATCGACGGCAAAGAGCTGATTGAAGTGGACACCGTCAACATGGTGGAAATCGTCAATGGTGTTGATCGCCTGGCAGAACACCGTACAGCACTCGGTCTTTAACTTCACAAAGGCCGGCAAAAGTTGCCGGCTATTTTCTGACGAAATAGGAATCTTTATGAGCACCAAAGAAAATAGCGTCGTTCTCGATGTGCCACTCAAACGCGGCGACGTAGAAATCACTGAAATCCAGGTCACCAAACCCAACGCCGGTAGTCTGCGTGGAATTGGTCTGGCCGCGCTGGCCAATGCCGACGTTGATGCGCTAATCACCATTTTACCGCGCATCACATATCCGAATCTCACGAAAGAGGAGTGTGCACGCCTCGAGTTACCGGATCTCATCGCGCTGGCTGGCAAGGTGATTGGTTTTTTATCGCCGAAGCAGGACGGGTAAACATTGATCCTCGCCTGACCGTTGATGATCTTATGGCAGATATCGCGGTGATCTTTCATTGGCCGCCGTCCGAAATGGACGGCATGTCCCTCACCGAACTGAGTAACTGGCGATATAAAGCGTTGCAACGCAGCGGAGTAAAAACAGATGAGTAATGTCGAAAAGATCCCCGCGACGCTGGGGAAAATTATTCAGCAGCTCCAGCCGCTGAAAAAAGCCACCGCTGAAATCTGGAAGCGCTTTACCCAACTACCGCAACACACCTTGTTTAGCCGGATATCGGAGGATATCGACGGTGCATCCGGAGAGCTCAAGGGAATAGAAAAAGGCCCGCAGTCATTACAGAGCTTGTCTGATACCCAAAGTAAACTCACGGTTAACCTCCCACCCGCCTTGTATCACACTGAATCCGCAGATCACAGCCGTCCGAAGAAACCCGCGAGTAAGCCTTTGGAGATCCTTTATCAAGCTCGTCCTGAAAGTCCGCAGCAGAAAGGGCGCACCGTGGGGCAGCAATATAGAGCACATGCGCAGAAAATCGAGCAGTTGAAGAACACCAGTTCAGCAATGGTGGCTTTCGTGCAGCCCAAGCTCGAACTGGCGAAAAGTATTCTGCAACCCGGCGCTGAGTTGCAAAAAGGGTTATCTGGCATTCAGGCGAAGCTTGGCCTGCAGAGTAGCGATCCACGTCTGGCAGCCTTGCATCAGCAAACACTTTCGATGGCGACCAGTGGTCATCGGCCAGCAGAGGTTCTTACTCAGCAAAACAAGCTGGCGGCAGCTGGCCTGAATGTGGATCAAATTCTGGCCCAAACACCCGCGGCGCTGAACGGTGCCACTCCGGCCGCGCAAACCGAAATCCGGGTGAAGGGTGACAATCTCGACGGTGACATCACTAAACTATTCGCCACCTGGGACACGATCCGCATCAATCTCTTTGACGGACAAAGTGCAGCCCTGCGCGAACTGACGCAAACGGCAACGGGCTGGCTGACCACGCTCAACACTTGGATAACCGATAATCCGCAACTGGTATCGTCGCTACTGGCACTGGCTCTGGGCGTAACGGGCGTGATCGGTGGGTTAGGCGTGCTTGGATCAGTTATTGCGCCGGTGCTCAGTGGTGTCAGTATGCTGATGGCAGGCGCCGGTTTATTAGGAACCGTATTTACCGTGGTTGCCGGAGCAATTGGTGCAGCGATCGCTGCAATTGGGCTTCCTGTTATTGCGTTAGTGGCGGCTGTCGCCATCGCTATCACGGCCATCATTAAAAACTGGGATTCTCTGCAAAATTACTTCGATGACATGCAAACGGCCTTCAGTGAAAAAATGGATGCATTGGGCAATATTTTCACCCATCTCGGCGGCATTATCTCTTCGGTTTTCAATAAATTATTGTCAACGTTGAATGCATTCAAAGAGAAATACACTTGGATCCTGGAAAAATTGGGTCTGAGCGACAGCCCGCCTAACCAATCTGAAACCGCCCCCTTACAGGAAGAATCTCCAGACGATGCCCCTCAATCACTGAGTGCAATGTCACCGGGATATAAACCGGCCACATCGCCGCAGACCGTTTCCAATAGCTTGTCGGATAACAGTGTAAAAACAGTGAATTATACAGTGAATGCTCCACCTGGCGCTTCCCCACAAGACTATGTACAGGCCATAACCGAGTTCCATGAGAAACAAAAAAACCATGAGGAAGACAACCTTATGAGCCAGTACCTATATCAGAGGGCCTACCCATGATGATGACACTGGGTTTAAATATTTTTAAATTAAGCACCCTGCCCTATCAGAGCGTAACCCGAACAGTCGATTACAACTGGGCGCAGAACAACCGGCTGGGATCGCGCCCGGCCTCGCAATTTCTCGGCATTCAAAAAGAGTCCATGGTGCTGACAGGTCAGCTGATGTCCGGCGTTACGGGCGGGCAGAGTTCCATAACAGCGCTACAGTCAATGGCTGACAGTGGCCGTGCCTGGCCGCTTATTGAAGGGACAGGCATTATCTACGGTATGTTTATTATTGAATCGATAAATAATATCAGTACTCAGCTGTTATCCAATGGCCAGGCCAGAGAAATAACTTTTACCATAAAGCTAAAACGTGTGGACGAGTCTTATACCGCGATGTTTGGCGATCTCCGTGATCAGGGAATGAGTTTGTTGAACAAAGCGGCCGCAGCGGTTAATGCCTCTCCGACCGGAGGGCTTATCCCATGATCACTGACCTTAAACTACCGGCTGGCGCGTTAATAGCCCCGGACTTCAATCTCACCATAAAGGACAAAGCACTCGAACGCAGCCTATCCAAACGTGTTGTTGCGATCACCATGACCGATAACAGCGCCCTGAAGGCGGACGAACTCAAAATTGTCTTCGATGACAGCGACGGACAGTTTGAGATGCCGGAGCGTGGTGCAGTGTTAACTTTGCATCTGGGCTGGAAAGGTCAGCCGCTATATCGCTGCGGGAGTTTTACTGTAGATTCAGTTATCCATTCCGGCGCCCCGGATATCTTGACCGTGATAGCCCGTAGTGCGGATTTACGAGGATCACTAAATAAAGTGCTCTCCTACTCCTACGATGACTGAACGTTGGGCGCCATCGTGAGAATGATCTCCAAAAAGAATAATTTGAATCCCCCTGTACTGCCGAAAGATATCGAGGGGATCCACGTTCGCCATATTGACCAAACTAATGAAACGGACTTGCAATTTTTAACCCGTCTGGCCAGCTGTTATGGCGCACAAATAACAGTAAAAGAGGGGGCGATTGGGTTTACCCGGCCTGGCTATCCGACATCAGCCACCGGCAGACGACTTCCCGTTACACACCTCGAACGAAGCGATGGCGACAGCCATTCATTCACACTTAATGATCGCGAGGCCTATAGCGGCGTAAGCGCCAGCTGGCTTGATGTTAAAACCATGAGAAATGATCAGGTGGTTGCTCAGCGAAATGCAGGAACGACGATGAGTCAGGATCCACTGCATCCTGCTGCAAAACCCAAAGTGGGTACCTCTTCAGAAACGGCTCATGCCCCAAATTACATGGTTGGAGATGCCAAAAATGTGCTGACGTTGAAGAAGATTTACCCCGATGAGGAAAGCGCGAAACACGCGGCTGACGCTATCTTTAAGATAATCAGCGCCGGCGTTGCAACGTTCAGTATCAATCTGGCCCTGGGAAGACCTGACCTCTTTACCCAAACTCCGGTTGTCGTATCGGGTTTCAAAGAGGTAATAAACCGACAGCAGTGGATCATTACCAAACTGGAACATAGTCTCTCGGCCAGCGGGCTGACGACCAAACTGTCTCTTGCGCTTATGCTCGAGGAGGGAAGCTATGTGTTGAGTGAAAGTCAAAATTAAAACAAAATTGCATTTGCAAGTTATGGCTCGCAATGTAATAATCACCTCACACTTTCTCGTCATACCGGAGGTTTTTATGATGCATTGTCCACTGTGCGGTAAGGTTGCCCACACCCGTTCAAGCCGCTATCTCAGTGAGTCGACCAAAGAACGCTATCATCAGTGCCAGAATATTGAGTGCAGCTGCACATTCGCTACCCATGAATCAGTGGCGCGGGTTATTTCCAAACCGGGCGCGAATTTGCAAGCCGGAATGCAAACAGCCTGATCTCTTGTCTACCGAAATAACACCCTCTGATTTTTGCTCCCACCTTTGCCTGCTCACCCGCAGGCTTTTTTCTGTCATCAATATGCAGATATCGGGTATAAAAAAAGGGGTTAGCCATTGGCTAACCCCTTGTTTGATATTAACTAGTCGATGTCGCGTTAGCGATACCTTAGCCAAGACGCTCTTTGATACGCGCAGACTTACCAGTACGCTCACGCAGGTAGTACAGTTTAGCTTTACGAACGGCACCACGACGTTTAACAGCAATGCTGTCGATTACTGGGGAGTGAGTCTGGAATACACGCTCAACACCTTCGCCGTTGGAAATTTTGCGAACAGTGAATGCAGAGTGCAGACCGCGGTTACGAATAGCGATAACCACGCCCTCGAATGCCTGCAGACGTTTTTTAGAACCTTCAACGACCCATACCTTAACTTCCACGGAATCACCCGGACGGAATGCAGGTACGTCTTGCTTCATCTGCTCTTGTTCGATTTGTTTAATGATATTGCTCATAATATGTCTCTTACCCTAGGTAAACTGATATATCGGGAAGGCTCGGCGTAGTGCTCAAGCGGTCCCTTCATAGTTTTGTTAACTGAGGCGATGTTCCTTTTGGAACTCTCTCAGTAACACCTCTTGCTCGTCAGTCAGAGCTAGGTTTTCCAGAAGTTCAGGTCTTCTAAGCCAGGTTCGACCCAGCGACTGTTTCAGGCGCCAGCGACGTATATCAGCGTGGTTTCCCGACAGCAGAACTGGCGGTACCTCCATGCCTTCCAACACTTCAGGTCGGGTGTAGTGGGGGCAATCGAGCAATCCATCGGCAAAGGAATCTTCCTCTGCTGAGGCCTGACGACCCAGAACGCCCGGTATAAAGCGGGAGACTGAATCTATCAGCGTCATTGCCGGTAACTCTCCACCACTGAGAACGTAATCGCCAATTGACCATTCTTCGTCAATCTCGGTTTTGATCACGCGCTCATCAATCCCTTCGTAGCGACCACACACCAGAATAATTTTCTGGTAGGTCGCCAGTTCGCAAACACCGGTTTGATCCAGCTTGCGTCCCTGAGGTGAAAGATAAATCACTTTCACACCTTCGCCTGCCGCCGCTTTAGCTGCATGAATCGCTTCCCGTAAGGGTTGCACCATCATCAGCATTCCGGGACCGCCGCCATAAGGCCGCTCGTCCACGGTACGATGTCGATCGTATGCGAAGTCACGAGGACTCCAGCAATTAACGCTCAACAGGCCATTCTTTACTGCCCGGCCAGTTACCCCGTAATCGGTGATCGCGCGAAACATCTCAGGAAACAGGCTAATTATACCGATCCACATAGCCCACTCCCGTCAGACAATATTCCACCCAACCTGCCTTTAGCGACTTCAGTATTCAATACGTCAGTAAACGCTACGGAGGTCAAAAACCAGGATCCCAATCTACTTCAATGATTCGAGTAGTGAGATCGACTTTCTTGATAACCTGCCCATCGAGGAACGGAATTAACCGCTCCTTGATTCCGAAGGCATCTTTCAGGTTGGCTTTTACAACAATCACATCGTTAGAACCGGTTTCCATCATGTCGATGATTTTGCCGAGCTCGTAACCTGTGGTTGTGACTACCTGGCAGCCAAAAAGGTCTTTCCAGTAGTAGTCGCCGTCTTCCAATGAAGGAAGCTGCTTTGAATCGACCACAATTTCACAATTGGTCAGAAGATTCGCAGCGTCCCGATCGTCAACGCCTTTGACTTTGATGATCAGGTCCTGAGTGTGGCGTTTCCAGCCTTCCAGCTCGACAACATGCCACTTACCGGCTTGTTGGATAAACCAAGGCTGGTATTCGAAGATGCTTTCGGCGTCTTCGGTGGATGAAAACACTCTGAGCCAACCACGAATGCCGTATGTTGACCCCATTTTGCCAAGAACTATCGGCTCAGCGGGCGTCACTGGATTGAGTTGCTTGCTCATTGTTACCACCGCGACAGATTAAGCCGCTTTCTTAGCGTCTTTGATCAGCGAAGATACGCGATCAGAAACGGTTGCACCCAGATCTACCCAATGGGTAATACGATCCAGGTCCAGACGCAGTGCTTCAGCCTGGCCAGAAGCCAATGGGTTGAAGAAACCTACGCGCTCGATGAAACGACCATCACGAGCATTGCGGCTGTCGGTCACTACTACTTGATAAAACGGACGCTTTTTTGCGCCGCCACGTGCTAAACGAATTGTTACCATAACATCCTCTTTAGTTAATAAAACAACCAGACCCCATCGGGGAACGGGGTCTGGTTGCAATATAAAAAGCCCCAAAATTTTACTCATTTTGGCGCAAAAAGCAATCGAAAGCGTAGATTGCCTCCGTCGCTATTTGCCTGAGTACGTTTGGGGCCGTTTATGTGGCTGATAATCAGCCAGTGTTGTCGATTAGCGGCCTGGGAAACCCGGTGGCATCATACCTTTCATGCCACGCATCATTTTTGCCATGCCGCCATTCTTCATTTTCTTCATCATGCGCTGCATATCGTCGAACTGCTTGAGTAAGCGGTTAACGTCCTGCACCTGCATGCCGGATCCCATCGCAATACGACGTTTACGGGAACCTTTAATAATTTCCGGCTTGGCGCGCTCTTTAAGCGTCATCGAGTTGATGATCGCCTCCATACGTACCAGGACTTTGTCGTCCATCTGCGATTTAACATTGTCCGGCAACTGACCTACACCAGGCAGTTTACCCATCATGCTGGCCATGCCACCCATATTGCGCATTTGCTTGAGCTGGTCGAGGAAGTCCGTCAGGTCAAAACCGCCGCCCTTCTTAAGTTTGCTCGCCAGCTTTTCAGCCTGCGCGCGGTCAACTTTGCTCTCAATGTCTTCGATAAGCGTAAGAACATCGCCCATGCCCAGAATACGAGAGGCCACGCGATCCGGGTGGAACGGCTCAAGTGCATCCGTTTTCTCACCCATACCGAGGAATTTAATTGGCTTGCCGGTAATGTGCCGGATAGACAACGCCGCACCGCCGCGTGCATCACCGTCGACTTTGGTCAGGATCACACCGGTTAACGGCAGCGCTTCGTTGAAGGCTTTAGCCGTATTGGCTGCATCCTGGCCGGTCATCGCATCGACAACAAACAGGGTTTCAACCGGCTTAATGGCCGCATGAACCTGTTTGATTTCATCCATCATCGCTTCGTCGACGTGTAAACGGCCGGCGGTATCGACAATCAGAACGTCGTAGAATTTGAGTTTTGCTTGTTGCAAGGCGCGGTTAACGATGTCGACCGGCTTCTCTTGTGCATCAGACGCGAAGAAATCAACGCCAACCTGCTCGGCCAACGTCTCCAACTGTTTGATCGCCGCAGGACGGTATACGTCAGCAGAAACAACCAGGACTTTCTTCTTTTTCTTCTCTTTAAGGAATTTCGCCAGTTTCGCCACACTGGTGGTTTTACCGGCGCCTTGCAGGCCGGCCATCAGCACAACGGCCGGTGGCTGAGCGGCAAGATTAAGCTCGGAGTTGGCCTCGCCCATGGCTGTTTCCAGCTCTTTCTGGACGATCTTCACGAACTCCTGACCCGGTGTCAGGCTTTTGTTGACCTCATGGCCAACGGCGCTCTCTTTCACCCGGTTGATGAAGTCCCGCACGACCGGCAGCGCAACGTCAGCTTCCAGCAATGCCATTCGAACTTCACGTAATGTTTCTTTAATGTTCTCTTCGGTCAGCCGCCCACGGCCGCTGATATTGCGCAATGTGCGCGACAATCGATCGCTTAAATTCTCAAACATCGTCTCTTGCTCAACGTAATGACAGGCCGCCTTAGCGACACAATTGCGGGATTATAACACGAAGCGTTGACGATCTCTGCTTTGGCATGTCAGATAGGTTGGAGCGTGACGCGCGTAACGTTATACTGGCCGTCTCATTCATTTTTGATGCTAATGAAACGCTATGTCAGTTTTTCCCGTTGTCGCCATGTTGGCCTACCTGCTCAGCCTTGCCCTTATCATCCCGAGCATTATCAGGAAGAATGGTGCATACCGGCGTTTAGCATTGATTTCCGTGATCGTCGCACTGATTTGCCACGCTGTGGCACTCCAGCAACGCATCTTCGATGTCAGCACTGGCCAGAACCTCAGCCTGGTGAATATCGGCTCAGTGGTCAGTCTGATTATCTGTACGGTAATGACCATTGTGGCTTCGCGCAACCGTGGCTGGTTTATTTTACCGATCGTTTATAGTTTCGCCCTGATCAATCTGGCGTTTGTCACCTTTCTGCCCGGCGAATTCATCACGCATCTCGAGCAGAGCAAAGGGCTGCTGGTGCACATTGGTCTGGCGCTGTTTGCCTATGCCACGCTGATTATCGCTGCCCTCTATGCGCTGCAGCTGGCCTGGCTGGACTATCAGCTAAAAAATAAACGACTGACGTTCAACAGTGACATGCCACCGCTGATGACCATTGAGCGTAAACTCTTTCATATCACGCAGGTGGGCGTTATTTTGCTGACGCTGACGCTCTGCACCGGCTTGTTATATATGGATAATCTGTTCAGTCGTGAGAACATCGACAAAGCGGTCCTGTCGATTCTCGCATGGTTTGTCTATATCGTTTTGCTGTGGGGCCACTATCATGAAGGTTGGCGCGGACGCCGCGTAGTCTGGTTTAGCATGGCGGGTGCCGTGTTACTGACACTGGCCTACTTTGGCAGTCGTCTCATTCAGCAACTCATGATTCATCAATAAATTGCAGTTCACTCAATAAATAAGGAATTCCCCGTTGGAGCACGTCTCGACAACTACCCTCATCATCACATTGATCATTATGGTGGTGGTTTCGGCTTACTTTTCCGCCTCCGAGACCGGCATGATGACGCTCAACCGCTACCGGTTACGCCACCTGGCTAAACAAGGCAACCGTGGCGCGCGCCGCGTTGAGAAACTGCTGAAACGCCCGGACCAGTTGATTAGCCTCGTGCTTATCGGTAATAACCTGGTCAACATCCTCGCTTCCGCTCTGGCAACAATTGTGGGCATCCGTTTATACGGCGATGCCGGCGTGGCTATCGCGACCGGTATCCTGACTTTTGTGGTTCTGCTGTTTGCCGAAGTGCTGCCGAAAACCTTTGCAGCGCTGAACCCTGAACGTATAGCGTTCCCGAGCAGCCTGCTGCTGCGTCCGCTGCAAACAATTATGATGCCGCTGGTGTGGATTCTCAACAGCCTGTCGCGCCTGTTAATGCGCATGTGCGGGGTCAAAACCAACGTCGGGATCAGCGATGCCGTGAGTAAAGAAGAGCTGCGTACTATCGTGAACGAATCGCGCTCGCAGATTTCGCGCCGCAATCAGGACATGCTGCTGTCGGTGCTTGATCTTGAGAAAGTGACCGTCGATGACATCATGGTGCCACGCAATGAAATCGTGGGGATTGATATCAATGATGACTGGAAATCGATCATCCGTCAGCTGACGCACTCCCCTCACGGTCGAATCATGCTTTACCGTAACTCTCTGGATGATGCCATTGGGATGCTGCGCCTGCGTGAAGCTTACCGGCTAATGACCGAGAAAAAAGAGTTCACTAAAGAGAACCTGCTGCGTGCAGCCGATGAAATTTACTTTATTCCTGAAGGCACCCCGCTCAACATTCAGCTGGTGAAATTCCAACGCAATAAGAAAAAAGTCGGCATCGTGGTTGATGAATACGGTGATATCCAAGGGCTGGTTACAGTCGAAGATATTCTTGAGGAGATCGTTGGCGACTTCACCACCTCAATGTCTCCTACGCTTGCAGAAGAGGTCACCCCGCAAAGCGATGGTTCTGTGGTCATCGAAGGCAGCGCCAACGTGCGTGAGCTGAATAAGGCCTTTAACTGGACCTTACCCGAGGATGGCCCGCGTACCGTAAACGGTATGCTGCTGGAAATACTCGAAGAGATCCCGCAGGTGGGAGCCAGTCTGCGGGTGGAAAACTATGCGGTAGAGATTCTTGCCGTGCAGGACAATATGATCAAGCAGGTTCAGGTGCGTCCAATGCAACCGCTACAAAGTTCGGTTAACCGTCACTGAGTTCAGAACCGAAAAGTTGACCAAAAGAAAAAGACGCGATATCGCGTCTTTTTTGTGCTCTGAGTACCTGCATCAGACTAGATGTGCAGTTCAGTCAGCTTCTCTTTTGGCAGCGCCAGATCTTCGTTGTGGTTAACCACCACGTCGTTGTCGAGAATATGCTTAGCAATTTCCTGAGCTTCATCCAGAGAGTGCATGTCGTAAGTCCCGCACTGGAACTCGTTCAGCTCCGGGATCTCACGCTGGTCAGTCACTTTCAGAACGTCGGCCATCGCCGCTTTCCAGGAGTCAGCCACCAATTTCTCAGTAGGTACGCCAATCAGGCTCATGTAAAAACCGGTACGGCAACCCATCGGGGAAATATCAATGATTTCTACGCCATTCCCGTTGAGGTGGTTACGCATGAAACCGGCGAAGAGGTGCTCCAGAGTATGGATCCCGCGCTCAGGCATAACTTCAATATTCGGACGGCAGAAACGCAGGTCGAATACGGTGATGGTATCCCCGTGTGGGGTTTTCATGGTTTTTGCGACGCGAACAGCAGGTGCTGCCATACGGGTATGGTCTACGGTAAAGCTATCCAACAGTGGCATATCGTCACCCTCCTAAAGAAAAAATGTTTTTTTATCGAACTCAGGAAACCTTTTCCCACAATGCGAGTCTGAATATATGAAAGACGCACATTTGTTATCATCATCCCTGTAAACAGAGATGTTATTTGGCCACATTAATTGTGGCCTTTTCTTTTTTTAACCGCCGTTGACTGCGGTCAGATACTCTTCAAAGCTTAGCTTATCATTCGCTTCAAGGTCGCGTTGTCTCTGCCATGACGCAGCACACTCTGCGGCAAGTTGTTCTGCGGTGAGTATTTCCAGCGGTTCCTGTAACAGCATCTGCCGATATTTCTCCGCCAGTTCCAGCCCCAGATTTCCGACGCCCTGCGCTTTCATCTCTCGCAAAATACGTGCTGAGTAGGTCAACTCAGGATTGTCGAACCCAACAACCAGCTCGCTACAGACATCTTGATACTGCTGATTGCCATTCTGACTATCCAGAACTTCAGCCACACGCCGCAGGTCATCAAACAATGCCTTGCCAACCTGATTGAGTGGTTTGCGCTCGTCGTTGCAACCAATGCCAATCGTCTGGCCCGGCTTACGACCTTCAAGAATCACACGATTCCAGTTTTTACGCGTACATAGCAGTTCATCACTGTTCATCTCGGGCGCATCAGCCAAAGCACACCATATCAAAAACAGGTCAAGGAAACGCGCCTGAGACGCATCTACGCCGATTGGCGAGAACGGGTTCACATCGAGCGAACGGACCTCAATGTATTCGATACCACCGCGCATCAGCGCATCCGAAGGTGTTTCACCTGACCGCGTCACCCGTTTTGGACGGATAGGAGCATAAAGCTCGTTCTCAATCTGTAACACATTGCTGTTCAGTTGCAGATATTTACCGTCTTTTTTAACGCCCATCGCTGCATATTCTTCAGACGGCGTGCGTATTGCCTGCTTAACGCCTTTCACATAAGTTTCAAGATCGTTAAAGGTGATACCGAGATTACTTTGCGATTTATTGGTATAGCCTAAGTCACTCAGTCGCAGCGAGGTAGCATAAGGCAGGTAACATAAGCCGGTATCAGTATGTTCAAACGGTAAGTCCGTTTCACGGCCCTGAAGGAACGAAGAACAGATAGCCGGAGAAGCACCAAACAGGTAAGGAATAACCCAGCCAAAACGGTAATAGTTACGGATGAGTTTGAAATAGGCGGCAGAAATCTCATGTTTACCGCTTTCAGCATCAGTGATGCCAAGCCGTGCCTGCCAGAACTCCAGTGGCAGTGAGAAATTATAGTGAATGCCGGAAATGATCTGCATTAAAGCGCCGTAGCGGTTCTTTAAGCCTTCACGATAGAGCGTTTTTAAACGCCCGATGTTGGAGGAACCGTATTGCGCGAGTTCAATATCCTGCTCAGCCCCAACGAAGCAAGGCATGCTCAGTGGCCACATTCTTTCGTCACCCAGTTCACGGGCAACGTGACGGTGAATATCACGCAGGAATGTCATCAGATGGTCAATGTCGCCATCAACCGGAGTAATGAACTCAAGAAGGGATTCTGCGAAATCGGTCGTGATCCAATGATGCGTTAGCGCCGCACCTAAAGCCTCTGGATGCCCTGTCGCCGCGAGTGAGCCATCGGCATTAACACGAAGCGTTTCACGCTCTATGCCCCGACGAATACCTTTTACTGCCTGAGGGTGGGCTTCCAACCAGGAAAGCGCCTGAGATACATCCGGGATCAAATTGACCTCCCGCTATTTGAAATCATTAACTTGCAAGCATACTGAATCTGCATAGACGTAACCATCATGATAAGCGATACCAATCTAACCCCACCATGAGATCCCCTGTAACGTAATGGCGGTTAAAATCGCATAACGTATTGTTTTCCCTATACAGAGGAAAAACACCACCGGGCCCCATGGCATGCGCAACCAGCCTGCCAACACACATAAAATATCACCCACTACCGGCAGCCAACTCAGCAGCAGCGCAGCGGGCCCAAAACGATTCAACCACGACGTCGCGGTCGCGAGCCCGCGCTGGGGTTTCAGCCGCGGCAGTAACCGACCGATGATAATATTGGTAATCCCGCCTAAGGTATTGCCAAAAGATGCAGCGACGACCAATAAAACTGGCGATGCGCTACCGGCTGACAATAAGGCAACCAATAAAATCTCTGAATTTCCCGGCAACAGGGTCGCACTGAGAAAGCTACTTCCAAAGAGAGAGGCCAGCGCCAGCGTACTGCTCAAAGCTTACGTACATCCACTACGGCCATATTGGCACGCTGGGCTGCCTGAATACCAAAATCAGCGTCTTCAAATACCACGCATTTTTCTGGCGGTACGCCGATTAATTCAGCGCAACGTAAAAAGGTGTCCGGGGCCGGTTTGTGATTCTGTACGTCGTTTGCACCGACAATGGCGTCAAAGCAGTGGCGAAGACCAAGGTGACGCAGCAAAGCATCAGCCATCCAGTGTTCACTCCCCGTGCCGACAGCCATTGGACGACGGCTATGGTAGTACTTCACCACATCAATGAGCGGAAGCGGCTGCACCGTATCGAGCAGCATCTCCTGCACCGCAGTAGTCTTTTCGGCAGCAAGACGGTGGGGATCCAAATCAACCTGATTATCATCGATAACAAACTGGGCGATGCGCCACGTAGGTGAACCGTTGAGAGCCACCATTGCGTCGAAATCATAGTGCATATTGTATTTGGACAATACCTGATGCCAGGCCTTGCGGTGCGTGGGTTCTGTATCCAATATGGTTCCATCCATATCAAAGATCAAACCCTCGTAGAGATCGTACATCTTGTACTCCTGCTCACGATAAAAACAGGAAACTACTTTAGCGCAAAGTCTGCGGAAAGTCGCATTTTGTCAGGGAGCGTTAAAAGGAGCTTGAGCGAGAATTGAGGAGAACGTTGGAGGTTGAGGTTTAGCTAAAAGCAAAAAACTCGCCGGGGCGAGTTTCTTTAAAATGGTGCACCCAGGAAGATTCGAACTTCCGACCGCTCGGTTCGTAGCCGAGTACTCTATCCAGCTGAGCTATGGGTGCAGAGTTGTATTTTACTGTTTTTATTCAAAGCGGGGAAAGCAGAGGTAAAGAATGGTGCACCCAGGAAGATTCGAACTTCCGACCGCTCGGTTCGTAGCCGAGTACTCTATCCAGCTGA
The DNA here is from genome assembly GCA_963519305.1 of uncultured Enterobacterales bacterium. Lineage (GTDB taxonomy): Bacteria > Pseudomonadota > Gammaproteobacteria > Enterobacterales > Enterobacteriaceae > Ewingella. The sequence goes on from CAUQMS010000033.1 coordinate 35,446, forward strand.
GCTATGGGTGCATTTTGATTCTTACTGCAGATTTTACCCAACCATTTCTGTCCCTACTGCATCTGCTTTCGCTTCTGCCCGTCACGCTCATTTGATTGCAAATCAACATACGCTCTGGAAAGTATGGTGCACCCAGGAAGATTCGAACTTCCGACCGCTCGGTTCGTAGCCGAGTACTCTATCCAGCTGAGCTATGGGTGCAGAGTTGTATTTTACTGTTTTTATTCAAAGCGGGGAAAGCAGAGGTAAAGAATGGTGCACCCAGGAAGATTCGAACTTCCGACCGCTCGGTTCGTAGCCGAGTAC
>CAUQMS010000034.1:0-32778 GCA_963519305.1 uncultured Enterobacterales bacterium
TGGTGGTATATACACGAGTACATACGCCACGTTTCTGCGGGCAGGCTTCCAGCGCTGGAACGTTGCTTTTAGCAACCTTCGTAGAGCGTGGTTTGCGTACCAGCTGATTAATTGTTGCCATTAAAAAGCTCCTGGATTTTGTTTCATAAACTACTTTGTAAACGCGTGATAAATCGCCCCACAATCAGCATGAGCTAATATGGGGACGCAGAATTTTAGAGCTGACCTACGAGGGTGTCAAGAAATATACAGTATTAGCGTTTATCGCCATGCCATATGCTGAGGATGTTTCTCGGTCAGCGCAACGAAACCAGTATAGTCGATCAAGGTTGCATTGTGTGAAATTTGACCAACCAACCCACGAGCTGCCAAATCCTCGCTGAGTACATAAACCGGTAATCCCAACGCGGCCAGACGTACGCCAGCCTCACTGTTTTGCACTGCCGCCAGCACGCCGTCCTGCATAAGCAAAAGAGCATCTTGTGGACCAACCAGACGAAGAAGTGCCGTTAAATCACAAGATTGCGGTGAATTAGCCAAGGTAAAAAGCATGAGTATTCCTGCATTAAAAGGTCATGACGACATCATATTCAGACAATTTTAAACGTAATTCATCCTCCGCCAGCACCTCAACATCCAGTACCCAATTGCGCTCATCTGCCAACCCACGGGCCTTTAATGATGCCGCACAGGCAAAGCACTGATCGATGTCATACAGAGACAAAACGCCGTACGTTGCGATGTAATTACGCGCTAAAATTTTATCTGGCTGCTGATTGGCTAACAGCTGAAATACGCCATCGGCCACGAAGAATACGCCGATGTCCTCGGTTAAGGCTGATGTTGCAAGCAGTGCATCCAGCCCTTCCCGTCCAGAAGATGTCCCGTGTGGCCCCTGCGTAAAAATAAAAGCGACTTTCTTCATATTGGGTTCACACCTTGCATTTAGAACTGCACCAGTCGATCGCAGGTCAGCGACGCCTCGGCGAGGCTGCCAAGCCCGGTGAGAGTAAACCCAGGCTGAAGATTAGCGAATTCTGTTCCCTGATTACGTGCTTCAGCGTCGTCGATCACGCCACGACGCAAAGCCGCTGCCACGCAAATATTCAGCGCAATCGCATTATCCGCGGCCAAACGGTGCCACGCGCGGACCAGATCGAACTCATCCGAGGCGGGCGCCGACAGCTGATTACCATTAAGCACGCCTTCACGATAGAAAAAGATACTCTCGAGCTGATGCCCGCAGGCGATCAACGCCAGAGCGAACTGATAGGCGGCACTGGCTTGTTGCGTACCGTACGCAGGGCCGGTGACCAGCAGGCAATAACGCAGCTTCAACGCTCGTTCCCCACCAGATCACCGCTCTTGAACTGGCGGATATAGAGATAAACGGTGTGTTTTGAAATATTCAGCCGGTCAGCGACCTGATTAATGGCGTCTTTAATATCAAAAATACCTTTCTCATAAAGATTCAGCACAACCTGACGGTTCTTGGCGTTGTTCGACACATTACGATCCGCATTCACCTCTTCGATGGTGAACTCCAGTGTTTGTGCAACCAGATCGTCGACCGATGAAGCAAAGTTCACCGACGGTGCCACTTCCTGTGTTTCAGGCGGCATAAAGGTTTGAATAATTTGCGAGAAAGGCACATCAAGATTCATGTTGATGCACAGCAACCCGATGACCCGCTGTTCACGATTACGAATCGCAATCGTGACAGACTTCATCAGAACGCCGCTTTTTGCGCGGGTAAAATAGGCTCTGGAAACATTACTATCCGCACCGGTCATGTCGTGCAGCATGCGCAGCGCCAGATCGGTGATCGGCGAGCCGATTTTCCGTCCGGTATGTTCGCCATTAGCGATCCGAATCGCCGAGCATTTCAGATCTTCGAGTGAATGCAGAACAATTTCGCAATGTTCACCAATCAACATGGCCAGACCATCTACCACTGCCTCATAGGAAGTGAGTATGTCGTGGTCGGTCTGATTGAAAGGACGTTGGTCCAGCAAATCCAGTTCGCCGGTTTCGCCAGATATAAGCGAATTAGACATCGAAGCTACCACCCTCTACATCGCATTGGCCTGACAGCAGCAATACGTATCAATCAATATCCCGGGTCCGTTACTGTAACAAGCGTACGGTTAGACGCCCCTGGGTCACGTGGAATAGTGACGTTATGCCCGACGGGCAAGTGCGTCAAGTAATCATCATAGAGTAACCGCAGTAAAATGAGGGTCTGCGTGCGATTAATTCATCAGGCAAAAAAAACCGCCGCATTAAGCGACGGTTTTATCACACCGGGCAAAAATTATTTTGCTTTAGGCGCTGCAGCTGCAGCTGCGTCATCAGCAGGCTGTTCAGCCGCTTTTGGATCCGCTTTCGGTGCTGCTTTAACATCCAGCAACTCTACGTCGAAGACCAGAGTGGAGTTAGCCGGGATCCCCGGAACGCCGGTTTTGCCGTAAGCCAGTTCTGGTGGGATGACCAGCTTGATTTTGCCGCCTTTCTTAACGTGTTTCAGGCCTTCGGTCCAGCCTGGGATAACACCGTCAAGACGGAAGGACAGTGGCTCACCACGGGTATAAGAGTTATCGAACTCAGTACCGTCGGTCAGGGTGCCTTTATAGTTAACGACTACAGTGTCGCTGTCTTTAGGCGCTTCACCAGTACCTGGTTTCTCAACCTGATACAACAGACCTGATTCTGTTTTCTTCACGCCTTTGGTTTTGGCGAAATCTGCACGGAATTTGTCGCCTTTGTCAGCGTTAGCTTTAGCGTCTTGCTCCATCTTAGCCTGAGCAGAAGCTTTTACGCGGCCTTCGAAGGTTTGCAGAGTTTTTTCGATTTCCTGATCAGACAGTTTGCTCTTATTAGCAAACGCGTCCTGAACACCGGAGATCAGCTGGTCTTTATCCAGTTTGATACCCAGTTTCTCTTGTTCTTTCAGAGAATTGTCCATGTAGCGGCCAAGTGAAGCACCCAGCGCGTAAGCAGCCTGCTCGTCATCACTTTTAAACTTGGTGGTATCAGTCGCTGCCGGTACGGCGGCGGCTGGTGCAGCAGCTGGAGTCTCAGCGGCTTTCGCTGCGTCGGCTGCCATAACCTGCGTAGCATTCAGAGCCAGTGCCATCGTGGTCGCTAACAGTGTTACTTTAAACAGTGATTTCATCCATTTCTCCAAGACCTGAAGCATATTGCCTCAGGTAACAATTACGAAAATTCGTCGGTTACTATAACTGTCCCTGTTCAGACAAGACAATATCTATACTAACCAATAGCGTCTTATTCGGACCTTTTTTGATCCAATTAGTTTCGGCAAGATGCGATATTATGAAAAGTCCGACCTGCTGAGGTCAGGCAATTCTTGTTCATTGCAGGTAGAATCGCGCTCCTGACCGTCCTGTCAGTCGCACTTAGAGGGTAATGCTATGGACCAGAACACATTTGAACACCGGCTGGAATTGCTGGAAAGCCGTCTGGCGTTCCAGGAAGTGACGATTGATGAACTCAACACCATCGTCACATCGCATCAGTTGGAGATGAGCCGTCTGCACGACCACCTGCGTCTGCTGACCGACAAACTGCGCGCCTCGCAGCCTTCGCAGATTGCCGACCCGTCGGAAGAGACGCCACCGCCGCACTATTGATTCTCACAGCCGCCCTGTGGCAGAAACAAAAAAGGCATCCCGCAGGATGCCTTTTCTTCATGGCTGGCGATTAATGACAACCGCAGCCGCCGTTGCCACCGCAACCGCCTTTTTTCACTTCGTCATGGGCATGATCGTGATCATGGCTGTGACCGTGGCCACCGCAGCAACCGTCGCCATGTTCGTGATCGTGACCATGGTCGTGACCGTGCTCACCGTGAACGTGGCCATGAGCCAGCTCTTCTTCAGTCGCTTCACGGATGGCCACCACTTCTACGTGGAAGTTGAGATCCTGACCTGCCAGCATGTGGTTACCGTCAACCACAACATGGTCGCCGTCAACTTCAGTGATTTCAACCGGAACCGGGCCCTGATCGGTGTCAGCCAGGAAACGCATACCGACTTCCAGCTCTTCAACACCCATGAACACGTCTTTAGGAACGCGCTGCACCAGGTTTTCGTCGTAGTTGCCGTACGCGTCATTGGCGCCAACGTGTACATCAAAAACGTCGCCAATCGCATGACCGTCCAGCGCCGTTTCCAGGCCGGAGATCAGTGAACCATGGCCATGAAGGTAATCCAACGGCGCGCTCACCGGAGATTCATCAACCAACACACCGTCTTCTGTACGTACCTGATATGCCACGCTGACGACCAGGTCTTTAGATACTTTCATGATAACTCCTACCGTTGGAAACTTAATTTATTGTCTGCGAACGTTTCGGGTAACGAACGCCACGTCGTTTCAGGCTAATTCAGTGACGGCCCGTGGTCCGTATCTGGTGAAGAAAAACCGGATACCTGTAGCGTGCCGAATAAATTTGGCGAAGAGTGTAGCGGAAATCCACGCCTCTGTACCGAACAGCATAAAAAAACGCGGCCAATAACGCTACTTCGGATCAAAAATACCGATAACTTGTTCTTCCGGACGCAAGGTCTTGCTGACCTGCTCATCCGTCTGGCGCTTGTGCAGCCCACACTTGATGCACTCGACCACTTCGACCTGATCCTCTGTCCATAAAGCCAGCGTATCCAGCGCTTTACACTGCGGGCAAACGGCCCCGGCAATGAAACGCTTACGGGTTGTAGCCATCACTTACTCTCCAGAAAGGTTGCGTCTTGCGCCTGCATCTATCGTTGGGGCGGCAGAAACGTTTTGCAAAAAAAAATTTATCCGATCGCCAAAAAGGCTATTCGTCGTCATCCCAGCCATCAAGCTGGCGGCGTTCATTGTGCATTTCACTCTGAAAGATATCTTCCAGCTCGCGGCGCGCCTCTTTAACACGGGAAATCTGCGCCACGTCGCCCCGGCTTTGCGGCACCAGTTCACGTAACATGCGCATATCCAGACGCCGGAAATGCTGCTGCGCGCGATATGCGCTGTGCGGATGCATCCCCAGCGTCACCAGCGCTTTCTTACCGAGCTCCAACGCGCTGGAGAACGTCTCACGCGAGAAATGTGTCACCCCCGCCTGCAACAGTTCATGCGCTTCAACACGCCCGCGGGCACGCGCCAGAATATTCAGATGAGGAAAATGCTGCTGGCAAAGATGCACGATTTCCATCGTATCTTCCGGTTCATTACAGGTGATGACGATAGATTTGGCCTTCTCGGCACCTGATGCCCTGAGCAACTCAAGCTCCGTCGCATCGCCGTAATAGACTTTATAACCGTAGGTCCGCATCAGCCCCACGGCGCTGATATCACGTTCGAGCACCGTAATGCGCATTTTGTTGGCCATCAGCAGACGGCCAATCACCTGACCGAATCGCCCGAAACCGACAATAATCACCTGCGGTTCATCATCCTGCACAAAGTGCTTTTCGTCGCTCTCGTCTTTATCGTTGTAGCGGCGCACCAGAATCCGGTCCACGCCCTGCATTAACAGCGGCGTCGTCATCATCGACAGCGTCACCACCACCAGCAGCAGTGAGAGCTGCGATGAAGAGATCACTTTCTGCGCTGCGGCTGCCGAGAACAACACAAAGGCAAATTCACCGCCCTGACTGAGCACGGCCGCAAACTGCAACCGCACCGAGGTACGCAGGCCAAAGATTCTGGAAAGGGTGTACAGGACGCAACCTTTCACGGCGACCAGCACCAGAACCCCGGCCAGCACCAGCAGCACGTGGGTATAAAGCACGCCGAGATTCAGCGCCATGCCGACCGAAATAAAGAACAACCCGAGCAGTAAGCCTTTAAACGGCTCGATAGCGATTTCCAGTTCGTGCTGATACTCGCTTTCCGCCAGCAATACCCCGGCGATAAACGTACCGAGCGCCATCGAAAAGCCCAACGAGTCCATAAACAACGCCGACCCCAATACCAGCAACAGCGCAGCGGCGGTGAAAACCTCCCGCACGCCGGAGGCCACAATCAATCGGAAAATCGGCCGCAGCAGGAAGCGCCCGCCAATCAGCATCCCGGCGAACGCCAGCACTTTGAGGCCAATCAGCGCCCAGTTATTCGTGCCCTCCGGTCCACCGGCCAGCAGCGGGATCAGCGCCAGTGCAGGGATAACCGCAATGTCCTGAAACAGCAGCACCGCAAAACCCAGCTGACCGCCTTCGTTGCGGGTCATGCTCTTATCGCGCATCAGCTGCAAAGCCATCGCCGTCGATGACATAGCCAGACCGATGCCGCCAATCAGCGCCGCCTGCCATGAAAATTGAGTGAGATACAACAAGCCGCCGAGCACCGCTGCGGTCAATATGACCTGCCCGGCACCGACGCCAAAAATTTGCCGCCGCAATTCCCACAGCTTGCCGGGGTTCAGTTCCAGCCCGATGATAAACATCAGAAACACCACGCCGAGCTCGGAGAAGTGCAGAATTTCATCTACGTCGCGAATAAAACCCAGCCCCCAGGGGCCGATGGCGATACCGGCAAGCAGATAGCCGAGCACCGCGCCAATCCCCAAACGCTGCGCTATAGGCACCGCGACGACCGCCGCAAACAAAAACAGCAGAATGGCCGCGGGTAAATTGGAACCATCCATTATTTGAGCCCCCCGTGCGGAACCGGAGACTGCAACCATTCGCCATACGCCTGCGCATGACTTTGCAACACGTCAGGCTTCTGCCGCCGCGCCCAGTAGATAATGATCGGCGTCATCCAGTGCATATGGCACATGGCCGACGTCAGCTCGAACGGCCGCATGATGTCGCTCATCGGGTAACGATTGTAACCCCCCGCTTTATACGCGCCTTCAGGCTCACCGGTGGTCACCACCGAGCGCCAGTACTTGCCGCGCAGCGCATTACCGCCCGCACCGCTGGCGAAACCACGGGCCAGCACGCGGTCCATCCACTCTTTGAGCAACGCCGGGCAGCTGTAGGTATAGAGCGGGTGCTGAAAGACAATCACCTTATGCTCGCGCAACAACGCCTGTTCGCGGTGGATATCGATAAAGAAATCAGGGTAATGAGCATACAAATCATGGACGGTGACATGCTCTAACTGTCGGGCGTGTTGTAATAAAACACGGTTGGCAACCGAATCGGGCGATTCCGGATGGGCATACAGCAGCAAAACCTTGGGTGGCTGCGACATCAATACCTCCAAAGCGTCGTCAGGGTGCGGTTTTTCCGTTACCATGCTTCGCAAAGACTAAAAATAGGACGCAATACGTCTTGTTTAATATTGTGACAATGTCGGTTCAAATAAGCGGTATAGAAGCCGCATAAATCATCTCGAATTTAGATGACAATTTAACATACTCTCAACACGGCGCTTTATGATTGTTTTCTCCTCATTACAAATCCGACGCGGCACCAATGTCCTGCTGGACAACGCGTCAGCGACCATTAATCCCGGCCAGAAAGTCGGTCTGGTCGGCAAAAACGGCTGTGGTAAATCCACGCTGATATCACTGCTGAAAAACGAAATGAGCGCCGATGCAGGCAACCTGACGTTTCCCAATAACTGGGCGTTGGCCTGGGTTAATCAGGAAACGCCTGCGCTTGACGTCCCTGCCATTGAGTATGTTATCGATGGTGACCGCGAATTTCGTCAGTTGGAATCCGAATTGCAGTCCGCCAACGATCGCGACGACGGCCACGCTATCGCTCACGTCCATGGCAAACTCGACGCCATTCAGGCCTGGACCATTCCGGCGCGCGCCGCCAGTTTACTCAGCGGCCTCGGCTTCACCCAGAATCAGTTACAGCAGCCGGTAAAATCCTTCTCCGGCGGCTGGCGTATGCGTCTTAACCTGGCGCAGGCGCTGATTTGCCGCTCTGATCTGCTGCTGCTCGATGAACCCACTAACCACCTTGATCTGGACGCCGTGATCTGGCTGGAAAAGTGGCTGAAAAGCTACGCCGGCACGCTGGTGCTGATCTCCCATGACCGTGATTTCCTCGACCCGATTGTCGACAAAATCCTGCACATCGAACAGCAAACGCTGAACGAATACACCGGCAACTACTCGTCATTTGAACGCCAGCGGGCGACCAAACTGTCACAGCAGCAATCGCTGTTTGAAAGTCAGCAGGAAAAAGTGGCGCATCTGCAAAGCTACATTGACCGTTTCCGCGCGCAGGCGACCAAAGCCAAACAGGCGCAAAGCCGCATCAAAATGCTCGAGCGCATGGAGCTGATTGCCCCGGCACATGTCGACAATCCTTTTCATTTTAGCTTCCGTTCGCCGGAAAGTTTGCCCGATCCGCTGCTGCGCATGGAAAAAGTCAGCGCCGGTTATGGCGACAACACCATTCTGGACTCCATCAAGCTCAATCTGGTGCCGGGTTCACGCATCGGCCTGCTCGGCCGTAACGGTGCGGGTAAATCAACGCTGATCAAACTGCTGGCTGGCACCATGCCACCGTTGCAGGGCGATATTGGTCTGGCGAAGGGGGTCAAACTGGGTTACTTCGCCCAGCATCAGCTGGAATTCCTGCGGGCCGATGAGTCTCCGTTGCAGCATCTGACGCGCATTGCCGCCAAAGAGACTGAGCAACAGCTGCGTGATTATTTAGGCGGTTTTGGTTTCCACGGCGACAAAGTCACAGACCCGACAGAACGCTTCTCCGGGGGCGAAAAAGCCCGTCTGGTGCTGGCGTTAATCGTCTGGCAGCGCCCTAATTTGCTGCTGCTTGATGAACCGACCAACCACCTGGATCTCGATATGCGTCAGGCGCTGACCGAAGCGTTGATCGACTTCGAAGGCGCGATGGTGGTGGTCTCGCATGACCGCCACTTACTGCGTTCCACCACCGATGACCTCTATCTGGTTCACGGCGGTAAAGTCGAACAGTTCGACGGCGATCTGGAAGATTACCAGCAATGGCTGGTGGATATTCAGCGTCAGGAGAGCCAGCAGGAAGCGCCATCCAAAGACGGCGTGAACAGCGCGCAGTCGCGTAAAGATCAGAAGCGCCGCGAGGCCGATTTCCGTAACCAGACCCAGCCGCTGCGCAAGCAGATCACCAAGCTGGAATCTCAAATGGAAAAACTGACCAAAGAGCTGACGGCCATCGAAGAGAAACTGGCCGACTCGGCGCTTTACGACATCAGCCGCAAAGCCGAACTGACCGAATGCCTGCAACAACAGATCAAAGTCAAAGGCGCACTCGACGACACCGAAATGACCTGGCTCGACGCCCAGGAACAGCTGGAAGCGTTAGCGAAAGGGTTTGATTTAGAAGGGTAACTCGCTTCCCATGCAATCACCACAAAATCACAAATTGAGCGTGATTGTACGGGAGCGAGACGCGGCGCCAGAAGCCGGGGAAACGGAGCATCCATCAGTATGTGAGTATTCACCGGCGACGCAGCAACAAAGTCGCAGCCCCGTACAGCCGCGCGTCACCCTTTGTAAAAAGGTTTGTCGCCCAGCACCGTCGCCCTGTGCATAATGCGTCGCTGCGGCAAATAATCCGCATTGGCATAATGCTGGGTCACGCGGTTATCCCAGATGGCGATATCATTTTCCTGCCAGCACCAGCGCACCTGAAACTCCGGTTTGGTCACATGGCTGAACAGGAAATTCAAAATTGCCGAACTCTCTTTCTCACTCAGCCCGACAATCCGCGTGGTAAACCCTTCGTTGACGAACAGTGCCTGCCTGCCGCTCACAGGATGCGTGCGGATCACCGGATGCAGCAACGGTGGATTCTTCTCTTTGGCTTTCAGCCACTGCTGATGCTCCTCTTCAGACTTGCGGTACTTGAACTCCTGAAACGACTTAGTGAAATCATGTTCGGCCTGCAACCCGGACAATAGCTGACGGAAGGGTTCTGACAGCGCCTCATAAGCCGCAATACCGCTGGTCCACAGCGTATCCCCGCCGGTGGAAGGCAGACGCTTTGACGCCAGAATGGCAATCGCTGGCGGCGTTTCGATAAAGGTCACGTCGGTGTGCCAGTTATCGTTGTCAGGCGGATTGTTATCATGGGTATCCAGCACAATGATCTCTTCGACATCCGGTGCATGCGGGTAAACCGGGTGAATATGCAGATCGCCGAAGCGTGCTGCCAGCGCACGCTGCTGCACCGGCGTCACCGGCTGATTGCGCAGGAACAAAACCTGATGCTTGAGCAGCGCATGATACAGTTGCTCAAATTGCGCATCAGACAGCGGACGGGCCAGCGAAATATTCTCAATCTGCGCGCCGATGTAAGGGCCTAACGGCGTGATATTCAGACGTTCATTCATTGTTGTTCTCCATGCCACGGGGTCAGTTTACGCTGTAAGGCGCGCAGCCCGAGTTCAAGACTAAAAGCGATCAGCGCGATCACGCTGATACCGGCAATCACTACGTCAGTCGCCAGAAACTCTCCGGCGGACTGCACCATAAAGCCCAGACCACGCGTGGCGGCAATCAGCTCGGCAGCCACCAGTGTGGACCAGCCGACGCCCAGCCCGATGCGGATACCGGTTAAAATTTCCGGCAAGGCGCTTGGCAATACGACATAGCGCAGCACCTGTAATTTGCTGGCACCCAGTGCCTGCGCCGCGCGAACCCGCACCTGTGAAACACTGCGTACCCCAGCGACAGCGGAAAGCGCTACCGGTGCGAAAATCGCCAGATAAATCAGCAAAATTTTGGACGTCTCGCCAATGCCAAACCAGATCACCATCAGCGGTAAATAGGCCAGCGGCGGCACCGGGCGGTAAAGCTCAATCAGCGGGTCTAATATGCCGCGCACCGTATCGTTGAGCCCCATCGCGATCCCAACCGGCACGCCGATAATCACCGCAGCCAGCAGCGCGATCACGATGCGCGTCAGGCTTGCTGCCAGATGCTGCCACAGCGTGGCGTCCATAAACCCCTGCGGGCTGGCAATCACATACAGCTGATGCAACACCTGCTGCGGCGCAGGTAAAAACAGCGGACTGATTAACTTCAGCGCAGTCACCGCCCACCAGACAAACAGCAGAACCGCCAGCGTGGCGATGCTCAGGCGCACATTGCGCGGAATACGGGGCAACCACAGGCGACGTGGTGTGGCCGCGCGGGTCGTATCTTTCAATGTGGAATCCAGGCTCATATCAGCACCTCGCGCTGCTGGAAGACTTTACTCAGCACGTATTCGCGTTGGGCAATAAATTCCGGATCAGATTTGATAGCCCGGCAGTTTTCTCCGTCGGCATAGCGCTGGCCGAACTTGAGTTTCAGGCGCTCCACCACCTGCCCCGGTCCCGGTGAAAGCAGCAACAATTCGCTGGCCAGAAATACCGCTTCTTCGATGTCATGGGTGATCAACAGGATCTGCTTGCCGGTATCGCGCCAGATAGTCAGTAATAACTCCTGCATCTGTTCGCGGGTGAAAGCATCGAGCGCGCCGAACGGCTCGTCAAGCAGCAGCAAACGCGGGTCCGCCGCCAGTGCGCGGGCGATCCCCACGCGCTGGCGCATACCGCCAGAGAGCTGCCAGATGAAATGTTTTTCGTAACCCGCCAGCCCGACTTTGCTCAACATGCGTTCTGCGGTATCGCGCCTTTGGGTTTTATTCACGCCCGCAAGTTGCAGGCCGAACTCCACATTGCTTTGCACGTCCCTCCACGGCAGCAAACCTTCATGCTGAAACACCACACCGCGATCGGCTCCCGGCCCGCTGACCGGCTGGCCGTCGAGAGTGATGGAACCACCGGACGCAGGCAGAAAACCGGCTACCAAATTAAGCAGCGTGGTTTTGCCACAGCCCGACGGGCCGAGCACTACCACCAGTTCACCGCTGGCAATCTGCAATGAAATGTCTTTCAGCGCAGGTTTTCCCTGATATTCAGCCGACAGGTGCGAGACATTTAACATGGTTGGTTCCTCAGGATTTCGGATCAGCCTTGACGGCTTTCACGAATTCGTTGGTCACGTAATCGCTGTAGTCATCGTCAGTTTGCTGAATTTTCCCCTGCTCTTTGAGAAACGCCGCGGTGTCTTTAATGGCTTTGTTCACCGGCTGGCCGAGCTGGGTGATCTGTTCGTCCACCGGCAGATAGCGGTTACCTTTAACCAGATCAGGAATTTGCTCATCCGGCACACCGCTCAGGCGCGATAGCGTGTCGAGATTGTTTTTATCCTGCAGCCATTTCTCCGGCTGTTGCAGGTAGTCGCCCTGCGCTTTCAGTGCGCTGCGGGCAAAGGCCGTCACAATCTCCGGGTGCGCTTTGGCAAAATCTTTGCGCACCACCCAGACATCCAGCGTTGGTGAACCCCATTTGCCAACCTGCGAGGAATCCGTCAGCACCTTGCCGGTCTTCTCCAGTTCGTTGACCGCCGGTGCCCACACATAAGCGCCGTCAATATCACCACGCGCCCAGGCCGCGGCGATGGCCGGTGGCTGAAGATTCACAATGGTGAGCTGTTTCGGGTCGATGCCCCAATGTTTGAGCGCCGACAGCAGGCTGTAATGGGTGGTGGAAATAAACGGCACCGCGATGCGTTTACCTACCAAATCTTGCGGATCTTTAATCTCTTTTTTCACCACCAGCGCTTCTGAACTGCCAAGCTCAGAAGCCAGCAGGAACACTTCGATAGGCAGCTTCTGGCTCGCTGCCACAGCCAGCGGGCTGGAGCCGATATTACCGATCTGCACGTCGCCCGAGGCCAGCGCACGCAACACGCTGGAACCGCTGTCAAACTTGCGCCAGTCCACCTTCGCACCGGAATCTTTGGCGAAAGTATTTTCCGCCTGCGCCACTTTGGCTGGCTCCGCAGAGGTCTGATATGCCACGGTGACATCCGCCGCCTGCGCGCCAAACACGGCCAGGCTCAGCGCCAGGGCCACGCCATGAAATTTGAAACGGGTAAAAGACTTGCTCGCCATAAAAAGTTGCTCCGCGCAGGGGAATGATTGTTGTTTGTCAGACAGTTTTAGCGGAGGCGAAAAAAGATAGAAAGTAATTAGAAATTATCTTTAATTACTTTATGGAATATAAGGAGACACAAAAACGGCCTCCGATGGGAAGCCGTTGGTAACATGGGAGAAAATCAGTGCCAGATCAGCAGCACGCAGGCCGCGGTCAAAACGCCCATCGCCACATTAAACGTATACCAGGCACGCCGGGTGCTGAGCAGACGGCCAATTACCGTGCCAAATCCCAGCCAGATAATGCCGGAAACCAGATTGACCATGAACATGCCCAAACTGATGGCCGCAATGGAGTGGTTATAACCCGCCCCTGCCAGACTAAAGCTGGCGACGGCGCCCAGCCCCATCAGCCAAGCTTTTGGGTTGAGGAACTGCAACAACCAGCCCTGATACCACTGCAGCGGTTTTGGTGGTGCAGCGCCGACTTCCAGCTTTTCATAGGCAGACGTGGCAATCTTCCACGCCAGCCACAGCAGGTACAAGCTCCCGGCAATTTTAAGGAACAAGTGCAGCGCCGGATAAACCATGATCAGACTGCCAACACCAAACGCCACCAGCAGCAGGATACTTTGCATCCCGAGCATGATGCCAATCATCAGCCATGTTGAACGAAAGAAACCGAAGTTAGCGCCAGACGTGGTGAGCAGCATATTATTCGGGCCAGGCGTGATAGCCGCAACCCACAAAAAACCAAGCATCGAAAAGAATAAACTAAGTTCCATTTATTTGGGTACTCCGACCCGAAGAATGTGCGATAGGATTGAAGCTATCAGTGTGATATTGATCGCACAAGACCTGTTAACGAGAAAATTATTCATCATATGCATGAATCCTTTCGCCCTCTGCGCGGAGCCAGTAATCCGCACCTGCAAACGCTGCTGCCACGGCTGGTCCGGCGACATGCGATGCTCAAACCGCACTGGCAAAGACTGGACACACCGGACGGCGATTTCGTTGATTTAGCCTGGAGCGAAGATCCGGCTCTGGCTCGCCATAAACCCCGCATGGTGCTGTTTCACGGCCTGGAGGGGAATTTCTACAGCCCCTATGCTCACGGCCTGCTGCATGCCTGGCGTGAACAAGGCTGGCTCGGCGTCGTGATGCATTTTCGCGGTTGCAGCGGTGAGCCCAATAAGATGCAACGTATTTACCACTCCGGCGAAACCGAAGACGCCCGCTTTTTCCTCAACTGGTTGCGGGACACTTACGGGGATGTCCCGACCGGCGCCGTCGGCGTATCACTCGGCGGCAACATGCTGGCCTGTTATCTCGGGCAGGAGGGCGAAAACTGTAAGCTCAAAGCGGCCGTCGTGGTTTCAGCCCCGCTGATGCTCGAGCCCTGCGCTTATCGGCTGGAGCGTGGCTCATCGCGCTTTTATCAGCGTTATTTGCTTGACCAGCTCAAACTGAACGCTTCGCGTAAGCTGGCGAAGTACCCTGGCACCCTCCCGGTGACGCTGGCGGAACTGAAATCGATGCGTCGCATCCGTGAGTTCGACGATGCCATTACCTCGAAAGCCCACGGTTTTACCGATGCGCTGGACTACTACCGCCGTTGCAGCGGCCTGCCGATGCTGTCACAGGTGCGTATTCCACTGCTGATTATTCATGCCAAGGATGACCCGTTTATGACGCCCGACGTGATCCCGCAGCTGACCGATTTACCGCCGGGCGTCGAGTATCAGTTAACCGAGCATGGCGGCCACGTGGGTTTCGTCTCCGGCAGCCTGCGCAATCCGACCATGTGGCTTGAACAACGTATCCCCGCATGGATCGCCCCCTATTTAAAGGAACAGATTGAGTGATTATTCCCTGGAAAGAACTGGACACTGAGATCCTCACCAGCGTGATTGAAGCCTTCGTACTGCGTGAAGGCACCGATTACGGCGAGCAGGAACGCTCGCTGGAACAGAAAGTTGAAGATGTCAGACGCCAGTTAAAAAGCGGTGACGTGGTACTCGTGTGGTCCGAACTGCACGAAACGCTGAACATCATGCCACGCGGACAGTTTCGTGCGGGAGAAGAAGAGCGTCAGGACGACTGGAACTGAATTCACGTCTGTCAGAATGACGCTGAACGCCACGAACGGCGTTTAAACCGGTCACTGCCCGCCCGCGCCGCCAGACTGTTGGCGGCCAGTTGCGAACGCACCATCACTTCCCGCTCGTTGACCCGCGTTAACTGGCCGTTACGCAGCACCGGCTGACCATCGACAAACACGTCGGTCACTTCATGACCGAGCGCCGAATAGACCAGCGCCGACACCGGATGATGCACCGGCGTCATCGCCGGATGGTCGGTGCCAATCACCACGATATCGGCCTTTTTCCCCACTTCAATCGAACCGATTTCCTGCTCGAGGCCAATCGCGCGCGCACCGTCAATGGTTGCCATCTCCAGCACTTTCTCCGCCGTCATGATGGTCGGGTCACGGTGTACACCCTTTTGTACCAGCGCTGCCATTTTCATGGCCTGAAACAGATTGTGATTATTGCTGCTCGCCGCACCATCTGAGCCGAGCCCGACCGTCAGCCCTGCCGCCAGCATCTCAGGAATGGGCGCAACGCCGGAGGCCAGATACATATTGCTGCACGGGTTATGCGACACCCGCACGTCGTGATGTTTCAGCGTACGGATATCGCGACTGCTGCACTGAACACAATGCACCGCCAGTACATCCGGACCGAGAAAACCGATTTCGCTGAGGAATTCGGTATCGGTACTTTGAAAACGCAACTGCGACTGCGCTATTTCAAAATCGGTTTCTGCCACATGCGTGGTGATCAGTACGCCGGTTTCGTTGGCCAGTTCCCGCGTACCGCGCAGCACTTTTTCATCCAGCGCCCAGATCATGCTCGGCGCCAGCCCGACTTTCACCCGTCCGCCCTCGCGGTTGTATTGGTAAATCAGCTTGCGGGCATCGGCCAGCGCCGCTTCTGGCGCTTCGATTAACGGTTCAGGGATGCCATGTTCTGCGCCGGTAGTCAGAAAACCACGGCATACGCGGCCACGGATGCCGGTCAGCTCAAATGCTTCGATCACTTTGGCCGTCAGACCAGGGCGCGGATGGGCATACATAAAATCGACCAGTGAGGTGACACCGGAACGCAGCGACTCGACGCAGCCGTGCATAGCGGCAGCGAACACATCCTCTTCCGTCAGCTCAACCGCACTCGGGCCCGTCATACAGGTGAACCACTTTTTCAGCACCATATCGTCACCCAACCCTTTCAGTAAGGTCTGAAACAGGTGTGTATGGGTATTGACCATGCCGGGAATAATGATCGCATCGCGGCAATCCACCACTTCCGACTCCGGATGGCTGGCCACCAGCTGCTGACATGTCCCGATAGCACTGATGCGGTCGCCTTCAATCAGAATGCTGGCGTGCTCAAGCACCTCGCGCTGCGGGTTCATGGTGATAACCCAGCCGTCGGCCAGAATGTAAGACATCTTCTTTCTCCTGAAAATTAACGTTCAAGCTGCGTCAGCAGTTGTTCCGAACCGGTAACAAAACCAAAGCACTGACGAACGTTATACAAGGTGGCGTCCAGACAATACTGCGGCGACGTGGTGGCGCAGCAGTCTTCAAGCAACAGGCAGTCATATCCGTGGAAGTTGGCATCCTGCAAGGTACAGAGGACGCACTGATCGGCATTGACGCCGGCGAAAAGCAGCGTTGTCACGTTAAGATTACGCAGGATGCTGTCGAGTTCGGTATCCTTGAAACCGGACATTCGGTACTTATCGACGCTGATATCGCCTTCAGCCGGTGTCAGTTCATCCACCACCGCCGCCGCCCAGCTGCCCTGCTGCAATACCGCTGCGCCAGAAACCGGTAACGGATCGCCAAGCCCAACACCTGTCCCCGTCGGGTTGTAAACATGCAATACTGCCGGGCTGAGGTTGAGTCTGTCGGCACGGTTGCCCCAGTTCAGCCAGATAACCGGAATATCCGTCTCGCGCAACGCGGGCAGCAAACGCTGCAAGGGTGCAATCGGCCCGCGGGCTGGCGTGACGTCAACGCCGATGTGCCCCAGCCAGCCCTCTGGATGGCAAAAATCATTTTGCATATCAATCACGATAAGCGCAGTACGCCGTACATCCAGCCGGATGTGCCGCTCGCCGTCAGCCACCGTAATGGTCTGCGGCGGAACAGCGTCGCGTACCAGATCAACCTGCTTCGCCGAGACGTGCCATTGATTACGCGGGCTGGCGCCAAGTGGAATAAGATCAGACTGCCTCGAAATCATGCCGTCTCGCTCCCTGTCGCCCCGCTCAGGATGCGCAAATCCTCTTCGTCTAATTCTACGGGCTCACCACCGCGAATCAGTTCGGCAAAACCTTCGTTTGGCGTCATCACCGTCAGGGTGTACAGCTTCGACGTACCGGTATTGCGGATCAGATGTTCATTACCCGGTGCGAGCAACAGGGCATCGCCCTTTTTCAGCGCACTCTCTTTGCCATCGCAACGGGCAATGCCTTCCCCGTGCAGGACATAGAAGAACTCGTGTGCCGTCGCGTGCTCATTGGGTGGCGTAGCACCGCCGACGTTGAAGATTTCGATGACGAAAATGTTTTCGATCTGATCCTGTTCTTTGTCGAACAGAATGGCGAAATAGTTGGTGTCTTGCGGGCTGATACGGAAAGCCTGCGCTGACTTAGCGTCGGTACCACGGAAACTGTGCAACATCGTTTACTACTCCTTACGATAAGGCTGGGTCAGTGCGCCCGGCTGAACGGTTTTGCCGACAATACCCGACATCGCCAGAATGGTGAGCAGGTAAGGCAGGGCCAGCAGCACCTGCGCCGGTAGTGCGTTGTCGAACAGCTGCAAAGAGAGTTGCAGCGCGTCGGCAGCGCCGAAAATAAAGGCTGCCAGTAAAGCTTTAACCGGGCTCCAGCGACCGAAAATTACAATTGCCAGAGCGATAAATCCTTGCCCGCTGACGATGTTGTCGCGAAACAGGCCAATCTGTGCCGTCACCAGATACCCACCTGCCAGCCCTGCGCCAAGGCAGGACAGCATCACGCCATAGGTCCGGACACGCTGAACGTTCAGCCCCGCAGCGTGGGCGGCACGGGGATTTTCTCCCACCGCGCGTAGTGTTAACCCGAAGCGGGTATGAAACAGACCGATCTGCGACACCCCCACCAAAACCAGGGTCAGATAGAGCGGCCACGGTTGATTGAAAAAGATGCTGCCAATCACCGGTAAATGCGACAACCACGGCAGCGGCAACGCATTGAACATCGCGATGGTGGGCGAAGTATTGTTGCCAATCACTAAGCTATAGACGTAAGTCGCCACACCGGCTGCCAGAATATTGAAGACAATACCGACCACGACCTGACTGGCCAGCGCACGCAGATAAAGAAATGCCAGAAACAGTCCGACGACTAACCCGCCCACACCACCGGCGAAGAAACCCAGCACGGTCGAACCCGACCATACCGCCACCAGATAACTCGACAGCGCGCCCATCAGCACCGTCCCTTCGATACCGATATTCAGTACGCCGGATCGTTCTGCATAAATCTCCCCCAACGACGCCAGCAATACCGGTCCGGCAAGACGCACTGCCGCCGCCAGCCACGTAATGAAAAATGCCGTATCAAGATGCGCCCACAGACTCATGATTTGTTCTCCGTGGCGGATGCCATAAGCGTCGATGACGAACGCCCCGGCCAGTTGATGCGGTAGTAACGCAGAATGTCCCCGGCAAGAATCAACAACACCACCAGACTTTCCAGAATGAAAATGACCGATGTCGGCAAGCCTGTCTGACGCTGCATCGCGCTGCCACCGACTTCCAGACCACCGTAAAGAATGGCCGTTGGTATCACAATCAGCGGATTGAGCCGCGCCAGTAAAGCCACAACAACGCCGACGAAACCGACACCGCCCGCCAGGCCGTCCATCAGACGGTGCTGCACGCCAAGCACCGCGCACAACCCGGCCAGTGCCGCCATGCCACCGCCGAGAAAAACCGCCAGCATCTGACGACGGACCACATTAATACCGCCGTAACGCGCCGCTTTCGGGTTCAGGCCGCTGACAATCATTTCGTAACCAACAGGCGTAGCGCGGATCAAAATCCACACCAGCACCGAACAGACCAGCGCGATCAGCAATCCCATATGCGCCCGCATGCCGGGCATGATCATCGGTAACCAACTCTCGAGCGGCAGTCGCGGCGTCTGCGGTAAATCGCCGGTAGCGCGCATCGGGCCGGAAACCAGATACTGAATTAAGAATGCCGCCACATAGTTCGCCATCAGGGAGATCAACACATCGTTGCCACCAAACCGCACGCGCATGATGCCGACGATGCCAGCCCAGAGAGCGCCTGCCGCAAAGGCGGCCACGATCACCACCGGCCAGAATACCCATACCGGCAACATGATGAACATGCCCTGCGGTGTGCCTCCCAATGCAACGTAAGACGCCGCAGCGGCTCCCACTAAAAAGCAGCCTTCAAATCCGATGTATCCCAGCCCACCACGCCAGATAACGATGGTGGCCTGCGCAATTAAAATCAGCGGTGTCGCCTGCACCAACGTCTGGCTGAAGCCGCGCAGCGAGCCAAACGCTTCGGCGAAGAGGGAACCAAACGCCGACAACGGGCTGGCCCCGAACGGAATAAACAACAAACCGGCCAGAATAAAAGCAGCCACCAGCGCCAGAACCGTGGTCAGCACTAATGCCAGCGTGGAATCCACCGGTGCATGGCGGCGTTCGAGAAAGGCTTTCATGATGCCGCCCGCATAGCCGCGTTTTTTCCGGTGATCAGCGGCTTCTCAGTCAGCGACCCGCCCGCCATCAGTTCGCCAATCTGTTCGGTAGTGGCAGCGGCTGCATCCAGCACACCCGCAATCTGCCCGGCGTACATCACCGCAATGCGGTCAGATAAATTCATAATTTCTTCCAGTTCAGCGGAGATCATCACAATCGCACAGCCCTGCTGACGCGCCTCCAGCAAGGCCTGCCACACCGCTTCCACTGCGCCGACATCCAGCCCCCGCGTCGGCTGTTCGACCACCAGCAGCCGCGGTCGGCGCAATACCTCGCGCCCTAAAATCAGTTTTTGCAGATTGCCACCAGAGAGTTTTCCGGCTTCAAACTCCAGATCCGGCGTCACCACGCGAAAATGGTTCACAATTTCCTGCGCCTTAGCGGCAATGGCTTTCTTGCTAAACAGCCAGCCGCGCGCTCGCGTATGCTGGCGTGGCGCACCGAGAATGGCGTTATCGCTGATGGACATCGAGGTCACCGAACCGACACCGCGACGGTCGGCGGGAATAAACCCCATGCCTGCCGCACGACGCTCTGCCGGTGTGTAATCAGAAATATTGACGCCGCCCAACACAATGCGGCCAGCCTCGATAGGCCGCAGATTAAGCAATGCGTCAGCCAGTTCCGACTGCCCGTTACCGTCCACCCCGGCAATACCGAGGATTTCTCCGGCCCGCACTTTCAGCGCCACACGCCAGATTTTCTGGTTTCCGGCCTCGTCACGCATGGCGATATTGTCGATATTCAGCACTTCCTCACCGGGCGCCTGCGCCGTTTTTTCAACCCGTAGCAACACGTCACGACCCACCATGCGGCGGGCCAAATCCGTTTCCGAGGTGTCATCAACGGCGACGCTTTCGACCATTCTCCCGCTGCGCATTACGCAGACGCGGTCGGCCACTGCCATGATTTCATAAAGTTTATGGGTGACGATCACCACCGAACGACCTTCGGCCCGCAAGGAGTCGAGCGTGGCGAACAGCCCCTCTTTCTCACGCGGTGTCAGCACAGCCGTAGGTTCGTCAAGAATCAGTACTTTGGCATCGCGGTACAGCAGCTTGAGGATCTCCACCCGCTGTTGTACGCCGATCGGCAGATGCTGGACTTTCGCCCAGGGATCCACCGCCAGTCCGTGTTTGTCTGAAATCTCTTGCAGACGTTTGGCCGCTGAGCGTAAATCCAGATAGCCGCTGCGGGTCTCTTTCAGGCCTAAAATCACGTTTTCGACCACGCTCATCGGCTGAACCAGCATGAATTCCTGATGAACCATGCCGATGCCCAGCCGTATTGCGTCGCCCGGATCTTTGATACTGACCCGTTGCCCTTCAACAAAAATATCCCCGGTGTCGGCCTGATATAAGCCGTACAAAATTTGCATCAACGTACTTTTGCCTGCGCCGTTTTCCCCAAGCAGGGCGACAATTTCACCGGCCGCGATGGTCATATCGACCTGATGGTTAGCCTGTACTTTGCCGAACTGTTTACCTATACCGCGCAGTTCAACGACGGCGTCGGTCGCAGTGGGGGTAGATCGCATCATGCAACGTCCTCAGGCTTTATTTCGCTTTAATCAAACTGGCGACATCGATACTGCCGCTGGCGAGCTGCGCCCAGATATCCTGGAATTTCGCCCACGCCGCGGCGCTGACTAATTTGCTGTTGTACTTTTCGCTGCCATACAGCGGTAACCACGCCTGCGAGACTTTCGGTTTCCACTCCTGTCCGCCGAGGAATGTCTTGTCACGCACGCTATGTGCCACTTGCTCAACCACCCACGGCAGGTTGGTTTCAAAACTGGTCGCCACGAACTCAGGTGCAATACTTTTCTGGTCGGAATAACAGCCGATGGCTTTCACTTTGGCCGCCGCCGCGCCCTGAATCGCGCCGAGGCCAGTCACATCGGCGCTGTGCCAGATAACGTCTGCGCCATTGCCGATCATGGTGCTGGCAGCTTCGCGGCCTTTGGCGGCGTTGTCATAATCTCCGGTGACAATCCCCAGTCCTTTCACTCCCGGACGCGCTTTCTCTGCCCCCGCAATAAAGGCGCGCATCATGCCTTGCTGCGTCGGATTGTCACCGCCGCCAACATAGCCGACCGCTTTGCCTTTTTCGGAAATCAGTGCCGCCAGCGCACCCGCACCGTATGCGGCGTTCAGATAAGCCAGATCAACAAACTCTACGTTGCCCGGCGCTTTTTCTGACGGTTTGAACGTGGTCGCAAAGAAGTAGGTATCGGGATATTCAGGTCCGATTTCATTAAAGGCCGAACCGTATTCGAAGCTGTGGCCGATGATCAGGTTGTAGCCGTCGTCGGCATAACCGCGAATCACTTGCTCCATCTGCGCCTGTGGCACGCTTTCGCTGCTGGCGACGCTATATCCCTGCGATTTCAGGTTTTGTAAACCCTGATAGGCCAGTTGGCTCCAGCCGCCATCGGCGACGGAACCCGGTAATAACAGCGCCACTTTGATGGTTTCACCCGCAGCAAACGCTTTGCGGGACATCAGTGGTGCAGCCAACGGAATCAACATCATGCTTGCCAGAGCCTTGGCAAAATTACGGCGCGATAAACCAGACATAGCCTTTACTCCCCCGATAACAGTCCTTCAGTTATGCCGATTTTTTCGTTACCTTAAAAGCACAGTTTTTCGCACTATACGATGCCTTTTAGGCAACGCACGTTCACGGAGATTTTCTTATGTTGCAGCACCGGCTGTTGATGTATCTCGATCAGGTGGCGCGGGCGGGCTCGATCCGCAAAGCCGCGGCACGTTTACACATTTCCGCATCGGCGATAAACCGGCAGATCCTGGCGCTGGAAGATGAACTCGGTACCCCGCTGTTTCAGCGTCTGCCGCGCAAAATGGTGCTGACCGCTGCCGGAGAAGTGCTGATCCATCATGTACGCCAGACGTTCAAAGAGCTGGAGTGGGCGCAGGTAAAAATCGAGGAACTGAAGGGGCTGCGGCGTGGTGAAGTGACGGTGGCGATGATGAGCGGGCTGGCGGCAAACCTGATCCCACGCATGGCGGGCGAATTCCGTCGTGCCAACCCACGCGTGAAGCTGATATTGCGGCAACTGACCAATGGCGATGACATTATGTCAGCGGTTGAATCGGGCGAGGCGGATCTGGGGCTAGGCTTTGATTTCGTGCTGCCGCCTACGCTGCGCCTGTTATCAAGCGCTGTTGGTCGGCTGGGAGCCGTGGTGGCGCCGGGTCATCCGCTGGCGGATAAAACCAGCCTGCGCATCAGCGATTGCATCGCTTATCCGATTGTTATCGCGGATAAATCCACGGTGATCCGTCCGTACCTCAATGACGTCTTCGCCAAGGCGCTGGTGACAGCACATCCGGTGATTGAAACCAATTCGATAGAAGTGATGCGCCATGCGGCGATGGAAGATCAGGGGCTGACCTTCCTGACACCGTTCGATATTGAATTCGACCTGCGCGCCGGGCGGCTTATCTATATTCCGGTGCGGGAACTGGGGCAGCAGACTCAGCAACTGATGCTGATAGGTCACGACCGTGGCACCAGCGCCATCGGCAGTGTACTGGCTGAAACGGTGAAAACCATGATGACGCAAACCGCCTGACAGGTTTGCATCATGGCGTACCGTTGCGCCTATCAGGCGGTTTATTGATTGAATCGGGTGGCCGGGGCAATGGCAGAGATGGGGTAGTCATTCACTTCCTGTGCCAGCCTCACCAGAGCCTGAGCAGCGCGCTCGACTTCGATGGCACCGCGCGTTGCATCAGCGGCGGCAGCGTTGCCCGTTACCCCTGCGGGGTGTAAATCCTGCGCCTGCCAGCCAAAACTGACGCCGCCTTCCGGCGTGAGGATACCGCCCTGCGCCGCCAGTGCTTCGGCGGCAGAGATAAAGTTTTCGGCGTTGCTCATCGCCACTAAGTCAGGGTGCAGATGCAGCATCACGCTGGTTTCCGATTCGCCACCGTGAATACCAAACGCCCTTTCTGTGGCACTGTATAGATCAGAACTGTCGATGGTCGCAAACCAACTCGCGCCGACGGCAAACATCTCCAGCTCAATGCGCAACTGGCGGCAGACGATTTCCATTAACTGCGGCTGACCGCCGTGGGAATTCCAGAAAATCAGTTTTCGCACCCCCGCGCGCCAAACGCTTTTGGCCACTTCAAACCATACCTTACCCAACACGTCATAAGGCAGGCTCAGCGTACCGGGAAATTCCAGATGTTCATCTGATTTCCCCACCGGTAATGCAGGCAGTACCAGCACAGGCAGATCGACCGGCAGCAGTTCTACCGCGCGGGCGACAATACCGGCGTTAATCGCTGCGTCCACCCTTACTGGCAGATGCGGCCCATGCTGTTCCACAGCACCAATCGGCAGGATAGCCACGACGTTTTGCATATCCAGCTGGCTGAATTCCAGCGTGGAGAGGTCCCACCACCAGCGGGATGACGGCATATTCATGGGGAAGTGACTCCGGAATGTCGGACAAGAGGTAGATGTCAGTCTAGAGCAAACCGGGGGAGAATAAAGCATCAAAAAGGCTTCGTTGCGTTGCGTTTCAGGCATCACCTGAACGTCGTATACGCTCTTTTCTGCAGGCGCCAGCTCTGTCACTGAACGAATAAATATGGTAACAATAGGCGTAATTATGCGCAGCGTTGACGCCACGTCTTCGACCAAAGAAAAGACCGCCGCACGTCTGCCAGCATCACCTTTACGGAGAACAGCGCATTATGTCAGCCAAACATCCCGTTATTGCGGTCACCGGTTCGAGCGGTGCAGGAACCACCACCACCAGTCTGGCGTTTCGTAAGATATTCCAACAGCTTGGTCTGCGTGCTGCCGAGCTGGAAGGCGACAGCTTCCACCACTTTACCCGCCCTGAAATGGACGCAGCGATCCGCAAAGCCCGTGACCTCGGTCGCCATATCAGCTATTTCGGGCCGGAAGCCAATGACTTCGGTTTATTGGAACAGAGCTTCAAAGAGTACGGTAAAAACGGCAGCGGCCGCTCGCGCAAATATCTGCATACTTATGACGAAGCCGTGCCTTACAACCAGGTACCAGGCACCTTTACACCCTGGCAGGCGTTGCCGGAACCGACCGACGTTTTATTCTACGAAGGGCTGCACGGCGGCGTAGTGGCGGACAAGATTGATGTCGCCGCGCAGGTAGATTTGCTGGTCGGCGTGGTGCCGATTGTTAACCTGGAGTGGATCCAGAAACTGGTGCGCGATACCGGTGAGCGCGGACATTCGCGCGAAGCCGTGATGGATTCGGTGGTACGTTCGATGGACGATTACATCAACTACATCACGCCGCAATTCTCCCGCACGCATATCAACTTCCAGCGCGTGCCGACGGTGGATACCTCGAATCCGTTCGCCGCCAAAGCCATTCCGTCACTGGACGAAAGTTTCGTGGTGATTCATTTCCGTGGTATCGACGATATTGATTTCCCCTACTTGCTGGCGATGTTGCAGGGCTCCTTTATCTCGCACATCAATACCTTAGTGGTGCCGGGTGGGAAAATGGGATTGGCGATGGAGCTGATCATGGCGCCGCTGGTGCAACGCCTGATCGAAGGGAAGAAGATCGAGTAACCGCGTTAGGCGTTGTTCATCAGCAGCTGGCGGATAAAACCGAGATGGAGTTTGACGCCAATCTGTAACACCTCTTCGTCGAGCTTGAAGCGCGGGTGATGCACGCCATAGGTCGCACCGATGGCTTCATTCCCGCTGCCGATAAACAGGAAACAGCCGGGAATTTTCTGCTGATAAGAAGAGAAATCCTCGCCGCCAAACATCGGCTGGGCGATCTCCTTCAGCGCCTCCTGACCAAGAGTATCGGTAATCACCTGCCGCGCAATCACGCAGGCATCCGGGTGGTTGTCGCCATTGACGTAACCGCGCGTCCAGCGGATCTCGTGCGTTGCGCCGTAGGCTGCGGTGATCCCCGCCACCGTTTGCTCCATCAGCGTCGGCACCTGCTCACGCACCACCTTGTGATGGGTACGCAGCGTGCCCGCCAGCCTTACGCGTTCCGGGATCACATTGTAGCTTTCACCCGTCTGGAAAGTAGCGATGGTCAGCACCGGCACCAGCAGCGGGTCCAGCCTGCGCGATACCACATTTTGCAGCGACGTCACCACTTCAGCCCCAATCACGACCGGATCGATACACAGATGCGGCATCGAGCCATGGCCGCCCTTACCGTGGATCACAATATCGAAATTATCGGTTGAAGCGCAGAAAACCCCCTCTTTCAGACCAACGTCGCCGGTCGGGAAGTTCGGCAGAACGTGCAGACCGAAGATTTTCTCCACGCCGTCCAGCACACCTAAATCCACCAGCTCCTGCGCGCCGCCCGGCGGCAGCTCTTCAGCATGCTGAAAAATGAACCGGACCGAACCGTGCAAATCGGCCTGACACTGACTCAGCACCCACGCCGCGCCCAATAACATCGCGGCATGCGCATCATGACCACAGGCGTGCATCACCCCCGGCACCGTCGAGCAGAAAGGTTCGTCAGTTTCTTCCTGAATCGGCAGGGCATCGATATCTGCCCGCAGCGCATAAGTCGGGCCCGGATGTGCGCCCTGCAAATCCGCCACCACGCTGTTTGGCGTAAGGCGCGTTAATTTAAGATGGTCGAAAGTCGCCAGCTCACCGGCGATATAATCGGCCGTCGCCTGCTCCTGAAAAGAGAGCTCGGGATGGGCGTGAATGTGTCTGCGCCAGTCGATAACTTTCTGTTTAACGTCGCTCAGTAAGGTTTCAAAACACACTGTCATGATCATTTCCTCAGTCATATTCCGTTAAGCCGCATCACGCAGCAGCGCCTGGGAGCGACGGGCCAGCGGCAGGATCACCAGACCCGATACCACCATGGCCATCGCCAGAAAAATAAAGGTCGAAAAATAGCTTTGCGTCACGGTGATCAAATATCCCATAGCAATAGGTGCAACAAAGCCACCTAACGTGCCACCGGTGTTAATAATGCCCATCGCCGCACCCATCACGTCCGTTGGCAGGCGTTTCATCGGCAGGGTAAATACCGTCACAAAGGAAGCCATCAGGAAAATATAGCCGAGGAATAAGAACAGCCCGGCCGTCAGGGCCGACGTCGTGGTGTACACCATCCAGATACAGAGCGCGCTCAGCATTGAGCTGCAAAACACCACTTTCGGCTCTTTACCCTGCATATAGCGCCCCACCAGCCAGCCGGTCACGAGTGAAGAGATCCAGATCCCCAGACCGCCGGTCGCCACCACCAGCCCCGAGGTATCCAGCGACATGCCGCGCTGCTGCACCAGATATTTCGGCAACCACGCCATCAGGCCGTAGGAAGGAATGTTGATGCAGAAAATAGAAACAAACAGCAGCAGCACAATCGGATTTCTCAGCAATGCACGGTAACTGCTACTGGCCGACGCCGATTTCGGGGTGAGTGCCTGCGGGGGTTTTGGCACAAAAACTACGATACAAATCGCGATAACAAACGCCATCATCCCCAGCACCGAGAACGACCCGCGCCAGCCGAGGGAATCCAGACTGTAGACCGCAATCAGCGGCCCGGCGGTCATCGCCAGACCGGCCGAAGAGAGCAGAATAGATTGCGCGAACGTACGCTGCTCAAGAGGGAAATTCGCCACCACTGCTTTCGCACATGACGTGGGATAACCCGAATGTCCGACACCAGCCAGAAAGCGGAAAGCCACCAGCAGACCGAATCCAAATCCCAGCAAACCAAAGCACAACGCAAACCCGCCGAGCATAAACAGCGACAGAATCAGCACCCTTTTAAATCCAACCCGATCATTGAGCCACCCGGCCGGTATCTGGAACAGGGAATAGGCCAGGAAGAAAACACCCGTAATGTAACCAAGTTGTTCAGGTTTAAGATTAAATTCCTTTTCTATTGGCAACAACGCAAAACCAATGACGGTTTTATCGATATAAACCACGGCGTAACCCACGAACAGCAAAAAAATCATCAGGGAACGACTTTTCATAGCGGATATCCCTTTCTGTTATCACCCGCTCAGTTTTATTCACTGTCGGACGAAGGCTAAAATGCGACGCACATCACTTATTTATTGAATTACAACGAGTTATTTATAGCAGAATGACGCTACCAGCTTTACAGCCGCTTCATAAGATGCAATTTTCAGACAGGTGATACTTTTTACTGATAGGGCATGGGATGAAATATCTGCCGAAATTGCAGCAACTGAAGGTGTTCCAGCAGGTGATCCGCAGCGGCAGTATCCGTGGCGCGGCGCGGGCGATGAATCAGTCACAGCCTGCGGTCAGCCGTGCGTTGCGTGAGCTTGAACAGACGCTCGACACTCAGCTCGTCGTGCGGGGTAATGAAGGGATGACGCTGACCGCCACCGGACGTGCATTTGCGCAGCGTATGCAGTTTATTCTTGAAGAGCTTGAGCGGGCCGCCGACGAGATTCAGCAAATGAATCAGTACACGCAGGGCGCAGTCGCCATTGGCTGCTCCTCGCTTATCGCGATGACGGTTTTCCCGGCCCTGGCCGATGAGTTCAAGGGCACCTTTCCGCAGGCCAAGATGCTGGTCAAAGAGGGACAGCTCTCGACGCTGCTGCCTGCGCTGCGCGAAGGCCGGTTGGATTTTGCCGTGGGGACTACCGGCCCTGGGCTTCCGCTGGAGGATTTAGTGCGCGAGCCCTTGTTCTGCGCACCCTTCGGTATTCTTGCACGGCGTGGGCATCCGCTGGAAAACGCCACGACGCTTGAGGAGTTACAGACCGCCCGCTGGGTGCTGCCCGAAACAGATATGGGGTATTACCAGCAGCTCCAGCTGTCGATGGGAATGTTTTATCAGCAATCGGCAGAAACGCCGGTACGCACCGACTCGGTGGTATGTGGGTTAAATCTGGTATTGCAGTCAGACTATCTGACTATTGTGGCGCGGGCGATGGGCCACCCGTTCGGATTACAAGACAAGCTGCATCTGCTGCCCATTGATAGCCTGCCACAGGCGAAATACTGCGTACTCTATTCGCAAAAATCGCCGCTAACCTTTGCGGCACGGCGATTTCTGGATTTACTGCGGGCCCATTGTCAGGCGTACAGCTGGTAAAGCCTTATTCAGGTTCTACCACTTCAAAACTGTGCGTTATCGACGCGGCTTTCCCCAGCATCAGGGAAACCGAGCAATACTTTTCAGCAGAAAGTGCCACCGCACGCTCGACGACTTTGTCGGACAAGTTCTTGCCAGTCACAATAAAGTGCAGGTTGATGTGCGTGAACAGACGCGGTGCTTCTTCACGGCGTTCGGACGTCAGTTTCACTTCACAGTTCTGCACATCGTTGCGGCCTTTTTGCAAAATAGAGACGACGTCGATAGCGCTGCAACCGCCCGCTGACATCAGTAACATTTCCATCGGGCTTGGGGCTTTATCGCCCGCATTACCGTCCATCAAAACCTGGTGACCTGACGCGGATTCACCCAAAAATGTCAGTCCTTCAACCCATTTTACCCGTGCCTGCATGTGCCTTACTCCCGGTATAAATATTTCGCCAAATTTCCTCCAGACTACCCTTTTAGAAAAAAACCGGCAACGTAACCCGATCGCCATCATGCTGAAGCGAGACAACAGAAGACACCCGCGCAAACCTGTGCTACAAACAAAGCCGATACACACTTTTCAGTAAATTGCGGTGATGGGTTTGTGGTTTTCAAAATGAAGCCACGGTGTTAACAGCAATATATAGATATATAAGTTGTTTCACTCCAACTCCCGCTTGCAGCATTACTGGACAGTTCTTATGCTAAAAGGGCGCGTACTTTTTAAGACGCCGTACAGGGAACTCTGAGCCCTGTGATTTTGGGCAGCGATAACAACAGAGGATAATAGCTAATGGTTCTCGGCAAGCCACAAACAGACCCTACTCTCGAATGGTTCCTGTCTCACTGTCATATACATAAGTATCCTTCCAAAAGTACGCTGATTCACCAAGGTGAAAAAGCCGAAACGCTTTACTACATCGTTAAAGGGTCGGTTGCCGTCCTGATTAAAGATGAAGAAGGCAAAGAGATGATACTTTCCTATCTGAACCAAGGTGATTTCATCGGCGAGCTGGGACTCTTCGAAGAAGGTCAGGAACGTAGTGCATGGGTTCGTGCTAAATCTGCCTGTGAAGTGGCTGAAATTTCTTATAAAAAATTCCGCCAGTTGATTCAGGTTAATCCGGACATTCTGATGCGCCTTTCCGCTCAGATGGCGACACGCTTGCAAGTGACTTCAGAGAAAGTGGGTAACCTCGCCTTCCTCGACGTGACGGGCCGTATCGCACAAACCTTGCTGAATCTGGCAAAACAACCGGATGCGATGACCCATCCGGATGGTATGCAGATCAAAATCACCCGTCAGGAAATTGGTCAAATCGTCGGCTGCTCACGCGAGACGGTTGGTCGTATTCTCAAAATGTTGGAAGATCAGAGCCTGATCTCCGCACACGGTAAAACGATTGTCGTTTACGGCACCCGTTAATTTCCTGAGAAACGGCGCGGCAGGCAACTGTCGCGCCGTTTTTATTGGGAAATAGGGAAAACACAGTGATCGCGCGGCCTCAGAAGCACCGCATGACGCTATGGCGTCGGTTTTTTTATCATCCCGAAGTCAATTACGCCCTGCGTCAGACGCTGGTGCTATCTATTCCCGTAGCGATTGGCTGGATGATTGGCCAATTGCAGATGGGCCTGTTGTTCTCGCTGGTCCCCGCTTGCTGCAATATCTCTGGCCTCGATACGCCGCATAAACGCTTTTTCAAACGTCTGATCATCGGCGGCTCCCTCTTTGCGTTCAGCAGCCTGATGCTGCAACTGATGCTGGTGAACTGGCACATTCCACTGCCGCTTATCATGCTGTCGTTCGCGCTGGTGCTCGGTGTCACCGGTGAAATCAGCCCGCTGCACGCGCGTTTACTGCCCGGCGCGCTGGTCGCCACCATTTTCACGCTCAGCATGGCGGGCGTGGTACCCATATGGCATGCACCGCTGCTGTATATCGTCGGTACTGCCTGGTACGGGCTGTTTAACTGGGCGTGGTTCCGCCTGTCAGAAGAACAACCGATGCGCGAAAGCCTGAGCCAGCTCTATCTGCAACTGGCGGATTATTTCGAAGCCAAATACAGCCTGCTGACTCAACACACCGATCCCGAAACCGCGCTGCCGCCGCTGCTAAAGCGCCAGCAGCAGGTCATCGACCTCATCGCCCTGCTCTATCAGCAGCTGCATATGTTGCCTAATAACGGTCGCCATCATCAGCACAAGCGGCTGTTTCAGCGCTTTCAGGTCGCGCTCGATTTGCAAGAGCACATTACCGTCAGCCTGCATCTGCCCGGGGAAGTCCAAAAACTGGTGGAAGAGAGTCACGCTGAAGCGGTGATCCGCCGTAACGCACAGGTGATTGCCGCCCGGCTACGGGTGCTGGCCGACGACATTCTCTATCACCGGCGTTCTGAGCGCTTCACCATGGCGAATGAGCTGGCCGCATTGGAAAAAATCGCCTCGCGCTACCGTGAGAATCCGGTGGGTCAGTTCTGTTATTACCACTTCAGCCGCATTGCCCGCCTGCTGCGCACCCAGCGCCCGCTATACCGGCGTGATCTGATGCAGACACAAAACCGCCTGCCTTTCTGGGCAGCGCTGAAAGGTTATCTGTCGTTTAAATCCGTGGCGCTGCGTAATGCGGCGCGCTTGGGCGTGGCACTCGCCATCGGCAGCAGCCTCGGACTGTTCTTCAATTTGCCAAAGCCCTACTGGATTTTGCTCACGGTGATGCTAGTCAGCCAGAACGGCTACAACGCCACGCGCGTGCGCATTCAGCACCGTGCGCTCGGCACGCTGATAGGTTTGCTGCTGGCCGCCGGATTACTGCAACTGGAGCTGCCCGAAGGTGTAACGCTGATGTGCATGTTGTTGATCACCGTGGTGTCTTACACGGTACTGCGCAAAAACTACGGGCTGGCGATGATTGGCATGACGGTGACCGCGGTTTATACGTTGCAGTTGCTGGCAATGAATGGCGCGCATTTCCTCGTTCCACGACTTATTGATACGTTGATTGGCTGCGCACTGGCGTTTGGCGGCACTCTCTGGCTGTGGCCACAGTGGCAGAGTGGTCTGCTGCGGCAGAACGCGTGGCAGGCGCTGGAAAGTGACCAGATTGCGATCCGTTTATTGCTGGAGGAAAATCCCGATCCCGTGAAACTGGCGTACGCCCGCATGCAGGTCACACAAGCGCACAATGCCCTGTTCACGTCGCTCAATCAGGCGATGCAGGAACCCGGCTTTAACTCGCGCTATCTGGCCGACATGCGTTTATGGGTGACGCACAGCCAGTTTGTCGTCGAGCATATCAATGCCATGACTATTCTGGCCCGCGAGCACTACATGCTAACGCCACAGCTGGCGATGGACTATCTGCAACGTTGTGAAATTGCCCTGCAAAGCTGTCAGCAACGCCTGACCTACGATGGTCCCAGCAGCGAAAGCAGCCTGTTCGCCACCCCGGAATTGCACCCCGACATGCCCATCACGGAGATGGAGCGCCATCTGCGGCGGGTACTGTCACATCTGAGTGTGATGCACACTATTTCGTCACTGGCGTGGAAGCAGAGACCACATCACGGGATATGGCTGAACCGGCGGGTCAGGGATCGCTGAACAGTTTCGGCTGTTCAATTTCCAATTCAACTTCAACTTCAAGACCGTGGGCTCGCCGCCCACACTGCAGACCTTGGGCTGCCGCCCAAACCCACCTTAAGGTCAAGGTCGTGGGCTCGCCGCCCACACTGGCCCAAAGGAGGTTTAAACGAACCTCCTTTGGAATCCTGCGTTTTTAAACTGCGCGCTATCGCTGAATCGGGGTGGCCGTGTTCCAGTCACTTCTGTTATAGCCGCAAAATGTCATCGCTCCGCGATTCCCGGCTGCGGGTTTGAGCCAACGGTAAAGACGTTGTCTCGCCACCGACTTGC
>CAUQMS010000035.1:0-32472 GCA_963519305.1 uncultured Enterobacterales bacterium
TCAACCGCGGTACGCTGCGTAAGAAATTGAAAAAATACGGCATGAACTGATACTAATCAGTCAACCTATTGAAAAAAGGCGCTTTTCCTTAACCGGATTAGCGCCTTTTTGTTTGTGCGTGATACACCACGTGATACACGACATTGTGTACGGACATATACCGCAATGAACAAACTTTGCTGCATCAACGGTTAGGATTAGATAAGGTTCTTATGCGCAGAGAAAATATCTGCTTGGTATGTGCGTAATATCGGAGGAAAGCCTTAAGCGTTAATCGGTTAGGCTAAAATCAATCCAACTTAGATGAGTATTGCAAATGAAGAGAACGTTTAGCCCATGGGTCGGCCAAAACTACGGAAATGCAGGAAATATCCTTGGATTTAAAGTGTTAATACTCGGCGAATCACACTATGGTCCTCCAGGTGAAGAACATGAAAACGTTACGATTGATGTTATTGAGAAATATGCAAAAAAAAGAGGTACTCCATTCTTCACTACTTTGACGAAATCAGTGTTAAATCTTGATTCCTCATTGGAGCTCGATGATGAGTCCAGACTTAATTTTTGGGGGAATATCGCGTTTTGTAACTACATTCAAAGTTTCGTTGGCGAGGACGCAAGAATTGCTCCCACTAAGGAACAGTGGGAAGCGGGAGAACTTCCATTCAAGCAAACAGTAAAAGAGCTGGAGCCTGATTTAATCATTGTTTTTGGCGCTCGCTTAGGGGAGTGGGTTCCAACCTTAGATGCAAAATACAGCCTTTGCTTTGTTAACCATCCCGCCAGTGGATACTCATATGCGCGATGGAATCCTCTAATACAAGACAGCCTGAGAAAGTTTGTCAGATAATAATTATAGATATTTCTCTGCCTGCCAATGGGAGATGCGATCCTATTGGCATCTATTATGTTAATTCCGCTATCAGCGTGGCGGTGCCGGCTTCTTCCATTGAAATGCACCGGTACTGTTCACACGCTGCTTATACCGCTCTTTGGCTGCCAGCGTGGCCGCTACCTTTGTCCGAATATCCAGTAAGTCCTTACCGTTCAGACCTAACCCCTGCTGTTTAGCCGCAGCGATCAGGGTATTTTCAATTTGTTCGTGTTTTAGCATCTCGATATCCTCATTCCTCGGAAATATCACAAAAGCCCAATTTTGCCATTCTGAGCGCAATGCATAAAAAAAAAGCCAGCACGAGGCTGGCAAACGTTGGAGAGTGCGGGTCTAAGCCCACTATGTTGTCAATTATTCATCGTTTCCGAGGACATAGAGCAGCGCTGGAGTCACTTCTCTGCGTGCCGTTCTATCTGTCTCATCCCCCATCAGCGCCAGCGTGTAATCCAGGCACTCGAATACCACGTCTGTAGCAGATAATCCAAAGGCACCACCAGCGATGATCTGACCGACTTCGTACGTTGGTGTTTCAACGATGGACAGGCGATAGCCTCCAAACGTCAGAGGCGGGTTATCAGGCCCCTCGCTCAGATAGAGGTCTACGGCTTTAGCCGCCAGCGCTGCACGTTCATCTTCGTCCATTCCTGCTGCCTGCCCCGTGCACCCGGCAAGATACTGCCTGATCTCGGCCACACTCATTTCTACCAGCTCGGAGCCTGCTTTAGGCTTGCTTTTGTTCGGGGCCGATTTGCCTGCTGCGTTCTTCATGCGCGGATCATGGCTGTCACGAAATTGCCCCAGGTAGGCATCGCAGGCAGCCTGATCAATCTTGCCGTCCACCCGCGCCGGAAATCCCTGCTTAGCCTCCCAGGTATACAACGCCTGACGGCTCATGCCTGCGTGTTTTGCATACTGGCTGACGCTCATAAAACTCATGGTGCTGACTCCCGTTCTGTCATGGGCGCCCGGGCAATGTGTCAACCTGCGGGCGGCAAAGTGTCAATCAAACTGTAAAGTGCCAACCGCTTGACACTTTCTCTGTCAACTTGACACTTTCAGCCCGAAAAGTGTCAATCAAACTGTCAATCAAAATCACCGCAAATTTCCCGACAGCCCTTGCCACTCCTGAGAATTAACAATCGCGCAACAAAAAGTGACAAGTGTAAAGTGTCAATCAAATTCAAAATTTCATAGCTAGTGAAACCACGCGGCGCGCAATGCCCGTGAGTTAAAAAAGTCCTGGGAAGGACCCATTTTTTTCCGAGCCTTTACAGCACGCCTATACATGGGTGGTCTGCTCTATAGCTCCTCCAGCGTCACCAGGCGGTTGAATATGAGTCCGGATGTCTTCAGGCATTAGCGGCTCTACATACTTCTCCAGCACCTTCAGTGCCGCATTAAATCCCGCACGGTATCCGTTGCTGTCCTGATGAGTGGTGCTGTAAGTGAAGGCCTCCTGATTACGGTCTTCTGTGTCCATGAACTCCCAGCCGGAACAGATGGCTATCATTTTGCGCTTAGTAAAGTTGCTAAGATGGCGGTAACTGGCCTCCAGCGTCTCAATGGCTCGCTCAGAGGGTTCACCGCGGTCAATAAGCTTGAGTGCCAGTATCGGGTTGTTCTTCGCTGGCTGGCTGACCGCTATTCGGTGCGCATTGGAATGCTTGGGCTTTGCCTGCAGATCTTCAGGCTGGGAGTTACCTCTTAAAAGCGCCAGCGCCCGGCGCTGTTCTGGTGATCGGCGGTTTGCTGGCCCGCTGCTCTGCAGGCCGAGAATCTGAAAACCGAGGTGGCTAAAATCGTTCATACCCGTTCACCTGATTATTGCAGTGGCATATCAGTGGCGGGCAGACCTGCGTCCAAACGGGACTTGATCATAGCCGCTTCGTTCATTGGGTTGGGTGCCTTCCCGCTGACCAGTCTGCTATCCCCGGGCAGAGCCATGCCAGTGGCGCGCAGCTGCTCGTTACGACGTGCAGCGGCATTTGCCACTTCCTGCTTATAATCTTCATCAGCCTGGCGGCGGGCTTCCACATTGTCCGGTGTATTCGGATTGTCTTCATTTGCCATGCGCCTCATGGTTTCCATGAATTCCTGATGTTCGTCCTCGGTCAAAGGCTCTTTCAATTTCTCCAGCGATTTAGCCGCACGGTTGCGACCTGCCATATATCCGTTCGCATCGCCACGCTGGGTTGAGAAGGTCAATGCCGTGCTCGACTGGTCTTCTTCGTCCTGAAACTCCCAGGTTGGATCATTGGCTTCCATGAAGTTCTGCGTGAACTTGGACAGAGCCATTGGGGCATCAGCCAACTGGGCAATGATTTTCTTTGATGACAGGTCTGTGTCATTGAGCAGGCGCATAGCCAGAATGGGATTGGCTTTGGCTTCGTCCGAAACGGCAACGTTATGCTCGCGGCTGTGCTGACTCGGCTTGGCAACGATAATTACTTTCTCTTGCTGCTTAGTCTGGTCAAGCAGTACCGGGGCATCGTTGCTGGCGCTGAAAAGGTGTCCGAAAGGACCCGTTCCTGCAGTTGCTTTGCTGTTGTTGCTAAAGAGGTGTTTGAATGATTTCATCGATATATCCGCCACTGTGATTATCTGGCTGACTAAGGCAGAACGCGCTTACTCAGTGCTTTATCCATAATTCCCCGCGCGATGGCGTGGAGGCTGGGCGTGATCCCAAGCGGCGATTTAGCCCGCTCCTCTGCCTGTATACGCACCAAAGAATTCACCTGTTCCTGACTGAGAAGAATGGGCTTCACTTTTGCTTTGCTGGTCATAAACCCTCCGAAACCCTGATATAAACACAGTATTTAGTATTGCATAAATTGCAACTTGATCAATGATTATTGCAATAACAGGGATATTAATGTTTCATGCATTCAGCCTGTATACGTGTTTACAGCAGGCAATACGGACCATTGGCATACCTACGTTTACGGTGTTTACAGATGACAGATAAGAAACCAAGCAGGCTTTTTTCGTTCCGGGTGCCGGCAGATGTTGCCGAGAATTTAGAGCTGGCAGTCAGGATTTCAGGAAAGGATAAAACAGCGTGGATGCTGGCCGCCGTTCTGGAGAAGCTGGGTAAACCGGGTGAATCACTCTCCCCGGAATCACGGATGGAAGTATTGATTAGTCAGATGGAAGTATTGCTGGGTGGGGCAACCACTGAGCCTGTTCGTGAGGCAGCGCCAGCAAAGGTATCAGGCGACATAAAAGCGCTAACAGCGAGAGATGTGATTGATAAGATGGTCGAAGAGTCAAGGAGCCAGGGGATTCAGTCCAGCAACAAGGCTATTGTGGCTAGACTCACTGAACTGGGTATCATGCCAGCACGTGGAGATTATTGGACCACCAGCGCCGTAGATAGCATTAAACGCAGAATGAAAAACTTTTGCCCAGGAATGGCATAAATGTTTTATGAGTAACCCGGCCAAGTGGCCGGGTCTAATCAGGAGAATTTAAAACTTTGCTTTAAGTCGTTCATCCAAGAAGGTTCTATCAACTTATCATGTTGAAGTCTACCCACGACTATTCCAGGGTGTACACCAATTCTTGCAGCAAAAGATACAACGCTTGCTTTGCTTTTAAGCGCGCTCAGTTCAGAAGTATAATTCTCAGGAATCAACCAATTACTAGCCCATAAGTCTGCTTCAATTTCTTTGGGGTCATTGCTTCGACTTGACAGTGGGTCATCGAGAAAAACTGCCTTTTTCTCTTCCTGAGTATTCGCATGCAGGAGGATATGTGCGCACTCATGGAAAAATGTAAACCAGAATCTATCGTTTGTCTTTCCATACAGTGATAACTGAATTAC
Organism: uncultured Enterobacterales bacterium; assembly: GCA_963519305.1. Taxonomy (GTDB): domain Bacteria; phylum Pseudomonadota; class Gammaproteobacteria; order Enterobacterales; family Enterobacteriaceae; genus Ewingella. The sequence goes on from CAUQMS010000035.1 coordinate 4,719, forward strand.
TGGCCTAGTTGGGGAAATCCATCTGGCTATACCACTAACGTGAGCTTTCGGTATAGCAGGAACCAAAACAAGCAATACCCCTGAATCATTGAGTAATTTTCTAACTTTAGGCTCAAAAATTTCTGCACGCTCTGTTGTAAGGCCGCGTATTTCAGAAAGGTGTTTCAACAATTTGGTTTTATTATATTTCTCAATGGGATGATGCTTTTCAGCTTCCCTCTCACCAAGTCTTAACCAAGATGAGATTGCCCCTATGTCACTTTGTTCAGCCCTAGAACGTCTAAAGGATACCTGCATGCCAGAATAGTAGGCATGCCATTCATCTGGAGTGGCAATTCCAAAAAATCTCAGACAATCAGCGACAATGCTTGGCTTGTTCTTCGCATCATAACGCTTTTTCTTAATGGAACCGGAATCCATAAGATCTTTCACTGGAAGGTTTTCAAGCCAAGGAACCCAACTTGCACATTTTTTTTCAACTTCAAGATTAGCTAACCGCTCGCGATACTTTGCTTCTCTTGATAACCAAAAACCAACAGTACTGCCGATAGCAGTTGATAATTTTGAAGCTGTTTCGTCAGTTAATGGAACTTTTCCATTAATTAACTGGCTGACGTGTTTTTCAGAAAGGCCCAATCTTCCAGCCAATTCTTGTTGCGTCCATCCTTTGTCTTCAATTATGTCGAGAATTGTATCGCCAGGAGGGGAAACCCAGTCTGGCGCAAAGTGTGCACACAGATCAGTCATGGTAATCACCTATAAATTCGATGCAGATAATAGTAACCTCCGTCCAAGATATCCCACCATTGGGAAGTTCTGGACATGGGTCATGATTAGGAGAAAAAACCAAACGGTCCCCGCCATGAAGATAAACCGCAAATTGCCCGGCGCGATCACCTTTAAGCGGGTGAGGATTTCCAGCTACAAGCTCTCTAACATTCGAGACTGACTCTAAGTCACTAAGTCTAGTTCTGAGTTTTTTAGCACTGTCTTGGCCTAATTTCTTAACAGCCTTAGCCCCGTTTTCACAGAGCTCTTTGATTTTTTTGTCCCTAAAGCTGATTTCCAACCTAACCTCACTTTAGCATGAGTTTACCCAGTAGGTAAATTTATTCGCATTTACAATGCTCGCGTGTCAGCAATAAAAGCCGAAGAGTTACAATCATCTTTTGTCTGCCCACATAAAATAATGGTCGAAAATGTCTAAGATTGTCACCGTTCAGAGTTCCCTTAAGCATCTTAGTCTGAATCGTTTACAACACAAATACTGTGAATATATCGAGTAAAGGTAGGGGGTGTTAAGCACACGAAGATCGTATGCTAAATTTTCGATACAGGTTCACCGATATGCCGATGTAGGACTTTCCCAGCAGCCAATACCTGCGCCCTTGAGCCGCTGATCGTCGTTGTGCGCATCATTATCCCTGAACGCTTTACTTCAACATCAGCCAACAATTTCACCATCTCCAACGCGCCATTCACATTGGTCGCGTTCAGCCAGGATGAAGTCACGGTGATCACTGCGGTTTCACCATCATCTTTTAATTCTTTTTTCATGCGACATCCTTAATGAAAGCATCCAGTTTTACGGCTAGATTTCCGTGGCGCTGGTCTGCCATTAAGAGCCAGAGTTTTCGTAATTCGCGGCCCCCCCCTAGACTTAGTACTTAATAATCAAACGCCTCGGTGATAACAGTTGAGATATGTTTATTAGATTCAATTATTTAAAAACAAAAACCCCGCGTAAACGGGGTCTTCCTAGTTCAGCTGTCTGATATCAAAGTGAGCTCTTTTTCGCTCCTTCGATCTCTGCTTTGCAAATCTCGCTATTGCTGAAATCATACTGGAGAAAGACGTACCCTTGGCTAGAACCGTTTGCCCTAACCTCGATAGAGACAGAGAGTAAATTGTTTTTCAGAGGAGCTTCTTTTGTCCCTTTCCATTCTGCTGACAAGAATCTTTCCTTTTTATTCAATGCCATCATCCAGTCTTGTGGCTCTTTCCAGATTGAACCTGATAGCAAGAAATCATTTTTCTCAGCTTTACCGTAAATGGAGGATAGTGATCCACTGAGCTCTTCATATTTCGATTTCAGGGCTATGCCATAACTATCAGTATCAACGTTTTTACCAATAGCTCTAATTTGGCACAGGCCAGCCTTGGGAGAAATAAGAAGCCCATAAGCCTCGAAATCCGCGTTCTTTTTCGGCAATGACTCTAAGGTATAAAGATTCGCGCTGTTTACTACAGGCTTGAGCTCTTCGCCTGTCATATCTTCAATATTCTTTTTAGATAAACCAGCCTCTAAACCGAAAGGTCCTTCACCCGGTGGAAGTAATGGTGCGCTGGTAGCTGCTGCCGCTGGTTGTACAGTTTGTTTTGCAGTAACAGTTGTACCTGCCTGTTCGCCCGGGACTTTAACCTCCGCTAAACCATACAACGCTGAAAGATACCGTTGCTGTAACATCGCCATTGTCTGTTCCTGAGTCGCAACCGTAGACAGTTTTAACGCTTGGATCAGACCGCCGCTGTATTGGTTTGCTTCCTTTTTTGCATCGCTGATTTGGACAGCAAGCTTATCAATTTCGGTTTTTAATGCCGCCGCCGCCTCTGGGTTTGGCTTTATCCCGCTAATTGCTAAGTCAATTTTAGCACCAGACTCGATAGCATTGATGCGCTGCTCTAGAAGAGCCTTATTAGTTCCGAGCACTTCAAGCCTGGCAGTTGTGAGGTTTCTGATTAGCCCACCCGTGAACTGACTTTGCTGCTCTGTTGCTTCAGCTATTTCTTTTTCCGTTTGCGAAAGATCGCTTTTGAGGCTGCTCACTTCCTGTTTTTGCTCAGAGGTTAATTCCTTTTGGCCGCACCCGGTCAAAAGAGTGGCAGCAATAACGCACGCTAAAATTGTTTTTTTCATGTCCCTATTCCCATTAGTAGTGTTCGGATTAATCCTAGCATGCGGCTTATTACCCGTCAGTTGCCTAATAACCGGTAATGACCATATAACTGTGGTTTCATTCGTGGTTTTGTGCTTTTTGCTGTACCACCTGTACCACTTTGCGTTTAGCCCAGTACTGGCGCGGCTTGTAGCTGGTACAGGTAGGTAAAACAGACCTAAACCGACCTGTATCACCTGTCCCAATATTCATCTTAAAACGGTATAGGTGGTATAGGTCTGGTATAGGTTAATAAATGACCTGTACCATATATAAATCCATATAGCGCAACGTGTTAACGCTGTGTGGTACAGGTGGTACAGGTCTTTCCTCGTACATGTGTTATGAAATAAACACCATCGCTGCATCTTCACCGATAAGCCCGGCAAACCTTTCCTGTAGCTCTTCTACTGCTGGGACCTCGTAATATTTGCCTGGCCCCCTGTCGGAGCGGCCGCATACGGACATATTCAATCGAGCCATTACCTTTCCCACTGCAGAACGTGCCGCCGCCTCGGTGAGCTGTTCTCCATGAGCCTCACACCAGACATTGAAACGCGATATCAGATCCGTGGCATAAATCTTATCCGTTTCGCCGAAAGGCTTACCCTCCCAAAGCTCGCTATAGAGATACTGATAAGCTGGTGGAAGGCTGGCTAGCTTCTCCTCCACCAGCGCAGCGGTTACTGGCGGTCGGCGGGGATCGAATCCTGACAGGTCATAGCTAAGCAGATAGGCCAGCAGGTGAGAAGCGCCTCCATGATTAATCCAGTGGTGTAGCTGGTCAAAATACCCCTTGTTTTGTGCCTTCGTACCGTCTGGCTCCAGTACCAGATAACGCCGCTCGCGCATACCGGCTCGAATAACACGCTCGTGGTTACTGGCAAAAACAAAACGGGCATAGTTCGGCATCGGCTCCGGATCTTTCCCCTTTCGCTCGAGGTTGATTGTCGGCTCACTGATAATTGCCTTAAGCCTATCGGCAGCGCGGCTATCCGTTAATTCGGCCTCATCCACAAACACAAACAGCTTGTTGGCAATGGTGCCATTAAAGCGCCCGGCAATTTGCCCAGGCCCGTTCACCTGAATGCCATACATGCCCAATATTTCGAGGAGAGGTTTCACCATTGAACCTTTACCGGTTCCCTCTATCGATTTCATCACCACGGCAACAGAGGGCTTTTCCTCTGGCTTTTGGAATAAATGCGCCAGCCAACCCACCAGATATTTATAAGCCTCATCATGACCAGCACAGATAACATCGCGCAGGTGATCAAGATAGGGCGCACATTCACCGTGCTCGGGAGCCACAGATAAACCGCTGAACAGGTTATAGACCCTAGACGGGCACAATGACGGGTTTGGATAGAAGCCAACCCCGTCGAGCCTTTTGGCATGCCCCGGCCACTGTAGCCATGCCTCGCCAAGCTTGCGACCTGCCACCCGACCGACATCAAGAAAGTTATTCCTGAATGAGTTGAGCGTTTGGAAGGCGTGAGTCTCTCCTGTAACTGGATTGGCTCGCATACTGGCCACGTGGTGATCACCAAAGGCCAGAACGTGCGTGTAGGTGGCGTTCAGCCCTTCCAATTTATCAACATCATCACCGCTGACAGTGGTCCCATCTCCAAGTTTGCGGCGGTCAATCAGCGCCGCCGGTTGTTGTACTGGCGGAAATAATCGATTAATGCGGTTGCTGTCAGATAGCGCCTTTTTAAGTTCGGTGGGCCCGATGAATTCTAATACAGCCCCTTCCCGCTTCTCTCGGGCCTTATCTGGATCTCGGCTTGATAGATATCCATTTGCAGCCAGCCAGTCGTGAGTGACTTCTCCTCCCATGGCGAGCGAGCGCATACGAATCGCTAGCCCACCTAACGGGCTTTGCGGATCATGCCTTTGTATTGCCGCTGCCGCATCATCTGACATGATCGGTTTACCCACCACCCAGAGATATACGCAGGAAAAGAGCGCATCCGACCAATCGAGTTTTTGTTTTGCCTCAATTGTCATAGATTTGGCCTCATGGACATGGTGAATTTACCGATCAGCGGGTGATACCAGTATTTGCTGCCATATTTACGCTTCGCTGCCCTGATGATCAGCAATGCCGCTTCCCTGAACTTCGCCTCATGTACGGCATAGCTGGCGCCATGACGAACGATCATCACACCGCTATTGCGCGCCAACTCCTCAGCCTTCTTGGTAGAAATGCCCATTTCCGATGCCATTGTGGTGAGAGGTGCCATTCCCTCCGGGCAGGTGTCTTTGCGAACCATTGCCGCCAGCGCTAACTCGAGAGCGGCAACACGCTTCTCAAGCTCGTTGAATTTCATTGGGCTAATCATTGCGTTACCCCCTTGCAGATCGAATAAGAGATATTTTCTTCCGCAGTCTTAGCGCCAGCCGCCAGGCGTGAAATATTGGTCAACATATCGCCCAATTTCATCATGTCTATTTTGGCTCGGCCATCGTCATAATCTTCACTGTTCCCCGCCGCAAACATAATGCTGCCAATAGCTGAGATGCCTTCAATAATGCTGTTATGAACGTCCTGAGCTGCACTACGTAACTCCATTGCGTCTTTGAATGGGATGTTTTGACAGTGATCAATCAGGTGATAGGCATCTTTACGCATGGCGCACCTCACCCGACTCCAGATCTTGTGCAAGTTCACGCGCCCGCACTAAAGCAATATCCACCAGCATGAGTGCCGTCTGTTGCTCTTCCTCGATGTTGTCTTTCATCAAGAGCGATGCTGCCAGCAGAGTGGCAATATTCCTGATTTCATCAGGTGCATCCAACATGGTTAGCTTATGCATGCGATACCTCCAGCAATTCGATCAGGGCGCGTTCCAGTGAGCGATAAACGGCCTCAAGGGCTTCCTGTACTTCTCCAGAGTCAACGCCTTTGTCCAGCACTAAGCTCAAAATGGCTTTCGAGTGGATAAGCTCCGTTGAAGCAACTTCCTGGGAATTCAGCTTAAGCATGGCGGGCCTCCCTAATCAGTGTGTATTGCTCAGCAAAATGACCCACCAGCATAAGAACTGGCGACGTATAACCATCACGGACGAACGTCACACGGTTGAAGGACACTGACCGGATAGTCACCACATCACCTTGTTTGTCCTGATAACGTTCGTTTGGAAGTGGTTCACGCATGGCGCACCTCCGGGATCAGGTCGAAATGATGAACCGGCAGACGAGCGGCAAAATACAGGACACAACCCTTGTTCTGGGAACGGGCCTCGGTTTCGGTAGGCGCGTTGGCGTAAACAACAATTGCCCGGGCTTGCGGATGGGATTTGGACACGGCCAGAAAACGCCATGTGAATTCAGGGTGAGTTTGGGTATGCTGTGTTCCAGCCATAACTGTTACCTCGATTAACGGTTTGGTAAGACGCCTCGGTACTGCTCTAACAGTCCGGGGCGTTGCCTTTTGGTATGCACCTGTCATACACTTGAATACCAATTCAAAATAATCAGGTGTCAACCAAATGTCAACCATCGAAATCAAAGGCAAGGGTAATAAGCAGATTGCATTACGTGTGGAACCAGGCTTAGAAGAAGGCATTAAGCAAGCACTGGCACAGGATGGTGATGCCTCTGTATCAGCATGGATTAAGCGGATTATCCGTAAAGAGCTGCAAGCTCGCGGCATCGACGCCAAAGGTTGAGAATCGTATCGCGCCATTAAAGGGAAATAAAATGAAGCCATACATAACAACGTGTGTAATTTGCAGTAAATCCTTCCAGTTTGGCCCACACATATACAACGGTAAGTGCCTTCAGCTATATGGACAGGCAATGTGTTGCATGGGGTGCTGGGAAGGAAATTGGGATGGATGGTGTCCAGATGCTGAACTGAAAGTACTAGCGATTCTGAAGGAAAAAAACCTACCAGTTCCAGAACGAAATGAGAAAGGCTGGCTTCCAAGGAAATAAGAGAAAGGTCCCAAAAGGCTAAGGAAGAGTTAAAAGTCTGATCAGCCGGTTTCTCGGCCAACCAGGTATCAGCGGAGTTTTCCGCCGATTGGTTTTCTCCCGATAACTTGGAAGATAGAGGTGTGCGCCAATGGCGTATACCCCCAGCAAGAAGCGAGTTGCCGATTTGCAACACGGTAGGGAACCGCGCCATTGCCGCAGTTACCACGGGGGATTTCCCGTAGTTAGGTAAGCAGAGATTCCGGCTTAGGTACGTGCAATGTATTGATTTAGCAGCAAAGCGTAAAAATGCGCTTAGTTTGACCTGATCGATCAGTGTGATATTATTTTCAGCGATATTCGAGAAGTGACTTAGGCGGCCCTGCAAGGCCGCTTTTGTTTTATTCAGCATCTGATTCCCCTCCAAGCGCCAGCCGCGGCTGAAAACAATCCAATAAATGCTTTTCTTCATGCGCCAGTTGATGCTTCTCAATCTTCCGGATCACCAAAGCCTTACCAGCCTGGCTACCTCGTTCAACTGAGTCGGCAGAACGCCGGGTAAAATCATGAAGCAACGCCCAAGGAACGCCATAAGCGCCATCTTTTCGGATGGAAGGGATAACTTCGCGGAATACCCAGTTACTAAAGCGATGGGAAAAAGTATTGGGCGTGCTGGCTTTCCGGCTCCGCGCAATCAGCTTGTAGAAACCGGACTCAGAAACGATGCGCATTAACTGCTGCCCGCCAGGGGTGTAAGTTAAATTTACCCCCTTTTCGTCATGATCCAGAGCCTTAAGCGCCATGCGGTGATTGACTATCTCAAGGGCTTGGCAGACATCCTTAGCAATGAACCAAGGCTCGCCAGATAGTTGCTGAATACGGACTTTATGCCCTTCAAAGCAGAGTACAGACACGTCAGGTTTATTTGTCATGCTCCACCTCATGCAACTTGGCTGATCAGAGATTTTGGCTGGCTATGAACCCACCCATTAACCTCAGACAGTAGCCAGCCCACAGAGCGACCGCCAAGCTGACGGCGGCAAGGAAATTTACCCTTTTTTTCCAGGTTGTAGCGGTGCATGCGACATAAGCCGGTGATCTGGCGGCACTCGGTTTCTCTGATGATGCGATCATTAATAGCTTGTGGTAAGTCCATAAAAAATACCCTCGTATATGGCTGTAAACTGAGGGCATTTTGATATGGGGTTAGAATAATTTGGGTGATATCACTTTATAGTGGGTGTGATATCACTTTCGACCAAGATACTTTTGCCATGTCTGCCGGTGAATATTTGGTATGGGGATTTGTTTAGTTGCAGCAGTTGCCTCTATTAATTCAATTATTTTGGTTACGGAAGTGGTTTCAAAATTTACGTCTGATAGTTCAGGAATCATTTTCAACAGAGCAGGAATTAATTCAGCTTTTTTAGCAATTGTTTTATCTGCCTCTGATTCTTTCTTTTTTGGAAAAGCACCTGTATCAGGTGACTTGATTTTTTCCATTTCCGAAGCCATTAAGCAAAAACTTTTTTTATCAAAAACTTCACCACCATCTTTTATCAGATTTATTTCTATATCTTCTCCATCGTAATATTCTGGATTAGTTGATATAAAAGATATCCTAACTTCTTCCTGATTAAACTCTGCGCGGAGAGCCTCAGTGCTTGGAACATAAAAGAAACCAAATAATTCGCCGGCGTAATAGCCACTTATCCTACTAACTCCCTCACTTATAAGAAATTTTAAATCACCTATTGACCACTTATCGCCATCAAGGCTTTTGAAAACATCATCTATTTCACTAATCTTTTGAGTGGGTATATTCAGATGGATATTTTTTTCATCAACATCACATTTTAAATCCAGATAAATGCATAAATCTATGATACCAATTGAAGCATAGTGCAAAATATCATTAACACTACATTCAAGTTTATTCGCGGCATCATTTATAGGATAATATTTTCGCTCAGGAAGATTCATTTTTTCACCTGCAATAAAATAACGTTTTCGTGTTCGCCAGCTAGCAAAGACAGACGCTCACACCACATATTCAGAGCTTTCAACTTTTCAGGCATATATTGGCTCAGGTTATACACAGCCATAACGCCAGGCATGGTATGCCCTAAAAGTTGCTCGACGACGTGAGGTGCAACGCCCAGATCATTAAGCTTGGTGGCGAACGTGCGGCGGATATCATGTAGTGACCAAGCGCCCGTATGCCCCAGCCTTTTCCAAATTAGTCTGCCCCATTGGCTCACTGCAGATGAATCTTTAAGCTCCCCCAGCAACAGGCCACATTCTTTGTGTTGTCTGTGCAGATCTTCTATAAACGGTCGCAAAGCCTCTGGAACTGGGCGAACGATTTTGGTGCCACCCTTGCTGTGTTCCTTAGGTACTGTCCACACCCATTTTTTTAGGTCCCATTCCGACCAGTGAGATAACCGCGCTTCCTGTGATCGGCAGCCGAACACCACCAGCATTCGCAACATAGAGGCGTAATACGGTTTAAATTTTAGTTGCTGGCAGGCCTGCCATATCTGACCTATTTCTTCGTCAGTATGGTCTCTGTCACCCTTTATATGTTTACTGCCCACATCCGGTATGGTCAGGTCGTCTAAAGCGTTGCTGACGGCGTAGCGCCGCACACGGCAGAACTTCAAAGCCTGCTTGGACATCTGAAAGACATAACCGGCGGCCACAGGCGAATCTTTCTTGATCCTGTCAAAGCATTCGAGCCAATGTCGGGTTTCACACTGCGCCAGCGGCAGGGAACCAATATATGGATAAATATGTTTTTCGAGCTGGGCTTTGTGCCGTTTGACGTTCGCTCGGTTGTCAGTTGCATACTCCGATATCCAATAAAGGAGGGCATCTTGGACAGTCACCGGCTTAAGGGTTTCGATAGCGGTCAAACTCAATTGATGTTTAGGGTCTTTGCTGTCTGCAAGCCAGGCACGACACTGATCGCGCTTCTCTCGCGCCAGTTTCAAAGGCATGTCCGGGTAATTCCCTAGCTTTAACCGTTCCAGCTTTGCCCCGCGCCCGCCCAACCGGTAAGCGTACACCCAACTGATCACACCAGTTTTGGACACGCGAACGCTTAGCCCATCGCCATCGGAGATCAGTGCTTCACCATCCCGCGAGACATTCAGGATTGACCTCAGCTTTTTATCGCTCAGTTTGTTTGTGCCACCAGCCATTTCACCGTCCAAAATCTCAGTTCATATTTTCCACGTGATACACCACGTGATACACCGTCAAGTGTATGAGCCTGTACCGACATATACAAGGATGTACGGAAATTATGAAATAACTGATAAATATCAAGTAAATAAATACCACTGACTGGACTGTGATTTACCGCTATATACCATGGTTGTTAGAATACGGCATGAACTGATACTAGTCAGTATTGTGTTGATAAAAGGCGCTTTTCCGCAAGGGGAGCGCCTTTTTTGTTGGCCGATTTTCAGGATAAAAGCTCGAATCAAAAAGCAGATGAGAATAAATTGCTCAAAACCTAACCCAGATCAACCGGAATGAGAATAATTCCACCCTCCACCCCGTGAATACGTCATAACCTGAGAGGACAAAAAAACACCTCCGGGGTACTCCTATGTTGCACAAAACTATCACCCGTTTTAACGCGGTACTGCATAAACCTGATCTGGCTAACCTGCTGTTACGCCTGACTTTCGGTCTGCTGATATTTCATGGCTGGCATAAACTGCACGAAGGCATCGGCGGCATTCAGGCTATGCTTGCGGCTCAAGGCATTCCCGGGTTTGTCGGGTACGGCGTACTGGTGGGCGAATTCATCGCCCCCATCATGATCATTCTCGGTATTTTTACCCGCCCTGCCGCGCTGGTCGCTGCCGTGACTATGCTGGTGGCCTGGTTACTGGTCGGCATCGGACACACCTTTGAACTGACGTCGACGGGCGCATGGGCCATTGAGGATATCGTCTATTACTTCATGGTAGCGGTGGTTATTGCGCTATTGGGTTGCGGGCGTTATTCAGTCATGAAGAATCCGTTATACCGCTAAGTCTGCGGGAAATACGCCTTCTTCTGTAGGTGTATTTCCTTTTGCAATGAAGCATTACGCAAGCGAAAAGTTGTGTAAATTTTACTCAACAGCGTTAGCTAAGTGGCTCTTTATCAATACCTTTTAAAGATGATCAAAAATAGACATTAAATAGTGAGGTTATCGGACGATCCCCCACTCCGGATTGTGATTGGGGCGTGATATACTTCACATCAAGAGTCGTTCTCGCCCCGCTCATCACCTACGGAAAGTCATTAGCAACGCGATCCCGCCTTTTAAAGTAAAGATTGCGTCAAGTTCGGTGTCGTTCAAAACATTTACCCGCTGACGTTGTCCAAACCTTTGACATACAATCCGTATCGCTGTTGAGCTTTCTCTTTATGCGGTACCTCAGAATCTTAAATACCGATGATTGAGCTTATATGACATCTCCGTCCCGCTTTCGCGCATCATTCTTGCATCCCCGCTACTGGCTGACCTGGTTCGGTCTTGGCGTGCTGTTCCTGTTGGTACAGTTACCTTACCCCGTGCTGTATCGTCTGGGGAACTGGCTGGGCCGCACCTCAATGCGCTTTCTGAAACGTCGTGTGTCTATCACCCGCCGCAATCTTGAGCTGTGTTTCCCTAACCTGAATGAAGCGCAGATTGAACACCGCATCGTCAGCAATTTCGAATCTCTGGGTATGGGTTTACTGGAAACCGGGATGGCCTGGTTCTGGTCAGATGCGCGGGTGAAACGCTGGTTTGATGTCAGCGGCCTGAATAACCTCAAAAGAGCTCAGCAAGACAACAAAGGCGTACTGGTCATTGGTATTCACTTTATGTCACTGGAACTGGGTGGCCGTGCGATGGGCCTGTGCCAGCCGATGATGGCGATGTACCGCCCGCACAACAATAAAGCGATGGAATTCGTCCAGACCTGGGGGCGGATGCGTTCCAACAAAGCCATGCTCGATCGCAAAGACCTGCGCGGTATGGTTCATGCGCTGAAAAAAGGGGAAGCCGTCTGGTTTGCCCCGGATCAGGACTACGGCCCGCGCGGCAGCGTGTTTGCACCGCTGTTTGCCGTTGATCAGGCCGCGACCACCAGCGGGACTTACATGCTGGCGCGTCTGGCAAAACCTGCGCTGGTCACCGTCGTGTTGATCCGTAAAGAAAAAGCCAAAGGCTATGATCTTGTGATCCAGCCCGCCCTGAAAGATTACCCTATCGACGACGAAATGGCGGCTGCGGCCTACATGAACCGCGTCGTAGAAAAAGAGATCATGCGTGCGCCGGACCAGTATCTCTGGCTACATCGCCGCTTCAAAACGCGCCCGGACGGTGCCCCGTCGCTCTACCTGTAATCAATTGATGATCATTGAAAAAGCCTGACGAAAACGTCAGGCTTTTTTATATCAGCGATAAAGCAGCACCGCATCATCGAAATCCTTCATGGTCCGATAAAAATTATTCTCACGACGCCGACTTAACTTTTCTATAACATCTCCTTTTACCTGCCCAGGAGAGAAGTGATGAGTAAGCAAATCCGTCTGGCGTTGGTCGGGGATCACAATCCCGCTATCCTTGCCCACCAGGCTATACCTCTCGCAATAAACCTTGCTGCACAAGAGTTCGACCTTGATATCCATACCCTCTGGCTTGCCACCGAAAGCCTTGATGACGATCTGCCCTTAAACGATTTCGATGCCTTCTGGTGCGTACCGGGTAGCCCTTATATCTCGACCGAAGGGGCGCTGCGCGCCATCCGCTTTGCCCGCGAAAATCAAAAACCCTTCCTCGGCACCTGTGGCGGATTCCAGCACACCATCATCGAGTATGCCCGCAACGTCATGGACTGGCAGGACGCAGGTCACGGCGAAACGGATACCGAAGGCCGTCTGGTCATTGCGCCACTGGCCTGTGAAATGGTGGAGAAGAAAGCGGAGATCCGGCTGGTTGCCGACAGCATTCCCGCGCGCGCCTATGGCACTTTAGAGGTGGAAGAGGGCTATCACTGCCGCTATGGCATCAACCCTGAGTTTCAGGCGGCACTGGAAGCGCAACCACTGCGTATGGTCGGTCACGATCACGCCGGTGAGATCCGCGCCGTAGAACTCCCCGGTCATCCGTTCTTTGTCGCCACACTGTTCCAGCCAGAACGCGCAGCGCTGAAAGGTCAGCTTCCTCCGCTGGTAGCTGCATTGATTCAGGCCGCCATAAAACGCGATTAGAAATACGCTCCCTCTCAGGCCACCCGGCCTGAGAGTTTTTAGATCTCCCCGCAATTAACCATCACTTAACTATGCAATAACATTCAAATTACATCACCCACATTGAGATCCAGTTCCAAATAGTGAAATAAGCCGCACCGCTTTATTGCAGCCATATTGACCACGCACCGGATTGGGGCAATAAATCCTCTTGCGACCATCAATGTTACTGTGCAATACCTTCCCGGTACTTGATTGATGAGCGTTTTACATGTTGGCACTCCCTTTGCAGTAACCCGTGCAGAGGGCGATGCCCCATAAACAGACAGGGTGCTCCGCGCACTCACACAATAATAATTTTCGGTTTTGTCTCACAGGACGATTTATGAAAAAAATACTGCTCTCAACACTGATTGCCGCCGCGAGTTTTGCCACTTTGGCTGGTCAGGCACATGCAGGCACAACGCTGGATACGGTGAAGAAGAAAGGATTTGTCCAATGTGGGATCAGCGATGGTTTGCCTGGTTTCTCTTACGCTGACTCAAAAGGTAAGTTTACCGGCATCGACGTTGATGTTTGCCGCGCTATTGCCGCGGCCGTTTTTGGTGATGCAGAAAAAGTGAAATACACCCCGCTGACCGCGAAGGAGCGCTTCACCGCGTTACAATCGGGCGAAGTGGACATCCTGTCACGTAATACCACCTGGACCTCTTCCCGCGATGCTGGCATGGGCATGATCTTTGCTGGCGTGAATTACTACGATGGCATCGGTTTCCTGACGCACAAGAAAGCCGATCTCAAAAGCGCGAAAGAGCTCGATGGCGCCACCGTATGTATTCAGGCCGGTACCGATACTGAACTGAACGTCGCCGACTACTTTAAAGCCAACAAAATGACCTACACCCCGGTCACTTTCGACCGCTCCGATGAAAGCGCCAAAGCGCTGGACTCCGGGCGTTGCGACACCCTCGCCTCTGATCAGTCTCAGCTCTACGCACTGCGCATTAAACTCGGTAAGCCGGATGACTTCATCGTGTTGCCAGAAGTGATCTCCAAAGAGCCTCTGGGCCCGGTGGTTCGCCGTGGTGATGAAGACTGGCTGGAAGTGGTGCGCTGGTCACTCTACGCCATGCTGAATGCCGAAGAGATGGGCGTGACCTCGCAAAACGTTGAACAGCTGGCCGCTAACCCGACTACGCCGGACATGAGCAACCTGCTGGGTAAAACCGGTAAGTATGGCGAAGATCTGAAACTGCCGAACGACTGGGTAGTGAAAATCGTTAAACAAGTCGGTAACTACGGCGAAAGCTTCGATCGCAACGTTGGCGCGGGCAGCGAACTGAAAATCAAACGTGGTCAGAACGCCTTGTGGAATCAGGGGGGGATCCAATACGCTCCACCAGTCCGCTAAATATTCTTTGTTCTTGAAGCTGTGGCGGTGTTGGCAGCGCTCTGGCCCCCCGAATCACTGACCTGTGTCAGTGATTCGCGATGCCCTCCCTTGCCGCCTTGCCACAACTCCAATAACTTCGAATATTCATAGTATTGACGTGTTTTAAGAAAGAATACGCCAGCCGTTCCCTGGCGTGTTCTTTCCTCAGATTTACCGTATATCGAGGTTCACCTTTATGTCGCAACGCCCAACCGAAAAAAGGTCGTTCTCGCTCACCAATCCGGCGGTCCGTGCCTGGCTTTACCAAATTTTCGCGGTGGTGTTGCTGGTTGCCTGTCTGGGCTACCTCCTGCACAACACCATTACCAACCTGACAACCCGGGGCATCACCTCAGGCTTTGAATTCCTCAGCAGAGGTGCCGGTTTCGGCATTATCCAGCATCTTATCGACTATCAGGAGGGTGACACCTACGCACGCGTTTTTGTCATCGGCCTGCTCAACACGTTATTGGTTTCAGCACTGTGCATCGTCTTTGCCTCGATTCTCGGTTTTATCATCGGCCTCGGGCGGCTGTCGGATAACTGGTTGATTCGTAAAGTCTCCACCGTTTACATCGAGATTTTCCGCAACATCCCACCGCTGTTGCAGATCTTCTTCTGGTATTTCGCCGTTCTGCGCAACCTGCCGGGTCCGCGCCAAAGCCTGGAAGCCTTCGGCGTTGCGTTCGTCAGCAACCGCGGGCTCTACCTGCCGTCGCCTGAACTGGCACCGGGCAGTCTGGCCAGCGGTATTGCCCTGCTGCTGGCTGTCTTTGGGATCTGGGCCCTGCGCCGCTACAACCATTTCCGACAAATCCATACCGGCCGGGTCTGGCGTATCTGGCCCTGGGCGATTGCCATGCTGGTGGCTTTTCCGGTGCTGGCACATCTGTTGTTCGGCCCGGCACTGCACTGGGATATCCCCGCACTGCGCGGCTTTAACTTCCGCGGCGGCATGGTGCTTATTCCTGAACTGGCCTCGCTGACGCTGGCGCTGTCGGTCTATACCTCCACGTTTATTGCCGAAGTGATCCGCTCTGGCATTCAGTCCGTTTCCCACGGCCAGCACGAAGCGGCCCGCTCGCTCGGCCTGCCCAATCCGGTCACGCTGCGGCAGGTGATTTTGCCGCAGGCGATGCGGGTGATCATCCCGCCACTGACCAGCCAGTACCTCAACATCGTTAAAAACTCCTCGCTGGCGGCTGCCATCGGTTACCCGGACATGGTGTCGCTGTTTGCCGGTACGGTGCTCAACCAGACCGGGCAGGCAATTGAAACCATTGCGATCACCATGTCGGTCTATCTGATCATCAGTCTGGCGATTTCGTTCTTAATGAACATCTACAACCGGCGTATCGCGCTGGTCGAACGTTAAGGGAAACGAATGACGATGAGCACACTTCCCCATCCTTTGCGGGTTGCGAAGCCCGGTACGCCAGTCGGCACTGCCGTGCTGTGGGCACGTAAAAATCTCTTCTCCAGCTGGTTTAACAGCCTGCTGACTCTCTTTTGTTTATGGCTGCTGTGGGTGGTCATCCCTCCCCTGCTCAACTGGGTTTTCTTGCAGGCCAACTGGGTGGGTACGACCCGCGCCGACTGCACCAAACAAGGCGCATGTTGGGTCTTTGTTCACGCCCGTTTCGGCCAGTTTATGTATGGCTTGTACCCGTTTGAGGAGCGCTGGCGCATCAACCTGACACTCATCGTTGGGCTGTTGACACTCATACCGATGTTTGTGCGCGCCATACCTCGCCGCGGACGGTACATCACCGTCTGGATCATTCTGTTCCCCGTCTTCACCTGGCTCATGCTATATGGTGGCTTCTTCGGTCTGCCGGTGGTGGAAACCCGCCAGTGGGGCGGGCTGACGCTGACGCTGATCATCGCCGCCGTTGGGATCGCCGGTGCGTTGCCGTTGGGCATTTTACTGGCGCTGGCACGGCGCTCTCGCTTACCCATCGTGCGTGTACTGTCAGTGATTTTCATCGAGTTCTGGCGCGGCGTGCCCCTCATTACCGTGCTGTTTATGTCCTCGGTGATGCTGCCGCTGTTTATGCACGAAGGCACCAACATCGACAAACTGGTGCGTGCGCTGGTTGGGGTGATTCTGTTCCAGTCGGCCTACGTGGCGGAAGTGGTGCGCGGTGGATTACAGGCGTTGCCAAAAGGGCAAACCGAAGCCGCCGAATCGCTGGCGTTAGGTTATTGGAAAACGCAGGGTCTGGTGATTTTGCCGCAGGCGCTGAAGATGGTGATACCCGGTCTGGTTAACACCATTATCGCGCTGTTTAAGGACACAAGTCTGGTGATCATC
Source organism: uncultured Enterobacterales bacterium (assembly GCA_963519305.1). GTDB lineage: Bacteria > Pseudomonadota > Gammaproteobacteria > Enterobacterales > Enterobacteriaceae > Ewingella. The sequence goes on from CAUQMS010000035.1 coordinate 21,566, forward strand.
ATCGGCCTGTTTGACCTTTTCAGCAGCGTACAGCAAGCCACTGTCGATCCCGCGTGGCTCGGTATGTCGACCGAAGGCTACGTCTTCGCCGCCGCCGTTTACTGGATTTTCTGTTTTAGCATGTCGCGTTATAGCCAACATTTGGAAAGACGCTTTCACACCGGACGTTCCGCACACTGAGGTAAATCATGAGCGACCATCAAGTCACCGCATCTAAAAAAATGATGATCACGCTGGAAGACGTGAATAAGTGGTACGGACAATTCCACGTATTGAAAAATATTAACCTGAGCGTGAAACCGGGCGAACGCATTGTGCTGTGCGGCCCGTCAGGCTCGGGGAAATCAACCACCATCCGCTGCATCAACCATCTGGAAGAGCATCAGCAGGGACGCATCGTGGTGGACGGCACCGAGCTTAATGATGACCTGCGCAACATCGAGCGCGTGCGCACCGAAGTCGGCATGGTATTTCAGCATTTCAATCTGTTCCCGCATCTGACGGTATTGCAGAACTGCACACTGGCGCCAAGCTGGGTGCGAAAAATGCCGAAAAAGGAGGCCGAAGAATTGGCGATGCATTACCTGAAACGGGTACGTATCGCCGAACATGCACACAAGTTCCCCGGCCAGCTTTCCGGCGGCCAGCAGCAGCGCGTCGCCATCGCCCGTTCGTTGTGTATGAAGCCGAAAATCATGCTGTTCGATGAACCAACCTCGGCGCTGGATCCGGAGATGGTCAAAGAGGTGCTTGATACCATGATCGGTCTGGCCGAAGAAGGCATGACCATGTTGTGCGTGACGCATGAGATGGGATTTGCGCGCACGGTAGCCGACCGGGTGATCTTTATGGATCGCGGGGAGGTCGTGGAGGAGGCGCCTCCGTTGGAGTTCTTTGCCAATCCTAAATCCGCGAGAACGCGGGAGTTCCTTTCACAGGTTATTCATTAACGCGCTAATGTTGTGGGTTGTGGGCTACGGCCCACGACCTTGACTTTAAGGCCGGTTTGGGTGGCAACCCAAGGTTTTTGCGCTGTGGTCGCCTACCACATAAACGCCCCGATAGCTGGCGCCACCACCACCGTGATAACCCCCGCTAACATCATTACCAGACTCGATACCACACCCTCTTCGGCACCCAGTTCATAAGCTTTGGCCGTTCCTGCACCGTGAGAGGCAGCACCTAAGCCCGCTCCTTTCGCCAACCCGCTCTTCACCGCCAGCCGGAGGAATAAAATATCGCCGACCGCCATGCCGAACACACCGGTGATCACCACAAACAGCGCGACCAGATCCGGTTGCCCGCCCAGTTGTTTGGCAGCGGCCAGGGCGAAAGGCGTAGTGATGGAGCGCACTGCGAGACTGCGTTGGATCTCTTCCGGCAACGTTAGCAGACGTGCAAGCCAGACCGAGCTGAATACCGCCACAATGATGGCCGTCAGCACGCCTGCGCTCAGCGACAGCCAGTGGCGGCGGATAATCGCCATGTTCTCATAAACCGGCACGGCGAATGCGATGGTTGACGGGCCCAGCAGCCACAGTAACCAGTGGGTTTCACCGATGTAATCCTGATAGGAAACATGGGTCGCCACCAGCAAAACCACCAGCACCACCGGCGTCAGGACCAGCGGCATAAACAGCAGTGTGCGCCTCTGGCGGTAGAGTTTTTTATTGGCGAAATAGAGGCCGAGCGTCACCAGAAAACAGGTCATGCTGATAATCATGTCAGTCACGGGATGCCTTCCTGGCGGCCAGCCGCTGTTCAAACCGGTAGACCCGGTCAACCACCAGCGATGTCGCCCCGAGTGTCAGCAAAGTGCTGATACCAATCACCAGAAAAATCTTCCAGCCTTCGACCATCAGCAGCTGCGCATAATTCACGACCGCCACTACTGCAGGCACGAAGAACAACAGCATTTCAGCCAGTAACCAGCGTGAACCGGCTTTCACCCATTTCAGTGGCAACACGCGGAACACAATCAGCAATAAAAGCATCAGCATACCAACAATATTGGCCGGCAAAGGTAAATGCAGCAACGTGACCAGACGGTCCGCTATCAGGAACAGGACGGCATACAGCACCACCTGAACAGGTACCTGACAACGATTCAACAGGGACGGCGCACAGGTGCGCAACGCCAACAACATGGGAATAACCTCGAAGGGCAAATAAAGAACAGGCTGAATTATACGTTGGCAGGAAACCTGTAAAGAAATGAATTAAAATCATCCAAATGATTCCAAAATGGAATACTCAATAATGGATGTCCGCACGTTACGTTATTTCGTCGAAGTGGTCCGCCAGCAGAGCTTTACCCGGGCGGCGGAAAAACTGTTCGTCACCCAGCCGACCATCAGCAAAATGCTGCGTCATCTGGAAGAGGAGCTGGAATGCACGCTGATTGTGCGTGAAGGGCGTCGCCTGCGCCTGACCGACAGTGGACAGGCGGTCTATCAGCGGGGCCTGAATATTCTCGAGGAGTTCCGCCAGCTGGAAGCCGAACTGGAAGACATTAATACGGTAAAACGCGGACGGCTGCGTCTGGGTATCCCGCCCATGGTTGGCACGCAAATGGCGCCGCTGATCGGTGAATTCCGTCAGCAGTTTCCGGGCATTGAGTTAATCATCTCGGAGTTTGGCGGCCTGACAGTGCAGCAGGCGGTGATTTCCGGCGAGCTGGATCTGGCGCTGACCGCCCTGCCCGCCGACGCTGTCCCCTCGATTGCATCGCTGCCGCTCTTCAGCCATCCGCTTTGCGTCGTGGTACCGCGCAATGAAAAGTGGCTCAACCGCACCCGGGTGTCGATAACCGAACTGGCCGATGAAAGCATCCTTATTTATAACGAAGATTTTGCACTTTATCGCATGCTGATGGAGGCGTTCAGCGCCCACGGATTTACGCCAAAAATCGCTGCCCGCAGCGGCCAGTGGGACTTCCTCGCCGCCATGGTGCAGACCGGCATGGGCATCGCCATTCTGCCCGAACCTATCTGTCAGCGGCTGGATAAAAACAACCTGATGTGGATACCTCTCGATCCCGCCATGCCGTGGCAGTTAGGGCTTATCTGGCATCAGGGAAGTTACCTGTCGCACAGTGCGCAGGCGTGGATTGCACTTTGCCGCGCGTACTGGCAGCAGGAAGGAGAGGAAGGCGCGCACGCCTGATAGCGCGCGCTGTTGTAGAAAAGAAGTCAATGGCAGAGGATCACACCTCTTTTTCAACCAGCAGGGCTTCGAGCAAATCGAGGTCATGCAGCAGTTTTTGCAGGGTTTCGTTACTGATTTTCTGCGTCGCTCGCAGATGATAAAGCTCACCACGCTCGGCCCGCAGCGCCGTCAGGCGGAAGCGGCGCTCAAGATTTTCCAGCTTCAGTGCGGTTTCCATATCATCTTTATTAGCCGTTCGCCGCCGCAGCGTGCCGATCACCCTTGAGCTGATCTCCTTGAGCGTCTGCTCGTCGATATTCTCTTCGGCATCCGCCGCCAGTCGCTCCTCCATTTTATGCAGGCTTTCGATCGCCACTTCAGCGGCAATCGATTTTGCCATGCGTTCCTCTTCGCGATAGACCGAACCATCGGCCACCAGCACCCCTTTGAGCAGGAACGGCAGCGCAATCACACCCGCGATAAGCGAGAACAAGATCACGCCGGTAGCCAGAAACACCAACTGGTAGCGCGACGGGAAAGCCGTACCATCGGCCAGAAATAGCGGAATAGAGAGTACACCGGCCAGGGTTATCGCCCCACGCACACCGGCGAACGAGGCTATCCATAATTCACGCGTACTGTAGCTGCCAAACAGCAGCGGTTTCTTTTTAAGGAAACGATTACTGATATTTTTCATCACCCACAGCCAGACAAAGCGCAACAGCAGCAACGCAAAGTAGATGATGCCGACGTCGGCAAACAGGTGCCAGGTTACAATCGACGGGTCATGGGTGGCCTGATCGAGCGACTTCTCCAAAATCCACGGCAGTTGCAGGCCGAGCATAATGAACACCATGCCGTTGAACACGAACTCGAGCATCGCCCAGACGCTGTTGGCACGCAGGCGCATCGCCAGCGGAGCGTTACGGATAATACCGGACTGGCTGATGGTCATACCGGCCGCCACGGCGGCCAGAATGCCCGAAACGCCAATATGTTCTGCAATCAGGTAGGAAGCAAACGGCAGCAGCAGCAGGAAGACAATTTGCGTCGCCGGGTCATCCCCGCTCCAGCGGCTCATAATACGCAGCGATTTACTGTACAACCAGGTCACCGCCACACCAGCCATCAGGCCCCCGATGGCGACTTTGAGGAACTCAACCGACGCACCGCCGACGGTAAAGATCATAGTGCCCATCGCTACGGCGATAGCAAATTTCAGCGACACCAGACCGGACGCATCATTCATCAGCGCCTCACCTTCCAGCACGCCCATGATCGATTTAGGAATACGCCCTTTACCGACAATCCCGCCGAGCGCCACGGCATCGGTCGGCGACAGCACCGCCGCAAGCGCGAAGGCCGCCACCAGCGGAATACCCGGAACCATCATATAAATCAGGTAGCCGATACCTACAACGGTAAGAAGAACCAGCACCAGCGCCAGCCCAAGAATTTCGCGTCCGTGGTGTAAAAACTCACGGGTCGGGGTTTTCCAGCCATCAGCAAACAGTAACGGAGGGATGAACAGCACTAAAAATAGCTCAGGGTCGAAATCGACGTGCAGACCAAAACTAGGCCAGGCCAGTAATGCCCCGACCGCGATCTGCATCAGAGGGAGTGGAATTTGAAACGGTAACATTCTGGTCACGACACCGGAGAGCGACACCACCAGAATCAGAATCAGAATGGTAAAGAAGATTTCCATGCTTTCCTTAGACTCTTATTTTTATGATTTCAATCGAACTGGGTCCGACACCTACGAATGTGATAGTAGATCAAAAAAGGACGTTTTTTAAATCAGAGCGTGCTGAAAGGAGTGTGGTTGGGGCCACTAATTCCCCTTTAAAGGCATTTCTAATTCAAAATCTAGGTCAAGAGCTTGGGCTGCCGCCCAAACCCGCCTTAAGGCCCGCAGTCGCTCGGGCCTTAAGAATCCGAGCTTTTTTAACTGCGCGCTATCGCTAAATCGGGATGGCCATGTTTCAGGTACCAACGTGATAGCCGTAAAATGTCAGCCCTGACGGGCTTCCCTGCTGCGGGTTCGAGCCAACGGTAAAGATGTTGTCTCTCCACCATCTTGCCGGTGACATTTTGAACACGGCCGAAGCTTCTTTAAATTCAAATTCAAAATCAAAAATCAAAACCCGCTCTGTTTTGTCTTTTAAAAAAGTCCGGGCCGCATTCAAAAATGGCGCTGAACGAGAGGTGCAAAACCGCGTGTCTTTTTACGCGGGTTGGAACCCGAAGTGAAGGAACCGCGACGCGGCGGCATTTTGCGGCTATAACAGCGGTGACTGAAACACGGCCATTGTGACCAGCGGAGCTGCCGGTGTTCCATGAAAAAGCCCGGGAGTCCAGAGGGCGGCGGCGATTGGCCGCCCTCTGGTCGGTGTGGGCCGACGCCCACGACCTTGACCTTGAATTAAAAAAACGAGTTCGGATCGCAACCTGAAACCCATCCGGTGTGGGCCGACGCTCACGACCTTGACCTTGAATTAAAAAAACGAGTTCGGATCGCAACCCGAAACCCATCCGGTGTGGGCCGACGCCCACAACCTTGACCTTGAATTAAAAAAGCGAGTTCGGATCGCAACCCGAAACCCATCCGGTGTGGGCCGACGCCCACAACCTTGACCTTGAATTAAAAAAGCGAGTTCGGATCGCAACCCGAAATCCACCCGGTGTGGGCCGACGCCCACGATTTTGAATTTAAAAGGCGTTACATTTTTTCGCCCAAAAATATCTTAAATGGCCCATCCACCTGCATAAAACGCCACCAGCGCGACGGCAATAATCACAGTCCCGACATTCAGCTTGCGCCATTCGCCGGAGAAGATGCGGCCGATAACCAGTGAACTGAAGCCCAGCATAATACCGGTTACGATATTACAGGTGAGCACGATAAATACGGCGCACAGCAAGCCGGACATCGCATCCACGAAATCATCGAAATCCAGTTTGGTCACGTTGCTCAGCATCAGCAGGCCGACATACATCAGCGCCGGCGCCGTGGCGTAAGCCGGAACCAGGTAAGAGAGCGGAGACAGGAACAACATCAGCAGGAACAACACGCCGACGACGGTGGCCGTCAGGCCGGTTTTACCGCCTGCTGCCGTACCTGCTGCGGACTCGATATAAACTGCCGCAGGCGCTGCGCCGACCAGACCGGCAAACATGCTGCTGATGGAGTCAGAGGTCAGCGCTTTACCACCGCTGATGATCTGCCCGTTTTTATCCAGCAAATTAGCCTGACCGGCTACGGCGCGGATGGTGCCGGTGGCATCAAACACCGCTGTCATTACCAGCGCCAGCACGCTTGGCAGCACGGCCATTTTCAGCGCGCCCATGATGTCGAGATTAAACAACACCGAGTGTCCGTTGGCGTCAGACAACGACGGCATGGCGAACAGCCCTTGGTATTTCACCGCAGGATCAAAAATCAGACCGATAATAGAAATGGCGATAATCACCAGCAGAATACCGCCGGGAACGCGCAGTTTTTCCAGACCGAAAATCACGGCCAGACCCAGCAACGTCATGATCACCGGGAAAGAGGTAAATGCGCCCAGCGTAACCGGCAAACCATCAAGTGGGTTTTTGATCACCAGACCGACACCGTTAGCTGCGATCAGCAGCAGGAACAGGCCGATACCAATGCCGGTGCCATGCGCAACGCCCATCGGTAAATTGCGCAATATCCATGAGCGGATACCGGTCACCGAGATGATGGTAAACAACACGCCCATCAGGAATACCGCACCCAGCGCGACAGGCACGCTGATGTGCTGGCCCAGCACCAGACTGAAAGCGGTAAACGCCGTCAGGGAAATAGCACAGCCAATTGCCAGCGGCAAATTAGCCCACAGCCCCATTAATAATGAACCGAAGCCCGCCACCAGACAGGTTGCAACAAACACAGCACTTGGAGAGAAACCGGCTTTACCCAACATGGCCGGGACAACAATAACGGAGTAAACCATCGCCAGAAAAGTCGTCAGACCGGCAATGATCTCCTGACGGACATTACTGCCGCGTGCAGAAATTTTGAAATAAGCATCAAGCGAACCGATGGGCGCGATATTGTCACCCGCTTGGCTGTGTTGACTAGACATGTGTAACCCTCTGAAGTGTCTTGCTGAAAAGCCTGCGTGGTCATTACGAAACCGTTTCGTCACGTTCGCTTCCCTACCCGGTGAAATGTGTGTCGAAAACAGCAAGGATCGACGCGCAAAACCAAGGCAAACGTTTAACTCTCATCGCGTAAGGCAGAAATAAAAACCACGGGTACTGCAAAGCAAACGATTATCCGGCCATTAACCCCCTCTTTTCAACTCCCGTTCACGACAAATTCGTCTTATTTGGTCATTTAAAAAGCATATGGCCAGAGAATTTGCGCAAACCCTCTATTTTTAGCGATCTGCAAGTTAGAAACAGCCGCTCCAAATCCGCCACGCCGAAAAAAAAGCCAACTCGGGCAGGTAAAATGCAATCAGCAATAGCGGTGGAGTTATTAAGAAAATGCGCAGGGGTTAAACGGCTAAAATAAATCAGACGGGGTGATCTCCGGCATAGCATTAATAATAGAGCAATGCCGGAGAAGGGGTAATAGGTTTCACTTATGCTTCACGTATTATGAATACTTTGGAATAAACCCCGGATCCAATAAAATATATTTCCGTGCATCACCCGTACGGCGGTGAATTAAGTCCCAATGTGGTACGGACCGCCCTGCTCAAGGGCTTTCTGGTAAGCCGGACGCGCCTGTACCGCCGACAACCAGGTTTGCACATGAGGATATCTCTCCAGCCCGCCGCGCGAGACCATTGCTTCTATCGGAAAACTCATCTGAATATCTGCCGCACTGAAATCATTGCCCGCAAACCAGCGGTTGTCGGTCAGGTGCTTTTCGAGATATGCGCCGTGAGTCGCGAGTTGTTTATCCAGATAATTTTGTTGAACACCTTTACCGATAGCGCCCGCAATCGGGCGGATCAGCCAGGGCATCGGCGGTTTGCCGAGACGGCCAAAAATCAGTTTCATTACCAGAATCGGCATCAGCGACCCTTCGGCATAGTGCATCCAGTAGCGAAATTGCTGGCGGGCAAAGTGATCGGTGGGTTTAAGGCTGCCTTGAGCATCATAAGTTTCCTGCAGGTACTCGATAATCGCGCCCGACTCGGCGAGGGTCAGATCGTTATCCACCAGAACCGGGGATTTCCCCAGAGGATGCACCTTCTTTAGCGACTCAGGCGCCAGCATGGTCTTTTCATCACGTTGATATCGCTGAATTTGGTAGGGGATTTCCAGCTCTTCCAGCATCCAGAGAATTCTCTGCGAACGTGAGTTATTTAAATGATGGACGATGATCATACATTCTGCTCCCAACTGATTAGCCTGATTAATAGGTAACTATAGCCGATAGCACCAGGCTCTGTATTTTAGGACAATAAAAACCCTGCTATGAATAAGCTTAATAAGAGTTATGCGCTCACTTTTATTTATAACTCTGCGAAATTACCCTTAAGTAAATTTAATGCTACACCGCTATTTCATTAGCGTTTAATATTTTTTAATGCCATCATCGCCGCGCTCAAATTAGCCGTTTTTGTGTGGAGTCTCTGCATGCTTTCCAGTAATTACAACGATGTCCTTATTCTGTTTTCCTTCATCGTTGCCATGCTCGCTTCTTATACCGCACTCGACATGGCTGGACGGGTGGCCACCACGCAGGGAAAGGCATCACGTTTATGGCTGGCAGGCGGCGCGCTGTCGATGGGTATCGGCATCTGGTCGATGCATTTCATCGGTATGCTGGCTTTCAGTCTGCCTGTCTCAATGGGTTACGACCCGCTGATCACCCTGCTTTCTATGATCATCGCCATCATCTCTTCAGCCTTTGCCCTGTGGCTGGTCTGTCAGGAACGCCTGCCGAACCAAAGCCTGGTGTTTGGTGCCCTGCTGATGGGCGGCGGAATTGCGGCGATGCACTACACGGGCATGGCCGCGATGCGCATGATGCCAGCCATCAGCTACAGCGTCGGCTGGGTGCTGTTATCGGTGGTAGTGGCCGTGGCCGCCTCCGGCGCGGCATTATGGATGGCGTTTCACCTGCGCCAGCAGTCGCCTAACATCAAAATGCTGCGCGTCTGTGCGGCGGTCGTGATGGGTGCAGCCATTGTCGGCATGCATTATATCGGCATGGCGGCGGCCAATTTCCCTCACAACACCCACAGCATGGCGGCTTATTCCGGCGTGAATAATAACTGGCTGGCTCTGCTGGTGATTGTCGTCACGCTGGCGGTTCTGGCTATCACCCTGATTATTTCAGTGCTCGATGCCCGCCTGCAGGCCCGAACCTCAGTGCTGGCCTCATCGCTTGCACAAGCTAACCGCGAACTGACGCAACTGGCGCTGCACGATAACCTGACCAAATTACCTAACCGCCTGTTGCTGGAAGATCGTCTGAGTCAGGCTTTTCAGAAAGCAGGACGCGGTGACTCATCTTTTGCCCTGCTGTTTCTCGACCTTGATGGTTTCAAGGCCGTTAACGATGCTTTCGGCCACCACGTGGGTGATCAGCTGCTGGTCGCCGTGACGGAGAGAGTACGCGAAGAGGTGCGCGCGGCAGATACCCTGGCGCGCCTCGGCGGCGATGAGTTCGTGCTGCTGGTGGAAATTACAGAACCCAATGATGCTGCAACGCTGGCTGACAAGCTGGTGCATCTGATCGCCAAACCTTTCCAGGTTTCACGTTATGAGCTGCTGGTTTCCGTCAGTATTGGCATCGCAGTCTATCCGGGTGATGGCAACGATGAGCGCGAACTGATGCTCAACGCCGATGCCGCGATGTACCACACCAAAAATTCGGGCCGCAACGGCCACAGCTTCTTTCAGCCGTCGATGAATGCTAACGCACAAGATCAGTTACAGCTGCTCAACGATTTACGCCTGGCGGTAGAGCATGACGAACTGCGTTTGCAGTATCAGCCTAAATTTATCGCCCCGCATGGCCCGGTAACCGGTTTTGAAGCACTGCTGCGCTGGGAGCGCCACGGTACCCTGCTCAGTCCCGATGTTTTCCTGCCAATAGCGGAGAAGACCGGCCTGATTATTCCTATCGGCGAATGGGTGATTAACGAGGCCTGCCGCCAGTTGCGCATCTGGCATCTGGGCGGTCACAGTCACTGGACGGTGGCGGTGAATCTGTCCGCCTTGCAGTTTGAGCAGGTGAATCTGGTCGACATGGTGATCGCCACCATAGAACGCCATCAAATCCCGCCGCAAATGCTGACACTGGAAGTGACCGAAACCACTGCGATGCGGGATCCGGACGCCAGCGTGGCGATCCTCGAACAGCTGACAAACTATGGCGTCAGGGCTTCTATTGATGATTTCGGCACCGGCTATTCCAGCCTGCTCTATCTCAAACGACTGCCTGCCAGTGAGTTGAAAATTGATGGCGCCTTTATCAATGACCTGATTGCCGGCAGCGAAGACGCCAGCATTGTGCAGGCCATTATTGCGCTGGGCCAGACGCTCAATTTGAAAGTGGTGGCCGAAGGGGTGGAAACCACCCAGCAGCAAGATTTCCTCACCGAGCTGGGGTGTGACACGTTACAGGGATACCTGCTGGGCCGCCCGATGACGCCGCAGCAGATTTCAGAACATCCAGATACGGATTGGGAAGCGAAGCTCGGGTGAGCCTTGGGCTGCCGCCCAAACCGGGTCAAGACCAAACCTTGGGCTGCCGCCCAAAC
>CAUQMS010000036.1:0-29549 GCA_963519305.1 uncultured Enterobacterales bacterium
TTCAGGTGTTAGTGTCCTTTGGATGTGAGGGTTCGAGTCCCTCCCTTCGCACCACTCCGGTGATATAAATCAGAGCAGTAAAATGCAGTAAAGATAAAGAAGAAATCATCTGTGCGATGGTGGCGGAATTGGTAGACGCGCTAGCTTCAGGTGTTAGTGTCCTTTGGATGTGAGGGTTCGAGTCCCTCCCTTCGCACCACATGATTCTCTTCGATTATCGGCCCCTTCATTAGCAAGACCTCTTGCCTTTCAGGCACATAAAAACTCCAAAACAGACAAAATCATTTCGGTGTATTAACAATCAGTACGTCAGTGCATTATTAGAATAAATTGAAATTAAGCGATAACGCCGCCAGCCCGCCGGCTACCGCGACAAACGACGGCAGCAGTACGTAATGACGTAAGGTTTTATGCAGCAGCATTACCAGCGTTGCCAGCATCGCAATAACTACCAGCGTGCGCAACTGCTCCAGGGACATATCCGCCAGCGCCAGAAAAGGCAGCAGCACGCAAGGCAAAAGCACGCCCCATCCGCTGGTCAGCCTTTTCCCCAAAAACCAGGTCACCCCCCACATTCCACACGCTGTTATCATCGCTGCGATCATGATTTTGTGCCAATAATGATAATGAGAAACAATATCATATAGCAATCTTTCTCATCACGCATCTTTTTAGCTGTCATCGCCCCCTTAGGGTGACACCCGCAGCCAAAAGTGGTAATTTTGTCCTCAGCTGCTTTTAATTAAATCCAATTAAAATAATTACATACCAGGATTATTAGCAGTCTTCACACATTAATACCCTCTCGGGCCTCCAAAATTCAGCAGGGCACGATTGATTACAGGTGCTCCATCCTCATCTATTCAGAAGACCACCCGCTAATAGAGTGAATTTTAATGATATCTCATTCCTATGATGAGTTGCTTAAAAGCAAACACCGCCTTTCGATGTTGTTATTCTTTTTTCTAAATAGTGCTTCTGCGCTATTTTCCATGTTGAATCCAACGTTAAAAACGTTAAAAACAACATTCCCTCTGGCAATGATTGGCGTGTTTTGTGCCCTGGGATTAATATTCTCTTACTTCAACAAAAAAAATAACACATCCTATTTAAACACTTGCTCATTAATTGTGGGCTCTTTGTGGGCGTGGCATATTTCCTTACGGTTTGAACAACTGGGTCATACGGATAACAGCTTTCTGTTAGTCAGCCTGCTCAGTATATTCTTCATCAGTGCCATTGCTTTATCGGATAATTTTCTGGCATTTTGCCTTCACGCAGCACCATCCTCTATTGCTGTTATTTTTTTAGACGATTTCACCCATACGGGGAAAATCCTGTTTACCGTCGCCCTGCCGCTGATTGGCCTCTCCCTGCATCAGGTTATGCTCAGGCGCAGCGATGCTTTTACGCGCAGAATGGTCGACAATTTATACAATGAAAGGGAAAAATTCAGCGATCTGAGTATGCTTGACCCGCTCACTGGCCTCTATAACCGGCGCGGTTTGCAGAACAAACTGGATGTGCTGCTCAGCCAGCCACACGCCAGTCATTACGTGATGCTGCTGGATATCGACCACTTCAAAGCCTATAACGACAACTATGGTCACAGCATGGGTGACCAGGCGCTGGTACGGGTCTCTGCCGCGATACGTGACGCCGTCCGCTCGCGTGATGTGGTGGTGAGATACGGTGGTGAAGAGTTTCTGGTGCTGATGTCAGACGTTAATCAGGAGTACGCCATTCTTATGGCTGACCGGATTCAAAATCAGGTGCTAGGCCTGAATATTCCGCATCATTTCAACGCTCAGGTCTCGACGAATGTCACGGTCAGCGCGGGCTTATCAGCATTCGTAGACGGCGATTTCTCCACAGCCATTAGCGCTGCCGATCGCTCCCTTTATCTGGCAAAAAATAGCGGTCGCAATAAAATTTTCTATGCATGGGATCAGCCACAGGCAAAGACTGAACAACCAATTGTACTGTAAATGAAATGGGATATTTCTCTCAGTAGAATTGTTTCACATATAAGCCGAACAGCTATTCCATGCACCGCAGAATAATATTATGTTATTTGCTGTATTAAACACTTCGGCTGCATAACCATGCAGTTTAACTCTTATTTTCCCGAAAAATTGTTATGAATTGGGCACAATATTGAGCGCTGAATGTTACCAATAGCGTGATCTTATTCCTGATTTCAATCAGTTTGAAATATATTCCCTGCTTTGTTATTTATCCTTTCCTATTTCGCATTTTGTGAGCTGTCTCACCGCTATCTTCTGATCAATGCCAGATGCCAATTCGCGATGGCACTCAGTGGAAGGTGACGCTCTGCCACGCTTCCTACACTACGCTCAATGACCGTTTTGCGTGCCTTACCCTGTAATACTCACGCTTAACAGCCAACGATAACCTACCTAAAAAGCCTCACTTATCAGTCGGGTATCCTACTCACATAAAGGTTAATTGTATGAGCAGTTCAATCATTCTTGGCATTGTCTGGCATCTGGTTGGCGCGGCCAGCGCAGCCTGTTTTTATGCACCACTGAAGAAAGTGAAACACTGGTCATGGGAAACCATGTGGTCACTGGCCGGTCTGTTCTCATGGATCATTCTACCCTGGACGGTCAGCTACATTCTGCTGCCTGACTTCTGGGCCTATTACGGCTCTTTCAGCGCCGCCATCCTGCTGCCGGTCTTTCTGTTTGGCGCGATGTGGGGTATCGGTAATATCAATTATGGCCTGACCATGCGCTATCTGGGCATGTCACTCGGCATTGGGATTGCCATTGGGGTTACGCTGATCATCGGCACCCTGATGACGCCGGTATTGCAGGGTAAAGCAGCCTTACTGATGGGCACGCCGGGCGGAAGAATGACGCTGCTGGGCGTACTGGTTGCGGTAGTCGGTGTTGCGGTGGTCAGCTACGCGGGTTATCTAAAAGAAAAATCGCTAGGGATCAAAGCCGAAGAATTTAACCTGAAAAAAGGGCTGGTTCTGGCCGTCATGTGCGGCATTTTCTCCGCAGGCATGTCTTTTGCGATGAGCGCAGCCACGCCGATGCATGAAGCCGCGGCACTGCTGGGCCTTAATCCGCTGTATGTGGCGTTGCCGAGCTACGTGGTGATCATGGGCGGCGGGGCCATTGTTAACCTTGGCTTCTGCTTTATCCGTCTGGCCTCACGCCGCGAACTCTCCATAAAAGCGGATCTCTCTGTCGCCAAACCTTTGCTGATCACGAACGCGCTGTTCGCCATTCTGGGCGGGGTGATGTGGTACCTGCAGTTCTTCTTCTACGCCTGGGGCCACGCCAGCATTCCACCGGAATATGACTATATGAGCTGGATGCTGCACATGAGTTTCTACGTACTCTGTGGCGGTATCGTCGGCCTGCTGCTCAAGGAGTGGCTCGGCGTTGGCCGCAAACCGGTGGCAATCCTGACGCTGGGCTGTCTTATCATCATTCTGGCCGCCAACATTGTCGGCATGGGAATGACAACATAACTTCGATTCTCGCAACCCGAAGGGCAATAAAGGAGTAATACATGGCACCGCTAAAAATTGCCCTGTGGGCATGGGACTCGATACTTACTGGCCACAATTCGATGGGTTAGAAGCGCGCCTAAAAGGCTATTTACATGACATCGCCGACCGGCTAAAAAATGAGGGGCATGCTGTAACCGACGGCGGGTTGGTTGATAACAACCAAAAGGCTGACGCATTAGCCAGTCGTTTTCTGCAGGCCGAATGCAATATTATCTGCCTCTATATTAGCACTTACGCACTCAGCGCCACCATCTTACCGCTGGTGCAAAAGCTTGGGCTGCCGGTGATCATTCTGGCACTACAACCGGAAATTGGACTCCCTTATCAGAAAATCCGAGATATGCATGACCGGGGTACCCGTACCGGTGAATGGTTGGCGCACTGCCAGTTGTGCAGCGCACCCGAGTTAGCTAACGTATTCAACCGCGCCGGTATCCGCTATCAGTTGCTGGTCGGCGCACTTAATGGCGATCCTTTGGTCTGGTCTCAGTTGCAAGAATGGCTGATAGCTGCGAGGCTCAAAAAGGCACTGGCCTGCTGCCAGATTGGTGTCCTTGGGCATTATTACGATGGCATGGTGGATGTTTACTCCAATATGGCCAACCTTTCAGCCCGATTAGGCGTGCGCTTCCGGCCTCTGGAGATGTGTCAGTTGCTGGCGTTGCGCCAGCAGGTCACGTCAGCTCAGCGGCAGAAAAAATGGCAGGAAGTGCAAAGCCGGCTAAATATCGATAAGAGTTGTGAAATGCAGGAGCTTGAGCGCGCAGCGCTTACCGCTTGCGCACTGGATGCCCTGGCGCATGACCATCAGCTCGGCGCTCTGGCGTATTATTATGAAGGCCAGCCCGGCAATGCTTATGAAAATGTGGTCACTTCGATCATTCTTGGCAACACACTGCTGACAGGCAGGGGCATTCCTGTCGCTGGCGAGTACGAAATTAAAAACGTGATCGCCATGAAGATCTTCTCACTTATGGGAGCTGGCGGTTCATTTGCCGAACCCTACGGGATTGAATTTGCTGATGATGCCGTTCTCTGGGGTCATGACGGCCCTGCTCATCCCGATATGGCCGAAGGGAAAGTTTCGTTGGTACCTTTGTCGGTCTACCACGGCAAGCCAGGCAAAGGCGTATCGATTCAAATGTCCGTAAAAAATGGCCCGGTCACCTTTCTCTCGGTTATCGAAGAGCGTGACAGCAAGGTGGTACTGCAATACGCCGAGGGTGAATCAATATCCGGAGAAGTACTGGATATCGGCAACACCAACAGTCGTTACCGCTTCCCACTCAATGCCCGCGAGTTTTCGACGAAATGGTCATGTGGTGGCCCGGCGCATCACTGCGCCATTGGCCTCGGACATCAGGGAAGGATTATTGAGAATCTGGCCTGGCTGCTTGGCGTTGAGGCTCGTCGTATCGCATAACAGTAGCGTTTTTAACCGAGCGTCGGAACGGACAGATTTCTATGCAAAGTACCGGCAAACCGTTGCCGGTAATCACGCGGAGAGACACCGCAGGCGCGGTTGAACACCACGGAGAAGTAGTTACTGTCGTCGAAGCCGCATTCGGCCGCCACGTCACCAATCGTCTGGTGGCCGTAGCGCAGCAAACTCATGGCGCGGCACAGGCGCAGCTGACGCAGATAATGCGTCACACTCATGCCGGTATGCTGTTTAAACAGCGCCCGTAAGCCGCGTGAACTGACGCCGTGCTGCGCACAAAAAGTGTCGAAATGAAAAGGGTCGGTGATGCTGGCCCGCAGCGCCATCATGAGTAAATCCAGTTGATGGGCGTCCGGCAGTACGCCGCTGTTGGGCGGATGACGGTAGCGCAGGAGCAGAAGCGCCAGCTGCATCAGCAGAGCCTCACTGAGCTGTACCGACAGCGACTCCGACTTCATACACTCGGTGGCCAGCTCATCGACTTTATCACGCAGCGCCGTCATACCCAGAGAACTCAACCGCCAGTAACGCTGCTCCTGACTAACCCCCGCTCCCGGCAACAGCTGCGCCCAGTCGGCGGAAAGGCCAAACCGGTCGCGGCAATAAAGAATATTATCCAGTGCCAGTTCGTTAACCGACTCATAACTGTGACGGTCACTGGCGTTGATATAAAACAGGTCTCCGCAGGTGATCGGATACGGGACATCATTCCAGATATGCAGGCCGTTCCCGCGCCACACCACCACCAGCTCGTCAAAGTCGTGATCGTGACTGGGGAAATTGACCTGCGGGTGGCGCTCGGCCACCATCACTGAGTTTTTAGGGGTCAGGAAAAAATCATTTTTCCTTAACTTCAGCGGCATAACGGTTCCCCCAATCCCTTTCAAATCAGGGAATATAAAGGCATCGCCAACGTTACGCCCGCGCCTGAGGGCAAAAATGGGCGTCAGCTAACGCAATTGATTACGCATCAACTTTGGCGACACCGAAAACTCCCGACGAAACTGCGTCGAGAAATGGTTGCTGTCACTGAAACCGCAGGCGTAAGCAATATCGGTGATGCTCTGATCGCTGTGATGCAACCGGCGCCGCGCTTCAAGTAACCGCAGCCGGTTGAGATAACGCTGCGGCGTCATACCGGTGTGCTGTTTCACCTGACGGTGCAGCGTACGCAGCGCCAGAGAGAAACGGTCGGCCGCCTCTGTCCAGCTCACCTCCTCACTGTAATGCTCCTGCAACCAGGCTAACAGCTGGTTAACTTTGTTTTCCGGCGCATCCCGCAATTGTGGCTGAAAACAATCCTGATAAAGCAGGATCAGCAGATGCAGAAACTGACTTTCCGTGGCCGCAATCTGCTCAGCACTGACTCCGGCGGACTGACGCTCCAGCGCGGCGACGCATTGCAACGCCTGTTGCAGGATGCACGGACTCAGTTGCCAGTGAATTTGCTGCCGATAATGGTGTTCCTGCGGCAGAAACCGACCGACGTCCTGCAGAAAACGAAAGGCCTGTGGCGAACGGAACAGCACGTTAGTCAGGCGCAGATTATCGACATTCTCAAACAGATGATGATCGCTGGCGCGCACAAAGCAGACGGTGCCTGCCGTGAGGGTATAAGGGTTATCGTTGAAAATATGCACGCCGGAGCCGTTTTCCACCAGCATGATCTCGTGAAAATCATGGTAATGCTCCGGGAACGCCGCCTGAGGCGTCCGGCGCTCGACCGTGACGGTCAGTTCCGGCGCGGCAAAATAGTCCTCACCAGTCAGTAACGTCATCGCTCACCTCCATTACGTGGGCAGGGTTAAGAGTGTTCAGGAAATCACCCTATCCTGCGCGGTGCGCGATAACCTTGAAACCGTGGCATGAAAAACGGGTTCCGCCGTCATTTTTCAAAGATTTTACGTCGGGTGACTGGAACTGCGGTCAGGATCACACCCTTTTGCAACGTGCTGCATCCCGATGAATAATGCCGCAAACTGCCCTCTTTGCCGCATTTTGTGATCTGTCTCGCTGCTACCTTTTTCATGCTGCCAGCCAGACAGACAGCATGGCATTCAACGGAAGGTGGCGGCAAAAGGCCTCCCCTACACTGCGACCATACCCGATAAGGAATGGCCGCTATGACACTTCACCATATTGCCGCAATCGACCTTGGCGCCTCAAGCGGACGCGTAATGCTGGCGACATTCAGGACTGAATGTGCCGGAGTGCCCCCGACGCTGACACTCGAAGAGATCCACCGCTTTCCCAACTGTCTGAAAGCCGTCGACGGCCACGACACCTGGGATTTGGACGCGCTGGAACAGCATATTCTGACCGGGCTGAACCGTCTGGATGAATCGGGGATCCCTGTCGACAGCATCGGCGTTGATACCTGGGGCGTAGACTTTGTCCTGCTCGACAAACAGGGGCAACGCGTCGGTCTGCCCATCGCCTATCGCGATAAACGCACCGACGGCGTGATGGCCAGCACCATTGAGACACTTGGCAGCGAGGTGATTTACCGCAGCACCGGCATTCAGTTTCTGCCTTTCAATACCCTTTACCAGTTGAAGGCGCTCACCAGCCAGCAACCGGAACTCACCGCTCAGGTCGACTATCTCCTGCTGATACCCGACTACATTCATTACCGCTTAACCGGTGTACTCAACTGGGAACACACCAATGCCAGCACCACGCAGATGGTCAATCTGCGTACCGGCGACTGGGATGAAAACCTGTTAAAGCACATCGGCGTGCCGCGCCGCTGGTTAGGGAAACCGTCGCAGCCAGGTAAAAAACTCGGCAACTGGATCACGCCACGCGGCCATCAGGTGCCGGTGATCAGTGTCGCCACCCATGACACCGCCAGCGCCGTCGTCGCCGCACCAATGACCGGTAAACATTCTGCCTATCTCAGCTCAGGTACCTGGTCTCTGATGGGCATCGAAAGTCCGAAAGCCTTCACCCACGCCAGCGCCCTGCAGGCCAATTTCACCAATGAAGGCGGAATTAACGGCAGTGTGCGCGTGCTGAAAAACATCATGGGGCTGTGGCTGTTGCAACGCCTGTGCGATGAGCTGGCGGTGAAAGATTTACCCACGCTGATTGCCGCCGCCGCCGCCCTGCCGCCGTTTATCAGCCTGATCAATCCCAACGACGCGCGCTTTATCAACCCGCCATCAATGGCGGACGCCATCCGTGACGCCTGCCGTGAACAGGGTGAACCGGTGCCGCAAAGCACCGCCGGACTGGCGCGCTGCATCTTCGACAGTCTGGCGATGCTTTACCGCCAGACGGCGCTGCAACTGGCTGAACTTCAGGCTGCCCCGCTGGATGAAATTCATATCGTTGGCGGCGGCAGTCAGAATGCCTTTCTTAACCAGCTTTGCGCCGATACCTGCCAGACACCTGTCACCGCCGGACCGGTTGAAGCATCGACCCTCGGCAATATCGGCTGCCAGCTGATGGCGCTGAATCTGGTCGAAAATGTCACTCTTTACCGGCAAATCCTCGCTGCCAATTTCCGTCAGCAGCGCTATCTGCCGCAATCCCAACCCGAACTTGCTATCCACTGGCGCCGTTTTCAGGCGCTGAGCCACGCTAATGAGGAGCTCGCCGTATGACGTCATCTACTTCTATCGAAAGCGCATGGACACTCGCCAAAGAACGCTTTTCCCAGCTGGGCATTGATGCCGAAGCCGCCATGATAAAACTCGACGCGCTGCCGGTCTCCATTCATTGCTGGCAGGGCGATGACGTTGCAGGGTTTGAGAATCCGGAAGGCACGCTGACCGGCGGGATCCAGGCCACCGGTAACTACCCCGGCAAAGCTAAAAATGCGCAGCAGCTGCGTGCCGATCTGGAGCAGGCGATTTCGCTGATACCCGGCCCTAACCGCCTGAATCTGCATGCGATATATCTGGAATCTGACACGCCGGTCGCCCGCAATGAAATCGAACCGAAACACTTCAGTCGGTGGGTCGAATGGGCGAAGAAAAACAAACTGGGACTGGACTTCAACCCCTCCTGCTTCTCGCATCCGATGAGCGCCGACGGCTTTACGCTGTCGAGCGCCAACCCGCAGGTCCGCCAGTTCTGGATTGAACACTGTCAGGCCAGCCGCCGCGTTTCCGCCTCATTCGGTAAAGCGCTGAATACGCCGTCGGTGATGAATATCTGGATCCCGGACGGCATGAAAGATCTCACCGTTGACCGGTTAGCGCCGCGTCAGCGCCTGATGAGCGCGCTGGATGAAGTGATTTCAGAGAGGCTCGATCCTCACCATCATATTGATGCCGTCGAAAGCAAACTGTTCGGTATCGGCTCTGAAAGCTACACCGTTGGTTCCAACGAGTTTTATCTCGGCTATGCCGCCAGCCGCCAGACGGCGCTCTGTCTGGATGCCGGCCACTTCCACCCGACGGAAGTCATTTCCGACAAAATCTCCAGCGCCATGCTGTTTGTGCCACGCCTGTTGCTGCACGTCAGTCGCCCGGTGCGCTGGGACAGTGACCATGTGGTGCTGCTCGACGACGAAACACAGGCCATTGCCAATGAAATTGTGCGTCACGACCTGTTCAACCGCGTCCACATCGGCCTGGATTTCTTTGACGCCTCCATCAACCGCATTGCGGCGTGGGTGATAGGCACCCGCAACATGAAAAAAGCCCTGCTGCGCGCCCTGCTGGAACCGACGCACATGCTGAAAAAACTCGAAACCGACGGCGACTACACTGCGCGTCTGGCGCTGCTGGAAGAGCAGAAATGCCTGCCGTGGCAGGCCGTGTGGGACATGTACTGCCAGCGCCACGACGTACCGGTCGGTGGCCAGTGGCTCGACAACGTCCGCCATTACGAAAAAACCGAACTCGCCAAACGCTGAGCTTCTTAACACTCTTTTTACAGGTTTCTCTTACAGGTAACTCACAATGAAAACTTTACTCAACGCCTGGTTTGTTCAGGGCATGATCAAAGCCACCACCGACATGTGGCTAAAGGGCTGGGATGAGCGCAACGGCGGCAACGTCAGTCTGCGCCTGTTGCCGGAAGATATCGCGCCGTATCAGGCCGATTTCTACACTGAGCCCCGTATTGTGGCGCTAACCCAACCGGCACCAGAGCTGGCGAATCAGTATTTTATCGTCACCGGCTCCGGCAAGTTTTTCCGCAATGTGCAGCTGGCACCGGCCGAATCGCTGGTGATATTGCAGCTCAATAGTCAGGGCAACGGTTACCGCATTCTGTGGGGGCTGACCGCAGGAGGCCTGCCGACGTCAGAACTGGCTGCGCATCTGGAATCGCACACCGTACGCATGAACGTTACGCAGGGTCAGGACCGGGTGATCATGCATTGCCACGCCACAAATCTGATTGCACTGACCTACGTGCTGGAACTGGATAACGCCTCATTTACCCGCCAACTCTGGGAGTGCAGCACCGAATGTCTGGTGGTCTTCCCTGACGGTATCGGCATTGTGCCGTGGATGGTGCCGGGGACCGACGGCATTGGTGCGGCGACCGCCGATCAGATGCAACATCACAGCCTGGTGCTGTGGGCTTTCCACGGTATTTTTGGCAGCGGCCCTTCTCTGGATGACGCGTTTGGGTTGATCGACACCGCTGAGAAATCCGCAGAAATTCTGGTGAAGGTGATGTCGATGGGAGGCAAGAAGCAAACCATCTCGACCGAAGAGCTAATCGCCTTAGGGAAACGCTTTGAAGTCACACCTTTTGCTGCTGCGCTGAAAGCGTAGACACCGGACTCTGAGAGGGATTTTAATCATGAGTTTTATGCTGGCTTTACCCAAAATCAGCCTGCACGGAACAGGCGCGATTGAAGACATGGTCGCCATGCTGGAGCAAAAATTGCCTGGTAAAGCACTGATCGTCACCGACGGGCAACTGATCGAACTCGGCCTGCTTGACGGCCTGTTTGCGGCACTGGAAAGTGCCGCCCTGCCTTACGCGATTTACGGTGGCGTGACGCCTAACCCGACCTCCGAAGTGGTAGACGAAGGTTTCCGTTGGTATCAGCAGCATCACTGCGATTTCCTGATCGCCTTCGGTGGTGGCAGCCCGATTGACACTGCCAAAGGCATCAAAATCCTCACCGCCAACCCTGGCCCGGTCACCGCATACTCCGGCATCGGTAAAGTAAAAAAGCCGGGCGTATTTTTAGTGGCGATCAACACCACCGCAGGTACCGCGGCAGAGATGACCAGCAACGCGGTGATCATCGACAGCCAGCGTCTCGTGAAAGAGGTGATTATCGATGCCAACCTGATCCCGGATATTGCCGTGGATGATCCGTCGATCATGCTGGCGATCCCGGCTGGTGTTACGGCCGCCACCGGCATGGATGCCCTGACCCACGCCATCGAAGCTTATGTCTCGGTTGGCGCGCATCCGCTCACTGACCCGACCGCGCTGGCCGCCATCAGCACTATCACCGAATGGCTACCACAGGCAGTGACGAACGGTAAAAACCTCGAGGCACGTGAGAAAATGGCGCAGGGGCAATATCTGGCAGGCATGGCGTTCAACAGCGCCGGGCTGGGTCTGGTCCACGCGCTGGCCCATCAGCCGGGCGCGACGCACAACCTGCCGCACGGTGTCTGCAATGCTGTCCTGCTGCCGGTGGTGGAAGCATTTAACCGCTCAGCCTGTCCGCACCGCTTCGGCGACATTGCGCGCGCAATGGGAGTGAAAACGCTTGGGATGAATGAGGAACAGGCAAGCCATGCTGCACTGGACGCCATTCGTGCGCTTTCGCAGAAGGTCGGCATCCCGTCAGGTTTTGCGGCGCTGGGGATCAAAGAGAGTGACATCGAAGCGTGGCTGGACAAAGCCCTGACCGATCCCTGCACCGGTTGTAACCCCCGCACTGCCAGCCGTGAACAGGTACGCGAACTGTATCTGAGCGCGATGTGATCTTGAGTTCCCTCCCCTGCGAAGGGGAGGAGAAAAACCGGAGAAACAGCATGATCCGCAAAGCTTTTGTTATGCAGGTAAACCGGGATGCCCATGCGGAATATCAGCAGCGGCACTCCCCCATCTGGCCGGAACTGGCCGAGACTCTGAAAGCCTACGGGGCACACCACTACAGTATTTTTCTCGACGAAAAACGCAGTCTTTTATTTGGGGTGGTGGAGATTGAATCTGAAGAACGCTGGGACGCGGTGGCCCAGACGGACGTCTGCCAGCGTTGGTGGAAGCATATGGCGGACGTGATGCCAGCCAATGCCGATAACAGCCCGGTGAGTGACTCCCTTAAGCCGGTTTTTTACCTCGACTGACCGGTTTTTTCTTCCCGGCCGGTTGAGTCACCGCAGGTGCGCCGGTAAAACGGGTGGCCGCCGGACGGCTGGTGAATTTCGGTGTGCGGGAAATATACCCGCGCCCGCGATCCTCCGCATTTTCAGCCGGGATCAGACAGTCGGCCCGGCTGCCGATCAGATGTTTTAAACCGAGCGCATTCAGCCCCTCGCGGATCACCGGCCAGTTAGCCTGATCGTGATAACGCAGCAAGGCTTTATGCAGGCGACGCTGACGATCGCCTTTCGGCACCACCACGTCTTCACTCTTGTAATCCACCTTATTGAGCGGATTTTTGCCGCTGTAATACATGGTGGTAGCGCTGGCGAGCGGTGACGGATAGAAGTTTTGCACCTGGTCCAAACGGAAGCGGTTCTCCTTCAGCCATAGCGCCAGATTGACCATATCCTCGTCGCGCGTTCCCGGATGGGCCGAAATAAAGTATGGGATCAGGTACTGCTTTTTCCCCGCCTGTTTCGAATAATGGTCAAACAATTTCTTGAAGCGATCATAGCTGCCCATGCCCGGTTTCATCATTTTCGACAGCGGCCCGGTTTCGGTATGTTCTGGGGCGATCTTAAGATAACCGCCGACGTGATGCTCAGCTAGCTCTTTGATATACAAAGGATCCTGTACAGCGAGATCGTAACGAACACCGGATGCGATCAGGATCTTCTTGATCCCCTTCAGCGCCCGGGTACGGCGGTAAAGTTTGATGGTCGGCTCATGGTTAGTGTCCATGTGGCTACAGATATCCGGGTAGACACAGGAGGCGCGGCGGCAAGTCTGCTCGGCGCGCGGTGACTGGCAGCGCAGCATATACATGTTGGCGGTCGGCCCGCCGAGATCGGAGATAACACCGGTGAAGCCCGGCACGCGGTCGCGGATCTCTTCGATTTCTTTGACGATCGACTCTTCCGAGCGGCTCTGAATAATCCGCCCTTCATGTTCAGTGATCGAACAGAACGAACAACCGCCGTAGCAGCCGCGCATGATATTGACCGAAAAACGGATCATCTCATAAGCCGGAATCCGTGCCTTGCCGTAGGACGGATGCGGGACGCGCTGGAAAGGCAGTGCAAACACAGAATCCATTTCATCGGTGGCCAGCGGAATGGCCGGCGGGTTGATCCAGACATAGCGGTCGCCATGTTTTTGCATCAGCGCCCGCGCACAGCCGGGGTTAGTTTCATGATGCAAAATGCGCGACGCATGGGCGTACATCACTTTATCGTTCTTCACTTTCTCAAACGACGGCAGCAGCACGTAGGTTTTCTCCCACGGCTTGGGTTTTGGCGCGCGAACGGTGACCGGCTGCGGACCATCAGGTTCCGGCAAAACGCCTTCGGAGCAGGGTAAATCTTCGCCGTAAGGATTCATAATAGGTTCGATGCGACCGGGCTTATCGAGGCGGGTAGAATCCACGCCGATC
Source organism: uncultured Enterobacterales bacterium (assembly GCA_963519305.1). Classification (GTDB taxonomy): domain Bacteria; phylum Pseudomonadota; class Gammaproteobacteria; order Enterobacterales; family Enterobacteriaceae; genus Ewingella. Next base: position 13,723 of record CAUQMS010000036.1, read on the forward strand.
CAGCCTGTCAGTGCCACTTTGCGCATAATGGCGGTATTACGTACATCGGTGATCTCAGCGATTTTCTCACCCGCCGCCAGACGGTGTGCCACTTCCACCAGCGGACGCTCGCCGTTGCCATAAATCAGCATGTCAGCTTTAGAATCCACCAGCACCGAACGGCGTACGGTGTCTGACCAGTAGTCATAATGTGCGATACGCCGCAGGCTGGCCTCGATACCGCCAAGCAGCACCGGTACATCGCTGAAGGCTTCTTTGCAGCGCTGGGAATAAGCCACGGTGGCACGGTCCGGCCGCTTGCCTTCCGCGTTGTCCGGCGTGTAGGCATCGTCATGGCGGATCTTTCTGTCCGCCGTGTAACGGTTGATCATCGAATCCATGTTTCCCGCCGTCACCCCGAAGAACAAGTTCGGCTTGCCGAGCTTCATGAAATCATCTTTGTTGGTCCAGTCAGGCTGGGCGATGATCCCGACACGAAACCCCTGCGCTTCCAGCATCCTGCCCACGATCGCCATACCAAAGCTCGGATGATCGACATAGGCATCACCGGTTACCACGATCACATCACAACTGTCCCAGCCAAGTTGATCCATCTCTTCGCGCGACATCGGCAGAAAAGGCGCCGTACCAAAGCATTCGGCCCAGTAAAGTGGGTAAGAAAACAGGTGACGATCGGGCTGGATCAGGCTGACAGACATAAGGTCTCTTCATTCGGCGGCAAATAGTGGCCGCAAATTATACGGGGGCCATATTGTGTACGCTGGTGAGAGTGACCTGAACTTGCGCCAGATCAATTTTGGCAATGCGGGAGTTGGATTATCGGGGCAATGAATAAAAACGGCCCGCCGGAAGACCGGACAGGCCGCTTTTACTGCGTGAAACTTACTTCGCTAAGGCCTCGAAAACTTTCTCAACGGCAACCGCACCGGGGTCTTTCACCCCTTTCAGGCTGTTGCTGCTCAGATAGGACGAACGCCCCGCATTGGCTTTCTTCATGCTGGCTGTTTCTTTTGCGCCTTTGGCTGCTGCTTTAGCGGCCGCTTTGACGTCACCCTTTTTGCCCAGCGCTTCAAGTGCCGGTTGCAGGGCATCGATCATCGTGCGATCCCCCAGATCTGCGCCGCCGTAATGCTTCATGCGTTCGAGGCCAAACAGCAACGCATCGGCGACAGGCTTGCCCTCTTCCACTTTCTGACCGGCCGCGGTGAAAAAGATAGACATCAGCACCCCGCTGGAGCCGCCCATTACGGTCGCCAGACGATCGCCCACTACGGTGAACAGCGCAGAAAGATCATTAAGCGGTAGCTTTTTACCTTTGTTCTGCTCCTGAATATCCCGCGCACCGCTGGCAAATGTCGAACCGGTATCACCGTCCCCCACTTTGGCATCCAACTTATTCAGCTCATCTTCCAGACCCGACAATGTCTGCGTGATAGTCTCGACAATTTTGCCAACACTGGCGTTCGCCGAGGCTTTCACTTTCGCTTTCTGGCTGATTTTTTTGGCTTTCTGCGTTGGCAGTTTCTCCAGTTTCACCAGCGGCTGCCAGCCCGAGGCTTCCACCTCAGCCAAAAGCGCTTTTTCAAAATCATCTGTCAGGGCAATAGCCGAGAGCGAGAAGCCTTTCATGTCCAGCGCGCTGACCAGTGCCGCCGGTCCAATCAGATAGCGAATGGATTTCCCCAGCGCCGAATGCACCAGTTCCTTGGTCAACTGGTTCATCTCCAGCGGAGAAACGCCGCCGAGGTTGTTGACCAGCACCGCCAGTTTGTCGGTTTTTTTGAACCCGGCCTGAAGTTTTTCCACCAGCGTGGTGATGACTTTTTCGCTGTTCTGGGTTTTGAGTTTGGATACGCCCGGCTCGCCGTGAATACCTAAGCCCAGCTCAACCTGACCGGCAGGAATGCGGCTCTCTTCCTCTTCTTCACCGCTGTCGCCCGGTAGGCTGCAACCGGCCATCGCCACACCGATACTCGCGGTGGCATCGATGGCTTTTTGCGCCGCGGCGGTCACCGCTTTCAGCGATTTCCCCTGCTGCGCCGCGTAACCGGCAATTTTATGCACCAGTACTGTGCCCGCAATACCGCGCGGCTGCTTGTTGTCAGGCAGGGAGATATCATCAGACACCATCACCAGATCGACTTTATAACCGAGGATTTTGGCTTTTTCCGCCGCGAGGCCGAAGTTCAGACGGTCGCCGGTATAGTTTTTAACAATCAGCAGGCAACCTGCTTCGCCAGTCACCGCCACGATGGCGTTGAGCACCGCGTCCACGCTTGGCGAGGCAAACACGTCACCGCAGACGGCGGCCGTCAGCATACCTTTACCGATGAAGCCGACATGCGCCGGTTCATGGCCTGAACCGCCACCGGAAATCAGGGCGACCTTTTTCTTATCCCAGTCGCTGCGCACCACGACACGGATGGCCGGATCGACGTCCAGCTTTGCCAGGTTTTTGTAGGGGGAGGTGAGAATTGCGCCTTCTATCACGTCGTTAATCAGATTCTTGCGGTCATTCATGAAAAATTTAGACATGCCGATTCGTCCCTTTAACTGTTTTAGATGTTGTCAGGTTGCAGAAAGTATCAGATTTAACATAGCACAGGGCGGAGGGGATTTCGGGGGTAAGAAAGGCGGTTTCCCGCCTTTTAAGAAAGAGATGATGAAAGCGGAATCAATTACAAGCCAGCACCTTGATGGCCAATCCGCCGCGCGACGTTTCGCGGTATTTCGCATTCATATCTTTGCCGGTTTCGTACATGGTTTCGATGACTTTATCGAGGCAGACACGCGGTTCGCTGGTGCGACGCAGCGCCATGCGCGAGGCGTTAACGGCTTTAACCGCAGATATCGCGTTACGTTCGATGCACGGAACCTGTACCTGACCGGCCAGCGGATCGCAGGTCAGGCCCAGATGGTGCTCCATGGCGATCTCAGCTGCCATAAACACCTGCGCCGTGCTGCCGCCGAGCAACTCAGTTAACCCAGCCGCCGCCATCGAACAGGCTACGCCGACTTCACCCTGACAACCGACTTCTGCGCCAGATATTGAGGCGTTCATTTTAAACAGCACGCCGACCGCGCCCGCCGCCAGGAAGAAGCGGCTGTAAGAATCCGGGCTGACCGGGCGGATAAACTGATCGTAGTAGGTCAGTACCGCAGGAATAATGCCGCAGGCACCGTTGGTTGGCGCCGTGACCACGCGGCCACCGGCGGCGTTTTCTTCATTGACCGCCATGGCGTACATGTTGATCCAATCAACCACGCCCATCGGATCCACGTTGTTTTTGTCCTGCGTGACCAGAATGCGACGCAGCGCGGCGGCGCGGCGGTTAATTTTCATCGGCCCCGGCAGCAGACCTTCAGTGTGAATACCACGGGTGATGCCTTCACTCATCACATTCCAAATCGCCGCGAAGTGTTCGGCAATTTCGGTACGGGAATGCGCGGCCAGTTCGTTTTGCAGCATCACGCCCGACAGCGACAGACCGGTGTCGTTGCAGTGTTGCTGCAGATCCTGGGCCGATTTGAACGGGAACGGCATGGTGATGGCGCTCTCTTCCTGCACGCCAAAGCGGCTGGCTTCGACAATAAAACCGCCGCCGATGGAGTAATAGGTCTGGCTGTAGAGCAGGTTTTCGCCATTGAATGCGCTGACCGTCATGCCGTTTTCGTGCAGCGGTAAGTTAGTGCTGTGGAAATTCATTCCGCCATCGGCCAGGAAGTCGACCTCCTGCGCGCCGTTAGCCAGCATCAGCCGTTCGCTGCTTTCTACTGCACGGATAAAACCTGGAATGGCATCAATATCAACGGACTCCGGTAAATTACCGGCCAGCCCCATGATAATGGCGAGATCGGTATGGTGCCCTTTGCCGGTCAAAGACAAAGAGCCGTAAATATCTACCACGACGCGGGTTGTATTATTGATATGGCCGAGGGAGATAAGTTCATCGCTGAATATTTTCCCGGCTTTCATTGGGCCGACAGTATGAGAACTGGAAGGGCCAATACCAATTTTGAAAATATCGAAGATGCTGATCACGTCTGACTCCATGACTAAATAAGTGTCAATAAAGGGCCGGGCGAGGAAGTCGCCGGAGAAAAGAAATATAATGATTGAAATAGGAAGTTAAAACATGAGCAGGTATTACCCTGCTCATTATGACTTATTTAATTCAGGCTTAGCCCATCAGGGTATAAACAATCGCTGACATGGCAATCAGACCCATAATAACCACGAACACGTTACTGATGTGACCGCTGTATTTTCTCATCGCCGGTACTTTGCGGATGGCATACATTGGCATCAGGAATAACAGCATCGCAATAATCGGGCCGCCGATATTTTCAATCATACCCAGAATACTTGGGTTTAATGTCGCCACCAGCCATGTGGTCAGTAACATGAAAATAGCGGTGTAGCGGTTCAGCGTTGGCAGGGAAATATTTTTTCCTTTGCTGCGCAGTGACTTAATTACCATACCGTTAAAACCTTCTCGGGCGCCCAGATAATGGCCAAGGAAAGATTTAGTGATGGCAATAAAGGCAATAAACGGGGCGACATAGGCAATCATCGGGTTGGAGAAGTGGTTCGCCAGATAAGAGAGAATAGAGATGTTCTGGGTTTTCGCTTCCATCAGGTTTTCCGGAGACAGGCTGAGCACGCAGCTGAATACGAAGAACATCACGGTTAATACCATCATGATGTGGCTGTAAGCCAGGATGCGGGAACATTTTTTCTCAGCGTCTTCGCCGTACTCTTTACGCTTAGCTACCGCGAATGAGGATATGATTGGCGAGTGGTTAAATGAGAACACCATCACCGGGATCACCAGCCACAGGGTCATCAGTAAGCCGCTGCCCACGCCGTTACCGGAAAGAGAGACGTTCTGGAACACAGACATATTCCAGTTCGGGATGAGGTACAAGGCCAGCGCCATCAGGACCGCAACAAACGGGAACACCAGAATGCTCATCGCTTTGACGATCAGGTCCTGACCGAAATGCACGATACCCATCAGGCCAAGAATCAGCACCAGGGAGAGTAGCGCACGCGGTGGAGCGGTCCAGTGCATCTGGTGAGTAATAAAGCTTTCAACCGTATTGGTAATAGCGACGCTATAAACCAGCAGGATAGGATAAATAGCAAAGAAATAAAGCAGGGTAATAAGCTTACCAGCAGAAATACCAAAATGCTCTTCTACGACTTCGGTAATGTCTTCACCGGCATTTTTCCCGGATAATACAAAACGCGTCAAACCACGGTGCGCGAAGAATGTCATCGGGAAAGCCAGAATGGCCATAATAATCAGTGGAATCAAACCGCCGATCCCGGCATTAATAGGCAGGAAAAGTACGCCTGCACCAATTGCGGTACCGTACAGACCCAGCATCCACATGGTGTCTGTTTTACGCCAGCTCGTTGCCGAGCCCCGAACCTGCGTATCAATATGTGTGTTGTCCATAATCCCTCGGTATAGAAAAAATAAACTGCTATTTTAAATCGATTTTTTATGACGTCGTTTTTGGCGCGATATATGCCACCAACGCGTTCTTAAAAAAACCAATCAAACGAATAAAACATATCATTAATGCCGGGATGATACCTATCGGCAGCATAAAAAGCTGTCATTTCGTGTGGGATTGAGATCAAAGTCACGATTAATAATCATCGTTCGATAATTCCCCTTAAGAATGGTGGTTTATTAACATAATCGCCCATAGGGAGTACCCATTAATGATCATTCAGTAACAATTTATATTTGTAGCCATCAACATATTTGCGCAGGTTATTTATACCGATTGTTTGCATAATGACCGAATTGTTTATAATTCGCACAAAACCCTTCCGGTGGTTATTTGTTCGACCCCCGATAATACCCGTCTGTTACTATTTATCTGATGCTGACTAATAGCGGTAAATAGGTTGTGCGGAACGGACAAAAAGCAAACTCTCCTGCTCCCGTCAAAGAGGTTTGTACCACGTTACTACCCCGCACTAGCCGTCAATGCGCCGCTCATTTATGCAGCAGAAGAGAGGTGACTCTCATTTTTCATTAACCGGGCAACGCCAAATGTTGTTAAAGTTATTCTTAGTCGGAAAATTCTTATTTTACGACTCCTGCGCTTTCAGCGTTCAGTGAAACGTACTTTTATTTTTGTTTAGCAAAGCGCGAGCCAGCATATGGAAAAAAACCGACGCGGTTTCCATCACACAGGCCCCCTCCTCTCTGATTGCTGCAAACTGGCATCACGCGCTCTTTTGGCTTTAAGTTTTATTAGCCTTATTTTTTCTGTGGATTTATGGGCGCAAAATTCTGTATTACCCAATAAACCTTCGTCATCTGCGCAACAGCAGGAAGTGGCAAATACCGTAATGGGAATACTCAGTTATTCCCGCTGGCCGGTAACTAATAATCCCGATGTCATCAAACTGTGCGTGATCCCGCCCGTGGAATTTGCCGCAGGCCTGATGCCGGGAAATAACAACCTGACCGGCAAGACGCTGAGCGTGCGCTATATCACCCCCGACAGCCCGGCATTAATTACTGACTGCGACGCTCTCTATTCCGGTTCTATTTCGGCAGACCAACAACACTCCCTGCAGAACCGACTGACGGGTCATGCGGTATTAACCCTCAGCGAAAAAGATGACGACTGCGCGCTGCTCAATGCGTTTTGTCTGGTCATCAGCCCTGCTCATGTCGGCTTCAAACTGAATCTGGACACTCTGGCCCGCAGCGGCGTCAGGGTGCATCCCAATGTTTTGCAGCTCGCCAGGGAAAAGGAGTAAACCATGGAACAACATCGCCGTGTTTCTGCCGACGACAACCCAGGCGTGCGCCCGTCGTTAAGCCGCGAACTGAACCGTATTCACGTGGTGGTGATCTTGCTCGGCATGGGGTTGGCAGGGTTTCTGCTGACCGTGCTGGCGCTGATCGCCTTGCGCTCGCACGCTGACTACAATTTGCATCTCACAGCCCGCGCCATCGGTTACACCACCGAGGCCGCCGTGGTATTTAACGATAAACCGGCAGCGCGTGACGCCCTCGAGCTGATTGCCACCAACGAAGATTTCTATCAGGCCAAGATCCTGACCAATGACGGTACCGTACTGGCTGACTGGCAGCGTCCGCAGCGGGGCTCCTGGGATAAACTCGGGCAGATGGTCGGTCATCTGGCGTTTCCAAAACCGATCACTCTGCCCATACTTCACGCCAACCAGCAGATCGGCACCGTGTGGCTGGCTGCTGACGGCGCCAGCCTGATTGGTTTTCTGCTTAAAGTGATCATTGGCCTGCTGGCCAGCCTGCTGCTGACCGCAGTGCTGGCGTTTACGCTGTCGCGGCGCATGGTTAAACGGATTGTCGGCTCACTGCAAAACATAACCGATGTGACGCACGCCGTCAGCGCCAACCGAACCTTTAACCTGCGCGTGCCATCTGCGCCTATTGCCGAACTGCATACCCTGAGCAGTGACTTCAACAGCCTGCTGACTGAGCTGGAAGCCTGGCAGAATCACCTGAAAAATGAGAACGACTCGCTGGCCCACAAAGCACTGCACGACAGCCTGACGGGCCTGCGTAACCGGGCGTATTTCATCGATACGTTGAACCAGTGCTACAACCCGCTACGCCCGCAGACCTCGCTGGCGCTGCTGTTTATCGACGTTGATAACTTCAAAGAGATTAACGATAACTTCGGCCATGCGGCGGGAGATAAGGTGCTGATCGATATTGGAGAACGGCTGGGAATGCATCTGCAGGAGCAGGATCTGCTGGCCCGGCTTGGCGGCGATGAATTTGCGGTGTTATTACAGCTGCAGAATGCAGCACTGCCGGCAGCCAGCGTGGAGGAAAATGCCATCAGCGTGGCACAGACCCTGGTGAAGGTGATGCAGGAACCGCTCATCCTGCCCGATGGCAAAACGCTGATGGTGTCGGTAAGTATCGGCATTGCGCTGGCCCCAACCCAGGCGGCGACGCCTAAAGAGTTGCTCGAACGTGCCGATGAAGCCATGTATCGCTCGAAAAAATTCACCGGCAGTTGCTGGCATCTGGCAAACCGCACGCCATTAGCGGCCGTATCTGACCCTTACTAAATATTTTACCAAGAGACTGATTTAATTGAGAATAAATGATTCGTTTAAGACATTGCTTGCCCCATTTATGCTGCTTTTTTGTCTGCTGATGCTGACCGCCTGCCAGTCAAAACCGCCGGGGTTAACCCCGGAGCAAATCGCGATATTAAAAGAGCAGGGATTTAGCCTGACCAGTGAGGGCTGGGAGCTGGGGCTGAACGCCAAAGTGCTGTTCGGTAATAATCAGGACACCCTGTCGCCACAGAGCCAGAAAACGGTGGAGACCCTCTCCCGCGAACTGGTGCGAGTCGGGCTGGTGAAGGTCAACCTTGACGGATATACCGATGATTATGGCGATGATAAGTACAACGAAGATTTATCCCTGCGTCGGGCCAACACCGTCGCCACCGCGTTTGCCAATGCCGGAATGCCGCGCAGCAATATTCATACCCGCGGCATGGGGAAACGCAACCCGGTCGCCAGCAACAAAACTCAGGCTGGTCGCGCCGAGAACCGCCGCGTATCCGTGATTATTGTGGTGTAATTCGGCATCCGGTTCAGAGCAACTTCAACAGATGTATCGCCGCTTTACCGTTGTCATTGCGCCGCCATGCCAGCGCCACCTGCGTAGTCAGCGGCGGCCCGGCAAGTGGCAGGCATGTAACGTTTTCATCATCGATTTTCCCCAGTGAAGCGGGTACTACCGCATAACCAAAACCGGTCGCCACCATGCTGATGGCGGAAGTCACCTGCGGCGATTGCTGGCCCAGTTTCGGGGTAAAACCGGCCTCGTTGCAGGCGGCGATCACCGAGTCGTAGAGGCTCGGTGCCACATCGCGCGGAAAGGTGATCAGCGTTTCATCTTTCAGGGCGCCAAGGGCAATGTCCGCCCGCTGCGCCAGCGGATGGGCACGCGGCAGCGCCACCACCATCTGTTCAAAATCAATCACCCGGCAGGCAAAATCCTTACTGCGCTCGCACGGCAGGCGGATAAACGCCACGTCGATGGCGCCTTCTGCCAGCGCGGTCATCAGCGCCGACATCTCCTTCTCCTGCGGCAATAACTCCATTCCCGGATAGCTGTCCCGAAAGCGGTGCAGCAACGCAAACACCTGCGGATTAAACGCCGTGGAACTGGCAAAGCCAATCCGCAAGGTTCCGCTGACGCCCCGCGCCACGCTGCGTGCGCGCTCGAGCGCCGCATCGGTCAGCCTCAGAATATTCACCGCGTCGCCGTACAGCGTTTTCCCCGCTTCTGTCAGTTCAATACTACGCGTTAAACGCCGCAACAGCGGTGCGCCAATTTCATGCTCAAGCCGCTGTATTTGCTGGCTTAACGGCGGCTGAGAGATGCCCAGTTGTTCGGCGGCGCGGGTAAAATTCCCGGCTTCGACCACCGCCACAAAATAACGCAGATGACGAAGTTCCATATCAAAAACGTCTCAAAGTGAACACCCCGTCATATTGGAACTCGCGGCGGAATGGAGTCAACCTTTAGTTAACAATGCTAATCATTCTCCTACGGAGCGACAACATGACAGCCCACAACCTTCACCGCCACGATGCCCACAGTGACTGCGACTGCGTGGCAGATATCACCCGCAGTGCCCTGCAGTTTCAGAAGGACCACCCTGAGCGCGTGATATATCAGTCTTCGATGATGAGCGCCCTGCTAAGCGGCGTGTACGAAGGCGAGACCACCATGACTGGCCTGCTGGAACACGGCGACTTTGGTCTCGGCACTTTTAACCATCTTGACGGCGAGCTGATCGCTTTTAACAGCAACATCTTCCAGCTACGTGGCGACGGCACCGCGCGCCGCGCCAGCCCGGAACAGAAGACCCCGTTCGCGGTGATGACATTCTTTAACCCGACTAATGAGTATCATCTCGATACACCGCACAGCCGCGACGCTATCCATAAGATCATCGACGACGTGGTTGCCAGCAAAAACACCTTCTGCGCCCTGCGTATTGACGGCGTGTTCAGCCGCGTGGAGACGCGCACCGTACCGGAACAGCACCGCCCGTACAAACCGATGCTGGAAGCCATTGAAGCGCAGCCGACCTTCCATATCGAACACAGTGAAGGCGTGCTGATTGGCTTTCTCACCCCGGAATACATGCAGGGCATCAACGTTGCCGGGTACCACGAGCACTTTATTAACCGCGAGCGCAGCAGCGGCGGCCACGTGCTGGACTACCAGCTGGAGAGCGGCGTGCTGACCTTCGGCACCGTCGATAAATTACTGATCGACTTCCCCACCGACCGCGACTTTATGCAGGCCGATCTGAGCCCCGAAAACCTCGATGACGCCATCCGTTCTGTTGAAAGTTAAACGCCACACAGCCAACGAAGGAATGTAAACCATGAAAAACTCAGACAGCAAAAATACGTGGAACTGCGGGGCGGATCTGGTCGTTGCCCAGCTTGAACAACAGGGCGTAAAACATGTCTTCGGCATTCCCGGTGCCAAAATTGACCGGGTATTCGACTCGCTGGTCGACTCATCCATCATCACTATTCCGGTTCGCCACGAAGCCAATGCCGCCTTTATGGCCGGTGCGGTGGGCCGCCTGACCGGCAAGGCGGGCGTGGCGCTGGTCACCTCCGGCCCCGGTTGTTCTAACCTGATCACCGGCGTGGCGACGGCCACCTCAGAAGGTGACCCGCTGGTCGCCATCGGCGGCGCGGTAAAACGCGCCGATCACGCCAAACAGGTGCATCAGACCATGGACACGGTGTCGATGTTCCGCCCGGTGACCAAGTTCGCCGCCGAAGTCACCTCGTCGTCTGCGCTGTCTGAAGTGCTGGCAAACGGTTTTCGCGCCGCCGAGTTTGGCCGACCCGGCGCGTCGTTTATCAGCCTGCCGATGGACATTATCAACGAACCGGCGCATGGCCGTTTGCTCAGCTCGCAACCGCCGACGCTTGGCAGCGCGCCACAGGATGCTATCCGTCAGGTCGCTGCTTGCCTGCAAAAAGCCAAAAATCCGGTGCTGCTGCTCGGCCTGATGGCCAGCCAGCCCCGCAATGCGGCAGCCATCCGACGCTTACTTAACAAAAGCGATCTGCCGGTCACCAGTACGTATCAGGCGGCGGGGGTTATCGATCAGGCGCACTTCCACCGTTTTGCTGGCCGCGTCGGCCTGTTCAATAACCAGGCCGGTGACCGCCTGCTGCGCAATGCCGACTTAGTGATCACGGTCGGCTACAGCCCGGTCGAGTACGAACCGGCGCAGTGGAGCAACGATCAGGCCGAACTGGTGCACATCGACGTGGTACCGGCCGAGACCGACAGCGATTACACGCCCGATGTGGAACTGGTGGGAGACATCGCCGATACCGTAGATCTGCTGACCGAGCAGGTGCATCAGCATTTTGACCTCAGCCCCGCGACACTTTCTATCCTCGATGACCGCCGTCAGCAGCGCGAACTGCTGGCGCAAAAAGGCCGCAGCCTGAGCCAGTTTGCGATTCACCCGCTGCGCCTGGTGCGCGCCATGCAGGACATCGTTAACAGTGACGTGACGCTGTGCGTGGACATGGGGAGTTTTCACATCTGGATCGCACGCTATCTTTACAGCTTCCGTGCGCGGCAGGTACTGATCTCCAACGGTCAGCAGACCATGGGCGTCGCGCTGCCATGGGCGATCGGTGCCGCACTGGTCGAACCCTGCCGCAAAGTGGTCTCCGTCTCTGGCGACGGCGGCTTTATGCAGTCCAGCATGGAGCTGGAAACCGCGGTGCGTCTGGGCGTCAACCTGTTGCACATCATCTGGGTGGATGACTGCTACAACATGGTGGCGATTCAGGAACAGAAGAAATACCAGCGCACCTCCGGCGTAAAATTCGGCCCGATAGACTTCAAAGCCTACGCAGAATCCTTCGGTGCCAAAGGTTTCGCCGTCACCTCCTCCGACACACTGGAAAGCACCCTGCGCGCCGCGATGGACGTACAAGGCCCGGCCGTCGTCGCGGTCCCAGTGGATTACAGTGATAACGCGTTACTGATGGGGCAGTTGAATATGGGGGAGATGTTTTAGGGGGATATCGTCAGGTTGCTGGGAGGGCGCGGGGATTGCGCCCTTCTGCTATTCGGCAATAAAGATTTTATTCCGGTGATATTTTAGTTGGCTAATATCTGGCGAATACTTGAGAGGAGAACGGAGTTTCTTCCCTTCATAATTCGCAAAGTTTTCAATGTAAGTATCGCTTTTGAGTTTCTTAATTTGTGGCGAAAGCAGCATCTCGAGATCGTCATTAAAAGAGATCAAACCGCGATCAAAAGCTTTGTCATGCAAGCTCGATAAACATAAACCATTGCTAGGATTTAAACGATGTTCAACAGCATGACTCCACGGAAGGATATGGCTTGCGACTAATAGGGCAGGCTCTTCAAGCCCGGTTAGACAGCAGCGATATTCATAGGCTTCAAGGACATTTTTGCGAAATAGCTGCTGATCGACACGGGCCTTAACGATTGTCGTCCTCTCCCTACCACTATAGTCAGGAGCTTCGCTGTCTTGCAGCTCTGTCACAGGCAGCTCTAATTTTTCCATGGCTTGTTCGCATTGCGCTTCGAAAGAGGCCGTATCTTCTGCCATCTCCCGCCATATGGTACGATCGGCATTGGACGCACCTTTTAACCCGGTGCGCCCCGACTCAATGATGAATGGATCAAGGCTGGCGAAGTTAACCAATTTCATGGCCAATGCGGACGGTGTGCGGCCAATGAGATTCGCGTAATAAATAATGTCGCGATTTTTTGAATGTAGTCTTCCGAAAGGAATTTGACTGTAAAGGGTGAAAGCGACGAGAAGTTGATCACGAGTCCAATGGTTTACACCAGCCATGTGCTTGTTATCCTGAGAGTATGAGTTCGACTTATCGATTCTACTCACTATGCCGGTATAAAAACAAAAGACAAAACGCAGTTTCTAAATAAATGTCCCCTTGTAAAACATCAGAAACCAATCAATATATTTTCGCCAAAATATATTGAGTCATCTGCTAGGCCCCATAAATTTCATCCGTTACATCCCGCCTTGCGAGACATCGCGCATAACTGCAAACTCATCTCAACATCCACTTACTGTACAAAAAACCATGCCTTATAATCTCCTCGCTGCGGCAAAATCCGCAGCCGGAGTTAGCGTTCCGAACTCAACAATTCTCGGCAGCACTATGTAATAATGCTGCACGCTTTAGCTCACCCAAACAATGGTGGCTCAGGTGGGGGCTTCGAAAGGAGCGCCGGTTTTTTCCGAGAGTTGCCGGTACGCTAACCCTGCCTGAGCTACCACCCGAGTTTAGCGTCTCAGGTGGTGGTCATCCCTAACTTTTGGAGCATAAAATGATGAATACCACGACTGAAACGACTTGCCCTGATAACTCTGTCACCGTTTTCCGCTCGCTGATTGCCGGGCTGGATCTCAGCCATTTCAGTGATGCGCAGCTGTATGACCTTGGTGCCGTTGCTGCCGAATCTGCCGAAGGGTTGTGCCATGGTTTGTTGTGTATCAGCGAATCACTGGAGAACTGTGAAGTGGTGCCGCCGGAAGGAGTATCGCAGTTAAGTGCCTATCTCAAGGCTTCGGCCCATCTGCTACCTGCCCTGTTTGAATTGTGCGAAAAGGCAAACAATGGCCGCAAGCCAGAGCAGGTAATGAAAGTGAGAAATTTGCAGTAAATCATTCACTTCACTGATGTAGCAGGCTGGGTGAAAACCCAAATTTCAGGCATAAAAAAAGACACCTTAGCGGGTGTCTTAATTTTCATACGTTACTATTGGTGCGAAGGCCGGACTCGCCAATTACTTTCAACCATCTGAATTATAAGTAAATAGATAAATACACAACCACTATGTATACTCACTTATATACTCACTTGATTTTTACATAAAACAACATTAAATCAATAAGTTAGTGAATTTGTGGTTTTGAGATTTTACGTGATTTTTCTGAAGAAAAACAGATTTTAGAAATGCCTAGATTAGATGCTTTGCGCTAACATTCCGGGGTAGTGTTTCGCAATGATGTCATTCATCTTGTCAATTAGCTCTGGGCACTTAAACGTCAAGTGTCCGGTACCCTTCTGGAAATATCGAATACTGAAGTAATCATCTTCATACGACTGCTGGCTCGGGTTATCACGCACATGTTCCATAAGTCGGGTAGTAATATCGCCCCGGTTATCAGGGATTGGTTTTCCGTCCAGCAGAAATAGCATCCTTTCCAAATCAGCTAACTGATCTCGACGCCAGCCCCAGTTCAGGCTGTAACCCCAACGATTGTGAGTCACCAGATTATTGATGATGATCTTCTTTCCAAAACTGCACGGGCTATTAGTTTTGTAATCCCATGATAGTCCTTTAAAAACATTGATAATACCGCGCTCAAAGACATCCATTTTGTTGAGATGCAACTGCTCAAAGGTGCTGAGGATATTCGCTTCGCTGATGGCAGGAATATTCTCCCCCTCAAGGTTTTTGTTCCACTGGTCCCTTGCCTGGGCATCCATCAAACTGAGCATTCCCGATTTCTTCATCAAATCTCGCCATATACCGCGATCAAGATTGCAGGTAATCATCTTCATTGCCGTTTCTGCTTTCTCCATAAGCCAGCAGCCGCAGCGGAAGTCTTGTCGCATGGCCCAGTCTCTTGCAATTCCACCGCCAATGCTGCTGGTGGTTGCCGAGATGCCTTCAAGCTGGAAGATAAGGGCTTCAGTCTGTGCCAGCGCGGCGTTACGCCCCGTGACAATCCGCTCGATATTGGTCGAGCAGATGAGTTCAGTATGGTCAGTTAGTACTTCAGGTTCTGTTTGCATCATTCGTTTTCCATGAATAAAAACAAACACGCCTGCCGGGAATGGCTGGCGCATTATGCTGAGAGAGTTGAGACAAGAAAAATCAGGCGTTCAAATCAGGAATGCTGCTCGCAAGATTTAGATACTTAGCGATCCAGTCAGCTGTTTGTTGCCAGTCAGAGAGAGGAATATCAGTATTTATCTGCCAGGTGACAGGGCAATAGTAGTTAGCTAATAGAATAACCACCCTGACCAAAAAACCATAAGGCAGGTTATTGGTATTACAGCGATAGTCGGCTGTTTGATGCATACCGCGAGCCAGTATAAATGCATCCCCTGCCTGCTAGCGGGCACGACTTCCGTTAAACGAAATGACGCCTAGCCCAATCAAACTATCGTCAAACCGCAGCGAGGTATTACCTGAATGCTCGCAAATAGTCAGGCAGGAATGGTCGGTGGTTTGTGGCTGCATTCTTATCTGAAGATAAGCTTGAGTCACAGCTTGGCATAAATCGGACCACGACTCGGGTTCAGCTTCCGTCAACTGCTTGATACGATAGACTGCAGAGGGGATAGAAAAACCAGCGCTCATGGTATGCCTCTCTGCACACCACGCAGCAACCCTGTTGCCCTTCTTGCCCGAAGAATATCAATCGTATTAATAAACGGAGCCTGTTCGTGCCAGGAGAAACCTTTACGGTCGATGCGTACCAATACATATCGCTCTACCAGAAAATTAATTGCATCAGTTAATGAGATACCGGCCTCAATATGCTCGCGTATTTTCTCTTCTTCAGAAAACGGTGTGTCGTTCAAAGTAAGACCATAGTGGCGTTCTAATAAATAGGTCAGCAGCATCTGCCAGGTTTGCACAGGCGAAAGACGGCTTTGTTGAATAAATCGAACTTTTGGCCGAAGTCAGGATCAGATCACCACA
>CAUQMS010000037.1:0-29380 GCA_963519305.1 uncultured Enterobacterales bacterium
AGGTCAAAAAATAACCTTAACGTACAATAATTTTCGATATCCAAACTGACCCCTGCTAAGTGCAATTTGCTTTCTAAGACGGGTTTATTCTTTAGCGTCTTCCGCAGGCGGAATAAATGACCCGGAAACGGGTTCGACATATTGAGCGGTATGGGCAGGTAAGTCGGGATGCTCAAGATGTCTGGCCCGCCCGGCGAGATAACCGATAAATGCCATCAGCAACGCCAGCCCGGCACAACCGATAAGCGGATAAGTCCAGCCACCGAGAACATCATGAAGCAGGCCCGCAAGAGGTGGCCCGCCGGCGGCCAGCAGGTAGCCGACGCATTGCGCCATGCCTGACAGCGCCGCGGCCTGAACCGGTGTGTTGGCCCGCAGGCTGATAAAGGCCAGACCGAGAATGATGGTGGACCCTGCACCGAGGCCGAACAGCACGATCCACAGTGCCGCCAGCGTTGGTATGACTAACAGGCCAACAAGACCGACAACCGCCAGCAGAGAAACCAGCACCGCTATGGCGCGCTGGTCACGCATCCGCGACAGCAGAGGGCCAATAAAGAAGCCGGGAACGGCCGTCGCCAGTTGCAAAATACCGTGCAGCGAACCTGCTTCAGTGGCGCTGAAACCGAGGTTTTGCAGGATGGCAGGCAGCCACGCGACGACGATGTAATAAATCAGGGAGTTCAGGCCTAAAAACAGGGTGACCTGCCAGGCAAGACCAGAACGCCAGATCCACCCGGTTTTTGGATGCGGTGCGTCAGAGACTTGCTGTGTGCTGGCTGAATGGCGCAGTTGCGGAAGCCAGATAATCGCGGCGACGAACGGAAAGATCAGCGTCAGAAGCATCGAGTAATCCCAGCCAAAAGCCGGAATATGCGCCAGCGGAACTACCGTAGCGGAACCAATGGCGGCGGCGATCCCCATAGTCAGGGCATACATGCCGGTCAGGCTGGCGACTTTATGCGGGAAATCGCGTTTGAGGATCCCCGGCAGTAATACGTTGCCGAACGCAATCCCGAGGCCAATCAGTACCGTGCCGCTGTACAACCCGACGACACCGCCGAAAGAGCGGTAAATAATTCCGGTGGCGATGATCAGAAGCGCGGCGAAAATGACTTTCTCAATGCCACATTTTTTGGCAATCCCAGCAGCGAAAGGGGAGAAGAGGGCAAATGCCAGCAGGGGTAAGGTTTGCAGCAAACCGGCCTGCGCGCCGGTCAGGGTGAACTGATCCCGGATGATCTCCAGCAGCGGCGCCAGACTGGTAAAAGGGGCGCGCAGGTTGGCGGCGACTAAGAGGATCCCGATAATCAGCAGGAGTGATTTTTTGGTCAGCGATGGTGATGAATTCATATTGTCTAACTCTGTGCAGATATTATGGTGTGATCATAAGTGCTTCGTCATCGCGCGTAATCTCTGGATAATCACAATTAATCTCTAAATTTGGCCAATCTTATGTCACTGCTAAAAAGCCTGACGGATTTCGATCCGGATACCAATACCAGTCCCGTTGTCGCGCTGAGCGTGGAAATGACCGCGAACGAACAGGAGCTGCCGTTTCATCAGCACCGTAAGGCTCAGCTGGTGCTGACGCTGCACGGCGGGGTGACCTGTGAGGTGGAAAAAGCCTACTGGATGGTGCCGGTGAACTATGCCGTGTGGATCCCAGGCGGAATGCCACACAGCAACCGCGCAACAGTCAATGCGCAGATCTTCTTTCTGTTTGTCGAGCCTGATTATCCGGGAATGCCGCAGGAGTGCTGTACGTTGTACATCAGTCCGATGCTGCGGGAGATGATCAAACATTTTGCCGATACACCGCCGGAGTATGCGCAGGAGAGTCACAGCGGAAGACTGGCCCAAGTGATGCTGCATGAATTGTCGCTGATGCCGGTTGAGCATCTCTGTTTACCCATCACCACGGATGCCAGAATCAAAATGCTGGCCGCGAAGCTGATAAATAACCCCGGTAACCGCAGCACCTTGCATGACTGGGCCAGCCAGATGGCGATGAGCGACCGCAGCTTTGAGCGGTTCATCTGCCGTGAAACCGGCATGACCTTTGGTAAATGGCGGCAACAGCTGTATCTGCTGATCGCAGTACGTATGCTCGTAACCGGAAGTTCGGTGCAAAACATTGCTTACGAACTGGGATATGAATCGCCAACCGCTTTTATCACCATGTTTAAAAAAGCATTAGGCAAGACGCCAGGCCGTTATCTGGAAGAGAGTTAGGGGTTCGAGGGCCAATGATGTAAAAAACCACGTTAACAAGATATCTTATTGTTTTATCAGTAAATACTATGATTTCTCATAAGTTTCTTACGCAAGGTGTATAGGCCATAGAACGGAAATTGACATTATTGGTTGAGTGCGCCACACGCGGCGTATTTTAACACCAGGTATGAGCTGAATAGACCTGACAGTTACATGGAACGGTGTAAGACTCGCTACTCTGTAAACTGGCTTTCATCTTCCGGCGCAGGACTTTCATCATTATCATGGACCTGGCATTTTGCCGGTGGGATTTATGATGCCAAAGTATATGTCCAATGGATTGATGACAGTAGATCTCCTACTCATTAAAATAGCGCAGATATTTTATCTTACAGCGAACGATTAAATGTACTCAGCCGATGTTGTAAAGAATGAATTTTATACCACTGCCACACGTTCCGGCCTGGAAGCGAGTGAAGTCGCCGTACTGAAAAAATCTATACCGGGAGCGTTTGATTTACGAAAACTCAAGAAAAATGAAACCATGCGCCTTGTTGTGGGGAAAAAATCAGGAAAATCGCGAGTAGTCGCTTATACATTATCAGCGGGTAAGAAAAAAATTGTTGCGTACCGTGTTTCTGATAACAATTTTTATCTGCTGTCTGACAGTGCTCAGTTAGCCAGTTTGACTTATCCAAAACCGTCCTCTGCTCGTATTAGCTCTTCTTTTAGCCCTGCTCGGGTGAATCCCGTTTCGGGTAAAACTAGCCCCCACAACGGCATTGACTATTCTATGCCCATGAACACTAAAATCATCAGCGTCATTAGTGGCACCGTAACGAAAGCTGAATACAACAAGACGATGGGATATTACGTTGAAGTTACCGGAAATGCCGGGGTAAAAACACGCTATCTCCATCTCAATAAAATCCTTGTCATAAAAGATCAACGCGTGAGGCAGGGTTCCAGCATCGCATTGTCTGGAAATAGTGGTCGTTCTTCCGGCCCACACTTGCATTACGAACTGCTGATGAATGATAAACCGATAAATTCTTTAGTCTTCCAGCCTAAATCGGGGTCGGAAAAACTGGATAAACATGTCTATGCTCACATTCAGCAATATGAGCAGTATCTGGATTAATTGACGCGTGAATAGCGAAAAATAAAGGGAACGAGGCTGAAACCTTCGTTCCCTGTATGTGACCCCATTACACTTTGTGTCGACGTAACCAGATTAATTTATAGGCTGCCGGGATAATAAACATCGACAACAGCGGGGCGGTGATCATCCCGCCAATCATTGGTGCAGCAATGCGGCTCATGACTTCAGAACCCGCACCAGTGCCCCACAGAATCGGTAACAGGCCAGCAATAATTACCGCTACGGTCATCGCTTTAGGTCGAACACGGAGTACCGCCCCGTGATAAAGCGCATCATCGAGTCCTGCAGCTGTGAATGTAGCCGGATCAGTCAGCTTAGGATCCTCCTCAATTGCATGACGTAAATACATCAGCATTACGACCCCAAACTCTGCGGCCACCCCTGCCAGTGCGATAAAGCCCGTTCCTGTTGCGACGGACATATGGAAGCCCTGCCAGTACAGGAACCAGATCCCACCAATCAGTGCAAATGGCAGACTCATCAATATCAGCAAAGCCTCATCGAAACGTCTGAACGCCAGGTACAACAAAACGAAGATAATCATAATGGTCATCGGGACCATCAACTTCAGTTTCTTGTTTGCGTGCTCCAGTAATTCGAACTGTCCTGAGAATGAGATACTGGTACCGGGCTTAAGTTTGACTTTTTCACTGATGACCGTTTTGAGATCATTCACCACTGAAACCATGTCACGGCCGCGCGCATCGATGTAAATCCAGCTTGCAGGGCGGGCATTCTCTGTTTTCAGCATGGTTGGGCCAGAGATAATTTTCACGTTTGCCACATCGCCCAAAGTAATTTGCTGCTTCAATGGGGTCAGTATAGGCAGTTGTCTGAGTGCTTCTGGGCCGTCGCGGAAGCCCTGAGGGTAGCGGATATTTATAGGATACCGGGCGACCCCTTCAACGGTTTCACCTACCATTGCCCCCCCAATGGCGGATGAGATGAACAACTGTACATCACCGACCGTCATACCATACCGGGCTGCTTTCTCCCGGTTGATATTGACATCGATATACCGCCCGCCTTCCAGACGCTCTGCCAGGGCAGAGAACACGCCAGGAACTGTTTTGGCAACTTCTTCAATACTCAATGCCGTAGCATCGATATCAGCCAGCACAGTGCCTGATACTTTGATGCCAATGGGACTTTTGATGCCGGTGGACAACATATCAATGCGGTTGCGGATAGGTGGAACCCAGAGGTTGGCGAGCCCTGGTAAGCGAACCGTCGTATCGAGCTCATCAATGATTTTGTCCAGCGTCATTCCCGGACGCCACTGATCCTGGGGTTTCAACTGAATGGTGGTTTCCACCATTTCAAGCGGTGCCGAGTCTGTTGCTGTTTCTGCTTTACCCGTTTTACCGAACACAGAAGCCACTTCAGGGACTGTTTTGATCAGTTTATCCGTCTTTTGCAGCATGGCGGTGGCTTCGGCAGGTGAAATTCCGGGAAGCGTTGAGGGCATGTACAGCAAATCGCCTTCGTTAATATTCGGCAGAAACTCTCCCCCGACCTTACTCAACGGCCATATCACGGTAAAGATGGACAGGGCAGCCACAACCAGCGTCAATTTTGGCCACTTAAGAACCTTAAGCAGCAATGGGTGGTACATTTTTATCAGAAAGCGGTTCAGTGGGTTGCTCGTTTCGGCCGGGATTTTTCCTCTGATCCAAAAACCCATCAGAATAGGAATAACCATTATCGCCAGCGCCGCAGATCCCGCCATGGCATAGGTTTTAGTAAACGCCAGTGGTCCAAACAGGCGTCCTTCCTGCCCCTCAAGGGTAAAGATAGGAATGAAGGAAAGCGTGATGATAAGCAGGCTGATAAACAGAGCCGGGCCAACTTCCACCGAAGCGTCAGTTATCACTTTCCAGCGCGTTTCGTTATTTATTTGTTCACCTGGGTGACGATGTTCCCATTCTTCAAGCCGCTTGTGCGCGTTTTCTATCATCACAATGGCAGCATCCACCATCGCCCCTACGGCGATAGCAATGCCTCCCAGAGACATAATATTGGCATTCATCCCCTGGAAGTGCATGACGATGAATGCAATACACAACCCAAGCGGAAGTGAAATGATGGCAACCAGTGCAGAACGCAGGTGCCAGAGGAACAGAGCGCAGACCACCGCGACCACAATAAATTCTTCAAGAAGTTTGTGGCTAAGGTTTTCGATTGACCGGTCAATAAGCTGGCTGCGATCATAGGTTGTCACCACTGACACACCTTCCGGCAGGCTGCTTTTCAGACTTTCAAGTTTGTCCTTAACCGCAGAAATTACTTCTCGCGCATTCTTACCTGAACGAAGAATAACCACACCACCCGCCACTTCACCTTCACCATTGAGCTCCGCAATTCCACGGCGCATTTCGGGTCCAATTTGAACGCGGGCGACATCTTTCAGGTAGACAGGTACGCCGTTTGCTCCTGATTTGAGCACAATATTGTTGAAGTCATCAATAGATTGCAGATAACCGCTGGCTCGCACCATATATTCAGCTTCAGCCATTTCGACAGAAGAGCCACCTGCTTCCTGGTTTGATGATCCCAACGCTTGTTTTACGTCAGACAGACTGATGCCGTACTGGGCCAGTTTCATCGGGTTAATCTGGATCTGGTACTGTTTTACTACCCCACCAACAGAAGCCACTTCTGCGACATTGGGAATGGTTTTCAGCTCGTATTTCAAGAACCAGTCCTGGAGTGAGCGCAATTCCGCAAGGTCATGCTTGCCGCTGTGGTCTACTAACGCATACTCGAAGATCCAGCCCACACCTGTCGCATCCGGGCCTATTTCGCTACTGACGCCTTCAGGCAACTTAACCTGATTCAGGTATTCCATGACGCGTGAACGGGCCCAGTACAGATCGGTACCATCTTCGAAAATAACGTATACATAGGAATCGCCAAACTGAGAAAATCCACGCACCGTTTTAGCACCAGGTACGGAAAGCATCGTGGTTGTGAGTGGGTAAGTGACCTGGTTTTCAACGAGCTGTGGTGCCTGCCCCGGATAGCTGGTTTTAATAATGACCTGTACATCGGAGAGGTCAGGTAAAGCATCAACTGGCGTATTGATGATAGTCCAGGTGCCCCAGACACTCAGGAACAGGGCGGCCATCATCACCAGAAAACGGTTAGCGACGGAGCGCCGGATAATCCATTCAATCATCGTTTTCTCCTCAGTGGCCTGCATGCTCGTTTGCAGGCGGGTTCGTCATCTCGGGTACCATCGACGCCGGTTTATCTGTATGACGCATACGATCTAACGCACCGGTAATGTTCGCTTCCGAGTCAATCAGGAAAAGGCCATTGACGACCACGGATTCACCTTCTGCCAGACCCGAGCCGATCCCTGTCTGGTCTTTTGACTCATGCAGTACTTGGATTTTTTTAGGCACGAACCGACCCTCACCATCGACGGTAATGACACGCTGTTCATTGCCGGTATCAATAATGGCCTGAGAAGGGATAAGCAACATTTCCTGGCTTTGTGTATCTAGCTTCAGGTAGGCATTCATGCCGGGTTTGAGTAGCTCTTCTTTATTGTCAACCTGAAGTCGAACCTGGAGTGTTCGGGTGGTTTGATCGAGACTAGGAAGCGTACTCCATTTCTCGATAGTGAATGTTTTTCCCGGGTAGGCGGGTACAGAAACTTCAAACTGAGAGGAATCTTTCAGCAGATAAGCGATAGATTCAGGTACCGCAGCACTGATCCACACGGGGTCCATCCCCTGAATCTGGGCCACGACTTTGTCTTTTGAAATATTCATACCTGTTCTGAGATCAAATGCAGTGATGACACCATCAATCGGCGCTTTAATAGTGAAGCGAGTCTGAATGTTCCGTGAGTTGCGTAAGCGCTGAATGTCCTCTTCAGACATACCCGCAAGGCGAAGACGTTCTAGCACGCCTTTTATTTGCCCCGCTGAGCCACCCGTGCCAGACAGCAACAGGTACTCGCTTTGTGCCTCTACCCATTCAGGAATAGTGATATCAACCAGGGGAGCGCCCTTTTTCACGTTGTCACCAATGGTCAGTGGGTAGACTTTTTCGATAAACCCCTCTGAACGGGCCTGAACAATGACAAACTGATATTCGTTAAAACTGACATTGGCCGGAATAGTTTGCGAATAGGTCAGGCGTCCGGTGCGGGCTTTTTCTGTCTTAAGCCCCAGATTCTGGACCTGGGTCGGATCAATACGGATACCCTGGCTATTTTCGCTCCCACCCTCATCGGCATATTTCGGCACCAGATCCATATCCATGAACGGTGATTTACCGGGCTTGTCGAATTTAGTATCGGGTTTCATCGGGTCATACCAGAACAGCACTTTACGTTCTGTTGATTGCGTTTCCGCTTTCTTCTCAGAAATCAAATAATGATAAACACCAACGGATATCACGCCTCCAATGATAAGACTGCTGATAATCATTGCAGTATATTTCAATTTTAAAGCACCCATATCTATTCCTGATGAGGCATTATAAAAACAGTTTAATTATCCGGAGGAGTCTTTTAAAAACGATAAACCAGTCTGCCATAAATGATGTCAGGCTGAAAAATAAAGACTCGTCAGGCGTTAATCAGGACTGGTTGGTTTTAATGTCCTGTAGCATGGATATATTGCCTTGCTGCACAAAAGTGAAGTCCACTTCACTGCCGACTTTCAGTGAAGCGATGCCTGAGTCCAGTGTCATAAAGGTGAAGCGCATACTCATGGCAGGCCAGCCAACAGCGGGGATGGCTTCATGGGAAATTGTGATTTTTTTATTAGTCAGATCAATCTCTTTTACCACCCCTTTGCTGCTAATAACTTGCTGCTGTGCAGGTGCCTCAGAAGCCATTTTCATCTCCCCCATATCGGCATGTTTCATTTCACTCGCGTAAACGCCTGAAGCCATCACAACAGAGAAGAGTCCAAATAAAGCGAATTTTGTTGAATGATGCATTTTAATTATTCCTGAGTTTTGTAAGTTAAAAGGTTATGCCGTCCATCCACCACCCAGTGCGGTGAACAGATTAATTTCATTGACTTGCTGCGAATATTTCAAATCCAGAATAGATTGTTGAGTCGAAAATAATGCTCGCTCAGCATCGATAACTTCGAGATAGCTCACTGCACCGCTGGAATATAAGCCTCGGGCACGCTGTAGTGTTATCTGAAGCGAGTCAAGATAACGAAGCTGTGCGGTTATTTGCTTGCTGATTGTTTCACGTAATGAAAGCGCATCAGCAACCTCCTTAAAAGCGGTCTGAATTTTTTGTTCATAGCTGACGACGGATTGTTGCTGGCGAACCTCCGCCAGTGTCAGGTTGGCTTTATTGCGGCCTGCATTGAAGATGGGTATCTCAATTTTAGGCATAAAATTCCATATGCCGCTGCCAGCACTAAACAGACTTGAAATATCCGAGCTGCTTCCTGAAATCCCGCCGGTTAATGAAACAGAGGGGAAAAAAGCGGCACGGGCAGCGCCAATATTGGCATCAGCGGCTTTAAGTGCATGTTCGGCCTCCATAATGTCCGGTCTTTGCAGCAGGATTTCAGAAGACAAATTTGTGGGAAGTTTTACTGGATTAACGTCCGCTGCTGCGACACGTTTATCATCAGGTAGTTTGTTATATTTACCGACAACCAACTGAAGCGCATTGTTTGCCTGCGCAAGCTCACCTTCTCTTTTGGCAATGTCGGCTCGAGTGCTTTCAATCAGCCCTCGCGCTTGTTCCAGCGCCAGTACGTTAGTACTGCCGGTGATGAGTTGCTGTTCAACAAAGGCATAAGATTGCTGATAGTTCTTCAGCGTTTCTCGGGCGATATGCAGCTGTTCGTAAGCCAGTCGCTGGTTGAAATAATTCTGTGAAACATTGGAAACGAGCAGAATATGCACCGCACGTTGCGCCTCTTCACTGGCAAAGAAATTCTGGCGGTCAGCCTCACTCAGGTTCTTCAGCTTGCCAAAAAAATCCAGCTCAAAGCTGACATCAAGTCCGGTGTTATATTCCCGGGTTGTGGCATTCTCACCGTTTAGCCCCCCCTTGTAGTTGGCCGCTAAAGAGGTATTCAACTGCGGATATCTGTCCGCATCGGTGACGTTATACTGCGCTCTGGCTTCCTGGACTTTCAGGGCTGCCATTCTGAGGTCCCGGTTGTTTTGTAATGCTTCTTCAATCAATAATTTTGCCTGAGGATCGGCAAAAAAGGTTCGCCAGCCTGTATCCTGGTAACCTGTTGTTGCCGGAACCAGTGAGTTTCTGGAGAGCGAGAATTGCTGTGGAACCGGGGATTCAGGACGCTGGTAGTCAGGCTCAAGCGAAGTACATCCTGCCAGAATGAACAATGTTGTGAGTGTTAATTGTTTGAATTTGAACATGTCGCTGTTTGCCCGGCAGAGTGGGTGAAGATGTTGATGAACACATTACCGGAGCAACTCTGTTGGGTGAGTGACAGGATAATGACAAATCTGTCATTTAACGGATAATTCGTTGATATCAAACTGTTGCTCACTAGAATGACGACATCACATCAATGTGCTTGCTGGAGGGAACGTGAAAATTTTGATCGTTGAAGATGAAGTAAAAACAGGCGAGTACCTCAGCAAAGGGCTGACAGAATCAGGTTTCATCGTTGATCATGTGGACAATGGATTGACCGGCTACCATCTTGCCATGACTACCGATTACGATCTGATGGTGCTGGATATCATGCTGCCTGACGTGAACGGCTGGGAAATTGTGAGGATGTTGCGGGCTGCGAATAAAAGTATGCCTATCTTGCTACTGAGTGCCCTGGGAACGATAGAGCACCGGGTTAAAGGCCTTGAGCTGGGTGCTGATGATTATCTGGTGAAACCTTTTGCCTTTGCTGAACTGCTGGCGCGAGTCAGGACGCTGTTACGACGAGGGTCTGCTGTCATTGCAGAAAGCCAGTTCCAGGTTGCAGATTTGACACTTGATCTGGTGTCCAGAAAAGTGAGCCGGAAAGGGATTCGCATCTCATTGACCAGTAAGGAGTTCACTCTGCTGGAGTTTTTTATCCGCCACCAGAGCGAGGTACTTCCGCGCTCACTTATCGCTTCGCAGGTCTGGGATATGAATTTTGACAGCGATACCAATGCCATTGATGTGGCGGTTAAGCGCCTGCGCGCCAAGATTGACAATGATTTTGAACCTAAGTTAATTCAGACTGTCCGTGGTGTGGGTTATGTTCTTGAGGTGCTAGATGAGGAAAAATAACCTCAACCGTCGACCTTTCTCTCTCTCCACCCGGCTGACCTTCTTTATTAGTCTTTCGACCATCATCGCATTCGTGGCATTCACGTGGGTTATGCTGCACTCGGTAGAAAAACACTTCGCTGAAAAGGATATCAGTGACCTGAAACAAATCAGCCACTCGCTGGAAAGGATACTTAAAGTTCCTGACGCCTCCGAACAGCAGAAAGCAGAAACAATCAGCAATATTATGGAAACCTACCATAATATTTCAGTATTACTTCTTGATGGTAAAAAACAGGTGCTTTATCGCTCAGTTGATGGACCTGATCTTACACCTGCACTCCCCCCTGAAAATGCCCAACAGCCAACTGATTCAGAGGGTGTTTTTATCTTACCTAATACTGGGGAAAGCGCGGGAATGCATTCGGATAGTCAGATGAGGAATATGACCTACCGTGTGATGACAACTTCAGTGAAAAAAACAGATTTTACTGCTTCTTCAGCCTATACATTACTGACAGCTCTTTCAATTGATTATCACCAGCACTATATCGACCAGCTAAAACGCAATCTTATTGCCATTGCCTCAGTCATCAGCCTCATGATTATTTTCATTATACTATTTGCAGTTCACACAGCGCACCAACCTCTACGCAATGTCAGCCGGAAAATAAAAAGTATTTCCTCTGAGAATTTAGATGTCCGGCTTGATTCAGACCGTGTCCCCATTGAACTGGAGCAACTCGTTATTTCGTTCAACCAAATGATTGAGCGGATTGAGGATGTCTTTACACGGCAGGCTAATTTCTCAGCAGATATCGCGCATGAAATACGAACCCCTATTACCAATCTGGTTACGCAGACTGAAATTGTGTTAAGCCAGACGCGTACAGATGAGGAGCTGAAAGACGTCCTGTATTCTAATCTTGAAGAATATAACCGCATGGCGAAAATGACCAGTGATATGCTATTTCTGGCACAGGCTGATAATAACCAGCTTATACCTGAAAGGGCGATGATAGACCTCCGGAGTGAAGTCATTAAAGTATTCGATTTTTTTGAGGCCTGGGCGGAAGAACGTGAAGTCAGTCTCAATGTTGAAGGTAGCGCATCTCGCGTTGAGGGTGATCCGCTGATGCTGCGGCGTGTCATCAATAATCTCTTATCGAATGCTATTCGTTATACACCGAAAAAAATGACGGTAACCGTCCATATCCAAGAACATAATCAATGGGTTGATTTAATTGTTGAAAACCCAGGTGTACCGATCCCTAAAGAACATTTGTCACGGCTGTTCGATCGTTTTTACCGCGTTGACCCATCAAGACAACGAAAAAGTGAAGGGAGTGGCATTGGCCTTGCCATCGTAAAATCCATCGTGAATGCACACAAAGGAAAAATTAGTGTGACTTCGGGTACTGTTTCAACCTGCTTTATTATTTCGCTTCCCGTAACCGCACCCGATCAATGCTAACCGAAAGACAAACAGCTATCCGTTGTTTGTCTTTTATTTCAAAATATTCAGCATATGACATATTTGTCATTATTCTGTCACGCGTTCAACAGAACCCCTTCCTTATAATCTCTCTCAACAGATGATTCAGACGTTCTGAACATTTATCGCTTACACTTGAGGGAAAGACCATGAAAAAAATTCTAATTGCCGCCACTTTTGCAATGACTTTTGCTTCCTCTTCCTGGGCCGCAGAAAACATTAATGTGCACGACCAGGTTAATAATGCCCAGGCACCGGCACATCAGATGATGTCAACCGATCAAAAATCAACGGTGAACGGTTCTGAATCCACAATGATGGACATGAACCAGCATGAGAAGGCGACTGTTGCTCATGAATCCATGAATAACAGCAATTCAAACGCCCATCAACAAATGGCGGATGAGCATAAAAAAATGATGGGTAATATGAATCAAGCGGGTGACACTACAGCGAAACCATTTTCAAAAATGAATGAGCATGAAAAGGCCGCGATTGCGCATGAAACAATGAATAATGGTCAGTCAGGTGCACACCAACAACAGGCTGAAAAACATCGTAGTATGGAATCATCTAACTGATTGAGCTGCAATGAAACAGTCAGTTACCTCCTGACAGAGCCAACAGAGAGTATAAACAATCGGGAATTAATCCTGGGCAGGCTGATGTGTTTCGTGTTTTTTCAAGCGGAAATAGGTTGCCCGGGAAATACCGGTTTTCTCCATCACAATTTTGGCGGGCAGTTTTTGAACAATAAGTTCTCTGGCGATGACGGATTTTTGATGTGGTTTACGCCCGAATTTAACCCCAGCTTCCAGAGCAGCAAGCCGCCCTTCATTGGTGCGTTCCAGAATGCGTTCACGCTCAGCCTCGGCCACAGCAGCCAGTATCTGAATCACCATTTTCCCCATAGTACCTTCTGTACTCAGTCCATTCTCCAGAAACCGTATAGCGATCCCCTTTTTATAACAGGCATCAACAATGTTGATCATATCAGCGGTATTACGTCCAAGTCGGTCCATTTTGGTACACATGATGATGTCGTCTTTTTCCGCACGGGCAAGCAGCCTTTGTAAACCGTCGCGTTCGTCTGTCGCTCCCGACATTATGTCAGTAAAAATCCGATCATCTCTGACCCCTACAGATTTTAGTTCCGTAACTTGCGCCGTCAGTTTTTGATGGCTGGTTGATACCCTTGCATATCCCAGTAATGCCATATTGGTCTCACAAATCGATATTGATACTGAGTAGTATCATAAGGCATAAATCATGATTTTTGATACTCACGTTTAATATCATTTTCAATAGTCTCAAAAATTATAACATTTGAGACATACAAGAATTGAGTTCAATACCCGTTTACGAAAGGATGCGCAATGAGTGATGACTTTCTGACCTGCGAACAGACAGAAAACTACGGTCGCTATGTGGCAGATCCAAATGAGGTTCAGCTGGCCCGGTATTTTCATCTGGATGAGCGTGACCTTGCTTTTATTAATCAGCGACGGGGAAAACATAACCGGCTGGGGATCGCACTTCAACTGACTACGGCGCGCTTCCTGGGAACATTTCTTCCTGACCCCCTTCAGATTCCCTCATGCATCCGTTTTTACATTGCGGCACAGTTGAACATCAGCCGACCAGAGATCCTTTCCCGATATGCTGAAAGAGAAAATACCCGTTGGGAGCATCAGGGGCTTATCAAGCTCTATTATGATTATCATGATTTTGGTGATTTCCCCTGGACGTTCAGACTGAAGCGTTTGCTCTATACTCGCGCCTGGCTCAGCAATGAGCGCCCAGGCCTGCTGTTTGATTTTGCTACCTCATGGTTGCTGCAAAATAAGATCCTGCTACCCGCAGCCTCGACGCTGACAAGGCTGATTGGCGAAGTACGTGAACGGGCAAGTCGACGATTGTGGCGAATGCTGGCTTTGTTGCCTGACAGCTGGCAGAAAGCACAACTGGACGGTTTACTTGAAATACCTGAAGGGCAACGTATATCGGTACTGGAGGAGATGCGAAAAGGTCCAGTCACTATCAGTGGACCAGCATTTACAGACGCTCTGGAACGATATACCCGCCTGCGTAGCATGGAGTTTTCCCGGCTGAATTTCTCCGGTCTGCCTGCCATCCAGTTGCGAAATTTGGCCCGTTACGCCGGAATGGCTTCGGTGAAATACATATCAAGAATGCCTGAGGAACGGCGACTGGCCGTGCTTACTGCGTTTGTGAAAGCGCAGGAAATTGCGGCGCTTGACGAGGCCGTGGATGTGCTGGATATGCTGATTCTGGATATCACGCGTTCTGCGAAAAGTATCGGCCAGAAAAAACGGCTCAGGACCCTGAAAGATCTTGATCGTGCCGCGCTATTACTGGCACGGGCATGCTCGTTATTACTTGATGAGAACACCGATGAGGCAGCTCTGCGGCAGGCTATTTTTCGCCGCATACCAAAGGACAAACTGGCCGAATCCGTCGGCAAGGTAAATGAGCTGGCGCGTCCGCAGGATACTCATTTTCAGGATGAAATGGTGGAACAATATGGGCGGGTGAAGCGCTTCCTGTCCGCGATGTTGCGTGACTTACACTTTCAGGCTGCCCCGGCCGGGGAGCACACGTTGTCAGCAATCCATTATCTGGCCGAACTGAGTAGCTCAAAAAAGCGAATACTCGACGATGCACCAGAGCACATCATTTCCGGTCCCTGGAAACGGCTGGTATACGACAGAGATGGTAGAATTCTACGCGCTGGTTACTCGTTGTGTCTTCTCGAGCGTCTTCAGGACTCTTTACGCCGTCGTGATCTCTGGCTGGAGAACAGTGACCGTTGGGGTGACCCGCGTCAAAAAATGCTTCAGGGATCTGAATGGCACGCACAACGGATCCCAGTATGTCGGGCGCTGGGTCATCCATCAGACGGAACTAAAGCAGCAAAACAACTGGCTACGCGGCTTGATGACACATGGAAATCAGTGGCTTCACGTTTTGCCTGCAACGCTGCGGTCAGCATAAGCAATGAAGGTAAGCATCCCTCACTGACGATCAGCAGTCTGGATAAACTGGACGAGCCACCGGCACTGATACAATTGAACCGTCGGGTAAGAGAACTGATCCCACCCGTTGATCTGACTGAGCTGTTGCTTGAAATAGATGCCCGAACCGGTTTTACCCGCGAATTCAGCCACGTCAGTGAATCAGGTGCACGGGCGCAGGATCTCCAGGTCAGTCTGTGCGCAACACTGCTGGCGGAAGCCTGCAATATAGGGCATGAACCTCTGATAAAGCATAATATTCCCGCGCTTACTCGCCATCGTCTGAGCTGGGTTAAGCAAAATTATCTCAGGGCAGAAACGCTGGTCAGCGCAAATGCACGGCTGGTTGATTTTCAGTCCACGCTCCCACTCGCGGGGTACTGGGGTGGTGGTGAGGTTGCCTCCGCAGATGGTATGCGTTTTGTCACACCGGTTAAAACAGTTAATTCCGGACCAAATCGTAAATATTTTGGTTCAGGACGCGGTATCACCTGGTACAACTTCGTCTCCGATCAGTACTCCGGTTTTCATGGCATTGTCGTTCCCGGTACGCTTCGTGATTCCATCTTTGTACTGGAAGGGCTTCTGGAGCAGCAGACCGGGCTGAATCCGGTAGAAATTATGACGGACACGGCAGGATCCAGCGATATCATTTTTGGCCTGTTCTGGTTACTGGGCTACCAGTTTTCCCCTCGTCTGGCCGATGCCGGCGGGGCGATATTCTGGCGGGCAGATAAAACGGCACATTATGGTGCCCTGAATGAGTTGGCCCGGGGATGTGTTGAGCTGTCAAAAATAGAATCCCAATGGGATGAAATGATGCGAATGGCGGGCTCACTGAAGCTTGGGACCATCCATGCATCAGAGCTTATTCGTTCACTGCTGAGAAGTAGCCGACCATCAGGTCTGGCTCAGTCGATTATGGAAGTGGGCCGGGTAAACAAGACTTTGTATCTTCTCAACTATATCGATGATGGGGATTACCGGCGTCGGATACTCACTCAGCTCAACCGGGGAGAAGGACGCCATGCAGTGGCTCGAGCCATTTGCTACGGACAACGTGGTGAGATTAGAAAACGCTACCGTGAAGGGCAGGAAGATCAACTGGGTGCTCTGGGCCTGGTGACCAATGCGGTTGTGCTGTGGAACACACTTTACATGCAGGAGGCGTTGTCACATCTTCGCAAATCGGGGGAAACGCCTGAGGAGGAGCATCTGGCAAGATTATCGCCGCTGATACATGGTCATATAAATATGCTGGGGCATTATACATTTTCGTTACCGGAAGATATTCTGAAGGGCGAGCTAAGATCATTAAATTTCAATACAAACAATGAATTAAACCCTTAGCGTGGTTTTTTACATCATTGGACCCCGAACCCCAGTTAAAGCATATTTTTCTGCAGCGCCGACAGGCGGAACGTTTTGCCGGCGTCGGGCGACCCGGGTTCGGTCGTAAATGAGGTCCGCGTGGAAAACGGAAAATATCCAGCGCTAAGTCTGTTTTTTATATAACTGATGTGGTGATGCCCGATTTCGTTGAAGGTTCAGAATGGTGTGAGGGCAAGGAGAGCTATTTAACTCGCACATCACTCAACATCCAGTCATGAAACGCTTTCACTTCCGGGCGCTTCAGTGACGAGCTCGAACTCACCACATAATATGACCAGCTAATGGGCCAGCGTTTTTCCGGGAACAACTGCACCAGGCGGCCAATATCCAGATCCTGCTGCACCAGGGCTTTGCGCACCAGCGCAACTCCCCGGCCACTTAGCGCCGCCTGAATCACCGTGGCGGTGGAGTTGATGTGAAGACGCGTTTGCTGCACGCTTTCGAGCCCCACTTTTTGCAACACGCTTTCCCATGACGGGAAGTTAGCGCCGGGGTGCGGGGTATCGTCCTGAATCAGCTTTTGCTCAAATAACCATTGCGCATTCGCAGGCCCATTGGCAGGCAATGCGGAAGGGCTGCAAATCATCACCACCTCCTCATCCATCATCCAGTCGGCGACTAAGCCTTTCCAATGACCCGTTCCGCAGCGAATACCAATATCTGCTTCGCCATGGCTGAGATCGATAAGCCGGTCCGCCACGTCCAGACGCACGTCTATTAACTCATTATGTTCTGAAAATTTATGAAGACGCGGCATCAGCCAGTTCATCACCAATACTTGCGATGCAGTGACAACCAGCACCGATCGCGCTTTCCGACCACGTAGTTTTTTTAGCCCGCTTTCGAGTTTATCCAGGCCAACCGTAATGTCGTCGAGTGCATCCTGCGCTTCGTTAATCAGCGTCAGGCGTTCACTGCCCGAGCGGCTGCGTGTCAACAGTGGATGCCCAACCCACTCCTCAAGAGCCCGCACCAACTGGCCTACCGCAGCGGGCGTCACGCCAAGTTCATTAGCCGCACCCGTAAAGCTGCCGTGCCGAGCTGTGGCCTCAAAAGCCTGCAACCATCTCAGTCTGTTCAGTATACGCATCGAGCCTCTTTAAGTTAACGAGATAGTTTTTCTATCTCAAGAGTGTAGTTCTTATGGTTCGTGTGAGTCGAGAAAAACTGGCATTCTTTGCTCATCGACAGGGAGATAAGCTTCTTCCCTGCATCAACTAACAAAGCATTTATTTTGGAGATAAGTATGAGCAACGTATTCGCAGGTAAAAAACTTCTGGTTGTTGGTGGCACAAGCGGTATGGGTCTGGAAACTGCGCGTGTGGTTCTGGAGCAGGGCGGCAACGTAGTGCTGGTCGGTAATCGTCAGGCAAAAGCGGAAGAAGCGCGTGCAGCGCTGGCGCCTCTGGGCCAGGTTTCCACTATCATCGCTGATTTGATGACGACCGAAGGCATGAAGCATGTGATGGATGTGGTGAATGCCGAACACCGTGATATCGACCTGTTGGTGAATGCGGCCGGTGTGTTCTTCCCGAAACCTTTTGCCGAGCATGAAGAAGCGGATTACGACATGTATATGAGCATCAACCGCGCGACGTTCTTCATCACCCGCGATGTGGTGAAAAACATGCTGGCTTCGGGAATCAAAGGTTCCATCGTGAATATCGGTTCAATGTGGGCACAACAGGCGATTGGTGCCACACCGTCCTCCGCTTATTCCATGGCGAAAGCCGGGCTGCATGCACTGACCAAAAACATGGCCATTGAGCTTGGCGGCAACGGGATTCGTGTGAATGCGGTGTCGCCAGCGGTAGTGCAGACACCTATTTACGAAGGTTTTATTCCGAAAGAAGAAGTCCACGGCGTCATGGACAGTTTCAACAGTTTCCACCCAATTAACCGTGTGGGCACGCCGCGTGATATTGCTGAAACTGTGGCTTTCCTGCTGTCTGATAAAACCGGTTGGGTAACGGGTGCGATTTGGGATATTGATGGCGGCGTGATGGCCGGACGTAACTAATATTGATGCCGGTAGCGGTAACAGGCTGCCGGAAAAAGAAATTTGGAGAATAATTATGAGTGACCATTAGTTATGCGACAAGGCTGGCATTGATCACGGATGTGGTAGTGATTTAAAACATATGTATGTTGTAACTAAATAAGCTTGAAAAAGAAGGCCTGCACAGTGAAAAGGGCAGGCCGTCGTATTTATCGTGCGGGGATATTCAGCCCGCGTTGTACGGCTTCACGTGACAGACCGCGTTCAAGCCATTGTGGAACGTTTTTCAGTTTATCGTATTCGACCAGTTCCCGCGCTTCGTAGAAACCAATCATGTTACGTACCCAACCCAACAGGGAGATATCAGCAATGGTGTATTCATCGCCCATGATCCACTGGCGTCCATCAAGGCGCGATTCCAGCACATTAAGAAGACGTACCGACTCTTTGCGGTAGCGCTCGAGAGGGCGTTTATCCTCAATTTCACGACCGGCGAACTTATGGAAGAAGCCAAGCTGACCAAACATCGGGCCTACCGCCGCCATCTGGAAGAACAACCACTGCAAAGTTTCGATTCGGGCAACAGGGTCTGCGGGCAAAAATTTGCCGCTCTTCTCGGCCAGATACACCAGGATTGCGCCGGACTCAAACAGTGCCAGTGGTTTTCCATCCGGTCCGTTCGGGTCGAGGATCGCCGGGATTTTCCCGTTCGGATTAAGCGCTAAAAACTCCGGTGTCCAGGTCTCATTTTTGCCGATATCAATCAGGTGCGCCTCGTAAGGTAGCCCGATCTCTTCAAGCATAATCGATACTTTGACACCGTTAGGGGTCGGCAGAGAGTAAAGCTGTAAACGGTCCGGATGTTTTGCTGGCCATAAAGTTGTGATAGGGAAAGCAGTAGAGTCAAACATGCAGTGCTCCGGTATAAGAGTAGGGTTATGACACCTTAAGAGTAAACTAACGCACGCGTTTGGCTTTTGAAATTGTGCCCTGATAAACGTCAGCATATGCAGGGGCACAGCGATGCCGTGCCCTCTGTTTTATATCGTGAACTAGCCTAAATCCAGCAATTCGCCAAGCTCCGTGATTTGCTGTTGCCACTGGCGCTGCAACTCAGGTTTCTGATGCCTGGCCTTACGCGCAAGATCTTCTTCCAGTTTGCTCTCCACCTCCAGCAGCATCGCCAGCAGGCGCTCCTCTTCACATGCCGGTTTCCCCTCTGGCTCAACGATTTTTACCGCTTCAGCCACGCTAACCGGTGGCGGAGAATCTGATAAAATGGCGTAAACCGATGTCAGATCGTGCCACTCATCCAGCCGTTTATTGTCGATTAACCAGAAGCGATTACAGCTTTGTTCTATCAGCGTTCGGTCATGGGAAACCAGCAACACTGCACCGCTGAACGTTTTCAGCGTCTCTGCCAGCTCCTCTTTGCCTTCCATATCCAGATGGTTAGTCGGCTCATCCAGCAGCAGCAACGAATAGTTGGCCAGCGTCAGGCCAATAAACAGCAGCCGCGAACGTTCGCCGCCGCTCAGGGTACTGACCAGTTGCTGATGCCGGACATAAGGAAAACCGGCACCAATCAGCGCCATTTTTCGCTGATCTTCGTTCAGCGGCGCGAATGAGGCCAGCGCGGTGCTTAACGTATCGTCATCCTGCAACTGATGCTGGTTTTGGTCGTAATAACCCACCCGTACTTTGGGATGGAATACCACGCCGGGCTCATGATGCTCCGGATGCGTAAATGCCTGCCATAAACTCTGCAAAAGCGAGGATTTACCACAGCCGTTGCGCCCGACCAGTGCTATACGGTCGCCGCTTTTCACCCGCATTTCATCCAGTTCGAACAGCACCGGGGCATCGGGCGCCGGGCGCACCGCTAAACCTGACAGTGCCAGAACGCGGTCAGCAGGCAGCGCCTCTCCCTGCAGACGCAGTTGCCACTGATTCCCGGCGGTGACCAGCGTCTGATCATCCTTCAGCCGGTCGACCTGTTTTTCCATTTGCTTAGCCTTGCGCGCCAGCTTCTCGTTGTCGTACACGCTGCCCCACAGTGCCAGCCGTTTGGCGCTTTTTGCCACCCGGTCGATCTCTTTTTGCTCGGCCTGACGGCGGTGGGCATCGGCGATGTCTTTCTCCGCCAGTGCCTCCCGCGCCTGCGTACAAGGCAGGCGGATAAATTGCAGCCTGTTATCGCGCAAAATCCAGGTGCTGTTGGTGACGTTATCGAGCAGGCTGCGGTCGTGCGAAACCAGCACAAAGCTGCCGCTCCAGTTTTGCAGAAACTGCTCCAGCCACAGCAGGGTCGGGAGATCCAGATGGTTGCTGGGTTCATCGAGCAGCAGTAAATCCGGCTGGCGGATCAGCGCACGGGCCAGCAGCAGACGGGTGTGCTGCCCGCCGCTCAGCGTTCCGGCGGTCAGCGCCCAGGCCGTTTCATCAAATCCCAGGCTGCCTAACAGCACTTCCGCCTGCCAGCGTTCGGGCTGATGCAGGGTATCTGGCAGGTGGTTAAGCACCGCGTCAAGCAGGGTGCGGTCGTGCAATCCGGCAGGAAGATGTTGTTCAACCCGTGCCATCAGGCACTGATTTGCTACCGTGACGCTGCCCCGGCTGGCGGAGAGTGAACCGCTGATAATTTTCAGCAGAGTACTTTTACCACAGCCGTTATGGCCAATCAGGCCGATGCGGTCGCCTTTTTTCAGGCCAAAGGAGATCTCAGCCAGCAGCGGGCCGAAGGTGTTATCAAAACCGAGGGATTGTGCAGAAAGTAATGTTGTCATGTGCTTACTCAAGTTTTACAGGCATAAAGATGCCTCTCGTCAATAAAGCCGACGATAACCGGTAAGCCGGAGGGAAGTTCTCAGATTGTCAGTTAGCTTCGCTCAAGCAGGTTATCGCAGCACGATACCGGTAACGCTTGAGCAGTGACGATCGCTAAGGACGAGTGAAGTTAAAAATAATTCACAGGTCAGCATGGCAATCCTCCTTAATATAATGTTGGTGAATGAATAGCCTGATTATATTGGGGAATTAGAGTTTTCGCCAGCAGGATAAAAAACGGGCCGGCGTGCTTATATTAAGCAGCTCCGGCCCGCAGGCGGCAATGTGCAATCAGAGACCGCGTTTTTCCATCAGCACAGCCAGATCAACCAGACGGTTGGAGAAGGCCCACTCGTTGTCATACCAGGCGAGGATTTTCACCAGGTTGCCACCGATCACCAGCGTGGAGAGCCCGTCGATGATGGATGAACGTGGGTCGCCCCGGTAATCGCTCGACACCAGAGGCTCATCGCTGTAGCCGAGAATATCTTTAAGCGGGCCGGACTCCGCGGCTTTACGGAATGCGGCATTCACCTCTTCGACCGTGACATCGCGTTTAAGCGTGACGGTAAGATCGACCACAGATACAACCGGTACCGGCACCCGCAGAGAGTAACCGGTCAGACGGCCGTCCAGCTCAGGAATAACTTTGCCGAGCGCTTTCGCCGCACCACTGGAGTAAGGCACGATAGACAGCGCGGCTGCACGCGCACCGCGCAGATCTTTTTCTGGCTGGTCGTGCAGCGCCTGACTGTTGGTGTAGGCATGTGTCGTGTTCATGAGGCCGTGTTCGATACCAAAACTCTGATGCAGAACCTGCGCCGCGGGTGCCAGCCCGTTGGTGGTGCAGCTACCGTTACTGACGACGGTATGTCTGGCGGGATCGTATTTCTCATGATTGACGCCCATGACGATGGTCAGGTCATCATCCTTGCCGGGTGCGGAAATAATCACGCGTTTGGCGCCGCCCCGGGTGATGTGAACTTCGGCTTTCGCTTTCTCGGTGAAGAAACCCGTCGCTTCAATGACGACATCGACGCCCGCGCTGCTCCAGGCAATTGCCGCCGGGTCCCGCTCGGAGAAAACGCGGATCGCTTTGCCGTCGACGATTAACTGATTATCACCCGCTTCAACGCTGGCCTGTAGCGTGCCGGAGAGTGAGTCATATTTCAGGAGGTGGGCGAGGGTTTTGCTGTCGGTGAGATCGTTGATGGCAACAACCTGAAAATCATCGCGACCCAGCGCTGCGCGCAATACGTTACGACCAATTCTGCCGAATCCATTAATGCCTACTTTAACCATGATGTGCTCCTTAGTTATCTGCCTTGCTTAAAAATAGACGGGCAGTCATTTGGCGTAAATGACAATAAAGAATCAATTTACGCCAAAGAACGGGAGTAGAAGCGTTCACGGTATTCTGTCGGAGTGAGCTGAAGGTTTCTTTCGAACACCCGCCGCAGATTCAGACTGGTGCCAAATCCGGTCGCTGCGGCGATCTGATCGATTTTTTCCGCGCCCTGTTCCAGACGCTGTCTGGCGGCATCAAGGCGGATCTCTTCCACATATTTGGCAGGACTGGTGCCGGTTTCACGGGTGAATACCCGGGTGAAGTTACGCGGGCTCATGGCAAGGCGTTCTGCCAGTTTTTCGACACAGAGATCAGAGGCCAGATTCTCAAGGATCCAGCTCTGAAGATCGCGTAACGGGCCGGGAGAGGTGGCCTGATTGAGTAGAAAACGGCTGAACTGCGACTGTCCGCCGGGCCTGCGCAGAAACATCACCAGATCCTGCGCAATGTCGCGGGCGAGGGTAAAACCGTAATCATCTTCCACTAGCGCCAGCGTGAGATCAAAACCGGAACTGACACCCGCCGAAGTCCAGACAGCGCCGTCCTGAACATAGATCGGTCCCTTCTCGACGTTCACTTCAGGGAAGCAGGTCTGGAGACTATCGAGCATGCGCCAGTGCGTGGTGGCACGCTTGCCGTCAAGCAGACCGGTCCGGGCCAGCAGCCAGGCGCCGCCGCAGATGGAGACCACGCGTCGTGCATGAGGTGCCGCGCGGCGGACCCATTCAACAACGGCATCGCCTTCCGCTTCAGTGGTTCCCCGTCCGGTGATCATAATGGTGTCACGGGTCACCTCAGGATCAACGTCCTGCAGTCGGTGATCCGCCAGCAGATTTAAGCCCGACAGCCCGTGGACGACGCGGTGCGGTTGCGTGGTGGCAACGGTCACCTGATAAAGCGGCTGACCGGCACTCTCCATCCTCAGGCGGTTTGCCTGCATCAGGATGTCGGCGATACCCGCCGCTTCAAATAACATGCCCCCGTCGGGGACGATAATCAGGAATGTATGCATGTCCCTAAACATACGTAATGCACAAAATAAGTCAAGATAAGGGGGCAGACGGTGATGTTTTAATGAGATGACCCCCGGCTGCGATAGCGATATCATCCTGCGGTCCCTTGCAGACGCGCAACGCTGACAAATTGCATTGAGCTTTCGCGCTCAACGGTGCCAGCACCCGAATAACGGATATCAGCCCAGGTGCTTAATGATTCCTCTGCTCAAACATCCTTCACGCTTTACGTTGTTAGTGGTTCTTCTGGTTCTGGCGGGCTGTTCAGGTAAACATCACTACAAAAAGTATGACACCCATGCCTACGACGACACGATCGGCGATGCGGCCAAAAAGTATAAAGTCGATCCGAAGTTGATCAGCGCCATCATTCAGGTGGAATCCAGTTTTAATCCCGAGGCGGTGAGTCCGTCCAATGCCATCGGTCTGATGCAGCTTAAAGCGTCAACCAGCGGTTGCGATGCGTATCGTTATAAAGGCAAACGCGGTTGCCCGGATGATGATGATTTATTGGATCCGGAGACCAATATTGATTTAGGCGCGGCCTACCTCAGCGCAC
This sequence comes from uncultured Enterobacterales bacterium, assembly GCA_963519305.1. Taxonomy (GTDB): domain Bacteria; phylum Pseudomonadota; class Gammaproteobacteria; order Enterobacterales; family Enterobacteriaceae; genus Ewingella. The sequence continues at coordinate 24,266 of CAUQMS010000037.1, forward strand.
TGCAATATCAGCAACTTTACTGGATCAACGACCCGGTGACCCGCCGCTACGCCACGGAAGCTGCCTATGCCAATGGGGCTGGCGCTTTACTGCGTACTTTCTCGGCCAATCCTAAGACTGCGGTCAGCATGATTAATCAGTTGTCGCCTGATGCTTTTAACTGGCATGTGCGCCAATATCATCCTGCCGCACAAGCGCCACGCTATATCGCGAAAGTGGAAAAGGCGTATCACGGGTTGTGAGTGGCTGAATGCCGGAACAGAGGTGCCGGCATCCGGTTTTCAGATCACTGGAAGAAAATATCGCCAGACTCGGCTTTAAGGATTTTGCCATCGGCGTCGGTGATCAGCGCGTAGCTGCCGCCGATGTAGGTCCAGTGGCTGCCCGCGTCTGGCGCAGGGAGGTTGCGTTTTTGCCACTCATCGATCTGATAAGGCTTGGTGCGGTAAAGATCCGGAACAGTGCTGCCTAACGTGTAAAGCTTAGAGGCATCGTAGAACGATTTAATTTCATGAGAATTTGTCGCCGCAAACGCGGTTCCCGCCAGTGGCAGGGCTGAAGCTAAAGCCAATACCGATAACATCACCAATTTAACTGAACGCATAATTTTTCCCGTATAAAACCATTAATCTGTTGCATACCCCGGTACAAAAACCTGAGCTGTAGCACCGGATAATAACGAGAAAACGCCCTGAAGCAGGGAGAGTTTATTGTGTCGAAATGCAAATGCGATGTTAAAAACGGGAGGGGATTTAGCGCCCGTTTTCAAAAACGTTTTCAGAACACGCCAAGAGCACTGCGGCAGGCGGTGCAGATAACGGACATTTTCTCCGGTGATTGATGCCGCATTTCAGAGGCTTACAGGTGGCCTCCCCAGCGGCTCTGCAGATAACTGACGGCTTGCTGAGTTTGCGGTTGGTTGAGGTAGTCTTCGCGAAACAAAATCGTGCCACTGATTTGCGGCAATGACTCATTCAAATCGAGCTGTTTTTTCAGCTCGGGTACGCCGCCATTGATCATCCAGTCCGGTTCATTTTTTGACGATTCGCCCACTTTATACAACGCAATGCCAATGTAGAGACGCGTATGGGTGGGTTTCACCACATTAGCCCACCATTTTGCCAGCACATCATAACGGGCCGCCTGACGGGCGAAAGGCCAGTACAGCTGAGGTGCAATATAATCCAGCAATCCCTGCTGTACCCAGCGGCGGGTATCGGCATAGGCTTCGTCATACGCTGCAGCCCCCTGCGTTTGGGACCCGGCCGGATCATGAGAAAGATTACGCCACACACCTGCCGGGCTAACACCAAATTCAACATCCGGTTTTATCTGCCTGATGGTGCGCGAGACCTGCTCAATCAACAGCTGAGTATTGTGGCGTCGCCAGTCGGCTTTTGATGTAAATCCCTGCCCGTATTGCCGGAAGGTCGCGCTGTCATTGAGGCGGGAGCCGGGGGATTCCGCATAGAAATAGTCATCAAACTGTACGCCGTCAACAGGGTAGCGTGATACGACTTCCGCTACGATGCTGGTGATCCAGTCCCGCGCTTGCGGGATGCCCGGGTCAAGCACAAAACGGTCGCCCGCCGTGCGGATCCAGTCGCGATGCAGCACAAATACGCTGGCCGGTTGCAGGGACAGCGTCGCGTTCAGCTCCGCCACGGTTGACGGTTTGGTATTCACCGAGACGCGGTAGGGGTTAAACCAGGCGTGGACTTTCATGCCGCGCCGGTGCGCTTCGTCCAGCATGAACCGCAATGGATCGTAGCCCGGATCCTGCCCAATTTTCCCGGTCATCATGTCTGACCACGGCAATATTTTTGAAGCCCACAGAGCCGTGCCATCGGGTTTGACCTGAAAGAACACCGTATTAATTCCGAGTCTTTTAAGCTTATCCAGCTTGTCCGTCAGCGCCTTCTGCTGCTGGCTGATACGGGCCGCAGCACTGCCTGCATTGATGGATGACACCGGTGGCCAGTCGAGCCGGGAAACGGTCGCCAGCCAGACACCGCGTACCGGCTCCTTACTCTGCGCCGGAGGAAGCGTGACAGGTTGTGAGGTCGCAGGATGAAGCGGGGTGACCAGAGATTTCGGCGGTGCGGATGAGCAACTGGCCAGTAAAACAACGGCAGCCGCCACTGAGGCTAGCGTCCTGACTGTCGTTGCGGGAGAAAGTTGACGGGGAGAGACGATGATAAACTCCATTTTTTAGGGTAATCGCTCGAAAGGATCATTCTCTTATCTTTCTCATTAAAGTCAATTGTTCACAGCCCGCTTGCAGCGGGCTGGATTTCAGTCAGTGGTCTTATTGCCTGCCTTTGAGGATTTCACCGTCACGATCAGAATCCCAATTGAAATTACGATGAGTCCGGTCGCCAGCGTTGGCGTCAAACGCTCACCCAAAAACACCACTGACATCAGTAAACCGATCACCGGAACCCCCAGCATGGCGGTAGACATACTGGTACTCGACAGCCACATGCTGGCTGCATTCACCGCCACAAAACAAAATGCGGTTGCAAACGGGCCCATAAATATCAGGGTTTCGATAAAGGACGCCGAACCGTCGCCATCGTAAGGGCCGTCAATAACACGTGCCAGGATGACCAGCGGGATACTCGCCAGCAGCATTTGCCACGGAGCCAGCTCATAGGCGCTGCACACGCCTTTATGGTGGCGCAGGTGCAAAATACAAATTGCCCAGGTGAAAGAGGCGACCAGTAGCATCAGATTCGCCGTCACTAAAGCATGATCTCCCCAGTTAAACGTGAACGGGTTGAACAGCACCACGACGCCGACGCCACCGAGCAATGAACCCAACAGTTGTCTGCGCGACAACGACTCCCGGAAAAACAGGACGGCAATCGGGGTAACCCACAGCGGCGTGGTATATGCGAGGACCGCAGAGCGGCCAGCGGGCACTTCAGTCATCGCAATCGCACCAAGCACCGTAAAGGTCATCATTTGCAGTAATCCCACGCTGACCACTAATGGCCAGTCTTTGCGCGGTGGGAAGCGCAGCTTACCGGTCACCGCCTGTAGTGCAAATAGACACAGCCCGCCGGTCGCAAACCGTAAAGTGGAAAGCCAGATAGGGGAGACATGTGAAAGACCAGACTTCATGACCGGCCAGTTTGCCCCCCAGACGATGATCGCGCCGACCAACAGTAAAATTCCCCTCACCTTGACATTGCTAATGTCCAAAGCGCGCGGTGAAGCGGCTAAATATTTTCCCTCAGTTTCCACAATCGACTCTCCACACCTTATTATGATGGGGTAATTTTATCCGTATAATCCTGGGTAAACTCTCTCATTGAATTAGGTAAAACGTTTTATTTGAGATAAATTATCTCCAATTAACTATTTTAAAGGTCAATTTACCTCATGAAAAAACTCGACAGAACCGACGTCGCCATTTTGAATCTCATGCAGGAAAACTCCCGCACAACCAATGCCGATCTTGCCCGTGCAGTGAACCTGTCACCGACGCCATGTTTTAACCGGGTAAAAGCGATGGAGGAGATGGGCGTGATCAGAAAGCAGGTCACGTTGTTAGAACCGGCCGTGCTGGGGCTTAATGTCAACGTGTTCATTCAGGTCAGTCTGGAGAAGCAGGTCGAGGATGCGCTGAGTTATTTTGAACAGGCTATCAACGAGCGCCCGGAAGTGATGGAGTGTTACCTGATGACCGGTGATGCCGATTATCTGCTGCGAGTCTTAGTACCTGACATACGGGCGCTCGAACACTTCATTCTGGATCACCTGACCAAGATCCGCGGAGTCTCGAATATCCGTTCGAGTTTTGCCCTCAAACAGGTTCGCTATAAAACGGCGCTGCCTCTGCCAGCAGAGGGAATGTCGGTCAGTAAGCTGTGATCGCGGGCTTACCATGGATATATAAGGGTATGGCGATACGGGGTATGAGTTCCTTTTGTTGCTGATATCCAGTCTTCTTCTACCTGATGAGTCGGTAGACCTACTATGAAAAAATCCGTTAAATATGCGTTCCACCACTTTGGGATCCCTTACAGGATGGTAAAGAAGAAGGGACTTTGAGTGAAAAGGCAGGTAGACCGCACCAGTCAGTTAAATGAATGGATTTCAACTCTACCGTCGCAAAATCTCTCCGCCGGCATTATCGGGTTATTGAGCTCAACTTGTATCAGGGCGCGCAATGGAAATTAAATTTCTTAGAACAAGTAAAAGAACGCGTAAAATTTGATAAGTCAGGTTCAGTATAAGCGCAACTCTCGCCTCAATTCACCGATAAAGTGTCTCTGGTTTATAGGAAACCACATCCAATACACATATATGAGGCAATTAACATGAATGAATCAAAAAAATCCGAAAAGAACCGCGTTGCTGCAGATCCGACACTGCCAGTTCCAGAAGTTCTTAATGCCACCGAAAATGACAATTACACTCTTGACCAGTATGAAGTTAATTTCGGCGTCACTGCACTAATCCCATTTTATAAGAATAATGAGAGTACAGACACTATTACTTTCAACTGGGATACTGTGGCAGCGTTGTCGTTCCCTTTGGGAGATAAAGAATTGCCATATTCTATTGATGTCTCTAATGATATGAACCCTGATTGTTTAGCAGCGGGCACCTATGCCGTCAGCTACAGCGTTAAAGATCAGGGCGGTAACATCAGCGATTCTGTGGTCGTCGATATTACCGTAACAGATAATAGTGCAACCACCCCTACACTGCCAAAACCACAAGTCCCCGCAGCTGATGTAGATGGTTGGATCAATCATGATGATGCAATTCCTGATGGTCTTCCAGTGATTGTCTCTTGTGATGGCCTGGATGCTGGCAACGTCATTACATTATTCTGGCTAGGTTATGATGATCAGGGACGTTCATTAGACGCTGCCAGTACAACGGCATCATATATCGTGGTGGAGGGTGACACTACCTGTACTTTCACTCTCGACCAGGCAGTATTTCAGCCAAATGGAGACGGATATGAAGGTACTGCCGAGTGTTATTATACCGTGACTTCTACCTCTCCTGCAGTCTTACTCTCTTACACTTCAGATTACAATGGGCTTTGTTGAATAAATCGAACTTTTGGCCGAAGTCAGGATCAGATCACCACAC
>CAUQMS010000038.1:0-23296 GCA_963519305.1 uncultured Enterobacterales bacterium
GTGTGTTTATCGTTTGCAAAGCATCGAGTGCGACGGATATGCCGATTGACAGCACCCTCCTGCATACACGCACCGATAGCCACTTTTTTTACGCACCCCAAATGTAGACCAGACAGGGTGCGGATGTGAAGCCTTAAGGCACGACAAATCAGGCGTTAAATCACGTTTTCTTGCCTTATTGCGCTAAATTTATGCCGATATTACTTACAGCGGCTTCACGCAGGTCAGAACGTAACCCTTTTATCAATTCCAAGTCACGCTCTTCACAGTCAGCCAACAGGCGGAAAATCTCCCATTGGATGTCCCATTCTTCCTCTACTGCAGGAATGACCTTAAGCTCTTCGTCGGTCATTTCTTTGCCAGCCTGAGTCATCTCCAGCATGGCAACGGTACGGATGGATGCTTCACTCACCGCAACCGCATGTGACAACGTTTCACCACTCAGACGCGAATGAATAAGTTCGCCTAATGCGATGCAGGCATCAATCGCCGGGTAGACACCATAAATGTCGTAGTCATCAGAGGAAGGGATCGCTTCTTCAAGCTTCTCAAGCTGGGAGTCAAAATTCACCTTGGCGTCTTTTACCACCAGCGTTTCCCAGATTAAATCCAGAATACGGCGATAAAGCTGCGGCTCGCCAAACCCGGTTTCCAGGCAGAACGCCTGATAGTTCGGATACATGCGCTCACACAGGCTCGCCATAAACGTCACGTGTTGCCAGCTTTCAAGCTTTTCCAGACGTAAATGTATTGGATTACGTAACATGGTTGGTTCTCATTAACTTTTTCTGCGCCGGAGTTTACCTGAAATAAATCAATATCCCTATTCCTTGATTCCTAAATATGCCCGCTCAGATGCTGCCAGCGTTGAAAAGCGACCCGATTCGAGGCAACTGCATCGGCCCAACGCGTTGGCTCTGGCAAACGGTAACCGCGCATACATTGTTCGACCCAGAAAAAGGCTGACTCAAGGCTGATATGGTTACCCGGAGAAATGAACAATGGGTTACAGCGTAGTTTACTGCGCCATACCCAGCCAATCTGTTCATCACGGTCATACAGGGATTGCTTACTGTAGAGGTCGTCATCCAGCGGCAGGAACTTCCCACACAGACGACTTTTGGCCACGCCGATGGTCGGCACATCGATCATCAGACCGAAATGGCTGGCGACACCCAGGCGGCGCGGATGCGCAATCCCCTGGCCGTCCACCAGCACCAGATCTGGACGCTGTTCCAACTGCTGCCAGGCTTGCATCAGCGCTGGCAGCTCACGGAATGAGAGGAAACCGGGGATATAAGGCATGGTGGTTGGGATACGGGCAATCTGGTAGTCGACAAGCTCCAGCGACGGATAACGTAATATCACTATCGCCGCCCTGGTCACTTCTCCGCTCTGCTCGAAACCGACATCAGCGCCAGCGACGAACTGCGGCATCTGAAAATTATGCGGATCCTGCAAAACTATGTTGTCAGCCAGAACACGCTGCTCTTCCCGTAAGGCCCGTATATCCATCATTCCATTCCTTAATGATGATCCTTATTCGTGATAACGGCGCGACAAGCTGTGGACGGCTTCCACGAACGCACCGGCATTTTCAGGTGGAACGTCCAGATGGATACCGTGCCCCAGATTAAAGACGTGCCCGTTTCCTTTGCCGAAGCCAGACAGAATAGTTTCTACTTCCTGCTCAATGCGTACCGGCGCAGCGTAAAGCATAGACGGATCCATGTTGCCCTGCAGGGCGACTTTGTCTCCGACGCGACGACGGGCATCTGCAATGTCGATCGTCCAGTCGAGACCGAGCGCATCACATCCCGTTGCTGCCATCGCTTCCAGCCACTGACCGCCACCTTTGGTAAACAAGGTCACCGGCACGCGGCGACCATCATTTTCCCGGATCAGGCCATCAACAATCTTGTGCATGTAGTTGAGCGAGAACTCGCGGTAGTCGCGGGGCGTCAGTACGCCACCCCAGGTATCAAATACCATCACCGACTGAGCACCGGCTTTGATTTGCGCATTGAGATACAAAATTACGCTGTCGGCCAGTTTATCCAACAGCAGATGCAGCGTTGCCGGTTCGGCATACATCATCTTTTTGATTTTAGTGAAAGCCTTGCTGCTACCGCCTTCTACCATATAGGTTGCCAGTGTCCACGGACTGCCGGAGAAACCAATCAGTGGTACTTCGCCCTTCAGGTTTTTACGGATGGTACGCACGGCATTCATCACATAGCCCAGTTCCATTTCTGGGTCCGGCACCGGCAGTTTTTCGACGTCAGCACGGCAGGTCAGCGGTGAAGAGAAACGCGGGCCCTCGCCGTTTTCGAAATAAAGACCTAAACCCATGGCATCGGGAATAGTCAAAATATCAGAGAACAGGATTGCAGCGTCCAGCGGGAAACGACGCAGCGGCTGAAGAGTTACTTCGCAAGCCAGCTCAGCATTTTTGCACAGCGACATAAAGTCACCGGCCTGTGCGCGGGTCTCTTTGTACTCAGGCAAATAACGTCCTGCCTGGCGCATCATCCATACTGGCGTGACATCTACCGGCTGGCGCAATAAAGCGCGCAGGTAGCGATCGTTCTTCAACTCACTCATTGGGGTTTCCTTCATCATCTGCTGACCCGAAAATAATCGGGCAGTATTGTAACACGCTAGATCTCACTGTCGCGCTCAGCCCGGCACAGAACCACGGTATCCTCGATCAGACGCCGCGCGATGGTACCCGGAGGAGGCAACTGCGGCAGTGCATCAAAGCGGTACCAGCCCGCGTTGAGTAACTCTTTCGGGTCGTGCTTGATCTCACCGCTGTCGTAGTCGGCCATAAACGCCATCATCAGGGAGTTCGGGAACGGCCACGGCTGCGAACTCACATAACGGACGTTTTTCACGCGCACGTTGCTCTCTTCCATTACTTCTCGCGCGACGGTCTCTTCCAGCGTTTCGCCAACCTCGACAAAGCCCGCCAGCACGGTGTGGATCCCGTTACGGTGGCGGACATGCTGCGCCAGCAAAATCTCGTCGCCTTTACGGATTGCCACAATGATGCATGGCGCGATTTGCGGGTAATAACGTTCGCGGCAGTGCCCGCACAGGGCAGCCCATTCGGTCTTGCTGACATGCATTTGGTGTCCGCAATATCCGCAGAACTTATGCGACCGGTAGAACTCGGCAAGCTGTACGCCACGACCCACCAGCTGAAACAAACCTCTTTCTTGATCAAGCAGTTGCCGGGCGGAAACCATATGGTTATCCATTGACTGGCGCACCAGCCAAACCGGTGTCCCCTCCCATTCGCCAATCTGTCTTCCTGTTTTACCGATCAGCAGGAATTCAGCCGCCGGGCCAAAGGGGAGTTCCCCCTGAGGCAACCAAAGTTTGCCTTCGTGGCTGATGACCCACCAGCCCTTATGTTGGTCTGTTATCTGTAATTCCATATTGTTGTTGCATAACCTCGACGAGACTGACAATCTGGTTTTCGGAAGTTAAATATTAGTAACCTTTAACGTTTTGGTTACTTTTCTCTCGCTCACGGAGTCAACCATGCTAAATCGTCTGGAAAGACTGACCCAACGCGTTGGTGGCAGTAATGAGTTTATCGACCAGTGGCTTCACGCACGCAAAGAGTTGTTAGTTTCTTATTGCACCCTCGTGGGTCTAAAGCCGAATAAAGAAAAGCATACCCCGCTAAACGAAAAAGCGCTGGATAACTTTTGCCATAATCTGGTGGACTATCTCTCCGCCGGTCATTTCCACCTTTATCAACGTATTATTGATGAAGTGGCTGGTATCGACAGTCCGAAAAAACTGATCGCGTCAAAAATTTACCCTGCCCTCGAGCTCAATACCGAAGCTATCATGGCTTTCCATGACAGTTATACCGAAAATGATATCGATGATGAGAATGCCTTCGCTTTCCATTATGCGTTATCCGACATCGGTGAAGCACTGGATGCCCGTTTTATGCTCGAAGATCAGCTCATTACGCTGGCTTTCGACAAAGAAGAACACGTGTTACCGCCTGTTGCTAATGAAGCAGCGATAGTACGTCCGGCATAGTTGCCGGCGAAAAAGCAGTTAACCTAAAAATCCCCCAATGACGTCCAAAATAATTCGAGCTGCAGCCAGGCGGCAACTCGAAGTATGAAGGATGGGGTTGTAGTTTTTCTTTCGGCCTCCTATATTGGGGCTTCTTGTCGGAGTGCCTAGCGCATGATGTTCCTCACGGACATTACGCCAGGCTGAGACCGTTAATTCGGGATCCGCGGAACCTGATCGGGTTAATACCCGCGAAGGGAACAAGAGTAATGTCATGCGTTGAGCGTCTTTGCGGCCCAGTACAACCACGGCCCCGATCCGCTTAACCGACCGTTTTTACTCCTGCCGTAAACCTCCAGACAAGCAATTTTCCATTACGTAACGTTTTTTATCATGAAAAACACGAGGAATTTGCTATGTCGAGTATTCACTCTAACACCCCTAAAAAATCCGTTAACCGTCGCGAACAGCGCGCCGAAGCCCAGCAGTTTATCGACAGCCTGCAAGGCGTCGCTTTCCCGAACTCCAAACGTATTTATCTGCAAGGCATGCGCCCCGACGTGCAGGTGCCAATGCGCGAAATTCAACTCAGCCCAACGTTAATCAGTGGCAGCAAAGACAACCCTCAATACGAAAAAAACGAAGCGATTCCGGTGTATGACACCTCGGGTCCCTATGGCGATCCGGCTGCCACCCTTGATGTACACACCGGGCTGAATAAGTTACGGGCAGAGTGGATCCAGGCGCGCAACGATACCGAAGCACTGCCTCAGGTCAGCTCTGGATTTACTCAGCAACGACTGGCTGACGAAGGTCTTGATCACCTGCGCTTTGAACATCTGCCCCGCCCGCGCAAAGCGGCCAAAGGCAAAAACGTCACCCAACTGCACTATGCCCGCAAAGGTATTATCACGCCGGAAATGGAGTTCATTGCCATCCGTGAAAATATGGGTCGTGAGCGAATTCGTGGTGAAGTGTTGCTGCAACAGCATCCTGGAGAGAGTTTTGGTGCCCACCTGCCCGCTAACATCACTCCTGAATTTGTCCGCCAGGAGGTGGCCGCAGGCCGGGCGATTATTCCGGCCAATATCAATCACCCTGAATCCGAGCCGATGATTATCGGCCGCAATTTCCTGGTCAAAGTGAATGCCAATATCGGCAACTCGGCGGTGACTTCTTCCATCGAAGAGGAGGTCGAGAAGCTCGTGTGGTCCACGCGCTGGGGCGCTGACACCGTGATGGATCTCTCTACCGGTCGTTATATCCACGAAACCCGCGAATGGATCCTGCGTAACAGCCCGGTGCCCATCGGCACAGTACCGATCTATCAGGCGCTGGAGAAAGTGAACGGCGTAGCTGAAGACCTGAACTGGGAGATGTTCCGCGACACGCTGCTGGAACAGGCCGAGCAAGGGGTCGATTACTTCACCATCCACGCCGGCGTGCTGCTGCGTTACGTGCCGATGACCGCCAAACGTCTGACCGGTATTGTCTCGCGCGGTGGCTCAATTATGGCGAAGTGGTGCCTGTCTCACCATCAGGAAAGTTTCCTGTTTGAGCACTTTCGCGAGATTTGCGAAATCTGCGCCGCCTACGACGTTTCGTTGTCACTGGGTGATGGTCTGCGTCCGGGCTCGATTCAGGATGCCAACGATGAAGCCCAGTTTGCCGAACTGCGCACGCTGGGCGAACTGACCAAAATCGCCTGGGAATATGACGTGCAAGTGATGATCGAAGGGCCAGGACATGTGCCGATGCAGATGATCCGCCGCAATATGACCGAAGAGCTTGAGCACTGCCATGAAGCGCCGTTTTATACGCTGGGGCCGCTTACCACGGATATCGCACCAGGCTATGATCATTTCACGTCAGGCATTGGCGCCGCCATGATCGGCTGGTTTGGCTGCGCGATGCTTTGTTACGTCACACCGAAAGAACACCTTGGACTGCCCAACAAGGAAGACGTCAAACAGGGTCTGATCACTTACAAAATTGCGGCACACGCGGCCGATCTGGCCAAAGGCCATCCGGGCGCACAGATCCGTGATAATGCGATGTCAAAAGCCCGCTTTGAATTCCGCTGGGAGGATCAGTTCAATCTGGCACTCGACCCTGCTACTGCGCGCGCCTATCACGACGAAACCTTACCGCAGGAGTCCGGGAAGGTTGCTCACTTCTGTTCGATGTGCGGACCAAAGTTCTGCTCGATGAAAATCACGCAGGAAGTTCGCGATTACGCCGCCTCGCTGGAAGCCAAAGCTCAGCCGGTCGAGATCGTTGAATCCGGCATGGCGCAGATGTCTGCCGAATTCCGTTCGCGGGGCAGCGAGCTGTACCATCCAGCCGACAGCTTCAGCGCCGAGGTGGCGAAATGATCGCATCCGCGCAAGCATTCCCTCCCGTACCTATTCGCCTGGGTCTTTACCCGGTGGTAGATACCGTCGAATGGATTTCCCGTCTGCTGGAGGCGGGCGTTAAAACCCTTCAGCTGCGGGTGAAAAACCTCCCCGATGAACAGGTTGAACCGGTGATTATTGAAGCTATCAGGCTCGGCCGCCAGTATCAGGCTTGCCTTTTCATCAATGATTACTGGCGGCTGGCGGTAAAACATCAGGCTTACGGTGTGCATCTGGGCCAGGAAGATCTGGACACGGCCGATTTGCAGGCGATCCTTGACGCTGGTTTACGGCTCGGCGTTTCGACACACGACGATGCCGAACTGGCACGCGCCGTAGCGGTAAAACCGTCGTATATCGCGCTGGGACATATCTTCCCCACGCAAACCAAAGAGATGCCTTCTGCACCACAGGGCTTGGAAGAACTGGCCCGCCATATAAAACAGCTTAACGGCAGCTACCCGAGCGTGGCTATCGGCGGGATAAGCCTCGAACGTGCGCCGTCGGTACTGGCGACCGGTGTCGGCAGCATTGCAGTGGTGAGCGCGATTACGCAGGCCGCTGACTGGCGTGCGGCCACCGCTGAACTGCTGGCACTCTGTGCCGCTTCGGCAGCAGATGATGCTTAACGATCAGGCATTTATGCGCTACAGCCGCCAGCTGATGCTGGAAGAGTTTGGTCCGCAAGCGCAGGAGAAATTGCAGGAGGCAAAAGTGTTGATCGTCGGGCTAGGCGGGCTCGGCTCCCCGGCAGCCCTGTATCTGGCGGCGGCGGGGGTCGGCGAGTTACTGCTGGCCGACGACGACAAGCTCCATCTCACCAATCTGCAGCGGCAGATCCTCTACCGTACCGGAGATCTGGATCAGCCCAAAGCCACGGTAGCAAAGCGCGAATTACGGCGCCTGAATCCACTGTGTGACATCGTCGCCCTCACCGAAAGGCTGGCAGGCGATGGATTACGCACCGCCGTCGCAGGTGTCGATCTCGTTTTGGATTGCAGCGATAACATGCAAACGCGGCATGCTGTTAATCAGGCGTGCGTCGCTGTGGGTAAAACGTTGATCAGCGGAAGTGCCGTTGGATTCAGCGGTCAGTTACTGGTGATCGAATCGCCTTACGTTCACGGTTGCTATGCCTGCTTGTATCCCGATCAGGAAACCGTTCAGCGAAACTGCCGTACCTCCGGCGTCCTCGGGCCGGTTGTCGGTACCATCGGTACGCTTCAGGCATTAGAAGCCCTGAAAATACTGGCGGGTTTACCCAGCACGCTGAGCGGAAAGCTGCGGTTGTTCGACGGAAAAACGCAAAACTGGCGTTCGCTGCAACTCACCCGCTCATCCTCCTGCACAGTCTGCGGAGGTCACGCATGAACATTCTGGTTAACGATGAACCCCACCATTTTGCTGAACCGATAACACTGCATACTCTGCTCAGTCTGCTGGCTCTCAGTTCTGCCGGCAGCGCACTGGCGGTCAATCAGGTCATTATTCCCCGCGATAACTGGCCTTCTCACTTACTGAAAGACAGCGATCAAGTTTTGCTGTTTCAGGCGATAGCCGGAGGATGACATGTTAAAGATTGCTGATGCTACGTTTACCTCACACCTGTTAACTGGTACAGGTAAGTTTTCAAGCGCCGCCCTGATGCAGCAGGCGCTGGCTGCTTCTGGTTCACAATTAGTCACCATGGCGATGAAACGCGTTGACCTGCGCCGCGGCGGCGATGACATTCTTGTCCCATTACAGGCGCTTGGCGTGCAGTTGCTGCCCAATACGTCTGGGGCGAAAACGGCCGAAGAAGCCGTATTTGCCGCACAACTGGCACGGGAGGCGCTGGGAACTGCATGGATCAAACTGGAAATCCATCCGGACGTGAAGTACCTACTACCCGACGCGGTTGAAACACTGAAAGCCGCCGAGATTCTGGTAAAGCAGGGATTCATTGTTCTGCCTTATTGCGGCGCGGACCCCGTTCTCTGTAAACGTCTGGAGGAAGTCGGTTGCGCCGCCGTGATGCCACTTGGCGCACCGATAGGTTCAAACCAGGGCCTGCTGACCCGCGATTTTTTGCGCATCATAATCGAACAGGCGGGGGTTCCGGTGATTGTCGATGCTGGTATCGGCGCGCCAAGTCAGGCCGCTGAAGCCATTGAAATGGGTGCCGATGCAGTTTTAGTTAACACCGCGATTGCCGTAGCCGGGGATCCGGTCGCGATGGCGAATGCGTTTCGTCTGGCGGTCGAGGCCGGGTTGCTGGCACGGCAAAGCGGTTTGGGCGGCAGGACGCGGCAAGCCAGCGCATCCAGCCCGCTGACCGGTTTCCTCAATACAGTGCAGACCATGCCATGAGCAATTTTACCGAAGTATGGTCAACACTCGGCTGGGATGACATCTCACTGCGCATCAATAGCAAAACCGCCGCTGATGTAGAACGGGCGCTGAGCCGGGATAAGATCAGCCGCGACGATTTTATGGCGCTGATCTCTCCGGCAGCGCTGCCCTATCTGGAGCAAATGGCGCAGCGCGCGCAAAACCTCACCCGACAGCGTTTCGGCAATACAGTGAATTTCTTTGCACCGCTGTATTTATCCAATCTCTGCGCAAACGAATGTACCTATTGCGGCTTCTCAATGAGCAATAAGATCAAACGCAAAACGCTGGATGCAGATGAAATCAGACGCGAATGCGAGGCGTTGAATGCGTTGGGTTTTAAACACCTATTGCTGGTCACCGGTGAGCACAAGGCCAAAGTGGGGATGGACTATTTTCGTCAGCATTTACCGGCGATCCGCGGCCATTTTGATTCACTGATGATCGAAGTTCAGCCACTGACACAGGAAGAGTATGGCGAACTGAAAACGCTCGGGCTCGACGGTGTGCTGGTCTATCAGGAGACGTATCACGCCCCTACTTATGCCCTGCATCATCTGCGCGGACAAAAGCAGGACTTCTTCTGGCGCCTGGAAACGCCGGACAGACTTGGCCGTGCGGGGATCGACAAGATCGGGCTTGGAGCACTGTTCGGGCTATCCAATAGCTGGCGGACAGACAGCTTTATGGTGGCGGAACATCTGTTTTATCTGCAAAAAACCTACTGGCAAAGTCGCTACTCGGTGGCATTTCCGCGTTTGCGGCCTTGTGTCGGCGGTATTGAACCCGCTTCGATCCTGGAGGAGAAGCAGTTAGTTCAGTTGATCTGTGCTTTCCGCTTATTTGCCCCGGATGTAGAACTGTCATTGTCGACCAGAGAATCCCCCTACTTCAGGGATCATGTTGTTCCACTGGCGATCAACACGGTGAGCGCCGGATCCAAAACTCAGCCCGGTGGTTACGCCGATAATGACCATCCTGAGCTGGAACAATTTTCGCCGCACGATGACCGTTCCCCTCAACAGGTTTCAAACGCACTGATAAAAGCAGGGCTCCAGCCGGTGTGGAAAGATTGGGATCGCTTTCTTGGACGCGCCTCGCAATAAAATGAGCCTGCATTGAGAGAGTAAATTCTTTTCTGAATCCGGGTCGGCAACCTGATCCAAACGCCTCGTCTGTTCAGACAGGAACCAGTAATGTGCTTTTGCCACGGCACTCTTGCTAGTGGCCGGAGCCGTCATTCCTGGCTCCGCTTCCAAAACTGCCGCCCTACACTGACCTCATCTCCCAGTGTAGGGCGGTGCCTCTGAACGCGACTTCTGGTACACCGACTGCAAATTACATCCAAAAAAAAACCGCTCCCGAAGGAGCGGTTTCTAAGCAGTCTGATATCAAAGACGATTAATCGTCGCTGTTACCAAAACCAGCGTTCAGCAATTCGGCCAGGTTAGCCGTTGCTTCGTCCGCGCTCACTTGCGGTACAACTGGCACTTCACCCTGTGCTTTACGGCGTGCACGTTCCTGATGATAAGCGTAACCGGTACCGGCTGGGATCAGACGGCCAACGATGACGTTTTCTTTCAGGCCGCGCAGTTCATCACGTTTACCCGCAACAGCGGCTTCGGTAAGAACGCGCGTCGTTTCCTGGAACGATGCTGCAGAGATGAAGGACTCGGTCGCCAGGGAAGCCTTGGTGATACCGAGCAAGTCACGGGTAAAGGTAGCCGTGATTTTTCCATCCGCTTCAAGCTTACGGTTAGCGATTTTAACGCGAGACATTTCTGCCTGCTCGCCTTCCAGGAAGTCGGTGCCACCAGCGCTGACGATGGTGCCTTTACGCAACATCTGACGAACGATAACTTCGATGTGTTTATCGTTAATCTTAACGCCTTGCAGACGGTAAACTTCCTGCACTTCGTTGGTGATGTAGCGGGTAACCGCATGCACACCACGCAGACGCAGAATGTCGTGCGGAGATTCTGGGCCGTCAGAAACAACGTCACCACGCTCCACAACTTCGCCTTCAAACACGTTGAGCTGACGCCATTTTGGAATCATCTCTTCGTAAGCGTCGCTGCCGTCCAGTGGAGAGATGACCAGGCGACGTTTGCCTTTGGTCTCTTTACCGAACGAGATAATCCCGCTGATTTCAGCCAGGATTGCAGGCTCTTTCGGACGACGTGCTTCGAACAGATCCGCAACGCGTGGCAGACCACCGGTAATATCCTTGGTACCGCCGGATTCCTGAGGAATACGCGCCAGGGTATCACCCGCACCGATCTGAATGCCGTCTTCCAGCTGCACAATCGCTTTACCTGGCAGGAAGTATTGAGCAGGCATATCAGTACCTGGGATCAACACGTCGTCGCCTTTGGCATCAACGATTTTCAGTGCCGGACGCAGGTCTTTACCGCTACCGGTACGCTCTGCGCTGTCCAGTACAACCAGAGAAGACAAACCGGTCAGTTCGTCGGTCTGGCGTGTAATGGTCTGGCCGTCAACCATATCAGCGAAGCGGATGAAACCACTCACTTCGGTGATAACTGGCATGGTGTGCGGATCCCAGTTAGCAACGGTTTCGCCGCCGTTAACTTCTGCACCGTCACCTTTGCCCATCACGGCACCATAAGGCACTTTGTAGCTTTCTTTAGTACGGCCGAATTCGTCGATCAGCTTCAGTTCGGTGTTACGAGAGGTAATCACCAGCTTGCCTGCGGCGTTCATTACGAACTTCACATTGCTCAGCTTCAGGCTACCCTTGTTTTTCACCTGGATGCTGGATTCAGCAGCCGCACGAGATGCCGCACCACCGATGTGGAACGTACGCATCGTCAGCTGTGTACCCGGCTCACCGATTGACTGTGCCGCGATAACGCCGATAGCTTCGCCTTTGTTGATGATGTGACCACGTGCCAGGTCGCGACCATAGCAGTTTGCACACACACCAAAGTCGGTTTCACAGCTCACTACGGAACGGACTTTAACGCTGTCGACAGAGTTCTCTTCCAACAGGTCACAGGTCTTCTCGTTCAGCAGGGTGTTGCGTGGCACCAGGATGTCAGCCGTACCCGGCTTGATAACATCTTCTGCTGTCACACGACCCAGAACGCGTTCGCGCAGTGGCTCTTTAACGTCACCACCTTCGATAACCGGAGTCATCATGATGCCGTTGTGAGTACCACAGTCGTCTTCGGTAACTACCAAGTCCTGCGCCACGTCAACCAGACGACGGGTCAGATAACCGGAGTTAGCCGTTTTCAGTGCGGTATCCGCCAGACCTTTACGAGCACCGTGCGTGGAGATGAAGTACTGGAGTACGTTCAGACCTTCACGGAAGTTCGCGGTGATTGGCGTTTCGATGATGGAGCCGTCCGGCTTCGCCATCAGACCACGCATACCGGCCAGCTGACGAATCTGAGCGGCGGAACCACGCGCACCGGAGTCGGCCATCATAAAGATGCTGTTGAAGGAAACTTGTTGTTCCACAACGCCGTCACGGTTAACCACGTCTTCAACCGACAGGTTTTCCATCATCGCTTTAGCAACACGTTCGTTTGCCGCAGCCCAGATATCGATCACTTTGTTGTAGCGTTCGCCAGCGGTAACCAGACCAGATTGGAACTGCTCCTGGATCTCGGCAACTTCGGTTTCCGCTTCTTCGATGATCTCCGCTTTCTTGGCCGGGATAACCATGTCGTCGATACCTACGGAAGCGCCTGAACGGGCTGCGTAAGCAAAACCGGTGTACATGATCTGGTCAGCAAAGATAACGGTCGGCTTCAGGCCCAGGATGCGGTAACAGGTGTTCAGCATCTTGGAGATAGCTTTCTTGCCCAAAGGCTGGTTAACGATCGAGTACGGCAGACCGCGCGGCACGATCATCCACAGGATGGCGCGACCAACGGTAGTGTCGATGATCGAAGTCTGGTGTACAGACTCGCCTTCGGTGTTTTTGATCTCTTCGGTGATACGCACTTTGACACGCGCATGCAGAGAAGCCAGGCCGGCGCGGTAAATACGCTCCGCTTCTTTCGGGCCGCTCAGCACCATGCCTTCGCCTTTGGCGTTAACACAGTCACGGGTCATGTAGTACAGACCCAATACAACGTCCTGAGAAGGAACGATGATTGGCTCGCCGTTCGCAGGTGACAGGATGTTGTTGGTAGACATCATCAACGCACGCGCTTCCAGCTGAGCTTCCAGCGTCAACGGTACGTGAACAGCCATCTGGTCACCATCGAAGTCGGCGTTGTATGCCGCACAAACCAGCGGGTGCAGCTGGATTGCCTTGCCTTCGATCAGAACAGGTTCAAACGCCTGGATACCCAAACGGTGCAGGGTTGGTGCACGGTTCAGCAGTACCGGGTGTTCGCGGATAACTTCATCCAGGATATCCCAAACGACAGCTTCTTCGCGCTCAACCATTTTCTTGGCGGCTTTGATGGTGGTGGCCAGGCCACGCAGCTCCAATTTGCCGTAGATGAACGGTTTGAACAGCTCCAGTGCCATTTTCTTAGGCAGACCGCACTGATGCAGACGCAGGTATGGACCTACGGTGATTACAGAACGACCAGAGTAGTCAACACGTTTACCCAACAGGTTCTGACGGAAACGACCCTGTTTACCTTTGATCATATCGGCCAAAGATTTCAGAGGACGTTTGTTGGAACCGGTGATGGCACGACCGCGACGGCCGTTATCCAGCAGGGCATCTACCGCTTCTTGCAGCATACGCTTTTCGTTGCGCACGATGATGTCAGGCGCAGCCAGATCCAGCAGGCGTTTCAGACGGTTGTTACGGTTGATCACGCGGCGATACAGATCGTTCAGATCTGAAGTCGCGAAACGACCCCCATCCAACGGAACCAGCGGACGCAGATCCGGCGGCAGTACCGGCAGCACGGTCAGGATCATCCACTCTGGCTTGTTGCCAGACTGCACGAACGCTTCCAGCAGCTTGATACGCTTGGTCAGCTTCTTACGCTTGGTTTCGGAGTTGGTTTCGTTCAGCTCTTCGCGCAGAGTTTCACACTCTTGCTCCAGATCCATGCTCTTCAGCAGGGCCTGGATAGCTTCCGCACCCATCTTCGCGTCAAATTCGTCACCGAACTCTTCCAGCGCGTCCAGATACTGTTCTTCAGTCAGGATCTGCTGGCGTTCCAGGTTGGTCATACCGCCTTCGATAACCACATAGGATTCGAAGTACAGCACGCGTTCGATATCGCGCAGCGGCATATCGAGAAGCAGGCCGATACGGGACGGCAGAGACTTCAGGAACCAGATATGAGCGGTCGGAGACGCCAGCTCGATGTGGCCCATACGCTCACGGCGCACTTTAGTCTGGGTCACTTCAACGCCGCACTTCTCACAGATCACACCGCGGTGCTTCAAGCGCTTGTACTTACCGCACAGGCACTCGTAATCCTTTACCGGGCCAAAGATCTTGGCGCAGAACAGGCCGTCACGCTCAGGTTTGAACGTACGGTAGTTAATGGTTTCCGGCTTTTTAACTTCACCAAAAGACCATGAACGGATCATGTCTGGCGATGCCAGAGCAATTTTGATCGCATCAAACTCTTCGGTTTTAGTTTGCGCTTTCAGAAACTTTAGTAAGTCTTTCACGGATTAGCTCCCGTCGGGTTAGACCTGTTAGGCACCTGGTGTTTATTGCTAAACAGGCAGGTGCCCCTGTGATCAGTGCGAATTCGAGTACTTACTCGTCTTCCAGCTCGATGTTGATACCCAGAGAGCGGATCTCTTTCAACAATACGTTGAAGGACTCCGGCATGCCTGGTTCCATCCGGTGATCGCCATCCACGATGTTTTTATACATCTTGGTACGGCCGTTCACGTCATCGGACTTAACAGTCAGCATTTCCTGCAGGGTATACGCGGCACCGTATGCTTCCAGTGCCCACACTTCCATCTCACCGAAGCGCTGACCACCGAACTGTGCTTTACCACCCAGCGGCTGCTGAGTAACAAGGCTGTAAGAGCCGGTAGAACGCGCATGCATCTTATCGTCAACCAGGTGGTTCAGTTTCAGCATGTACATGTAGCCGACGGTAACCTGGCGCTCAAATTGCTCGCCGGTACGGCCGTCAAACAGTGTGATCTGGCCAGAGGTAGGGATTCCGCCCATTTCAAGCAATTGCTTGATCTCTGTCTCTTTCGCACCATCGAAGACTGGCGTTGCGATTGGCATGCCTTTCTTCAGGTTTTCAGCCAGACGCAGAACTTCGTCGTCGGTGAAGGTGCTCAGATCAACTTTCTGACGAACATCATCGCCCAGGTCATAAGCTTTCTGGATGAACTCGCGCAGCTTGGAAACTTCTTCATGTTTCTTCAGCATCGCATTGATTTTTTCACCAATGCCTTTCGCGGCCATACCCAAGTGGGTTTCCAGAATCTGACCAATGTTCATACGGGATGGAACGCCCAGCGGGTTCAGTACGATGTCTACCGGAGTACCGTTTTCATCGTAAGGCATATCTTCGATCGGGTTGATCTTGGAGATAACACCTTTGTTACCGTGACGACCAGCCATTTTGTCACCAGGCTGAATCTGACGTTTAACGGCCAGATACACTTTAACGATTTTCAGCACACCTGGTGCCAGGTCATCGCCCTGAGTGATTTTACGACGCTTCGCTTCGAGTTTTTTCTCAAACACGGATTTCAGTTCGTCGTACTGTTCGGCCAGCTGTTCCAACTGGTTTTGTTTGTCTTCGTCGGTCAGTGACAGTTCAAGCCAACGATCGCGAGGCAATTTGCCCAGCTTATCGGCTTCAACACCGCCAGCAACCAGAGCAGACTGGATACGTGCAAACAGACCGGCTTCCAGGATCTGCAGCTCTTCAGTCAGGTCTTTCTTAGCCTGCTTCAGCTGCATCTCTTCGATTTCCAACGCACGCTTGTCTTTTTCCACGCCATCGCGGGTGAAGACCTGCACGTCGATAACCGTACCGGAAACGCCGTTTGGAACACGCAGAGAAGAGTCTTTAACGTCAGACGCTTTCTCACCGAAGATCGCACGCAGCAGCTTCTCTTCTGGCGTCAGCTGGGTTTCACCTTTCGGCGTTACTTTACCAACCAGAATATCGCCACCGGTCACTTCCGCACCGATATAAACGATACCGGACTCATCCAGTTTAGAGAGAGCAGCTTCACCCACGTTCGGGATATCAGCGGTGATCTCTTCCGGCCCCAGCTTGGTGTCGCGGGACACGCACGCCAGTTCCTGAATGTGGATGGTAGTAAAACGGTCTTCCTGAACAACACGCTCGGATACGAGGATGGAGTCTTCGAAGTTGTAACCGTTCCACGGCATGAACGCGACGCGCATGTTCTGACCGAGCGCCAGTTCACCGAGGTCGGTGGACGGACCGTCAGCCAGCACGTCACCGCGCTCAATCGGCTCGCCCAGAGAGACACACGGCATCTGGTTGATGCAGGTGTTCTGGTTAGAGCGGGTGTACTTGGTCAGGTTATAGATGTCGATACCTGCTTCGCCCGGGTACATCTCGTCTTCGTTAACTTTGATAACGATACGGGACGCATCCACGTACTGAACCAGGCCGCCACGTTTAGCCACCGCAGTTACACCGGAGTCAACGGCAACAGCACGTTCCATACCGGTACCAACCAGCGGCTTATCAGCGCGCAGGGTCGGAACGGCCTGACGTTGCATGTTCGCACCCATCAATGCACGGTTGGCGTCATCGTGTTCCAGGAATGGAATCAGTGAAGCACCAACGGATACGATCTGCTGGGTAGATACGTCCATATAGTCAACTTGATCGCGGCTGAACAGGCTGGATTCGCCTTTGCTACGACAAGTGACCAGGTCTTCCAGGAAGCGGCCTTCTTCGTCCAGGTTGGAGTTCGCCTGAGCGATTACGAAGTTGCCTTCTTCAATGGCAGACAGATAGTTGATCTCATCGGTAACCATACCTTCACGCACACGACGGTAAGGGGTTTCCAGGAAACCATACTCATTGGTCTGTGCGTACACAGACAAGGAGTTGATCAAACCGATGTTTGGACCTTCTGGCGTTTCGATTGGACATACGCGACCGTAGTGAGTCGGGTGTACGTCTCGAACTTCAAAGCCAGCACGTTCACGGGTCAAACCGCCCGGGCCCAATGCAGAGATACGACGTTTGTGCGTGATCTCAGACAACGGGTTGTTCTGGTCCATAAATTGTGACAGCTGGCTTGAGCCGAAGAACTCTTTCACCGCAGCCGAAATCGGCTTAGCGTTGATCATGTCCTGAGGCATCAGCGTGTCGAGGTCACCAAGAGACAGACGCTCTTTAACGGCACGCTCAACACGAACCAACCCAACACGGAATTGGTTTTCAGCCATTTCGCCGACAGAACGAATACGACGGTTGCCCAAGTGGTCGATATCATCCACTTCGCCCTGGCCGTTACGAATGCCGATCAGCTTTCTCATTACCTGGATGATGTCATCTTTGCTCAGGATGCCTGAACCTTCGATTTCATCACGCAGCAGAGAACGGTTGAACTTCATACGACCTACAGCAGACAGGTCGTAACGATCTTCAGAGAAGAACAGGTTCTCAAACAGGCTTTCAGCAGCTTCGCGAGTTGGTGGTTCACCAGGACGCATCATGCGGTAGATCTCAACCAATGCGCTCAAACGATCGCTGGTTGGGTCGACGCGGATGGTCTCGGACATGTACGCACCATGGTCGAGATCGTTGGTGAACAGTGTTTCAATCGTTTTGTGTCCGGCCTGGCTCAGTTTGGCCAGTAAATCCAGAGACAATTCCATGTTCGCAGGGACAATCAGCTCACCGGTATTAGTGTCGATGTAGTCTTTAGCAACTACTTTCCCTGCGATGTATTCAACAGGAACTTCGATGCGCTGAATGTCGTCTTTTTCAAGCTGACGAATATGGCGTGCGGTGATACGGCGACCTTTCTCGATGTAGACTTTGCCGTCAGCTTCGATATCAAAGGAAGCAGTTTCACCACGCAGGCGCTCAGGTACCAGCTCCATCTGCAACTTGTTGTCGCGGATCTGGTAAGTCACCTTTTCAAAGAACAGGTCAAGGATCTGCTCAGTGGTATAGCTTAATGCACGCAGGATGATAGTCGCTGGCAATTTGCGGCGACGGTCAATACGTACAAACAGGTTATCTTTCGGATCGAACTCGAAATCTAACCATGAACCGCGATAAGGGATGATACGTGCGTTGTACAGCACTTTACCCGAGGAGTGGGTTTTACCCTTATCACTGTCAAAGAATACGCCTGGACTACGGTGAAGCTGAGATACGATAACCCTCTCAGTACCGTTAATCACAAAGGTACCATTTTCGGTCATGAGCGGAATTTCGCCCATGTAGACTTCTTGTTCCTTGATGTCTTTGACCGTACCTTCTGGTGCTTCACGCTCGTAGATAACCAGACGCAGTTTCACACGCAATGGCGCGGAGAAAGTTACACCACGGATCTGGCATTCTTTAACGTCGAATACTGGCTCACCAAGACGGTAGCTAACGTATTGCAGCTCAGAATTACCGCTGTAGCTTTTGATTGGAAATACAGAACGGAATGCAGCTTCCAAACCGTGCTGGCCTTCCGGATCTTGCTCGATAAACTTCTGGAACGAGTCAAGCTGGATAGAAAGGAGAAAGGGAATGTCCAAAACTTGTGGACGTTTACCAAAATCCTTACGAATGCGTTTTTTCTCGGTATAGGAGTAAACCATAGGGTTCCTCAGCTCGCTGATCAGTGACCCAATCTTGTCTGCCCTGGGAAGGACAGTTCATGCAACACCGTTTATGTCGACCGGAAAGCAGAAACGCTTCCCGCAATACCTGTTTCTATCACTCTTAAATCATTTCGTTGTGCATTATCTATGGATGAGCCATAGCAAGCGGCAGCAATATATTAAGGCGTATCAAGAAGAGGTATTAGAGTAGTTCAGTGCTCAAACAGTGTGAAACACCACTGACACTCTATAGCGCAAAAAGGCTGGTGACTAAAAAGTCACCAGCCATCAGTCTGTTAGGACAGACTGCACTCCGGGAAGTTAAACTTACTTAACTTCAACAGAAGCACCAGCTTCTTCCAGAGATTTTTTCAGAGCTTCAGCGTCGTCTTTGCTGATGCCTTCTTTCAGAGCTGCTGGAGCAGACTCAACCAGGTCTTTTGCTTCTTTCAGACCCAGGCCAGTCGCGGTGCGAACAGCTTTGATAACTGCAACTTTGTTCGCGCCAACAGCGGCCAGAACAACGTCGAATTCAGTTTTTTCTTCAACAGCTTCAGCAGCAGCAGCAGGACCTGCAGCTACAGCAGCAGCAGAAACACCGAACTTCTCTTCCATAGCGGCGATCAGTTCAACGATTTCCATTACAGACAGAGCTGCAACGCCTTCGATAATTTGGTCTTTAGTGATAGACATAACAAATGTTCCTAAAATTCAGAAATAGTTTAAATACGTAAGCAAAGGCTAAGAAAGAGGGCTTATGCCGCTTCTTTCTGATCGCGCAGTGCAGCCAGAGTGCGAACCAATTTGCCGGCAGCGGCTTCTTTCATGGTTGCCATCAGGCGTGCGATTGCTTCATCGTAAGTAGGCAGAGTTGCCAAGCGGTCAATTTGTGCCGCAGGGATCAGCTCACCTTCAAAGGCCGCAGCTTTAACCTCGAATTTTGCATTCGCTTTCGCGAACTCTTTGAACAGACGAGCAGCAGCGCCCGGGTGTTCGTTAGAGAATGCAATCAAGGTAGGACCGACAAACGTGTCTTTCAGGCATTCGAATGGAGTGCCTTCAACTACGCGACGCATCAAGGTGTTGCGAACAACACGCATGTAAACGCCAGCTTCACGACCTGCTTTACGCAGTTCAGTCATTTTATCAACGGTAACGCCACGGGAATCCGCAACAACCGCAGACAGCGCGCCTTTGGCTACTTCGTTGACTTCAGCAACAATCGCTTGTTTGTCTTGAAGATTTAATGCCATTAGCTTTTTGCTCCTGGATTTAGCCGGGGAAAATCCCCGGAACTCACATCGCTAGTTATCGAGATCGATATCAAGCGTTCAAACACGGTGAGCAGAGAATCCAGCAAAGACAATTCATATTCTTTATTAAAAAACAAAGAAAAACTTTCTTCAGGCTCTGTCACCGTCTACGCAGGAAGGATTAAGTCCGTTGCCGGACACCTGCGGTCTTGGACGGAGGCCTGGATAGGCCAGGCTCCAACCGAAAATTCTTGGTTTCGCGTTAACGAAACAACGGGCCATAGATTCTAGACAAATCTACCGCCCGCGTAAAGCGATAAAAGCAAGTAGCTAATTAGTTAGCTACTGCGTTCAGGCCGCTTTGATCAATAGCAACACCAGCGCCCATGGTAGTGGACAGGGTAACTTTCTTGATGAAAACGCCTTTAGCCTGAGAAGGCTTCGCTTTTTTCAGTGCAACCAACAGAGCTTCCAGGTTTTCTTTCAGCTTGTCGGATTCGAAATCAACCTTACCAATAGTGGTATGGATGATACCGTTTTTGTCGTTACGATAACGAACCTGACCTGCTTTAGCATTCTTAACTGCTTCAGCAACGTTAGGGGTTACAGTACCAACTTTCGGGTTAGGCATCAGGCCACGTGGACCCAGAACCTGACCCAATTGACCTACAACGCGCATTGCATCAGGAGATGCGATAACAACGTCAAAGTTCATTTCGCCTTTCTTAATCTGGTCAGCCAGATCTTCCATACCTACCAGCTCAGCGCCTGCAGCTTTAGCAGCTTCAGCGTTTGCACCTTGGGCGAAGACGGCAACGCGAACAGAACGACCGGTGCCGTTAGGCAGAACGGTGGCACCACGAACGTTTTGATCAGATTTACGTGCATCGATACCGAGGTTAACGGCAACGTCTACACTTTCAACGAATTTAGCGGTGGCCAGCTCTTTGAGCAGTGCAACAGCTTCGTTGATGTCGTATTGTTTAGTAACATCAACTTTGTCACGGATCACGCGCATGCGCTTGGTCAGCTTAGCCATTTATTAATCCTCCACTACCAGGCCCATGGAACGAGCAGTACCTTCGATGGAGCGCGCCATGGCTTCCACGTCAGAACCAGTCATGTCCGCAGCTTTGGTTTCTGCGATTTCACGAACCTGAGCGGTCGTTACTTTACCCACTTTGTCTTTGTTCGGCTTGCCGGAACCAGACTTGATACCAGCCGCTTTCTTCAGCAGTACTGCTGCTGGAGGCGTTTTGGTAACGAAGGTGAAAGAACGGTCAGAGTAAACGGTAATAACAACAGGGATCGGCAGGCCTTTCTCAACGCTTTCAGTCTTAGCGTTGAATGCCTTACAGAATTCCATGATGTTCACGCCTTGTTGACCCAATGCTGGACCAACTGGCGGACTTGGGTTTGCCATACCAGCTGCAACTTGCAGCTTGACGTAGGCTTGTACTTTCTTAGCCATGGTAAATATCCTCGTTTGGGTGATATCGCCTGTTTGAAGAGGCTCCCCGTTATTTGTAGTACTTGGTTCTTTATGTTTTACCTGCAGCAGAGGCTGCACATAAAAACAAAAGGCGCGAAATTATAGTTTAATTTCGCGCCTTGCACAACATCTGTTCGAATCGATATCGAAAGAGTTGTTAGCCTTTTTCTACCTGACCGAAGTCCAGTTCAACAGGCGTTGCACGCCCGAAGATGGAAACAGAAACTTTCAGGCGGCTTTTTTCGTAATCCACTTCTTCAACCACACCATTAAAGTCAGCAAATGGGCCGTCGTTAACGCGGACCAACTCGCCTGGCTCAAACAGAGTTTTAGGACGTGGCTTATCACCAGCTTGCTGCAGGCGATTCATGATAGCGTCAACTTCTTTATCGCTGATTGGCGCAGGGCGGTCAGAAGTTCCGCCAATGAAGCCCATCACGCGAGGAACGCTACGCACCAAGTGCCAGCTGGCGTCATTCATCACCATTTGAACCAGCACATAACCTGGGAAGAATTTACGTTCGCTTTTACGGCGTTGACCACCACGGATTTCAACGACTTCTTCCGTAGGAACCATAACCTCACCGAACAGCTCTTCCATGTCGTGCAATTTGATGTGCTCACGCAGCGATTGCGCTACGCGGCCTTCAAAGCCGGAAAACGCCTGAACGACGTACCAACGTTTTTTAGGTGCTTCAGACATTTAGAACCTCAAGCCAGTAATAAAAGATACCAGGCGGACCAGAATACCATCCAGCCCCCACAGAATCAGTGACATGACGGCAGTTACCGCAGCAACGATCAGTGTGGTATGCAATGTTTCCTGGCGTGTAGGCCAAATTACTTTACGTACTTCAGTACGCGCTTCGCGCGCAAATGCTACTGTCGCTTTGCCTTTAGTCGTCAATAATGCCACCGCACCTGCAATAGCAATTACAACAACCACTGCCAGCGCACGTAACGGCAGGCTGTATGCACGGTAATAATAGTTACCGACAATAGCTACGACCAACAAAACGGCAACAACTACCCACTTTACCGCTTCCAGGCCGCGCCCGCTCCCTTGAGCCTCGGTATTCGCACTCATAAACCAACCCGTCACAATGATTCAGAACAAACAACTTTGCCTCGCATTGCGAGGCAAACCAAACCGATCGATGCTCTACAGTGAGCGCAACTCGGTGTTTTACGCTATATCTCAGAGCCTATCTCACCAATGATTATGACGTATAAATCGCTGATGAGATAGGTTCTCGCGCCACAGCGTAGAAAAGGGCATCGAATGATGCCCTTTTAGTGTGTATTGCGTCAACGTAAAGTGACAAAAAAGTATCAGCGATTAAGCGATAACTTTAGCAACAACACCTGCACCTACGGTACGACCACCTTCACGGATTGCGAAACGCAAGCCGTCGTCCATCGCGATTGGATGGATCAAGGTAACAACCATGTTCACGTTGTCGCCTGGCATTACCATCTCTACGCCTTCTGGCAGTTCGATGGTACCGGTCACGTCAGTTGTACGGAAGTAGAACTGTGGACGGTAGCCTTTGAAGAACGGAGTATGACGGCCGCCTTCATCTTTGCTCAGGATATAAACTTCTGAGTCAAATTTGGTGTGTGGTTTGATTGAACCTGGTTTAGCCAGAACCTGACCACGTTGGATATCTTCACGCTTAATACCACGCAGTAAGATACCGCAGTTCTCACCCGCACGACCTTCGTCAAGCAGCTTACGGAACATTTCAACGCCAGTACAAGTAGACTTAACGGTGTCTTTGATACCGACGATTTCTACTTCTTCGCCAACTTTAACGATACCGCGCTCTACGCGACCAGTTACAACAGTACCACGGCCGGAGATGGAGAATACGTCTTCGATTGGCAGCAAGAATGGCTTGTCGATAGCACGTTCTGGTTCTGGGATGTAGCTATCCAGGTAACCAGCCAGTTCGATGATTTTAGCTTCCCACTCTGCTTCGCCTTCCAGTGCTTT
>CAUQMS010000039.1:0-21382 GCA_963519305.1 uncultured Enterobacterales bacterium
GATTATTCAGCCTCCTGTCAGGGTCAACCGCGGCCCATGGAAGCAAGGAACGTGTTATGTGTGCGGTCGAAAAAATGACGCGCAATTATATGTACAGCCAGCGGGAAATTCAAGGAATAAGACAGATTAATTATTCGCCCGCCGCCAGCCCGGTTTTTACAGGTGCTGACGGAAGAAAGCGGTGGCTTGCGCCGACGCGTGTACGCTGACTCTGTGCTTAGCGCCCGGCTCGGCGAGAAAAGTCAGATTGGCGTCATTTCCATTCGCTTTCATTTCATCGCGCAGCCGCTGGCTTTCACCAAAAGGCACCACATCATCTTCTTCGCCATGCCAGACAAACAGCGGACGTTCAGTGAGCAGCGCCGTTTTTCCGCTGATATCCCAGCTCAGCAACGGTGCATGATCACGCTGAAAAGCCTCGCGCTGCGCGATGTTGCCCGCGGTATAAACGGGAAACAAATGTTCAGACAGCGCGTTGAAGTAACCCGATCCCATCAGGCAGGCGGCGACTTTTACCCAGGGGAAGCGTACCAGAGAAGCCATGGTGACCATGCCACCCATCGACACACCGCCCACGCCCAGGCGGGCAGGATCCGCCAGACCACGGCTGACAAAGGACTCTTTCAGTATCCCGAGCTCATCAACATTGTTTTGCAAAATCGGCCAGAAGTTTGCAAGCAGGCGGCTTTCGCCACCATCAGCCCGCGCTCCGTGCAGCGGTGCATCCGGCAAAATGACCCGATACCCCACCTGTGCCAGCAGGTAACCAAAGTAGGAGTAAATCTCTTTCGAGGAGGTAAAACCGTGATGGAAGAAAATGGTCGGCAGTGAATGGTGATATTGGCCTGCAGGTACCGCGTGGATTAGCTGTATGCCCTGCACTTCTTCCTGATACATCTCAATCATCAGACCACTCCCGTTTCAATCAATGGGGATAAAATCCCGGCAAGAGCGTTATTTTATCCCCCTCAGCAAAAGCTACCACTCCCTTTTTGGCATGATTTATAACCACATCACGCAGCGACAGGTGTGATCACCCCTCTCGCCAGCAGCGGGTATTAAGCGCTACACTGTTTATATTGCCCTCATGCCGGATAACTTGATGAAAATCCATCACCTGACCCTGTCCCTGCTCTTGATTGCCACGCTGAGCGGTTGCAGCACGCTGACACAAACGACGCCGGTCGCTCCCCCGGCCCCGACGGCCAAAGCGCAGCAGATCACCCGTGCGCAGACGTCAACGCTAACCAAACTGGGCAGTATTACCGCTGAAGCGATCGGCAGCCCGATGGATGTCGAAGCCGAGATCCAGCGCAAAGCTGACGCCGCGGGTGCGCGTTATTACGTGATCATGTTTAACAGTGAAACCATTATTCCCGGTCGCTGGTACTCTTCGGCCACGCTGTATCGTTAATATTATTCCGCGCCGATGGCCCGGTTTAACAGCTGCTGACAGAGCCTTTCCGGCAGCAGGCTTTCGCCACGATCGTCCAGCGCCATCCGGCACCAGGCATCGGCCAGCGGCGGCGTGGAGAACTCCAGCATCTGGGCGGCAGTCAATAAGTTGAAGATTTGCGACGTCAGCCAACGCGCCTGTGCTTCATCCGGCGCGCGCAGACGTTGCAACAGCTGGCGGGCCGCGCGGTCGAATAAACGGTTCTGACCGCGCACCTGATGCAAAATCTGTTGTATCAGTTCTGTGGCCGCAGGTAGTTTTTTCAGCGTCCGCAGCACGTCCAGACACATAATATTCCCCGACCCCTCCCAGATACTGTTCACCGGCATTTCGCGGTACAGGCGCGGCAGCTCGCTCTCTTCGCAATAGCCGATACCCCCCAACGCCTCCATGGCCTCGGCAACGAACGGCATCCCCTGACGACAGACTTCAAATTTAGCCGCCGGTGTCAGTAAGCGACTCAGCACCTGTTCACCGGGGTTGTGAGGCGCACCGGTCGCGGCAGCCAGCCGCATCAATATTTGTGTCTGACCTTCGAGGCGCAGCGCCATTTTGCTCATGACCTGACGCATTATCGGCTGTTCCACCAGCGCCTTGCCAAAAGTCTGCCGCTGGAAGACGTGGTAGAGCGCCACCGACAGCGCACGACGCATCATCGCGTGGCTGCCCAGCGCGCAGTCAAACCGTGTGTGAGCGCCCATACGCAGAATGTGACGTATGCCCTCACCTTCTTCGCCCAGCAGCCAGCCGGTGGCATTGCGGAACTCTACTTCGCTGCTGGCGTTGGAGCGGTTGCCCAGTTTGTCCTTCAGCCGTTCGATATCAATGGCATTGCGCTCTCCATCCGGTAAAACGCGCGGCAGAAAGAAGCACGACAGGCCGCTGCTGGTTTGCGCTAGCACCAGATGGGCATCACTTTGCGGAACAGAGAAAAACCATTTGTGGCCGGTCAGCCGGTAGGCTTTTCCAGGGCCGCGCCCTTCCAGAGCCGTGGCCCGCGTGGTGTTGCTCAGCACGTCCGAACCGCCCTGTTTTTCGGTCATGCCCATGCCGATCAGCACGCCTTTCTTCTGTGCTCCGGACTGTAGGTGCGGGTCATACCGATCAGAAAGCAGCGGCGTCAGCCAATGGCTGAATTCAGGTGGGAGGGTTTTCTGAAGTAATGGAATAGCGCCGAAGGTCATGGTTATCGGGCATAATGTCCCCGCCTCGACCTGCGCGTGCAGTATAAAACGGGCCGCGCGTGCCACCGAAGAGCCTATTCTGGCTTCCTCTTCCCAGGGCAGATTATGTACCCGGTTGGCTATCAACCCCTGCATCAGCAGATGCCAGGCCGGATGAAAACGCACGTCGTCCAGACGCTCACCCGTGGCATCAAAACGCAGCAGTTCTGGCGGATTAACGTTAGCCAGACGGCCAAGTTCGAGAGATTCAGCCGAACCCAGCTGCTGGCCAAGGGAAGCCAAAACGTCGGCGTCCCATCCGGCCTGCTGGCGGCTCACTGCGTCACGCAGGGGCGAGTCTGAAAGGAATAAATTGCTGTTGCTTAATGCTTTAGGCTGATTAAAAACCCGATGTGTTTCCCAATCCATAGTGTTCTCCTTGCCGGGTTGTTAAGGCGAAGTGGCGATGGGATCAAGTATGGTAAAAATTGGGGGATTTACAGACGGGTGGATCACAAAGACGGGAATGTAAAACGGGAACCCTGAGGCTCCCGTTTTGGTATCGGACAACGCGCGCCTGGTATCAGGCTTTCAGCGACCGCTGACGTACGGCTTCGAACAGGCAGACGCCGGTCGCTACCGAGACGTTCAGAGAGGAGACAGAACCAGACATCGGAATGCTGATCAACTCATCGCAGTGTTCGCGGGTCAGACGACGCATACCTTCGCCCTCTGCGCCCATCACCAGCGCCATCGGGCCGGTCATTTTACTCTGGAACAAGGTGTGGTCAGCTTCACCGGCAGTGCCGACGATCCAGACATTGTGCTCTTGCAGAAGGCGCAGGGTACGGGCCAGATTGGTCACGTTGATGACCGGCACGTTTTCGGCGGCACCGCTGGCGACTTTCTTGGCGGTCGCATTGAGCTTGGCAGAGCGGTCGCGCGGGACAATCACCGCGTGCACACCAGCCGCATCTGCGGTACGCAGACAGGCACCGAGGTTATGCGGGTCCGTCACGCCATCCAGCACCAGCAGGAACGGGCAGTCCAGGCTTTCCAACAGCGCTGGCAGGTCGTTTTCCTGATACTGACGCCCCTCGCGGACACGGGCAATAATGCCCTGATGCACAGCGCCTTCGGACTTCTCATCCAGCCACTGGCGGTTCGCCACCTGAATCACAATGCCGCTGGCTTCCAGCTCATCGATCAGCGGTTTCAGACGTTTGTCATCACGGCCTTTAAGAATGAAGACTTCCAGAAAGCGCTGTGGATCGTTGTCGAGTAAGGCTTTAACGGAATGAATACCGTAGATAATTTCGCTCATGATGCTCTTTAAAATAGACTTGCGGACAGCATGCTGTCCGCAATTTAACGAAGGATTGCGGGCGATTCTATCATCGACTGATTAAAGCATCAGTGAATAAATTATCGCCCGGAGCCGCAAGGCAAAGGCCGTTAACTCTGTTCCGGCTTTTTCTTTGCACGTTTGGCTTTGGTGGCTGACGCGATTTTTTGCGTCTGGTCAGAAGGCTTTTTGGCTTTCTTCGGTTTGCCATCTTTGCCGACTGCACTCACCGCTTTCTCTTTTTTCGGCTTGGTAGTCCTGGCGGGTTTTGCCGCCTTCGCGTCGTCTTTACGGAATGCGCTGTCCGGCTCGAAATTCGCCCCTTTCTTACCAGTGCGGCGACGCCCTGCGTTGGCAGGAGCAGTCGGACGCATAGCGCGCTCACCCGGATTTTTAGCGCGATCGCGGGCAGTTTTGCCTTCACCGCGTGGTTTACGGCTGCTGGAAACCAGGGCAAAGTCGATTTTACGCTCGTCCATGTGCACGGCTTCTACGCGGATTTCAACCGTGTCACCGAGGCGATACACCATCCCAGAGGACTCACCGATCAGACGCTGACCAATGTTGTCATAACGGTAGTAGTCATTATCCAGCGTGGAGACGTGAACCAGACCGTCGATGAAAAGGTCATTGAGGCGCACAAAGAAACCAAAGCCGGTGACGCTGGCGATGATCCCGTTGAAGACTTCGCCGACGTGATCCTGCATAAAGTCACATTTGAGCCAGTCCGCCACGTTGCGGGTCGCTTCGTCCGCACGGCGTTCGGCCATAGAACAATGCTCGCCCAGTAGCAGCATGTCGTTGTAATCACTGTGCCAGCCGCCAGTTGGCGTCCAGCGCTCTTTCAGATTGCCATGCTCTTTCGCCAGCAAATACTTAATAGCGCGGTGCAGCGCAAGGTCTGGATAACGACGGATTGGCGACGTAAAGTGACCGTATGACTGCAAGGCCAGCCCGAAGTGACCACGGTTTTCTGGGTCATAGATCGCCTGTTTCATGGATCGCAGCAGCATAGTTTGCAGCATTTCGCGATCCGGGCGATCGGCCAGTTCATCCATAATTTTGGCGTAATCTTTGGGTTCAGGCTTCATACCGCCGCCCATCACCAGACCCAACTCACCTAACACACTTTTCAGCGCAGAAATGTGGTCATCGCTCGGACGATCATGCACGCGGAACAGCGCCGGTTCGTTATGTTTTTCAACAAAACGTGCGGCCGCGATGTTTGCCAAAATCATGCACTCTTCAATTAATTTGTGAGCATCGTTACGCACGGTCGGTTCGACTCGTTCGATACGTCGTTCAGCATTGAAGATAAATTTGGCTTCTTCGGTTTCGAAAGCAATACCGCCACGTTCTGCACGCGCTTGATCCAGTGCTTTGTACAGGGTGTGCAGTTCCAGCAGGTGCGGCACCAGCGGATTGTAATGCTCGCGCAACTCTTCGTCGCCTTCAATGATGCGCCAGACTTTGTTGTAGGTCAGGCGGGCGTGAGAGCTCATCACCGCTTCGTAGAATTTCGAGCCAGTCAGTTTGCCTTGCGCAGAAATGGTCATCTCACAGACCATACACAAACGGTCAACCTGCGGGTTAAGCGAGCAAAGGCCGTTGGACAGCACTTCCGGCAGCATCGGTACAACCTGCGACGGGAAGTAAACAGACGTTGCGCGACTGCGGGCTTCGTCGTCCAGCGCAGTACCGTGACGAACGTAGTAGCTGACGTCGGCAATGGCAACCCATAAGCGCCAGCCGCCACCGCGTTTTTTCTCACAGAATACGGCGTCATCGAAGTCACGGGCATCTTCGCCATCGATGGTCACCAGCGGCAAGCTGCGTAAATCGACGCGGCCCTTTTTAGCCTCTTCCGGTACCTGTTCGCTCAGGCCTTCAACCTGCTTAAGCACCTGCGGTGGCCACACGTGCGGGATTTCATGGGTGCGCAATGCGATATCTACCGCCATGCTGGTGCCCATTTTATCGCCGAGCACTTCAACGATTTTACCGACCGCCTTGGTACGGCGCGTCGGGCGCTGAGTCAGTTCGACCACTACCATATACCCCATGCGGGCGCCGTTAATGGCGTCGGCCGGGATCAGGATGTCAAAGCTCAGGCGGCTGTCATCCGGCACCACAAAACCTGCGCCGGCATCAGTAAAGTAGCGGCCGACAATCTGGCTGACTTTAGGCACCACAACGCGAACAATACGGGCTTCGCGGCGGCCTTTACGGTCAGTGCCAATCGGCTGTGCGAGTACCACGTCACCGTGGATACACATTTTCATCTGTTCAGCGGACAGATAAACGTCATCTTTTTTCACGCCTTCAAGGCGCAGGAAACCGTAGCCGTCACGGTGACCAATGACGGTCCCTTTCAGCAGGTCCAGACGCTCCGGCAGCGCGTAGCACTGGCGGCGGGTAAAGACTAATTGCCCGTCGCGCTCCATCGCCCGCAGGCGGCGGCGCAGGGCTTCCAGCGCTTCTTCGCCAGATAAATTCAGTTCATTACCCAGCTCTTCCCGGCTGGCTGGCGCTTCACGTTTGGCCAGATGCTCAAGAATAAATTCACGGCTGGGAATAGGTGATTCGTATTTTTCTGCTTCTCGTTCCAGGAATGGATCTTGTGACATAGCGGTTCCTCCGTTGTCATCAGCAGTTTGTTGAAACTCTTTCATTCAACAAGCAATAATTTGTAGAGCGGCGAATTGTCCCTGACCATGTCAGCCAGAGTATATTCATTGAGCTCATCAAGAAAATGTTCAACAGCAGTGTGTAATACCTGCTTAAGTCGGCATGCGGGCGTGATATGACAGAAATCTCCTGCGCAATTCACCAGCGTCAGAGGTTCAAGTTCACGTACCACGTCGCCAATACGGATGGTTTCAGCGGGTTTACCCAGCTTAATGCCACCGTTCTTACCCCGTACCGCAGTGACCAGTCCAGCCCGACTTAACTGATTGATGATTTTCACCATATGATTTCGCGATACACCATAAACGTCGGTGACCTGTGAAATGTTGGTCATCTGATCATTTGGCAGCGACGCCATATAAATCAGTGCCCTTAAACCATAATCAGTAAAACTCGTTAACTGCACACATACCTCTGGGTCGTAGTTTACCCGGTCTTTCTACGTCAACTATGACAACAGGGTGAAGAAGATTGTTTAAGTTTGCTATTAGATGATAAACCAGCCACGAAGTTTGCGACTAATCATTTAGATAGTGGATGCTTTAGAGAAAGTAAACAAGCGCAGGCGGGCAGAAAAATTTTCTGTATAAAACAAAAACCGGGCGCGATGCCCGGTTAGGATTCTATTGCAGCATTTGCCACTAACAGACAGGTCTGTTATGCGTCAAACGGGTCGCGCAGGATCATTGTTTCGTTACGATCCGGACCAGTAGAAATGATATCAATCGGCACTTCAGTCAGCTCTTCGATGCGTTTGATGTAGTTAAGTGCCGCTTGTGGCAATTTACTGACTTCTTTAACGCCAAAGGTCGTGTCGCTCCAGCCTGGCATGATTTCGTAGATTGGCTCGATACCTTCCCAGCCCTCTGCTGCCAGCGGTGTAGTCGTCATTTCGCGGCCATCAGGCATACGGTAACCGATACACAACTTCACTTCTTTCAGACCGTCCAGCACGTCCAGCTTGGTCAGACAGAAACCAGACAGGGAGTTGATCTGCACAGCGCGACGCACCGCAACGATATCCAGCCAGCCGCAACGACGGCTACGACCGGTGGTTGCACCAAATTCGTTACCTTGCTTGCGCAGGAATTCGCCAGTTTCGTCAAACAGTTCAGTCGGGAACGGACCTGCACCCACACGGGTGGAGTAGGCCTTAACGATACCCAGAACATAATCAACGTAACGAGGACCAATACCAGAACCCGTTGCAACGCCACCAGCAGTGGTGTTGGACGAGGTCACGTACGGATAGGTACCGTGGTCGATATCCAGCAGGGTGCCTTGTGCGCCTTCGAACATGATCAGATCGCCACGCTTACGCGCGCCGTCCAGCAGTTCTGAGACGTCAACCACCATGGCTGTCAGGATGTCGGCGATAGCCATGACATCATCCAGCGTTTTCTGGTAATCAACCGCTTCCACTTTGTAGTAGTTCACTAACTGGAAGTTATGGTAATCGATGATTTCTTTCAGCTTGATAGCAAAAGTTTCTTTGTTGAAGAGGTCACCAACGCGCAGACCGCGACGGGCAACTTTATCTTCATAAGCAGGACCAATACCGCGACCGGTGGTGCCGATGGCTTTATCGCCACGCGCTTTTTCGCGCGCCATGTCCAGTGCGACATGGTAAGGCAAGATAAGCGGGCAAGCTTCAGACAGTAACAGACGTTCGCGTACAGGGATGCCACGAGCTTCAAGTTGGCCCATTTCTTTCATTAAGGCGTCAGGTGCCAGAACAACACCGTTGCCGATGATGCTTTTGACGTTATCACGCAAAATGCCAGAAGGAATTAAATGAAGAACGGTTTTTTCACCGTTAATAACCAGAGTATGACCGGCGTTGTGACCGCCCTGATAGCGCACAACATATTTAGCCCGTTCAGTCAGCAGGTCAACGACCTTGCCCTTCCCTTCGTCACCCCATTGAGTGCCTAGTACGACGACGTTCTTACCCATCTCAGAATCACCAGGTTGCTTAAAAAAGGATTCTAACATCTCAATCCTGGGTTTCCAGCACTTTTAGCATACGGTTGCGTGAAAAATTCGGAATACGTGCTACGCCTAAGAGTAAGAAGTGACAGGGAGTGTGTAACAGATCTTCAACCACCGCCATGATTACGCAACATGTAGTAAATTACGAAGCCTGCAACCACAAGTGCCCCGCCAAATCGGCGCAAAATGCTGTCGGGAAGCTGAGTCATAGATTGGATCATTTTTCTCCATCCTTTGGGATAAAGCATCGGCCCCAGGCCTTCCAGAACCAAAACCAATCCCAACGCTAACCAAATACTTGAGTTCATTTTGCGTAATTCTCAGTGTGCTTATCGGATCCATATAAAACAAAAGGCCCGGTTAAGGGCCTTTTGGCTAACGGCAAACCATTACGGTTTGGTTTTATCCGGCGACTTCATAAAGCGGAAGAAGTCGTTGTCCGGGCTCATGACCATGACGTCATTGCCGCTGCTGAAGCTCTCTTCATACGCACGCAAACTACGGATAAAGGCATAGAAGTCAGGATCCTGGCTGAATGCATCCGCAAACAGTTTGGCCGCTTCGGCATCACCTTCACCACGCGTAATACGGGCGGTACGTTCAGCTTCTGCCACAGTACGGGTTCTTTCGTAGTCGGCAGTCGCACGCAGTTTCTCAGCCTCTTCCAGGCCCTGAGAGATGTGGCGCAAAGCAACCGCGTTACGTTCAGCGCGCATACGGTCGTAGATTGCGCTGGACACTTCCTGTGGCAGGTTGATTTGCTTAAGACGAACGTCGATAACCTGAATACCCAATGCTGCCATGCTGTTCGGGTTCACCGCAGGCTGTTTGCCATTGGTTTCCTGCTCAACACGTTTAGCTACAGAGGCAATCGCATCATCGGCTTCTGTTGTCGCTTCAACTTCTTCAGCAGAACCGTTGTTCAGTGCGTCACGAACATCCAGCGTTAAACGACCACGGGAGTCGGTTACGATGTCTTTCACATCCAGACGACCGATTTCAGAACGCAGGCGGTCACTCAGTTTACGTTTCAGCAGAACTTCGGCCTGGGAGACGTCACCGCCGCCGGTTGCCAGATAGTAACGGCTAAAATCGCTGATGCGCCACTTCAGATAGGAGTCAACGATCAGGTCTTTCTTCTCGCTGGTCACGAAGCGGTCAGCCTGGTTGTCCATGGTCTGAATACGTGCATCCAGTGTTTTCACTGATTCAACAAAAGGCACCTTGAAGTGTAAACCTGGCGCATAAACCAGCGGTTTGTTTTCGTTGTCACGGAGTACTTTGCCGAAACGCAGAACGATGCCACGCTCGCCTTCCTGAACAACAAACAGTGAAGCATAAAGCGCCACCAGCACCACAACGACGATAAGTAAAAATGACTTACGCATTGTTATTCTCTCCCTACGCGAAGTGTATCGTCACGCTGTGCGTCAGCACGGCGTTGGTCCATGACACTGCCAGACGAACGGGAACCGCTGTTATTGGCACTGCTGTTCAAATTACCCAGTGAAGTTGGCGATCTTGGTGGCAGAAGGCCGCCCTGATCGTTGCCTTTACCTGCGGCGGCGTTACCGCCCCGCAACATCTGGTCCAGAGGCAACATCATCAGATTGTTGCTCTTGTCGCTAACCAGAATTTTACGGGTATGGCTAAGAACATTTTGCATTGTTTCGATATACAGACGCTCACGGGTAATTTCCGGTGCGGCTTTATATTCAGGTAACAATTTGGCGAAACGCGCCACTTCACCCTGTGCTTCCAGAACGGTACGATCTTTATACGCTTTAGCATCTTCCAGCTTACGTTGTGCTTCACCATTCGCCTGCGGCTGAATCTGGTTGGCATAAGCTTCTGCTTCACGAATAGATTGTTGTTCTTTCTCACGGGCGGCAATCGCGTTATCGAATGCGGCTTTCACTTCCTCAGGCGGACGTGCCGTCTGGAAGTTGACGTCCTGCACCGTGATGCCCATTTTGTACGGACGAATAGTCTCTTCCAGTACGCGTTGGGTATCGCTACGGACCGTAGTACGGCCTTCTGTCAGGATTTTATCCATGGTGTATTTACCGATAACACCACGCAGCGCACTGTCTGTCGCCTGGCTCAGGCTGTCATCCGCGTTAGCAACGCTGTACAGATAAGCTTCAGGATCGGTGACGCGGTACTGCACGTTCATTTCAACGCGCACGACGTTTTCGTCGGAGGTTAACATGACGCCAGAGGCCGCCAGTTCGCGGACGGATTCGACGTTAACCGCACGAACCTGATCGACAAACGTTGGCTTCCAGTTCAGGCCGGGTTGCACCAGATGGCTGAATTTACCAAAACGGGTGACAACACCGCGCTCGGCTTCTTTGATCGTATAGAAACCACTGGCAGCCCAGATGACAACCACTGCGACGGCAGCGATGCCGACAATGCGTCCACTCATGCTGTTTTGCGGACCCGATGTATTACCGGTTCCATTACCATTGCCTGATCCTTTACCGCCGAAACTGCTCAGTTTTTTGCTGAGTTTACGGAAGATATCGTCAAGATCCGGCGGGCCCTGTTCTCGGCCGCCTTTGTTGTTATTGCCACCAGAATTATTTCCACCAGAGTTGCCGCTATTATTGCTGCTGCCCCAGGGGTCGCGGTCCTGTCCGTTATTACCGGGCTGATTCCACGCCATGTTATAGCTCCATTATTCTATGATTGG
The DNA here is from genome assembly GCA_963519305.1 of uncultured Enterobacterales bacterium. Taxonomy (GTDB): domain Bacteria; phylum Pseudomonadota; class Gammaproteobacteria; order Enterobacterales; family Enterobacteriaceae; genus Ewingella. The sequence continues at coordinate 11,343 of CAUQMS010000039.1, forward strand.
TGTTCTTCAGGCCAAATCAGACAGGTTCTGTTTGCGGATATAACCACTCAGTTCCTGCTCTTGTTTGCAGAGGCGGTGCCAGTCAACAATGGGCATTCGCACCATAAGACCGATACTTCCATCCTCTTCAATCCATTCTTTTTCAATCGCCTGAAGCTGGTAAAAACGGCTACGAAGGCGACCTGCTTCTGGTGGCAAACGCAATTCATGCTGCGCTATTTCACCGGAGAGACGCTCCGTCAATGCCTGGAATAACAACGGAATACCTTCACCGGTCACGGCTGAAAGCCAGACTCTGATCGGTAAATTCTCCTCGTTGCGGTCGATACGCGGGACAAAATCATCCAACATATCTATTTTATTCATCACTAACAGCACAGGGATGTCATCTGCTTCAATCTCTGCCAGCACCGTATTCACCGCGTCGATATTTTCCTCAACGCGAATATCCGCTGCATCAATGACGTGCAGTAGCAGAGTTGCCTGTCGGGTTTCCTGCAATGTTGCTTTAAAGGCAGCAACCAAATCGTGGGGCAGGTGACGAATAAACCCTACGGTATCCGCCAGCACCGTTTCACCGACATCTGCAACCATAATGCGGCGCAGCGTAGGATCAAGGGTGGCAAATAACTGATCGGCCACGTAAACGTCAGCCTCAGTAATACGGTTAAACAGCGTGGATTTACCGGCGTTGGTATAGCCGACCAGTGAAACAGTAGGAATATCAGCGCGCATTCGCGAGCGACGGCCTTGTTCACGCTGTTTGGCGACTTTTTCAAGCCGGCTGAGGATCAAGGTGATCCTATCGCGCAATAAGCGACGGTCGGTTTCGAGCTGGGTTTCCCCCGGGCCTCTGGCACCAATACCGCCCCCCTGACGCTCAAGGTGCGTCCAGCCGCGAACCAGTCGGGTAGCAATGTGGCGTAATTGCGCCAGTTCTACTTGTAACTTACCTTCGTGAGTTCGTGCACGCTGTGCAAAGATATCTAAAATTAATCCGGTACGATCGACCACGCGACATTCGCACAGCGCTTCCAGGTTTCTTTCCTGGCCAGGTGTCAATGCGTGATCAAACAGGATAACAGATGCGCCAGTTGCTTTAACGGCATCTGCAATTTCTTGGGCCTTTCCTTCACCGACAAAGTATTTAGGGTGCGGCGCCTTGCGGCTACCTGTGACGACTTGCAACGTCTCAACACCTGCAGAAGAAACCAGCGACTCGAATTCGCTCAGGTCTTCCGTGTCTTTGTCTCGCGAGAAATAGATATGAACCAGTACGGCCTGCTCACCGGCTTCATAACGGTCAAACAAGCTGATGACCTCTCAGTTGGGAAAAAACCGCCAGCCAGGGGCTCATAAGCATAATTTGACTACTTATGGGCCCCGTCGTGGTTGACCAGCAATGCGCTTTATTCAGCGTCATCGCTGTCCTGCTGCGGTTGTGCAGAAGGCGTACTACCTTGATGATAATTGCTGGTACCACCACTGCTTGGATTATTACTATGGTGAGAAACCGGGCGGGAAGGCACAACGGTGGAGATCGCGTGTTTATACACCATCTGGCTTACCGTGTTCTTTAACAGAATGACAAACTGATCGAAAGACTCAATCTGGCCTTGCAGCTTAATACCATTCACCAAATAAATAGAAACCGGAACACGTTCACGACGCAATGCGTTCAGGAACGGATCTTGCAAAGATTGCCCCTTAGCCATTCTATCTTTTCCTTATTAGTTTGTTGTTTGTAACTCTGAGCCTATCGGCTCGAAAATAAAACACATCAAAAATTTGCGCGTTGAGTACTAATCAATTGTACACAATCACCCAACCTATGCACTAACAACCTGAATTACACGGCGTAAGGCTTCGTCTGGCTTTTCACTGTCCAGCCATTCAACCCCCTCCCAGCCACGCAACCAAGTCATCTGACGTTTGGCCAGCTGTCGTGTCGCGCAAACACCACGATAAACCATTTCATCGTAGTCGGTTTCACCAGAAAGATATGACCACATCTGGCGATAACCCACACAACGAATGGAAGGCAAGTCCGTATGCAAGTCGCCCCGAGCTATTAACGTTCTAACTTCATCTTCAAAACCGTGCAACAACATCTGACTAAAACGCTGTTCAATACGTTCATGTAACAACTCACGCCGGTTCGGTGCAATCGCAAACTGATGCACGTGATACGGCAGCGATTCACCCGAAATCTTAGTCAGTTCCGTTAAAGTTTTACCTGAAATATAAAAAACTTCCAGTGCTCTGGACAGTCTCTGCGGATCATTCGGATGTATTCGCATGGCCGCAACAGGATCTATCTCACGTAATTGGTCGTGAAGGCTGTCCCATCCGTGCTCTGCGGCCTCATTTTCTATGCGCTCACGGATGGCCGCGTCCGCCGGGGGCAACGGCGAAAGACCTTCCAGTAACGCTTTGAAATACATCATTGTGCCGCCCACCAACAACGGAATTTTATTCCGCGCGGTGATCTCGGCCATTTCCCGTAAGGCATCGGCGCGAAAATCAGCGGCTGAGTAAGCTTCGCCCGGATCGAGAATGTCGATTAACCGGTGCGGCGCCTTACACAGCTCTTCTTTGGTCGGCTTGGCAGTCCCCACATCCATCCCGCGATAAATCAGGGCGGAATCCACGCTGATAATTTCGACAGGAAGATGCTCAAGTAAAGACATCGCCAGCGCCGTTTTGCCGGAGGCCGTCGGCCCCATAATGAAAATAGCCGGAGGTGCAGAATGTGTATTCAAATCAGTCACGCTTAAAAGCCGCCAGTGCGGGTTGTAGATCAACAGGTTGCAAAAGACCGGACGGAGGGGATTTCACCAGTTGCGGGCAAAGACGCTCTACGTCCGTGAGTAATTGTATCGCTTGCGAAATGGTCCAAACTTCGTGATCGCTACCAATGTGGCGGGCAAACCACATAGCTACCGCATCAGAAGTCACCTCCTGCTGAACAGCAAGGTAGCCTAACAGGTCGGGTATCAACTTTTGTAAATTTTGTTGGCGTAAAGGTAAAGGTACAGCGCGCAATGTCACACGCTGGTGATCAACCAACATCTCCAGCCCGGATTTTTGCAACACCGCCTGATGACGGGCATACGCAGCACCCTCTTCTTTAGTTATCTGAAGCTTGAGGGGAATAAGTAAAGGTTGCGGGCGCAGTCCCTCTTCCGGCGGTGTTAATTGCGCGCGTTTAAGCCAGCGTTCTGCAACCGGCAACGACAACAACACCAGCTGTTTTCCCCGCTCGAGCAGAGCGAACTCCGGTGCGCAAACCGTCAGAACGCGTCCGAAACTCTGGCTATGCGCATCCAGCGCCGATTCCGGCAACTGATTATGCGAAATTTTGGCCGGCAAAGTCGGTGCGGGTTCCTGCACTTTCAGCGCTTCGGCCGTTGTCTGCAGCAAACGCTGATACACATCACCCTGAGGCTGACTGTAAGACGGTTTCTCATCTTTAAACACGGATTCACGCGGCTGGCTGACACGCGCCGTGGCAGGGAAAACATTTTCGCGCGACGGTCGTGGTACAACTTCCCGCTTCGCGGCGGGTTGTGAGAAGTGATTGCCTCCCGCGGCCTGACGGTTTTCGGGCTGCCAGCGTGGTGCTTCGATCTCTACCCCGTCTTCATCAACCGGATTCGCGACGATCAGGTCGGGTTTCGCGGCCTGCTGTAACACCGTCATCACGGCCTGATAGATAAAATCATGCACTAACCGTGACTGATGAAAACGCACTTCATGCTTGGCCGGATGAACGTTGACATCTACCTGATGCGGATCGACATCCAGATAAAGCACATAGGCGGGTTGCTGGTCGTCTTTCAGCTGATCCTGATAGGCCTGGCGGATCGCATGGTTGATCAGCCGGTCTTTCATCATGCGATTATTCACATAACAATATTGCATATCGGTCAGGCTGCGCGATCCGGCCGGATCGGCCACCCAGCCACGGATCCCCAGATCGCCATGTTCCCACTTCACTTCAAGCGCATGTTGCACAAACGTGGGGCTGCAGATAGCCGCCAGCCGTCGCGATGATTGCGCGGGATCGGTCACTGCGCGGTATTGCCGCATCAGTTTGCCGTTGTGCGTCAGGTTGATAGCCACATCAAAACGCGCCAGCGCAATGCGCCGGACCACTTCGTCGATATGAGTAAATTCGGTTTTTTCGGTGCGCATAAACTTGCGGCGAGCGGGCGTGTTAAAGAAGAGATCCAACACCTCAACGGTAGAACCCTGCGGATGCGCCGCCGGTTTTACCGTGACCGCCATGTCACGGCCTTCAGCATACGCCTGCCAGGCTTCGGGCTGCGTAGCCGTCCGCGACGTCAGCATCAGACGTGAAACCGAACTGATACTGGCCAGCGCTTCCCCACGAAAACCGAGGCTGACAATCGCCTCAAGGTCATCGAGGCAGCTGATTTTACTGGTGGCATGACGAGCAAGTGCAAGCGCCAGTTCGTCTTTACCAATGCCACAGCCGTTATCGCGAATACGGATAAGCTTGGCGCCGCCGCGATCGATATCAATGTCGATACGCGTTGCGCCCGCATCCAGACTGTTTTCCACCAGCTCCTTCACCACCGAAGCCGGTCTTTCCACAACTTCACCCGCCGCGATCTGATTGGCTAATTGCGGCGGCAGAACCTGAATTGGCATAGTGGCTCCAGCGCTAAATGGCCATCACCCGGTATCAATGACCCGGATTATGACTGAGGGATGGTTAAAGTCTGTCCGAGTTGTACCTCGCCAGACTTCATATGATTGGCCGTTTTGATGTCACTCATGCTGACGCCATATTTCGAGGCAATTGCCGACAGCGTATCGCCACGGGTGACCTTATGCTTCGCCGCTCTTTTTTTAGCTGCGGTCGTTTTGCTGACTGCCGCCGTTTTCTGGCTATTGACCGAGACCGCTTTTGTCCCCGCCGGTACTTTCAACCGCTGCCCGACCCACACACCGTCTTTTTTCAGCTTATTCAGATCACTCAACGCGCCAGACGTGGTGCCATATTTAACAGCAATGCCGGTCAGCGTTTCACCGCGTTTTACCTGGTGGATCTGCGTTGCACCACCCGATGCAGCCGTGGCTTCTACCGGGCCAGGCTGACTCATTGAACTGGTGTTGGCAGCGCTGTCATCAACCGCCGTTGCTGAGGCCAGCAACGGTCGGTTTTCGACCTTTGGGCCGGATTGCAACGGATGCGACAGGAAATAACTGCGCAGGCCTGAATAGATAGCCTGAGCAATTTTCTCCTGATACGCGCTGCTTCCAAGCAGCCGCTCCTCATTGGCATTACTGATAAAGCCCGTTTCCACCAGCAAAGAAGGGATATCCGGCGAACGCAGCACGCCCAGACTGGCATGTTCTGGTTTTGCTTTGTGCAACGCGCCGACGCGGCGCAGCTGAATCAGCACTTTCGACGCCACGTCATAACCCACTCGTTGCGAATGACCGAACTGTAAATCCAGTACTGCCTGGCTTAAATAGGGATCGGAAGCGGTGTTAGCCAGCATGTCGCCGGCACCGCCTAGCAATTCGGATTGCTTCTCATGCTGCTCCAGCCAGTTACCCATTTCACTGTTGGCTCGGCGGTTGGAGAGCACCCATACCGAGGCACCGGTCGCACTGCGGTTTGGCGCAGCATCGGCGTGAATAGAAACCAGCACGTTCGCGCCTTTTTTACGCGCCACGTCAGAACGGCCCATGACCGAAATAAAATAGTCGCCATCACGCGTCATCGCTGGTTTAAACATCGGATCGGCATTCAGTTTAGCCTCCAGTTTACGGGCGATGGCAATCGTAACGTTCTTCTCTTTCAGGCCATTACCACCGATAGCGCCTGGATCCTGACCACCATGACCGGCATCGATAGCCACAATGACCTGATTGTCACTGCTGCTTCCGCTGGTCCGTGGAGTTGGCGTGTTATCCGAAGCGGGACCGCGGGTGACTGCCGTCAGCTTACTGCCACCAAAAGGATTGGATTCGCTGTTTTTCGCCATCAGGGCCGCATTGGGTGACGGTGTTGACGTCACGGTGTTCACCGGGGCAGAGCGCTGCGCAGGGGCAACGGCGGCCGCATTCATGGTGAAAACAACGCTGTTATCCTGAGTGACCGCATTGGTTTTCACCTTTTGCGTCAGCTCAAAGACCAGCCGCTGGCTTTGGGCATCCTGTGCATTACTGGAACGCACGCGTTTCACCAAATTCTGACCATTAAAGTTCAGCGGCAGGCCTTTCATGACCCCGCTTTGTTTAACGTCAATCACCACCCGTTCAGGGTTATGCAGCGGGAAAAAGGCGTAATCGGGCTTCCCATCAAACGTAATGGTGATGGTTGATTGGGTGGAACCGTTGGCAACATTGATGTTTTTCATGCCTGCCGCTGACGCAGACAATGGCATAACAACAGCAAACAGCAAAATCGACGATAAAAACAGCGTCGTGGTAAGGAAAATCTTTTTGAAGCAGTCACTCATCGCGCGATCATCCTTGCTGTTGTACCAGATGCAATAGGCTTGTTCCGCAGGCAGAAACCGCTTTCAGCGTTGCTATGCGCCCATCAGGCTGATATTCCAGTGTTAATTCAATATCAGGCTCAGGCAGAACACCGGCGCCCTGCTGTGGCCACTCAACCAGACAAATAGCGTCCTGGGCAAAATAATCACGGATGCCCATAAATTCCAGCTCTTCCGGATCCGCAAGACGGTACAGGTCAAAATGGTAGACCGCCATCGGATGTAACTGATAAGGCTCCACCAGCGTATAGGTCGGGCTTTTTACGTTGCCCTGATGTCCCAGCGCCTGAAGAAAACCACGGCTGAAGGTCGTTTTTCCGGCGCCTAAATCGCCGAAAAGATGAATAACTGTCGCACCAGTGCACGCTTTGGCAAGCGTGGCACCCAGTTTAAGCGTTGCCGCTTCGTCCGGCAGAGAGAGTTGTAGTTGATTCATTGGGTGATATCTTTCTTTTCAGGTCAGGATTAACTAACGGGGCAATCACCGCTAAAAGATCAGTCGCCAGCATACCGCGCGTGCCTTGTAAAAGGGCTATCTGGTCAGCGGCCGCACCGTGTACCACTGCGCCCGCACAGGCAGCGTCAAACAGAGAAAGATGTTGAGCCAGCAATCCGCCGATGATACCAGAAAGTACATCGCCCATGCCGCCGGTCGCCATACCTGCATTACCGACATCAGCCAGCGCCATCGGGCCGCCGTCCTGCGCTATCAGTGAGCCGGCTCCTTTGAGCACCACGACACCTCCGAAGCGTTCCGTTAACTTACGCACTGCAAGTAAGCGGTCACTCTCAATATCTTTCACGGTACATCCCAGCAAGCGCGCCGCCTCGCCGGGATGGGGCGTTAACACGCGATTTTGCCGTTTCTGCGGTGTGATTGCCAGCAAGTTCAACGCATCAGCGTCGAACAGGGCCGGTTTCGTGCTCTCAGACACGAGTTTAAACGCAGCTTTTCCCCAGGCCTTCTGTCCCATTCCGGGGCCAACGACCAACACATCGGCCCACTCAAGGCCATCGGCCAAAGATTTGTCCGTCAGTTCCTGCACCATCAGCTCGGGTCTGGCGGTCAGAAGGGGTCCGACGTGCTCTTTGTGAGTGAGTACTCGCACCATTCCAGCACCGGCCCGCAGCGCCGCTTCTGAGGCCATACGGATTGCCCCTGCAAAGCCGGTATCACCACCGACCACCAGCAGATTACCGTGATCGCCTTTATGTGAGCACGGGCGGCGCGGTTGTAGCCAGTCGCCCAGTTGGTTGGCTTCCAGCCTTTGTAACACCGCTGGGTGCCCTCCCAGCCAGCTGTGTAATCCCAGCGGGTCACAGTGTAATTTACCCACATGGTCACGGGCTTTACCCGTCAGCAAGCCCGGTTTAAGGGCGATAAAGGCCATAGTCTCGCTCGCCTGTACTGCCTCCCCCGGCACCGCTCCGGTTTGTGCATCCAGTCCTGAGGGAATATCCAGCGACACTACCGGCGCACCAAAGGCATTAATGGCCGCAATTAGCGAGTCATACGGCGCGCGGGGAGCAGCAGCCAGGCCGGTTCCGAGCAGCCCATCAATGATCAGGTCAACGTCCGGCGGCCATTGCGTATGGGCTTCACCGACAGCGCCACCGGCGTTAAGCCAGGCGTCCTTGGCTGTCTGAGCCTCTTCGGGTAAGGGCTTGTCGCTTTTCACTGCCAGCAACGTCACGCTGATGCCCGCCGATTTCGCAAGCCGAGCCACTTCATAACCGTCGCCGCCGTTATTGCCATGCCCGCACAACACCAGCCAGTTCCGTGCCGCAGGGAACGCCTTACGCGCCAGATGAAAAGCGGCCCCCGCCGCACGCTGCATCAGCGTAAACAATGAGATACCCGTTTCCTGCGCAGCAAGCCTTTCAGCCTGACGCAGCCAGTCCGCAGAAAAGACAGAATGTGGTAAACTCGACGCGTTACGTTTTTCACTTTGGTTAGTCATGACACTCCCTCTTGATCTCATTCAGCTGGCCCGGCTTATTAAGCAATGGGGCCAATCCTATGGCTTCCAGCAGGTCGGTATTTGCGATACCGACCTCTCCGCTGAAGAGCCTAAATTGCAGGCATGGCTTGATAAACAATACCATGGCGAAATGGAATGGATGGCCCGTCACGGCATGCTGCGCGCCCGTCCGCACGAACTGCTGCCCGGCACATTGCGGGTCATCAGTGTGCGAATGAATTACCTGCCCGCCAAGGCCGCGTTTGCCAAAACGTTGAATAATCCCGAGCTGGGTTACGTCAGCCGTTACGCCCTCGGGCGCGATTATCATAAGTTGCTGCGACAACGCCTGAAGAAACTCGGCGATAAAATACAGGCTTACTGTACTGAACATGCTGATTCACAAACAATTGATGAACAGGAAAAGCATGGCACAGAAATTAGTTTCCGGCCTTTTGTCGATTCAGCACCCATTATGGAACGTCCGCTGGCGGCGAAAGCAGGGATTGGATGGGTTGGTAAACACTCACTTATTCTTAACCGCGAGGCGGGCTCATGGTTCTTCCTCGGAGAATTGCTGATTGATTTACCTCTGCCGGTCGATCAGCCGCAGGAAGAGAAATGCGGTAAATGCGTTGCCTGTATCACGACCTGCCCGACCGGCGCCATTGTGGCGCCTTACACCGTAGATGCCCGCCGCTGTATCTCATATCTGACGATTGAACTGGAAGGGGCTATCCCGGAAGAGTTCCGCCCGCTGATGGGTAATCGCATCTATGGCTGTGATGATTGTCAGCTGATTTGCCCATGGAACCGTTATTCCCAGCTCACCGACGAAGCGGATTTCAGCCCGCGTGCCGCCTTGCATGCACCGGAGCTGATTGAACTCTTCGCCTGGAGTGAGGAGAAATTTTTACGTATAACAGAAGGCTCACCGATCCGACGTATTGGTCATCTGCGCTGGCTGCGTAATATTTCGGTCGCACTGGGCAATGCACCCTATGCAGAAAATGTGCTTTTAGCCCTGCAAAGGCGACAAGGGGAAAATAACCTGCTGGACGAACATATTGAGTGGGCTATAGCGGAACAGCTGAAAAGACGTGATGAAAATCGGGTAGAAGTGCAATCCTCGCAGACGAAACGACTGATAAGAGCGGTGGAAAAGGGTTTGCCACGGGATGCATAAGGGGAGATTTCAAACGTTACAATGCCACTTTTTATCTGTGCATAAAAATAAAAATGCTTTGGCAATCAAGTGCAAAAAAAAGAGCAAGTGATCGTGATAACGTTTTGTCATAAATAAATTATCATTAAATTCAGCAAGTTATTTTTTGACAATATAAATCGACCAGAAAACACACAGTGTAAAATTCAAACAAAAACTGTGGATAAGTCTGTTCAAAAAGTTACTACAAAGAGTGTAAAGTGATGACGTAACGCGCCTGCAAGTGGCGTGCTATCTGGCCTGGAGATTGGATGGATAATATTGGAGCGGGAAACGAGACTCGAACTCGCGACCCCGACCTTGGCAAGGTCGTGC
>CAUQMS010000040.1:0-20891 GCA_963519305.1 uncultured Enterobacterales bacterium
GGAAGTCAGTGACGAGGGGAGCTTTTATCTGAATCCGATTTATTCAACAAAGCCATGCAGATGCTACCATCCTCTTATATCGAGCGAGAATCTGTGTCAGCAGGCATCGTTGCTAAATTGGTGGAGAAATTACAAAATGACGAATAAAGAAGAATTTCTTGCTTATCTCAAAGAGGCAAGCGAACAGGTTAACAAATGGCCAACTTGGAAAAAATCTGGGCTAAGTGATACCGGTTCTGCGCGCTCCTCATCTCCGTCTGTTGTACATGAGCGTAGCGCTCCTAAAAGTGGAAAAACACGTTTAGTTTGACTCGTGTCAGTAATTTTATAAAACAGAGGATCGAGAGTTCTTCTGTTTTTTCAACCTAACTCTTTGTACCAAAACATGTACCACGAAATATTAAATAATATTTAATATCAATATGTTATGCAAATTTCCATGAGCAGATTCAAAACATCGAGTAATTTCAGTCTGCTGAACACAGTAAAAAGCCCGCTAAAAATCAGCGGGCTTTTTTTCGTTTAGCGCCTGGAAAACCGTCGAATTAGTTTTCCCAGCGTTTCAACAGTACACAGGCGTTGACGCCACCAAAACCAAAACCATTGGACAGTGCGTAGGTGATGGCATAGGGCTGTGCGGTGTTACCAACAATATTCAGGCCTTCGGCTGCGGGATCTTTATTTTCCAGATTCAGCGTAGGCGGCACGATTTGGTCACGAATCGCCAGAATGGTGAAAATAGTCTCCAGACCGCCCGCCGCACCAAGTAAGTGACCGGTAGCCGATTTGGTCGAAGTCACAGCCAGTTTACCGTCAGTGCCGAACAGGGTTTTAATGGCATTAATTTCACCGAGATCGCCTACTGGTGTGGACGTGGCATGCGCATTCAGATGCTGAATATCCGACGGCTGTAAGCCCGCCTGACGCAAAGCGATTTTCATCGCGCGCCCAGCGCCATTACCGTCTTCCGCGCCGGACGTCATGTGATACGCATCACCACTGGTACCATAACCGACAATCTCAGCCAGAATGGTCGCACCGCGCGCTTTTGCATGTTCCAGTTCTTCGATAACCAGCATACCGGCGCCTTCACCCATGATAAAACCATCACGGCCGCTGTCGAATGGACGGGACGCTTTCTCAGGATGATCGGTGTGACCAGCGGACATCGCTTTAGCCGCAGCAAAACCACCGAGGCTGACGGTATCGATCGCCGCTTCAGCACCGCCGCACAGCGCTACGTCAGCTTCATCATTACGAATCAGACGCACTGCATCGCCAATTGCCTGAACGCCAGCGGCACAAGCCGTTACCGGCGCGCCAATCGGACCTTTAAATTGGTGCTTAATGGACACCTGACCCGCTGCCAGATTCACCAAAAATGACGGAATGGTGAAAGGTGACAAACGTTTGGCACCACGGCTGTCGTTGGTGCGTACCGCATGTGCGATAGCCGGGAACCCACCGATACCGGAACCGATCACAGTGGCCGTGCGTTCCTGCTGTTCTGCGGTTTCCGCTTTCCAGCCCGCATTGGTAATGGCCATATCCGCTGCTGCCATGGCGAACAGAATGAAACGGTCCATTTTTTTCTGATCTTTCGGCACCACGAACTGGTCCGGATCGAAACCAGACTCAGGGTCCTGCTCTTTGGTTTGCACCTGACCACCAATTTTTACGGTCAGCGTTTCAACAATCTCCTCCGGCAATACACGGATACCAGATTGCCCCGCCAGCAGGCGTTTCCAGATAGTTTCGATATCGCAGCCAAGAGGACTCACAGCCCCCATGCCGGTAATAACCACTCGACGATGAGTCATAAAATGTTCCTCTTTCATTCTCTACGTTCATTTAATGCGCTGACTCGCTGGAAAACTGACTCAGCAACAGCGGGATGTTTTGCCATGATGGATGACAGTATGTGATGAATTACGATTTTGTAAACCTGTAACCTTAAAAAATCTTATGCAGAATGTTAATTCGACAGGCTCCGTAATACCAAAGAAGTGATAGCTACCACGCGTTCTTCAAGCTGCTCGGGCGTTTTCTGTTCGAGCATTAATGGATGTGAGAATGGTGTCATGACACTGGTGATGGCCAAACAGACTTCATCGAGAGGCGTTTTGCGCTCAAACTCGCCGGACTCCCTGCCATCGATAATAACCTGCTGGATAATACTGTAGACCTCAGCCCGATGATTCTGTGCTGAAGTCCAGCGCTGAGCCGCGGCCGTGGCCGCAATATCATGTAACTTCCGGTCTTCGAAAAACAGATCCAAACTCTTGGTCATCAGTGCTTTAAAGATAGTACGAAGCCGCAATGTTGCCGATTCATCACTATCGACAATCTCCCGCAACGCCTGGTCTATCTGCCCCACGCGCTGAGAACATACAGCCTCACCAATCGCTTGTTTTGATTCAAAAAATTTATAAATATACGCACTGGAGACCCCAATTGCCTTTGCCAGATCGGCAACTGATGTTTTGGCGTAACCATAGTGACGGAAATGGTCAAAAGCGGCATTGATAATTTGTTCGCGCCGTTCATGTTCTGCGGGTCCGCGCTGCGCTAAGGCAACCGAAATATCAGGTTTCATGCAATCCTCCCGGCGTGTACATCAGTGATTTATCCCGTAGTGGATGGATATTGTAATTAGTGATGATTTTTAATAATCGTAACCTTTCATCTCTCTTTCCGCCATATCTATTGATGACTTAAAGGTTTGGAGGGTAGGCGTGAAGCATTTTAGATACGCGCAAATCACTCTGAACAAGAGTGATTTTATACCGATTATTTCTAATCCGAAAAAACAAAAATATGACTACAACCCTTGCATATATTGCTTAAAACCACGCCATACATTAGATTTAATAATCCGGATTGATATCTCACAGAAAAACTCAGTCGTGATATTTATCAAATATCTTTACCCTGAAAAGAGATAAATCCTTATTTTGAATCCTGCGAAAACCTATGTTGCTTACCGTTCTTTATATTATTGGCATCACTGCTGAAGCTATGACCGGCGCATTGGCAGCCGGCCGCCGTAAAATGGATACTTTCGGCGTGATTATTATCGCGTCGGCCACAGCGATTGGCGGCGGTTCGGTACGCGACATGTTGTTGGGCCATTATCCTTTGGGTTGGATTAAACACCCTGAGTACATTGTGATTGTGGCGGCTGCCGCAATCCTGACCACCCTGCTGGCACCGCTGATGCGCCATCTACGTCGCCTGTTCTTGGTGCTTGATGCGCTGGGTTTGGTGGTCTTCTCCATTATCGGTACGCAGGTGGCTCTCGATATGGGGCACGGCGCAATCATTGCGTCTGTTTGCGCCGTCATTACCGGCGTATTCGGCGGTGTTTTACGCGACATGATGTGCAACCAAATCCCACTGGTGTTCCAGAAAGAAATCTATGCCGGCATCTCTTTTGCCTCGGCCTGGATCTACATCGGTTTGCAATATTTCTCTCTGCCGCACAATCTGGTGGTGATCATTACCCTTCTGGCCGGCTTTATTGCACGCCTTATTGCTTTACGGTTTCGGCTCGGTTTACCGGTATTCAACTACCCGCATTCTGACCACTAATGCCTCTCAATTTTTTCCTCGTTCCCGGAAGTGTCGGCCTGCAAAAATGCCGGCACTTTTTCCTTACTTAATAATTCAGTCAGCGCACTCACCTGAGGATGGTTGATAAAAGCCAAAATATCGTCCACCCGCCTTTCCCCTATCCCTGCAGAATGCCGCCATTGCGAAGACGTAACATTTTTGAGCTGATACCAGTTTTCGTAAGTCGCTGCTTCCTTGACGGCAAATGCCGGGAAACCCAGAGCGGATAGCCACTGCCTGAATGTTTTTTGTCGTGAAAGCTGGATCTGGGCGAAAATCTTTTGCGCCTTTTTAGCACTAATACCCGGAACTGAGCCCAATGTTTCCGGTGTCAGCTGTAACCAGTCGGTCAAACTTCTGACTTTGTGATTCACAAGCAGCGAACGCCATGTGGCACCACCAAGCCCTGACATATTTAGTCCTTCGGGACCACTAAGCCAAATTAGGCGGGCAAGGAATTGCGGCTGACATTCTGGCGTCGGCAAAAAACAGCTGAGAGCAGAGTAGTCTTCTGGTTGAGGCAAAGCGGGTAATGTCCGATCTTTCACTCTCCAGACAACGTTATCTAACTTCGGGATCCCCTGCCCGGCAAGCGTGATTGCAACTTGATCGCCGGGAACAACATCCCATTGTTTGAAACGCGCCAGGGAACCAAGACTGACTTTGCTAACCGTTTTGTCATCGATTTTAATTTCTTTCAGATGGAGCAATACCGTCATTTTACCTCTCCGCCCAAGTGTCGTTTCAATGCCCGTAACTTCCGTAGCCCCTGTCACCGGTGGGTATTTCCAGGCCACAGCCCAGTCAGCCGTATTATTTTTCCAGTACTGACCGGCAGGTTCTTCACTCTGGCGAATAACTACACCGTCGGTAGCAAAAGGCAGGGGCTGTCTAAACCACTCGTCGCGCCAATGGGCAACATCATCCACTGAGTCAACTTTTCGGGTAAATGCAGACGTTTGTGTAAAGCCCAGGCGGGTAAGGTCAGCCAGACGGTTCTCCATCGTTTGCGGACCATCGGGCCACGACCAGACGAACAGGCCTAACTGTTTTAAGATGTCTGATGGCAGATGCCGCATCATGGCGCCCGCAACTTTGGAACGGGCATTCACTCCTCCAGCAGATTGTTGCTGATGTCCGGTCATCATCAGATAGAGTTCGCCCTGCAAAACCAGCAGTTCGCGCTTATCATCAATGATGGAGGGGATTGCAGGAATGAAGGGTGCCTTGTTTGTCCAGTTCTGGCCAAATTCACCATCGCCGCGGCTGAGAAAAGACACCAGTTGGCCTTTACGATAGACAAGCGAAACCGCCACGCCATCAATTTTGGGTTGTACCCACAAATCATGATGGCCGCGCATCCAGGTTCCGAGCGCTGCTTTATCCCGCATTTTCTTCAAACCAGTGTGAGCGACAGGATGCGCCATCAAAGTCTGGTGCGCCGAGGCAATATCGCGGGGAGGATTAGGTTCGTAGTCTGGCAGTTTGGCGCACGCACGCCAAAAGCGTTCTTTAAGACGCAAATTATCGTAGGACGCATCGTCAATCGGACTCTGCCCTTGCAGATAGTAAATTCCATCCTATTGCCCTAACTGTGCAGCCAGGCCTTTGGTTTCTTCGCGCAGACGTGACTGAGGCCAGTCAGGGCACTGCGCAGCCTGACAAGAGTGGTAAATAATTAATATCAGGAACATTTTTAGTATTTGGCGCATTGGCACCTCCTTGTGGGTGTCAAGTAAACGCCGGATTTTAAGGACCTTCCAGTCCCATTAATTGGTGATGCGAGCGACATTCATATCATTAATGTAGGTTGCAGCAAAAAGTCGATATTTTGGAATACAACGCGAGAAAAAGACTTACGGCCCTGTTTTATCTTATTCAGGTGCGATGAAATACGTCTGAACGCTGCACCAGAAGCGGCTAGCGTGTATACTGTGCGGAAGATCACTCTTCGCACTCTTCCCATCAACCTATTCAGTTGAAATGTCATCATGGTCCAAGGCACGTTATATATTGTCTCCGCACCGAGTGGAGCAGGTAAATCAAGTCTGATTCAGGCTTTGCTGAAAACACAACCGCTCTACGATACGCAAGTTTCTATTTCGCATACGACCCGCGCAGTCCGTCCGGGTGAGAAACATGGCGAGCACTATTTCTTCGTCTCTAAAGACGAGTTTTGCGGAATGATTGAAAACGATGCGTTCCTGGAACATGCGGAAGTTTTCGGAAACTATTACGGCACATCGCGTGAAGCTATCGAGCAGGTTCTGGCTTCAGGTGTTGACGTATTTTTGGATATCGACTGGCAGGGCGCCCAGCAAATCCGCAAAAAAATGCCTCAGGCACGCAGTATTTTCGTGCTGCCACCGTCGAAAGACGAGCTTGACCGCCGCCTGCGTGGCCGGGGTCAGGATAGCGAAGAGGTCATTGCAAAACGCATGGCGCAAGCCGTTGCAGAAATGACACACTTTGCTGAGTACGACTATTTAATTGTGAATGATGATTTTGATCTGGCACTCTCGGATTTAAAAACCATTATTCGCGCCGAACGTCTTCGTCTGAGCCGTCAAAAGCTTCGTCATGACGGATTAATCACCAAACTATTGGCAGACTGAAGTCACTTTCAGTATTATGCCCAGTCTTTCGTCACCCTGTGGAGTAGCACATATATGGCACGCGTAACTGTTCAAGACGCTGTAGAAAAAATTGGTAACCGTTTTGACCTGGTGTTGGTGGCTGCTCGTCGCGCACGCCAGCTTCAATCTGGTGGTAAAGATCCACTGGTCGCTGAAGAAAACGACAAAGTCACTGTTATCGCCCTGCGCGAAATTGAAGAAGGTTTGATCACGAATAAGATCCTTGATGTTCGCGATCGCCAAGAACAACAAGAGCAGGAAGCCGCAGAGATTCAGGCAGTTACTGCCATCGCTGAAGGCCGTCGTTAATTAACGAAACGGATCTCACTTGTACATCTTCGAAAGCCTGAATCAACTGATTCAAAAATACCTGCCAGAGGAGCAAATTAAGCGCCTCGTGCAGGCTTACCTCGTTGCGCGGGACGCGCACGAGGGGCAGACTCGCTCCAGCGGTGAGCCCTACATTACCCACCCGGTAGCGGTAGCCTGTATTTTGGCTGAAATGAGGCTCGATCATGAGACTCTGATGGCGGCGTTATTACACGACGTCATTGAAGACACGCCTGCGACATATCAGGATATGGAGCAACTGTTCGGTAAAAGTGTGGCCGAACTGGTTGAAGGCGTTTCCAAGCTGGACAAGTTGAAGTTCCGCGATAAGAAAGAAGCTCAGGCGGAAAACTTCCGCAAAATGATCATGGCGATGGTGCAAGACATACGCGTCATTTTGATCAAACTCGCAGACCGTACCCATAACATGCGCACGCTGGGCTCTTTGCGCCCAGATAAACGCCGCCGTATTGCCCGCGAAACGCTGGAAATTTACAGCCCGCTGGCACACCGTTTGGGTATTCACCATCTGAAAACCGAGCTCGAAGAGCTGGGTTTTGAAGCACTCTATCCGAACCGTTATCGCGTCATTAAAGAGGTGGTGAAAGCCGCGCGTGGTAACCGTAAAGAGATGATTCAGAAGATTCTTTCTGAAATCGAAGGGCGCTTAACCGAGGCAGGCATTCAGTGCCGGGTCAGTGGTCGCGAAAAACACCTCTATTCGATCTACTGCAAGATGCACCTGAAAGAGCAGCGCTTCCATTCCATCATGGATATCTACGCTTTCAGGGTCATCGTCAAAGAACTCGACACCTGCTATCGCGTATTGGGTCAGGCTCATAGCTTGTACAAACCGCGACCGGGCAGAGTCAAAGATTACATTGCCATTCCAAAAGCCAACGGCTATCAATCTCTGCATACCTCCCTTATCGGCCCACACGGCGTACCCGTAGAGGTTCAGATCCGTACTGAAGATATGGATCAAATGGCAGAGATGGGGGTTGCCGCTCACTGGGCTTATAAAGAGAATGGCGAGAACAGTACGACTGCGCAAATCCGCGCACAGCGTTGGTTACAAAGCCTGCTCGAACTGCAACAAAGCGCCGGGAACTCTTTCGAATTCATCGAAAGCGTCAAATCAGACCTTTTCCCGGATGAAATCTATGTCTTCACGCCAGAAGGCCGCATTGTTGAACTGCCTGCCGGAGCCACACCTGTCGACTTCGCCTACGCCGTACATACCGACATCGGCCATGCCTGCGTTGGCGCGCGCGTAGACCGTCAGCCTTATCCGCTATCGCAGCCACTGACCAGCGGGCAAACCATCGAGATTATTACGGCACCTGGCGCCCGTCCAAACGCGGCCTGGCTCAACTTTGTCGTGAGCTCACGCGCCCGCGCCAAAATTCGCCAGATGCTCAAGAATCTCAAACGTGATGACTCCGTTTCTCTTGGCCGTCGTTTGCTCAATCATGCATTGGGCAGTGGCAAGAAAATCGCCGATCTTCCGCCAGAGAATATTAAAAACGAGCTGGACCGCATGAAGCTCCCGACCATGGATGACCTGCTGGCCGAAATTGGGCTGGGGAATGCTATGAGCGTGGTCGTGGCTAAAAATCTGATGGGTGACCAATCGTCAATGGCAACCAGCGGAACACGCAATCTGCCGATTAAAGGCGCCGATGGCGTGCTGATCACCTTTGCTAAATGCTGCCGCCCTATTCCTGGTGACCCGATTATCGCCCACGTCAGCCCAGGTAAAGGTCTGGTGGTTCACCATGAGTCCTGTCGTAACATTCGCGGCTACCAGAAAGAGCCCGAAAAATTCATGGCGGTCGACTGGGACGATCAGGAAACCGATCAGGAATTTATCGCTGAAATCAAAGTCGATATGTTCAACCATCAGGGTGCCTTGGCAAATCTGACGGCGGCGATTAACGCTGCACAGTCGAATATTCAAAGCCTTAGCACTGAAGAAAAAGATGGCCGCGTATACAGCGCGTTCATTCGCCTGACTACCCGCGATCGTGTACATCTGGCGAACATTATGCGGAAAATTCGTATCATGCCGGATGTCATCAAAGTCAGCCGTAACCGAAACTAAATGTTATGACTCCAGAACGTTATGCGCGCATCTGTGAAATGCTTGCAGCCCGTCAGCCTGACCTGACGATATGCATGGAAGAAGTGCACAAGCCGCATAACATTGCTGCGGTCATTCGTACTGCTGATGCCGTGGGTGTGCACGAGATCCATGCGGTCTGGCCATCAAGCCGGATGCGGACCTTAGTCTCTTCGGCAGCTGGCAGTAACAGCTGGGTTCAGGTTAAAACGCACCAAACAATTCAGGATGCCGTCGCCAAAATGAAGGCGAAAGGGATGCAAGTGCTGGCAACACACTTGTCTGACAAAGCTGTCGACTTCCGCACCATCGATTACACGCGCCCAACCTGTATTCTGCTCGGCCAGGAAAAAACCGGTATTACAACCGAAGCTCTCGCACTGGCTGACAGCGAAATTGTTATTCCGATGGCGGGAATGGTTCAGTCGCTGAATGTCTCTGTAGCATCTGCGCTGATTCTGTATGAAGCGCAGCGACAGCGTGAAAATGCTGGCATGTATCAGCGCCAGATCAGTCCTTTAAGCCTGAAAGAGCAACAACGCCTGCTGTTTGATGGCGGCTATCCGGTATTGTCGAACGTAGCAAAACGTAAGAAATTACCCCGTCCCTTTATCGATGATACCGGCCAAATTATTGCTGATGAGCAATGGTGGTCAGCAATGCAAATGACGGTCAAAAAATGAAAGGCCGCCTGCTCGACGCCATCCCACTCACGTCACTTTCCGGCGTTGGAGCCAGTCAGGCAGAGAAGTTGGCTAAACTCGGCCTCGAAAACATTCAGGATCTCCTGCTCCACCTCCCTCTGCGCTATGAAGACCGCACACGCCTGTACAGCATTAATGATTTGCTCCCCGGCATTTTCGCCACTGTAGAAGGCGAGGTCCTGCGCAGCGATATCAGTTTTGGTCGCCGTCGGATGATGACCTGCCAGATCAGTGACGGTACCGGTATCGTTACCCTGCGCTTCTTCAATTTCAATGCGGCAATGAAAAATAGTCTGGCAACTGGCCGTCGTGTTACCGCTTATGGCGAGATAAAACGTGGCACACAGGGCGCAGAAATTATTCACCCGGAATACCGCATTCAGGGCGAGAACAGTGAAGTGGTGCTGCAGGAGTCGCTAACCCCCGTCTACCCGACCACTGAGGGCATTCGTCAGGCAACGCTGCGTAAACTGACCGATCAGGCGTTGGAACTGCTTGATACTGTGCCTATTACTGAGCTTCTGCCGGAAGAGCTGAGCCGCACGTTGATTTCATTGCCGAAAGCCCTGCATCTCCTGCATCGCCCGCCACCTGATATTCAGCTGGCTGACCTTGAAAAGGGCCAGCATCCGGCACAACGCCGACTGATTATGGAAGAGTTGCTGGCGCATAACCTGAGCATGCTGGCCGTACGCGCCGGTACCCAAAGCTATAAAGCATTACCACTACAGCACGATGACCGCCTGAAAGACCTATTTTTAGCCTCGCTGCCGTTTATCCCGACAGGCGCACAACAGCGCGTCGTGTCCGAAATAGAGCAAGATTTAGCGAAAGGCTACCCGATGATGCGTCTGGTGCAGGGGGATGTGGGGTCAGGCAAGACGCTGGTAGCCGCATTAGCTGCGCTTTGCGCCATTTCACAAGGCAAGCAGGTTGGCCTGATGGCACCTACCGAACTTCTGGCAGAGCAGCATGCCAACAACTTCCGTCAGTGGTTCGAACCGCTGGGTATTCGGGTTGGCTGGCTGGCGGGTAAGCAAAAAGGCAAAGCAAGACAGGCGCAGCAAGAGGCGATTGCCAGCGGTCAGGTTTCCATGGTGGTCGGAACGCATGCGATTTTTCAGGAACAGGTTCTGTTCTCCTCACTTGCATTGGTCATTATCGATGAACAGCACCGGTTTGGTGTCCACCAGCGTCTGGCGCTGTGGGAGAAAGGTAAACAGCAAGGTTTCCACCCGCATCAGTTAATTATGACCGCCACGCCGATCCCACGTACGCTGGCTATGACCGCCTACGCCGATCTCGATACCTCTGTGATCGATGAACTACCACCGGGCAGAACGCCGGTCACTACTGTCGCCATCCCTGACACACGCCGCAGCGATATTATCGCCCGGGTGAAAAGCGCCTGTGAGCAAGAGAACCGCCAGGCTTACTGGGTCTGTACACTGATTGAAGAGTCAGAGATGCTGGAAGCTCAGGCGGCGGAAGCGACCTGGGAAGGGTTGAAAGTCGCCCTGCCGGATCTCAAAATCGGTCTGGTACATGGACGGATGAAGGCTCAGGAAAAACAGGCCGTGATGCAGGCTTTCAAGCAAGGTGAAGTACAGTTGCTTGTCGCTACCACGGTTATCGAGGTGGGTGTCGATGTACCAAATGCCAGCCTGATGATCATCGAAAACCCGGAACGTCTTGGCCTTGCCCAGCTGCACCAGCTGCGTGGCCGAGTTGGGCGCGGCGCCGTCGCTTCGCATTGCGTCCTTCTATATAAAACGCCGCTGAGCAAAACCGCGCAAAAACGCCTACAGGTTCTGCGCGACAGTAATGACGGATTTGTGATTGCACAGCAGGATTTAGAGATCCGTGGGCCGGGGGAATTACTCGGAACCCGCCAGACCGGCAGCGCCGAATTTAAAGTCGCAGATTTATTACGTGATCAGGCGATGATCCCCGAAGTCCAGCGTATTGCCCGCTACCTTCAGCAGCAGTTCCCCCAGCATGCCCATGCTCTCATCGAACGTTGGCTTCCCGAACGCGTGCGATACACCAACGCCTGAAAACCTCTTCTTCCGACGCGTTTGAGTGCCTTCCCTGGCACTCACCCCATCATGCAATGGCGGGGAATATCGGCAACAACAAGAATAATTTGATGACTATCGCGTTGGCGATATCAATAAAGAATGCGCCTACCATCGGCACCACTAAGAAGGCCAGATGGGACGGTCCAAAGCGGTTGGTGATAGCCTGCATGTTAGCAATTGCCGTTGGCGTCGCCCCCAGCCCGAAGCCGCAGTGCCCCGCTGCCAGTACCGCCGCATCATAGTTTTTCCCCATCACCCGGTAAGTGACGAAGATTGCATACAGCGCCATGGCCAGCGTCTGCACGCCCAGAATTGCCATCATAGGCAATGCCAGTGATGCCATTTCCCACAGCTTGAGGCTCATCAGCGCCATAGCCAGAAACAGCGAAAGACTCACGTTACCCAGTACCGATACCGCACGATCAAAGACCCGGTAAAAGCCCAGCCATGCCAGCACATTACTGAGGATCACACCGATAAAAAGCACGCAGACAAAAGTCGGGATCTCGAATGCTGAGCCCTGCAACAGCGTTGAAACATGGCTGCCTGCCGTAAGGCAAATAGCAATCAGCGCAATAGTCTCCACCATCACCAAAGGCGTGATCATCCGGCCAATCGTTGGCTTCTCAAACGCACTCGGGTCTGCGGCATCTTCCGGTGAACCATTGGGCGTTGAAGAGTGGCTGACCAGGTAACGGGCAACCGGCCCGCCGATAATGCCGCCCAGCACCAGGCCAAAGGTCGCACAGGCCATAGCCACTTCTGTCGCATTTTCGAAGCCGTACTTTTCGCTGAATAATTTACTCCAGGCGGCGCCCGTGCCGTGTCCGCCTGACAGAGTGATTGAACCGGCCAGCAGCCCCATCAGCGGGTCAAGCCCCAGCAATTTTGCCATACCAATGCCAATCGCATTTTGCAGCAGCAATAAACCCAGCACGACGAACACCAGTAAGACCAGCGCCTTGCCGCCGGATCGCAGGCTGGCGAGATTAGCATTCAGACCGATGGTAGCGAAGAAGGCCAGCATCAGCGGCTCTTTCAGCGACATATCAAAGGTGACTTCCCAACTGAAAAGTTGATTAGCCAGCAGCAGCAGGCATGCGACCAGTAAACCGCCGGCGACAGGTTCAGGAATGGTGTATTTCTTTAGGAACGAAATTGTCTGGACGCATTTACGTCCCAGAAGGAGTACCAGAGTCGCGGCAACCAGCGTGCCGTAGGTATCGAGATGAATCATTGAAGTGCTCCATTTTAAAAAAAATCCAATAGTATTATTGAGTTATATGAATTCCAGTTCGCTGGTATTTTTCAGATATGGAATTAGAAGTCAGTTAACTAACTCAGCGCAAGAAAAATAGCCTATTTATGCTGAATAAATCGAAATTAATGGAGGAACACATCAGCAAAGCAAACGTTTGCTTTTATCCGCATTTTCATTAAAAATGCCCGCTTTGCCGCTTAATGGATGCCCAAATCATGAGTACGCAATCCGCCGAGCCAGAGACTCAGCGCCCTGAACTTTCCCACCCGCATAATAGTGAATTAATTTACCGCCTCGAAGACCGCCCTCCTCTGCCACAAACCCTGTTTGCGGCCTGCCAGCACCTGCTGGCGATGTTTGTCGCGGTGATCACGCCTGCCCTGCTGATTTGTCAGGCGCTCGGACTTCCGGCGCAGGACACTCAACACATCATCAGCATGTCGCTTTTCGCGTCGGGACTGGCGTCTATCTTGCAGATTAAAACCTGGGGCCCGGTGGGTTCAGGCTTACTGTCGATTCAGGGCACCAGTTTTAACTTTGTGGCTCCGCTGATCATGGGTGGTATGGCGCTTAAAAATGGCGGAGCGGACGTTCCCACCATGATGGCAGCGCTGTTTGGTACGCTGATGGTCGCATCGTGCACAGAAATTATTCTGTCGCGTTTTCTGCATCTGGCGCGCCGGATTATTACCCCGCTGGTTTCAGGCATCGTGGTGATGATCATTGGCCTGTCACTGATTCAGGTCGGGCTGACCTCCATCGGCGGCGGTTATGCAGCGATGGGCGATCACAGCTTCGGGGCGCCCAAAAATCTGTTGCTCGCTGCCGTTGTGCTCGTGGTGATCATCCTGCTGAACCGGCAGAAAAACCCTTACCTGCGCGTCGCTTCGCTGGTGATCGCCATGGCCGTCGGTTATCTGGCCGCATGGATGATGGGAATGCTGCCCGAGACGGCACCGGTAACGCAGAGCCACTGGATAACGCTGCCAACGCCGCTCTACTACGGTCTGGGTTTTGACTGGAATCTGCTTATACCGTTGATGCTGATTTTTATGGTGACGTCACTTGAGACAATCGGTGATATCACGGCCACCTCTGACGTTTCCGAGCAACCAGTCAGTGGTCCGCTTTATATGAAGCGCATCAAAGGCGGCGTATTGGCCAATGGCCTGAATTCTATGCTTTCGGCAGTCTTCAACACGTTCCCTAACTCCTGCTTCGGCCAGAACAATGGTGTTATTCAGCTGACCGGCGTTGCCAGCCGTTATGTGGGTTTCGTGGTTGCACTGATGCTAATCGTTCTGGGCCTTTTCCCCGCGGTGGCAGGACTTGTACAACACATTCCTGAACCGGTACTTGGCGGGGCTACTATTGTGATGTTCGGCACCATTGCAGCTTCTGGCGTACGTATTGTGTCGCGTGAGCGCCTGAACCGTCGTGCCATTATGATCATGGCCTTGTCCCTGGCGGTAGGCATGGGCGTTTCACAACAGCCTTTGATCCTGCAATTTGCCCCTGACTGGCTCAAAACCTTACTCTCATCCGGTATTGCAGCCGGGGGTATCACAGCCATTGTTCTGAATCTTATTTTTCCACACGAAAAGTAAACTTCTGCTGTAACCCTTGCAAACGCGGCGAGCGGTCCTGAACCCTCGCCGCATTTTCTTGTCTCTGTCATGCTAACCTATTGAGAAAGGCCACTGTTTGCGGCATAAACAGGGTATTCTTTTCCCTTTCCCGACGGATATGGATTCAGACGATGAAATTTATCGGCAAAATTTTACTGACACTTCTCCTGCTGTTGGTGCTGGCAATCGTACTGTTATATGTGGTGTTGCAAACCCGCTGGGCCGCAGGCCAGCTCAGCCAATGGATGACCAATAACAGCAACTACCGCCTGTCAGTTGAAAAAATTGATCACGCCTGGTCTGAACCCGGGCGCATAACGCTAAACGGCGTAAAACTGGGGCCGAAAAACCAGCCCGATGCACTTAATGCCGCTCAGGTGAATCTGGATTTGAGCTGGCGTCAGATCACTGAACCCCGCTTCTTCGACCGCATTGTGCTGGTTGATGGGCGGCTCAATCTCAATCCTTCAGCGTTAAATCTCCCGGTTCAGGCAAATACACTTCAGCTAAGCAAAATGGCACTCACTGGTGATGCCGATAGCTGGGCGGTCGACGGTCAACAGGTAAACGCCGGCATTTACCCGTGGCAACCCAAAGCAGGGCATCTGCTGGGGGAAAATACGGAATTCCAGCTGAGTGCGGCGTCGCTGAGCCTGAATGGTATTCCTGCCGAGAACGTTTTGGTGCAGGGACAAATCAACAACAACCAGCTTACACTGAGTAACTTCGGCGGCGATTTGGCGCGGGGTCAGCTGACGGGTAAAGCGAGCCGCGCACCTGATGGCCGCTGGACCGTCGACAACGTGCGATTAAGCAATGTGCGATTACAAACCTCACAGCCCCTTTCGGCATTCCTGCAGGAGTTTAACCAGCAACCGAAGGTTATCGTTAAGCGCTTTGATTTGATCGACGCCCGCCTGCAAGGTCAAGACTGGGCATTCAGTGATGTTGATCTGTCTGTGAAAGATGTCAGCTTTGAAAAAGGTGACTGGCAGAGTCAGGATGGTGAAATCTCTCTAAACGCCACCGAGATGATCAACGGCAACCTGCACGTGATCGACCCGATTATCAATCTGGACCTCTCCCCGCAGGGCATTGCCATCAAACAGGTCAGTGCACGCTGGGAGGGCGGCCTGTTGCGCACGACCGGTAACTGGATACGCGAGAGCCGCAGACTCCAACTGAATGAACTTACCGTGGCGGCGCTGGAATATACGCTGCCGCAAAACTGGCGCCAGCTTTGGGTACAAAGTCTGCCTGACTGGTTGTCCGAAGTTTACGTCGGGAAATTAATGACCAACCGCAATTTGATCATTGATATCTCCCCTCAGTTCCCGTTCCAGCTCACCGCACTGGATGGTTTCGGCACCGATTTACTGCTGGCGCGCGATCATCAGTGGGGGCTCTGGTCCGGTAAGCTGAATCTCAATGCCAGCGATGCCACGTTCAATAAAGTCGATGTGCGCCGCCCCTCCCTTGCGCTTGAAGCATCGGACAGTCAGGTGAAATTTACTGAGATGAGTGCGTTCACCAAAGAGGGTCTGCTGGAATCAACGGCCAGTATCGATCAACAACCCCAGCGTAACTTCACCGTGGCAATGAACGGACGCGCGGTGCCGGTCAATGTGCTGGAAACCTGGGGCTGGCCGCATCTCGACTTGCAGGGTAATGCCAATATGCAACTGAACTTACAAGGCCAGATGCCCGCTAACGTGGATTTCCAGCCGACATTAGACGGTAAGTTGCACGTCACTACCGCAGACGGGAAACAACTGGATCAGCAGATGAGCAAAGGTATTGTGGCTGGTGCAGCCGCACCGTAAAACGTTATCGCTGATTGAAAAACAACAAAGGCACTCCCATCGCGGAGTGCCTTTTGTTTTCAGGAAGGCTACAGGGGTCAGTTAATTTGCGGCTCAAGCGGTGCTTCAGGTGCGACGGGCAGAACCAAATAAGTGCCTTCAAAAATAGCGCCGTCGGTTTCATCACCCAACAAGCTTACTTGCAGTTGAACGCGAGCGCGGCGTCCCTTCGCCAGACGGTCAAGATCACCGCTGATGGAGCTGAGATCGGCAATAGCACGCGGCCGACCGGTGACTGGCGCGCTGTAGCGGATATGGGCATCGGCTAGAATAATGGTTCCCCCCAGGTGGCGTTCACGCAGCAGCAGCCAGATTAATCCCCAACCGGTCAGGGTTGCCAGCGAAAACAGGCTGCCTGCAAATAAAGTGTGGTGAGGATTCTGGTTACCGTTTTCAGGCATGGTGGTCACGAAACGCTGCCCGGTATATTGGCTGATCCGCACACCCATTTTCTCGCTCAGTGGAATATGGTCGTACCAGGCCTGCTGTAACTGCCCGCACCAGTCGGGCCGATGCAAAATATCATCCAGTGTTGCGACCGGTTTGATCATCAGAAAGTGGCGCACCGGTGTGGTTTGCGGGGTGGTAATTTCCCCCTGATTCACAAACCCCAGTTTGCCAAAGAAGTCCACGGCATCTTCACGCGCACTACATACCACTCGCTTTACGCCTTCCTGACGTGCTACAGACTCCAAGGTCATCGCCACCAGTGTACCCAGCCCCTTTGCCTGAACATTCGGATCAACAGCCAGGAAACGGATAGAAGCTTCGTTGTCGGCATTGATATATAAACGCCCGACAGCCACGGTTTTCCCGCTCTCATCCACCACCATCTGATGATGTGCCATTGCATCATAGGCATCACGCTCTGAACCTTCCGGCTGATGCAAAGGTTTACGCAGCATTTCCCAACGGAATGTGTAATATGCGGCCAGCTCTTTTTCAGTAACAGGAACTCTCAAATGGTACATAGATACGTTCTCTCCGGCGTAATGCCTTTACATTCAGACTTGTAGCCAGAAGGTCACCGGTCCGTCGTTGACCAGTGCCACTTTCATGTCGGCAGCAAAGCGCCCGGTTTGGGTTGTGATCCCCTTTTCGCGGCACTCTCCACAAAAATAATCGTATAAGCGTTCTGCTTCCGGCGGCGTGGCCCCTCTGGAAAAACCGGGGCGATTACCCTTTTGCGTGTCAGCCACCAGCGTAAACTGGGAAACTACTAACAGGTTGCCGCCTGCCTGCTGAACGTTAAAGTTCATCTTGTCGTTCTCATCACTGAAGATACGGTATCCGATCACCTTATCGCACAATTTTTTGGCTTTCTGTTCGTCATCGCCCTGTTCCACACCCAGTAAAATCAATAATCCGGGGCCAATTTCCCCACAGATTTCACCCTCAACAGTGACGCTGGCATTTAATACCCGCTGGATTAAAGCAATCATACAAACCCTTCAGACTTTGAAAATTATGACTCTTTGACATTTAACGCGACGGAGTCAGCGGACTGCAACTTGCGCAAAGATCGGTATTCGCCCAGCGTGACGGTGATCTCGGCCCCCAAAAGCACGATACACCAGCTGACATACACCCAGAGGAATAAAATTGGGATCACCGCCAGCACACCATAAATCAGCTGATAGGACGGGAAGAGCTGTATATAGAGCGCGAAAACTTTTTTACCCAGTTCGAATAAAGATCCTGCGACCAACGCGCCTATCAGCGCATCAAGCGGCGGAACGCGAACGGTAGGAACTACCTGATAAAGCAGCCAGAATGAGATCCAGGAAATAAGTAAAGGCAAAATACGTAAGGTGTGATCGATGACCGAATGCACCCCGTTGATGCTCAGCCAATTCAGGGATAGCAGATAGGAACTTATCGCCACGCTGGCCACCAGCAGGATTGGCCCCAACGTTAATACCATCCAGTAAACCGCGAACGAAAAGACAATTGGCCTTTTCGTTTTGCTGTTCCAGATTTTGTTAAGCACGCTGTCAACGGAGGCGATGAGCAAAAGCGCAGTGACGATCAGCCCGCAGGTGCCGACCGCCGTCATTTTGCTGGAGTTGGCAACAAACTGCTCAAGGTAACGCTGAATAACATCGCCGGTGGCAGGCATGAAGTTATTGAAAATGAAGGTCTTCAGCTGAGCGCTGATTTCTGAGAATACCGGAAACAGCGCAAATAAAGAGAAGACCACTGCAATGAGCGGAACTAATGACAGCAAGGAAACATAAGCCAGATGGCCCGCTAACAGCGTCAGCCCATCTTTATCCGCACGCTTAAGCAACAGGTGTACAAAATGCAGACCCGTTTTAACACGATGCCACAGCTTTCTCATTCACACCCCACTCAGGAAAACCAAGCCGGAACGGTGCTCTTGTCTTCCACCAGCACCGCGTTAATACCCATTGACTTGGCTGCTTCCACGTTTTCGAGAACATCATCAAAGAATACAGCCTGACTGGCCGTAACACCTTCTTTGTTGAGGACATACTCGAAAATCCGCAGCTCCGGTTTACGCATGCCCAGATCTTGCGACAGGTAAAGCGCATCGGTATTGGCTGCAATCTCCGGATAATGTTCAGGCCAGTGGTTTAGATGCAACCGGTTAGTATTCGACAGTACAACCACGCGGTGCCCCTGTGCACGTAAGCTCTTGAATATGTCGATCACCTCCGCCCGCAAGCCAACAAACACGGCTTGCCAGCCGAGACTGAACTGTTCGAAACTTAGCGCAATACCCATTTCATGGCTGAGTTCTGCCGCAAAATCTTCGTCGCTTATCTCTCCCCGCTCGTGTTTCTTGAACACCTCGCCCATGGAGAACCGCTCAGTCAGCGTCGCCAGAGGCGTGCCACTGAGATTGCTCCATACGCCGAGTACACGTTTGAAATCGATATCAATAATCACGTTGCCCATATCAAAAATGTACAGCATTGCACGCTCCTGATTTCAAAGATGATGATTAACTTTAGCGGGAAAAGGTACACATGAACAGGGATTGAAACGCGGAGCTGCGAGGTAGTATCAGAAAAAAGTATAAAAAAAACAGGGCACCCGAAGGCACCCTGCTTTATTGAAAACGGCTAGCACGCAAGAAGCTTAAGCTTCTTTAGGACCACGCATTGCACGTTTACGGTCGTTCTCGGTCAGGTGACGTTTACGGATACGTACTGACTGAGGAGTTACTTCGACCAGTTCGTCATCATCGATGAATTCCAGAGCTTGCTCCAGAGACATTTTGATGGCCGGAACCAAAGTCGTTGCTTCGTCAGTACCAGACGCACGCATGTTGGTCAGTTTCTTACCGGTCAGACAGTTCACAGTCAGGTCGTTAGAACGTGAGTGAATACCGATGATCTGGCCTTCATACACTTCTGCGCCGTGGCCCAGGAACAATTTACCGCGGTCTTGCAGGCTATACAGTGCGAATGCAACTGCTTTACCCTGACCGTTGGAAACCAGCACGCCGTTCTGACGTTGGCCGATTTCGCCCTGACGCACATCATCGTAGTGACTGAATGTGGAGTACAGCAGGCCGGTACCAGAAGTCATAGTCATGAATTCAGTACGGAAGCCGATCAGACCACGTGCTGGGATCAGGTAATCCAGGCGAATACGACCTTTGCCGTCTGGGATCATGTCCTTAACGTCGCCCTTACGTTCACCCATGGCTTGCATGACTGAACCCTGGTGCTGTTCTTCGATGTCCAGCGTAACGTTTTCGAATGGCTCTTGTTTACGACCATCGATTATCTTGTTGATAACTTTTGGACGGGAAACAGCGATTTCGAAACCTTCGCGACGCATGTTTTCGATCAGAACTGACAGGTGAAGTTCACCACGGCCGGATACGCGGAACGCATCAGCATCTTCAGTTTCTTCAACGCGCAGTGCCACGTTGTGCACCAGTTCTTTGTTCAGGCGGTCAAGAATCTGACGTGAAGTCACATACTTGCCTTCTTTACCACAGAACGGAGAGGTGTTTACGCAGAAGTACATCGTTACTGTTGGTTCATCAACAGACAACGGAGGCAGCGCTTCAACAGTTTGCACATCACAAACGGTATCAGAGATGTTCAGCTCGCCCAAACCGGTGATAGCAATGATGTCGCCTGCTTCAGCCAGTTGAGTTTCGATACGCTCCAGACCCATGTGGCCCAGCACTTTACCGACTTTACCGTTACGGGTTTTGCCTTCGCTATCAATGATAGTGACTTGCTGGTTAGGCTTAACCACACCGCGTTTGATACGGCCGATGCCGATAACGCCAACGTAGTTGTTGTAGTCCAGCTGAGAAATCTGCATCTGCAGTGGGCCGTCACGGTCAACTTTAGGTGCTTCAACGTGGTCTACGATTGCCTGGTACAGCGGGGTCATATCTTCGGCCATATCGTTATGGTCGGTACCCGCGATACCCAACAGGGCAGATGCATAGATAATTGGGAAGTCGAGTTGCTCGTCGGTCGCGTCCAGGTTAACGAACAGGTCGAAGACCTGATCAACAACCCAGTCAGGACGTGCGCCAGGACGGTCAACCTTGTTGATTACCACGATCGGCTTCAGACCATTAGCAAATGCTTTTTTGGTCACGAAACGGGTTTGCGGCATTGGGCCATCCATTGCATCCACAACCAGCAGCACCGAGTCAA
>CAUQMS010000041.1:0-14876 GCA_963519305.1 uncultured Enterobacterales bacterium
CAGCTTTGCCTCAGGCATTAGAAATAGCGCGCTATTGTACACGTATTAAGCGAGGTTCTAAACAAGATCACAAGGATCTTGTCGAAACAACTCAACGATGGTTACTTTGTGATCCCTTTCACGGTGCAAAGAGACCCTCCAACCCTTACAGTGCACCATTTTAGTGCCACTCACCTCACTGTAAGCACCAAAAAAGTGCAAACTTTCCGTTATGGTGCATACTCGTCAGGTGCAAAAGCCCCTTAAAATGGCGTTATTTGCATTTTCTCAAAGTTGGCACAGATTTCGCTATTACTTTTGCAGGGTGAAAAGAGTCTTATCAGGGCAGTAGAAAAACTGTTTAGGCCACACGCCAGTTCCAGTAGGGTTGTTATTTCCAATAAAATGCCAACTAAATGGTTATTCGTTCCACGACGATAATGAGAAATTCGGGAGAACTAGTATGTCCGCTGAACACGTTTTGACGATGCTGAATGAGCATGAAGTGAAATTCGTAGACCTGCGTTTCACTGACACCAAGGGTAAAGAACAACACGTCACCATCCCTGCTCATCAGGTAAATGCCGACTTCTTCGAAGAAGGTAAAATGTTTGACGGTTCCTCGATCGGCGGTTGGAAGGGCATCAACGAATCTGACATGGTGCTGATGCCAGACGCCAGCACTGCGGTACTGGATCCGTTCTTCGAAGAATCTACCCTGATCATTCGCTGCGACATCCTCGAGCCAGGCACCATGCAGGGCTACGATCGTGACCCACGCTCCATCTCCAAGCGTGCAGAAGATTTCCTGCGCTCTTCCGGCATCGCGGACACCGTTCTGTTCGGGCCAGAGCCAGAATTCTTCCTGTTTGACGACATTCGTTTCGGCAGCAGCATCCGCGGTTCCCACGTGGCCATCGACGATATCGAAGGCGCATGGAACTCCGGCACCCAATACGATGGCGGCAACAAAGGCCACCGTCCGGCAGTCAAAGGCGGTTACTTCCCGGTTCCTCCGGTCGATTCTTCACAGGACATCCGTTCTACCATGTGTCTGACCATGGAAGAAATGGGCCTGGTCGTTGAAGCGCACCACCACGAAGTGGCAACCGCAGGTCAGAACGAAGTGGCAACCCGCTTCAACACCATGACCAAGAAAGCCGACGAAATCCAAATCTACAAATACGTGGTTCACAACGTGGCTCACGCATTTGGCAAAACTGCGACCTTTATGCCAAAACCAATGTTTGGCGATAACGGTTCCGGTATGCACTGCCATATGTCTTTGTTCAAGAACGGTAACAACCTGTTCTCTGGCGACAAATATGGCGGCCTGTCTGAAATGGCACTGTTCTACATCGGCGGTATCATCAAGCATGCTAAAGCAATCAACGCCTACGCTAACCCGACAACCAACTCTTACAAGCGTTTGGTCCCGGGCTACGAAGCACCAGTAATGCTGGCGTATTCTGCGCGTAACCGTTCTGCTTCTATCCGTATTCCACACGTATCAAGCCCTAAAGCGATGCGTATCGAAGCACGTTTCCCTGATCCAGCGGCTAACCCATACCTGGCGTTCGCTGCACTGATGATGGCTGGTGTCGACGGTATCATCAACAAAATCCATCCTGGCGATGCGATGGATAAAAACCTGTATGACCTGCCACCGGAAGAAGAAGCAGAAATTCCAAAAGTTGCGGGTTCACTGGAAGAAGCAATGAACTGCCTGAGCGAAGACCGCGAGTTCCTGACCCGTGGCGGCGTGTTCACTGATGACGCTATCGATGCTTACATCGCTCTGCGTAAAGAAGAGATGGACCGCGTTCGTATGACTCCGCACCCGGTTGAGTTCGAACTGTACTACAGCGTTTAATGCCCTTCTCAGCGCCGGCTTTGCTGGCGCTGAACGTAATATCCGACTGAAGGCCATAAATTCAAGACCTTCAGCGTCTGAATAAGTAAGACGAATTTTGTTGCCGTGGAAATTTTCAGCCCATCTCCGGATGGGCTTTTTTCTCCACACTCTTTCCTGCTTAACCTATCTGACCCGTGAATCCGCCGGGTAGCTGGATAAAATGCACCGACCAGGTGCGGGAGACTGCGGTATGGCAACTGGCAAGCTGCCCGATGCTGGGCAGATCCTGAATTCCCTCATCAACAGCATTCTGTTGCTGGACGACGATTTGGCTGTGCATTACGCCAACCCGGCCGCTCAGCAATTATTGGCTCAAAGTTCCCGCAAACTTTTCGGTACGCCATTGCCGGAACTCGTGGGTTATTTCTCTCTAAATATCGACCTGATGCGTGAAAATCTGCATGCCGGACAGGGGTTTACAGACAGTGAAGTCACACTGGTGGTCGATGGCCGTGCTCACGTTCTCTCTTTGACCGCTCAGGCGCAGCCGGATGGCTTCATTCTGATTGAGCTGGCGCCAATGGATAACCAGCGTCGGTTGAGTCAGGAGCAGTTACAGCATGCCCAGCAAGTTGCTGCTCGGGATTTGATCCGCGGACTGGCGCATGAAATTAAGAATCCGCTCGGTGGATTGCGCGGCGCGGCCCAGCTTTTGTCGCGTGCCTTGCCGGATCCTGCATTACTGGAATACACCAAAGTCATCATCGAACAGGCTGACAGGCTGCGAAATCTGGTGGACCGATTGCTCGGCCCCCAGCGTCCAAGTCAGCACATTACGCAAAGTATCCATCAGGTCGCGGAACGGGTTTGCCAGCTGGTCTCGATGGAAAAACCAGACAATGTGCAGCTGATTCGAGATTACGACCCAAGCTTGCCGGAACTGGCACACGACCCGGACCAGATAGAACAAATTCTGCTCAACATCACCCGCAATGCCTTACAGGCTCTGGGTGAGGAAGGCGGATCTATTACATTGCGCACGCGCACTGCTTTTCAAATTACCCTGCACGGCGTGCGTTACCGCCTGGCGGCCCGGATAGATATTGAAGATAACGGCCCCGGCGTACCGGCACATTTGCAGGATACCCTTTTTTACCCCATGGTCAGTGGCCGTGAAGGAGGTACAGGTTTGGGCCTGTCCATCGCGCGCAGTTTGATTGATCAGCATTCGGGTAAAGTTGAATTTAACAGTTGGCCAGGACATACCGAATTCTCGGTTTACCTGCCTATTCGCCAGTGAGGTTCTTATGCAACGAGGGATAGTCTGGATCGTCGATGACGATAGCTCCATCCGCTGGGTACTTGAACGCGCGCTCACTGGAGCGGGTTTAAATTGTACCGCCTTCGATAGCGGCAATGACGTGCTTGAAGCCATTGCGACTCAAACCCCTGACGTATTGTTGTCTGATATTCGCATGCCCGGCATGGATGGACTGGCATTGCTAAAACAGATAAAACAGCGTCACCCTATGCTCCCGGTCATCATAATGACGGCGCATTCTGATTTGGATGCCGCCGTCAGCGCCTATCAGCAAGGAGCGTTTGATTACCTGCCAAAACCTTTCGATATCGATGAAGCGGTAGCGCTGGTTGAACGTGCAATCAGTCACTATCAGGAACAGCAGCAACCTGCGCGAACCCAACCGGCCAGCGGCCCGACAGCGGATATCATCGGCGAAGCCCCGGCAATGCAGGATGTTTTCCGCATTATTGGCCGCCTGTCCCGCTCGTCGATCAGCGTTCTGATCAATGGTGAATCGGGTACCGGTAAGGAGCTGGTCGCTCATGCCCTGCACCGCCACAGTCCAAGGGCCAAAGCGCCGTTTATCGCGCTGAATATGGCGGCTATCCCGAAAGATTTAATTGAATCCGAGTTGTTCGGCCATGAGAAAGGCGCATTTACTGGCGCGAACACCGTTCGTCAGGGGCGTTTCGAACAGGCCGATAACGGCACGCTGTTCCTCGATGAAATCGGCGATATGCCTCTCGATGTTCAAACCCGCCTGCTGCGCGTGCTGGCTGACGGGCAGTTTTACCGTGTGGGCGGCTATGCGCCGGTGAAAGTCGATGTACGTATCATCGCAGCGACGCACCAGAATCTGGAACTTCGGGTACAGGAAGGCAAATTCCGTGAGGATTTATTCCACCGTCTGAACGTGATCCGCGTGCACCTGCCACCGCTGCGTGAACGCCGCGAAGATATTCCGCGCCTGGCGCGTTATTTTCTGCAAGTTGCCGCGAAAGAGCTGGGTGTGGAAGCCAAAAATCTGCATCCGGAAACCGAAACCGCCCTGACCCGCCTGCCCTGGCAGGGTAATGTTCGGCAGCTGGAAAACACCTGTCGCTGGCTGACGGTGATGGCGGCCGGACAGGAAGTATTGATACAGGATTTGCCGAGCGAACTATTTGAAAGTTCGGCGCCGGAATCAGGTGGGCAAAGTTTGCCGGACAGCTGGGCAACGTTGCTGGCGCAGTGGGCCGATCGCGCTTTGCGTTCCGGTCATCAAAACCTGCTCTCCGAAGCTCAACCCGAAATGGAACGCACGCTTTTGACCACTGCGTTACGCCATACTCAGGGTCATAAACAGGAAGCTGCGCGTCTGCTGGGTTGGGGGCGTAATACGCTGACCCGCAAACTAAAAGAATTGGGAATGGAATAACCGCTTTTTCGTAAACAAAAACAGCCGCAAAGCGGCTGTTTTGCTTTCAGGGAGGCGGTGATCAGATCACGCGGGAAAACTGTTGCTGACGAACCTGCCGGCGCAAATAAACGTCAAAGCACATGCAGACGTTGCGGATCAGCAGGCGGCCCTGCGGGGTAACACGAATATTATCCTGACTTACTTCCACCAGCCCGTCTTTGGCCAGCGGTGCCAGCAGCGCTAAGTCTTCAGAAAAGTAATCATTGAACTCAATGCCATAGCGTTTCTCGATATCCGCAAAGTCCAGTTCAAAATGACAAATCAACGCCTTGATCACATCGCGACGCAGGCAGTCATCCGTTGTCATCTCAAGGCCTCGCCACAAAGCATTGTCCTGTTTTTCTACCCGGGCATAGTAGGTTTTCAGGTCTTTTTGGTTCTGCGCATAGGTGTCGCCCAACATGCTGATAGCCGAAACGCCCAGTCCCAGTAAATCACTCTCACCCTGCGTGGTGTAACCCTGGAAATTGCGATGCAATTTTCCTTCGCGCTGAGCCACGGCCAGTTCGTCGTCCGGGCGGGCAAAGTGATCCATGCCAATAAAACGATAACCAGAACCGGTCAGGGAAGCGATGGTTTCCTTCAAGATGCGCAGTTTTTCCTCAGCGCCCGGTAAATCTTCATCTTTGATTTTACGCTGAGCAGCAAACAACTTTGGCATGTGCGCATAATTGAACACGCTTAGCCGGTCGGGGTTGAGCTCAGCCACGCGTTGCAACGTGTACGCAAAACTCTCCGCGGTTTGCTTTGGCAGGCCGTAAATCAGATCAATATTAGTGGAGTTAAAGCCCAGCGCTTTCGCGCGGGCGATCAGCGCAAAAATAAACGCTTCATCCTGCTCTCGGTTAACCAGCCGCTGAACTTCTTTGTTGAAGTCCTGCACGCCCATACTCAGGCGATTAAAACCTTCCAGGCGAAGATGGTCGAGCACATCGAGCTCAATTTCACGTGGATCCAGCTCCAGGGACATCTCTGCGTCTGGCATGAAGTCGAAATGACCGCGCAGAAGGCCCATCAGACGGCTTATCTGGGCTTTATTCAGATAAGTGGGTGTACCCCCACCCCAGTGGAGCTGACTGACCTGACGGCCCTTAAACAGCAGCGCACGGTGACGGATCTCTTGCTCGAGGACGTTAAGATACTCTTCCGCTTTATGCTGCTGGCGGGTGACCAGTTTATTGCAGCCGCAGAAATAGCAAAGCTTATGGCAGAAGGGAATATGGACATACAGGGAGAGTGAGCGGTCTGGATAACGCAACGCAGCGCGCTGGAAAGCGGCGTCATCATAGCTTTCACTGAACTCCAGCGCTGTCGGATAGGAGGTATAGCGCGGGCCTGAATAGTTATATTTCTGGATCAGCGCTAAATCCCAGACCGTTGACTGCTGTGATTCCACTTTCGATGACGCAGCGTTCGTTGACATAATAGGTGCTCACTCCTTGCGGCGTCTGTTTCTGCCGGTTCGCCTGAAAGGCAGAGGTTTACTCTGCCGAACAGTGCGCGCATGAAGCAAACGTGCTTTGGTTTTCGATAACCGGCGTAGTTTAACGAATAACCAAAGCAGATAACATGCGAAGAGTAAGGCTATTGCTGTCGGGATGACCCAGCGCAAGTTTTAGAAACCTTCTTTCGGATCCCCGCGTTTCAGCAACTGCATCATGTCTTCGTTCTTGGTTTTTTCTTCCACTTCGTCATCTTCGTCACCGAGTTCAATGCCCAGCAATTCCATCAGTGCGTCAATACGGTCCAGCGTCTGGTCAACGTAAGACTGATCTTCAGCACTCAGTTTTTCGCCATCATCAAGCTTGTCGAGCAAGCTGTCGAGACGCGGATCATTTTCCAGCAGCGTCAGCTCTTCTTCAGGCGGCAGCTGTGGTTTAGTTTCAGCTTCAACCTGTGGCTTAGGTGCTTTCTTCGCTTTAGGGGCGTTATTGAAAACAGTTTCAACCACCAGCGGAACGGATTTCTTGCTGCCAATACGCGGATCAGCATTTTTAGCGGCGGTGCCGTTTTGTTTTTTCTCGCCATCCGGGTTAGCACGGGAACCTGCTTTATGCCCACGGCGTCGGTTGTCACGCTTACGCTCACGCGCTTCGATATCAAGCTCGACGCGATTTTTTTTTCTCTTTGGTTTTGCTGTCGCGGTATTGGCGCGCGGGGCTTTCGCTGGCTGTTTCATGGCATCTGCTCTTAGGTGTGTTCAATTAGTATAGATTTGCGCCGGAATCTAGCAGAAAGCGCACAAAGAAAAAAGGCAGCAAGTAAGCCTTGCTGCCTTTTTCTTTCCTTCAACGGAAGGATATTCTTACACCACTTCCCATGTATGGCTTCAACTTCCCGGTTTTTCCTTTGCCTTTCAGCGCTTCCAGCGCTGATCTTCCCTGCGTTGCGATGCTTTTCCTGTTATCCCTGAAGACTAACTCATCCTTGCTTCCATTCTTGCCTTCATCGCGTTAAGAAGTACTTTACCGCGATGGCGTAAAGGCTCAAGATAGCCGCCGCATGACCGGAGCCCGATTTTTTATCCATTCAGGCATCCTTTTGAATTTAAAAACTTTTGAAAATCACGGCGCGAAATAAAGCGTGATAGCCCGCATTTTGAATGGCAAATGTCTTACAACATGAAGGAATTTTTTCCGCACCTTCATCTCTGTGACCCCTACTCATCATCATTCGGATTATAAAAACAGAAACGCATCCCGCTCCTGTTGCAGCTATAATCGCCAGCCAGATACCCAAGCCTCACGGAGATGCACGTTTTGACCAGCCAAACATACAACTATCATATGACCCATTTTGTCATGAGCGCCCCGGACATCCGGCATCTGCCAAGTGATGAAGGCATTGAAGTCGCATTTGCTGGTCGTTCAAACGCCGGCAAATCCAGCGCACTGAACACGCTGACCCAACAGAAAAGTCTGGCACGTATCAGTAAAACACCAGGCCGTACGCAGCTTATTAACCTCTTTGAAGTCGAGCCTGGCATTCGCCTGGTCGATCTGCCAGGTTATGGGTATGCGCAGGTTCCTGAAGAGATGAAGCGTAAATGGCAGAAAGCGCTTGGCGAATATCTGCAGATGCGCAACTCCCTGAAAGGGCTGGTTGTACTGATGGATATCCGCCATCCACTTAAAGATCTCGACCGCCAGATGATTTCCTGGGCCGTAGCTGTCGGTACACCCGTCATGTTACTGCTGACCAAATCTGACAAACTGTCATCCGGTGCCCGTCAGGCGCAGGTCAAGATGGTCCGTGAAACCGTCAAAGAATTTATGGGTGACATTGAAGTTGAGGCGTTCTCCTCACTGAAAAAAGTAGGCGTGGATAAACTGACCACCAAGCTGAACACCTGGTTCAGTGAGATCCCACCGGAAGTTCTGCAAGACGAACTTTCAGGCGAGTAGTGTTATCAGTTTGAATGAGTGTTTGGTAGTGAAGAGAGAAAGGCGGCCATCAGGTCGCTTTTTTTATTGCTGTGAATCAGAAGAGTTGTAAGAAAAGAACAATAAAAAACGCCCCAGACATAAATGCCTGGGGCGGCTAAAAAATTCAGCTAAATCCGATTACGTGAAGTAAAAGGTCTGAAAGATAGAACATCTTACCTCTGTACCCTACAAGCGAGACTTTACCTTATTTCATGAGCAGGAAAAAGACTTTTTTGTAGTTTACTTACACAAAAATTGCGGGTTATGCGATCACCTTCATAAAATCACCATGAATTTATGTAGCTAAATTACATAAAGCGCTTAATTTATCTTCACTTAGTGAGCTTCGTCCCAATTCTTACCAACACCCACCTCAACCTTCAGCGGAACAGCCAGCTGCATACTGCCTTCCATCAGGCTGCGGACCTTTTCGCTAACCACGTCGACATCATCGTTATGCACTTCAAATACCAGTTCATCGTGAACCTGCATGATGATGCGGGCACGCGGCGCATCCGGTTGCAGCAGCCAGTCAGCCACTTTGATCATCGCTCGTTTGATGATATCCGCTGCGGTACCCTGCATCGGGGCGTTGATAGCAGCACGCTCGGCACCTTTACGGCGCATAGCGTTGCTCGACTTGATATCTGGCAGGTAGAGACGGCGACCATCCAGCGTCTCAACATAGCCCTTCTCAGAAGCTTGTGTGCGGGTACGCTCCATATAGTCCAGCACACCAGGGTAGCGTTCGAAGTACAGATCCATATAGCGCTGCGACTCTTTCCGCGGAATATTAAGCTGACGCGACAAGCCAAAAGCGCTCATGCCATAAATCAGGCCAAAGTTAATAGCCTTCGCGCTGCGGCGTTGTTCACCGGTGACGCTATCGAGCGCCGTACCGAAGACTTCTGCCGCGGTCGCTTTATGAATGTCTTTACCTTCCGCAAATGCTTTCAACAACCCTTCATCTTTAGAAAGGTGCGCCATAATGCGCAGTTCAATTTGCGAATAGTCAGCGGCCACAATGCAGTGATCCTTTGGCGCGATGAAAGCCTGACGAATACGACGGCCCTCTTCGTTACGCACCGGGATATTTTGCAGGTTTGGATCGCTGGAAGACAATCGCCCGGTGGCCGTTACGGCCTGATGATACGAAGTGTGTACACGGCCCGACTGCGGGTTAATCATCAGCGGCAGTTTGTCGGTATACGTTGATTTCAATTTCGCCAGACCGCGATATTCCAAAATCACCTTCGGCAGTGGGTAGTCCAGCGCGAGTTCGGCCAGTACTTCTTCGTTAGTTGAAGGCGCGCCGCCAGGGGTTTTCTTCAGGATTGGCAGCATTTGCTTTTCATACAGGATGGCCTGTAGCTGTTTGGTCGAAGAGAGATTAAAAGGCTCTTCGGCCAGCTCGTGAGCTTTGGTTTCCAGTTCAGCCAGACGCAGAGTCAGCTCTTTAGAGTGTGCTGCAAGAATATGTTGGTCGATAAGCACACCGGTGCGTTCGATGTGTGACAACACAGGAACCAGCGGCATTTCAATATCATTGAAAACCGTCGTGAGCTCTTTGCTTTCCTGAATTTTAGGCCAAAGAGACTGATGCAACTGCAGGGTGACGTCAGCATCTTCAGCGGCATAAGGCGCAGCCTGCTCGAACGCAATCTGGTTAAAGGTAAGCTGATTTTTGCCTTTACCGGCAATTTCTTCGAAGCTCACCGTTTTATGGCCAAGATAGCGATCGGCCAGGCTATCCATATCGTGGCGTCCCGACACACTGTCCAGCACATAGGACTCCAGCATGGTATCGAAGGCGATACCTTTCAGCTCGATGTCGTATCGCAACAAGATCCCCCGATCGAACTTGAGGTTCTGCCCTACTTTGAGTTGTTTATCGTCTTCCAGCAGCGGCTTGAGCTGTGCCAATACGGTATTGCGATCGAGCTGCGGCGGAGAATCAAGATAATCATGGGCAACAGGAAGATAGGCAGCCTTGCCCGGTTCAACGGCGAATGAGAGGCCGATCAGATTCGCGGTGAGGGTATCGAGACCGTCAGTTTCAGTATCGAAAGCAAAAACGTCGGAAGCTTTCAGATAGCCGATCCACTCATCCAGCGTCGCCTGATCGAGGATAGTAACGTAACCCTCCTGAGACAGCTGAGAGCGCTCAACGGGATCATTAACGACAATATCAATTTCCGCTGCGCCCTTTTTTTTACCGGCTGTAGCTTTGGTGGCGCCCTTCTTGCCACTCAACCAGATTCCGGCTTCGACATCCGCTAACCAGCGCTTAAATTCATAACGGGCAAACAGGGTTTGTAACTCAGCGGCATCCGGCTCGACGACATTGAGTTTGTCGCAGGTGATATCCAGCTCGACGTCTGTTTTGATGGTTGCCAGCTGGTAAGAGAGGTAAGCCACATCTTTATTCTCACCCAATTTAGCCGCCATAGTTTTGGCACCACGAAAACTGAGTGTGGCGATTTTATCCAAATCGGCATATAGCGCGTCAAGACCGCCAATTCCCTGTAATAGCGCCTGAGCCGTTTTCTCGCCCACACCGGGAACACCTGGAATGTTGTCCGAGGAGTCACCCATCAGTGCCAGAAAATCAATAATTAACTCAGGTGGTACGCCGTACTTCTCAACCACTTCATCCGGGCCAAGAATCGCATTATTCATGGTGTTGATCAGGGTCACACCCGGTGTAACGAGCTGCGCCATATCTTTATCACCGGTGCTAATAAGCACAGAATGACCGGCTTTTTCAGCTTCAAGGGCCAGAGTACCAATGACATCGTCTGCCTCAACGCCGGAAACCACCAACAACGGCAACCCCATCGCTTTCACCATTTGGTGCAGCGGCTCTATCTGGGCACGTAAGTCATCAGGCATGGGCGGACGATGAGATTTATATTGGGCAAAGAGTTCGTCACGGAAGGTTTTCCCCTTCGCATCAAAAACGACGGCAACATGGCTGGGGGTGTATTGCAGCAGCAGGCTGCGCAGCATATTCAGCACACCGTACATCGCGCCGGTGGGTTCCCCGGCTGAGTTGGTCAGCGGTGGAAACGCATGGTAGGCGCGGTAAAGGTAAGACGAACCGTCTACCAGGATAAGTGGATTTTCTGCTATCTGGGCCATAACTCTTCTTTATTCATGATCGGACATACCCTAAGGATGCCATAGCTGGGGATAAAGGCGAACCATGAGTGAGAAATTGGTAACAAACTTGCGAGGGATCTCGTGGGATCTTCCTGTGGATAACTGTGTGAGTAAAAATAATCCCCTTTACGTAATTTAGTATAATTGAGAATAGTGTATTATTTTTAACTTGGACTTTCAGGAGGTTAACTGAACTGTCATCGCAATAACGCTGTCACGTAACTTTAATCGTGAATGTGGATACAATAAAATAATTTTTATAAAACTACAAAATTCTATATATATGACAACAAGTTTAACGACGCTAATTGTCATGATTGCAGGGATTCCAAAATGAAAACGCCAGCACGTGGCTGGCGTTTTTTTGAAGAAAAATTACTTCTTGGCAGACAGGAAGTTGATCACATCTGAATATTGTTTGACGTACATATCCATCGAACTGGTATCAAGCCCGTCATTTTTAACCATATATTTGCCATTAACAAATACGGATGGCACGCCTTGCAAACCAAGATCGGCAGCGGCTTTCTCTTGTTGTACAACCAGAGATTTCACAACAAAGCTATTAAGCGCGGAATCATATTCCTCGCCTTTGACGCCAGCCTGAATAAAGACTTTGCGGATGTCATCAGGGGTCTGTACAGACTGTTGTTTTTGTACCGCATCAAACATCAGCGGGCTGACTTTATCTTCCACGCCCAGTGCGATAGCTACAGCCCATGCCTGAGTTAACTGCTTGCCCAATGGCCCCAGGAATTCAACGTGGTATTTTGCATATTTCACGTCTTTAGGCAGATTCTTTTTAATACCGTCTGAAACATGCCATACCTGCTCGAACTGATAACAGTGCGGGCAATAGAATGAGAAGAATTCGAGAACCTGAGGTTCACCCGCTACCGGCTTGTCCAGAGTAACGTATTGTGCGCCATTAGAAAATTGTGCAGCCGTTG
Organism: uncultured Enterobacterales bacterium; assembly: GCA_963519305.1. GTDB lineage: Bacteria > Pseudomonadota > Gammaproteobacteria > Enterobacterales > Enterobacteriaceae > Ewingella. Next base: position 12,134 of record CAUQMS010000041.1, read on the forward strand.
CGCTGAAGGCCATAACCATACCAATCAGTGCCAGGAATATCTTTTTCATATAAAGCCTATCTCCAATTAATTAAACTTTTAACGTTTATTCACGACTCAGTACATTGGCATCAACTGTAGAGGTGGTGCCCGTAATTTTTTAACTTGCTCAGTAAACGCCGCAGCCTGGCCTAACCAAAAATCCTCGTCTTTCATCCACGGGAAACTTTTAGGAAAAGCCGGATCTTCCCAGCGGCGGGCAACCCATGCCAGATAATAGACCATGCGCATGGCGCGTAGCGGTTCAATCAGCGACAACTGGCGGGTATCAAACTCGGCGAACTCACCGTAGGCTTCCAGCAATATATCCAGCTGAAGTCGCTGTTCGCTGATATCCCCATGTAACAACATCCACAGATCCTGTACTGCAGGGCCATTGCGAGCATCATCCAGATCGACAAACAGTGGGCCATCGCGCCAGAGAATGTTCCCGGGGTGACAGTCGCCATGCAACCGCAGCGGTTGCCAGTCATCATGCCAATATTCGCTGATGGTCGCGATAAGCGTATCCGTCGTAGCAAGGAATGAGGCACGTTGGCGCTTAGGAATGAGCGAGGTACTTTCGAATACGGTACGGGGTTGAGTGAGGTATTCATCCAGACCCATAGTCGGCCTGGCTACAAATAGACTTTCACTTCCAACCTGATGAATGCGACCCAGGAAACGACCTACCCATTCAAGTTGATCGAGGTTATCGATCTCATACTGGCGGCCACCAACGCTGGGAAACACAGTGAAAAGGTAACCCTGATGAGAGTGAAGGGTTCGGCCTTGTATATTCAGCGGCGCGACGGCGGGGATTTCCGCATCCGACATATCCTGCGAAAAAGCGTGTTCCTCAAGAATTTGTGCTTCACTCCAGCGCTCCGGTCGGTAGAACTTCACCACGTAGCGCTTTTTGTCTTCACACAAAAACTGATAAACACGGTTTTCATAACTGTTCAATGCGATCAGCCCTGACTCTGCCATCAAGCCAACGCTTTCTAACGCATCAAGGATCAGATCTGGCGACAATGCCTGAAAATTGAAAGCAGAATTATTCATAACTTCATTCAGATAGGCCGCACGGAAAAGTGATAGTGCGAAATAGTATCATCTATTTTTGGCATGTCGCATGAAGTTCACATAAGTTTACATCAATCCTTAATGATCCCGCGGGCGCGCAAAATGGCGGTTTTGAAATCATCTTCGTAGTCTTTTTTCAGGCCAGGGATCTCAGCGGTGCTCTCACTCCCACGCATCTTGAGGTGATAGATCAACATATCATCGCTTAAATCGGTAAGCGGTCCCTGATAGCCGCACTCAGCCGCCAGTTTCTGCAAGAATTGCAGTAAATTAAGATCAGAATCGTTCTTCCAGGCTGGGTGGAGTAATTCAATCAGCTCATTAACGCGATGCTCTTTCATAAAAAATCCTTTCATGTGCAGTAGTCACACAAAATATCAGGCTTATAAGATCAGGGAAAGCAGCAGTTATGAAGCACGAGTAAAACCAGCCCATTATGGGGTTTAACGTTACAATTGCCGGAATCATCACTTTCAGAGGGATATGTTATGAGTAAGGCCGATATCACGGGGATCATTCTGGCGGGCGGGCGCTCAACCAGAATGGGAGAGGACAAGGGGTTGGTGACAATCGCCGGGAAACCTTTATTCGAATATATTGCCGAAAGGCTCGAGCCAATGGTTGGCGAGATATTGATCAATAGTAATCAAAATCAACTCAGGTATGAGCAACGTTTTGAAGTGGTGCCTGACCTGACGCAAGATTATTCAGGCCCGCTGGCCGGAATGCTTGCCGGTCTGAAAGCAATGACCACGCAATGGGGATTGTTCGTTCCTTGTGATGTACCTGCATTCCCTGTGACTCTTGCTGAAGTATTTTGGCAGCACAAAGATGGACATCAGGGATTGTATGCCAGAGATTTGCATCGCGAACACCCGACATTATGTTTATTGAATAAAAGTCTGATTCCCGCCTTAGAGACATATCTGGCCAGCGGTGAGCGAAAAGTGATGTTCTTCTTCAATCAGATCAATGCTATCCCCATTGAGTTCAATGAGAAAAATGCGTTCGCTAATCTTAATACTCCGGCAGATGTTGTTCAATGGCAAAACGGACAAGGCGATTTTTAATGACTGTTACTACATCCACACCTTTGCTTGGGATCGTTGCCTACAGTGGTACCGGCAAAACTACGCTTTTAAAACAACTCATCCCTTATCTGAGCAGTCAGGGGATTCACGTGGGATTGATTAAACATACGCACCATAACGTGGATGTCGATACTCCTGGCAAGGATAGCTTCGAACTCAGAAAAGCAGGGGCACATCAGACTATGGTGGCGAGTCATCAACGATGGGCGCTGATGACGGAAACACCTGCACAGGAAACGCTAAACCTGCAGTATCTCGCCAGCCGTTTCGACAGCCATTCGCTGGATATGATCTTAGTCGAAGGTTTCAAACACGAGGATATTGATAAAATCGCGCTCTACCGCAAGGAGATCGCCAAGCCATTTGAGGATTTAATCGACAGCAGAGTTATAGCAATCGCAAGTGATAGCTATTTTAACCACCATTTACCACTTTTAGATCTCAATAATACGGCTGTTATTGGTCAGTTTATAATCCGATGGTTGGCTACTAAGTAGAATCCAGCCAGATATTACTGTTAACACGATGTGCCTGTCGCCTCCGCACAT
>CAUQMS010000042.1:0-14233 GCA_963519305.1 uncultured Enterobacterales bacterium
ATGTGCGGAGGCGACAGGCACATCGTGTTAACAGTAATATCTGGCTGGATTCTACCTGGCAACCGCCAACTAAGGAGAATTGGATGATTATTTATACGCTATCAACATAAAAGGCCATCCTGTGGATGGCCTTTTTGCATTTTAAAGCCCGAAAATTCTACAGTTCAGCAACAAATTTAACTCCGTTATTGTTCTGTTTCATGGCATTTAGCGCCTCGGGCAAGGCGGCAAAGGCAACGGTTTTAATGGTCGGCATAAGTAATTCCCCGCCTGAAATCTGGTTAAGCATTTCTACGGCAGCTGCGATCAACTGTTGCCACTGGGCGGGCGAACCATGGGCATGAATGGCGGCAAGTGCGATTTCATGCAATGAAATACTGGTACTGAATGGCTCTACAGGAGACGTTTCAACCCGATCTTGTACAGAAACAAGGTGACCATAATACCCGAGCAGATGCCCGAGAGATTCAGCGCTTTGTTGGTTTACCATGTCGAAAGCTGCATGTAACGGACGTCCCTTAAGCGCAGATTTCAGTTGTTCCTGCCAGTCTGACTGATGGTAATCAAATGTCCCCAGTGCGCCTTTCTGAGCCAGAAGGGAGTGGTGATGTTCGCTGGCTGTGGCGTATACTCGGGCATTCATTTGCGAAAGCAACTGAGTCAATATTCCCCCGACAGCCCCGCCTGCACCATTCACAAGGACAGAACTGCCAGCCAATTCTGGAACACGCTTCATCGCCTGCCATGCCGTCATTGCCGGACAAGGAAAAGCCGCAGCGACAATATCCGTTAATGTTTCAGGGATCGGAATCAGTGCGTGGGCAGCGACGACGGCATGACGTGCAAAGCTTCCCGCAAATCGTAAGTCCGTATGGTAAGCCACCCTGGTACCGACCCGCAGGTGTTGTACCGCTGAGCCGAGGGCAATGATCTCTCCCATACCATCCACGCCGGGGGTGTGCCCGTTATGCCATGTTGCAGGCGGGCTCGCTAAAATCTTCCAATCCACGGGATTCAAGCCCACGGCTTTATTTTTAATTAATACTTCGTCGGCTTTGAGTGCGGGTAGCGAGGTTTCTTTGAATTCCAGCGCGTCGGGTTCTGAACTTTCTTGCCATATCCAGGCTTCGGTCGTGAACATGTTTGCCTCCTTGTATTACGTTACGACTTAACAGCATTCACGAGTCTGGGCAAATGAGCAATGGATCAGAGAGCATTACAGAATTGTCTTGCTGTTTGAAATCGTGGTGAAAGTAGTGAAAAGCCAGAGCCTGTGCGGGCTCTGGCTGTATTGATGACTTAGTGATTGGAACTTTGTGAAATCCCAATACCGGTCTGAGAACGAACAAATTGAGGATAGAAGCGCTCTCTTTCGAGCTGACCTTCGCGGGAGTGATCGGTAATTGAAAACAGCCAGATACCCACAAATGCTACAATCATCGAGAATAACGCCGGATACTCATACGGATAGATAGGTTTTGCATGTCCCAATATCTGCACCCAAATCGTCGGGCCAAGCACCATCAGGATAATCGCCGTCAATAAACCTAACCAGCCTCCAATCATCGCGCCCCGGGTAGTGAGTTTTCCCCAGTACATTGAGAGCAGAATGATAGGGAAGTTACAGCTCGCGGCGATAGAGAAGGCCAGGCCGACCATGAAGGCGATATTCTGTTTCTCGAACAATATTCCTAAAAGAATGGCAACAATACCGAGCAGCACGACGGTGATCTTCGATACCCGCAGCTCATCTTTCTCCGTTGCCTTGCCATCTTTAATCACACTTGCATAAAGATCATGGGATACCGCAGACGCGCCCGCCAAAGTAAGCCCTGCCACTACGGCGAGGATCGTTGCGAAAGCCACGGCGGAGATGAAGCCCAGGAAGAAGCTGCCACCCACGGCATCTGCAAGATGGACGGCAGACATATTGGTCCCGCCGAGCAGTGCGCCACTGGCATCTTTAAACGCCGGGTTAGCGCTGACCAGCACGATGGCGCCGAAACCGATGATAAAGGTGAGAATATAGAAATAGCCGATAAAACCAGTAGCATAGAAGACGCTTTTTCGCGCCTCTTTAGCGTCGTTTACCGTGAAGAAGCGCATCAGAATGTGAGGTAAACCGGCGGTCCCAAACATCAGCGCTAATCCGAGGGAAAGTGCAGATATCGGGTCAGAAACCAGTCCGCCAGGGCTCATGATCGAGATACCTTTCGGATGAACCGCCACCGCCTGTTGGAAGAGGGTATTAAAGTTGAAATTAACCGATTTCATGACCATCACAGCCATAAAGGTCGCGCCAGCGAGCAGTAAAACTGCCTTGATGATTTGCACCCAGGTGGTTGCCAACATGCCGCCAAACAGGACGTAAAGCACCATCAGAATGCCTACCAGGATCACCGCAACGTGGTAATTCAAACCGAAAAGCAGCTGGATCAATTTCCCGGCCCCAACCATCTGTGCAATCAGATACAGCGCGACAACCACCAGTGAGCCGCAGGCTGACAGCGTTCTGATCGGTTTTTGCTTCAGCCGGTATGAGGCGACATCAGCGAAGGTGTATTTACCCAAATTGCGCAATCTTTCAGCGATCAGAAACAGAATGATCGGCCAGCCAATCAAAAATCCTATCGAGTAGATCAGGCCATCGTAGCCTGAGGTATAAACCAACGCGGATATCCCCAGGAAGGAGGCGGCAGACATAAAGTCACCGGCAATGGCCATACCGTTTTGCAAACCGGTGATACGCCCGCCCGCAGTATAATAATCCTGACGTGAGCGCGTACGTTTCGACGCCCAGTAGGTGATATATAAGGTTGCGCCAACAAACAAAACGAACATCACAATCGCTTCAATATTCAGCGGCTGTTTTTTTACCTCGCCGGCAACACCTTCCGCCGCTAAAGCGCTCAGCGGAAAAGCCAGTAAACTGCCGAGCGCCATGAGCCCTAAACGACGGGCGTTCATAAGTTCACCTCTCGGATAATATCGGCAGTCAGGCGGTCAAACTCGCCGTTGGCACGGAAAACATAAATACCGGTCAGTACAAAGGAGATGACAATCAGCCCAACGCCAACGGGAATGCCGCGGGTAATGGTCGCACCTTCATACAGCGGCGTACCCAGCCACTGGGGTTCAAAGGCAATCAGGAAAATAAAGGCAACGTACATTACCAAGGTGATAGCCGAAAGCAGCCACGCAAAGCGGCTGCGTTTTTCGACTAACTCCTTGAAGCGCGGATTATTTACAACTCTCTGATAAATGAGATCATTCATCTCAGTGACTCCTGTGAGGCATTGATAGAGTTCACCGCGCCAGGGCGGTGAAAATTACGACGGCACTTTCATTGATTGTTTTTCTTCCAACAGCTTATCGACAACACCCGGATCAGCGAGCGTCGAGGTATCTCCCAGATTACTGGTATCACCAGCGGCAATTTTGCGCAGTATGCGGCGCATAATTTTCCCGGAGCGGGTTTTTGGCAGGGAATCCGTCCAGTGAAGAATGTCCGGCGTGGCAATTGGCCCTATTTCCTTGCGAACCCAGTTACGCACTTCGGTATAGAGCTCGGGTGAGGGTTCTTCCCCATGATTCAGGGTGATGTAAGCATAAATAGCCTGGCCTTTGATGCTGTGTGGGATCCCCACGACGGCGGCTTCGGCAATTTTGGGGTGAGAGACCAGTGCCGATTCGATCTCGGCAGTGCCCAGTCGATGACCGGAAATATTCAGTACGTCATCCACGCGGCCGGTTATCCAGTAATAACCGTCTTCGTCACGGCGTGCTCCGTCGCCGCTGAAATACATATTTTTGAAGGTGGAAAAATAGGTTTGTTCGAAGCGGTCGTGATCACCAAACAATGTACGAGCCTGACCTGGCCAGGAATCGGTAATGACCAGATTGCCTTCGCAGGCGCCTGCCTGCGGCACGCCTTCGTTATCCACCAGTGCCGGTTGTACACCGAAGAATGGCCGCGTTGCAGAGCCGGCCTTCAGTTCAGTCGCTCCCGGCAGCGGGGTTATCATGAATCCGCCGGTTTCGGTCTGCCACCAGGTATCGACAATCGGGCATTTGCTGTTGCCGATCTTTTTGTAATACCACTCCCAGGCTTCCGGGTTTATCGGCTCACCCACCGATCCCATAATGCGCAGCGTTTCGCGGCTTGTTCCTTCGATGGCTTTATCACCTTCGGCCATGAGTGCCCGGATCGCAGTCGGTGCGGTGTATAAAATATTCACTTTATGTTTGTCGATCACCTGCGCCATGCGATTCGGAGCAGGATAATTCGGCACACCTTCAAACATTAACGAAATAGCGCCACAAGCCAGCGGCCCATAAAGCAGATAGCTGTGACCCGTCACCCAGCCGACGTCAGCAGTACACCAGTAAATATCGCCTTCATGATAATCGAAGGTGTACTTAAAGGTCAGTGCGGCGTAAACCAGATACCCACCGGTTGTATGCAATACGCCTTTGGGTTTACCGGTCGATCCTGAGGTATAAAGGATGAATAACGGATCTTCAGCCTTCATCTCTTCAGGCAGGCAATCGGCAGAAGCGTCTTTTACCGCGTCATGCCACCAGATATCCCGGCCTTCCTGCCATTCACCTTGTTTGCCGGTACGTTTGAATACCACGACGTTGGTTACGCTGGTCACGGCAGGGTTTTTCAGCGCATCATCGACATTCTGTTTGAGGGGGATCGTGCGCCCGGCACGCAGGCCTTCGTCAGCGGTGATCACGAGTTTCGAGTTGGAATCAACAATACGTCCAGCGACGGCTTCTGGTGAGAAACCGGCAAAGATCACTGAATGGACAGCCCCTATGCGGGCGCAGGCCAGCATCGCGACGGCGGCTTCCGGGACCATGGGCATATAGATCGCCACGACATCGCCCTTTTTAATCCCAAGTTCCTTCAGAACGTTGGAGAATTTGCAGACATCGTGATGCAGTTGTTTGTAGGTCACCTTCTGGCTTTCCGCTTTCGGGTCATCTCCTTCCCAAATCAGGGCGGTGCGGTCGCCATTTTTTTCGAGATGGCGATCCAGGCAGTTTGCCGCCAGATTCAATGTGCCATCTTCGAACCAACGAATATCGATATTACCCGGCGCGAAAGACGTGTTTTTCACTTTTGTATAAGGCTTAATCCAGTCGAGGATTTTGCCTTGTTCGCCCCAAAATAGGTCGGGATTTTCTACAGACTGTTGATAATACTGCTGATATTTCTCAGGTGTGATCAGGGCATTTTCTGCAATAGAAGCAGGAATTGAGTGCTTATAAACGTGGCTCATGGTTTTTCTCCTTTGATTTGTTAATGATATGTCAATCAAAAGTTAAGTGTAGATTGCCATGCGGCTTTGTTTGGTTTTTGGGGGACAGATCACGCAACCAGAGTAATTTCAGCAAGATGACATCAATTACCGTGGCCGCAGATGCAGTTAAATTAATGGAACGAACGTTATTATCAGCGACATGAATATTTCGGCGCGATATTGTTTCAAGGAAATTCATGGCGACATGTAACTAACAAATCATAAAAAAGTGTCAAATTTGTTAACTAAAGCTTAATTTATTCACCACGGACATGTATCACGATTGGTATGTAATGAAATTTAATGTTAATTAATTTCACCTGTAGGTTAATAAGCGCTCATAAAAAGGGACTTTTGAATTAACTTTAGAGCCTTATTCTTAATTGTTGAACTTCTTGAATTATTATTCCGTCAAAAATCAAATAACAGTATATTGATCTGGAAAGAGAGGGGTGCTCTCTTCGGTACAGCAAGATATCGCTATTTTGCTGCCGTATAATTCTCAAGGACTCAACATGTTTAACACTAAGAAAAAGACTCTTATTATTGCCCTTTCAGCGGTAATTTCTGCTGCCGCCTTTGCTGATGACCCGGCACCTACCGCTCCATCCGGCGCTGATCAGGGTTCTGGTCGTATTCATTTTACCGGTACTGTTATTAATGCACCTTGTTCAATTGCCCCAGGTGACGAAGATATCAATGTGAATATGGGGCAGGTTGCCAACAAAGTACTGGAAAGCGGCAACAAATATTCCCAGAACGTTAACTACACCATTCACCTGCAGGACTGTGATCTGACCGCTCAAACGGCTGGCACGGTAGCTTACCCTGCCATGTCTAAAGTGGCTGTTTCCTTTGCAGGCACGCCGGACAGCAGCTTGTCTGAGCTTCTGGCTAACACCGGTAGCGCGAAGGGCGCAGGCATCCGCCTGATCGATGCCAACGGCGATCTGTTAAAAGTCGGTGATACTTCTAAAGACATTAATCTGGTTACTGGCAACAACGAACTGGTGTTTGCTGCCCGCGTTGAAGCCAACTCGCAGGCGGTTTCCACAGGTACGATCGTTTCCCAAGCGACCTATGCCCTGAACTACAAATAAACCCGCGTAATGAAACAGGGGAGAATCCTCCCCTTTAACCCTGCCCATTCCGACAGGGTATCCTGCTGGCTATATTCTGTTGGCTATATAAATAAGCCTATTACGCTATTATAAAAATAAAAGTGATTTTTATATGTTGTTTACATTGAATAGAACATCAGACATTAAAAAACGTGCCGCCATTATTATCAGCTTTCTGACCGTATGTTTTATTTCAATGAAGACACTGGCCGTCGAATTTAATACCAACTTTATTGATGCCGGTGACCGCAATAATATCGACCTCTCCAGGTTTGAGGTAGCCAACTACATTGCCCCGGGTGAGTATTTGCTGGACGTTGTGCTTAACGGCCGCACGCTACCAGAACAAAGCCTGATTAAGTATGTTTCTACGCCAGACAATAAAAATAGCCGCATCTGCCTGACCCCGGAGTTGGTGGCCAAATTCGACCTGACCGACAGTGCGCGTCAATCCCTGAATACATGGAACGACGGGCGCTGTACTTCGCTGGATACCTTAAAAGAGGTGACCGTCCGCTACGATCAGGAAAAACAGACGCTCAACATCAGTATTCCTCAGGCCTGGCTGACCTACCACGATGAAAACTGGGTACCGCCTTCGCAATGGGATGAAGGTGTGTCTGGCGCCATTCTCGATTACAACCTGCTGGGCAGTAAATATATGCCTCAGCAGGGCACCAGTTCGACCAATCTGAGCAGCTATGGCACCGCCGGATTTAACCTCGGTGCATGGCGTGCCCGCGCAGATTATCAATATAACAACTCCCGCTCTTCGGGTGGAAAACATAACGACCAGTTTACCTGGACGCAGAAATATCTGTTTCGCGCCATCCCGTCGATGGGGGCACGGTTCAATGCGGGTGAAACCTATTTCAATTCCGATATTTTTGACTCATTTCGTTTTCTCGGTGTTTCGCTAAACAGCGATCAGCGCATGTTGCCGCCATCACTTCGCGGTTATGCGCCTCAGGTGACCGGGATTACGAAAACCAATGCCAAAGTCAGCATTAGTCAGAACGGCCGCGTGATTTATCAGACCAACGTCTCGCCGGGCCCGTTTGTCATTCAGGACCTGAGCGAAGCGGTGCAGGGCGCGCTGGACGTACGCATTGAAGAAGAAAATGGCAGCGTCACGACCTATCAGGTAAGTACGGCAACGATTCCGTTTTTAACCCGTAAAGGTGAAGTGCGCTTTAAAACCGCGATGGGGAAGCCGACAACGGGCAGCGATAACACCGTCATGCAACCTGGGTTTTACAGCGGCGAGATGTCATGGGGGGCGATGAATAACTTCTCCCTGTACGGAGGAGTGATCACCACGACCGGCAATTACCAGTCGCAGGCACTGGGCGTCGGGCAAAATTTGCAAGATTTCGGCGCGGTCTCCTTTGACGTCACTCGCTCATCGGCCACGGTGCCGGTCGAGGGTCGGCAGAGCGGTTACAGCTACCGCGTGAACTACTCCAAGCGCTTCGACGCGACGGGCAGCCAGATAACTTTTGCGGGTTATCGCTTCTCTGAAAAAAGCTTCATGTCGCTGAATCAGTACCTCGACAAGGTCAATGGCGATCACTATTCGCGTGATGACAAACAGACTTATACGGTTACCGCTAACCAGTTTTTACCCTGGCCGGCCATTACGCTCTATTTGTCTGCCACTCACAAAGTGTACTGGAACGACAGCCCGAGCAATAACTACAGCATTTCGGTGAGCAAAATCTTTGATGTTGGCCGGTTTACGGGAATTTCCGCCACCCTGTCGGCGAGCAAATTGAAATACCAGTACACCGATGAGAACCAGATGTTCCTGTCGTTTAGCGTACCGCTCTCTTCAGGGCAGCAGATTAGTTACGACGCACAGCAGGATTCACAAGGAGGGTTCTCGCAAACGGCCTCTTATTACAACAGTCAGGATCCCAAAAACAGCTGGCGCGTTGGTGCGGGTGGAAGCAGCCCTGATTTGCAAAAAGGTGATGGCGTTTTTCGTGCTAACTACCAGCATATGTCGCCCTACGGCCAGTTGGGTGTGAACGGCAGCGTGAAAAATAACGATTACCGCTCGGTCAGTGCCAACTGGTACGGATCGCTGACGGCGACCCGTTATGGCGCGGCATTGCATCAGAGCAGCGCCGGTAATGAGCCGCGCATGATGGTGGCAACGGGCGTCAAAGGCATTCCGATCAGCGATGGTGCGTCGGTGACTAACGATTATGGCATCGCGGTGGTGAATGGTGTTTCCAGCTACCAAACCTCGGATGTACGGGTAGACGTCAACCATCTGCCAGACGACGTCGAAGTTTACAGCTCAGTGGTCAGTAAAACCCTGACCGAAGGCGCGATTGGTTTTCGCAAAATACGCGCGGTGAAAGGGGAAAGAGTGATGGCGACGATTCGTCTGGCAGACGGCAGTTTCCCGCCGCTCGGCGCTTCCGTCACTGATGACAGCTCCGGTTTCGAAGCCGGGTTAATCGGCGACGGCGGTCTGGCTTATCTGGCTGGCGTATCCGGTGAGAAGAACCTGACCGTGCACTGGAGCGACGATAGCCAGTGCCGTATTCAGGTGCCGAATGATTCGGCCAGCCTGAGTGGTCAGTTACTGCTGCCCTGTGTGACGTCCGGGAAATGACATTTGAAGATTTTGTTTCGATTTAATCAAAGGGACTATTTATGAATAACTCCATATTGCGCGCTGTTTTCTTTTTTTGCCTGACGCTGAGCTGTACGCAGGGGGCGAATGCAGCCGTGAACATCGACCGTACCCGCATTATTTTTAACTCTGCGGATAAGTCAGTCAGTGTGATGCTGGATAACCAGAGCAAGGATTTACCCTATCTGGCGCAGGTTTGGCTGGAAAATGCTAAAGGAGAAAAAATAGCTTCACCACTGGTGGCCCTTCCTCCCATGCAGAGAATTGATGCCGGACAAAAAAGCCAGATTAGGATCCTGCAACTGCCGGAAACTGCCGGTCTGCCGAAAGACCGCGAATCGCTATTCTACTTTAACGTCCGAGAGGTGCCGCCGAAGAGCGAACTGGCGAACGTTATGCAGGTTGCCATTCAAAGCCGGATCAAACTGTTCTTTCGCCCGGCGGCTATTGCCCCCCTGACCCGTAGCACATGGCAGGAACAGCTGACCGTGAAACCTTCTGACAGCGGCCTGACGCTCACCAATCCCACGCCATTTTACATCACGCTGGGATACCTCGGGAAAGATAACAGCGGCAGTTTTCGGGGATTCGACAGCCTGATGCTGCCGCCTTTTGGCAGTGAAACCCTGACGGGACGCGACTATGTCAGCCCGAAATACAGCATCGGGTATATGGATGACTACGGCGGCTTACAGGTGAATCAATACCTTTGCGGGGGGGCGGTCTGCAAGCTGGAAAGTAAGCCGGAAAAGAAATAACCCCCTCACCCTTATTAACACCGTAGCGGGAAAATGAAGCGGCTACGGCAATCGCCACCCGATCGCTAAGGAAATGTTATGTCTGCAATATACCCGGCACTGTTCGGTTCCCGCTGGAAATGGGTGATCGCTGCTTTATTGCTGTTTTCGCGCAACGTATTTGCTCTGGACTGTGTGGAAAAAGGCACTGGCCTGGTGAACATGCCGCCAATTGCCATTGGCCAATTGGCTATCCCATCCAACGTGGCTGCCGGGACAAAAGTCTGGGAGTCCAATGAAATCAATATGACGGCGTATTGCGACAACGTGCTCGGCAGCATCGTTGACGTGGTGCACTTCTATTTTAACCCCAAATCGCAGTCATTAGGTCAGGGGCTGTTACTGGGTGTGAGTTACAACGGACAGGATCTGGAACAAAATCAGCAACGTCTGAGCACCAACAGTTCGCCGATCCGCAAAGGGCAGAATGTGACGGTGAACGTCAGCTTCCGTTTGTATATCAAAGTGACGGCCAATCCACCCTCCAGCGGCCATTATGAAGGAACCGATCAGTTCACGGTCTTTCAACTTGATGGGAGTCGTGGGATTAACCAGACGCCCGGGGCTAAAAACGTCAAATACAGCCTGTCTGGTCTGCAGGGTATTCGTTTTCTTGCCTGTGGTTCTGATTTAAAAGTGTATCCGGAATCCCAACTGGTCGATTTCGGGGCTATCCAGAGTACGACGCTTTCGCGGTCTTCCGGCATCACCATGCCTTTCGCGATCAAAGCCATCAAACAGGGCTGTCTCGATAATTTCTCGCTACAGGCTGAGTTCTCAACGGCCAGTCCGCTGGTGGGCAACAATGCCATTGATTTGGCGAACGGCGCCAAACTGACACTTCTGAATGATAAAGACGAAGCCATTACGTTTAATCGTTATGACAATTTTGCCGAGCTGAACAACGTCAATGAAGTGACTAAAAACTTTACCGCCAAAGTCAGTGCTATTCCCGGTAAACCACTGACCTTGGGAAAATTCGACGCATCCGTGGTAGTGAAAATTAATTACTACTGACCCCCGGGTTTAACTGGAAGAGACATGGAAATGCTAAGAAGGGCGAAATTGAGGGCGCGGGCCCTGGAAGAGCCCGCATATCGAGACGGGGAGCATAGCTTGTCCATTGAAAGTGAGGTCCATCAGCTGCTGCAAAATATGCGCGAACAGGCAGGGTTAAGCAGAACTGAGCTGGCACGACGTCTTGAGATCACGCCGCCCGCCATTACCCGCCTGGAGAAAAGGCCTGCGCAGGCCAGTATTACAACCTTAACCCGTTATGCCGAGGCCTGCGGTTTCACCCTTTCTCTGTTCTATAAATAGGGTGATATCACAGCGCGGGCTGTCAGTGAGCTGGTTTGAAAACACACATGACCAGTGGCGACTGACTCGTTCCAATCAGCATAGTATTATCATCATATTTCTTCAGGACCAGCGTATCGGTATGGCCGGTAATATAAAAACTATTCATCAATACCAGACTTGACAGTGTTTTATCCATCGTGTCGATGCTATCCGTATTTATCTGGCGACTGGTTAATGTGTAAGTTTGTAGCGTTTTATTCTCCAGTACATAGTCATAGTAAATATTACGTAATAAAATTCTCTTTTCAATTAATTTGTTTTGTGTGTCATATAAAAATGCATTACCACTCAATGAGACCAGGATTTTATTCTCATTTAAAAAGCTGAAGTAAACGGTGGATTTTATTTTGGCCGTTTTATCATCATATTGTGCCTCACTGACGAAATCTCCACGGCAAGCCAGTGAATAAGGGAATAAGGAACGATTTTTTTGTATCTGGTTATTAATGTGAAAGGCCAGTGCCAGGATAAAAATCGCGATAATAGGTAGGCAATAGATTGCTTTGATTTTTTTGAAGAAACAGAGGAGTTTATCTGTTGTCATTATTTTTCCTGTTGTTTACATATACAGTCAGGCATGCCTCTGCATTGTTATCTGAATTAACCCGGCATTGTGCAAGGAAATCACGGGATGCGCCGGTTTTTATCAGTGAAAAAATGGCTTCACTTTGGAATACATAAATTTCTCCCGGGCTACACGTGACCTTATGCTTATCGATAAACTGGTGAGCAAGGCGAATAAAATTCGGTTTTTGGCCCGGTGGTATGACCGCGGTCGAGTAGAGCGCACATTCTCCAAAAGTGGTAATTTTTAGGCGATCTTTTGGGTCATAAAATTGCTCGCGTAATACCATAGCGAACGCGAGCATCATAAGTGCCAGCGAAGCGATTATTATCAATAAGTTAGTGATGTTTTTCTTTTTCGTATCAGTCAATTGTGGCGATATTACAGACTGCTGTTGTGTTTGTTCTTCATCATAATTTTGCAAAACAGTCGCTTGTTCCTGGAAGAGTGTATCGCTCAAGCTGCCGGGAGGTTCTGGTATCACAGGGTGAGCCGTTGGGCCGCAGGACTCTGCAATGTCCAGTGTTGAGATAATAATATCTTTCTTCAATAAAAAACCGACTTTAGGAACGGTGGTTATCACTTCATCGCTATGACCAAGCGTATTAATCACTTTGCGTAATTTACTGATACAGTGATTAAGGTTATTATTACTGGATACAAGGCCGAAATCATCCCATACCTTTTGGAACAAAGTATCACGCTGAACAACGCTTCCGTGACGTTCAATAAGAAGAAGTAAAATACGTCTTGCCGGGTTTGATATAGTCACCTGACAGTTTGTATTATCCTGTAAAGAAAGAGTATTATCTTCCGGGTTGAATACTATCTTATCTTCAAACACATAAATCATGGTCGTCCCTCGTTAACCTGCTTCACATATCCTGTACTCACTCAAAGCTGGAAACTAATATTCTGGATCCCTCTGATAAAACCTCTCCCCAACGTTTGCTCTGCTATAAAATATGTCGGTTCAGTATAAACTGAATGATTTGTAAAATAGTATCCTCTACAAAACAATATTGTTTTAAGGTGTAAGAAAAATCCTATTGCGTGTATTTTACATAAGATTGAGGGTGTTGTTTGATTTATAATTGTGATCTGAAAATTTAGTAAGGTATTTTGAACGAGATACTTTTCTGATGAACGCCTCACCGGTAGACGATAAGGCGTTATTGTGGCGTATATGAACCTCTGAGCACCTGAAATTAATCCCGGATGTGAGACAAATATCGGCTGATGATATCGACCTGCTCAAGTTTGAAATTGATACGTAGTTTTACGCCCAACGGCAGGGTCAGCATTGGATGGGTATGGCAGCAGTCGAAACCGTCAACTATTGGCATCGGCTGTCCGGCGAGAACTTCACGCAATACATCGTAGGGTTGGCGGCCTGTGCCAGCATCATTGAAAAGCTCGTGTTTGCCCAACAAGATAGCGCTGACTTTGTCGAACACGCCGTTGAGTTTTAACATAGAAAATGCACGCTCAACGGTAGCAATATCTTTCAGGCTATCCTCAATGAACAGAATGTCGCCAGACTTAATTTCTGGCATCCAGTCGCTGCCCCAGATCCCTGAAAGGGTATTCAGGTTTCCACCCATCACCCGCCCCTCAACGCTGTCTTCACCTACGAATCGGCAGGTGTTTTTATAAAGGGCTTTTGGACGAACGGCTTTAAGGTCGTCCCAGTTCAGACGTTCGTCACTCCATTCATCCGGCAGGGTATAACGGTAGTGCCCCGCCTGCGGACACATCAGCACATCAATAAACGACTGATACGTTTGATGGACAAGAGGCGGAAATTCGCCGAAAGAGGCTACCAGCGCGGGGCCATAAAAAGTAATCAGCCCGATTTTGGCATAAATCCCCGCCAGCAATGCCGTGGTATCGGAATAACCAATGATGATCTTTGGATCCGCCCGCAGTGCATCATAATCCAGCCAAGGCAGCAGCGAGTTGCTGTTGTTGCCACCGATGGTCGACATTATGCAGCGTACCTGAGGGTCGCGAATGAGCTGATTGAGTTCCTCTGCCCGCTCGGCAATGGAGCCTGAACGGTAAAAGTCAGACTTGCCGGTTAATGCTCCAGCTTTGAGCATGAACCCTTTTTCTTCCAGAAACGTTTTACCCCGGAAAAAACGATTTGTCGCAGTGACAGTAACCGGCGCCGAAGCGGAGAAAAATCCGATGGTATCGCCAAATTTTAAAGGTTTGGCGAAGAGCTCAGGGCAGGGTTGTGTCATCGTAAGTCCTTAACTTTTCATCACATAGAAATGAAGTCTGGGAAAACAATGTAGCAACATCAGGATTGTTTGAACAAGCGGGAGAGTGAATTGAGATTTCTAGAGCAGAAAGCAAAAAACCAGCCCTTAGTGTTACCAACGGTGCAAAAGTGATCCATCCCAACGGTTGAAATCTGATCCAGG
>CAUQMS010000043.1:0-10863 GCA_963519305.1 uncultured Enterobacterales bacterium
TTACTTCGTGATGTTGTTCACGTTGTTCCCTGTCGATGGAGCGGCATTATAGGGATCCGAGTTTTTTCCACAAGCCTTTTTTCCAATAAAAAGATCGAGTGCGCGTTTTTCAGCCCTTTCGTTGCGATCTTGCACGATAAGCTTATTTGTTCATCGATCCTTCATGCGTTAAGTTTGTAATCCTTCAGGCAAAAGCTATATTCCCAATGGGTTAAGGTCTCACACACGAGGTAAATTCGTTATGTCTCACCCTTTACGTTCTTATCAGGGTTTAACGCCTGCACTTGGCGAACGCGTTATGGTTGATCCTTCCAGCGTGGTTATTGGTGATGTGGATCTGGCTGATGATGTCAGCATCTGGCCACTCGTTGCCATTCGAGGCGATGTAAACAATGTGATCATCGGCTGCAGAACCAATATTCAGGATGGCAGCGTGCTGCATGTCACTCACCAATCAAGCCATAATCCCGAAGGCTTCCCTCTTCTTATCGGAGCGGACGTCACCGTTGGGCATAAAGCGATGTTGCATGGTTGCACCATTGGGGATCGCGTTCTGGTAGGGATGGGATCGATTCTACTTGATGGCGCGATAATTGAAGACGATGTCATGATCGGCGCCGGTAGCCTAGTGCCACCGGGTAAAAGACTGGAAAGTGGTTATCTCTATTTAGGCAGTCCCGTTAAAAAGATTCGTGAATTAACGACGGATGAACTAGCAGGCCTCACTTACTCATCCAACAACTATGTTAAGTGGAAAGATCTTTACCTGAACGATGCGCACCAGAGCTAAACTTTTGACCTCTTCTATAATAGAAAGGGAACAGGCCACATCAGAAATTTGATATGGCCTGATCAAGCGAAGGAGGTTAGCTTTGTTTCAACCCTTTAAATCCTCCTTGAGTTGGTTAAGGACGGGTTCAATATCTGGCATCACGTCATGCCACAAATTGAAGGCATAGGCTGCTTGGCCCACCAGCATTCCCAACCCATCTGCATAATGTACAACGCCATGGCTTTTTGCCCATGTAATAAAAGGGGTATCTCCAGCCTGATAATACATGTCATAGACACGGGTTGGCGGAGCTAACAACGCAGAAGGTAATTGCGGGATCTCACCACTGATACCCGATGTGGTCGCATTGATCACGAGATCGAATTTCTCATGATCCAGTTGATTCATCGGCAATGCACTGATATCGCCTTCACTCTCAAAAATGCGACATAAATGCTCTGCGCGATCGTAAGTACGGTTCGTGACCACGACCTGACAATGGTCCGACAAAAGCGGGAGGATCACCCCTCTTGCCGCCCCACCAGCCCCCACCAGCAAAATACGATCACCTTCTTTCAACATATTTAGCCGCACAAGATCGCTAAGCATGCCAATACCATCGGTGTTATCCCCGAGTAAGCGACCGTCATCGAGCTTCTTCAGCGTATTTACCGCTCCGGTGAGTGCTGCACGTTCAGTCAGTTCGTCAGACTCTGCAAACGCGCGCTCTTTAAAGGGCGTGGTAATGTTGGCACCCTGGGCTCCTTTAGCAAAAAAGGATCGAAGATATTCTTCAAATTCATCATGAGGGGCTAAAACGGTGCCATAGATATGGTTGATCCCAGTTTGTTCAGCGAATAAAGCATGGATCCGTGGCGACTTGCTGTGCGCAATAGGATTGCCAAATACAGCGAAAGAAGGCATGACGTAAATTCCTTAACCTTGACGAATAAGATAGCCAGTCAACGCATCTTTGATTTCTGAAGGGTTTTCGCGGCCACCGACATTTCCCATTAAGACGGGAAAGTCATGACCAAATTGTTTTTTAACTTCATCAGCCAGGCGACAAGGCGGCTGACCATTCAGATTAGCGCTGGTAGACACCAGAGGCTTACCAAAACTCCGGCAGAGCTCTTTCACCAAAGGATGAGCAGTAACGCGGACAGCCAGAGAAGAGTGCTGCCCGGTTAACCAGCTTGGTGTTGCTGATTTGGCTGGCATAACCCAGGTTACCGGACCTGGCCATTGGGAAAGGACCGTCTGCAACTGACTGTCGCTAAGGGCTGTCTCGTCGATATAAGGAAGGAGTTGCTGAAAATTATCAGCAATCAAGATCAATCCTTTTTCACGCGGACGATGTTTGAGTGCCAGCAAGGCTTCCACAGCGGCCTCACTATCAGGATCGCAACCCAATCCAAATACCGCTTCCGTCGGATATGCAATAACTTGCTGTTGCTTCAAGGCGTGCAACACGGTAGAGAAACTGTTTATTATCTGTTTATTCATCTTGATCTTTATTTGTAGTGTCTGCGCTTTTGCCACACAACTTGCTGGCACAAAAAATCTTCACACCTTGCGCCGTTCTTTTTTCCATCAACAATGGGTACTGGCAGTGAACGCATGTGCCGGCGACAGGAGTATTGTTAATAGCAAACTGGCACTCAGGATAACGGTCGCAGGCATGGAATACTTTTCCAAACCTGGATTTACGCTGTAAAAGGTGCCCCTGTCCACATTGTGGGCAAAGAAGTGTCGTTTCTTCTGGCTTATCAATAACCTCAGTGTGGCTGCATTCAGGGTAATGACTACATCCGATAAACATGCCATAACGGCCCTGCCGCAAAGCCAGGGTAGCCTGACATTTCGGGCAGAACTGTCCATCCAGTACTTTGACAATGTGGCCGTCAGTCTGAGCTTTTAGAGGACGAATATACTCGCATGCGGGATAGGTAGAACAGCTTAGAAAGGGGCCATGGCGACCACTACGGATCACCAAGGCCGCCCCACATTGAGGACAGTTTTCATTTTGCTTTTCAGCAAAAAGCGCTGTTTTTGTCATACTTTGTACTTTACCCGTTATCTCTAATGCAGATAACCTTCATTGACTTCAAATAACAGCTCTTCCATTTGCTGATAAGCACTTTCATATCCGGGAATATTAAAGAGCACCATCAGCACCACCCACTTAAGATCTTCAAGTTCAAACTCTTCAGTGTCGAGAGCCATAACGCGATCGATGACCATCTCCCTGGTATCGAAATTCAAAACTTTAATCTGTTCCAGAAACAATAAAAAACCACGACAGCTGACATCTAACCGATTTGACTCCTCATCGGTATAAATTCGTAATGCAAAAGGGTCAGCATCCATCAGATGTGATGGTGTTTCCCCCTCTTGCAGATCAGCAAGTTTTTCAAGCCAATTCAACGCATTGTTGATATCAGTCCGATGAAATCCCGCTTCAGCCAAATCGTCCGTTAACCTATCCTGGTCGACATTCATCTCCGCTTCGTTATGAATGTAAGTTTCAAATAAGTACATTAGTACGTCGAACATGGCCTGCCCTCCTAATTCGGACATAGCCGCCGGGTACAGCTGCGATCCATCCTGCTAACTCCAGTTCGAGTAGTTTACCCACTACCTCTGGCACAGGTTGGCCGGCACGTTCGGCGACGACGTCAACAGGTGTCACCTCATATTCTACGTTAGCCAACACATCAGTAAATGGCAATTCAACTTCGTCGTCTTCTGCACAAATAATCTCATCAGAGATTGATTTATTTCTCTGATGCATACAATCGGCCTGTTCAACACTTGAAGTAACAGGGATCCATGTCAAGCCACTGCCAATCTGCTCCGCTATATCGTTAGGTTCTGTGACCAGATAAGCCCCCTGTTTGATCAACCAATGCGTTCCTTCACTCGTTACGCTATCAATAGGTCCTGGGAGAGCAAACACTTCGCGATCTTGTTCCAGTGCATAACGTGCAGTGATTAACGATCCACTACGCAATGAAGCTTCGACCACCAGCACGCCAACACTCATTCCACTGATGATACGGTTACGACGGGGAAAATTGGCTGGGATAGCGGCCGCGCTGACTTCCAGTTCGGAAACCAGCGCACCACCCTGTTCCAGAATTCTGCAAGCCAGATGTTCATGCCGGCGGGGATGAATACACTTCAACCCACTGCCAAGTACTGCAACCGTTGTTCCCCCGCAATCGAGGGCGGCTTCGTGACATATGCCATCAATACCCAGAGCCAACCCGCTGGTGATAGTAAATCCACTCCTCACCAACCCAGCAGAAAAGTAGCTGGCCCACTGTTCACCATATTCTGTGTATTTCCTGCTGCCCACCATCGCGAGCTGGGGCGTCGCCAGCGCGGATAGATTCCCTTCTACAAATAATACCAAAGGTGCGCAGGCGGTTTGTTTTAACATCATGGGGTAACGATGATCAGTGATTGGCACAAGATAATGGGACTCATGCTCAAGCCAGCACAACGAGGCACGAAGTTGCTGGGGATCCCGTTGGGAAAAGGCGTTGATCTGTTCTGCACTCATTCCACTTTCTGCAAGTAAAAAGGGATTATATTTTCCCCCGCTAGCCATAATATCGGCCACACGGCAGGCAATCCTCACATCCAGCCGCCTGACCGCTGATAAGCGTAACCATACTTCCTGCTGAGTCATCAATGTGTTCCCTCACAACGCCCATTGCCTACTGGTTCAATTGGTAGAGGATGCTGTCAATCAGAGCAGGAAATGTCTAGAATAGAGTCTATATATCGTCAATCAATTGAATAAA
Source organism: uncultured Enterobacterales bacterium (assembly GCA_963519305.1). Lineage (GTDB taxonomy): Bacteria > Pseudomonadota > Gammaproteobacteria > Enterobacterales > Enterobacteriaceae > Ewingella. Next base: position 4,585 of record CAUQMS010000043.1, read on the forward strand.
GATCCATAAATTTATGTCCGTATTAAACATCTTACATTTCCCAGACGAGCGTCTTCGCATTACTGCCAAGCCGGTCAAAGAAGTTAACGCCGAAATTCAGCAGATCGTGGATGATATGTTTGAAACCATGTATGCAGAAGAAGGCATCGGTCTGGCGGCAACGCAGGTAGATATTCATCAACGAATTATCGTTATCGATGTTTCGGAAAATCGCGATGAGCGTCTGGTATTGATTAACCCTGAACTGCTTGAGAAAAGCGGTGAAACGGGTATTGAAGAGGGCTGTCTGTCAATTCCTGACCAGCGCGCTCTGGTGCCTCGTGCCGAAAAAGTGAAGATTCGTGCACTGGATCGTGACGGGAAAACATTCGAACTTGAAGCTGATGACCTTCTGGCTATTTGTATCCAACACGAAATGGATCATTTAGTTGGTAAACTTTTTGTAGATTATTTGTCTCCACTGAAACGTCAACGTATCCGTCAGAAGATGGAAAAAATGGCCAAGCTGAACGCTCGACCTGATTGATTTTTCATTCATAACAGGAATTAGCTTTGCGAATTATATTTGCAGGAACACCTGATTTTGCAGCGCGTCATCTTGACGCGCTTTTGACGTCTGAGCATGAGATTGTCGGTGTATTCACTCAACCCGACAGACCTGCCGGCCGTGGTAACAAACTTACCCCAAGCCCGGTAAAAGTACTCGCTGCCGCACATGATATCCCCGTCTTCCAACCTAAATCCCTGCGTCCCGCTGAAAGCCAACAATTGGTTGCCGGGCTTAATGCCGATATCATGGTGGTAGTGGCTTACGGATTGATTTTGCCGCAGGCAGTTTTAGATATGCCGAAGTTAGGTTGTATTAACGTGCATGGTTCGCTTCTTCCCCGCTGGCGCGGGGCGGCGCCTATTCAGCGAGCATTATGGGCAGGCGACAGTCATACCGGCATTACCATTATGCAGATGGATATCGGCCTTGATACCGGCGACATGCTGCACAAAATCGAATGTGCTATTGAGCCTGAAGATACCAGTGCCAATCTCTATAATAAACTGGCAGAACTCGGCCCAATCGGTATGTTGACCACGCTCGAACAACTGGCTACAGGTTCTGCACATGCGGAAACTCAGGATGAAGCGCTGGTAACCTACGCCGAAAAGTTGAGTAAAGAAGAGGCACGTCTTGACTGGTCATTACCAGCCAGTCAGCTGGAGCGCTGCATTCGCGCGTTTAATCCGTGGCCAATGAGCTATTTCCTTATCGAAGACCAGCCGGTAAAAGTTTGGCAAGCTAACGTGATAGCTGGGCAACCTGAGGCTCAGCCGGGAACACTGATAGCGGCAACCAAAAACGGCATCCAGATCGCCACTTCTGAAGGCATTCTGAATATTTTGCAGTTGCAGCCTGCCGGAAAGAAAGCAATGTCTGCTCAGGATATCCTTAACTCCCGTCGCGAATGGTTTACCGAAGGCACCGTATTTGCCTGATCATTCCGATAACGCCCGGCAATACGCCGGGCTTTCTCTTTTCAATAACGCCGAGCTTTTCCAGCCCTTCTGACTATGAAAACAACTTATAATCTCCGCAGCATCGCTGCAAAAGCAATCAGTCAGGTTCTTGATCAGGGGCAGTCACTGTCAGCTGTCCTTCCCGGACTTCAAAAGAATATTTCGGATAAAGACCGCGCCTTACTGCAAGAGCTGTGTTTCGGGACCTTAAGGGTTTTGCCACAACTGGAATGGTGTTTGCAGCAACTGATGGCAAAACCACTGACAGGTAAACAACGCACATTGCATTATTTGCTGATGGTGGGTATTTATCAGCTCTTGCATACCCGAATCCCTCCACATGCCGTATTGGCAGAAACAGTTGATGGTGCCGTTGCGCTGAAGAAACCTCAGCTCAAAGGTTTGATCAATGGCGTATTACGTCAATTCCAACGCCAGCAGGATGACCTGACTCAGCGAATGGGAAATACTGACAGCCGTTATCTTCACCCCAGTTGGTTGCTCAACCGCATCCGCAAGGCATACCCGCAGCAGTGGCAACACATTGTGGAAGCTAACAATCAGCGCCCACCAATGTGGCTACGTGTAAATCGTCTTCATCACTCCCGCAATGATTATCTGGAACTTCTGCAGCAAGCCGGTATTGAGGCCATTGCACATCCTGAATACGCCGATGCCTTGCGGTTAGTTACGCCTTCACCCGTGCATGTTCTTCCAGGTTTTGCTGATGGTTGGGTAACGGTACAGGATGCTTCTGCACAGGGAAGCGTAGATCTGTTGGATCCACAGGATGGTGAGATGATCCTGGATCTTTGCTGCGCTCCTGGAGGCAAGACGACGCATATACTGGAAGCTGCGCCTAGATCGCATGTGCTTGCAGTCGATGTCGATAAACAACGCCTGGTCCGCGTACACGAGAATCTTGAACGCCTTAAACTTCATGCAGAAGTTAAACAGGGCGACGGTCGTGAGCCGCAGTCCTGGGCTGGAGATCGTCAATTTGACAAGATTCTACTCGACGCCCCCTGTTCTGCTACCGGTGTTATTCGTCGTCATCCAGATATTAAGTGGCTGCGACGTGACTCGGACATTGCTGATCTTGCGGCCTTGCAGCGAGAGATCCTCGAAGCTATCTGGCCAAGACTCAAATCAGGCGGCGTCATGGTCTATGCGACCTGCTCTATTCTGCCAGAGGAAAATAGCGAACAAATTACAGCGTTCCTCAAGGCACACCCTGAAGCAGCGCTAGTAGACACCGGTGACGTGGATGCCCCAGGAAAACAGAATCTTCCTCACGCCGAAGATGGCGACGGGTTCTATTACGCTAAACTGATAAAATCGGCGTAACAGTTCTGCCCGGCATGAACGGGCGATATGAGTTAAAGCGGGAATGAGCGGTTATGAAAATAATAATTCTTGGTGCCGGGCAAGTTGGCGGGACATTAGCTGAGAACCTGGTAGGTGAAAACAATGACATTACCGTCGTTGATACTAATACTACCCGTCTGCGACAGCTTCAGGATAAATTCGATCTTCGCGTCGTTCAGGGACATGGTTCTCACCCTCGTGTTCTGCGTGAAGCTGGTGCCGAAGATGCCGACATGCTGGTTGCAGTAACCAATTCTGATGAGACGAATATGGTTGCCTGTCAGATAGCCTATTCTCTGTTTAATACGCCGAACCGCATAGCCCGAATTCGTTCATCGGAATATATTAGGGAGTCAGAGAAGCTCTTCCAGCCAGAAGCTGTACCTATCGATCACCTGATTTCGCCAGAGCAGTTGGTGATCGATTACATCTACAAACTGATTGAATACCCAGGCGCCTTACAGGTCGTTAATTTCGCGGAAGGCAAAGTCAGTATTGCTGCCGTTAAAGCCTACTATGGCGGGCCATTGGTGGGCAATGCGCTGTCTTCAATGCGCGAGCATATGCCGCATATCGAAACCCGCGTAGCAGCCATTTTCCGTCAGGACCGTCCTATCAGACCACAAGGCTCCACCATCATTGAAGCTGGCGATGAAGTCTTCTTCGTTGCCGCTTCTCAGCATATACGTGCTGTAATGAGTGAGCTCCAGCGTCTGGAAAAACCTTACAAACGCATCATGATTGTTGGCGGCGGTAATGTCGGTGCGGGGCTTGCCCACCGGCTGGAGAAAAATTATAGCGTTAAACTCATCGAAAAAAACCAGCAGCGGGCAGCGGAGTTAGCTGAACTGCTGCAGGATACGATTGTTTTTTATGGCGATGCCTCGGATCAAGAGTTGCTGGCAGAAGAGCATATTGAACAGGTCGATGTGTTCATCGCCATTACTAACGATGATGAGGCCAATATCATGTCGGCCATGCTAGCAAAACGCATGGGCGCCAAAAAGGCGATGGTCCTGATACAACGTAGTGCCTATGTTGACCTCGTACAGGGCAGCGTCATTGATATTGCTATTTCACCTCAACAAGCCACTATCTCTGCATTACTCGGACATGTGCGTAAAGCTGACATTGTCAGTGTCTCATCACTACGCCGTGGCGTTGCAGAGGCTATTGAAGCTATTGCGCATGGTGATGAAAGCACCTCGAAAGTGGTTGGCCGTACAGTTGAGCAAATCAAACTTCCGCCGGGAACCACCATTGGGGCCATTGTCAGAGGTAATGAGGTGATTATTGCTAACGGTACCAGTCGGATCCAACAAGGTGATCATGTGATCATGTTTATTACGGACAAGAAATTTGTTCGCGACGTAGAGAGGCTCTTCCAGCCAAGTCCATTCTTCTTGTAATATTCATCGTTTATTGAATAATTATCAGTAGATTAGATTCAAAGTGGTAAGTTTTGTAGCGCATATGCTACAAATGGTCTTTACTTTGTTTGACATGATTTGTGAGTTGGCCAAGGAGATATTTTATGAGTTTTATGAAAGAGTTTCGTGAATTCGCCATGCGTGGCAATGTTGTTGACCTGGCGGTTGGTGTGATTATCGGTGCTGCATTTGGTAAGATCGTCTCTTCACTCGTTGCCGATATCATCATGCCACCATTAGGACTTCTCATCGGTGGCGTTGATTTCAAACAATTTGCCTGGGTAATACGTGAAGCACAAGGCACTGTCCCCGCCGTTGTAATGAAATACGGCATCTTCATTCAGAACATTTTCGATTTCCTCATTGTGGCGCTCGCTATCTTCTGCGCTGTGACATTGATGAATAAGATGCGCCGTAAAGAAGAGGCCGCTCCAACTGAACCACCTAAACCAACGGCCGAAGAAACTCTTCTGACAGAAATCCGTGATTTGCTGAAACAGCAGCAAACCCCTAAATTTTAAATTCAGGCTCCAGCGGCCATAAAAAAAGCCATCGCAAGATGGCTTTTTTGTCAGAAGGACAGTGTTAAAGACTCAATGGAATACTTAACACTGCCCTCCTTATAACTTCCTTTTCCATTCTTTTCTTTTCGCCGATAACTCCCTTTTCCTTTAAGATTCTTTTCGACGCGTTGCCGAAAGAGCGGATCATGGAGTAAAGCCTGTATCGCGTTATCCTGGATAACACCTTTGTTATGTTTGTATGTACTCATCATAGCCTCATATAAAACGTACTAAAGTATATTCGTCAGTTTCTTGCTGAGCCCGGCGAAAATTATTTCTCTTTTCCCGCACCCGCTTCGAGCGCTTCAAGGATAGAGCAACTGGCACTGGAATGTGAAGTCCCGCAGCACGCATTGCTTAGTCTCTTTAAAGAGTCCCTCATTCTTACCAGCTCACTGAGCTTGTACTCTACTTCTGCCAATCTGCTATCAACAATAGATTTCGATTCATGGCAGGTATGGTGCGCTGGGTCTATTCTCAGAGAGAGTAACTCCTTGATAGTTTCCAACGTAAATCCAGTAGTCTTAGCGTAACGAATAAAGCGCAAACGCTGCAGGTCGGAATCACTATATTGACGATAACCGGAAGTATTTCTATCGCCACACGACATCATCCCCTGCTTTTCATAGTAGCGAATGGTATCTGGTGTGACGTCAGCTAGCTTTGCCAATGCACCAATTTTATACATATTACTTATCTCCAAATTTTTCAACCAGTCGCTTTTTATACCCAGCATTCAGAAAATCCGTGTTCACACCTGCCTGCTGTAACCTTAGTTCGAGAACCCTCAAACGTCTGCCAGTTGCGCGATACTCCCGCCCCCGGGAGCCAGAATATCTAACATATCCCTCAGTTCTATTGCCTCTTTACGATCCTGTAGTTCAGGTGGTAAATACCCTGCATTTTTCAAAATACGATACGCTAGACGTAACTCATCTGGTACTGCTTTGTCGTTATCCAGCTGCAGAGGTTTTCCAGCTCCAGGTAAATTATTCAGATCGCCATTTTTAATGGCTTAAGCTATTTTCTGCTCAGCTATTAAATCGGCAAGAGACATAACACCTCCAAAAACTTAATGACCATTATAAGATTGCAGAATAACGTTTGGGCGAAGAAATGTAAGGCGAATTTAAATTCTGAAAGGGAGGAGACAAAATTTAGGCGTAAAAAAACCGGGCAAGCCCGGTTTTTTCATGCATCTACAGATTATTCAGCAGTTGCTACTTCTGCTTGTGACTCTGCACGATCAACGAGCTCGATGTATGCCATCGGCGCATTGTCGCCTGCACGGAAACCACACTTAAGAATACGAGTGTAACCACCGGCACGGCTCGCGAAACGCGGGCCCAGTTCATTAAACAGTTTTGCCACGATCTCGTTATCACGAGTACGGGCGAATGCCAGACGAC
>CAUQMS010000044.1:0-9517 GCA_963519305.1 uncultured Enterobacterales bacterium
GTGTGGTGATCTGATCCTGACTTCGGCCAAAAGTTCGATTTATTCAACAAAGCCCTTCATCGGCCTTAAGATGGCCAATGTTCGGATTGATGTCTTTATCAATCCGGCGGCGGAGGATTTCAGGATGCTTCCAGCGCCCCAGTATTTGCCGTTCAAAATATTCGGTTGCCAGATTGGAGACCCGCAACGCATTTCTATCGGATTCCATCTTTGCCAGAGCATCCGCTTTACGTTCTTGCTTCTCTCCAGCGACGTCATATCCCAAAGAAACGCGGGCGGATAGCAATTTAACGGTCTCACGAGCCTTAGCAAGCGATAGCTCTGCATATGATCCGATCCACATAGCCCTCGCTTTCCCCGCGAAGCGGTAGCGAAAACGCCATTTAGGCGAAGCAAAGCTTTCTCTATGGCAGAGATATAGCCCACCGCCATCAGAGCGTCCTTCAAAGCGTTCTCCAGCTTTTAGCCATGCTTTGATCTGTAAATCCGTTAATTTTCCCATTTGAGCTCGCTAATACCCACTATGTACCAAATTCAACTGTACCAAAGAGCTGATTGGTACATGGATTGGTACACGGTTTTAGTGAAATTTCATAGGATGATATGTGATGTGATGAGATAAAGAAAGCCCGTAACTTACGGGCTTTAAAGGGGTTTTGTTATGTATCGAGATGCGGTGAAACTTTACTCGATGTTCTGAATCTGCTCACGCATTTGTTCGATCAGTACTTTCAGCTCGATAGCTGAGGTAGTGACATCAGCGTTGATTGACTTCGAGGCCAGTGTGTTCGATTCGCGGTTAAACTCCTGCATCATGAAATCCAGACGGCGGCCTACGGCCTCTTCTTTCTTCATAATTTTATGCGTTTCTTTGACGTGTGCTTCCAGTCTGTCCAGCTCTTCGGCCACGTCAACACGTTGTGCCATCAGAACCAGTTCCTGTTCCAGACGGGTATTTTCCAGCTGAACCTGCGCATCTTCCAGCTTGCTGATCAGACGCTCGCGCTGCCATTGCAGAATATTGGGCATATGGGCGCGCACTTTTACCACTTCAGCGCTGACGCCGTCGAGACGCTGTTCGATCATGACTTTTAATGCCGCGCCTTCACTTTCGCGGGCGGCGATGAAGTCATCAATGGCGGTATCCAGTGCTGACAGCAGTTCGGTACTGATCGCATCTAAATCTTGCTCTTCGGCCAGCATCACGCCCGGCCAGCGCAGAACTTCCAGCGGGTTAATTTCGCCTTCATCGCTTTGCATTTTGACCCACTGCGCCGCTTCGACCAGCTGTTTAGCCAGTTTTTCGTTGAGTTGCAGCGCGCTTTGCGCACTTGGATCCAGATCAAAACGCAGATTACATTCTACTTTGCCGCGGGTCAGGCGTGCACGGATGCGCTCACGAACGACCGGCTCCAGGCTACGGAATTGCTCTGGCAGACGGATATAGGTTTCAAGATAACGTTGGTTTACCGAGCGGAGTTCCCACGCTGCGCTGCCCCAGTTGCCCTTAATTTCGCGGCGGGCATAAGCTGTCATACTACGGATCATGTCTGCGTACCTGTTAATGTAAAGATGAGGCGATTATAGCTTCGGTGGGCGGCTCATGATAGGCATTACCTGATGAAGCCCGTATAATGCGCAGCCAAACATGAATCGCGACCCGGAGATCAACCCATGCGTCCAGCAGGCCGAAATGCACAACAGGTGCGCCCCCTGACACTGACCCGTAACTTTACCAAACATGCCGAAGGCTCAGTTTTAGTGGAATTTGGTGATACCAAAGTGCTATGCACCGCCACGGTTGAAGAGGGTGTTCCGCGCTTTCTGAAAGGCCAGGGGCAGGGTTGGATCACTGCCGAATATGGCATGTTACCCCGCTCAACGCACACCCGTAATTTCCGTGAAGCCGCAAAAGGCAAACAAGGTGGCCGCACACTGGAGATCCAGCGTCTGATAGCCCGCTCCCTGCGTGCCGCAGTAGATTTGAAAAAACTTGGTGAATTTACCATCACCCTCGACTGCGATGTCCTGCAGGCTGACGGTGGCACCCGCACTGCATCGATTTCCGGTGCCTGTGTTGCTTTAGCCGACGCGCTCAACAAGCTGGTGGCCGCCGGTAAACTCAAAGCTAACCCGATGAAAGGTCTGGTCGCTGCGGTTTCCGTGGGCATAGTGAAGGGCGAAGCGCTGTGTGACCTCGAATACGTTGAAGATTCTGCTGCAGAAACCGACATGAACGTGGTGATGATGGAAGACGGCCGCATGATTGAAGTGCAGGGCACGGCAGAGGGCGAGCCGTTCAGCCATGAAGAGTTACTGAGTTTGTTATCTCTCGCACGAGAGGGAATCAACACTATCTTTGCAGCGCAGAAAGCGGCGCTGGCGGAATAGTTTTTAAGGCGACTCACGAGTCGCCTTTTTTATGGCCTGCGGGCCGACGAAATCGGATGAGAACAGTTTAGAGAGGAAGTGCACCCATGAAAGCTTATCAGCGCCAGTTTATCGAGTTCGCCCTGAACAAACAGGTTTTGAAATTTGGCGAGTTTACGTTGAAGTCTGGCCGTATCAGCCCTTACTTCTTTAACGCTGGCTTGTTCAATACAGGACGTGACCTGGCATTACTGGGACGTTTTTATGCCGAAGCCCTGATGGACTCTAAAATTGATTTCGATTTACTCTTCGGTCCGGCTTATAAAGGTATTCCGATTGCCACAACAACGGCCGTCGCGCTGGCTGAACATCATGACCGGGATGTCCCTTATTGCTTCAACCGCAAAGAGGCCAAAGATCACGGTGAGGGCGGATTGCTGGTCGGCAGCCCGTTGCAAGGTCGGGTCATGCTGGTTGATGACGTGATCACCGCCGGTACAGCTATCCGTGAATCTATGGAGATCATCGCTTCCCATCAGGCTACCCTTTCTGGTGTACTGATTTCTCTCGACCGACAGGAACGTGGGCGTGCTGATATTTCTGCGATTCAGGAAGTCGAACGTGATTACCACTGTCAGGTTATCTCGATTATTACTCTGACTGACCTGATTGCTTATCTGGAAGAGAAAACCGAAATGGCTGACCATCTGGCGGCAGTTCGCGCTTATCAGCAAAAATACGGCGTCTGATTCCTCACCTATGAATCGGCCCCTATAAATCTGCAAGGAAGTCAGTATGGATCTGTCGTCGCATAAGAAGGGTGTTATGCCGTCGGGGGCGGCAGAACATCTTTGCCGCTCTCTCTCCTCACTCGTGGGCTCTCCTTATACGGAAAACCGCCGGTTATCCCCGGTTGTTTTCCAGCAAATTCTTATCTATTGCGGCGTACGCCCAGACATTCCGGGCTGGCGCAGATTCCTCACCCTATTTCTTTCCCTGCTGGGATTTCTGGCGCTGGTGGCGGGCGTGATATTTTTCGTGGCCTGGAACTGGGCCAGCATGCCGAAGATGGTGAAGTTTGCGTCGGTGGAGTTGCTGATCATTGCGCTGGCCGTTGTGGTCTGGTGGCGCTGGTATGACGGCGTTTCCCGTGTGGCACTGGTGGCATTGGGAATGAGTTTCGGCGGGCTGTTTGCGTTGTACGGGCAGATTTATCCGACCGGTGCCGACAGCTGGGAGCTGTTTCGTGCATGGACGTTGGTTCTTCTGCCGCTGGCACTGATTGGCCGCCAGAATGCCCTGTGGTTCTGCACCTGGGTCATCGCCAATCTGACTTTCCAGCTCTATTACGCCAGCCGTGCAGTATCCCTGTTTGATGATGTCATGCTGACGCATTTCTCGTGGCTGGCTGATACCACGCTTTACGCCTATTTCGCCATTCAGGGGATTTTACTGATCCTACGCGAAACGTTATCTGAACGGGCGGCAAGGAAAACCCCACATAGCTGGCTGGCGCGCCGCTGGATGCCACGGGCGATGGTGGCCTACCTGCTGATGACTATCACGCCCGCCGCCACCGAGGCTGTCTCCTATTGGGGCAGTGACTACACCAGCAACATATCCCTGCTTATCTGGACCGTGACCCTGCTGGCCGGATATTTTTATTACCGCTACCGGCGTCCGGATTTATGTGTACTCACGCTGGGTGTGATAAGCGTCATGCTCGTTGGATGCGCCGTGATCATGCAGCTGTTTGATCGTTCCTGGGACGTCGGAACGCTTTTTGCTGCGGGGTGTTTGATGGCGTTATGGCTGGCGGGCGGTGGCGCAGTATTGTTGCATTGGCGACGTAAGTTGTACCCACGGCAAGTGGCTGATATCACGCCCAGCGAGATTGAGGGCCTGCTGGGTGATCTTCGCCAGCATCAGCTTCTCAACGACGAACAGGTATCTGATATTCAGCAGCGCGATCACTCGGATGATTTACCTTGGTATCTGCGTGCGGCGTTAGCTGCGGGCGGTTGGGCAGCGGCGCTGATCATTCTTTTGCTGCTGGCACTGATGCTGTATATCTCTGATTTATTAGATACGCTGACCGGCACCACCTTGATTATCCCCTCATTGTTGATCGCCGTTCTGGCGGGCGTGCTTTTACGGGCTAAGGGTATTGGCAAACGGCACATTGGTTTGGCCTGGGCCATCGCCGCGACCTGCGGACTATGTCTGGGCGTCTATTTACTGATTGATCCGCGGTGGGACGAAAGTTTTATCCTCCGCTCGCTCTGGTTCCTGCCGGTGCTGGCACTGATGGGGCTTTCCATGCCAAATCGGATGTACCGTTTTATGGCGGTCACTGCGTTTATCCTCGTTCTGGTTTTGTCATCGGGTTACAGCGCCAGCTTGTATCTCACATCCCGCCTGGCCGTCGGCCTGTTATCGCTGCTGGTGGCCTGTATTGTTGCGCTGTGGCTGTGGATTATCTCCCGACAGGAGAGCGTTAACCGGGAGACAGTGGCTTGTCTCATGTACGGGATCCCGACTGCCCTGATGGTGCTTTGTCTTGCCGGCGTCCACTCCAATTTTGTTGACGAATTAATCTGGGACGACTCGGTGACGGCTTATCTTCCTGCCGTTATGGGTTTTGGCATCGCCGCCGGATTATTTGGCTGCGGGTTGGTTCAGGCGGGAGCCTTCCGCTCACCGGCGACGGCGATTTATCTTCCAGCAGCTATTATCTGCGCGGCAATGGCCATTTTTGCACCGGGTATCGGCTTTGGGCTTGCGCTGTTGCTGGTGGCCCGTTATCTGGGAAGTAAAGGATGGCTGGTGACTTCAGGTTGCTTCCTAATGCTCTACCTCACCGAATGGTACTATTTCCTCAACGTGACCTTATTGCACAAATCACTGTTGCTGATGGTCACTGGTGTTGTCCTTTTGGGGCTGGCTTTTGTGGCGAAGAAACTGCTGCCAGCCGGCACGGGAGCAACTTATGCGAACTAAGCCTCTGATGAAGTGGCTCGCTGGCGGCATAGTGCTGCTAGTGCTGATTGCCACCAACGTGTCGATTTATCAAAAAGAACAGTTGCTTAAAAATGGAGCCGTGGTGATTTTAGAACTGGCGCCTGTTGATCCACGTTCGCTGATGCAGGGGGATTATATGGCGCTGAGTTATGCCATTACACGCTCACTTCAGCAGCAGGTGTATGAGCAAAGTAATGCCTGTCAGGATCCAGGCACGGCGTGTTTGCCTGCCAGCGGGAAAATCATCGTGTCGTTAGATGCGCAGCATCGTGCAGTGCGTGCGGACTTTGATAAAGGACAGCCATTGCAGCCGCAGGAGGTGGTGATGAAATATCGCTCGACTGCTGGCGGGCTTAATATTGGCACGCCGAGCTATTTCTTTCAGGAAGGGCATGCCGAACGTTTTGCCAGGGCGCGCTATGGGGAGTTTCGGGTCGACAAGAAGGGGACGGCATTGCTGACATATCTGCTGGATGCCCAGGGGCAACGTATTCTTCCCTGAACATAAAAAGAAAAGGGCCAGAAGGCCCTTTTTTCTCGGTCGTACAGTGCAATGATTTACTGCAATTGAGCCGCTATCAGCGGCCAACGGGTATCGAAATCCTGCGTTGGTCGGTATTTAAATTCTGATCTGACAAACCGTGAAAGCATACCTTCGCAATAAGCCAGCAATTGGCTTGCCAGCAGCGTTTCATCGTAGATATAACCGCTGCCTTCGCGCATTTTCTTTTCCCGCAGCACTTGCCTTAGTTGCACCTCAATGCGTTCAAATAACTGATTGATGCGTCCCTGAAGCCTGTCCTGTTCAAACATCAACGCGTGCCCGGTCATGATACGGGTCAGGCCAGGATTGCGTTCCGCAAAGCCAAGAATCAGCAGCAAGATCAGACGAAGCCTGTTCAGCGTATCCTTTTCGTCTTGCAAAATCAGGTTAATACGGGTGATCAAACTGTCTTCAATAAACTCAATCAGGCTATCGAACATCCGCGTTTTACTGGGAAAATGACGGTAAAGTGCAGCTTCAGATACCCCAACATTTGCGGCAAGCTTTGCCGTAGTGATCCTCTGGCTTCCATCGCTGGATTGGAGCATTTGCGCTAATGCCTGCAAAATCTCCTCACGCCGGTTCCTTTTGGTAGTTTCTTTTTCTGCCATGTCTGAATAGACCCTTGCTAAAAACGGCTTAAAACATAAGAGCCCACACGTTTGCCGCATGAATCTTAGAGATTCTGCGGCTTATTAGTTCAATACCCTTCGTAGCAGAAGCTGCCGGGGTGGCAGCTATCAGCAACGTGAAAATCGTGAGTATTACAATGTGGACTGGTAGTGATAAGGATCTGTTCAGTACCGTGGCTGTAGCGCGGTGCTGAACAGGTTCTTATTGGCGTCCTGAATGGCCAAAGCCACCTTCGCCACGTTCGCTGCTTTCAAAGTCTTCAACCAGATTGAATTCGGCCTGAACCACTGGCACGAAGACCATTTGGGCAATGCGTTCGCCGGGCTCAATGATGAATGTTGTCTGGCCGCGGTTCCAAACGGACACCATCAGCTGGCCCTGATAATCCGAGTCAATCAGACCCACCAGATTCCCTAACACTACACCATGTTTATGACCGAGACCCGAGCGCGGTAAAATAACCGCTGCCAGATTAGCATCACCGATATGAATAGCCAGACCCGTTGGCAGTAGGGTCGTTTCGCCCGGTTTTAATTCCACGGCTGCATCAAGGCAGGCACGCAGATCAAGCCCGGCTGAACCTGGAGTGGCGTAGGCCGGTAATGGAAAAGTCGAACCGATTCGCGGATCGAGAATTTTAATGTCTATGGTTTTCATCATAACGGCTGACTATCTCATCGAGTAAACGTTGGCCAAGGAGAGTCTTATCGCTAAGCGGTAAAACAGTCTCTCCATCCTGCCAAAAGAGCTGCAACGCATTGGTATCACCATTGAAACCATGCCCTGCAAGGGAAACGTCGTTAGCGCAAATCAGGTCCAGATTTTTACGAATCCGTTTTTGCCGCGCGTATTCTTCCACATTCTGGGTTTCTGCGGCAAACCCGACAACGTAAGGGCGATGGCTTTTCATTGCGCCGACGCCAGCCACAATGTCAGGGTTTTTAACCAATTTCAGTGTGATTTCATCACCTTGCTTTTTGATCTTCTCATCTGCAATAACTTCAGCCCGATAATCAGCCACCGCTGCGCAAGAGATAAAAATCTGCTGGGACGTGATGCTGGCTTGCACCGCACGCTGCATGTCGAGTGCGCTTTCCACGTCTATCCGCGTGATATTGGCGGGCGTCGGCTGTGTTACCGGTCCGGCAATCAGCGTCACATGAGCACCCCGATCGGCTGCCGCTTTAGCGACAGCAAATCCCATTTTCCCCGAGCTGTGGTTAGTGATGAATCTTACCGGATCCAGCGCTTCACGGGTTGGGCCCGCCGTGATCATAATGTTCAGATGAGCCAGATCGCGGCGCGGAGCAAAATGCTCATTCGCCATGTCCACAATCACTAAGGGATCAAGCATCCGGCCGGGCCCGACGTCACCACAGGCCTGACTTCCGCTGTCCGGCCCCCATAACAGGGTGCCGCGTTGGGCCAGTCGGTGCAGATTTTCCTGCGTGGCCGCTGCCCGGTACATCTGTTGGTTCATGGCAGGAACCACGGCAATTGGGGCTGCCGTCGCCAGACAAACGGTTGTCAGTAAATCGTTAGCCATACCTGCGGCCATGCGGGCCAGTAAATCTGCGGTTGCCGGTGCAATCAGTACCAGGTCGGCCCACTTACCCAGCTCAATGTGCCCCATGGCCGCTTCGGCCGCAGGGTCGAGCAGGTCATCGGACACCGGATACCCGGACACCGCCTGCAAGCTAAGCGGTGTAATAAATGATTTCGCTGCGCTGGTCATCACCACCCGCACATCAGCACCCCTGTCGCGTAAGCGGCGTACCAGCTCAGGTGCTTTATAAGCAGCGATACCGCCGCTGACACCGAGCACAATATGTTTGCCGGAGATCCCCGTCATCATGATTGTCCGATTCTAAGCCGAAAGAAGCGACATTTTAGCATAACGCCGATTGATGACAGCATCTGGTGCGGCCCGATGGTGGATAATTAATTTTTTTGCGCGATGCCTCGCAAGGATGAAAAGCGGTAAATGCACGCACGGCAGGGTGTGCCAGTATGTGGCCGCAACAAGGAGCGCATGTGGAAAAGAATAGGGATATCTGGCAAGGAGAGCTTGCCCCAAGAGAGAAACTACTAAAATTCGGTGCACGGGCGCTAACTGACATCGAGTTGTTAGCCATCTTCTTACGTACGGGAGGGCGGGGCGTCAATGTAATGAAACTGGCCGAGAACATACTCGAACACTTTGGCTCGCTGTATCGCCTTATGTCAGCAGAGTTTGAGGATGCAAATGCCGTAAAAGGCCTTGGCATGGTGAAATATGTGCAACTATCTGCGGTGTCAGAGTTGTCACGACGGTGCCACGCCTGTCGTCTTTCCAGTGAAAGTGCGCTGCTGAGCCCGGCAATAATCGAGCAATACCTGCAAAATATTCTCGCTTACCGTGAAAGGGAGGTGTTTTTGGTACTTTTTCTCGACAATCAACACCGCGTTATTCGCCATGAGGAGATGTTTGCTGGTACCATTAGCAGCGTAGAAATTCATCCCCGCGAAATTGTTCGCGAGGCGCTGAAGGTTAATGCGGCAGCTATCATTCTGGCGCATAATCACCCGTCCGGCGTGTCTGAACCCAGCGCAATGGACATTCGGGTGACCGAGCAGATAATAAAAGCCTGCCAACTGTTGGGTATTCGTGTACTTGACCATTTAGTCATAGGTCACGGAGAAACGGTCTCTTTTGCCGAGCGCGGTTGGATATAGAGTTCTTTTTTGAAGATCCTTGAGGATCTTTAGCTGTTCGGGACTTGAGCACTTACGCTACAGAGCGTATACTACGCCACCTTTGAGAATCTTGGGTTTGGCGTTAAGAGCCTATCTCAGCAGGTTTCATACCTGATGAATTGGTTTTTACCCGACGACAGTGAGTCGGTTCTCAGTGGAGTTTGCTGAGATGGGCTCTAAAAGCCTGACGAGGCGGCCATACCCTATACGAAG
>CAUQMS010000045.1:0-6583 GCA_963519305.1 uncultured Enterobacterales bacterium
TTCAGGCGGATACGGATTCTTTGGTTCTGCATGAGACCAGAGCTCCAATTATTTTAAACGTAAGTAATTACTACTCATACCCATTTCGATTGATGGGTGAGTGTAATCGTTCTTCATATAACCCCCATATCGGGAGTATTGTTTGGCTGGCGGTACTGCATTACCAGTCAACTAATTCTGAATGAATTAGACCTACCAATATTAGGTAAGCCCGCGCATTATACGTAAACAGGGGCAGGAAGCAACCTTTCTGATGATTAAAGTGCCTTTAATTTGCCCGAATATCGATGACTCTCCTCTTAGGCTACGCATCTCAGTTCTCAACTCTGGCAAAACAGACCGTTCAATACGGTTAAAATTCGACCGCACAAAGCCACGCTTTTGAATGTATCGCGCATTTTTTGAACGCCAATTAATTATTCCCTACCGTCTACGGGTCCGCACTTTTATGCTCGCTACCATTGTCGGGTCTGAGATTACACCCTCTCCCCTCTTCACCATCCAAGGATACCCCCTTGAATTTCTCGCCGGCGCTTCTCTTTACATTACCTTCAGGTTTTCTCTACCAGACTTGCCTCTTTTTGACGGGCTTAATGGCTGGAAGCTTCCTTAATGTTGTCGTTTACCGCTTGCCCATAATGCTTAAACAGCAACGTACGCCTGACGCTAATACATTCAATCTCTGCTTTCCGTCATCACATTGTCCTAAGTGCAAAGATGCAATTCGCTTCTGGCAAAACATTCCGCTTATCAGCTGGCTGCTCTTACGAGGCAAATGCCACTGTTGCAAGGGACATATTCCAGTTCGATATCCATTATGCGAACTGACGTGCGCGTTGCTATTTCTCGGTTCTTCCTTTCTCTTCAGTACTCCCATTGCACTGCTTAGTGCGCTTCTGCTCATTTGGTTTCTGCTGGCGCTAAGCCTGATCGATATTTCAACGTTTCTGTTACCCGATATTCTTACTTTGCCGTTGATGTGGCTCGGGTTATTACTACATTCCCTATCGGGGTCCGTTAGTCTCCATGACGCGCTTTATGGCGCAGCCGCGGGATATCTTAGTTTGTGGAGTTTATTTTGGAGTTTCAGAATTCTTTGCAAAAAAGAGGGGATGGGATATGGGGATTTCAAACTTATGGCGGCACTAGGCGCCTGGGTGGGATGGCAACCTCTCCTCTATCTGTACATTCTGGCTGCAATGCTGGGCCTCACTTATTCCCTCACGCGCTCGCTGTTACGCAAGACGGCCGGCGAGATTCCATTTGGACCATGCCTGTCGCTGGCAGGAGCATTGGTATACATCAGCCAAAATAGTAATCCGTTCTGGCTGATGGTGCTTCTCTCACCAATAGGCTGACTTATTGAGACTCTTCTTTGAGCTGGGACTGGATGTAATTTTGAATGCCGATACGCCCGATAAGCTCCAGTTCCGTCTCAAGCCAATCAATATGATGCTCTTCATCCGCGAGTATCGTGATCATCAAATCACGGCTGACGTAATCATGAACTGAGTCTGCATAGGCAATGGCTTCACGTAGATCTTTCGCCCCTTCCAGTTCCAGCACTAAATCGGATTTCAACATCTCCGCGACATCTTCACCGATATTCAGTTTTCCGAGATCCTGTAAGTTGGGAAGTCCTTCCAAAAAGAGAATGCGTTCAATGTAAATGTCGGCATGCTTCATTTCATCGATAGATTCATGATATTCGATGCCATTCAGCCGCATTAATCCCCAGTTCTTAAACATGCGAGCATGCAAAAAATACTGATTGATGGCAACCAGCTCATTTCCTAGAAGTTTATTGAGGTGCGCAATGACTTTTTTATCGCCTTTCATAGGTAACTCCTCCGTTGCGGTATCTAAAGCGTAGATCCGGTTCAGAGTAAGTCAAAGAAAAGACCTATTTTTCGACGATGTATTTTATGCGATGTTGTCGAACTGAGGTATCTGCTGCAATTCGTCTTCCATTATCTGGCGCGCTGCCCGGATACATTTCCCGCACTGAGTACCCACTGGAACAAAATTTCTGAGCTGCTGAAACGTCTGTGGCTGATAGCGGCGAACAGCCTGACGGATTGTCTTATCACTGACTGAGTTACATAAACACACGTACATAGAAACCACACATCGAACAAAACTTAATCTTATCGTAAATGAGAATCGTTATTATTGCAATGTTGCAGCATAAAAAAAGGGTGCCGAAGCACCCTCTTTGCTATTGCTCTAAAGTATCAGCGATTAAGCGATAACTTTAGCAACAACACCTGCACCTACGGTACGACCACCTTCACGGATTGCGAAACGCAAGCCGTCGTCCATCGCGATTGGATGGATCAAGGTAACAACCATGTTCACGTTGTCGCCTGGCATTACCATCTCTACGCCTTCTGGCAGTTCGATGGTACCGGTCACGTCAGTTGTACGGAAGTAGAACTGTGGACGGTAGCCTTTGAAGAACGGAGTATGACGGCCGCCTTCATCTTTGCTCAGGATATAAACTTCTGAGTCAAATTTGGTGTGTGGCTTGATTGAACCTGGCTTAGCCAGAACCTGACCACGTTGGATATCGTCACGCTTAAGGCCACGCAGCAAGATACCGCAGTTCTCACCCGCACGACCTTCGTCAAGCAGCTTACGGAACATCTCAACGCCAGTACACGTTGTTTTCACGGTATCTTTGATACCTACGACTTCAACTTCTTCGCCAACTTTAACGATACCGCGCTCTACACGACCCGTTACAACAGTACCACGGCCGGAGATGGAGAATACGTCTTCGATTGGCAGCAGGAACGGACGGTCGATAGCACGTTCTGGTTCTGGGATGTAGCTGTCCAGGAAACCAGCCAGTTCGATGATTTTAGCTTCCCACTCTGCTTCGCCTTCCAGTGCTTTCAGCGCTGAACCACGAACAACTGGGATATCGTCGCCTGGGAAATCGTAAGCAGAAAGAAGTTCACGAACTTCCATCTCTACCAGTTCCAGCAACTCTTCGTCATCTACCATGTCGCATTTGTTCATGAATACGATCATGTATGGAACGCCAACCTGGCGACCCAACAGGATGTGCTCACGGGTCTGTGGCATAGGGCCATCAGTCGCAGCAACAACCAGGATAGCGCCATCCATCTGAGCAGCACCGGTGATCATGTTTTTCACATAGTCGGCGTGGCCTGGGCAGTCAACGTGCGCGTAGTGGCGAGCTGGGGTGTCATATTCAACGTGGGAAGTGTTGATGGTGATACCACGAGCTTTTTCTTCTGGTGCGTTATCGATCTGGTCGAATGCACGAGCAGAACCGCCGTAGGTTTTAGCCAGAACGGTGGTGATTGCAGCAGTCAGGGTAGTTTTACCGTGGTCAACGTGGCCGATAGTACCAACGTTAACGTGCGGTTTGGAACGTTCAAATTTTTCTTTAGACACGGCTATATTCCTTACTCTTATGCTCTCCCCTCATGGAGAGAGCACTGATCAATGTGTTAAACCCGAAAGCTTATTTACCACGGGCTTCAATAACGGCCTGAGCGACGTTGTTCGGCGCATCATCGTACTTCAGGAACTCCATGGAGTAAGAAGCACGGCCTTTGGTCAGAGAACGCAGTTGAGTTGCGTATCCGAACATCTCGGACAACGGAACTTCAGCGTGAATCTGAACGCCAGTAGCGTTGGATTCCTGACCTTTCAGTTGACCACGACGACGGCTAAGGTCACCGATGACGTCACCAGTGTTCTCTTCCGGCGTTTCAACTTCAACCTTCATGATAGGCTCAAGCAAAACAGGTTTTGCTTTCTTAAAGCCATCTTTAAAGGCGATAGAAGCGGCCAGTTTAAACGCCAATTCGGAGGAGTCAACATCGTGGAAAGAACCGAAATGCAGACGCACACCGAGATCAACTACCGGATAACCAGCCAGTGGACCAGACTTAAGCTGCTCCTGGAGGCCTTTATCAATGGCAGGGATGTATTCCGTTGGGATCACACCACCTTTAATGTCATTGATGAACTCATAACCTTTCGGATTTGAGCCCGGCTCCAGTGGGTACATGTCGATCACAACGTGACCATACTGACCACGACCACCAGACTGCTTGGCGTGTTTACCTTCGATATCGGTAACTTTCGCGCGAATCGCTTCACGGTAAGCAACCTGAGGTTTACCCACGTTAGCTTCAACGTTGAATTCACGCTTCATGCGGTCAACCAGGATATCCAGGTGAAGTTCACCCATACCTGCGATGATAGTCTGACCTGATTCTTCGTCAGTCCATACGCGGAATGATGGGTCTTCCTTCGCCAGACGGCCCAGAGCCAGACCCATTTTTTCCTGGTCAGCTTTGGTTTTTGGTTCTACCGCAACGGAGATCACCGGCTCTGGGAATTCCATGCGTTCCAGAATGATCACGTTATCCGGATCACACAGGGTATCACCAGTAGTCACGTCTTTCAGACCGATCGCTGCAGCGATATCGCCTGCACGAACTTCTTTGATCTCTTCACGCTTGTTAGCGTGCATCTGAACGATACGACCCAGACGTTCACGCTGAGATTTCACTGGGTTAAATACAGTGTCACCTGAGTTGACGAGACCGGAATAAACACGGAAGAACGTCAAGTTACCCACGAATGGGTCAGTCGCGATTTTGAACGCCAGAGCAGAGAACGGCTCAGAATCGGAAGAATGGCGAACTGCCGGAGTGTCTTTACCGTCATCCAACAGACCGTTGATAGCTTCAACGTCAGTTGGTGCTGGCAGATACTCAACAACCGCATCCAGCATTGCCTGTACGCCTTTGTTTTTAAACGCAGAACCACAAGTAACCAGGATGATTTCGTTACGCAATACGCGCGCACGAAGTGAGGTTTTGATCTCTTCTTCAGTCAGCTCTTCGCCACCAAAGAATTTCTCCATCAGCTCATCAGAGCCTTCAGCAGCGGCCTCAACCAGTTTCTGACGCCATTCTTCAGCCAGTTCTTGCATATCAGCTGGGATCTCTTCGTATTCGAAGGTCACACCCTGATCGGCTTCGTTCCAGTTGATCGCTTTCATCTTCACCAGGTCAACAACACCAGTGAATTTCTCTTCAGCGCCGATTGCAAGCTGCAGAGGAACAGGATTTGCACCCAGACGTTTTTGAATCTGATCAACAACTTTCAGGAAGTTAGCACCCATACGGTCCATTTTGTTAACGAACGCGATGCGTGGAACTTTATATTTGTTTGCCTGACGCCATACGGTTTCAGACTGTGGCTGAACACCACCAACTGCACAGTAAACCATTACCGCGCCATCAAGAACACGCATGGAACGTTCAACTTCGATGGTGAAGTCAACGTGCCCTGGGGTGTCAATGATGTTGATGTGGTGTGGTTCGAACTGCTTAGCCATACCAGACCAGAAACAGGTCGTCGCAGCAGACGTGATGGTAATACCACGTTCCTGCTCCTGCTCCATCCAGTCCATGGTTGCTGCGCCGTCATGAACTTCACCGATTTTATGGTTTACACCGGTGTAGAACAGAACACGTTCGGTCGTCGTCGTTTTACCGGCGTCGATGTGCGCGCTGATGCCGATGTTGCGATAGCGCTCAATGGGTGTTTTACGAGCCATTTGATTCCTCTATTACTAGGACGTTCAAGTTCAGTTAAGCCAAGCGGGTTAGCTTCTTGAAGCGCCCGCTTGGTTAGCATAACTACTGCGTAGTGATTACCAGCGGTAGTGGGCGAACGCCTTGTTGGCTTCAGCCATACGGTGAACGTCTTCACGTTTCTTAACAGCAGTACCTTTGTTCTCTGCTGCATCAGAAAGTTCGTTCGCCAGGCGAAGAGCCATGGATTTATCACCGCGTTTACGAGCAGCTTCAACGATCCAACGCATTGCCAAAGCATTACGACGAACCGGACGTACTTCAACTGGAACCTGGTAAGTTGAACCACCTACACGGCGGGACTTAACTTCGACAGTCGGACGAACGTTGTCCAGAGCGACTTCGAAAGCTTCCAGATGGCCTTTACCGCTACGTTGAGCCAGGGTCTCAAGAGCAGTGTAGACGATTGCTTCTGCAGTAGATTTTTTACCATCTACCATCAGAATGTTTACGAATTTAGCCAGAAGTTCGGATCCGAACTTAGGATCTGGCAGAATTTTACGTTGACCAATGACGCGACGACGTGGCATGGAAATACTCCGTTGTTAATTCAGGATTGTCCAAAACTCTACGAGTTTATTTTGACATTAAAGTGAAAATGTTTGGCCTTACTTAACGGAGAACCATTAAGCCTTTGGCTTCTTCACGCCGTACTTGGAACGAGCTTGCTTACGGTCTTTAACACCGGAGCAGTCAAGTGCACCACGAACGGTGTGGTAACGCACACCTGGCAAGTCTTTTACACGACCGCCACGGATCAGGATCACGGAGTGTTCCTGCAGGTTATGACCTTCACCGCCGATGTAGGAGGTAACTTCAAAACCGTTAGTCAAACGAACGCGGCAAACTTTACGTAATGCGGAGTTCGGTTTTTTAGGAGTGGTGGTATATACACGAGTACATACGCCACGTTTCTGCGGGCAGGCTTCCAGCGC
>CAUQMS010000046.1:0-4393 GCA_963519305.1 uncultured Enterobacterales bacterium
TACTTCGTGATGTTGTTCACGTTGTTCCCTGTCGATGGAGCGGCATTATAGGGAGTTCTGAGCAGGCCGCAAGGGGTAAATTTAGGAAAAATCACTGTTTGCTGCATTCCACAGCAAATACACCGCTTATACCGTCTTTTACACAAACTTATCCACAGATGACCAGGAAACTCAAATTTCACGAGCGCCGCGCAATCGTTTTCGCTACAATTTCGCGCGTCAGTTTTCATCGCCCTGAATGAGGAGTTAATGAAAACTGAGCGTTCAAAGGAACGTTATCTGAACTTAATCCCCCGTTTTCTGAAAATTGCTTTATATAAAGAGAAGAAAACGGTCATTGAATTCAGGTAACGCTCTTTATTGCGACTCCAAAGCCAAGGATAAAACCACCATGCAACAATCTCGTCCAATCCGCCGCGCTCTGCTCAGCGTTTCTGACAAGACCGGTATCGTAGAATTCGCCCAGGCATTAACACAGCGCGGCGTGGAATTACTCTCTACAGGAGGAACTGCTCGCCTGCTAGCTGACGCGGGGCTGCCTGTGACCGAAGTTTCTGACTACACCGGGTTCCCGGAAATGATGGATGGACGCGTCAAAACACTGCACCCGAAAGTGCATGGCGGGATTTTAGGTCGTCGCGGCAAAGATGACGACATCATGGCCAAACACGCCATTGCCCCTATCGACATGGTCGTCGTCAATCTCTACCCGTTCGCTCAAACCGTTGCACGCCCGGATTGCTCTTTGGAAGATGCCGTCGAAAATATTGATATCGGCGGCCCGACCATGGTTCGCTCGGCGGCGAAGAATCACAAAGACGTAGCTATAGTGGTAAAGAACGGTGACTTCGCTTCAATCATTGAAGAGATGGATAACAATATCGGCTCTCTGACGTTAGAAACCCGCTTCAACCTGGCGATTAAAGCGTTTGAGCACACTGCGGCTTACGACGGCATGATTGCTAACTACTTCGGTACGATGGTTCCGGCTTATCATGGCGAAACGGATAAACCTTCTGGCCAGTTCCCCCGTACGCTGAATCTCAGCTATATAAAGAAGCAAGATATGCGCTATGGCGAAAACAGCCATCAGAACGCGGCCTTCTATATAGAAGAGAATGTCAGTGAAGCTTCTGTTGCCACTTCGACTCAACTGCAGGGTAAAGCGCTCTCTTATAATAATATCGCCGATACCGACGCGGCGCTGGAGTGCGTGAAAGAATTTGCTGAGCCTGCCTGTGTGATCGTCAAACACGCTAACCCATGCGGCGTGGCCGTCGGGGACTCCATTCTTGCCGCTTACGAGCGCGCATATAAAACTGATCCGACGTCTGCCTTCGGCGGCATCATCGCATTCAACCGGGAGCTGGATGCCGACACTGCAAAAGCCATCATCAGCCGCCAGTTCGTGGAAGTGATCATTGCCCCTTCTGTCACCGAAGAAGCGCTGGCGCTGACCGCGACTAAACAGAACGTTCGCGTTCTGACCTGTGGGCAGTGGCAGCCTCGTAAAAACGCGTTGGACTTCAAACGTGTTAATGGTGGTTTGCTGGTACAGGACCGCGATCTGGGCATGGTTGAAGCGGCCGATCTGCGCGTCGTTTCCGAACGTAAGCCCACGGAGCAAGAGCTTACGGACGCCTTATTCTGCTGGAAAGTGGCAAAGTTCGTGAAATCCAATGCCATTGTTTATGCCCGCGACAAAATGACCGTCGGCATCGGTGCTGGCCAAATGAGCCGCGTATATTCGGCGAAAATCGCCGGGATTAAAGCCGCCGATGAAGGTCTGGAAGTAGCAGGCTCTGTTATGGCCTCTGACGCCTTCTTCCCGTTCCGCGATGGTATTGATGCCGCGGCCGCTGTTGGCATCACCTGTGTTATCCAACCCGGCGGATCTATTCGTGATGATGAAGTGATTGCCGCCGCCAATGAACACGGTATCGCCATGCTGTTTACCGATATGCGTCACTTCCGCCATTAATAGAAACTGACTAATTCTTTTAGCGGGTGCTCTGCGCCCGCTCACCCGGAGTCTTTGAATGAATATTTTAATTATCGGCAATGGCGGTCGCGAACACGCTCTGGCATGGAAAGCCTCTCAGTCGCCGCTGGCCAAAAAAGTCTATGTGGCACCGGGTAACGCAGGTACTGCGCTGGAACCCCTGCTGGAAAATATCGATATTGCTGCAACGGACATCAGCGCTTTGCTGGCTTTCGCCAAAAGCCATGACATCGCCCTGACCATTGTTGGCCCTGAAGCGCCACTGGTTATTGGCGTGGTTGATGCCTTCCGTGCCGCCGGTTTGAAAATCTTTGGGCCAACGCAGGAAGCGGCACAGCTGGAAGGCTCCAAAGCTTTCACCAAAGATTTCCTGGCACGCCATAACATTCCCAGCGCCGACTACCAGAATTTTACCGACGTGGAGCCTGCGCTGGCTTACCTGCGCAGCAAAGGTGCGCCAATTGTGATCAAAGCCGATGGTCTGGCTGCCGGTAAGGGCGTGATCGTGGCGATGACGCTGAAAGAAGCGGAAGATGCTGTCACAGACATGCTGGCTGGCAATGCCTTTGGTGATGCGGGCCACCGGATCGTTATTGAAGAGTTCCTTGATGGCGAAGAGGCCAGTTTCATTGTGATGGTCGACGGTGAGCATGTGCTACCTATGGCCACCAGTCAGGATCATAAACGCGTTGGTGATGCAGATACCGGTCCAAATACCGGCGGCATGGGGGCGTATTCACCAGCACCGGTGGTGACCGATGTGATCCACCAGCGGGTCATGGACCAGGTCATCTGGCCAACGGTTCGCGGTATGGCCGCTGAAAAGAATACCTATACCGGTTTCCTGTACGCCGGACTGATGATTTCGGCCGACGGCCAGCCGAAGGTGATCGAATTTAACTGCCGCTTCGGCGACCCGGAAACCCAACCGGTCATGCTGCGCATGCGCTCAGATCTGGTTGAGCTCTGTCTCGCCGGCGCCGAAGGCCGTCTGGATGAGGTCACTTCCGAATGGGATCCGCGCCCTTCTCTGGGTGTCGTACTGGCAGCAGGCGGTTATCCGGGGGATTATACCAACGGTGAAGTTATTCAGGGCCTGCCGCTGGAAGAAGTGCCGGACGGAAAAGTCTTTCATGCCGGCACCCGCTTGCAGAATGAGCGCGTGGTGACGAACGGTGGACGCGTTCTTTGCGTGACGGCGCTGGGTAAAACCGTTGCCGCTGCGCAACTGCGCGCTTATCAGCTGGCGAAAGATATTCACTGGGAAGGCAGTTTCTGCCGTAAAGATATTGGCTACCGCGCCATTGCCCGTGAACAGGAAGAGTGATCCTGCTTTAAACAGGAAAAAGGCACGCTTAGGCGTGCCTCTATTTTCGATTCGATACCGGTCAAAGCCGCGTTATAGATCTGACTCTTTGGGTTCCCATTTACAGAAATCCTCGTTGGCAACCAGCAGCAGTTCATCGCCTTCAGGCGCGGTAAGCCACGCAAGTCCAAGGTGGTCATTTGCCCGTGAAGCGCGTTTTGCCAGCCAAACCTGCGAACGAACGCTAAGGGAAAGCGTTACCGGCTGCCCCGCACAGGAGGTGATCACTCCCTGTTTCCACTGCCCCTGCACCAGCTGTACATTGCCGGCCCTGAGGGTATTGCTCAGGTTGAGCAGCTTACTGGCCTGATACTTATAGAGTTCAATATCATCAGAGGAGAGCTTTTCACGCCTCTCGGGGAGCTGTCGCTGCATAAAACTGACATTGCCTTCGTTATCAAAACGCAGCATGACACCTAAGTCCGTTTTCGTCGCATGCGTTTGACGCATCAGGTGCAACTGGCCCTGCTGATATTCGTAACGGGTGATCACCGTGTCGCCACCATGGTAGGGACTGTACACGCTGACGATTGTCTGGGGGAAGTGCTGAGCATCATCGAGTCGCCAAAGGCGATTGATACCCTGATCAGCTACATAGCCGGTCGCGGTAAAACGTGGGGTGTCGTCCTGTGAACTGCAACCCACCAGACTAAGCACCAGCAAAGCAGCCGCCAGTCTGGGGGTGATAAACAAAAGGGGCATATTAGCCGCCCCCTCGCTTATTCTTTTCACTGCAAGCAATTACTTAACAGCGTCTTTCAGAGCTTTACCAGAAACGAACGCAGGCACGTTGGCAGCTGCGATTTTGATTTCTTTACCAGTCTGTGGGTTACGACCAGTACGCTCGTTACGATGATTTACCTTGAAAGTCCCGAAACCAACCAATTGTACAGCATCACCTTCTTTCAGAGACTCGGTAATAGCAGACAGAGTAGATTCAAGAGCAACTTTGGCTTGTGCTTTGGAAAGATCAGCTTTGTCCGCAATTACATCAATCAGTTGAGTCTTGTTCATAAGTTATCCTT
>CAUQMS010000047.1:0-4375 GCA_963519305.1 uncultured Enterobacterales bacterium
AGTCGAACTCGGGACCTACTGATTACAAGTCAGTTGCTCTACCAACTGAGCTATGCCGGCATCAAGTGCTGCGCATTCTAGGGAGACTTGACGGGGTATGCAACAAAAAAATTGCGCATTTCTCTCCATCGCTCATGTTTTATGCAAAAAACCATGCTAAATACAGTTTACACTGCGTTTAAGCATAAATATTACGCAAACGGCGCTTCTTAATATCGAGGCCTGCTATCACTTTCTCCTCGCATAACGCTTCCCTGATGAGCTGTCACAAACCCATTTTCCGCCAAAAAAAATGCTGCACCGCTGCTGCTGCCAGGCACCATTTGAGTGCACATTCTGCTTTCATTTCGCAAAATATACCGGTAAAGGGAGTCTTTATAGGAGCATTCACAACTGGCTCAACTCTTGCAAGATCATTCCCGAGTCATCAAACCTAATAGGAGCAGCCTATGAAAGTCGTTCTATTAAATGCAGCCACCCTGCCCGTTTACAGGAGCGAACTGGCGTCACTATTAATAGAAGTTATTGAAGAAGGGGCTCTGGTCGGGTTTGAACCGTCATTATCCTCTCAGATGGCTGAGGACTTCTTTCACGACCTCGGGCCACAACTCACTCAGCAACACGTGATGTTGTGGATAGCCCGGGATCACAATGGCGTGATGGGAACTGTGCAACTGAAAATTGACAACAAACCAACAGAGAGCCAGTCCGGGGCAGGGTCCGTAAGTACCCTGCTCGTTCATCCTGCCGTCAGACGTTCAGGTATAGCACGAAAAATGATGTATGAACTGGAAGAAACGGCTTTGGGGCTGCGTTGTGACATGCTGTTGTCGGACCTTCAATCAGGTACCGGGGCCGAGTCTTTCTACCGGTCTCAGGGCTATCGTTGCCGCAGTACGTCAGGAAAACACTTCGACTTCCTTCACTATGGCTCTCGCTCAGATGCCGTTTATTACAAACCTTTGCGATAAGTCCTTTCCTGATGGAATTGGCCGTTTCAGCTGGTCATCGTAAATGTTCTATTGAGGAGCAAGTCTTTCTTTTTTTCTTAAAAAATTTTTAACCCAATCAAAGAAATCGATAAGTTAAAAGAAAAATGTCCACGGCGAAAACTAAGCTGTCTATAATAGGCGGCTGGTTTACTGTCTGGACTTGGCGTGCGGCGCCTATCCTGACCTGCGCTAACAGGCAGACTTTAACTTATGAAAAAAAGAGACTTATCTTTGGCAACCCCTTACCTACAGTTCGACAGAGCTCAGTGGGCAGCCTTGCGTGACTCAGTTCCACTAACGCTCAAAGAAGCCGAAATCGTGAAACTGAAAGGTATCAATGAGGATCTGTCCCTTGAAGAAGTCGCGCAAATTTATCTGCCACTTTCACGCCTTCTCAATTTTTACATCAGCTCCAACCTCCGTCGCCAGGCAGTTCTCGAGCAGTTTTTAGGCACTGATGGACAGAAAATCCCCTATGTGATCGGTATTGCTGGCAGCGTAGCCGTGGGTAAAAGTACTACCGCACGAGTCCTGCAGGCGTTGTTAAGCCGCTGGCCAGAGCACAGAACCGTTGAGCTGATCACGACAGACGGATTCTTGTATCCCAATAAAACGCTTCAGGAGCGTGGGATCATGAAGAAGAAAGGGTTTCCGCAATCTTACGATATGCACCAGCTGGTCAATTTTGTTTCTGAGGTCAAGTCGGGGGCAAAAAGTGTCAAGGCCCCCGTCTATTCTCACCTTATTTATGATGTCATACCAGAAGGTAATAAAGTCATCGAACAGCCTGATATTCTTATTCTTGAGGGGCTGAATGTTTTACAAAGTGGTATGGATTACCCTCACGATCCGCATCGCGTATTTGTCTCTGATTTCGTCGATTTCTCAATTTATGTCGATGCGCCGGAGGATTTATTGCAGGGCTGGTATATAAACCGTTTCCTTAAATTCCGTCAGGGCGCATTTTCAGATCCCGATTCTTATTTCCATCATTATGCAAAACTTCCTGAAGAAGAAGCTGTGAATATTGCGACGCAATTATGGAACGAAATCAATGGATTGAATTTGAAGGAGAATATACTTCCCACGCGTGAAAGGGCGAGTCTAATTATGACAAAAAGCGCCAACCATGCCGTTGAAAATGTCAGATTAAGGAAGTAAGAATAATTCAAGGAAGGAGGGCGACAGCCCTCCTCAATGATATTCAACGGCCGCGAAGTGATATTTCCCCGCCAATAAATGGCTTAATTATACCATCCTGCTCCAGTAATAATGCACCCTGCTGATCAATACCGCGCTCAATACCGTGGATTTCCTGGTCGCCTATTAATAATTTAACAGGGCGATCGAGGAAGTTATCTAGCCTGCGCCAGCGGGTTATAAAGGGCGGTAATCCTTCCACTTCAAATTGACGTAGCGCAGAACGCAGTTCTTGCAAAAGTGTGGCTGTCAGCTGATTGCGGTCGATATCTACACCTGCTTCCTGCAAATTTATCCAGCCCTGATCAATTGAATCGGCAGAGGGTTCACGCATCTTAAGATTGATCCCCGCACCGATGACTAACTGTGCAGCATCGCCAGTTTTCCCGGTCAATTCGACTAAAATACCGGCCAGCTTACGATCTTTCAGATAGAGATCGTTCGGCCATTTCACGCGAACATCTTCGGCACCTAACTTCTGCAATACTTCCGCCATGACAATGCCAATCACCAGGCTCAGCCCCATCGCAGCAGCGGGGCCCTGATCGAGCTTCCAGTACATAGAGAGATATAAGTTTGCGCCGAAAGGTGAGAACCATTTCCTTCCGCGCCGACCACGGCCTGCTTGCTGATATTCAGCGACGCACGCATCGCCAGACGTAAGCTGGCTGATGCGATCAAGTAAATACTGGTTAGTGGAATCAATAACGGGCAATACGCTAACCCGCCCTTCCGGTAAGGCGGCAAGTATCTCTTCTTCATCCAGAAGCTGGATGGGAGACGGCAGGCTATAACCTTTGCCCGTGACAGTGAAAATATCCACTCCCCAGTCTCTTATCGTCTGGATATGTTTGTTGATCGCCGCGCGGCTCATACCCAGTTTCGCACCCAGCTGTTCACCGGAGTGGAATTCACCATCAGCGAGGATGGAAACGAGGTGAAGTGGAACGGTGATATCTTTCATGATAACGCCTCAACTGCGTTGGTTTCGCCACTGGAAGAAATGAAACGAACCTCAGGCTCCAGCCAGACAGCAAAATGCCCGGCAACTGCATTACGTACATGCTTCGCCAGCGCCTTCACATCATCACCGGTCGCACCCTCTTTGTTAATCAGTACTAATGCCTGTTGCTGGTGAACTGAAGCTCCACCCAGACAGAAACCTTTTAACCCCGCCTGCTCAACTAACCATCCGGCGGCAAGTTTTACCTGACCATCCTCCTGAGGATAATAAGGCATCGTCGGATACTGCTGCTTGAGCTTTTCAGCCAATGTAAGATTCACAATAGGATTTTTGAAGAAGCTGCCGGCGTTGCCGGTAACCGTTGGATCCGGAAGTTTGCTGCGACGCATCTGACATACAGAGTCGAATATTTGTTGTGGCGTTACGCTGGTTGGCTCAAACCGGGTCAAATCACCATAAGTCAGTTTAGGGTGCCAGTTTTTACTTAACCTGAGTCCTACAGCAATAATGGCATACCCATCACGGTAGGCGTGTTTGAATACGCTCTCACGGTAACCAAACTGACATTCACTGGCAGGTAGACGAATAACATCACGTGTTTCAAGATTCATCACGTCCACATATTCACACAAGCTTTGTAATTCGATGCCATAAGCTCCGATATTTTGAATCGGTGCGGATCCGACACAGCCAGGAATAAGAGCCAGATTTTCGAGACCCGGAAGATTGTGCTTCAAGGTATAAATTACCAGCTGATGCCAGTTCTCACCGGCCCCGACATGCAATAACCAGTCTTCAGCGCGCTCAGTAACTTCAATGCCTTTAATTCGGTTGAGCACAACGATCCCGGCAAAGTCCTCCAGGAACAGCACATTGCTGCCTTCTCCTAATAACAGAAATGGGCGTTTTGCTTTTTGCGCAGCGAGCCAGGCATTCGCCAGCTCATCCGGATTGTGAGCCGTGCTGATTTCAGTGGCATCGGCAACAATAGCGAAGGTATTTAAAGCCTTTAAAGACGTGTCGTGACTCGACATAAACTGATCACTCATTCGTTACTTATTTATGCTCAGTTTAACTGATTCGGGGAGTTCATACGCACAGAGTTTTGATTAGGCAGTTGGGGATACTGGTTAACTTTCGAGCTTGAATTACTGGTAATGCTTATTCAAATTCCCCATAGCAAAAAACCCCAGTCTTTCGACTGAGGTTTCTCACTTAT
>CAUQMS010000048.1:0-3034 GCA_963519305.1 uncultured Enterobacterales bacterium
ACCGCTGACCTCTTGCATGCCATGCAAGCGCTCTCCCAGCTGAGCTATACCCCCAATTCAGACCGGTTAAAAACCGGTGAACGGGGCGCATAATATGAAACCCCGCCAACCCTGTCAACGGCTAAATCGGTTTATGCTATCAAGCGATGAAAAAGCCGCCAACCCGGCCACAGCATTGAGGAATTCCTCGCCGCCTGAAGCAAATTTGTCGCTAAATACGTCATCTTTGATTCAGGCACTCGCCCTCTTTTCTCGTCAGCTTAATGATCTTCTTACTCATTTTTTTAACATGTGTGATTTATTGATTAATAAAATGTTAGCAAGCTATGAGGATCGGCTTGTTTCCAGACAATTCTGGATCTAGACTGCCGGCGCAATAATCATATCCATCTACTTTCGAGCCATCCCATGTCCTTGTATTCACCTAAAGAAATCGCATCCATTGCTGTAACGGCTGGAGTTAATAAAAGCCGTGCAACCGTATTGAATTTGTTAATTTTAGGATTCCTGGCTGGCGCATTCATCGCCATCGGTTTCCTGCTCGATCTGCATGTAATTGGAACATTGCCTGCATCCTGGGGTTCGTTCAGTAACTTATTGGGCGCAGCGGTCTTCCCGGTTGGGATCATTTTGACGGTACTGGCAGGGGGAGAACTGCTGACCGGAAATATGATGACCTTACCTATCGCCTGGTTCGCGCGTCAGATAAGCCTGCTCTCAGTTTTGCGTAACTGGTTTTGGGTCACGCTGGCTAACCTGCTCGGCAGTCTGGCTGTGGCGTACTTCTTCGGTCACGTTCTCGGCCTGACGGAAGGTCCGTTTCTGGCGAAAACCGTGGCAACCGCCACCGCGAAGGTCAACGCTGACTTCACCCAGGCGTTCATTTCCGGCATCGGCTGCAACTGGCTGGTGTGTCTGGCGATCTGGCTGGCGTTTGCCAGTAAAGAAGTCGGCGGAAAGGTGATCGGCATGTGGTTCCCGGTGATGGCCTTTGTGGCGATCGGCTTCCAGCACGTGGTAGCTAACATGTTTATCATTCCGGCAGCGATTTTTGCCGGCGCGCTGAGCTGGTCACAATACTTCCCGAACTTCGCGGCCGTATTCCTCGGTAACGCGGTCGGTGGTGCCGGTTTTGTTGGCCTGATGTACTTTCTGGCTTACCGTCCGGGCGCCGCAGCACCAGCAGAACAACAGCCTTAATCTGTTTTTGACCCATTAAAAAAGCCAGCCGGGCGATCACTCAGTCCGGCTGGCTTTTTCTTTTCTGGTTACTGCCTGTTCAGAACTTTATTGCTGCGCTTCACGCTCAGCAATAAAGGCCAGCGCCTGATCGATACGCGCCAGCGTACGGCTCTGGCCGATGGCATGGACGGTCACGTCCATGCCTGGCGACATGCCCGCACCGGTCACCGCAACGCGCAGTGGCATACCGACTTTACCCATACCGACACCCAGCTCATCCGCAGTGCCCTGAATTGCGTTGTGAACGTTTTCCGCAGTCCAGTCAGTGATCGCAGCCAATTTGGCGCGAACTGCTTCCAGTGGCTGGCGTGCTACCGGGCGCAGGTGCTTCTTGGCTGCGTCAGCATCGAACTCAGTAAAGTCTTCGTAGAAGTAACGGCAGGACTCCGCCATCTCTTTGAGCGTTTTACAGCGCTCGCCCAGCAAGGTAACAATTTCAAACAGCTGCGGACCATTACGGGTTTCGATGCCCAACTGCTCGACATGCCACAACAGATGCGTTGCCACATAATGCGGATCCATCGAATTGATATAGTGATGGTTCAGCCATTGCAGTTTTTCAGTGTTGAACGCACTGGCGGATTTGCTGACGTTATCCAGTGTGAACAGCGCTTTCATCTCTTCAATGCTGAAGATCTCCTGATCGCCATGAGACCAGCCCAGACGCACCAGATAGTTCAGCAGCGCTTCCGGCAGATAGCCATCATCGCGGTACTGCATTACACCGACAGCGCCGTGACGTTTAGACAGTTTTTTGCCGTCATCGCCAAGGATCATTGAGACGTGCGCATAAACCGGTACCGGCGCACCCAGCGCTTTAAGAATGTTGATCTGACGCGGAGTGTTGTTGATGTGGTCTTCACCACGGATCACGTGGGTGATTTCCATATCCCAGTCGTCCACCACGACACAGAAGTTGTAGGTCGGTGAACCGTCGGTGCGGCGGATGATCAGATCGTCCAGCTCGTCATTACTGAATTCAATCGGGCCACGGATTTGGTCATCAAAAATGACGGAACCTTCCTGCGGGTTACGAAAACGCACGACGCATGGCTCACCAGCAGCGTGATGTTCGTGGCTGTCGCGGCAGCGGCCGTCGTAACGAGGCTTCTCGTTGTTAGCCATCTGCTCTTCGCGCAGTGCTTCCAGACGCTCTTTGGAGCAGTAGCACTTATAGGCGGTGCCGTTTTCCAGCATCTGGTCAATCACGCCGTTGTAGCGGTCAAAACGTTTAGTCTGGAAATACGGGCCTTCGTCCCAGTCCAGATTCAACCAGTTCATGCCGTCCATAATCGCGTCAATGGCCGCCTGCGTGGAGCGTTCGAGATCGGTATCTTCAATACGCAACACAAACTCACCGCCGAGGTGTCGGGCGAAAAGCCAGGAGTAAAGCGCGGTACGGGCGCCACCGACGTGCAGATAGCCGGTTGGGCTCGGAGCAAAACGGGTTTTGATTTTCATCTGGAGTGCAGCCTTACTTATTTATAGTGTTATAGCCAACGCAGTAGACGTTGCTATCAATTAACAAAAAGTGGCTGACATTCTACCACTCTGCCCTGAATCCTCAACGCCGATAGGGAGTTCGTGAAGGCTATTCAGTGGATGAATGCGTAAAGAATCAACTACGCGGGCGAGAAATCGGTCAGCTTGTCTAATTTTGCGTCGAACAGTCATTTTTGTTTTTAAAAACCGTTGACGTAAGTTCAGGGATCCCTATAATGCGACTCCATCACGACGGGGCGATTAGCTCAGTTGGTAGAGCATCTCCTTTACACGGAGGGGGTCGGCGGTT